>NZ_JAFBJM010000002.1:0-611160 GCF_016809815.1 Enterobacter sp. E1 | reverse complement strand
AATTTGCCTGGCGGCTTTAGCGCGGTGGTCCCACCTGACCCCATGCCGAACTCAGAAGTGAAACGCCGTAGCGCCGATGGTAGTGTGGGGTCTCCCCATGTGAGAGTAGGGAACTGCCAGGCATCAATCAGGAAGAACCCCGTACCGTAAGGTACGGGGTTTTTTTCTTTGTCTTTTCCCAGCTTGGCCTTTCTCTTAATCCCTTACCCTGCTAATGGAATGTGTGATCGTTGTCTCAATGTTAATTATAACAAAATTATAACATTTCATTTACGAGGTAATTGAGTGTACTGACTCAATACGCCGCAGTTTATGGCAGGAGCATAATCACAATGACAGAAAGCATTACATCAAACGGGACGCTGGCTAACAGTGATACCCGAAGAAGGGTATGGGCAATCGTCAGCGCCTCTTCAGGGAATCTGGTTGAATGGTTCGACTTTTACGTCTACTCATTCTGTTCACTCTACTTCGCACATATTTTCTTTCCCTCCGGCAACACCACGACGCAACTTCTACAAACAGCAGGGGTATTTGCTGCAGGATTCCTGATGCGACCGATCGGGGGCTGGTTGTTCGGCCGTATTGCGGATCGTCGCGGGCGTAAGGCTTCTATGCTGATCTCGGTTTGTATGATGTGCTTTGGCTCTCTGGTGATCGCCTGCCTGCCAGGATATGAATCCATTGGAACCTGGGCTCCCGCGCTACTTTTGCTGGCCCGTTTATTCCAGGGGTTATCGGTGGGGGGCGAATACGGCACGAGTGCGACCTACATGAGTGAGATTGCTCTGGAAGGTCGTAAAGGTTTTTACGCCTCCTTCCAGTATGTCACGCTTATTGGCGGTCAGTTGCTGGCCATTCTTGTGGTGGTTATCCTGCAGCAGATTCTGACGGACGAACAACTCCACGCCTGGGGATGGCGAATTCCTTTCGCAATGGGCGCAGTACTGGCGATTGTCGCACTTTGGCTACGCCGTCAGTTGGATGAAACCTCTCAGAAAGAGGTCAGAACGCTGAAGGAGGCGGGAACCTTCAAAGGGTTATGGCGTAACCGCAAAGCTTTCCTGATGGTGCTGGGCTTCACTGCCGGTGGCTCTCTCAGTTTCTATACTTTCACCACCTATATGCAAAAGTACCTGGTGAACACTACCGGAATGCACGCAAACGTCGCCAGTGTCGTCATGACCGTGGCGCTGTTTGTCTTTATGCTCATACAACCCATTATCGGTGCGCTCTCGGATAAAATTGGCCGACGGACGTCGATGCTGATTTTTGGCGGGCTGTCGGCGTTATGTACCGTACCTATTCTGACTGCTCTTCAGCATGTGACTTCGCCGTATGCAGCATTTGCGCTGGTTATGCTGGCGATGGTGATTGTCAGTTTCTATACCTCGATCAGTGGGATACTGAAAGCCGAAATGTTCCCGGCGCAGGTACGTGCTTTAGGAGTCGGGCTCTCTTATGCGGTAGCCAATGCGTTGTTTGGCGGATCGGCTGAGTATGTTGCGTTGTCTCTTAAATCATGGGGAAGTGAAACGACATTCTTCTGGTACGTCACTGCAATGGGGGCGCTGGCATTTATCGTATCCCTGATGCTTCATCGCAAAGGGAAAGGCATCCGGCTTTAATAGTGCGCCATTTGCCACACAGCATAGCCAGTCGTTGCGCCGGCGACATCCCAGGCAAAATCTTTCCAGCTCCAGCCGCTCCCTGCGGGGCGGCTATCCCACAATTCTTTAGATGCCCCAAGACCGACAGAGAACATCAACCCTATCGCCGCGCTACGATCCCGGCTGTATCCCTGATGCTGCGCATATTCATTACCAGCTGCGGACAACATCGCGGAAGCGAGAAAATGTTGGGCTTTATCCTGACCGGACCAGCTATCGTTTGCCATATGGCTACAGCCGGTGAGGGCGAGAGTAGTTAGCAGGAGAGGGATGCGCATCAAGAACTCCATAAAAAAGCCCCGTCGAAGACAGGGCTGTGGCATTACAGAATACGGCTGATAAGTCGGTCGATACGGATACGACGTAAACGGCGGATAAGTTTGCGGACCTTCACCGGATAATCGGCAATGCTCTGCAGTTCGCGGTAATGATTAACCACAGTGGTATGTGTGCGAATCAGCTCCAGCTCACGCTCACGTTTTGCGGCTAACTCATGCTGTGGGTCATGGATCAGGATAGCGTTTTCCAGATCCAGTCGCCACGCGCGCGGGTTCAGGTTGTTACCGGTCAGTAGCATCCACTCATCGTCGACCCACATACCTTTGAGATGGTAAGTGTTGTCTTCATCTTTCCACAGACGCACAACCAGCTGGTCAGTGTTTACGTAATACTGTAAACGACTCAGGAAACGGCGCAGGTTAATCTCATAGAGGTAAGGTAGCGCACCGATAATTTTGAACGGCTGATCTTCAGGAATAAAGAAGTCGTTAGCCGTTTTATCCCCAACGATGATTTCCACTTTTTTACCATCGCGCAGCAGCTGAATGATGTTACGCACCAGCACGGCAGGAAGGTTGAAGTACGGTGTACAGATGGTGAGTTTCTGCTCTGCACACGGCATCAGATGGAAGATCGTTTTATTTAGCAGGCTTGATTTGCCGAGACCTACCAGCGGGGTAACGGATAACTCTTCGTTGTTTGCATCGCCCTGGAAATGATAGACCGCATCGCGCAGTTCCTGGCGGAATGCACGAACATCATTTTTGATTTCCGGGCTTTTAGGGCGCTCTGGATCGTCAAGGCGATTTACACCACGGCCATGAACCAGATTTTTATCAACCCAATTAAACATGATATCGGCCATCTGAGGATTACGAATCAGATGGTAGCGGTCGTAGCGATACTTATCGAGCTGATGGAGGTAAACATCATTCAGACTAGCACCACTGTATAGTACGCTGTCATCAATGATGAAACCCTTGAAATGAAGGACGCCGAGCGCTTCACGAGTATTAACAGGCACGCCATAAACAGGAACATCGACGCCAGGATTCTCCTGCGCCATGCGGCAATACCAGTCAGCATTGGTGTTTGAAGCGGCAGCGCCAATACGACCGCGCTGAGCGCGATGCCAGTCAACCAGCACGCGAACATCGAGTTCAGGACGTTGACGTTTGGCTTCATAGAGCGCGTTCAGGATCCCGCGCCCGCCTTCGTCTTGTTCCAGATACAGTGCCACAATGCAAATGCGTCGCGTGGCGCTGGCAATCTTTTCAAGAAGCGTCTCCCGAAAATGAGCGGGAGCGTAAAAGAACTCTACATCATCAACTGACTGAGAAATCTTCGGTAGTTGAGCAAGGTGTTGTTGATGTTTATTACGCTTAAATTTTGACAACATCACAGTGCGTTTCTTCTCTGTTCATTGAAGGGTTGTCTGTACCATGCAAACAACATAAGCGGACAATGATACCACCAGTCCCGTCCAAAGTGGGTAACATTTCCAGTAGCTTACTTGTGTTTATCTGCTGATGTCAGGTTGAGGGACAAGGCAACAATACCTTCGTCCAGTTGAATATCAACATCAAATCCAAGTTTTCGCGCCAGGGTCACCATACCGCGATTGTTAGGCATAGTAATGCCATTCAGGCGTAACAATCCGTGATCTCGCGTATAACTGATGAGTTTTTCCAGCAGTCGTCTCCCCAGACCCAGGCCTTTTAGATCGGAGCGCACCAGCACGGCAAACTCCGCATCAACATTATCCGGGTCAGAAATAGCACGCGTCACGCCAAGGATCTCATCGCCTTTATCGGAACGACGAACGGCGACAAAAGCCATTTCTCGATCGTAGTCGATCTGGGTCATATTGGCTAAATCATCGTGGGTAAATTCGTTGATTTCACTAAAATAGCGATAGTAAAGATCCTCTTTCGTGACCTGAGAGATAAAGGCCCGCAGCTGAGGTTCATCTTCCGGCAGAATAGGGCGGAATAAGGCGCGTTCCCCATTCTTCATCTCTACCCACTCTTCCAGTTGCAGCGGGTAAGGACGGATCGCCAGACGGCTCTCTCTGTCGCCTTCAAAGGGCGCGATATCCAGCGTCACGTCCAGCGCGGTAAATTCATTACCGGAGGCGAGAAGTGGGTGGATATCCAGCCGCTGGATCTCGGCACAATCCACAATCAGGTTAGATACCTGCACCAGGAACTGACTTAGCCCGGCAATATCAAGTGGACGCAGCGCGCTCCGGCCGCGGATCTTTTTGCTTTTAATCGCCTGGATGATCAAATAACGCGCCAGATTCATGTTCAGCGGCGGTAACGCTACAACGGCTTGTTCTTCAGGCCGCCACTCAACGCCGCCTTCTCCCAGCATAATGAGCGGGCCAAACACGGGATCATGTTCAACCACCACCCGCAGCTCCTGAGCACCTGCGCGGTTAGCCATGCTTTGCACCAGCAACCCGTGGATCCTTGCCTGCGGCCAGGCCATTTTGACCCGATCAAAAATGGCATCTGCTGCTTGCTGAACCTCCGTTGCCGTACGCAGGTATAACATCACCCCCTGAATATCAGACTTATGTGGGATATCCGGTGAACGCAACTTAAGGGCAACCGGGTAGCCAATTTGTTCGGCAATATGCACAGCCTCAGCGCTGTCGCTGGCAATCCAGGTGGGCAGGGTTTGCATTCCGTAACTGCCGAGAATGGGCTGAACTTCATGCGTATCAAGCGTTGTCGCACCCTCTTCGATAGCCTGTTGTAAAAGACGGTGAACGTCGACGGTGTTCGCCGTCAGATTACCGGGTAACGCTGGGGTTTCGCGTAACTGTTTCTGGTTACGGCGATACTCGACCATATGCATAAATGCAGTGATAGTGCCTTCCGGAGTACGGTAGGTTGGCAGTCCGGCTTCACTGAACAAGCGTCGCGCCTCCTGCGAAGAAAACTCACCGCACCAGTTGGTCAGCAAAGTGACATATTTTCCACGTGGATGATTGCGCACGGTATCAATGAGTGCCCGCGCACTTTCACTACCTGGAGCGGCCGCGCTGGGGGAGTGGATAATCATCAGCGCGTCGAAATCCTGGCTATCCAGCAAAATCGAGATGGCCTTGATATAGCGATCGCTGCTGGCGTCATCGCGTAAGTCAAGCGGGTTGTCTGGCGTCACACTTGTCGGGAGAGCTTCTCTCAGACGTTGCAGCGTCTCTTCACCCAGCGTTGCCAGCTTACCGAAGCGCCGCCACAGTTCATCCAGCGCGAGTGCGGCAGGGGCGGCGCCGTTACTGACAATCATTAACTTCTCACCGCGCAATGGGCGCATATGGCTTAGCGTCTCGACGGCGGAAAAAAGCTCGTGTGTATCCTGTACCCGCAGCAAACCGGCACGCTGAATGGCGGCGTCCCAGGCAGGATCCATACCGGAATGCGACTGCAGAAGTCGCTGGGCTGCAGGGCTACGCCCACTTTTGATCACCAGGATCGGTTTATTGCGCGAGGCGCTTCGTGAAGCCGATACAAAACGACGGGCATCGCTGAGGTGCTCGAGGTAAAGCAGGATTGCGCTGGTTTTACTGTCGCGAGCCAGAAAATCAAGGAGCTCATCAACGTCAATATCCAGGCTGTCACCCAGGGCAATGAAGTAGGAGAATCCCATTTCACGCTGCTGAGCCCAGTCGAGGATGGTGTTCGATACCGCTGCTGATTGCGAGATAAACGCGAGTTTACCTTTACGGATTGGTACAGGGGAGAAACTGGCATTCAGACCCTGCCAGGGGGCGAGCAGGCCAAGACTGTTTGGCCCAAGGATGCGCATTTGATAACGACTGGCGCATGCCAGCAGCTCGGGCTGTTGTTCAGGTGGAGACGAGAGAATAATGCAGGTTTTACACCCTTTTTTACCGAGTGATTCCAGCAGTTCCGGATTTCGTTTTGCATTGGTACACAGTACGGCAAGATCGGGTACGAAAGGCAGGCTCTGGACATCTGGCCAGGCAAGTACCCCCTGAACAGCCTTGTAGGCAGGTGTAACAGGCATAACAGGGCCATTAAACCCTCCGGCCAGCAGGTTACGCATCATCAGATAGCCTGCACGATCCGGTTTCATTGAGGCGCCGATAACGGCAATGGATTTAGGACGTAATAGCGCTTCTAACCCTCTCTGGCTCATGCAGGCCTCCTGTGAATGCAAGCGACCTGATGATTTTAAACGCTTTCTGTCTCTGTTGCTGTGACACTGCCCTTATGAACGGTTTTTCCCGCCAGATAGCGCTCGCGAAAGCGGGAGAAATGGTTGCCCAGGGCGCCTGCCGCTGCGGTATCGCCTGCTAAATCCAGAAGCGCAATGGCCACTTCGGCAGTGCAGTATTGCCCGTCGGCATGCGCTTCACGCAGGCGGTAGGCGGAGACCCGGGAAAGGTCGACAGAAATCACCGGCAGTGCGTCAAGATAAGGGCTTTTACGAAACATTTTTCGTGCTTCGGTCCAGGTGCCATCCAGCATAATAAACAGGGGTGGTTTACCTGATGGTGGAGCCGAAAGCACCTGACGATCGGCCCCTGCATAAGAGGCCGGGAAAACGACCATGGGCTGATAGTCCGGGTTTGTCACTGCGTCGAGCAGGGCCTGTGGTGGCTCCGTGCGCGACCACTGAAACGCAGTGGTATCAGGCAGAATGTCGGCAATCAGGCGACCCGTATTACTGGGTTTCATCGGCTCGGTATCGAACATTACCAGACAAAAACGACTCTCCGCTGTACTCGGGGCCAGCGTCTCGCACAGGCAAACCTTTAGTGGCAGCAGGCATCGCTGGCAACGACGGATTCGATTGCCACGGGCAAGAAAGGGACGCGTTGAGCGAGCAAGGCGTTCGGCACGTAATTGAAGGACAGCGTTATCAGTCATGGGCGAAATGCAGGAAAAACCCTATTTTCGCAGAGGCGGGAACGGGGCACAAGATGTGCCCCATGAATGTTACAGCGACTCGTTTAACCAGCTTTCAAAAGGTGCTTTTGGAACCGCACCGTTGAGCATATCGATCACTTCACCCTTTTTGAAAATCATAATGGTCGGGATGCTGCGAATACGAAAACGTGCGCTCAGTTCGGGTTCCGCTTCGGTATTGACCTTAACGAACCGCATTTTCCCGTTGCGCTCTTCTGCCACATCTTCGAAGATCGGCGCGAAGCTACGGCATGGGCCGCACCATGGCGCCCAGAAGTCGACCACTACGGGAAGATCATCCTTGAGGAGTTTGTCCAGCGTAGCACCCGTTGCGTTAATGACATCGCCATCAAACAATTCATGACCACAACGCCCGCATTTCGCACCATCTTCAATCCGATCGTCCGGAATGCGATTGAGAGCCTGACAGTTGGCACATACGGTATTCATAACTAACCTCTGATAGAGCCGTGGGACAGCGGCAAACGCCGATAATGTTTCTAATATGTTACATATTATCAATGAGCCTGTTTGAAACAACAATGCGTTTTATTCAATGAGAACAATAGTCACAGGCTTTTGTACGAAATTATGGCTATGCGCTGGCACATCGGGTAATCTGCGCGCTTCGCGCAGCGCTGGTGGAGAAAAGCATGAACGACGAAATGAAAAACAAAAGCGGCAAGGTCAAAGTGATGTATGTCCGCAGTGATGATGACTCTGATAAACGCACCCAAAATCCGCGTACCGGAAAAGGTGGCGGGCGTCCGGCGTCTTCTCGTGCAGACGGTGGCCGTCGCCCCGCCCGCGATGACAGAAATAACCGCGGTGATGACCGCAAACGTGATGACCGTAAGCGTGACGATCGCAAACGCGATGACCGTCCACGCGATGACTTCTCACGTGATAACTCATCCCCGTGGCGTACCGTTTCTCGCGCGCCTGGCGATGAGACGCCAGAAAAAGCCGATCACGGTGGTATCAGCGGTAAAAGCTTTATCGACCCGGAAGTGCTGCGTCGTCAGCGGGCTGAAGAGACTCGCGTGTATGGCGAGAACGCCTGCCAGGCGCTGTTCCAGAGCCGTCCTGAGTGCATCGTCCGCGCCTGGTTTATCCAGAGCGTGACTCCACGCTTTAAAGAAGCGCTGCGCTGGATGGCCGCGAACCGTAAAGCCTATCACGTGGTAGATGATGCCGAGCTGACCAAAGCGTCCGGTACCGAACACCACGGTGGTGTTTGCTTCCTGATCAAAAAACGTAATGGCACCACCGTTCAGCAATGGGTCAGCCAGGCAGAGGCCGATGACTGTGTTCTGGCGCTGGAAGATGTGGGCAACCCGCATAACCTGGGTGCGATGATGCGTAGCTGCGCGCACTTCGGCGTGAAAGGCGTGCTGTTGCAGGATGCTGCACTGCTGGAATCAGGTGCGGCGATCCGTACTGCAGAAGGTGGTGCTGAGCACGTTCAGCCGATCACCGGTGATAGCGTTCTGGATGCTATTGAGCAGTTCCGTAAAGCGGGCTATTCCATCGTGACGACCTCGAGCCATGCTGGTACGCCGCTGTTTAAAGCGACGCTGCCGCGTAAAATGGTGCTGGTGCTGGGTCAGGAGCGCGATGGTCTGTCTGACGCGGCGCTCTCCAGTGCAGATCTGAGCGTCTCTATCGACGGAACAGGTAATGTGGAAAGTCTGAACGTATCCGTTGCGACCGGCGTACTGCTGGCCGAGTGGTGGCGTCAGAATAAGGCATAAGCCTCTTAATGTGCCGGGTTAGACCCGGCACATTAAATACTACTCGCTTTCTGCCGGTAACACAGGTATCCAGTCAATTGGCGTTTCGCCACGTTTTTCCAGCCATTCGTTCGCCAGAACAAAATGATTACTGCCAAAGAAGCCGCGATGTGCAGACAGCGGTGACGGGTGCGGCGCTTTCAACACGTGATGACGCTGACGATCGATAATCGCCCCTTTCTTCTGTGCGTGAGAACCCCAAAGTAAAAACACTACGCCTTCACGATGCTCGTTGATCAGGCTGATGACTTTGTCAGTAAACGTTTCCCAGCCCAGGCTTGCGTGTGAGTGCGCCTGACCCGCCCGTACGGTAAGCACCGTATTCAATAACAGCACGCCCTGGCGCGCCCAGCTTTCCAGGTAACCGTGAGTAGGGCGGGTAAACCCAGGCAGCGTTCCCTCAAGCTCTTTATACATGTTCAGCAGAGAAGGGGGGATAGCCACGCCCGGGCGTACAGAGAACGCCAGCCCGTGCGCCTGCCCTGGGCCATGGTAAGGATCCTGTCCGAGGATAACGACTTTGACATCGCTCAATTCGGTATAGCGAAAGGCGTTGAAAACATCTTTCTGTGGCGGATAAATCGTCTGGCCAGACTGCCGCTCCGTCGCGACGGTGCTGAGAGTATTAATAAAATAGGGCTGCTGTTTTTCTTCGGCCAGCACGTCGTGCCAGGTTAAAGGTGTCGTCATCTCGCTCTCCTGCGAATCTCAATCTGCGTCTAGCTTACCTGTTAAATACATGGGCGCAAAATCACAGGCAGAAATTGACCGTAAGTCCCTCAATTTATTTTGAAAGTATGCATGTGAAATTGAATTGGTAAGGCGATAAAATTGATCTAAAACAATAAATTCAAACCACACTCTTTGTATGGTTGGTGTTTTTGTTGATTTAAATCAATAAATCACCAAGGTGCGAATGATATATATACACACAAGAAACATTGGTTTTACCAATTGGCCTGAAGAGGCCGACATCAGTTAATGTAGCCTAAGGGAGGCAACACATGATTACAGGTATCCAGATTACTAAAGCTGCAAATGACGATCTGCTCAACTCTTTCTGGCTGCTGGACAGCGAGAAAAACGAAGCACGTTGTGTCGTCGCGAAAGCCGGTTTTGCTGAAGATGAAATTGTTCCAGTCAGCAAGCTGGGCGAAATTGAATACCGTAAAATCCCAATGGAAGTGAAACCGGAAGTACGTGTGGAAGGTGGTCAGCACCTGAACGTTAACGTGCTGCGTCGCGAAACGCTGATGGATGCGGTTGAGCACCCTGAAAAATACCCACAGCTGACCATTCGCGTGTCTGGCTATGCAGTACGCTTCAACTCTCTGACCCCAGAACAACAGCGCGACGTTATCGCTCGTACCTTTACTGAAAGCCTGTAATAGTTTCAGCCGTGGGGGCAGAATAAAAAAGCCGGGGATTTTCCCCGGCTTTTTATTACTCTTCAGTCTTCGTTTCCTGCGCGGCAGCGCTTGGCTTACGGCGCTTACCAATGTTTTTGGTATCGCGGTGACGCTGCTTCACGCGTGGCTTCTCTTTTTCTTTCTCTTTTCTCTCAGCACGTTTCGCGAGCGCTTTCTTGGACGGTTTACCCGTCATTTTTTCACTCGGCGCACGTGTGGTCGGGCGCAGGCCATCAATAACGCGCGCTTTCAGCGGCTCGTCAACATAGCGGCCAATTTTCTGCAGCAGCAGGTAGTCATGCGCTTCGACCAGTGAGATAGCAATCCCTTTGCGGCCCGCGCGGCCGGTACGGCCAATACGGTGCAGATAGGTATCGCCGCTGCGAGGCATATCGAAGTTAATGACGTGGCTGACGTCAGGGATGTCGATCCCGCGAGCGGCAACGTCTGTGGCAACCAGCACGTTAACGCGGCCATCGGTCAGGCGCTTAATGCCTTCGGTACGTTTGATCTGTGCCATCTCGCCTTCAAGATAGCAGTTGTTGATCCCGGCGTTACGCAGCATTTCTGCCAGCTCGTGCACGCGCTCGCGCTTACGCACAAACACGATTGTGCGCAGCGCATCTTCCTGCTTCAGCAGGTGTTTGAGCAATTCGACCTTGTGCTCAAGGTTGTCCGCGCGGTAGTACCACTGGTGGATCTTCTTACGCTCACGGGTGGACGGCGTCGCTGACACTTCCACCGGATCTTCCAGCAGACGCTCTGCGAAGTCTTTAATCGCTTCCCCTTCGAGGGTGGCAGAGAACAGCATCGTCTGGTTACGCCAGCGCGTTTCACCCGCAATATGCTCAATATCCTGTGCGAAGCCCATGTCCAGCATACGGTCGGCTTCGTCGAGGATCAGCGTTTCAACCGCGCGGCAGTCGAAGTTCTCTTCTTTAATGTACTGCAGCAGGCGGCCCGTCGTCGCAACGACGATGTCCTGGTTTTCGCTGAACACTTCGGCGTGGTTCATATACGCAACGCCGCCGGTGATGGTGGCGATATCAAGATGGGTGTTTGCCGCCAGTTCACGCGCGTGATCGGCCACCTGCATGGCCAGCTCGCGCGTCGGCGTCAGGATTAAAATACGCGGCGGGCCAGATTTTTTACGTGGAAAATCGAGCAGATGCTGCAACACAGGCAGCAAATAGGCTGCTGTCTTCCCCGTGCCGGTTGGCGCAGAACCGAGCACATCACGGCCCTCAAGCGCAGGCGGAATGGCCGCTGCCTGAATGGCGGTCGGGCGTGTAAAGCCTTTGCTCTCAAGTGCATTGAGCAGGCTTTCATCGAGTTCAAGTTCGGAAAAAGTCGTTACAGTCATGTTCTACCTCTGTGTGGGGCGCTGATTATAGACGTTACGGCTGTAATCTTCATCTGTTTGTATGGATATCGCTTTTCGGTCACTTCGCTTTCCCCTATGCTACTCCAGTTTCACTTAGAAGGTTGCCCTGACATGTCTCAACTCAAAGCGCAGCTGCGCCGCGATGGTTTTACATTTAAACAATTTTTTGTTGCTCACGATCGCTGTGCTATGAAAGTCGGCACAGACGGTATTTTACTGGGAGCCTGGGCACCTGTCGCAGGTGTTAAGCGTATTCTTGATATCGGTACCGGCAGCGGGCTGGTGGCGTTGATGCTGGCGCAACGTACAGAAGAGCATGTCACGATTGATGCGGTTGAACTGGATGCGCAGGCCGCAGAGCAGGCGCGTGAAAATGCGGCCGAATCTCCCTGGGCAGAACGGATGAAAGTGGAATGCGCAGATGTGCTGGCTTGGGCGCCTGAACAAACCGCACGTTACGATCTCATCGTCAGTAACCCTCCCTACTATGAGCCCGGCGTTGAGTGCGGTTCACCGGAGCGCGAACAGGCGCGTTACACCGGCTCCCTCAACCATAAAGCGCTACTCACCAGTGCGGCAGAGCTCATCTCCGAAGAGGGTTTTTTCTGTGTCGTCCTACCTGAGAGTACGGGCAATACATTCATCGGCATCGCCCAGGAGATTGGCTGGACGCTACGTTTGCGTACCGATATTTCGGATACGGAAGGACGGCTGCCGCACCGCGTACTGCTGGCGCTATCACCAAAAGAAGGTGAATGCTTTAATGACAGAATGGTGATCCGTGGGCCAGACCAGCGTTATTCCGAAGATTACACCGCTCTGACCCAGGCATTTTATCTGTTTATGTGAACCTGCGGTGAGAGTATCGACGGGCCGGATTCAGCAAGCTGATCCGGGTAATCCAGGGTATAGTGCAGCCCGCGGCTCTCTTTACGCATCATCGCGCAGCGTACAATCAGTTCAGCGACCTGAACCAGATTGCGCAGCTCCAGCAAATTATTCGATACGCGGAAATTGGCATAATACTCATCAATTTCCTGTTGGAGCATGGTGATGCGGCGCAACGCGCGCTCAAGTCGTTTGGTCGTGCGTACAATCCCCACGTAGTCCCACATAAACAGTCGTAGCTCATGCCAGTTATGTTGGATCACCACCAACTCATCCGGGTTATCCACACGGCTTTCATCCCAGGCAGGCAGGTGCTCTGTCTCGCGGGCGTACGGCATGCGTTTCGTGATGTCTTCCGCTGCAGACCAGCCGTACACCAGGCATTCAAGCAGTGAGTTAGAGGCCATACGGTTCGCGCCGTGAAGTCCGGTATAGCTGACCTCTCCGATAGCATACAGGCCATCTACATCCGTACGTCCATGGTCGTCAACCATTACGCCACCACAGGTATAGTGGGCGGCAGGTACAATGGGCACCGGATCGCGGGTTAAATCAATGCCCAGATTCAGCAGCTTTTCGTAAATCATCGGGAAGTGCTGGCGAATGAACTCTGCGGGCTTATGGCTGATATCGAGATACATGCAGTCCACGCCAAGACGTTTCATTTCATGGTCGATGGCGCGGGCAACGATGTCACGTGGCGCGAGTTCACCTCTGGCATCAAAGTCCGGCATAAAGCGTGAACCGTCAGGGCGTTTCAGGTAAGCACCTTCTCCGCGCAGCGCTTCCGTGAGCAGGAAGTTGCGTGCCTGAGGGTGGAACAATGCGGTCGGGTGAAACTGGTTAAATTCGAGGTTCGCCACGCGGCAACCGGCGCGCCAGGCCATGGCAATACCGTCTCCGGAGGCTATGTCCGGGTTGGTGGTGTACTGATATACCTTGGAGGCGCCACCTGTAGCCAGTACGACAGCCTTCGCCTGACAAGTTTCAACCTTCTCTTTATTACGATTCCAGACCCAGGCACCCACGACGCGACGCGTGCCGGGCAGGCCAATTTTGTCGGAAATAATCAGGTCAACGGCATTACTCCGCTCAAGGACCCGAATATTAGGATGACTAAGAGCCTTACTGACCAGCGTAGTTTCAACTTCTTTACCCGTGGCATCCGCGGCGTGAAGGATGCGACGGTGACTATGACCGCCTTCACGAGTAAGGTGATAGCTCTCTTCGCCATTGGGCTGAACCTGGGTATCAAATAATACCCCCTGGTCGATGAGCCATTGAACGCAATGACGGGCATTACTGGCGACAAACTCTGCGGCGTGCGTATCCACGATCCCGGCACCGGCAATCAACGTATCTTCAACGTGTGATGCAATGCTGTCTGTTTCGTCAAATACAGCGGCAATACCGCCCTGGGCATAAAATGTGGAACCTTCACTTATCGGCCCTTTACTCAGAACAATAACGTTCTGATGCTCGGCCAGACGCAGCGCCAGAGAGAGACCGGCAGCACCGCTGCCGATGATCAGTACATCACAATGAAGTTCAGGTGTTGTGTTCATGATTTTTGTTTAATTTACTAAACAGTGTTTGGTCAGAATAGCACCTGAATGCGAGATATCGCACGTTTTTTTTAAAGTCTGTTGCAATGACTAAACTCGTAAGGTGGCGTAAACAGGAGGTAAATGAATGAAATTATTTTGCGAAGCAGATCGTTAGTGTCAGATTTTGTGGTGAAATAAAGCCAGGGTTGCGTTACTCTTCTGGCGGGAAAAAGATGTTTCTTGTCAGAAAGTGGTGCGTATCGTGAACAGACTTATAATGAGAGAAAATGAACAGTCTGCGGCGCGATGAACAAAAACAAAGGCGTTACGGAACTTATTGAAGATCAGACACTCTAATTCGGTGCTTGCTCAAAGTGCGGTATTTTAGAGTGGCGTTTCGATAACGCGTGGAATTTAGGTTTGGGGAGACATTACCTCGGATGAGCGAGCAGTTAACGGACCAGGTCCTGGTTGAACGGGTCCAGAAGGGAGATCAGAAAGCCTTTAACTTACTGGTGGTGCGCTACCAGCATAAAGTGGCGAGCCTGGTTTCCCGTTATGTACCGTCAGGTGATGTACCTGATGTGGTACAAGAGTCTTTTATCAAGGCCTATCGCGCGCTGGATTCTTTCCGGGGAGATAGTGCTTTTTATACCTGGCTGTACCGTATTGCGGTCAATACGGCAAAGAATTATCTGGTCGCTCAGGGACGTCGTCCACCTTCAAGTGATGTGGACGCAATCGACGCCGAAAACTTCGAAAGTGGCGGCGCATTGAAAGAAATTTCGAACCCTGAGAACTTAATGTTGTCAGAAGAACTGAGACAAATCGTTTTTCGCACGATCGAGTCGCTCCCGGAAGATTTACGCATGGCAATTACGTTACGGGAGCTGGATGGTCTGAGCTATGAAGAGATAGCCGCTATCATGGATTGTCCGGTCGGTACGGTACGTTCACGAATTTTCCGTGCGCGAGAAGCTATTGATAATAAAGTTCAACCGCTTATCAGGCGTTGACGATAGCGGGATACTGGAAAAGGTATTAGGCATGCAGAAAGAAAAACTTTCCGCTTTAATGGATGGTGAAACGCTGGATAGTGAGCTGCTCAACGAGCTGTCTCATTCTCCCGAAATGCAAGAGACCTGGGAGAGTTACCATCTCATCCGTGACACTCTTCGTGGTGACACCGGCGAGGTTCTCCATTTCGATATCTCAGCCCGCGTGATGGCGGCCATTGAGAATGAGCCTGTTCATCAGACCACTCCGCTGATTCCTGAAGCTCAACCAGCACCTCACCAGTGGCAGAAAATGCCGTTCTGGCAAAAGGTGCGTCCGTGGGCTAGCCAGCTCACCCAAATGGGGGTGGCTGCATGCGTATCGCTTGCAGTTATCGTTGGCGTCCAGCACTATAATACTCAGTCTGAAACTAATCAGCAGCCAGAAGCGCCAGTGTTTAACACACTGCCGATGATGGGCAAAGCCAGCCCGGTAAGCCTGGGTGTACCGGCTGATGCCTCCGCCAGCGGCGGTCAGCAACAGCAGGTTCAGGAGCAGCGCCGTCGCATTAATGCGATGTTGCAGGATTATGAGTTGCAGCGTCGTCTGCACTCTGAACAGCTTCAGTTTGAGCAGGCACAAACACAGCAAGCTGCTGTGCAGGTGCCCGGAAACCAAACTTTAGGAACGCAATCGCAGTAATGAAGCAACTTTGGTTCGCCATGTCTCTGATGGCGGGTAGCTTGTTCTTCTCTGCCAACGCCTCGGCTGATGTTTCATCCGGGGCGTTGTTGCAGCAAATGAATCAGGCTAGCCAGTCACTCAATTATGAGTTGGCATTTATCAGCATCAATAAGCAGGGTGTCGAGTCGTTACGCTATCGCCATGCCCGTCTTGATAACCAGCCGCTCGCCCAGCTTTTACAGATGGATGGCCCGCGTCGGGAAGTTGTTCAGCGTGGTAACGAAATCAGTTATTTCGAACCTGGTCTGGAGCCTTTCACGCTGAATGGCGACTATATCGTTGATTCTCTGCCGTCACTTATTTACACCGACTTCAAGCGGCTCGCCCCTTACTACGATTTTATTTCGGTAGGGCGTACGCGCATTGCGGACAGGTTGTGTGAGGTGATCCGCGTTGTTGCCCGGGACGGAACACGCTACAGCTATATCGTCTGGATTGACGCAGAAACCAAACTTCCGATGCGTGTAGACCTGCTTGACCGTGATGGTGAAACGCTGGAACAGTTCCGCGTTATCTCCTTCAATGTGAACAATCAGGTTGGAAACAGCATGCAGAATCTGGCTAAAGCCAGTCTGCCGCCACTGCTTTCTGTTCCGGCGGGTGACTCTGTTAATTTCAACTGGGTGCCTTCCTGGATCCCACAAGGGTTTAGCGAAGTTTCAAGCAGCCGTCGTCAGTTGCCAACCATTGAGACTCCCGTTGAATCGCGTCTTTATTCCGATGGATTATTCAGCTTCTCGGTCAATATCAATCGCGCAACGGCAAACAGTTCTGAACAAATGCTTCGTACCGGACGTCGTACGGTCAGCACCACGGTACGCGATAACGCAGAGATCACGATTGTGGGTGAGTTACCTCCGCAGACGGCAAAACGCATTTCTGACAGCATAAAATTCAGGGCCGCACAATGATTAAAGAGTGGGCTACGGTTGTATCGTGGCAGAACGGCATTGCGCTGGTGAGCTGCGATGTCAAAGCATCATGTAATAGCTGCGCGTCCAGAGCCGGCTGCGGCAGTCGCGTGCTAAATAAGCTCGGGCCACAAACGTCGCACACGATTTCTGTGCCAAGCGAACAGCCGTTGATGGCGGGACAGAAGGTCGAGCTGGGTATTGCGGAAGGTAGCCTGCTCAGTTCGGCTATGCTGGTTTATCTCTCCCCGCTGGTAGGGTTGTTTGTGATGGGCGGCATATTCCAGATGCTGTTTGGCACCGATGCAGCCGCCATGTGCGGTGCCGCATTAGGTGGCGTGGGAGGATTCTGGTTGGCCAAAGGTTTCTCTCCGAAGCTCGCTGCCCGCGAAGAGTGGCAACCTGTCATTCTCAGCGTTGGGCTGGCGCCAGACCAGCTTCGTGTTGAAACGCTCTCTTCTGAGGCCCGGTGATCCATCGGGCTTTATCATTATTTACGTCCTAAAACAGAAAACGTCCTTTCTTCACGCTATACCTGTCTCTAAGTGCATTTCCAGGTAGCGAGGATGTAGTGTAGAATGCTGCGTTTTCGCACTGAAAAACGTCAGGCTAAGAACAGCGGCCTCCAGGAATTCGTAAGGCATAATTATTTAACTATATGAAGAACATACGTAACTTTTCGATCATTGCTCACATTGACCACGGTAAGTCGACGCTGTCTGACCGTATTATCCAGATTTGCGGTGGCCTGTCTGATCGTGAAATGGAAGCCCAGGTTCTGGACTCCATGGACCTGGAACGCGAACGCGGTATCACCATTAAAGCGCAGAGCGTCACGCTGGATTACAAAGCGGCTGATGGTGAAACCTATCAGTTAAACTTTATCGACACCCCAGGCCACGTTGACTTCTCCTATGAAGTATCACGCTCGCTGGCAGCCTGTGAAGGCGCGCTGCTGGTGGTGGATGCCGGGCAGGGCGTAGAAGCCCAGACCCTGGCAAACTGCTACACCGCGATGGAAATGGATCTCGAAGTTGTGCCGGTTCTGAATAAGATCGACCTGCCAGCCGCCGATCCTGAGCGCGTAGCGGAAGAGATTGAAGATATTGTCGGCATCGACGCGACCGATGCGGTACGCTGCTCCGCTAAAACGGGCGTGGGCGTGACCGATGTTCTGGAACGTCTGGTTCGTGATATTCCGGCTCCGGAAGGTGACCCGGATGGCCCGCTGCAGGCGCTGATCATCGACTCCTGGTTTGATAACTACCTTGGCGTTGTCTCCCTGGTGCGTATTAAAAACGGCACCATGCGTAAAGGCGACAAAATCAAGGTAATGAGTACCGGGCAAGTCTACAATGCGGATCGTCTGGGCATCTTCACGCCAAAACAGGTTGACCGTACCGAGCTGAAGTGCGGCGAGGTAGGTTGGTTGGTCTGCGCAATCAAAGACATCCTTGGCGCGCCAGTAGGCGATACCCTGACGGGGGCACGTAACCCGGCAGATAAAGCACTGCCAGGTTTTAAAAAGGTGAAACCGCAGGTTTACGCGGGTCTGTTCCCGGTTAGCTCTGACGACTACGAAAACTTCCGCGATGCACTCGGTAAGCTTAGCCTGAACGATGCCTCACTGTTCTACGAGCCAGAGAGCTCCACGGCGTTGGGCTTCGGCTTCCGCTGTGGCTTCCTCGGCCTGCTGCACATGGAGATCATTCAGGAGCGTCTGGAGCGTGAATACGATCTGGATCTGATCACCACTGCACCGACCGTAGTCTATGAAGTTGAAACCACCTCGAAAGAGGTTATCTACGTCGACAGCCCGTCCAAGCTTCCGCCGCTGAACAACATTCACGAGCTGCGCGAGCCAATCGCTGAGTGTCACATGCTGCTGCCGCAGGAGTTCCTGGGTAACGTCATTACGCTGTGTATCGAGAAGCGTGGTGTGCAGACCAACATGGTTTACCACGGTAACCAGGTGGCGCTGACCTATGAAATCCCAATGGCGGAAGTGGTACTCGACTTCTTCGACCGTCTGAAGTCAACCTCTCGTGGCTATGCGTCACTGGATTACAACTTCAAACGCTTCCAGGCCTCCAACATGGTCCGTGTGGACGTGCTGATCAACGGTGAGCGCGTGGACGCGCTGGCGCTGATCACCCACAACGACAACGCGCCATATCGTGGCCGTGAGCTGGTTGAGAAGATGAAAGACCTGATCCCGCGTCAGCAGTTTGATATCGCGATTCAGGCTGCCATCGGCAACCACATTATCGCGCGTTCCACCGTAAAACAGCTGCGTAAAAACGTTCTGGCTAAATGCTATGGCGGTGACGTCAGCCGTAAGAAAAAGCTGCTGCAGAAACAGAAAGAAGGTAAGAAGCGTATGAAGCAGGTCGGTAACGTCGAGCTGCCGCAGGAAGCATTCCTTGCCATCCTTCATGTTGGTAAAGACAGCAAATAACCCTAAGGAGTTGGCATGGCGAACATGTTTGCCCTGATCCTGGTCATTGCTACCCTGGTGACCGGTCTGTTGTGGTGTCTGGATAAGTTTATCTTCGCCCCAAAACGCCGTGAACGTCAGGCTGCCGCTCAGGCAGCCACAGGCGATCAGCTGGATGCGAAAACGCTGAAGAAAGTCGGCCCGAAACCGGGCTGGCTGGAAACAGGAGCCTCGGTATTCCCGGTGCTGGCGATTGTGCTGGTGGTACGTTCGTTTATTTACGAACCGTTCCAGATCCCGTCAGGTTCAATGATGCCAACGCTGCTGATTGGTGATTTTATTCTGGTCGAGAAGTTTGCCTACGGCATCAAAGATCCTATCTACCAGAAAACGCTGATTGAAACGGGTCATCCGAAACGTGGCGACATCGTGGTGTTCAAATATCCGGAAGATCCGCGCCTGGACTACATTAAGCGTGCGGTGGGTCTGCCGGGTGATAAGGTCACTTACGATCCGGTTGCGAAGGAAGTTACCGTTCAGCCGGGCTGCAGTTCCGGTACGGCGTGTGAGAACGCGCTGCCAATCACCTACTCAAACGTTGAGCCAAGTGATTTTGTCCAGACCTTTGCCCGTCGTAACGGCGGCGAGGCGACCAGTGGGTTCTTCCAGGTACCGAAAGGTGAAACCAAAGAGAACGGTATTCGTCTGGTTGAGCGTAAAGAGACGCTGGGTGATGTTACGCACCGTATCCTGACCGTGCCGATTGCGCAGGATCAGCTGGGTATGTATTACAAACAACCGGGTCAGCAGCTGGCAAGCTGGATTGTGCCTCCGGGACACTACTTCATGATGGGTGATAACCGCGATAATTCTGCGGACAGCCGTTACTGGGGCTTTGTACCTGAAGCGAATCTGGTGGGTAAAGCGACCGCAATCTGGATGAGTTTTGAGAAGCAGGAAGGTGAATGGCCGACCGGCGTGCGCCTGAATCGTATTGGCGGAATCCATTAATTCTCATTAAATGAACGCGTAGCCGCTTTAATTAGCGGCTGCGTGAATTATTTCAGCGATAAATCTCTTCGAACTAACGACATCCCCTGTCGTTGTGTATAGAATATTCCCCCGAAGTTTAAGGTTGGCCCTGCAAGGGTGCCACGGCACACGAAACCGCGTTGGTTTTCTCAGGTCGGTTTCGTGTGCTGCATTTTTGACGCATTCATTTATTGGTATCGCATGAACCCCATCGTAATTAATCGGCTTCAACGGAAGCTGGGCTACACTTTTCATCATCAGGAGTTGTTGCAACAGGCATTAACCCATCGCAGTGCCAGCAGCAAACATAATGAGCGCCTCGAATTTTTAGGTGACTCTATTTTAAGTTTCGTGATTGCGAATGCGCTTTATCATCGTTTCCCGCGTGTGGATGAAGGTGATATGAGCCGCATGCGTGCCACGCTGGTTCGGGGCAATACCCTTGCGGAAATCGCGCGCGAATTTGAACTGGGCGAATGTCTGCGTCTTGGGCCGGGTGAACTGAAAAGCGGCGGCTTCCGTCGTGAATCTATTCTTGCCGATACGGTCGAAGCATTAATCGGTGGCGTGTTCCTGGACAGCGATATCCAGACCGTAGAAAAGCTGATCCTGAACTGGTATCAGACCCGTCTGGACGAAATCAGTCCGGGCGATAAACAAAAAGATCCGAAAACGCGCTTGCAGGAATATTTGCAGGGTCGCCATCTCCCGCTGCCATCCTATCTGGTGGTGCAGGTGCGTGGCGAAGCGCACGATCAGGAATTTACCATCCATTGCCAGGTCAGTGGCCTGAGTGAACCGGTGGTGGGCACAGGTTCTAGCCGTCGTAAGGCTGAACAGGCTGCCGCCGAACAGGCGTTGAAAATGCTGGAGCTGGAATGAGCGAAGAAAAAACCTATTGCGGATTTATTGCCATCGTCGGACGTCCGAACGTCGGCAAATCTACGCTGCTGAATAATCTGCTCGGGCAGAAGATTTCTATTACCTCACGTAAGGCGCAGACCACGCGTCATCGCATCGTGGGTATCCATACAGAAGGCGCGTATCAGGCGATTTATGTCGATACTCCGGGCCTGCACATGGAAGAGAAGCGCGCCATTAACCGCCTGATGAACAAGGCGGCGAGCAGCTCGATTGGCGACGTTGAGCTGGTCATTTTCGTTGTTGAAGGCACCCGCTGGACGCCGGACGACGAAATGGTGCTGAATAAACTGCGTGACGGTAAAACACCGGTCATCCTCGCGGTCAACAAAGTGGACAACGTACAAGAGAAGGCTGACCTGCTGCCGCATCTGCAGTGGCTCGGTAGTCAGATGAATTTCCTCGATATCGTACCGTTGTCTGCCGAGACCGGTCTGAATGTGGATACCATCGCGGGCATCGTGCGTAAGCATCTGCCGGAAGCGATCCATCACTTCCCGGAAGAGTACGTTACCGATCGCTCCCAGCGCTTTATGGCCTCTGAAATCATCCGTGAAAAGCTGATGCGTTTCCTCGGTGCTGAGCTGCCATACTCCGTGACGGTAGAAATCGAACGTTTCCAGAGCAACGAACGCGGCGGCTACGATATCAATGGCCTGATCCTCGTTGAGCGTGAAGGGCAGAAGAAGATGGTGATTGGCAACAAAGGTACCAAGATCAAAACCATCGGCATTGAAGCCCGCAAAGACATGCAGGAGATGTTCGAAGCCCCGGTTCACCTGGAACTGTGGGTGAAAGTGAAATCTGGCTGGGCCGATGATGAGCGTGCTCTGCGCAGCCTCGGTTACGGCGAAGACCAATAACTCAAGACGACGAGTATGATGGATGGATGGCAGCGTGCCTTTGTCCTGCATAGTCGTCCCTGGAGCGAAACCAGCCTCATGCTGGACGTCTTCACGGAAGAGTCGGGCCGCGTGCGCCTTGTTGCGAAAGGCGCACGTTCCAAACGTTCTAACCTGAAAGGTGCCTTACAGCCTTTCACTCCCTTGCTGGTTCGTTTTGGTGGGCGAGGGGAGGTCAAAACCCTGCGCAGTGCCGAAGCCGTCTCTCTGGCACTTCCTCTTTCTGGTATCACGCTGTACAGCGGTTTGTATATCAACGAACTCATCTCGCGCGTTCTTGAACATGAGACTCGCTTCTCTGAACTTTTCTTCGATTATCTGCACTGTATTCAGGCGCTGGCGGGTACCACCGGTACCCCCGAACCTGCGCTGCGTCGTTTCGAACTGGCGCTGCTGGGACATCTGGGATATGGCGTCGATTTTCTGCATTGTGCGGGGAGCGGAGACGAGGTCGAGGACACGATGACCTATCGTTATCGGGAAGAAAAAGGTTTTATTGCCAGCATCGTAATCGATAACAGCACATTTACCGGTCGTCATCTCCGGGCGCTGTATGAGCGCGAGTTTCCCGATCAGGACACACTGCGCGCTGCAAAACGCTTTACCCGCATTGCCCTCAAGCCGTATCTTGGCGGCAAGCCCTTAAAGAGCCGCGAATTATTCAGGCAGTTTATGCCGAAACGTTAGAGACAGAACCAAAAGAAAACCGAGGATTGTCATGGCTGAATTACTGTTAGGCGTCAACATTGATCATATCGCCACGCTGCGTAATGCGCGCGGCACGGCTTATCCTGACCCGGTTCAGGCGGCATTTATCGCCGAACAGGCTGGCGCCGACGGCATTACCGTTCATTTGCGTGAAGACCGTCGCCATATCACCGATCGCGACGTACGTATTCTGCGTCAGACGCTAGATACCCGTATGAATCTGGAGATGGCCGTCACGGAAGAGATGCTGGCGATTGCCTGCGAGACTAAACCCCATTTCTGCTGCCTGGTACCGGAAAAGCGTCAGGAAGTGACGACCGAAGGCGGTCTGGATGTTGCAGGGCAGCTCGACAAAATGCGCGATGCCTGCAAACGTCTGGCCGATGCCGGCATCCTGGTTTCTCTGTTTATCGACGCCGATTTCGCCCAGATCAAAGCGGCGGCCGACGCGGGCGCACCGTATATCGAAATTCATACCGGTTGTTATGCTGATGCTGAAAGCGATGCTGAGCAGGCCAAAGAGCTGGAGCGTATCGCTAAAGCAGCTACGTATGCCGCAAGCCTGGGCCTGAAGGTCAATGCTGGACATGGCCTCACCTACCACAACGTTAAGGCCATCGCCGCCCTGCCGGAAATGCATGAGCTGAATATCGGCCATGCGATTATTGGCCGTGCAGTGATGAGTGGCCTGAAAGAGGCGGTATCAGAGATGAAACGTCTGATGCTGGAAGCGCGCAAGTAATGGCCATTCTGGGCTTAGGCACGGATATCGTTGAAATAGCCCGCATTGAAGCGGTGATCGCCCGTAGCGGCGATCGCCTGGCAAGGCGTGTGCTAAGCGATAACGAATGGGCCATCTGGGAAGCGCATCAGCAGCCGGTGCGTTTTCTGGCCAAGCGTTTTGCTGTGAAAGAAGCGGCCGCCAAAGCCTTTGGTACGGGTATTCGAAATGGTCTGGCATTTAACCAGTTTGAAGTGTTTAACGACGAACTGGGTAAACCGCGCCTGCGTTTATGGGGCGAGGCGCAAAAGCTGGCTGAGAAGCTGGGCGTGAACCACATGCACGTGACGATCGCGGATGAACGCCACTATGCAAGCGCAACGGTGATCATCGAAAGTTAAAGTTTGTCCGCATGATGCATCAGGACAAACTTATCCCATAGCTGCTCTTCGCTCTCGACGTGTGCCGGATCTTTCAGGATAGTATTGGGGATCGGGCACACTTTCTGACAGGTCGGCGTCTCATAGTGACCGATGCATTCGGTGCAGCGGTCGCTGTTAATTTCATAAATGCTGTCGCCCATCGAAATCGCCTGGTTCGGGCATTCGGGTTCGCACATATCGCAATTGATGCATTTTTTGGTAATTAACAGCGCCATCAGGAAATTCTCAGAAACAACACAAACTGGGCGGGCATTATACGCGTCAAACCAGTTTCTTTACCAGTTCTTCGCTGTGGCGAATGCGCTCGGGTGCGTGTTCCAGATCCTGCTGCACCAGCGCCATAAACAGCAGATCGGTCAGCATCATTTGCGCACTGGTGGACGAGATAGCCGCACTGCGCGTAGCCTGCTCTTCGGCAATGGTATATAAACAGCGCGTTGCCCGCTGTTGCAGGGCATTCGGGGTAAAACCGGTGATTGCCAGAATTTTACCGCCGACACGCAGGGCTTCGTCGGTCGCCATATTGATTTCACGACGCTCACCGGAATAGGAGATTGCCAGCAGCAGATCGTCAGGATCCATCGCCTGTACAGTCGCCAGCAAGGCGTGCATATCCTGCTCGACAATGGCGTTATAACCGATTTTGGTTAGCTTCCAGCCAAAATTACGTGCCACCAGGCCGGATGCGCCAATTCCGGTCAAAATGATACGCCGTGCTGCACGTAGCATCGCCACGCTCTCCAGCAGTTTCTCTTCCGTGTTCACATCAAGCGTCGCATGCATGGCCGCGACATTCTCTTTAATCAGCTTTTCCCCAACCAGACGCATCGGGTCATCACCACGGATCTGGTTATGTACGGGCATCGACTGCGGATTGGGGTTACTCACCAGCGCTTCGCTAATCGCCAGTTTGAGGGCGGGAAAGCCCTTAAAGCCAATCTTCTGGGCAAATTTCACCACGCTTGATTGACTCACACCGGCTTCACTCGCCAGCTGCTGCGAGCTGAGATGGCGGGCGCGATCGGGCTGAGAAAGCAGATAATCCGCCAGCTTTTTGTCGCTTTGAGCAAAGCCTGCATACCGCTGGCGAATACGAATTAAACAGTTCATAGGTTCTCCTGGCGAAAATGTGATTATCTGCGCAAATACGAATTTTGCTCGCCTGAATGAATTTTATATTCCATTATAGTGTGATTATTATGAATTAAAAATTCCTGAGGTACAAAACATGAATCTTGGCTCACTTGTTTCAGAAACGCGTAACCCGCAAACCATGGATCTGGATGCACTTTCCACCCTTGAGCTGGTTAACCGTTTTAATCAACAGGATACGCTGGTGGCGCAGGCAGTGAAAGAGACATTACCTGAGGTGGCGAAAGCTGTCGATGCCGCGGCGGAAGCACTGAAGGCGGGTGGTCGTATTATTTATATGGGGGCCGGAACCAGCGGGCGTCTTGGCGTGCTGGATGCGTCAGAATGCCCACCAACGTTTGGTGTTCCACACGGTCTGGTGGTCGGGTTGATTGCCGGTGGTCCAGGTGCGCTGCTGAAAGCCGTTGAAGGGGCGGAAGATAACAAACAGCTGGGTGAGGAAGACCTGAAGGCGCTGAATCTGACAGCGAAGGATCTGGTGGTCGGGCTGGCGGCATCCGGACGCACGCCGTACGTCATTGGCGGGCTGGAATACGCTAACCAGACCGGCTGCACAACGGTCGCCATCTCCTGTAATCCAGGCTCACCGATTGCACAGGTGGCCGCTATAGCTATCTCTCCGGTGGTCGGGCCGGAAGCGCTGACCGGCTCCACGCGCCTGAAATCCGGGACCGCGCAAAAGCTGGTGCTCAATATGATCTCCACCGGTGCAATGGTGAAGTTCGGCAAGGTTTACCAGAACCTGATGGTGGATATGCAGGCGACCAACATCAAGTTAGTGGACAGAGCCTGCCGCATGGTGATGGAGGCGACGGGCGCAGGGCGTGAAGAGGCAGAAGCGGTGCTCAAACAGACCGATCACGATGTTAAACCGGCCATTCTGATGATCTTAAGCGGGCTGGACGCTCAGGCCGCGAGAGCCAAACTCAATGCGCATAACGGTTTCTTACGGGCGGCTTTAGAAAACTAACAGAGGCGTGTATGGATAAAACAGCAGCGCTCGCCAGCAATATCCTGCAAGGAATTGGTGGGGAAGAGAATATTCAGCGTCTGGAAAACTGCATGACGCGCGTGCGGGTCGAAGTGCATAACGATGATCAGCTTGATGTGCCGCGTCTGAAGCAGCTTTCCGGCGTCAGCGGCTACGTGAAACAGGGGCAACAGCACCAGTTGATCGTCGGGCCGGGGAAAGCGGCACAGGTGGTCGATGCCATGCGCGCACTGATGGGCAGCAGAGCAAGCGTGTCGATTGAGGATGCTGAACGCACCAAAGCGCAGGCAAAGGCCAAATACAAAGCCCCAATGAGCGATGCGCTGCGCCAGCTGGCAAACGTCTTTATTCCGTTGATCCCAGCGTTCATTGCTTCTGGTTTGATCACCGGGATCATTAACATCCTCAAGCGCCCGGATATTGTTGGGGATTTTGCCACTCAGTATCCGAATCTGCTGGGTATTCTCGGGATTTTCGGCAGCGCAGTGTTTGCCATCATGAACATTCTGGTCGGGGTGAACACGGCTAAAGTATTTGGTGGCTCGCTGGCCATGGGCGGGGTGATGGCAGGGATTTTATCCAGCCCACAACTGGCACAGATAACCCTGTTTGGCGAGGCGCTTCAGCCGGGACGCGGCGGGGTGATTGCTGTACTGCTGGTGGTGATCCTGATGTGCTGGATCGAGAAAAAATTGCGCGCTCTTTTGCCCGGATCAATTGAGCTTATCCTCAATCCACTGCTGACGACACTTATCACCGGCAGTGTGGCGATTGTTGCACTGCAACCACTGGGCGGCTGGATCTCAGAAGCGATTGCCCATGGCGCGTCTTTGGCTATCGATCGCGGCGGCCTGTTAGTCGGGGCGGTGCTGTCTGGCACTTTCCTGCCATTAGTGCTGACCGGTCTGCATCAGGGGCTGGTGCCGATCCATGTCGAGCTGGTGCAGACGCACGGTTACAACGCGCTTCTGCCTATCCTCTCTATGGCAGGTGTGGGGCAGGTTGGTGCGGCCATCGCTGTGCTGATGAAAACCCGCAATATGCGCCTGAAAAAAGTGATTAAAGGCGCACTTCCTGTCGGTTTGCTTGGCATTGGTGAACCGCTGATTTTTGGCGTCACGCTGCCGCTGGGTAAACCGTTCCTCGCTGCCTGTCTGGGTGGTGCGGTAGGTGGAGCACTCATCAGCTACTGGAAAGTCGCCACTGTTATCACTTTTGGACTGTCCGGTTTACCGCTGGCGTTGACCATCGTGACCGGAAAAGTGATGCTCTATCTGTTAGGCTATTTAGTAGCGGTGATAGCCGGGTTCCTGTTTACCTGGCTGTTAGGATTCAACGATCCAGAGGAGTAAGGTTTGGCAAATTACGAGCGTCGCGTTGTCTTTTTCGACCTGGATGGAACGCTGCATCAGCAGGATATGTTTGGTACGTTTATGCGCTACCTGTTGCGGCGTCAGCCTCTGAATGCACTGCTCGTATTACCGCTCTTACCCGTGATTGGCATCGCGCTGCTGGTGAAAGGCCGGGCAGCGCGATGGCCGATGAGTCTGCTGCTGTGGGGATGCACGTTTGGCCACAGTGAATCGCGACTCAAACAGCTCGAACAGGATTTTGCACACTGGTTTCGCGGTCATGTCGCCGCGTTTCCTGTCGTTCAGGCGCGTCTCACCAGCTATCTCGATGCGAACGATGCCGATATCTGGCTGATTACCGGTTCACCGCAGACGCTGGTTGAGCTGGTCTATTTTGATACCCCATGGCTCCCCAGGGTGAATCTTATCGCCACACAGATTGCTCGCGGTTATGGCGGTTGGGTGCTCACCCTGCGTTGCCTGGGACATGAAAAAGTGGTGCAACTGGAGAAACGCATCGGTACACCGCTGCGTCTTTACAGCGGCTACAGTGACAGTAAACAGGACAATCCGCTGCTCTATTTTTGTCAGCATCGCTGGCGCGTCACGCCGTCAGGGGAACTTCAGCAACTCGAATAGTCTTCTCTCTGGAGGGTGTGTATAATGCCGCCCGCTTTTAGACCGGAGTATCAACCCTTGTCCAATCCTGAACACAATCATGAATACTGGATGCGCCACGCGCTAACGCTGGCTCAACGTGCCTGGGAAGAGGGCGAGGTCCCCGTGGGTGCCGTGCTGGTTTACAACAACCAGGTGATTGGAGAAGGCTGGAATCGCCCGATTGGCCGTCACGATCCCACTGCTCACGCCGAAATCATGGCGCTTCGACAAGGTGGGCTGGTGTTGCAAAACTATCGCCTGCTCGACACCACGCTGTACGTGACGCTTGAACCCTGTGTGATGTGTTCTGGTGCGATGGTACACAGCCGTATTGGCACGCTTGTCTTCGGTGCGCGGGATGAAAAAACCGGCGCTGCCGGCTCACTGATGGATGTCCTGGGACACCCGGGGATGAACCATCAGGTCAAGACTATCGGCGGGGTGCTTGCACCAGAGTGTTCGGGGCTACTAAGTGATTTCTTTCGAATGCGCCGGCAGCAGAAAAAGCAACAAAAGGCAGAATTGAAGTTGTCGGACGATTAAGTTCATCCGGTGCCACAACCGGGTAACTTTGAGCCAGTTGTTTTGCCTCTGCCGCTTCTTTCTCTTTTTCCAGCAGGTATCCTACCAGGCTTATCTGATATTTACGGATATTTTCCACATAGGCGTAAGCCTCATGTCCGCGTGCGTAGCCATATGTCAGCTTGTTGTACCAGGGTTTCTGGCTCAGCAGTGGCAACCGCTGTTTAACGTCTGACCAGCTGTCCGGGTTACCTTTCGTTTTCGCCGTCAGCGCTCGCGCATCAAGCATATGCGCATAACCCATGTTGTAGGCGGCCAGCGCGAACCAGATCCGCTCTTCTTCCGGCACTGTTTCCGGTACCTTGGCCATCATATCCTGCAGGTAGCGCGCACCACCGCTGATGCTCTGTTCGGCATCGGTACGGTCATTCACACCCAGGCTCAGGGCGGTATTTTTGGTTAGCATCATTAAACCGCGTACGCCCGTGGGCGACGTGGCCTGGGTATCCCAGTGAGATTCCTGATAGGAGATAGCCGCCAGCAGTTTCCAGTCAATTTCCTGGGCGTATTTTTCAAACAACGGCTGCAGATCCGGCAAGACACCGTCTATCGCGCGCAGGAAGCTGCGGGTGTCAACATAGTCAAAGTCGTCACCGTGACCGAGATACTTCTCCTCAAGACGCGCCAGGGTACCGTCTTCATTGATGGTATTGAAGAAGTCGAGCATCGCCGCAGAGACGGTCTGATCGTCGTCGAGCTGGGTAAACCAGGTAACGGGTTGTTCATCTGTCACGTCCAGCGCTACGGCGATCTCAGGGTGAACGCGCTGGAAAAGACTGATCGCAACCGAATCAGCGATGGTATAGGGCAGTTTCTGATTTTTAACCTGTTCCAGCAGTTCCGTAGTGCCGAGTTTGGGATCGACTGTCCAGCTCAGGTCCGGGTATTTCTTCTCCTTGAGCTCACGCAGATCGTCAATCACCACATGGCCGGGGGCAATCGTCAGTTGTTGATCGTTAATGGTAGCAAGCGTGCGCGGGCGAACGCTTCCGACACGGTAGACCAGTTGCTGCGAAACGGAGTAGTAGGTCGGGCCTGGCTGATAGTTCTTGCTGCGCTCGCTGTTATACACCAGCCCGGCCGCGAGCATATCGGCATCGTCGTTATCGAGGTCATCAAACAACTGGTTGATATTCTGGCGGACGGTAATTTTAAGCTTTACGCCAAGATAATCGGCGAACTGTTGGGCCAGTTCGTAATCCAGACCAATAACTTTGCCGTTGATGTCGCTGTAGATCAGCGGAGAGTTTAGGGTACTGACGCGCAATTCCCCCCGCTCCTTTATGGCGGCGATACGGTTTTCGGCTTTGCCGAACCAGGGGATAGAAGGCCAGAGGGCCACTGCCAGCAGCAACGTCACAATGCCGATGAGCAGATAATTAATCTTTAATTTTTTCAATTAGTTAATTCTCTGCGACGCCGGTTGCCTCAGTCTGCTGTAGCCATGTTAATAATAAGGTTTGCCATTGAATGAGCGGCATTTTGCGTAAACTTGCGCCACTTGGCAACCCATTAGAGAGACAGGTCACATCTATTGTTAAACATCTGCGTAGATTTTATTTCGACGCAAACGGTTTCGTCGGCGCTCAGGATTCTCTATAATGACGCCCGTTTTCCCCCCTTGCGCACACTGTAAGCGCCCCGGCGCTTCGAAGACGAGAGACTTATGATGGAAATTCTGCGTGGTTCGCCTGCACTGTCTGCCTTCCGTATTAACAAACTGCTGGCACGTTTTCAGGCGGCCGACCTTCCGGTAAGCAATATTTACGCTGAGTATGTCCATTTTGCTGACCTGAATGCCCCCCTGAATGCAGAGGAGCGCGTACAGCTGGAACGCCTGCTCAAGTATGGCCCAAGTCTGAGCAGCCATACGCCAACCGGCAAACTGATCCTTGCGACACCGCGTCCGGGCACCATCTCCCCCTGGTCTTCCAAAGCCACCGACATCGCCCACAACTGTGGCCTGAGCCAGATTAACCGTCTGGAACGCGGCGTGGCGTACTATGTGGAAGCTTCCACTCTGAGCGAAGAACAGTGGCAGGCGGTTGCAGCTGAGCTTCATGACCGCATGATGGAGAGTGTTTTTGCCTCTCTCGATGACGCACAGAAGCTATTCTCCCACCATCAGCCTGCGCCGGTACAGAGTGTGGATTTGCTGGGGCAGGGGCGCCAGGCACTGATTGACGCGAACCTGCGTCTTGGCCTGGCACTGGCAGAAGACGAAATTGATTATCTGCAGGATGCGTTTGTTAAGCTGAACCGCAATCCGAATGACATCGAACTCTATATGTTCGCGCAGGCCAACTCTGAACACTGTCGTCACAAGATTTTCAACGCTGACTGGGTTATCGACGGTGAACAGCAACCGAAGTCGCTGTTCAAAATGATTAAAAACACCATGGAAAAAACCCCTGACCACGTGCTGTCTGCCTACAAAGACAACGCTGCGGTAATGGAAGGTTCCGAGGTGGGCCGCTTCTTCGCCGATCGCGAAGCAGGGCGCTATGACTTCCATCAGGAGCCTGCGCATATCCTGATGAAGGTCGAAACCCATAACCACCCGACGGCGATCTCCCCGTGGCCGGGTGCGGCGACCGGTTCCGGCGGTGAAATCCGTGATGAAGGCGCAACGGGCCGCGGTGCAAAACCAAAAGCTGGTCTGGTCGGTTTCTCCGTTTCCAACCTGCGCATCCCGGGTTTTGAACAGCCGTGGGAAGAAGATTTCGGCAAACCAGAGCGCATTGTAACCGCGCTGGATATCATGACCGAAGGCCCGCTGGGCGGCGCGGCGTTTAACAACGAATTTGGTCGTCCGGCGCTGAACGGTTACTTCCGTACCTATGAAGAGAAAGTGGACAGCCACAACGGCGAAGAGCTGCGCGGCTACCACAAACCGATCATGCTGGCGGGCGGGATCGGCAACATTCGCGCCGATCACGTGCAGAAAGGCGAGATCGTCGTGGGCGCGAAGCTGATCGTGCTGGGCGGCCCGGCAATGAACATCGGCCTGGGCGGTGGGGCGGCTTCTTCTATGACCTCTGGTCAGTCTGATGCGGATCTCGACTTTGCTTCCGTGCAGCGCGACAACCCGGAAATGGAGCGTCGTTGCCAGGAAGTGATCGACCGCTGCTGGCAGCTGGGTGAAGCTAACCCAATTCTGTTTATTCACGATGTGGGCGCGGGCGGTTTGTCTAACGCCATGCCGGAGTTGGTGAGCGACGGCGGTCGCGGTGGCCGTTTCAACCTGCGCGACATCCTGAGCGATGAGCCGGGTATGAGCCCGCTGGAAATCTGGTGTAACGAATCTCAGGAACGTTATGTTCTGGCCGTTGCAGCGGATCAATTACCGCTGTTTGACGAGCTGTGCCGCCGCGAGCGTGCGCCGTATGCCGTTATTGGTGAAGCGACCGAAGAGAAGCATCTCTCCTTAAGCGACACCCACTTTGACAACCAGCCGATCGATCTGCCGCTGGACGTTCTGCTCGGTAAAACGCCGAAGATGACCCGCGACGTTGAAACCCGTAAAGCGGCAGGAAAAGCGCTGGATCGTCAGGGCATTACCGTTGCGGAAGCGGTCAACCGCGTGCTGCACCTGCCGGCCGTGGCAGAGAAAACCTTCCTCGTGACCATCGGCGACCGTACCGTGACCGGTATGGTATCGCGCGATCAGATGGTCGGCCCGTGGCAGATCCCGGTCGCTAACTGCGCCGTGACCACCGCGAGTCTCGACAGCTACTACGGCGAAGCAATGGCGCTGGGTGAACGTACCCCGGTGGCGCTGCTGGACTTCGCGGCATCTGCTCGTCTCGCCGTTGGTGAAGCGCTGACTAACATCGCTGCAACCCAGATTGGCGATATCAAACGTATCAAACTTTCTGCGAACTGGATGGCCGCTGCTGGTCACCCGGGTGAAGACGCAGGCTTGTATGAAGCGGTAAAAGCGGTGGGTGAAGAACTGTGCCCTGCGCTGGGTCTGACCATTCCGGTGGGTAAAGACTCTATGTCGATGAAGACCCGCTGGCAGGAAGGCAACGAGCAGCGCGAGATCACCTCTCCGCTGTCGCTGATTATCTCCGCCTTTGCTCGCGTGGAAGACGTTCGTCATACCGTTACGCCGCAGCTCGTGACCGAAGACAACGCCCTGTTGCTGATTGACCTGGGTAAAGGCAACAACGCGCTGGGTGCGACCGCGCTGGCGCAGGTTTACCGTCAACTGGGCGATAAGCCGGCAGACGTGCGCGATGTGGCGCAGTTAAAAGGCTTCTACGATGCCATCCAGGCGCTGGTTGCGCAGCGTAAGCTGCTGGCCTACCACGACCGTTCTGACGGCGGCCTGCTGGTGACGCTGGCAGAAATGGCCTTCACCGGCCACTGTGGCGTGGAAGCGAATATTGCCTCTCTGGGCGAAGACCGTCTGGCGGCGCTGTTTAACGAAGAGCTGGGCGCCGTGATTCAGGTTCGTGCGGCAGATCGCGACGCGGTTGAAGCCATCCTTGCGAAGCACGGTCTGGCAGATTGTGTGCACTATCTGGGTAAAGCCGTTCAGGGCGACCGCTTCGTCATTGAAGCTGACGGTCATGCCGTGTTCAGCGAAAGCCGCTCCACGCTGCGTATGTGGTGGGCAGAAACCACCTGGCAGATGCAGCGTCTGCGCGACAACCCGGAATGTGCCGATCAGGAGCATAACGCGAAGGCGAATGACAACGATCCAGGCCTGAACGTGAAACTCTCCTTCGACATTAACGAAGATATTGCTGCGCCGTACATTGCGAAGGGCGCGCGTCCGAAAGTGGCCGTGCTGCGCGAGCAGGGCGTTAACTCCCACGTTGAGATGGCCGCAGCCTTCCACCGCGCGGGCTTTGATGCCATCGATGTTCACATGAGCGACCTGCTGGCAGGCCGCACCGGTCTGGAAGATTTCCAGGCGCTGGTGGCGTGCGGTGGCTTCTCCTACGGTGACGTGCTGGGCGCGGGTGAAGGTTGGGCGAAGTCCATTCTGTTCAACAATCGCGTGCGTGACGAGTTCGAAACCTTCTTCCACCGTCCGCAAACCCTGGCGCTGGGCGTGTGTAACGGCTGCCAGATGATGTCCAACCTGCGTGAGCTGATCCCGGGCAGCGAAGCCTGGCCGCGCTTTGTGCGTAACCAGTCTGACCGCTTCGAAGCGCGTTTTAGCCTGGTGGAAGTGACTCAGAGTCCTTCTCTGCTGCTGCAGGGCATGGTCGGTTCGCAGATGCCAATCGCGGTCTCTCACGGCGAAGGTCAGGTTGAAGTGCGTGACGCCGCGCATCTGGCTCAGCTGGAGAGCAAAGGTCTGGTGGCGCTGCGCTTTGTTGATAACTTCGGCAAGGTCACCGAAACCTATCCGGCTAACCCGAACGGTTCGGCAAACGGGATTACTGCTGTTACCAGCGAAAGCGGTCGCGCAACCATCATGATGCCGCACCCGGAGCGTGTATTCCGTACCGTGAGCAACTCCTGGCACCCGGAAAACTGGGGTGAGGACAGCCCGTGGATGCGTATTTTCCGCAACGCGCGTAAACAGTTGGGTTAAGCAATAAAATGAATGCAGGCCCGGTGAGCGGAAACGCCACCGGGCTTTTTTATATCTGTCGCAAAACCGCGACAACGCAGTAAAAGGGGTGTCTCCAAATGGAGACATTTAACTTATTGATTTGTATATGACACGACAGTTTCCCGTTAAGGTGTTGCTTAATAGCGACACTTAGCCTGGAAATCATTCAACCGATAATTAACAGGTTAAATGAGTAAAGGCTATATATATCAATGCGTTAATTTTTAATTTTGCATTCTGGCACGGCTGTTGCATAATACTAACCAGTGGCTCATTCACCCTCTTATGTCAGCCCCTTCGGGACGTGCTACATAAACTTCGAATGACGCACAAAAAGGTGCCTGCCGTCCAACTACTGATCATAGCGATGCTTTATCAGGCCAGGGCGAAACGTCGAGTTAGGCACCGCCTCATTCCATAACAAAGCCGGGTTTTTACCCGGCTTTGTTGTATCTGAAGGGCAGACTCAGTTACGCTCTGCGTAAACCCCCACTAAGAGAGTAATGCGTTGAAACGCTGGCCCGTTTTTCCCCGCTCCCTGCGACAGCTTGTCATGATGGCCTTCCTGCTGATCCTGCTGCCATTACTGATCCTTGCCTGGCAGGCGTGGCAAAGTCTCAATGCCTTGAGTGCTCAGGCGGCGTTGACTAACCGCACGACGCTCATCGACGCCAGGCGCAGTGAAGCGATGACCAATGCTGCGCTGGAGATGGAGCGTAGCTATCGCCAGTACTGTGTGCTTGACGATCGCACGCTGGAAAAGGTGTATCAGAATCAGCGTAAACGCTATAGCGAGATGCTGGATGCCCACGCAGGGGTGTTGCCGGATGACAACCTGTATAAAGCGTTACGTCAGGATCTGAACGACCTTGCTCAGCTACAGTGTAAAAATAGCGGTCCGGATACGACTGCCGCCGCGCGCCTGGAGGCCTTTGCCAGCGCCAACACCGAGATGGTTCAGTCAACGCGTACCGTGATTTTCTCGCGCGGCCAGCAGCTTCAGCAGGAGATTGCCGAACGTGGACAGTTCTTCGGCTGGCAGGCGCTGGTGCTGTTCCTGGTGAGTCTCGGGCTGGTTCTGCTCTTTACCCGCATGATCATCGGCCCGGTGAAGGGCATTCAGCGTATGATTAACCGTCTGGGAGAGGGAAAATCGCTCGGTGATACGGTTGCCTTTAAAGGTCCGCGTGAGTTGCGGTCCGTAGGCCAGCGTATTATGTGGCTGTCTGAACGTCTGGCATGGCTCGAATCTCAGCGTCATCAGTTTCTGCGCCATATTTCCCATGAGCTTAAAACGCCGCTGGCCAGCATGCGTGAGGGCACGGAACTGCTGGCGGACGAAGTGGCTGGGCCGCTGACCACCGAACAGAAAGAGATTGTCGAGATCCTTGATGCCAGCAGCCGCAATCTGCAAAAGCTGATTGAGCAACTGCTGGATTACAACCGCAAGCTGGCTGATGGCGCGGTTGTACTGGAAAACGTCGAGATTGAGCCGCTGGTGGATATGGTGATCTCCGCTCATAGCTTGCCAGCAAGAGCTAAAATGATGCATACCGGTGTAGAACTGAATGCGCCAGCGTGCCTGGCTGAACCCATGCTGTTAATGAGCGTTCTGGATAATCTTTACTCCAATGCGGTGCACTATGGTACTGAATCCGGTAACATTTATATCCGAAGTTATACGAATGGTTCACGGGTGTTTATTGACGTCGCTAACACCGGCACCCCGATCCCCGATGACGAAAAAGCCATGATATTTGAGCCCTTTTTCCAGGGGAGTCATCAGCGTAAAGGTGCGGTTAAAGGAAGTGGTCTGGGCTTGAGCATCGCCCGAGACTGCATACGACGCATGCAGGGTGAGCTAAACATTGTCACGGACGAACGTTCGGATGTTTGCTTCCGTATCGAATTGCCCCTGAGCCGGAAAAATCAATAACATGAATCTATGTCTGGTGAGTATGTCACACGTCTTTTTCCGCGCCGTACGCGCGGTGTTTTCCCGCAACACGCTTCGCCTGAGCTTGCCTTGTTTATTTCTGGCAGGATGTGTTTCCCATGCGCCGCAAAGTGCAATTAGCGATAAACAAGAAGATAAATGGCCAGATAACCAACTGGCAGACTTTCTTTCAACCCGCTGTGAGGACATCTGGAACCTGTCAGGTCATGACGTTGAAAGCAACCCGTTGTTCTGGCTACGCGGAATAGATTGCGCCCAGCGTCTGGCACCGGTAGACGCTCGTTCGAAAGCAGCGATGCTGGATGACGACACCTGGCAGGACGCTTTCAAGCGCGGGATTTTACTGGCAGATGCGAAAATCACACCCGTTGAACGCCGCGCCAACGTGACCCGGCTGGACATGTTTGTGGTCAACCTTCCGGTCCAGATTCGCCCGGTATATCAGCTCTGGCGTGATGGGCAGACATTACAACTTCAACTGTCTGAAGAGCGCTCCCGCTACAGCAAATTGCAGCAGTCCACCGACAGCGAACTTGATACGCTGCGTCAACAGCAGCAACATTTGCGTACGCAACTGGATACCACGACGCGTAAGCTGGAAAACCTGACCGATATCGAAAGACAGCTTTCGTCGCGTAAATATCAGCCGGGGAGTTCATCTGCTGCACCGGACAGCGATACGCCGAAACAAGAGGATGTGAAGCCATGACCAGCCGTAAACCTGCCCATCTCTTACTGGTGGATGACGATCCCGGGCTGTTAAAGCTGCTGGGCATGCGTCTGGTGAGTGAAGGCTACAGCGTGGTAACCGCTGAGAGCGGGCAGGAGGGGCTGAGAATTCTCAGCCGCGAGAAGATTGATCTGGTGATAAGCGACCTGCGGATGGACGAAATGGACGGCCTGCAACTGTTCGCGGAGATCCAGAAGCAGCAGCCGGGCATGCCTGTCATTATTCTCACGGCGCACGGGTCGATCCCGGATGCGGTTGCCGCGACACAGCAGGGGGTGTTCAGCTTCCTGACCAAGCCGGTGGACAAAGATGCGCTTTACAAGGCTATCGACAGCGCGCTGGAACATGCCGCCCCGTCGAATGATGAAGCGTGGCGGGAGTCTATCGTCACCCGCAGCCCTATTATGCTGCGTCTGCTCGAACAGGCCCGTATGGTGGCGCAATCTGACGTCAGCGTGCTCATTAACGGCCAGAGCGGTACCGGGAAAGAGATCCTCGCGCAGGCGATTCATAATGCCAGCCCGCGCAGCAAAAATGCTTTTATTGCGATTAACTGCGGCGCACTCCCGGAACAGCTGCTCGAATCTGAACTGTTTGGGCATGCCCGCGGCGCTTTCACTGGCGCGGTAAGCAGCCGGGAAGGGTTATTCCAGGCAGCGGAAGGCGGCACGCTTTTCCTGGATGAGATTGGCGACATGCCTGCGCCGCTGCAGGTTAAATTACTGCGTGTGTTGCAGGAACGAAAAGTTCGCCCGCTGGGCAGCAACCGCGATATAGATATTAATGTGCGTATTATTTCGGCGACACACCGCGATTTACCGAAGGTGATGGCTCGCAACGAGTTTCGCGAAGATCTCTACTACCGTCTTAACGTGGTGAACCTGAAGATCCCAGCGCTGGCCGAACGTGCGGAAGACATTCCCCTGCTGGCGAACCATCTTTTACGCCAGGCGGCCGATCGCCATAAACCGTTCGTTCGTGCGTTTTCCACCGATGCGATGAAACGGTTGATGGCCGCAAGCTGGCCGGGCAACGTGCGTCAACTGGTGAACGTAATTGAGCAGTGCGTCGCGCTGACCTCATCACCGGTTATCAGCGACGCGCTGGTGGAGCAGGCACTGGAAGGGGAAAACACGGCATTGCCGACGTTTGCCGAAGCGCGGAATCAGTTCGAGCTGAACTATTTGCGTAAGCTGCTGCAAATTACCAAAGGCAACGTGACCCACGCGGCGCGAATGGCGGGGCGTAACCGCACCGAATTCTACAAGTTACTGTCTCGGCACGAGCTGGAAGCGAACGATTTTAAAGAGTAGTACCGCAAAATTCGCTTGAATATGATACTGTGAGCAACCGATTACGAAGCAGCTTACAGGCAAGAGTTTAAGGACCCACCATGAAAAAGATCGATGCGATTATTAAACCTTTCAAACTGGATGATGTACGTGAAGCGCTGGCGGAAGTTGGCATCACCGGGATGACCGTGACGGAAGTGAAAGGTTTTGGTCGTCAAAAGGGCCACACCGAGCTTTACCGTGGCGCAGAGTACATGGTGGACTTTCTGCCGAAAGTGAAAATTGAAATCGTGGTGAGCGACGACATCGTGGATACCTGTGTGGATACCATCATTCGCACGGCGCAGACGGGCAAAATCGGCGACGGCAAAATCTTCGTCTTTGACGTGGCGCGCGTGATCCGTATCCGTACCGGCGAAGAAGACGACGCGGCGATTTGATGGTATTCCTTCGCTGCCATTCCCTGGCGGCGAAGGGGCTTTTAATCGTGCTCTGTTTCCGGCAACGTGAGTGGAGAAGGGGTAAAACATCTTCTCAAACCAACGAATGTAACGATCAGCATCACGCAGCCTAGCGTCCACCCGCTCATCTGAGAGAAAAAGTGGGCATAGGCAGCAATCGCCGTATCGTTAATCTGTGGCTCTGTGGTTTGTTGCGCCACGCGTCCTGCCAGCCAGTTGGCGACTGCGCCTGTTGCCAGCATATAAATCCCCGTTAACAGACCTGTGATGCCCGGTAGATTCAGACGGGTGATTTGCGCCATCGCTACCGGGTCGATAAACAGTTCGGCGAAACCCATTAGCGCCAGACCGGCGATCATCATCCCCATTGAGACCTGTCCGTTTAACCCGCCATGACGTGCATTCAGCGCCAGTAACATAAAACCAACGCTCATTAACAACAGACCTAATGCGAACTTCAGCCATACGCGTAGCGCTGAGCGTATTTTCCCTTCCGGACGCGCTAGCCAGGAAAGGGCAATACCTGCTGCCATTACTGCAATGGCATTAACTGACTGAAACAGCGCCGTTGGTACCTCAATATTTAGCAGCTGTCGGTTAACAAAGCGGTCGATAAACAGGCTTATAGTACTGCCACCCTGCTGTGCCAGCACCCAGAACAGCGTCCCTGTTATCATCAGTATCGCGATTTGCCAAAGTGCGCGGCGATGCTCAGGAAATCTCATCATAATGCGCGCCACCATTATCACAGCAAACGCGCACACGGCGACCAGTAGATAACCAGAGCCATTATTCTCCAGTAACAGGGTAAAAAAGAGGGGCGCGATGCACAGCATTATCAGCAGCCAGCCCCAGACCGGGAGGAGATACTTTTTGCTGCATAATGCCTGTTTATTAACACCGCGCGTATGGTGGAAGTGGTGATGCCCGCTGAGGAAAATCAGCAAACCTGCAAACATGCCGATCCCGGCCAGTGCAAAGCCAATATGCCAGCCGTACCATTGCGCCGCCAGTCCGCAGGCAATCGGCGCAGCAATGGAGCCAATGTTCCCTGCGGCATATAACAGCGAAAATCCGCCATCACGACGTGGATCGTCATGGGCATAAAGTTCTCCCAACAGACAACTGATATTGGATTTAAACAGACCATAACCACATATGATTATCGCCAGTGCAACGTACAGACTGCGGGTTGAGTCAGATTCGATACCTAACACCACATGGCCGAACGTCATCAGCAATGCACCGGTAATAATGGCTGTGCGGTTGCCAAGCAGGCGGTCAGCCAGCCAGCCGCCGAGAATAGGGGTGACGTAGACCAAAGATGCGTAAGCGCTAAAGAGTGTGATGGCGTGGCTATCGTCGAAACCAAGCTGATGGGTGAGGTAGAGGATAAGCAGAGCACGCATGCCGTAAAAGCTGAAATATTCCCAGATTTGAATCGCCACGATGTAATAAATCGCGCGCGGTTGTGAGGGTGTTTTCATGTTATCTCCTTGCGGCGTGAAAAAGGGAAGTGGCAAGCCACTTCCCTTTAGTCTTTATTTATCGTTTTTCAGTACCTTAACGGTATAACGACCATCCGCCTGGCGATATGCACCATGGATGTCGGTTTCAAAGCCTGGATAGTGAGCACCTATTTCGCACAGCATTTGCAGGAATTCCAGCACTGGACGGCTCTCTTCAGTGATCATCTCACCAGGCATAACCAGCGGTACTCCTGGAGGATATGGCAGGATCATATTGGCGTTGACGCGGCCCACCATCTCACTGAGATAGACCTCTTCCGTCTCACCATGCAGCTCTTTCTGGAACGCGGCATACGGTGTTATCACCATTTTTGGCAGCACTTCAAATGCACGGAACATCAGATCCGGCAGATTATGATGCTCAACGAGTTTATGAATGTTCTGTGCAAGCTCCTGAATGCGCATGCTTTCGTAGAACTCAGGATTCTCACGATAGAGCGATGGCAGCATGTTTTTCACGCGCAGATTGAGATCGAAAGCGCGTTTGAAATCGGTGAGTGCGCGGAGCAGACTCAGGGCTTTCGTTTTATCAATACCGATGCTGAACAGGAACAGCAGGTTATACGGACCCGTTTTCTCAACCACGATGCCTTGTTCATCAAGGTATTTCGCGATGATACTGGCAGGAATACCGAAGTCGTCCATGGTGCCATCTTTCTTCATCCCCGGTGTCAAAATGGTGACTTTAATCGGGTCGAGATACATATGCTCGTTATCAATGTTCTTGAAACCGTGCCATGCACTATCGGAACGCAGAGGCCAGCATTCAGGCTCATCAATGTGTTCCGGCTGCCACACATCGAAGAACCAGCCTTCAGATTCGCCTTTCAGACGTTTAATCTCTTTGCGGAATTTCACTGCGCGCTGAATAGAACCGTCGATCAGACGCTTACCGGCATTACCTTTCATCATCGCCGCAGCGGTTTCAGTGGATGCCACAATCCCATAGTGCGGAGAGGTTGTCGTGTGCATCATGTAAGCTTCGTTGAAGGTCTCTTCGTTTACGTCGCCTTTTACATGAATCATCGAAGCCTGAGAAAACGCCGCCAGCAGTTTGTGCGTGGACTGAGTTTCATAAATCACTTTACCTTCCACACGACCGCCGCTCATCCCACTTTTACCCGCGTAAATAGGGGAGAAATTGGTATAAGGTACCCAGGCCGAGTCAAAGTGGATGGATTTTACATCCAGCGTTTTCTTGATGTAGTCAGTGTTGTAGAGCAGACCATCGTAGGTGGAATTGGTTATAACGGCGTGCACTGGCCAGGTCGCGTTTGGCGTCTCTTTTACGCGTTTGGCAATGGTTGCATGCTGAAGTTCGCTCTGCGGGATCCCGCCGAGAATACCGTATGCGTTACGGGTTGGTCGGAAATAGATCGGTGTAATATCGCTCATCATCATCAGATGCGTCAGCGATTTATGACAGTTTCGATCGATCAGTACAGTGCTGCCTGCAGGTGCTGAGTACATGCCGACAATTTTGTTCGCTGTGGATGTACCGTTGGTCACCATGTAGCTGCGCTCAGCATTGAATACACGAGCGATATACTCTTCTGCCTCTTTGTGCGGGCCGCTATGGTCAAGCAGTGAACCGAGTTCGGATACGGAAATCGAGATGTCAGATTTCATGGTATTAGGGCCGAAGAAGTCGTAGAAAAGACTTCCTACCGGGCTTTTCTGGAACGCGGTGCCGCCCATATGGCCAGGTGTACAGAACGTATATTTCCCTTCGCGAACATATTTGAACAGCGCTTTGGTCAGCGGCGGCAAAATCGTGTCGATATATTCATCTGTGTTCTGTTTGATTTTGGCGGCGATATCGTCAGCGGCACCGAGAGCATACTCAAAGAAACGTACTTTCATACGCAGATCGTTGAGGCTGACGTCGAGCGTGGAGTATGAATTAGCGAATGCATACAGCGGCATGTATTCGTTCATTTTGCTGATATCTTCACACAGCTCGAGATTGTATTTATCCCAGTCGAAAATAACGCCGCACAGACGCGCATTGTTCTCAATGAGTTTTAGTAAGTCTTCGCGGTCATTTGGGTAAACAATACGGAAATCCAGACGCTCAAGTGCGCGGTGGAGCTCACGGATAGGTTCTTCTTTAAAGTAAACGCCCATGTGATTCATGATAGCGATAACATTCATAGTCTTATCTCCAGGTGTAGAAAACCCCTCCCGTCACGGTGTGACAGGTGTCAGGAAGGGCTATAAGAAAGGGGGATTAAAGTGCGTCGGCGGTGGTGCTGTCGGCGTCGTTGTTATGTTGGCGCTGGTACATCTTGCGGCCATAGAACATCAGAATGACGAGGCTGACGATAAAGGTGCCAGACAGTTCGAAGGAGTTGGCCCCCATCAGTGCGATGAAGCAGAACGCGCAGCCAAGAATGGAGCAGACCAGGCTTGCCAGGTTGCGAACGTTAACGCCTTCGAAGCGAATCAGGTCAACGCAGGAGTAGAAATACGGCAGCATGGTCAGTAGTACTGCGATACCCGTCAGTTCGCCGAACAGGTCTGAGGCTTTACCGCCGCTTGAGTTCATCACGGTGATGAGAACCATCAGTACGGTCATTTTCAGCGCTGCCAGCAGCAGGCCTTTTTTCGGGATACCATTGCTATCAACTTCGCCGTAAATTTTCGGGAAGTTACCATCGTTAGCGGCGCGAACCCCGGCCTGGCCTACCAGCATCATCCAGGAGCCCAGTGAGGTCAGGCAGGCGAAGGCGGTGAAGGCAGATACTATCGGTGCAGCCCAGTTACCCATGATGGTTGAGGCACTGATAGCGAATGGTGCGCCAGAAGCGGCCATTTCAGAGGCCGGATACATACCAGAAATCACCTGTGTTGCCGCGATATAGACAATACCGGCCAGAGCGGTACCCAGCATGGTTGCCAGAGGCACTGTGCGTTTAGGGTTTTTCACCATCCCGGTGCTTACCGCAGCGGATTCAACCCCAACGAATGCCCACAGGCAGAGCAGGATACTTTTGATCACCGCATGAGGGTCGGTAGTGGTAGATGTGTTCCAGTTTGCCTGATAGATGGCAGCATCAAACCAGTGCCATCCCGCAATCGCAGTCACTACGACCGGGATCAGCACCAGTACCAGACCGATAGTCGTCAGGCGGCTCACCCAGGTCCCACCAAGCATATTCACAAAGGTAAACAGCCAGACAATTGCAATACAGGCAATACCTGCCGGAACAGGATTATTTAATGCCGGGAAGAAGGTGGAAAGATAAGAGACAGCGGTAATACCAATTGCCAGATTACCAATCCAGTTTGCGTGGTAATAAAGCACACCGGTCTGGAAACCGAAAGCGGGAGATAATTCCCCGGCATAAGCAATTGGGCCACCTTGTTGAGGGTTTTTGGTGGCCAGGCGGGCGTAGACATATGCCAGAGACATTGCCCCAATAATGGAAATTACCCATCCCCAAATTGCAATGCCACCGATGCTGGCAAGGTTTGCGGGTAATAAAGCAATACCGCTTCCCATCATATTACCGGCGACGACACCGGTGCAGGCAAATAGGCCTATCTTTTTGGCTGAACTCATGTTCGTTTCTCCTGAATTTTATTTTGGAGGTGCGGACCGTTGTTTAAGGCTCAAAATGATCCGACCGACTGACCGCAAGGTTACGGATGCGAACAGGAGAAGTCCTAAAGATAAAGTGAAATAAAAGACAACTTCAAAAAAATGATACCCTGAGATTTTTTCGTTAACATATCAGGATAAAAATTTTATATCAGGAAAAGATAAATAATGATATCTAACAGGGGATTGATGATATTTTTATTACGGCAGGGATTGTTGCCTGGAGGTAACAATTAACACCTCCTGGCAACATTTTTACTACTTACTGAATAAATTCATTAACGCATTCAGAGGGCGCTTTCTACTCTTGTGCAAGAAACGTTTTTAAATAAGGGGCTGCTTTTTTAATGGAAGTCTGGAAAACGCCATTCTCAATCCAGTAGAGAGTGTTTTCACCCGGCCTTAAGTTAAATGCTGTAATATAAGCATCAGCCGCCAGACGATTATCACCCTTCATCTCATAGATCTTTCCCAGTAACACATAATTTAGCCAGGACATTTCGAGTTCAATACTTTTGTTAATGTTCCTGTATGCATTGTCAATATCACCTTTGCTTAATCCATTGATAGTCTGTATTTGATACCACGTTGCTGATTCCTCAATGCCGGGAAGTTGCGCGATTTTACTCAGCTCATTATTCAGCGCGGTAAGTTGAGGTTCATTGAACTGTTGCTGTGAATGTCGTAGTACATCCACCAGTACTTTTTCCAGCAGCGCATTTATAAAGTCAGGTGCGTCTTTTGCGACGACGCTGAGTAACTCGCTGGCTTTATTTAATGACACGACATCACCTTCCATAATCAACTGGTCAGCCTGGTAGAACTGCGCCAACGACAGGCTTTGCGAATTGCGGAACTGGGCAAGTTGTGCCTGCATACGAGGTGGCCAGGGCTGCGTCAACACGGCGGAGAGACTGTGGAGGAGATCTTCCTGTACCGATAACAGTGTGTTGTCGGTAATAAAGTAGCGCTTGTCCAGCATGACAGAGCTGTCTGCATTATCGACCAGCAATACAGACATAAAACATTGCTGTGCCCGGTAATGGCGTTGATTAACGAATTTGATGGTGAGTGTTTTCCCGGAGCTACTGGGTTCTGTCACGTTGTAGTTGGTTTTGTCATGCACCATAAAGGTGGAATATGTGTTTAGTGACGAGGTAATCAGGTTTCCCAGGCCGATGGCGTAGGACTGTTGAGAAGACCACTTATTGCAAGAGATACCGCGCTCAAAACGTACATCTATATCGCGTGGATTGAGTAGCAGGCGCGTTTTGGTCACCGGTGGGTGAGAATTGATAAGCGACATGATAACCAGCGCAATCAACGCACCAAGTGACAACAGAAACAGTAGCCAGGTCCAGAAGGAGGCGACACGATTTCGTCGATCGACTTTTTTTCGCGCCTGTCTGAATGAGGGGGCGGATGCTGTTTCCGGTTCAGGAAGCGTATTGACCTGTCCGGCAGGCGTCGTTTCTGGTGAGGCTATAAGCGTGGATGGCCCACTGTCGGCGCTTTCTTCAGTCATCCAGACCACCGGCGCGGTGAGCTTGTAGCCCCTCTTTGGCACTGTGGTGATGTATTCTGGACTCTGCTCATCACCGTCTTTCAGCCATTTGCGGAGTTCTGAAATGCTCTGGGTAACCACATGACTGGTGACAATATTGCGCATCCAGATGTTATCAATGATCTCATCCCGGCTCAGGACTTCATCAGGATGACTGGCGAAATACACCAAAAGATCAATTAAGCGTGGTTCAAGCGTCAGTTGGCGACCTTGTCGACTAATTTGATTTATGGACGGCGTAACTCGCCACTCGCCAACGCGTACAACAGGTTGTTGCATAAAAAAGCGTCCCCAAGCGGAAAAGGGAAAAGAAAAATCATAACATGAATGACAAACTCATTATTGATAAGCCACAAGACTCAATGTTGAAGATGAAAGAAAAAAAGGATGCCGCTAAATACAGCATCCTGAGAGGAATGAGTCGGTTTACAGCACTTTATGAGGCCCGAAACACTCGTAATGAATGTTTTCAGATTTGATCCCCAGCGTAACTAACTGTCTGGCGGCAAACTGCATAAAAGCGACTGGGCCGCAGAGCCAGAATTGCATCTCTGGATTGCTGAACAGGCTCTCGTGTTTACTCAAATCCATCAAGCCCTCGCTGTCGAATCGTGCATTCTGACGGTCATCTTCATTAGGCTGGCGATACCAGGTATGCGCGGTAAAGCGTGGCAGGGTCGCCCCCAGCGTTTTTACTTCATCCGAAAAGGCATGCACATCACCGTTCTCGGCGGCGTGGAACCAGTTTACCTGTGCGGTGTGGGTTGCTTTCGCCAGCGTATCGAGCATCGCCAGCATTGGCGTTTGGCCGACACCCGCAGAGATCAGCGTAACAGGGGTATGCGTTTCAACGGCCATAAAGAAATCACCAGCAGGTGCGGCCAGATGAACCACGTCACCCACGCTGGCTTCGTTGTGCAGCCAGTTTGAAACCTGACCGCCTTCTTCACGCTTCACTGCGATACGGTAACGTTTACCGTCAGGTTTGCGGGTCAGGGAGTACTGGCGGATCTCCTGATGCGGGAAACCTTCAGGCTTCAGCCAGACGCCCAGATACTGTCCTGGCTGATAATCAGCTACCGGCTGACCGTCAACCGGTTCAAATTCAAAGCTGGTAATAAGCTGGCTGCGCGGCGTTTTCTCAACGATACGAAACGCACGCGTACCTTCCCAGCCACCGTTCTTACTGGCGTTTTCGCTGTAGATTTGCGCTTCACGATTGATGAATACGTTTGCCAGCACGCCGTAGGCTTTACCCCACGCGTCCAGTACCTCCTGACCCGGACTGAACATTTCGTCCAGGGTCGCTAACAGATGGCCGCCAACGATGTTGTACTGCTCCGGTTTGATCTGGAAGCTGGTATGTTTCTGCGCGATTTTTTCCACCGCAGGCAGCAGCGCTGCCAGGTTTTCAATATTACTGGCGTAGGCCGCGATAGCATTGAACAGGGCTTCGCGCTGATCGCCATTACGCTGGTTGCTCATGTTGAAAATCTCTTTGAGCTCCGGGTTGTGCGTGAACATACGATCGTAGAAATGGGCAGTGAGTTTAGGACCGGTTTCTACCAGCAGGGGAATAGTGGCTTTTACAGTAGCGATGGTTTGAGCGTCGAGCATGAGCGCGTCCTTCTGATGTCATTTTAATGATGTATTTTAAATGCATCTTATAAAAAATACCCCTTCGTTGTAAATGGTTCTTTGCAACATGAAAAATATGCATCACAAACCTGAAAAGAAATCGGTTGAAAATGTCGAGAGCTTTATTCCTCAAACCCTTGCGTGGCGTGAAGGAAAACGTTTGCGTAAAATCGTTTGTCAAGACCTGTTATCACAGAACTATTCAGTTATACTGTTGCCCGTCGTCCAACAGGACTGCCTTTTCAGGCCAAAATTTACTTGTTAGCTGAGTCAGGAGATGCGGATGTTAAAGCGTGAAATGAACATTGCCGATTATGATGCCGAACTGTGGCAGGCTATGGAGCAGGAAAAAGTACGTCAGGAAGAGCACATCGAACTGATCGCCTCCGAAAACTACACCAGCCCGCGCGTAATGCAGGCGCAGGGCTCTCAGCTGACCAACAAATATGCTGAAGGTTATCCGGGTAAGCGTTACTACGGCGGTTGTGAGTACGTTGATATCGTTGAGCAACTGGCTATCGACCGTGCGAAAGAGCTTTTTGGTGCTGACTACGCTAACGTGCAGCCGCACTCTGGCTCTCAGGCTAACTTCGCGGTCTACACCGCGCTGCTGCAACCGGGTGATACCGTTCTGGGTATGAACCTGGCGCAGGGCGGCCACCTGACTCACGGCTCCCCGGTTAACTTCTCCGGCAAACTGTACAACATCATTCCTTACGGTATTGATGAGTCCGGTAAGATTGACTACGAAGACATGGCGAAGCAGGCGCAGACCCATAAACCGAAAATGATCATCGGCGGTTTCTCTGCTTACTCCGGTATCGTTGACTGGGCAAAAATGCGTGAAATCGCAGACAGCATCGGTGCTTACCTGTTCGTAGACATGGCCCACGTTGCGGGTCTGATTGCCGCAGGCGTTTACCCGAACCCGGTACCACACGCTCACGTTGTGACCACTACCACCCACAAAACCCTGGCGGGTCCTCGCGGTGGCCTGATCCTGGCGAAAGGCGGTGATGAAGAGCTGTACAAAAAACTGAACTCTGCTGTGTTCCCAAGCGCGCAGGGCGGCCCTCTGATGCACGTTATCGCGGCAAAAGCGGTGGCGCTGAAAGAAGCGATGGAGCCAGAGTTCAAGGTTTACCAGCAGCAGGTTGCCAAAAACGCCAAAGCGATGGTGGAAGTGTTCCTGAACCGTGGCTACAAAGTGGTCTCCGGTGGTACTGAAAACCACCTGTTCCTGCTGGATCTGGTTGATAAAAACCTGACCGGTAAAGAAGCTGACGCTGCCCTGGGCCGCGCAAACATCACCGTGAACAAAAACAGCGTACCAAACGATCCGAAGAGCCCGTTTGTGACCTCCGGTATCCGTATTGGTTCACCAGCAGTGACTCGCCGTGGCTTTAAAGAAGCGGAAGTGAAAGAGCTGGCTGGCTGGATGTGTGACGTTCTGGACAATATCAATGACGAAGCGGTTATCGAGCGCGTTAAAGGTAAAGTTCTGGATATCTGCGCACGCTTCCCGGTATACGCATAATTCCTCTGCTTTGCAGAAATAAAAAAGGCCGCGCTTGCGGCCTTTTTTTATGGCTCAACGCCGGTCAAGGGAAATCGCGCCAGGCCCGACTATCGCCAGCAGAATAAAGGCACCAGCAATACTGACATTCTTGTAGAAGTTAATCATATTCGGTACGACCGCATCACCGGTCATATCCCAGTAGTGATGGCCTATTACCGCGGTTCCCAGAGTGTAAAACACAAACAGGACGGCGAGAGGACGGGTGAAAAAACCCAGTACGATCAGAATAGCGGCGGGCACTTCCATTACCACCGCAATAATGGCCGCCAGCATGGGCATCGGCGTACCCAGCGAGGTCATATATTGCACGGTGCCGCTAAACCCTGTGAGTTTCGGATAGCCAAAAATAATAAACAGTACAACAAGTGCGATGCGGCCAATCAACAGCAACAGGTGACGCGACTGACCGAAATCGAAATAACGAAGTGAGTTCATGGCAGAAAACCTCTGCAAGTGGAGTAATTTAAACGTAATACACATTTTCATTCCCTGCCATAAACCAGATGACTGCACATTATGTTAATTTTTCGTTAATTTATAGCAGGCTATCGACTTGCTTAATTTTTATATTCTCGCCAGACTATGGCCTCGATTTCGGGAGGGATTCATGGTCTTGCATTCCACGCGCTGGCTGGCGCTCAGTTATTTCACCTATTTCTTTAGCTACGGTATTTTTCTGCCTTTCTGGAGCGTCTGGCTCAAAGGCATTGGCCTGACCCCCGAGACCATTGGTGTCCTGCTAGGAGCCGGGCTGGTGGCGCGTTTCCTCGGCAGCCTGCTGATTGCCCCGCGCGTTAGCGATCCCTCCTTACTGATCAAGGCGCTGCGCATTCTTGCTCTGTTGACGCTGGTCTTTGTCGCCTGCTTCTGGGTCAGCCACCAGTTTGCCTGGCTGATGGTCGTGATGGTCGGCTTCAACCTGTTCTTTTCACCGCTGGTACCGCTGACGGATGCCCTGGCGAACACCTGGCAAAAGCAGATCACCATGGACTATGGCCGCGTGCGGCTGTGGGGCTCAATTGCCTTTGTTATTGGCTCTGCGCTGGTGGGTAAACTGGTCAGTCTCTATGATTACCGCGCGATCCTGGCTCTGTTGAGTATCGGAATTGCCTCGATGTTGCTGGGCATGCTGCTGCGACCGTCGGTGATGCCGCAAGGGGAGAGCCGCCATCAGGAGAGCGCAGGCTGGCCTGCCTGGCGGAGCCTGGTTGCACAAAGCTGGCGTTTTCTGGCGTGCGTGTGTCTGCTCCAGGGTGCGCATGCGGCGTACTATGGTTTCAGTGCCATCTACTGGCAGGGGGCGGGATATTCTGCATCAGCCGTTGGCTATCTATGGTCGCTGGGGGTAGTGGCCGAAGTCGTTATTTTCGCCCTGAGCAAAAAGCTATTCCGTCGTTTTGGCGCGCGCGACCTGCTGCTGCTTTCCGCCCTGTGCGGTGTGCTGCGGTGGGGCATTATGGGCTGGACGACGGAACTGCCGTGGCTGATTGTGGCGCAAATTCTCCACTGCGGTACCTTCACGGTGTGCCATCTGGCGGCGATGCGCTATATCTCGGCGCGCGAGGGAGGGGACGTGATTCGTCTGCAGGCGGTTTATTCTGCGGTTGCGATGGGCGGCAGTATTGCGATCATGACGGTCTTCGCCGGTTTCCTCTACCAGCATCTGGGGCATGGCGTCTTCTGGGTAATGGCGCTGGTTGCTTTACCCGCGATAATCGTTCGTCCTAAAGTGACCGCTCGCGCCTGACTATGATTCCAGCATGGCGCGAATATGTTCTTGCTGCTGTGTGTTCAGTGCTTCAACAGCATGGATCAACGGCGGCGAGAATAACGGTAGAGCAGTAGGATAGGGGGTGATAATCAGCGCGGCTTCGCGCGGTGCCCCCTCTTTCTGGAAAGTCTGCAACGCCAGATAGCGAATATTGAGCGGCAGCAGCGTCAACTCACGAAGTTGCTCCTCAATCAGATCTTCACAGGCTTTATCTTCCCCCGTCAGCAGAATGACCTGTTTTTCGTGTAGATCGGTCTCCTGCATCAGCCAGGCGCCGAAAATCACCGCGACCAGGCTCATCTCCTCATCGGAAAAACGTAGTCCAAATTCTGCCTCCAGCTCAAACAGCGCCTCTTTGGTGGTGCGTAAAAGTCGGGGATAGAGACGATGGATCTCCTCTGGCAGGCTGTTGTCGATGCCGATCTCAAACAGCGAGCGGTCCAGCGCCTGAGCAAGATGGATATACAGCTGATCGGTCAGACCTTGCTCATCGCTGAAATTCATCCCGGTTTGAGAACGAAAGCGGGCAATCATACGCACAATGGCACGACGTAAACGCTGATCCTGCTGGTGTTTATCAAGTGCGGGATCGGGCGTGCGGAGCATCATAAACAACAGTGCCAGAAACAGTTGTTCATCCCCGTGAGCGCCTTGTGGGACTCTTCGTTTCCAGTGACGCACGATCTCCTGCGCCGTAAAATACTCCCCTCTCGACTGGGTCCAGCTGCGCTGAACGTGGGAAAACTGCGGCGTGTTCCCCAACTGGTGCTGGATTAGGCAATATTGCAAATAGAGCTGTAAAAACTGGACATCGCGGCATTCAAACTGGCGCTGTAGCTTCCGCGAGCAGAAGTTGATCAGCGCCCGCAGGTTAGCATCGTCATAAAGCGGGCGGGCAATGCCATGCTGTTTAAGTGCGGTTTTTAATGCAGGGGTAAACTGGTGCGAAACAAACTGTGGACACAGCCGCAGAGCCCTGCGCAGCCAGTGCAGCAGGCATAAACGCTTATTCAGGGCTGTACCTTCAATCCGGTAGCTGCCGTCATGGTGCGTGACGATATCAAGCCGGTGATAGCGCTGGATTTCATCGCGCGTCTCGGCTATATCTTGCCGTGCCATAGCGTCGTCCACGCCATTAGCAGCGATTATGCTCTGTGCGGTGACGACAGCATCGGGCAGGTAAAGCATCAAAAGCACCTGGCAGCGGCGCTGCGAACTGGAAAGCACAGATGGAATTTCAAGCGTCGTCATCATCTGTCGGGTATCCAGTGTGAATGTTTGATAAGAATAGCTAAATGATGGACGCTGAAAAGCGCGCCGGCAGCCCTTTCATTCAGGATTGCTGGAGAACATCACAGAATTTTTGACGTGAGGAATTGATGCAAACAGTTAAACAATGCGCGATGGCGCTATTTTTTGCGGTTATCACCTTCACCGCCAGCGCACACCCTCACAGCTTTATCGACCTGAAAACCGAACTGGTCACCGATGGCACTCAGCTAAGTGGACTGAAAATGCGCTGGACGATGGATGAAATCACCTCCGCTGACCTGCTGTATGATGCAGGAAATGCCAAACCCGGCGATGAGATCTGGAAAAAGCTGGCGGCGGAAGTGATGGCCAACGTGCTGGGTCAGCACTATTTCACCGAATTCTGGCACAACGGGCAAAAGGTTAAATTTCTGAACCGTCCTACGGAGTACGGTATGACGCGCGAGGGGCATCAGGCGGTGCTGACGTTTGTGCTTCCGCTGGCACATCCGCAGCCGCTGGCAGGGCAAAAATACACGTTTTCGACCTTTGACCCGACCTACTATGTCGACATGAGTTATGCCGGGGATAGCGATGTGCAGCTTCCGGCATCATTACAAAAAACCTGCATGATTTCCGTTCATACCCCAAAGCCCAGCGAAGAAACGCTTAACTTTGCGGTTTCTCTCGATAAGGAAGATGCCCCGCCTGAAGACATGGAGTTGGGTAAACAGTTCGCGCAGGAGGTGACATTGCAATGTCAGTGATCTCTTCACAGGTTCGGAAGCCGCGCCGCTGGCTGCATCTCTGGCCGCTGGCGCTCTTTTTGCTGTTAGCGGTTTGCGGCGCGCTGTGGCTATGGCAGGCCTGGCCACAGGTCATGATGAAAAGCATTATCTGGCAGCGTGAAGTCAACCAGCAGATGAGTGGACTGCTGAAGGCGGTGGCGGAGAATCCGACCAAAGCGGGCGGCTCCCTGCTGGCGTTCAGTTTTGTCTATGGCGTATTACATGCGCTGGGGCCAGGGCATGGAAAAATCGTCATCACCACCTGGCTCGCCACTCATCCGTCGAAGCTGAAATCGAGCATCGGCCTGACGCTGGCCTCCTCGCTGCTTCAGGGCGGCGTGGCGATTGTGCTTGTCGTAGTTGTACTTTCGCTGTTACAGCTTCCGGCGCGCCAGCTGCACATGAGCAGCTTCTGGCTGGAGAAGGGCAGTTACGCGCTGGTGGGCGTGCTGGGGCTGATTCTTTGCTGGCGTGCACTGAAAAAATTGCGCGTGTTACTGCAAAAGCCGAAGTTCAAAGCCTTTACTCCCCATCATATTCACGATGCTCACTGCGGCTGTGGGCATCAACACCTGCCGACACAGGCGCAGTTGCAGAGTGGGGATGACTGGCGAGCGCGTCTGATGATCGTCCTCTCTATGGGCATGCGCCCGTGCTCGGGGGCGATCATGGTGCTGCTGTTCAGTAAGGTGATTGGCGTGTTCGGCTGGGGCATGCTGTCCGCGCTGGCGATGGCAGCGGGAACCTCTTTGACCATTTCGTCGCTGGCTCTGCTGGTTCACAGTTTCCGTCAACTGGCGGTAAAACTCAGTGGTAATAATGCGCCGGTGCTATGGCGACAAGTCGGCTGGACAACGCTCGCGCTGGCAGGTGGGGTGATTTTGCTGGTGGCTGCGGTGACGATGTGGGTGAGCGCGGTGCCGGTAGGAAGGGGATTGCGGCCTTTTTAGTTGTTATTCCCTCTCCCACAGGGAGAGGGAATTTTCGGCATTAACGCTTCAGCGCGTCACTCAGCTCATCACGCATGTTTGCCAGCATGGCTTTAACAACGCGTGGGTTACCCGCAACGATGTTGCCGGTAGACATGTAGTTATGGCCGCCGGTGAAATCACACACCAGAGCGCCTGCTTCACGCGCGATCAGCTCGCCCGCAGCAAAGTCCCACGGCTTCAGTGCCAGTTCGAAGTAACCGTCAACACGGCCGGTCGCAACATAAGCCAGATCCAGCGCAGCAGAACCGGTGCGACGGAAGTCCGCGCATTCGGTGAACAGTTTGCCCAGGATGTTCATATAGGTGGTTGCGTGCTGTTTGGCTTTGAACGGGAAGCCGGTCGCCAGAATGGTGCCGTCCAGATCGCGTGCATTGCTGCAGCGCAGACGATAGCCGTTCAGCTGTGCGCCCTGACCGCGGGTCGCGGTGAATAGTTCGTTACGCATTGGATCGTACACAACGGCGACTTCAGTACGGCCTTTAATGCGTACTGCGATAGACACAGAGAAGTGTGGCAGGCGTTTGACGAAGTTGGTGGTGCCATCCAGTGGATCGATAACCCATTGAACATCCTGATCGGTACCTTCATGTTCACCGCTTTCTTCGGTGATGATGGTGTGCTGCGGGTAAGATTTGCGGATCGTTTCGATAATAATCGCTTCTGCGGCTTTATCGACGTTAGTCACGAAATCATTGCTGCCTTTCTGGCTGGTTTCTACGGAGTCTGGCGTTTCGTAGTGTTTGGCAATTACATTACCCGCCTTGCGCGCTGCGCGCACGGCGATGGTCAGCATCGGATGCATCGGTCTCTCTCACTGGATGTTAAAGAACAGGAAAATCGGCGCAGAGTATAGCAGCGGGATCGGATTATGTCTCCCGTTTATGATAATATGCCGGAATATTCTTCAGACGCTGAATTCAGACATTAAAAACTATGCTGCAAAACATTCGAATCGTGCTGGTCGAAACATCGCATACCGGCAACATGGGCTCGGTTGCCCGCGCTATGAAAACCATGGGCTTAACGAACCTGTGGCTGGTTAACCCGCTGGTGAAACCTGACTCGCAGGCTATCGCTCTGGCGGCCGGTGCCAGCGACGTCATCGGCAATGCCCAGATCGTCGATACCCTTGACGAAGCGCTGGCCGGCTGCAGCCTCGTTGTCGGTACCAGCGCGCGTTCGCGTACGCTGCCGTGGCCAATGCTCGATCCGCGCGAATGCGGTCTGAAAAGTGTGGCAGAAGCTGAACAGGCACCCGTTGCGCTGGTCTTTGGTCGCGAGCGCGTTGGCCTGACCAACGACGAACTGCAAAAATGCCATTACCATGTCGCGATTGCCGCGAACCCGGAGTACAGCTCGCTGAACCTGGCGATGGCGGTACAGGTTATCGCCTACGAAGTGCGTATGGCCTGGCTGGCAACGCAGGAAAATGAGCGTACTGAGCCTCAGGAAGAGACCGCCTATCCGCTGGTGGACGATCTTGAGCGCTTCTACGGACATCTGGAGCAGACGCTGCTCTCAACCGGCTTTATCCGCGAGGGCCATCCAGGCCAGGTGATGAACAAACTGCGCCGTCTGTTCACCCGCGCGCGTCCGGAAAGCCAGGAGCTGAACATCCTGCGCGGAATTCTGGCGTCGATTGAGCAAAAGAATAAAGCGTAGTGTCGGTTTTCCCCTCTCCCCGTGGGAGAGGGCTGGGGTGCGGGCATCAGACCGCACCCCACAAAAAACGGCACAGAAGGTTAAATACCTGACTAAAACAGTCAAGTAAATAGTTGACCATTTTAGTCAGGAATGTCAGACTTGGCCCTGCTATGCAATACCCCATTTTACTATAAAAAACCCCGGGCAGGGGCGAGTTTGAGGTTAAGTAAGACATGAGACTGACATCTAAAGGGCGTTATGCCGTGACCGCGATGCTGGACGTTGCGCTCAACTCCGAAGCGGGCCCGGTTCCGTTGGCTGATATTTCTGAACGACAAGGGATCTCCCTCTCTTATCTGGAACAGCTGTTCTCCAGACTGCGTAAAAATGGACTGGTTTCCAGCGTTCGTGGCCCAGGCGGCGGTTATCTGCTGGGTAAAGACGCGGGCAGTATTGCAGTTGGTGAAGTGATTAGCGCAGTTGACGAATCCGTTGACGCGACCCGTTGCCAGGGTAAAGGCGGCTGCCAGGGCGGCGATAAGTGCCTGACTCACGCGCTGTGGCGCGATCTGAGCGACCGTCTGACCGGCTTCCTGAACAACATCACTCTTGGTGAGCTGGTGAATAACCAGGAAGTTCTGGATGTCTCCGGTCGTCAGCACAGCCATGATTCACAACGCAGCACCCGCGCGCAGGACGCTATCGACGTTAAGTTACGCGCGTAATAAAAAGATAAGTATTTCAGAATCAGGCCGGGGCGAGGACTCGCCCCGTGTACTCGGTCGTACATCCAGCCGGTTGCCTGATTCCTTGCATTGAAGCGATGTACGGAGTTTAAAGAGCAATGAAATTACCGATTTATCTCGATTACTCCGCAACCACGCCGGTGGACCCGCGTGTTGCCGAGAAAATGATGCAGTGTCTGACCCTGGACGGAAACTTTGGTAACCCAGCTTCCCGTTCACACCGTTTTGGCTGGCATGCTGAAGAGGCGGTGGATATCGCCCGTAATCAGATTGCTGACCTGGTGGGTGCCGACCCGCGTGAGATTGTTTTCACCTCCGGTGCGACCGAATCCGACAACCTGGCGATCAAAGGTGCAGCCAACTTTTATCAGAAAAAAGGCAAGCACATCATCACCAGCAAAACCGAACACAAAGCCGTGCTGGATACCTGCCGCCAGCTGGAGCGTGAAGGGTACGAAGTCACCTACCTGGCACCACAGAGCAACGGTATCATCGACCTGAAAGAGCTCGAAGCGGCCATGCGTGATGACACCATTCTGGTCTCCATCATGCACGTAAACAACGAAATCGGCGTAGTGCAAGATATCGCGACCATCGGCGAAATGTGCCGTGCGCGCGGTATCATCTATCACGTTGATGCGACCCAGAGCGTGGGTAAACTGCCTATCGACCTGAGCCAGCTGAAAGTTGACCTGATGTCCTTCTCCGGCCACAAAATCTATGGCCCGAAAGGTATCGGCGCACTGTACGTTCGTCGTAAGCCACGTATCCGCATCGAAGCACAAATGCACGGTGGTGGTCACGAGCGCGGCATGCGTTCTGGTACGCTGCCTGTTCACCAGATCGTGGGCATGGGCGAAGCATACCGCATTGCAAAAGAAGAGATGGAAACCGAGATGGCGCGCCTGCGCACGCTGCGTAACCGTCTGTGGGACGGCGTGAAAGATATGGAAGAAGTGTATCTGAACGGCGATCTCGAGCAGGGCGCACCTAACATTCTCAACGTCAGCTTCAACTATGTTGAAGGCGAATCGCTGATCATGGCGCTGAAAGACCTTGCCGTTTCTTCCGGTTCAGCCTGTACCTCTGCAAGCCTGGAGCCATCCTACGTGCTGCGCGCGCTGGGTATGACTGACGAGCTGGCACACAGCTCTATCCGTTTCTCTTTAGGTCGTTTCACTACCGAAGAAGAGATTGACTACACCATCAAGCTGGTTCGCAACTCCATCGGCCGTCTGCGCGACCTTTCTCCACTGTGGGAAATGTTCAAGCAGGGCGTGGATCTGAACAGCATTGAATGGTCACATCACTAATCGGTACATAAGGAGAATTCAATCATGGCATACAGCGAAAAAGTTATTGATCATTACGAGAACCCGCGCAACGTTGGCTCTTTTGACAACAGCGACGAAAGCGTTGGTAGCGGTATGGTTGGCGCGCCAGCATGTGGCGACGTGATGAAGTTGCAGATTAAAGTCAACAATGAAGGTATCATTGAAGACGCGCGCTTCAAGACCTACGGCTGCGGTTCTGCTATTGCCTCCAGCTCCCTGGTCACTGAATGGGTGAAGGGTAAGTCTCTGGACGAAGCACAGGCAATTAAGAACACGGATATTGCTGAAGAACTCGAACTGCCACCAGTGAAAATTCACTGTTCTATCTTGGCAGAAGACGCGATCAAAGCCGCCATTGCGGATTACAAAAGCAAACGTGAAGCAAAATAATTGAGGTTTGAGTATGTCGATTACCCTTAGCGACAGCGCTGCCGCGCGAGTAAGCTCTTTTCTGGCGAACCGTGGTAAAGGCTTTGGCCTGCGACTGGGCGTACGTACCTCCGGCTGTTCTGGTATGGCTTACGTACTGGAGTTTGTTGATGAACCGGCGTCCGATGACACCGTGTTTGAAGACAAGGGCGTGAAGGTGGTGGTCGATGGTAAAAGCCTGCAATTCCTCAACGGCACTCAGCTGGACTTTGTAAAAGAAGGCCTGAACGAAGGGTTCAAATTCACGAACCCGAACGTCAAAGACGAGTGTGGTTGCGGCGAAAGCTTCCACGTTTAACCGCGCGTCATCCGAAACCCCACCGTGGCGTTACTCGCTACGCGTGGGGTTTGTTCTAACAGGCTACCCCTGAGATTGTTATGGATTACTTCACTCTCTTCGGACTACCCGCTCAATATCCGATTGATCTCCAGGCGTTGACGATCCGTTTTCAGGATTTGCAGCGGCAGTACCATCCGGACAAATTTGCCAGTGGTACTCAGTCAGAGCAATTGGCTGCGGTATCGCACTCTGCGACCATCAACCAGGCCTGGCAGACGCTGCGCCATCCGCTAACGCGTGCAGAGTATCTGCTCTCGCTCCACGGTTTCGATCTGGCAAGCGAACAGCATACCGTGCGCGACACGGCGTTTTTGATGGAACAGCTGGAGCTGCGTGAAGAGCTGGATGAGATTGAACAGGCCAAAGACGAAGCGCGTCTGGAAAGCTTCATTAAGCGCGTGAAGGGCATGTTCGATACCCGCCATCAGCAGATGGTGGAGCAACTGAACAACGAGACCTGGGACGTGGCGGCAGATACTGTGCGCAAACTCCGTTTTCTCGATAAACTGCGAAGCAGTGCTGAACAACTCGAAGAAAAGCTGCTCGATTTTTAATTTCGGAAGCAATTATGGCCTTATTACAAATTAGTGAGCCTGGCTTAAGTGCCGCACCGCACCAGCGTCGTCTGGCGGTGGGTATCGATCTGGGCACCACCAATTCTCTCGTGGCGACCGTGCGTAGCGGCCAGGCGGAAACGCTGGCTGACGAGCAGGGCCGCCATCTGCTGCCTTCCGTGGTCCACTACCAGCAGCAGGGTCACGTGGTTGGCTATGACGCCCGCGCCAATGCCGCGCGCGATCCGGCCAATACTATCAGCTCTGTAAAGCGCATGATGGGCCGCTCGCTGGCCGATATTCAGACCCGTTACCCGCATCTGCCGTATCAGCTCCAGGCCAGTGAAAACGGCCTGCCGATGATCGCGACTGCGGCCGGTCTGCTGAACCCGATCCGTGTTTCTGCTGATATCCTGAAAGCGCTGGCGGCGCGCGCTACGGCGACGCTCGGCGGCGATTTAGACGGCGTAGTGATCACCGTACCGGCCTACTTTGACGATGCACAGCGTCAGGGCACCAAAGACGCCGCGCGTCTGGCGGGCCTGCATGTGCTGCGCCTGCTGAACGAACCGACGGCAGCGGCAATTGCCTACGGCCTCGACTCCGGTCAGGAAGGGGTGATTGCGGTTTACGATCTCGGTGGCGGTACCTTTGATATCTCGATCCTGCGCTTAAGCCGTGGCGTGTTCGAAGTGCTGGCAACCGGCGGGGATTCCGCACTGGGCGGCGATGACTTCGACCATCTGCTGGCCGATTTTATTCGCGAGCAGGCAGGCATCAGCGATCGCAGCGATGCTCGCGTACAGCGTGAACTGCTGGATGCGGCCATCGAGGCAAAAATTGCGCTGAGTGATGCACAGTCAGTCACCGTGAATGTCGCAGGCTGGCAGCGTGACATCTCCCGCGACCAGTTCAGCGATCTGATTGCCCCGCTGGTGAAACGTACCCTGCTGGCCTGTCGCCGTGCACTGAAAGATGCGGGCGTTGAGGCTGAAGAGGTGCTGGAAGTGGTCATGGTGGGAGGTTCAACCCGTGTGCCGCTGGTGCGCGAGCGCGTGGGCGAGTTCTTTGGCCGCACGCCGCTGACCTCCATCGACCCGGACAAAGTGGTTGCCGTGGGCGCCGCTATCCAGGCCGATATTCTGGTTGGCAACAAGCCGGACAGCGAAATGCTGCTGCTGGACGTCATCCCTCTGTCGCTGGGTTTAGAAACCATGGGCGGCCTGGTGGAGAAAGTGATCCCGCGTAACACCACCATTCCGGTGGCGCGCGCGCAGGAGTTCACCACCTTTAAAGATGGTCAGACCGCGATGTCCATCCACGTGATGCAGGGCGAACGCGAGCTGGTGCAGGACTGCCGCTCTCTGGCACGCTTTGCGCTGCGTGGTATCCCGGCGCTGCCTGCGGGCGGGGCGCATATTCGCGTCACCTTCCAGGTGGATGCGGACGGCCTGCTGAGCGTCACGGCGATGGAAAAATCCACCGGTGTTGAATCATCTATTCAGGTGAAACCATCCTATGGTCTGACCGATGGCGAAATCGCCTCCATGATTCAGGATTCAATGAGTTACGCTGAGCAGGATGTGAAGGCGCGTATGCTGGCTGAACAAAAAGTTGAAGCCGCACGCGTGCTGGAAAGCCTGAACGGCGCGCTCGCTGCCGATGCCGCGCTGTTAAGCGCCGCTGAGCGCCAGGTCATTGACGACGCTGCCGCACACTTAAGTGCCGTAGCGCAAGGCGATGACGCTGATGCAATAGAAGAAGCCATTAAAAACGTTGATAAACAAACACAGGACTTTGCTGCTCGCCGCATGGACAAATCTGTCCGCGTCGCGCTGAAAGGCCAGTCCGTGGACGAGGTTTAATATGCCAAAGATTGTTATTTTGCCTCATGCGGACCTCTGTCCGGATGGTGCTGTTCTGGAAGCGAAGACCGGTGAAACCATTCTCGATGTTGCCCTGCGTAACGGTATCGAAGTGGAACACGCCTGTGAAAAATCCTGTGCCTGCACTACCTGCCACTGCGTCGTGCGTGAAGGTTTCGACTCTCTCGCCGAGAGCACCGAAGACGAAGACGACATGCTGGATAAAGCATGGGGTCTGGAGCCAGACAGCCGCTTAAGCTGCCAGGCGCTGGTGACCGATGAAGATCTGGTCGTGGAATTCCCACGCTACACCATCAACCACGCACGCGAGCATTAATATGGGACTGAAGTGGACAGACAGCCGTGAAATCGGCGAAGCGCTCTACGATGCGAACCCGGATCTCGATCCGAAGACCGTACGATTCACCGACATGCACCAGTGGATCTGCGATTTAGAGGATTTTGACGACGATCCAAACGCATCCAATGAAAAAATTCTGGAGGCGATTCTGTTAGTCTGGTTAGATGAAGCAGAATAAATCACCTTACGGGCTGCCTTCAGGCGGCCCGTTTGCTAATAAGGATAAATAAAATGACCGAAGCGATGAAGATTACGCTCTCCACACAGCCTGCAGACGCACGCTGGGGAGAAAAAGCCACGTACAGCATCAACAACGACGGTATTACCCTGCACCTGACGGGCAAAGATGATTTGGGCCTGATCCAGCGCGCGGCGCGCAAAGTGGATGGTCTGGGCATTAAGCATGTCACCCTCGACGGCGAAGGCTGGGACACCGACCGCAGCTGGGCGTTCTGGGCGGGCTACAAAGGGCCGAAAGGCACCCGCAAAATTGAGTGGGCGAACCTTGATGCCGCGGGGCAGAAAGAGCTGGAAAGCCGTCTGACCATTATCGACTGGGTGCGCGACACCATCAATGCCCCGGCAGAAGAGCTGGGCCCGGAACAGCTGGCACAACGTGCTGTTGACCTGCTGTGTGGTGTGGCGGGCGACAAAATGTCTTACCGCATCACCAAAGGTGAAGATCTGCGCGAGCAGAACTACATGGGCATCCATACTGTAGGACGTGGTTCTGAGCGTCCTCCTGTGCTGCTGGCTCTGGATTACAACCCAACTGGCGATAAAGAAGCGCCAGTCTTTGCTTGCCTGGTCGGGAAAGGCATCACTTTCGATAGCGGTGGCTACAGCCTGAAACAGAGCGCGTTCATGGATTCCATGAAGTCCGATATGGGCGGCGCGGCCACCATTACCGGCGCGCTGGCGTTTGCTATCACCCGTGGTCTGAACAAGCGTGTGAAGCTCTACCTGTGCTGTGCTGACAACATGGTGAGCGGCAATGCCTTCAAGCTGGGCGATATTATTCGCTACCGCAACGGCAAAAACGTTGAAGTGATGAACACCGACGCCGAAGGCCGTCTGGTGCTGGCCGATGGCCTGATCGACGCCTCTGCCCAAAAACCAGAACTGATCATCGACATGGCAACCCTGACCGGCGCGGCAAAAACCGCGCTGGGTAACGACTACCATGCGCTGTTCAGCTTCGACGACAAACTGGCCGCGCGCCTGCTGGCAAGTGCTGCCGCTGAGAACGAGCCGTTCTGGCGTCTGCCGCTGGCCGAGTTCCACCGTAACCAGTTGCCGTCCAACTTTGCTGAACTGAACAACACCGCAAGCGCGGCGTACCCGGCGGGTGCGAGCACCGCAGCCGGTTTCCTGTCTCACTTTGTTGAGAACTACCAGGAAGGTTGGCTGCACATCGACTGCTCTGCAACGTACCGTAAAGCGGCGGTTGAGCAGTGGTCTGCGGGCGCAACGGGTCTGGGTGTGCGTACCGTGGCGAACCTGCTGACGGCTGAGTAATTGTTATGTCCGAAACCAAAAACGAATTAGAAACCCTGCTGGAGCAGGCGGCAACCGAGCCTGCCCATCGTCCGGCATTTTTCCGCACGCTGCTGGAATCCACCGTCTGGGTGCCGGGTACCGCCGCGGAAGGTGAGCAGGTCGTAGAAGACAGCGCGCTGGATCTGCTGCACTGGGAGAAAGACGACGGCACTTCGGTGATCCCGTTCTTCACCTCGCTGGAAGCGTTGCAGGAAGCGGTTGAAGACGAACAGGCGTTCGTGGTGATGCCGGTACGTACCCTGTTTGAAATGACGCTCGGCCAGACGCTGTTCCTCAACGCGAAGCTGCCGACCGGAAAAGAGTTCACCCCGCGTGAAATCAGCCATCTGATTGGCGAAGAGGGTAACCCGCTCAGCACGCAAGAGGTGCTGGAAGGGGGCGAAACGCTGCTGTTGTCTGAAGTGGCGGAACCGCCTGCGCAGATGATCGATTCGCTGACCACGTTGTTCAAAACCCTGAAACCGGTAAGACGCGCGTTCCTCTGTTCAATTAAAGAGCATGCAGACGAACAGCCGGTGTTGCTGATCGGTATTGAAGCTGATGGTGATATCGACGAGATCATTCAGGCGGCGGGCAGCGTGGCCACCGATACGCTGCCGGGTGATGAGCCGATTGATATTTGCCAGGTGAAGAACGGAGAGAAGGGCATCAGCCACTTTATTACTGAGCATATCACCCCGTTCTATGAGCGTCGCTGGGGCGGTTTCCTGCGCGATCTCAAAACCACGCGGATCATATAAACTTTTCGGGGTGAATATTCACCCCGTGAGTTTATCTGGTGGGTTCAACCGGCAGATCGTCTCGGGCTCCCCATTCGCTCCAGGCGCCGTCATAGAGCGTCACGTCGTTTACACCGAGCGTGGCGAGCGCCAGGATCACCACGCAAGCCGTTACGCCGGAGCCGCAGCTGGCAATAATCGGACGGTGTAAATCCACACCCTGACTCTCAAAAATAGCGCGAAGTTCGTCTGTGGTTTTCAGTTCGCCTTCAAATACCAGATCGCCCCACGGTACATTCAGTGCGCCCGGGATGTGACCGCGCTTCAGCCCTGGACGCGGCTCATCCGCTTCGGCATTGAAACGCGGAGCTGGGCGGGCATCGACGATTTGTGCCGTTTTTTCATGGCTAACCACCAGTACATCGGTCAGGCGTTTCACCACGTGTGGGGCAAACGTCGCATCGAAATCGCCTTCCGCCAGCGTGACTTCACCCTGTTGCAGCGGCAGTTCATCGCGCTTCCAGCCAGCCAGACCACCTGCCAGAATCGAGACCTTTTCGACGCCGAAGTTTTTCAGCATCCACCACGCGCGCGGCGCGGAGAAGAGGTTGCCCTCATCGTAGACAACCAGATGCTTGTCCTGGTTGATGCCCAGCTCGCGCATCGCCACAGAAAAGGCTTCCGCACGTGGCAGCATGTGTGGCAGGGGAGTGGTGTGATCGGAGAGGGCTTCAATATCAAAATATACCGCACCAGGCAGGTGGCCTGCGCGGTATTCCGCGACCATATCGCGGAGATGTTCCTGCCCGGCTGGGGCCATTCGCGCATCGATAATCTGGACTTCCGGGTCGTCGCTGTGCTCAATGAGCCAGTCGGCGGCGACAAAATATGAGGTAGTCATGGGGTGCCTCCATTCTTTTCCGTAAAAAAGAATTGTCGGTGTTTTTTCTGACGTCGACAAGCAAACTGCGTTCAAGTCGCGAGCCACCCCTTAATTTTACGGATTCTCAAATTGGACTTTTTGAATTAGTGAAACTTGCGGATAATACTTATCCGGACGACGACCAACAGGCTCCATGGGCCAGGGACAAAGGATGAAACCGTTTCGCTTAGCCGCGCTCTCTCTCGCGCTGCTCACCACGTTTACGCTTGTCGGCTGTGATAACAGCGACGATAAATCTCAGGCTGCGGCTCCCGCAGCATCCACCTCATCGGCATCGAAAGCAGTGGAAAAACCCGATGCTGAAAAGCTGGCCAAACTTGCGGCACAGAGTCAGGGTAAAGCGCTAACCCTGCTGGATGCCTCTGAAGTGCAGCTCGATGGCGCATCAACACTGGTGCTGACCTTCTCTGTCCCGCTGAATCCCGATCAGGATTTCGCGAAAACAGTGCATGTTGTGGATAAGAAAAGTGGCAAGGTTGACGGGGCGTGGGAACTTGCGCCGAACCTGAAAGAGCTGCGTCTGCGCCATCTGGAGCCCAATCGCAATCTGGTCGTTACCGTTGAACGTGGCCTGCAGGCGCTGAACAAAGCGACATTTGGTATTGATTATGAAAAAGCCCTGACCACCCGGGATGTTGAACCGACGGTCGGTTTCGCCAGCCGGGGCTCACTGCTGCCGGGCAAGGTGGTGGAAGGTCTGCCGGTGATGGCGCTCAACGTCAACAATGTGGACGTGAATTTCTACCGCGTGAAGCCGGAATCGTTGGCCTCGTTTGTCAGTCAGTGGGAATACCGTAATTCGCTGACAAACTGGGAATCCGACAATCTGCTGAAGATGGCGGATCTGGTTTACACCGGACGTTTTGACCTCAACCCGGCGCGCAACACGCGTGAAAAATTGCTGTTGCCCCTGAAGGATATTAAGCCGCTTCAGCAGTCTGGGGTCTATATCGCGGTGATGAACCAGGCGGGGCACTATAACTACAGCAACGCTGCGACTCTCTTTACCTTAAGCGACATTGGGCTGTCCGCTCACCGTTACCATAACCGCCTGGATATCTTTACCCAGAGTCTGGAAAACGGTGCGGCGCAGTCTGGTGTGACCGTCACCCTGTTGAACGATAAAGGGCAGACGCTTGCCGAAGCGAACAGCGATGGCGATGGTCATGCAAAGCTTGAGACCGACAAAGAGGCCGCGCTGATCCTTGCCAGTAAAGACGGGCAAACTACGCTGCTTGACCTTAAGCTACCGGCCCTCGATCTGGCTGAGTTTGATATTGCAGGTGCGCCGGGCTACAGCAAGCAGTTCTTTATGTTTGGCCCGCGCGATCTCTACCGCCCTGGCGAAACGGTGATCCTTAACGGTTTGCTTCGTGACAGTGACGGTAAACCACTACCCGATCAGCCCGTGAAACTTGACGTGCTGCGTCCGGATGGGCAGGTAGCGCGCACGATTGTCGTCCAGCCAGAGAACGGCCTCTATCGCTTTAACTATCCGCTGGACAGCGGGGCGCAGACCGGCATGTGGCATGTCCGCGCCAACACGGGGGATAACCTGCAGCGTCTGTGGGATTTCCACGTCGAAGATTTTATGCCAGAGCGTATGGCGCTGAATCTGACTGGACAAAAAACGCCGGTTTCACCGCAGGACAACGTCGACTTTAACGTGGTGGGATATTACCTGTACGGTGCGCCGGCCAACGGTAATTCCCTGCAGGGCCAGCTTTTCCTGCGTCCACTGCGTGAGGCCGTTGCTGCGCTGCCGGGCTTCCAGTTTGGTGATATCACCGAGGAGAACCTGAGCCGCAGTCTGGATGAAGTTCAGTTGACTCTCGATGATAAGGGGCGTGGGCAGGTTTCCACCGAAAGCCAGTGGAAAGAGGTGCACTCTCCTCTGCAATTGATTCTGCAGGCCAGCCTGCTGGAGTCGGGTGGTCGTCCGGTAACGCGTCGTGCTGAGCAGGCTATCTGGCCCGCGGCTGAGCTGCCAGGTATCCGCCCCCAGTTCGCCAGCAAAGCCGTTTATGACTACCGTACCGATACGACAGTCAACCAGCCAATTGTTGATGAAAATGGCAACGCCAGCTTTGACATTGTCTATGCCGATGCCAGCGGGGCGAAAAAGGCTGTTTCCGGGTTACAGGTTCGCCTGATCCGCGAGCGCCGGGACTACTACTGGAACTGGTCAGAAAGCGAAGGCTGGCAGTCACAGTTTGATCAAAAAGATCTGATCGAAGGCGAGCAGGAGCTTAGCCTCAAGGCGGATGAAACCGGCAAAGTTACCTTCCCGGTGGAGTGGGGCTCTTATCGTCTTGAAGTTAAAGCACCTGACGAGATGGTTAGCAGCGTGCGCTTCTGGGCAGGGTATAGCTGGCAGGATAACAGCGACGGCACAGGGGCTGCGCGTCCTGACCGCGTGACGTTGAAACTGGATAAACCGTCTTATCAGCCAGGGGATACGATTCAACTGCATATTGCTGCGCCGGCGGCAGGCAAAGGCTATGCGATGATCGAATCCAGCGAAGGTCCGCTGTGGTGGAAAGAGATCGACGTACCGGCAAACGGGCTTGATCTCTCTATTCCGGTGGATAAGGCCTGGAAACGCCACGATCTCTATCTCAGCACGCTGGTGGTACGCCCTGGGGACAAATCCAAATCCGCTACGCCAAAACGTGCGGTGGGTCTGCTGCACCTGCCGATGGGCGACGAAAATCGCCGTCTGAACATTGCCCTGGACAACCCGCAGAAGATGCGTCCGAACCAGACGCTCTCTGTGAAGGTGAAAGCCAGCGTGAAAGAGGGCGCGGCTCCGCAGAAAGTGAACGTGTTGCTTTCGGCGGTGGACAGCGGGGTGCTGAACATTACCGATTACGTCACGCCGGATCCGTGGCAAGCCTTCTTCGGTCAGAAGCGTTATGGCGCAGATATCTACGATATCTACGGCCAGGTCATTGAAGGTCAGGGCCGTATGGCCGCACTGCGTTTTGGTGGTGACGGAGATGAACTCAAGCGTGGTGGCAAACCGCCGGTGAACCACGTCACCATTATCGCCCAGCAGGCTCAGCCGGTTACGCTTGATGCCAACGGGGAAGGTACCGTTACGCTGCCGATTGGCGATTTCAACGGTGAGCTGCGCCTGATGGCGCAGGCCTGGACGGAAGATGATTTCGGCAGCAGCGAAAGCAAAGTCATTGTCGCCGCGCCGGTCATTACCGAGCTGAATACCCCACGCTTCCTGGCAAGTGGAGACACCTCGCGGCTGACGCTGGATCTCACCAACCTGACTGACAAGCCGCAGACGCTGAACATCGCCCTGACCGCGACCGGTAAACTGTCGCTTGAAGGCGCACAGCCGCAGCCGGTTCAGTTATCTCCTGGCGCACGCAGTACGCTGTTTATTCCCGTACGTGCACTGGACGGTTATGGCGACGGTGAAGTGACCGCGCAGGTTACCGGCCTGCAGCTTCCGGGCGAGACTTTCGCACCGCAGCAGAAGAGCTGGAAAATCGGCGTGCGTCCGGCGTTCCCGGCCCAGACGGTGAATACGGGGGCTATGCTGAACCCTGGTGAGTCCTGGACGGCACCTGCGCAGCATATCAATGGTTTCTCTCCTGCGACCCTGCAGGGGCAACTGTTACTGAGCGGCAAACCGCCGCTCAATCTGGCGCGTTATATTCGCGAGCTGCAGGCTTATCCGTATGGCTGTCTGGAACAAACTGCCAGCGGTCTGTTCCCGTCGCTCTACACCAATGCGGCGCAACTCACTGCACTTGGCATCAAAGGTGATACGGACGACAAACGCCGCGCGGCCATTGATATCGGTATCTCCCGTCTGCTGCAGATGCAGCGTGAGGATGGCGGTTTCGCTCTTTGGGACAAAAATGGCCCGGAAGAGTACTGGCTGACCGCCTACGTTACTGACTTCCTGGTGCGCGCGGGCGAGCAGGGTTACAGCGTACCTGTCGATGCGGTGAATAACGCCAATAGCCGCCTGCTGCGTTATCTGCAGGATCCGGGCATGATGTCCATTCGCTATAGCGACGATACTCAGGCCAGCAAGTTCGCCGTACAGGCTTACGCTGCACTGGTGCTGGCGCGTCAGCAAAAAGCGCCACTGGGTGCGCTGCGTGAGATCTGGGAGCGCCACGGGCAAGCGGCTTCCGGGCTACCGCTGATGCAACTGGGTATGGCACTTAAACTGATGGGTGATGCTCCGCGCAGCCAGCAGGCGCTGGAGCTGGCACTCAAAACACCGCGTAACGACAGTAAAACCTGGATGGCCGATTACGGTAGCGTCCTGCGTGATAACGCACTGATGCTCTCCCTCCTGGAGGAGTACAAGCTGCTGCCGGATTCGCAAAATACGCTGTTGAATGCCTTGTCTGAACAAGCCTTCAGCCAGCGCTGGTTGTCCACTCAGGAGAGTAATGCGCTGTTCCTGGCCGGTCGTTCGCTGCAAACCTTGTCAGGGGCATGGCAGGCGAAAACCTCGTTGTCTGATACCGCTTCAGGTGGGGATAAATCGCTGATCCAAAATGTGAATGGCGATCAGCTTGGCGCACTGCAGGTGACCAATACCGGTACGACACCGCTGTGGGTGCGCCTGGACAGTACGGGTTATCCGGAATACGCGCCTCAGCCAGCCTCTAACGTATTGCAGGTTGAACGCCATATTCTGGCAACCGACGGCAGCACGAAGTCTCTTTCTGAGCTGAGGAGCGGGGAGCTGGTGCTGGTGTGGCTCGAAGTCAAGGCCAGTCAGAACGTGCCTGACGCGCTGGTTGTCGATCTGCTCCCGGCTGGGCTGGAACTGGAAAACCAGAACCTGGCGAGCAGTAGCGCCAGCCTGCAGGATAGCGGTAGCGAAGTGCAGAACTTGCTCAGTCAGATGCAGCAGGCGGATATTCAGCATATGGAGTTCCGTGACGATCGCTTCGTGGCGGCAGTTCCTGTCAATGAAGGACAGCCGGTGACGCTGGTCTACCTGGCCCGTGCGGTCACGCCGGGAACCTACCAGGTGCCGGTTCCGATGGTTGAATCCATGTATGTTCCGCAGTGGCGGGCAACGGGTGCGGCCAGTGGCCCGCTGATTGTTGTTCCGTAATATGCTGATGGCACCTTTGATACGCTCCCGCTGGCTTTGGCTGGCGGGAGCGCTTCTCGTTTTATGGGGGCTGATCTTCGTTGCTGACCGCCTGTGGCCGTTGCCTCTGAAAGAGGTCAACCCTGCGCGGGTCGTGGTGGATGAAAAGGGGACGCCGCTCTGGCGTTTTGCCGATAGCGACGGGATCTGGCGCTACCCGGTGACGATTGAAGAGGTCTCTCCCCGTTATCTTGAGGCCCTGATCCAGTATGAAGATCGCTGGTTCTGGGATCATCCTGGCGTGAACCCTTTCTCTGTTCTTCGTGCGGCCTGGCAGGATCTCTCTTCCGGAAAGGTTGTCTCTGGCGGCAGCACGCTCACCATGCAGGTGGCGCGCCTGCTGGATCCACATCCGCGTACCTTTGGCGGCAAAATTCGTCAACTCTGGCGGGCGATGCAGCTGGAATGGCATCTTTCCAAACGCGAGATCCTCACGCTCTATCTCAACCGCGCCCCGTTTGGCGGCACGTTGCAGGGGGTGGGAGCCGCAAGCTGGACCTATCTCGGCAAACCGCCGTCGCAGCTCAGCTATTCCGATGCGGCGCTGCTGGCGGTGCTTCCTCAGGCTCCGAGTCGTTTACGCCCGGACCGCTGGCCTGAACGGGCCGAAGCGGCGCGCAATAAAGTGCTCGACCGGATGGCGACGCAAGGCGTCTGGTCTGCAAAACAGGTCAAAGAATCCCGTGAAGAAGCGGTATGGCTGGCACCACGACAGATGCCGCAGCTGGCGCCGCTCTTTGCACGGATGATGCTCGGTAAAAGTCGTGACACGAAAATTGTCACCACGCTGGATGCCGGACTGCAACGGCAGCTGGAAGAGCTGGCGATGAACTGGAAATCCCGCCTGCCTGCACGCAGCTCGCTGGCGATGATCGTGGTCGATCATACCGATATGAAAGTGCGCGGCTGGGTGGGATCGGTGGATATCAACGATGACAGTCGTTTCAGCCATGTGGATATGGTCAATGCGATCCGATCCCCGGGATCGGTATTGAAGCCCTTTATCTACGGTATGGCGCTGGACGATGGCCTGATCCATCCCGCGTCGTTGCTTCAGGACGTTCCAAGAAAAACCGGTGATTATCGCCCGGGGAATTTTGACAGTGGGTTCCACGGACCGGTCAGTATGAGTGAAGCGCTGGTGCGCTCCCTCAACCTGCCTGCGGTACAGGTGCTTGAAGCGTATGGGCCAAAACGGTTTGCCGGGATGCTGAGCAATGCAGGCTTGCCGCTTATACTGCCTGCGGGCGCTCAGCCAAACCTTTCTCTGATACTGGGAGGTGCAGGCGCACGACTGGCGGACATCACGGCAGCCTACAGCGCCTTTGCCCGACACGGTAAAGCGGGACGATTGCGTTTACAGCCAGGCGATCCGCTGGTTGAACGTCCGTTATTGTCACAAGGCTCGGCGTGGATTATTCGTCGTATTCTGGCGAATGAGGCGCAGCCGCTACCGGATAACGCGCTACCGCAAATCGCGCCGCTGGCGTGGAAAACAGGGACCAGCTACGGCTACCGCGATGCCTGGGCGATTGGCCTGAATGCCCGTTACGTGATTGGCATCTGGACCGGACGACCAGACGGCACGCCGGTGGCGGGGCAGTTTGGTTTTGCCAGTGCCGTGCCGCTGTTAAATCAGGTGAATAACCTGATTCAGTCGCGCTCAACGGTAGACGAAGCCCGTCTGCCGCGCGATCCGCGTCCGGAAAGCGTAGGGCGGGGCGTGATCTGCTGGCCGGGCGGCCAGTCGCTGCCGGAAGGCAGTGAAAACTGCCGACGTCGTCTTTCGACGTGGTTACTTGAGGGGAGTGAACCACCCACGCTGCTTTTACCGGAACAGGAAGGCATACGCGGCATTCGTTTCCCGGTATGGCTGGATAAAACCGGCAAACGCGTTGCGGCAGACTGCCCTGACGCAACTGAAAAAGTCCTTGATGTCTGGCCGCTGCCGCTGGAGCCGTGGCTGCCTGCAACCGAACGTCGCGCGGTCCGGGTTCCTCCCTCTTCGGCAACGTGTCCGCCGTTGTCACAGGATGCACCTGCTCCGCTCATGTTGACCGGCGTGCGCGAGGGGGCCGTTATCAAACGTCTACCTGGTGAGCCCCGCGTTTCGCTTCCCCTTCAGGTGACCGGCAATAGCGGCGAGCGCTGGTGGTTTTTGAACGGTGAACCGCTGAGTGTGAAAGGGAGAGTTTACACATTACAGCTTGATAAATCGGGCGATTATCAGTTACTCGTTATGGATGAGAGCGGGCAGGTCGCGACGGTGAATTTTACGCTTCAGTGATCAGAAAACAGCTTTCAGATGTGAGCTGTTGCTAAAACTCGTCTTATTTTAAAAAAATGTTACCTGAATCCATAGGCAATGGCGCTATTGCTCATTATAATCCGCGCCACACCATACTCAGGTATGCAAAACAACAGAACATTGACAGAGGTTATCATGGCTATTGAACGTACTTTTTCCATCATCAAACCAAACGCGGTGGCAAAAAACGTTATTGGCAGCATCTTCGCTCGCTTTGAATCAGCAGGTTTTAAGATTGTTGGCACTAAAATGCTGCACCTGACCGTTGAACAGGCTCGCGGTTTCTACGCTGAGCACGAAGGTCGCCCATTCTTTGACGGCCTGGTTGAGTTCATGACCTCTGGTCCGATCGTTGTATCCGTACTGGAAGGCGAAAACGCAGTACAGCGTCACCGTGACCTGCTGGGTGCAACCAACCCGGATAACGCGCTGGCAGGTACCCTGCGCGCTGACTACGCTGACAGCTTCACCGAGAACGGTACTCACGGTTCTGACTCTGTTGAATCTGCTGCCCGCGAAATCGCTTTCTTCTTCGCAGAAGGCGAAGTGTGTCCACGTACCCGTTAATTTAACGGTTTCGTTTACACATTATTTTCGTAAATGCCGCGTCCAGACGTGGCATCCCTGCGTCAGAGTTTGTACAATGCAACGCCCCGGACGAGCAGACTGCTTTCCGGGGCGTTTCTATTCAACCCTCCATGGGCCATAACGTGTAACAACGAGGCCGGAAAATATTATGTCTGAATTAGTGAATACCTCCGAAGTCGCCATGCCTGCGGTTCCAAATAAAAATGGAAAAATCAACCTGCTGGATCTGAACCGTCAGCAGATGCGCGAGTTCTTTAAAGAGATGGGTGAGAAGCCGTTTCGTGCCGATCAGGTGATGAAATGGATGTACCATTACTGCAGCGACAATTTTGATGACATGACTGACATCAACAAGGTCCTGCGTAATAAGCTCAAAGAAGTTGCAGAGATCCGTGCGCCAGAAGTGGTGGAAGAGCAGCGTTCTTCTGACGGCACCATCAAATGGGCGATTGCCGTAGGCGATCAACGCGTTGAAACCGTCTACATCCCGGAAGAAGACCGCGCCACGCTGTGTGTCTCCTCTCAGGTAGGCTGTGCGCTGGAGTGCAAATTCTGCTCTACCGCGCAGCAAGGTTTTAACCGTAACCTGCGTGTCTCTGAAATTATCGGCCAGGTCTGGCGTGCCGCAAAAATTGTGGGCGCAGCAAAAGTGACAGGTACGCGTCCCATTACCAACGTGGTGATGATGGGCATGGGTGAGCCACTGCTGAACCTGACCAACGTCGTTCCGGCGATGGAAATCATGCTGGATGACTTCGGTTTCGGTCTGTCTAAACGTCGCGTGACGTTGTCGACCTCCGGTGTTGTGCCTGCTCTGGACAAGCTCGGCGATATGATTGACGTTGCGCTGGCAATCTCCCTGCACGCACCAAACGATGAAATCCGTGACGAAATTGTGCCGATCAACAAAAAGTACAATATCGAAACCTTCCTCGCTGCCGTGCGTCGTTACCTGGAGAAATCTAACGCGAACCAGGGCCGTGTCACTATCGAGTACGTGATGCTTGACCATGTTAACGACGGTACCGAACATGCACATCAGCTGGCTGAACTGCTGAAAGATACGCCATGCAAAATCAACCTGATTCCATGGAACCCGTTCCCGGGCGCACCTTATGGACGTAGCTCGAACAGCCGTATCGATCGCTTCTCCAAAGTGCTGATGGAGTATGGTTTCACCACCATCGTGCGTAAAACTCGTGGTGATGACATTGATGCCGCATGCGGACAGCTGGCAGGTGATGTCATTGACCGTACCAAACGCACCCTGCGTAAACGCATGCAGGGTGAGACAATTGCGGTCAAAGCTGTTTGATTATTATGCACTCACGGCGCATTATCTGCGCCGTGAAGCATAATCTTACTGAATAATCAGTCAGATTCGTGATGACTGAGTAATAATTACGGTGCGTTTCATTCGACTTTCGGGCAGTATGTAACGACGTAACAACAGTTTAGCCGTACGGGCAGGGCTGTACTGTCATCTCCGGGCAGACAGTCTTATACTGTCTGTTCACGGTTAACTGACCAGAAGTTTCGCGGTGCGGGTGGCATTGTGACTCACCGGCGCCTGAACCCTTATTTTTCACGTACCAGTAGTTGTAGCGAATGAATACTGAAGCCACTCACGACCAACATGAAGCACTCTCCACTGGCGTTCGTCTTCGCAACGCCCGTGAACAACTCGGACTCAGCCAGCAAGCCGTTGCAGAACGCTTGTGCCTGAAGGTTTCCACGGTTCGCGATATTGAAGAAGATAAGGCACCTGCCGATCTGGCTTCAACGTTCTTGCGCGGTTATATCCGCTCTTACGCAAAACTGGTGCACATCCCCGAAAACGAATTACTGCCGATGATGGAGAAGCAGGCACCGGTACGTGCAGCGAAAGTTGCGCCGATGCAGACTTTCTCCCTGGGGAAACGTCGTAAAAAACGTGATGGCTGGCTGATGAGCTTTACCTGGCTGGTCTTGTTTGTGGTGATCGGTCTGACCGGCGCATGGTGGTGGCAAAACCACAAGGCGCAGCAGGAAGAGATCACCACCATGGCCGATCAATCCTCCGCCGAACTGAACCAGGCCGGAAGTGAGAACGGCCAGAGCGTGCCGCTGAATACCGACGGCGCAGCTTCCTCCAGCGAGCCACAGACCGCAGCGCCAGACGCGTCGGCGACCGGTACAGCGCAGACCCCGGTAGCAACGGCGAACACCGCTGCGCCTCTGGCTCAGGATCAAAACGCGGTGGTTTCCCCTTCTCAGGCTAATGTTGATACGGCGGCGAACGCGCCAGCGGCCAGTCAGCCTACGGACAATACCGCAGCCTCTCTGCCAACCAACCCGGCAGGCACTGCCACGGCAGCCGCTGATCCGAATGCGCTGGTGATGAACTTTAACGCCGACTGCTGGCTGGAAGTGACTGACGCAACAGGTAAAAAACTGTTCAGCGGCCTGCAGCGTAAAGATGGCACGTTAAACCTAACCGGCCAGGCTCCTTATAAACTTAAAATCGGCGCTCCGGCAGCGGTACAGATCCAGTATCAAGGAAAACCTGTCGACCTGAGCCGCTTTATCAGAACTAACCAGGTTGCACGTCTTACCGTTAATGCCGAACAATCAGCAGCACAGTAACAGACGGGCAACGCGGGAGATTTTTCATGCATAACCAGGCTCCGATTCAACGTAGAAAATCGAAACGGATTTACGTTGGGAATGTGCCAATCGGCGATGGGGCACCTATCGCCGTTCAGTCGATGACCAACACGCGCACCACCGATGTGGAAGCGACGGTCAATCAAATCAAAGCATTAGAACGTGTAGGCGCGGACATTGTTCGCGTCTCCGTCCCGACCATGGACGCCGCTGAGGCGTTTAAGCTGATCAAACAGCAGGTCAGCGTTCCGCTGGTGGCTGATATCCACTTCGACTACCGCATTGCCCTGAAAGTGGCCGAATACGGCGTCGACTGCTTGCGTATTAACCCGGGCAATATCGGTAACGAAGAGCGTATCCGCATGGTAGTGGACTGCGCCCGCGATAAAAATATTCCTATCCGTATCGGCGTCAATGCCGGTTCCCTGGAAAAAGATCTGCAGGAAAAGTACGGTGAGCCTACGCCACAGGCGTTGCTCGAATCCGCGATGCGTCACGTCGATCATCTCGATCGTCTTAACTTCGATCAGTTCAAAGTCAGCGTAAAAGCGTCTGACGTATTCCTTGCGGTGGAGTCTTACCGCCTGCTGGCAAAACAGATCGACCAGCCTCTGCACCTCGGGATCACCGAAGCAGGTGGTCTGCGCAGCGGCTCGGTAAAATCCGCGATCGGTCTGGGGCTGCTGCTCTCCGAAGGGATCGGTGACACCCTGCGCGTCTCTTTGGCGGCCGATCCGGTCGAAGAGATCAAAGTCGGATTCGATATCCTGAAATCGCTGCGTATTCGCGCACGTGGGATCAACTTCATTGCCTGCCCAACCTGTTCACGTCAGGAGTTTGATGTGATCGGAACGGTGAATGCTCTGGAACAGCGTCTGGAAGACATCATCACCCCGATGGACGTCTCCATCATCGGCTGTGTGGTGAACGGTCCGGGTGAAGCGCTGGTGTCAACCCTGGGCGTGACCGGCGGTAACAAGAAAAGTGGTCTCTATGAAGATGGCGTTCGTAAAGATCGTCTGGATAATAGCGACATGATCGACCAGCTTGAAGCCCGCATCCGTGCCAAAGCGGCCATGATGGACGAGACACAGCGTATCAGCGTTCAGCAGGTTGAAAAATAACGTGATGGGAAGCCGCGAGCTTCCCATGTATGATTGAACCCATTCTTTGGGTTTTTTTTGTATATAGAAAGAGAATAAACGTGGCAAAAAACATTCAAGCCATCCGCGGCATGAACGATTATCTGCCTGGCGAAACCGCCATCTGGCAGCGCATTGAAGGCACACTGAAGCAGGTGCTCGGCAGCTACGGTTACAGCGAAATCCGTTTGCCGATTGTAGAGCAGACCCCGTTATTCAAACGCGCGATCGGCGAAGTCACCGACGTGGTTGAAAAAGAGATGTACACCTTTGAGGACCGTAACGGCGACAGCCTGACCTTGCGTCCGGAAGGGACGGCGGGCTGCGTACGCGCCGGCATCGAACATGGTCTTCTGTACAATCAGGAGCAACGCCTGTGGTATATCGGCCCGATGTTCCGCCACGAACGTCCCCAGAAAGGTCGTTATCGCCAGTTCAACCAGCTGGGTGTGGAAGTCTTTGGCCTGCAGGGGCCGGATATTGACGCTGAGCTGATTATGCTGACCGCTCGCTGGTGGCGCGCGCTGGGGATTTCTGAGCACGTTTCGCTGGAGCTGAACTCAATCGGCTCTCTGGAAGCACGCGCAAACTACCGTGACGCGCTGGTGGCGTTCCTGGAACAGCATAAAGATAAGCTGGACGAAGACTGCAAACGTCGTATGTACAGCAACCCGCTGCGCGTTCTGGATTCCAAAAACGCAGATGTACAGGCGCTGCTGAACGATGCGCCTGCGCTGGGTGACTACCTGGATGAAGAGTCTCGCGAACACTTCGCGGGCCTGTGCAAGCTGCTTGAAGCGGCAGGTATCGCTTACACCGTTAACCAGCGCCTGGTGCGCGGTCTGGACTACTACAACCGCACTGTATTCGAGTGGGTTACCTCAAGCCTCGGTTCGCAGGGCACCGTGTGTGCGGGCGGTCGTTATGACGGTCTGGTAGAGCAGTTAGGTGGCCGTGCAGCCCCTGCGGTTGGCTTCGCGATGGGTCTTGAACGACTTGTTTTGCTGGTTCAGGCAGTTAATCCGGAATTTAAAGCAGATTCCGTTGTCGATATATACCTGGTGGCCTCAGGTGCGGATACGCAGTCTGCGGCGATGCAGCTTGCTGAACGCGTGCGCGATGCACTGCCGGAGGTTAAGCTGATGACCAACCACGGCGGCGGCAACTTTAAAAAACAGTTTGCTCGTGCCGATAAGTGGGGCGCAAGTATTGCACTGGTGCTGGGCGAGTCCGAAGTGGCTAACGGCGAAGTAGTAGTGAAAGACCTGCGCTCTGGTGAGCAGACAACGGTAACGCAGGACGGCGTTGCGGCGCACTTGCGCACTCTATTAGGCTAAGGAGAAGGACTGCGTGGAAATTTACGAGAACGAACACGATCAGGTCGACGCGATTAAACGCTTCTTCGCTGAAAACGGCAAAGCGCTGGTTGTTGGGGTTATTTTAGGTGTCGGTGCGCTGATAGGCTGGCGTTACTGGAACAATCATCAGGCGGATTCCGCGCGTGGCGCGTCCCTGTCCTATGAAAATACCGTGAGCGCAATTCGAGCCGATCAGCCACAAACGCTGACGGCAGCCGAAAAGTTTGCGGCTGATAACAAAAACACCTACGGTGCACTGGCTGCACTGGAAGTAGCACAGCAGTACGTTGATAAGAACGAACTGGATAAAGCGGCTGCTCAGCTGTCTCAGGGCCTTGCGGCCGCCAGCGATGAAAACCTGAAAGCGGTTATCAACCTTCGTCTGGCACGTATCCAGGTTCAGCAGAAAAAAGCTGACGACGCGCTGAAAACGCTCGATACCATCAAAGGTGAGGGTTTTGCTGCCATCGTTGCCGATCTGCGCGGTGAAGCACTGCTGAGCAAAGGTGACAAAGCGGGCGCGCGTAAAGCGTGGCAAGCTGGCGTGGATAGTCAGGCATCACCTGCGCTGAGCGAAATGATGCAGATGAAAATAAATAATTTGTCCGTCTGAGAGGGACCCGATGCAATTGCGTAAATTACTTCTGCCAGGACTGCTTTCTGTTACGTTATTGAGTGGTTGTTCACTGTTCAGTGGCGAAGAAGACGTTGTGAAAATGTCCCCACTGCCGACGGTTGAAAACCAGTTTACCCCATCCACTGCGTGGAGCACCTCCGTGGGTGATGGGATTGGTGATTTCTATTCCAACCTTCATCCGGCCTTTGCCGACAGCGTAATCTATGCGGCTGACCGCAAAGGTACCGTGAAAGCGGTGAACGCTGATGACGGAAAAGAAGTGTGGTCGATTAACCTGGCGGAAAAAGACGGCTGGTTCTCCCGTAAACCTGCACTGCTGTCTGGTGGCCTGACGGTTGCCGGTGGTCATGTCTACGTGGGCAGCGAAAAAGCACAGGTTTATGCCCTGAACAGCAGCGACGGCTCCATTGCCTGGCAAACGACCGTGGCGGGTGAATCCCTGTCTCGTCCGGTGGTGAGTGACGGCCTGGTGCTGATTCATACCAGCAACGGTCAGCTGCAGGCGCTGAACGAAGCGGACGGACTGGTGAAATGGACCGTTAACCTGGATATGCCAGCGCTTTCTCTGCGCGGCGAATCCGCACCGGCTACCGCGTTTGGTGCTGCCATTGTCGGCGGTGACAACGGTCGCGTGAGCGCAGTGCTGATGCAGCAAGGCCAGATGATCTGGCAGCAGCGTATCTCTCAGGCTACGGGCTCAACGGAAATTGACCGTCTGAGCGACGTCGACACAACGCCGGTTATCGTTAACGGTGTGGTTTACGCGCTGGCCTATAACGGTAACCTGACTGCGCTGGATCTGCGCAGCGGCCAGATCATGTGGAAACGTGAGCTGGGCTCGGTGAATGATTTCATCGTTGAGGGTAACCGCATCTATATGGTTGACCAGAACGACCGTCTGCTGGCGCTGAGCACCGAAGGTGGCGTGACGCTGTGGACGCAAAGCGATCTGCTGCACCGTCTGCTGACAGCGCCAGCGCTGTACAACGGTAGCCTGGTGGTTGGTGACAGCGAAGGGTATATGCACTGGATTGATCCAGAAAATGGTCGCTTTGTTGCACAGCAAAAAGTCGACAGCTCTGGTTTCCTGACCGATCCGGTTGTGGCCGATGGTAAACTGCTGATTCAGGCAAAAGACGGCACGCTGTACGCGATCACGCGTTAATTACCCGGCGGTTGTAGTATACTAAACGGCTCCTGTTCATTCAGGAGCCGTTTTGACATTTTTAAAAACGCCGCGAAAGCGACGTTATTTTGAATTTTATGAGGCTTCAAACATGGTACCTGTGGTCGCGCTTGTCGGGCGCCCTAACGTTGGAAAATCCACTCTTTTTAACCGTTTAACACGCACCCGTGATGCGCTGGTTGCGGATTTCCCGGGGCTGACGCGTGACCGTAAGTACGGTCGTGCAGAAGTAGAAGGACGCGAGTTCATCTGTATTGATACCGGTGGTATTGACGGCACTGAAGATGGTGTTGAAACCCGCATGGCAGAGCAGTCGCTGCTGGCAATTGAAGAGGCCGATGTGGTGCTTTTCATGGTGGATGCCCGTGCTGGCCTGATGCCAGCGGACTCCGCTATCGCCAAACATCTGCGTTCACGCGAAAAGCCGACCTTCCTGGTGGCGAACAAAACTGACGGCATCGATGCCGATCAGGCAATCGCGGATTTCTGGTCTCTGGGCCTGGGCGAAATCTACCCAATTGCGGCATCGCATGGCCGTGGCGTAACCAGCCTGCTGGAAACCGTTCTGCTGCCGTGGGTCGACGAAGTTAACCCGCCAGAAGAGGTGGACGAAGACGCCGAATACTGGGCGCAGTTTGAAGACGGAGAAGAGGGCGAAGAAGAAGAGCCTGAAGACGACTTCAACCCGCAGGATCTGCCGATCAAGCTGGCTATCGTGGGTCGTCCAAACGTAGGTAAGTCTACGCTTACTAACCGTATCCTGGGTGAAGAACGCGTGGTCGTTTACGACATGCCGGGCACCACCCGTGACAGTATCTACATCCCTATGCAGCGCGATGAGCGTGAGTATGTCCTCATCGACACCGCAGGCGTACGTAAGCGTGGAAAAATCACCGATGTGGTGGAAAAATTCTCCGTTATCAAAACCCTGCAGGCGATTGAAGATGCCAACGTGGTGCTGCTGGTTATTGATGCTCGCGAAGGTATCTCCGATCAGGATCTCTCTCTGCTCGGCTTCATCCTCAATAGTGGGCGCTCACTGGTTATCGTGGTCAACAAATGGGATGGCCTGAGCAATGAAGTGAGAGAGCAGGTGAAAGAGACCCTCGACTTCCGTCTGGGCTTCATCGACTTTGCTCGCGTGCACTTCATCTCCGCGCTGCACGGCAGCGGCGTGGGTAACCTGTTCGAATCGGTGCGTGAAGCGTATGACAGCTCCACCCGTCGTCAGAGTACCGCCATGCTGACCCGCATCATGAACATGGCTGCAGAAGACCATCAGCCGCCGCTGGTGCGCGGTCGTCGCGTGAAGCTGAAATATGCCCACGCCGGTGGTTATAACCCGCCAATCGTGGTGATTCACGGCAACCAGGTGAAAGACCTGCCGGACTCCTACAAGCGCTATCTGATGAACTACTTCCGTAAATCGCTCGACGTGATGGGTACGCCTATCCGTATCCAGTTTAAGGAAGGGGAAAACCCGTTCGCCAACAAGCGCAACACCCTGACGCCAAACCAGATGCGTAAGCGTAAGCGTTTGATTAAACACATTAAGAAAAGCAAATAATCATTGCAGATCTCACCAAAGCCCGCGTTTATCGCGGGCTTTTTTTTCGCTCAATCATACCGTCGGTTTTCTCTGTGTGAAGTCAATCACTATTCACTTTTAACCAAGTTTAAATCTAAGAAAGTAGACAATAGTCGAATTTTCATCTTAAAGTCCGGGGTCCGGTACTAGACAAAACTAGCGCCTGGTTATCAAATGGTTAACTAACTTTTCGCCACATGTAAAAAATCGGTCAGATACGTAACTGACCGGCGTACTTGCTGGTGTTTACAAGCACGACGACATACCTTTCGGGAGAATTATGCAATCCTCTGTTAATCAAAAAGAAAGCCGAACGTTCTTCGGCCATCCGTATCCGCTCGGTTCTCTGTTCTTCACCGAGATGTGGGAGCGTTTCTCGTTTTACGGCATTCGCCCGTTACTGATCCTGTTTATGGCCGCCACCGTATATGACGGCGGGATGGGGCTGGCGCGCGAAAACGCCTCGGCGATTGTCGGTATCTTTGCCGGGACCATGTATCTGGCCGCACTGCCGGGTGGCTGGCTGGCCGATAACTGGCTCGGCCAGCAGAGAGCCGTCTGGTACGGTTCGATTCTGATTGCGCTCGGTCACCTGTCGATCGCGCTGTCGGCCATCATGGGCGATAACCTGTTCTTTATCGGCCTGATGTTCATCGTGCTCGGCTCTGGTCTGTTCAAAACCTGTATCTCGGTGATGGTCGGTACTCTGTACAAAAAAGGTGACGCGCGTCGTGACGGCGGATTCTCGCTGTTCTACATGGGCATCAACATGGGCTCGTTCATCGCGCCACTGATTTCCGGCTGGCTGATCAAAACCCACGGCTGGCACTGGGGCTTTGGTATTGGCGGTATCGGGATGCTGGTCGCGCTGATTATCTTCCGCGTGTTTGCCGTTCCGGCGATGAAACGCTATGACAGCGAAGTCGGTCTGGACTCCACCTGGAACAGCCCGGTTGTGAAGCGTAACGGCGTGGGCGTGTGGCTCCTGGCGCTGGCCGCAGGTGTGGCGACGATCGTCACGCTGATCGCCCAGGGCGTGATTGTGATTAACCCGGTCGCGGTAGCCAGCGTACTGGTTTACGTGATTGCGGCGTCCGTGGCCCTCTACTTTATTTATCTGTTTGTTTTTGCAGGCCTGAACCGTAAAGAGCGCGCCAGACTGCTGGTCTGTTTTATTCTGCTGATCTCTGCGGCCTTCTTCTGGTCTGCGTTTGAGCAGAAGCCAACCTCGTTCAACCTGTTCGCCAACGACTACACTAACCGCATGATCGGTGATTTCGAAATCCCGGCGGTGTGGTTCCAGTCAATTAACGCCCTGTTCATCATCCTGCTGGCACCGGTATTTAGCTGGGCATGGCCGAAGCTTGCGAGCATGAACATTCGTCCGAGCAGTATCACCAAGTTTGTTATCGGTATTCTGTGTGCTGCGGCAGGTTTTGGCCTGATGATGCTGGCGGCAGAAAACGTGCTGAGTAATGGTGGCGCGGGCGTGTCGCCGTTCTGGCTGGTGGGCAGTATCCTGATGCTGACGCTCGGCGAACTGTGCCTGAGCCCGATAGGCCTGGCGACCATGACATTGCTGGCGCCAGAGAGAATGCGTGGTCAGATGATGGGCTTGTGGTTCTGCGCCAGTGCGCTGGGGAACCTGGCTGCGGGCCTGATTGGCGGTCACGTGAAGGCCGACCAGCTGGATATGCTGCCGGATCTCTTTGCTCGCTGTTCTGTCGCGCTGCTGATTTGTGCCGCGGTACTGATCGTCCTCATTGTTCCAGTGCGTCGTATGCTGGAAAATGCGCAGACTAAACCGGCTGCTAACGCCTGATAAACCTCAGTGTGCCGGGGCAGACGTTACGCCCCGGCACTGTATTCCCTGAGGTGAAATTATGCAGTTAGGATTTGTTGGTCTTGGCGCGGTAGTGGAAACCGCGTATATGCCCGCGTTGCGACATCTTTTTGGTCACTCGGTTCGTTGTTTCGGGTTTGATGTTCTTCCCGCAAAGCACCCTGAAGGCGTTACGCGCTGCACTTCCCTTGCGGAACTTCTTGCTATACCGCTGGATACCCTGTTTATCACCACTGCATCGCTGCATCATCTTGAGGTGCTGGAGCAGGCGATTGCCTCGCCCGTTCCACGCATTGTGGTTGAAAAACCGGTAGTCGCCACGCTTCCCCAAATAGAAAAGCTCAACGCGCTGCTGGCAAAACCCGGTGTGGCATCTCGCGTGCTGGCGCTCGACCACTGGATGGCGCGCATTGAAACGGTGAAGCGGTCGCTGGTGGGCAATATTTCTGACATCGTCAAAATCGACGGTTTTTTGCAGGAGCCGAGTGGCTATAACGTAGCTGGAGAACCCATCGCGCTTAACTTTGCCACGGGCGAGCCGGATACCCGTACGCTTTGCCATCCTGATGGCGTGATTCTGGATATCGGTACGCACGTGCTGGCGATGCTGCGCGAAACGGTGCGTTATCTGGGAGGCCATGACGATATGACGTTGCAGGTCGTCACGGCTAAAGACCGGCTGGGTCGCGAAATCGCAAAAGGCGACCTGACCACTGCGGAAGGCGAGGCGCATCTTCAGGGCTGCATCAGCGGCGTGCCGGTGGATATCTGGCTTAACAAATACGCGGGACCCGCGGGCGGGCAAAAAGGTTTACGGCTCTGCTTGAGGGACGGGGGCACTATCAGCTACGACCGGCACGGCACAGAAGATGTGCTGGAGCTGATAAATGGCGAGACCCGTCAATGCTGGAAAATTCCCGGCACAATCTACGAACACTGTCTTGCAGAGCATATTCTGGGCGTCAGGAGTCTGTATGAACGGGCTCCGCAAGAGGTGAGTCGCACCACGCGCCGCAGGATCGATGAAGTGACGCTGCTGCTGACCTTGCAGCAACAGTTGCGTGGCCCGCACTGAACGCAACGTGGTAAAATTATCACAGACATGAATGCGCTAAAGGAGTCACTATGACGATTACCTGCCCGGATTGCCAGACACAGCTTGAGCCCCTGAACGGGGTGGCACATTGCGACAGCTGTAATAAAGACATTGCGCTTGAAGCCCGTTGCCCGGAATGCCATCAGCCGCTCCAGGTATTAAAAGCCTGCGGCGCGGTGGACTATTTCTGCCAGAACGGCCACGGTCTTATCTCTAAAAAACGCGTGGAGTTCGTTCAGGCCGAAGGCTAATCGCACACGCAGCCTTCGCCTTTCTGCCACAGCTCGATCAGCGACTCGGGCGCCTCCTGCTCCGGTACCAGCACGATGATATCGGCGTAGTGCGCCTGATTTTGCCCGGTCCAGATAATCTGGATGCGGAAATAGCGCTGGTCGCCGCTGCCGGGTGACGAGGCTTGTCCCGGCGGCTGACCGCGCGGAAAGGCCTGCTCCAGGATGCTCACCACGCGCTGGCGCTGAGCCTCATTGAGCGAAGAAAGCGCGATGGTACGCTGGCCGCTCAGCTTAGGAATAAAAGCGACGCCGCCTTCACGGGCCAGCTCAACTACGGCGTCATCCGTCAGTTCCGGAACCTGCATTTACAGCACTCCCACCTGTTCCCAGGCTTGCTTAATGGCCGCTCCAACGTCGCCACCGGAGCGTTTCTCTCCGTGCGCTATCGTCAGTTTTGCGAAGGCCTCAAAATCCGCATCCTGCGCCAGATTGCGATCGCAAACTGTGTCGTACCAGGCATAACCCGCTTTTTCCCAGGCGTAGCCGCCGATCGCCGTCGCGGCCAGATAAAATGCCCGGTTGGGAATGCCGGAATTCAGGTGGACGCCGCCGTTATCCTCGCGCGTTGTAATGAAATTTTTCATGTGCGCGGGCTGCGGATCGTTGCCGAGCAGCGGATCGTCGTAGGCAGTACCGGGTTCAGACATCGAGCGCAGCCCTTTACCGTTGATTCCTTTTGCAAGCAGCCCTTCACCAATGAGCCAGTCTGCTTTGTCGGCGGTTTGCTTCAGATGATACTGTTTGACCAGGGTTCCAAACACGTCTGACAGCGACTCGTTCAGCGCGCCAGACTGTTCAAAATAGATAAGCCCGGCTTCGGTTTCAGTCACACCGTGGCTCAACTCATGTGCCACCACGTCGATGGCGATGGTAAAGCGGTTAAAGATTTCCTCGTCACCGTCGCCGAATACCATCTGCTGACCGTTCCAGAAGGCGTTCTGATATTCCCGACCGTAATGCACGGTACCGGTCAAAATAAGCCCTTTATTATCGAGTGAGTCACGCTGATATTCTTTCCAGAAGAAATCATGGGTAATACCCAAATAATCGTATGCTTCATCCACCGCCACATCACCGTTTGAAGACTGGCCTTCGTAACGCACCTGCGAACCCGGCAGTTCCTGGGTCTGCTTCGCGTCGTAAATATCGCGCTCCAGCTGTCCGGCTTTATTCACGTGCGGCGCGGCAGGTTTTCCCGGCATGTGGGCCATCAGCGTCTGGACATGGGTTAAGGTCTGGCGGGCGCAGCGCTGTTGCGGCTCTGAACCGCTTTCGATAATACGACGAAGAATATAAGGGGGAATAACGCTATGACGATGGGACATGCTGCTCTCCTTATTAAAAAAGGGAATAGCAGCAGTATAGTAAGTAACCGGCGAAGAATTATCCGGTTTTACGCTGGCGCGTTTTTTTCACCGGTTTAATTGATTTCACTTCGCTTTCAACCCAACCGTCTGAAAGACGTGTCGTCAGCACATCACCGGTATTCACCTGTTTAGTTTGCTTCAGCACTTTGCCGTCTGTCGCCGTCGTCACGCTATAGCCGCGCGCCAGCGTGGAGAGGGGGCTGACCGCTTCAAGATGGGTCACCGCATTGCCAAAGCGTTCGCGGGTTGAGCTCAGTCGTGTACGGATATTCTCTGCCAGACGATATTCAAGCTGCTGGATCCGCGTTTGCGCGCGATAAATTTTCGGCTGTGGGTTCTGCTGGTTCAGGCGCTGCGTGACGCGCTGCTGACGCGACACCGCACGCTTGAGCTGGTTATCCAGCGCGAAATTCATACGCTGACGCAGGCGCTCCAGGACGGTCTGCTGACGCGCCAGTCGCAGTTGTGGGTGCTGCTGCTGCAGTCGATGATGAAGCTGGGTAAAACGACGGGTACGGTTTGCGAGGAAGTAGTCCATTGCCATTTCCAGACGTTGCTGGCCGTTCTGAAGCTGACGCAGCAGTTCCAGCTGGTTGCGGCTCACCACTTCCGCTGCTGCGGAAGGCGTAGGGGCGCGTAAATCCGCAACAAAATCCGCTATGGTGACGTCCGTTTCGTGCCCGACGGCGTTCACGACAGGGATATGGCTTGCGAAAATCGCCCGTGCGACACGTTCGTCGTTAAAGCTCCACAGGTCTTCCAGCGAGCCGCCGCCACGTCCGACTATCAGCACGTCGCACTCCTGACGCGCATTCGCCAGTTCAATGGCGCGGACAATCTGGCCCGGTGCATCGTCACCCTGTACGGCGGTTGGGTAGATGATTACGGGCAGAGAAGGGTCACGACGCTTAAGCACGTGCAAAATATCGTGCAGGGCCGCACCGGTTTTTGAAGTAATAACCCCAACGCAGTGGGCAGGAGACGGCAGGGGCTTTTTGAACTGCTGGTCGAACAACCCCTCTTCCGAGAGTTTTGCTTTTAGCTGTTCATACTTCTGCTGTAGCAAGCCTTCGCCCGCAGGCTGCATGCTCTCGACGATAATCTGATAGTCGCCGCGCGGCTCATACAACGTGATATTGGCGCGCACCAGAACCTGCTGGCCGTGCTGAGGACGGAACGTCACGCGACGGTTGCTGTTGCGGAACATCGCGCAGCGCACCTGGGCGGTATCGTCTTTTAGCGTAAAGTACCAGTGACCGGATGACGGCTGCGTGAAGTTTGAGATCTCACCGCTGATCCACACTTGCCCCATTTCCTGCTCAAGCAGTAAACGAACCGTTTGATTAAGGCGGCTAACAGTAAAAATTGAAGGGGTTTGAGAGGATAACATGTGAGCGGGATCAAATTCTAAATCAGCAAGTTATTCAGTCGATAGTAACCTGCTGAGAGGGGAGTGCAAGGTTTTTTTATAAAAAAGTGTGGATGCAATCGGTTACGCTCTGTATAATGCCACGGCAATATTTAACCACCCAGGTCAGAGATATTGCCCATGCTACGTATCGCTAAAGAAGCACTGACGTTTGACGACGTCCTCCTTGTTCCCGCTCACTCCACTGTTCTGCCGAATACTGCCGATCTCAGCACGCAGTTGACGAAAACCATTCGCCTGAACATTCCTATGCTCTCTGCGGCAATGGACACCGTGACTGAAGCGCGCCTGGCTATCGCCCTGGCACAGGAAGGTGGCATCGGCTTTATTCACAAAAACATGTCTATCGAGCGTCAGGCAGAAGAAGTTCGCCGCGTGAAGAAACATGAATCCGGTATCGTGTCTGACCCACAGACCGTTCTGCCAACCACTACCCTGCACGAAGTGAAAGCCCTGACCGAACGTAACGGCTTTGCCGGTTACCCGGTTGTGACTGAAGCCAACGAACTGGTCGGTATCATTACCGGTCGTGACGTGCGTTTCGTGACCGACCTGAACCAGCCTGTCAGTGTTTATATGACACCGAAAGAGCGTCTGGTAACCGTTCGTGAAGGCGAAGCCCGTGACGTCGTGTTCGCTAAAATGCACGAAAAACGCGTTGAGAAAGCGCTGGTTGTGGATGCGAACTTCCACCTGCGAGGCATGATCACCGTTAAAGATTTCCAGAAAGCAGAACGTAAACCTAACGCCTGTAAAGACGAGCATGGCCGTCTGCGCGTAGGTGCTGCAGTTGGCGCGGGTGCCGGTAACGAAGAGCGTGTTGATGCGCTGGTTGCTGCGGGCGTTGACGTGCTGCTGATTGACTCCTCTCACGGCCACTCTGAAGGCGTTCTGCAACGTATTCGTGATACCCGTGCTAAATACCCTGATCTGCAGATCATCGGCGGTAACGTGGCGACGGGCGCAGGTGCTCGCGCACTGGCTGACGCTGGTTGCAGCGCGGTGAAAGTGGGTATCGGTCCTGGCTCCATCTGTACTACCCGTATCGTCACCGGCGTGGGCGTTCCACAGATCACTGCAGTGTCTGACGCGGTTGAAGCACTGGAAGGCACCGGTATTCCGGTTATCGCTGACGGCGGTATCCGCTTCTCTGGTGACATCGCCAAAGCGATCGCCGCAGGTGCTGCTGCGGTGATGGTAGGCTCTATGCTGGCTGGTACCGAAGAATCCCCGGGTGAAATCGAACTCTACCAGGGCCGTTCTTACAAATCTTACCGCGGTATGGGCTCTCTGGGCGCGATGTCCAAAGGTTCCTCTGACCGTTACTTCCAGACCGATAACGCCGCTGACAAACTGGTACCGGAAGGTATCGAAGGTCGCGTTGCCTATAAAGGCCGTCTGAAAGAGATCATTCACCAGCAGATGGGCGGCCTGCGCTCCTGTATGGGTCTGACCGGCTGTGGTACCATTGACCTGCTGCGTACTAAAGCGGAATTCGTACGCATCAGCGGTGCGGGTATCCAGGAGAGCCACGTTCACGACGTGACGATCACCAAAGAGTCCCCGAACTACCGTCTGGGCTCCTGATAAGTTTCCGCGCCCGGCTCCTGCCGGGCGCTCTGTTTTTGTTTCACTTGCCTCGGAATTAGCGTCAATGACGGAAAACATTCATAAACATCGCATTCTCATCCTGGACTTTGGTTCTCAGTACACTCAGCTGGTGGCGCGTCGCGTACGTGAACTGGGCGTTTACTGTGAACTGTGGGCGTGGGATGTCACGGAAGCACAGATTCGCGAATTCAATCCAAGCGGCATCATCCTGTCCGGCGGACCGGAAAGCACCACCGAAGAGAACAGCCCGCGCGCACCGCAGTACGTGTTCGAAGCTGGCGTGCCGGTATTCGGCGTTTGCTACGGCATGCAGACCATGGCAATGCAGCTTGGCGGCCACGTCGAAGGATCTAACGAGCGTGAGTTTGGCTACGCGCAGGTAGAAGTTGTCACCGACAGCGCGCTGGTGCGCGGTATCGAAGACTCCCTGACCGCAGACGGCAAACCGCTGCTGGACGTGTGGATGAGCCACGGCGACAAAGTCACCGCCATCCCGTCTGACTTCGTGACCGTTGCCAGCACCGAGAGCTGTCCGTTCGCCATCATGGCAAACGAAGAAAAACGCTTCTACGGCGTGCAGTTCCACCCGGAAGTGACTCACACCCGTCAGGGTATGCGCATGCTGGAGCGCTTCGTGCGTGACATCTGCCAGTGTGAAGCCCTGTGGACCCCGGCAAAAATCATCGACGACGCCGTTGAGCGTATCCGCCAGCAGGTTGGCGATGACAAAGTGATCCTCGGCCTCTCCGGCGGCGTGGACTCCTCCGTGACCGCGATGCTGCTGCACCGCGCCATCGGCAAAAACCTGACCTGTGTCTTCGTCGACAACGGTCTGCTGCGTCTGAACGAAGCCCAGCAGGTTATGGACATGTTTGGTGACCACTTCGGTCTGAACATCGTTCACGTGGAAGGCGAGCAGCGCTTCCTGGACGCGCTGAAAGGTGAGAACGATCCTGAAGCGAAACGTAAAATCATCGGCCGCGTGTTCGTGGAAGTGTTCGACGAAGAAGCGCTGAAGCTGGACGACGTGAAGTGGCTGGCGCAGGGCACCATCTACCCGGACGTGATCGAGTCTGCGGCCTCCGCAACCGGTAAAGCACACGTTATCAAATCTCACCACAACGTGGGCGGCCTGCCGAAAGAGATGAAGATGGGTCTGGTTGAACCGCTGCGCGAGCTGTTCAAAGACGAAGTGCGTAAGATCGGTCTGGAACTGGGTCTGCCGTACGACATGCTCTACCGTCACCCGTTCCCGGGCCCGGGTCTGGGCGTGCGCGTGCTGGGTGAAGTGAAGAAAGAGTACTGCGACCTGCTGCGTCGCGCGGACGCGATCTTCATCGAAGAGTTGCACAAAGCTGACCTGTACAACAAAGTGAGCCAGGCGTTCACCGTGTTCCTGCCGGTTCGCTCTGTAGGCGTAATGGGCGATGGCCGTAAGTACGACTGGGTTGTTTCCCTGCGTGCGGTGGAAACCATCGACTTCATGACCGCGCACTGGGCGCACCTGCCGTATGACTTCTTAGGCCGCGTGTCTAACCGCATCATCAACGAAGTTAACGGTATTTCCCGCGTGGTGTATGACATCAGCGGTAAGCCACCGGCTACGATTGAGTGGGAATGATTTCCCAACCGGAAAAGTCTGGTACTAACAGGTTCTAAATTATCTCTAAGCCCGCAGATTGCGGGCTTTTTTTTGGGCCATGGCTGGCAAGACCATCTCAGGTGAGTGCCAGGAGCGGGCGCAACGTAATGCTATCCATTAAATCCTTATTCGATGCGTTCCACATTTGGATGACGATCGGTTGCGGTTTCATGGAAAATGTCACCCAGCCAGCCGGCAATCTCACCTTCAGTCATATCGTCAGGAATAGCGATGTCATAGAGTCGAGAAAACTTTCTCTCCGTCAGGTCAGCACGAAATACCAGCCACCGATCATGCTTACGTTGAACACCAATATGCCGTCCAAAAACGTTATATATCAGCATATGCCATCTCCGATCATGCTTGCGAGTTCCTGTATCTATGATATATACGTCAGATCAGGCCAGAGCGTAAATCGTACAAAGATGAAAGATCAGCGTTCGCACCTCGCTCACAGCGGACATCATGCTTCTGTATCTGCTCTGTCTGCTCTGTGCCAGGAGCAGATGTTGTTGATATCAGTTTGTGTTGAGTAACGGGGAACATATCAACTGTAAAATGAGGCCTGTGTTTTCTATAAGTTAAGGTGAAAGTACATACCTTAACTAATCACCCCAGTGGCTATCGGGCAAGAGGCAACAATGGCGAAGAAACGCAAGGCGAAAAACTACATAACACCTGAGCAGATTGCAGCACGCAAGCTGGAAGATCAGCGTCATAAGCAAGCCGATGAGGTTATGGCCAACCTCAAGATCGGGAAAAGTCAGTACTTGGGCGTTTCTATTTGGAAGAATATCACCATCCAGTTGGCACGCGGAAAAAACGTCGCTGAAATCACGTACGATATGGAACGAGATACGTTGGTCGGCCAGTGCCGTACTATAGAGGTTAAACGCCTTCGAGCCAAAGAACATCAACAGCAAAGCAGAGCCAGCGCGGAAAAGATTGTAGCATCGCGCGTCCCGCCGCTAGCCACACCGGCTACCGTGGATAACCGCCAGAAACCGGGCAAACTCAGAGCCAAAACCCTTCATCTGCTGAAAAAAAAGCCCGCTAGCAGCAAAGTGGATGCGTGGACGATTGCACGCGACGCGTCACGGTCATCCGCACCTCAAAAGAAATTGACCTTTGGAGCGGTATTACATCAGAACCCAGTAGCTAAGCCTGAAGTTATCAGCTTTAGCGGAAACGAGAAGCGGTTAGAGGGGGCTGACACGCCAGCGGCTACCATTAAAAGATACGATCTTCCGCTGCCTAAGCCTAGAGAGGCCACCATGAGGCGCAAACTGACGGGTATTGAGAAGGCCATGAAGATGGTTCCCGTTGCAAGCCGTCACGAGTTTGCGATGTTCGTACATAAACACCATGAAAGTGGTTATACGGCAGAGCAACTGCTCGCACAGTACTTGGCTGCTGCAATTACCGCACCTGGAGCAAATGATTCAGTTGTTGTCGCGCCGGAGATTATTAACGAAACGGCCGCCGTAGAGTTGACCGCACCATTACCGGTATCTCACGATCCATTTAAAGAAGCGCGCTTATCAAACCTCCGCCAGACGCTGGATATCAGCATCGAAACGCCGAAAGATATGGAGGAGCTGGGAGAGCAGGATATCAACCCGCTGCGCGATGGCCGCGAGCTGAAAGGCGGCTCCTCCGAACGTCTGGTGCGTCAGCGCGATGCGGCAATCCAGGCTGAGTTTAAAGCAGAGCTTTGCTACAACTTCGGTTACCGTTGTGCCGTGTCCGGTAAACACCTGGGCGGTGTACTGGATGCCGCTCACATTGAAAGCGCGGCCAAAGGGGATTACAGCGCGAGCAACGGCATTCTGCTGTCACCTACTCTGCACCGCCTGTTTGACGCGAACAAGATGGGAATTAATCCTGAGACAATGACTGTTCATTTCAAACCAGGCATTGAGTTTGAGGAATATGAAGGCCGTGTGATCACCCCAATGCATTACCGCCTGAACAAAGACAAACTGGCTGCTCGCTGGGGTGAATACCTGAGAGATGCAAATTGAGATACGCCATGCAGCGCTACCTTGAAGCAGGGCATAAAAAAACTGCCGCTGTTGATACCAGTGTAATTTCCGCCACTAATCACCCTTTCCTAGTACTTCCTATATGGCCAGGAGCGGATGTTGCTCACCTATAAGTACCCCAGTAAAACAAAACACTCATCTTTGCAATCTTTTTATGTTTATAAGAAGTTCCTCGATCAACTCTTCCGAATTTTGGCTGTAATGCAATGCCCGATGGCAATTCGGGCATAGTGCAATACAATTGCTTATGGTGTCAGCACCAGATAAAGAGACTGGTATCACATGATGGGCTTCGAGATATTGGGTATCGCCATTTATTAAGAACGGTGCATTTTCACCACATCTTTCACAAACTCCCTTACTCTTTTTTTACAATACCCAAACTTTAACAGCAGGATCCCGAATATAAACCTTCTGAACTCTTTTTAATGTTCCAATTTTTTATATCCCTCGGGTTCGTTCAAAGGAACTTTTATTTGCTTACTGATCATTTTACTTAGAACACTCTAATCATTTATAGGCTCGAAAAGCGCTGATGTATCTCCGTATATGATAGGTTTCCAAAACTCAGCACTATTGACACCAGGAACATTTATCATTGCTTGCTTAGTTCTGTTCCCTGATGGTGCATCTTTTTTACCAGTGCTGCTCAAATGAGTCTGATAAATACACATTTCTTAGAGAATATCGGAATGGTAGTTTCCCACTAAAGAAAAATACATCACCAGTATGTATTTTTCTTTCAGCTATAGATGGTATATGTCTTCTAATTAGTGATGAGGTCAAATACACAACGACTTTTTTTACCCCGGAATAAATAAGTCGTTCAACGATATAATCGAGGGCAACATCATAATCTTTTTTCTATGCGCCGGTCCTTAGGGCTCAAATATCAGGCCATATACCTCTTCTTCTTCACCCACTTGGTACTTTGCGTTCAGTTTCATACCATTTTTATCAATGACTTGCTATTTATTGCGCGGGAAATTTCTAGTATAAATTAAGGAATTGTGAGGCGGAATAATGGATTTAGTAATTTGGCTAAAGTTAGACATGTTATAAGTGGGTGTGGTTTCACTTTAACTTAAATTCCTAAGTATTAAAGAAAGCAAGCTGGCTTATATAAACAGCCAGCCTTGGATAATTCAGTTCACTTCTTACATAAAATACTGGGTTTTACTCCGTACTCAATACATGCACTCAAAAATGTATTTATAAGCCAGATTAGCTGAACAGTATAAGGTTTGGCTGACTGATTTTCCTTGATGATTTCCAACTCATCGATTAATGTTTGTTTCCTTAAAAAAGGAGCGGCTAATATTAACTCCCTATTAGTTTTCGGACTTTCATTAATTTTGTCAAGAGCTAACTCAATGTCTTTCCTGGATGTGTCAATTGGTCTAACTCTACTAATCTGCGTTTGTAAATATTTTAAAGACCACTCATTATCATACTTATCAAGGTAGAGTTCTTTTGGTGAATGCAACCTACCAATATTTTTCAAAGCTTGACTTATAACTTCATGAAACTTACTGGCGCCATAACTCTCTTTTTTAATATATTTAGAATGAATAAACTTTATGGATGGATTTCCTGTTGTGATATCCAGCACAATGTGGTCGGCCCACTCATCATTCATATCGTCACAAATCACAATAACACCTTTATTTGAATAGATGTTTTCCACTCGTCTAAATAGCGATCTCACTGGAAATCTTTTAATATTTGCTGGATAAGATTGTTTATCATCTTTCTCTTTTTCCGATCTGATTGTTGAAAAATCAAAGCTATCATCAAAAACGGACAGGAAAATATTCAAATTATTTAACATTGTCTTATCTTCAAAACACGAACGACCATGATAGCAATATTGGGGGGAATCGAAGGTTATAGTGAATGGCTTAAAGTTGTTAATATATTTACTAAGCGACATTAACTGAGAACCATTTTCATTAATCATTATGCCATCGAGATATTTGGATACTATAGTAACAACTTTAGTATTGAATCTTAGACGACATTTGAATTTGATTCTTAAATTGGTTAGCGTTTCACCATCTAATAAATATGATGATTTAAATCCATTGAAAAATTTATCAAGTTCAACGGAACTTAACGTCACCGCTCCATGAGGCAGGTCTTTTGTTAGTGTCAAATTATGGGACGTACCACGTACCATATCATCCAATTCGCTAAGATCTATAAAAATAGCTTTTGGCTTGACTTTTTTTGCTAATAATTCACTCAAAGTAATTGGGGAAGAGAAACCTGCCATTAACTTACTTGACAATGAGGCTGTGTTGGATAATTCATTTACTGTGGCTATTGCCCATGAGCAGAAATTAAAAAAATCCACTTTTTTATCTTTGTATCCTATTCGTGAAGTATTTGGCGTCAAAGTAAATATATCATTTCCCGTCTTGACTCTAAATACCCTTGGAATTGAACGTCCAGTCGTGTTAGGAGAAAGAATGCCACTTAGATTTTTTGCTTCCACTGTTCTATTTCTTATCACTGCATCTGAAAGTGACATATTCCTCATGCTAATTTTTTCATACTCTGGATTCAGTCTTCCATTAAAGTTTGAAAATTTATCAAACTCAAAGTATTCTATGAACTTTTCTAACTCGCTTTCAATTGCATCAACATTTTTCTTCGATATTATTAAAAAATCCTGAACTTCCAAGATCATTAGATATGCATACTTGCTTTCTGAAATGCTAGTGCCTTGTAGAAATGAAGGCTCTTCCATAATTTTAAAGGATACCAAAGAGTAAGTTAAATTTTCATCGCCTACAACAGCTTCAGATTTAATTTTCTTTATAAGAAAGGCACCATCTTTTATCGAGGAGATGCTTCTAAAAAGATTTATTATTTTATTTCTTGATAAAGATTTCTTTAACTTAAAAAATTGTGCGTTTTTTGATAAAATTAAATCATTGATACTGAAAATATATTTAGTCACTTTGATGTCCTTATAATTAACATTTGAATGTTCAAGAAGAACTAGACAGCATCTCAGAGAAAACTAAAGGGGAAATAAAATAGTTTAGATTCAGAAAATCACATTAGCACATAAGACATTAAAAGTAATTATCTAAAATAATGTCAATTATTGACTCGCGCAGTATTTAACTGCAAAAATTTGATTTAGGTTGTTTTTTTTTTGCAAAGGCCAAGCCACTAGGCCCTAAATGCCGCTTCTGTTGCTTCTGTTGCTTCTGTTGCTTCTGTTGCTTCTGTTGCTTCTGTTGCTTCTGTTGCTTCTGTTGCTTCTGTTGCTTCTGTTGCTTCTGTTGCCTCTGTCGGTTCGGCGGAGCTTGCCGGCGTGCCGGTTAGCGCAATTGGCCTGACGACCCGGGACATTGGGGAGCAGAAATTTTAAGAAATCCGGAAAATTGACCGTTTTTTGAAATAAAAACGCCATTGTAACTTTCGTGTTTAGACATAGAAAAAATTTTTTAACAAAACATAGCAATGCGCCTTGTGCGGTGATCAAAATTGCGAACTTCCGCTTCTCGCTCAAAGCAGACCTGAGGACCAGCCAGCCTAACCTCTGCGAGCCAACAGTAGACATTATGCATTAGTTGACGGATCATACTCCCACTGCGATTCGTCACTGTAAATCGTACCATCATCATCCATTACTTGGGCATTAAGGTGTCTTGCAATCCGCAACATCTTTCTGTACAGGTATGTATCGGGCCATGTGGTATAAATATTACCTGCGCTCCAGTCAAGCCATGGTTCTTCGTACAAAGAGTGACCTGACCACAAGGCGTTGTAATCGCCGTTTATAATATATCTGCTTAATTCATTATCGTTATTAATGTAGCTAAGCCATTCATCAGCGGTTATCTGCGCATCCTCATTATCTGCCCAAAATTCAGCTCTCGTTATGTGCAATTCAACACCCATAGCATCTCCTTAACGCTGGTATAGACTTCACAAACTAACATAGTGGTTTATTAAAAACGAGGTGAGTAACACTGCAGAATCTATAGACTTGAACGATATGTCTGCTCTTCGCTCACACCGGACTCGCCCCGCCCCACAAGCCCACTCCGTGTAGAGCATAGTAGTTCAGCTCTTTAAAATCGCATGACTCACCTGAATAGGGCCCTTACAATTACCCCCAACCTGAACTTTCGACGACCGTTTAGGTCAACAAAAAACTAAACAGGGCATTTCCTGTTGAAACTCAGAACCTTCCAGTTTTTTTTCGCCCCTCATGATGGTTCCATCGTGCCCGGTACAAATCCGACACTCATTAACCAACGGAGGTTATCATCTTGAACAAGACAATACTCTCATGCTTTGTGGCCGCGCTGCTGGCTGTGTCCGCCATGTCCGCTCAGGCCAGGACCCCGGCCAAACTCCATTCGCCAGTGTCAGGCGTGCTCTGCGACCGATATGTATGCGCCAATGACAAGGGAATTTCCCGTGAGCTGACCGAGAAGTATCTCGGCAAGAAGGCTGCTGCAAACGAGGTGTTCACGTCGAGCGATGTCGATCTGACCGAATTCACCTTTGCTAACGGCATTTTCTGCGATGTGAAGGAACGGCTGTGTCGTGAAGATCGTTATTATGGCACCAACGGTCAGCGCTCCGGGGCGGTCTCTAAAAAGTACACAAAGCTGCTCTTTGGTGAATAACAATGATGCAAAAGAGACCACAGACAGAGGCTACGTTATAGGGATATAAATTATATTTTGCAGCGTATATTTTAGATGATGATATGCTTGCCGAAATTAAATATTTCATTAAGGATTGCATTGCGGAATATTGCTCTGTTACTACGCTTTAGCTGAGCGTAACAGTGAAGCGGTCTGGTTACGTGAATTCCCATTCACTACCATGAGCGAATAACGGAATGAAAAACCGCATAATGATTGTCGGTGGCGGCACGGGAGGGACGATTGTCGCCAACCTGCTGGCCAGGAAATTACGACGCGAAATTGCCGCCGGTCAGGTAGAACTGATGCTGATATCCGAATCACCGGTGCACTACTACAAACCCGCGTTTATGTACGTCGCGTTTAACCTCTTTCATCACCATGAGCTGGCCCGGCCGGAGCGGCAATTACTGAGTCCGGAAATTCAATTTATTACCGATAAAATAGAATCTTTCGATTTTAAACAACGTCGTTTATACAGCGCCAGTAAGAAATACTACGACTGGGACCTGCTGGTTATTGCTACTGGCTGTACACCTTTCCCACAAAAAATCCCTGGCCTTGCTGAAGTGGGCGATCATTTTTACCAATACGCGGCGGCCAGACAATTAGCCCATAAACTTGCCACCATTAAAAAGGGACGAATCTTTATCACCGTCTCTTTCCCGGAAACGCCGAATGTTCCCCACCAGTGCGGCATTGCCCCCATTGAAACCACGCTGATGGTTGACGACTATCTGCGCCAGCGTGGGGTGCGTAATCAGGTTGAGATTGTTTATACCTATCCGACCGTAGCGCAATTACTGCGAAACTGTCTGTTCCTGCAACGTCCGGTTGGGGAGGCGCTGGGGGATATTTTTGCTGCCAAAGGTATAAAGCACCAGCGCGGTTTTACCTTAAGTCATGTCGATCCTGACAGCAAAATCGCGTATTCCGCCGAGGGCGATTCGCAGAACTTCGACATCCTGATGGCCACGCCTCCTATCAGGGCGGTAGAAGCGGTGCGTAATACGGGGCTCAGTGAGATTCAGAATGGAGAAGGCTGGTTGCCGACGGATCACCAAACGCTGGGCGTCTACGGGTTAGAAGGCGTTTATGTGATCGGCGATACCGTCGATCTCCCTATCAGTAAAGCTGGCGGGTCGTGCCATAACCAGGCCCCGATCATTGTCGACAATATTGTGGCGGAACTGTATGGCAGACCACCCGGAAGCGGTAATCATTACGATGGCCGGGTTCAGGCCGTCGCGCAGATGGGGCTCTGGGCGGGGATGCCGCTGGTATATGACTATCGCAATGATGTGACGCCGGTGCCTGCGACAAAACTCGGTGGCATGCTGCGAAACGGTTTTAACCGTGGACTGTATTGGGGTGTCGTGAGGGGGATGTTCTGATGAGCGAACAGGAACAATTGCTGAAAAATCTTGCTCCGCTTATGGCCGGCAATCGCCTGAATAATCTTGTTGATTTGCTCGCCCTGGTGGCGGACCTGCTTGAAATGACCGATAACGCGATGGTCGAAAAACTGGCCGGCGTTTTTGAAGATGTTGTGACTGTCGGCTGGGAAGGCGGAACTGCGCTACGCATGGCATGGGGAGAGCAAATTAACCGGGAAGGGGATGTTTCGCTTCGGCAGGTGTTCTCGATGCTGAACGATCCAGATACCCGTCGCGGCATTATGCTTCTACTGCGCGTTCTGCAGATTACGGGGCAACGCCTGAGTGCTCTCTCATCCGTAGACTACCCGGAGTGTACTGAAATAAAGAACTGACCAAAATGCCGGGGGGCGGCTGTGCCGTTCCCGGCCGGCAAAAGGGCAATGCAGACTATTTGTCCCCACTTCCCAACCTGTACGCCAGCGCCACCACCAGCGACTGCACCAGGCACAGCGTTGCTGACTGGGAGCGGAACGCATCCACCTGTGCCTCTTTCACCACAAAACAGAGATCGCTGAACGTCGCCAGCGGGCTGATCTGGCTATCCGTAATCACAATCTGACGTGCGCCGACGCTGGCGGCGGTTTCGCTGACCATCACCGTCTCTTCCGCGTACGGCGAGAAGCTGATCGACACCACGATGTCTCGCGCCTTAATGCGGCTGATTTGCTCGCGCAGCATGCCACCCATCCCGTCGAGCAGAATCGGGCGGCACTCCAGGTGGCTCAGGGCATAGGTCAGATAGGCCGCGACGCTGAAGGAACGGCGTAAACCGGCGATGTAGATGGTGTCGGCATCGGCCAACAACTGCACGGCGCGCTCCAGCATTTCCGGTTCGGCGCGGGCGGCCAGTTGCTGTAACGCCTGCGCATTCGATCGAGCGAATTCCTGCAAAATATCAAGCGGCGTTTCCGGCACGGCCTCGCTCTCCATTTCGCGAAACAGCCGGGCGCGGTCGCTATAGCTGGCTGTCTCCTCCACCAGGTTCATGCGAAACAGCTGTTTCATCTCGTTGAAACCGGTGAAGTCAAAGGCATTGGCGAAGCGGATGAGCGTCGACGGCGGTACGTCGGCGCGCTCGGCAATGACAGCAACTGTATCAAAGGCCACGCTGTTGGTGTTATCAAGCACATAGCGGGAAACCTGCTGCAGCCTCTTGCTCAGGCTATCGTAGCGATCGCGGATTTGCTGCTGCAGTTCGTTCAGGCTGGTTGCTGTCGTCATGTTATCCCCCAAATACAGTCATATGATTCTAAACGCAAAACCGCGTCTTTTAAATGTCGGCCATCCATCTGGCAGCAAAAATGAAACAGAAGCTTCAGTCATTTCCTCGCCCGAAATTCCTTAATAGCTCAGGCTGAGTCAGTGATGTTGGCTGTTAACATAAAAATCCATCCTTGATCACAATAATCATCATTTATTTTATTTCAACTTAAAATGGAATATTTGTTTCATATATAGTGTTCAGTACACAACGTTCAGGTAACAGTCACGTATCAACAGCGAGAGGTTAAGGATGGAGACGGTAGCGAATTTTATTCACGGCGAATGTGTCACCGGTTCAGGCCAGCGCGTTCAGGCGATCTTCAACCCGGCCACTGGTGAACAAATCCGCCAGGTGGTGATGAGCACGGCACAGGAAACCGAACAGGCGATTGCCGCAGCACAGCAAGCGTTTCCCGCGTGGGCGCGTTTTGCTCCACTTAAGCGCGCACGTGTGATGTTCCGCTTCAAAGCGTTGCTTGAAGAGAATATGGAGCGTCTGGCCCGTATCATCAGTGAAGAACACGGTAAGGTCTTCTCAGACGCAGTTGGCGAACTGACCCGTGGCCTGGAAGTGGTGGAATTCGCCTGCGGCATCCCGCATCTGCAAAAAGGTGAACACTCTGCGAACGTCGGCACGGGCGTCGACAGCCACTCGCTGATGCAGCCGCTCGGGGTCTGCGCCGGGATCACGCCGTTTAACTTCCCGGCGATGGTACCCATGTGGATGTTCCCGATTGCGCTGGCGACAGGCAACACCTTCGTGCTGAAACCATCGGAAAAAGACCCTTCACTCGCGCTCGCGCTGGCGCAGCTGCTGAAAGAGGCCGGCCTGCCGGACGGCGTCTTCAACGTGGTGCAGGGCGATAAAGAGTCCGTTGATGTGCTCCTGACCGACCCACGCGTGCAGGCGGTGAGCTTTGTTGGCTCAACGCCGATTGCCGAATACATTTACCAGACCGCGTCCGCCCACGGTAAGCGTTGTCAGGCGCTCGGCGGCGCGAAAAACCACTGCATTTTAATGCCGGATGCCGACATGGATATGGCGACGAACGCCATCATGGGCGCGGCTTTTGGGGCGGCAGGGGAGCGCTGTATGGCGCTTTCCGTGGTGCTGGCCGTGGGCGATAAAACCGCCGATGATCTCTGCGCCCGGCTGGAAAAACAGATCGCCGCGCTGCGCGTCGGGCCGGGGCTGGACCAGAAGCCAGAAAACGAGATGGGGCCGCTGATCTCCGCCGCGCACCGCAGCAAGGTGCTGGGCTACATTGACAGTGGCGAAGCGCAGGGGGCGAACCTGCGCGTGGATGGGCGTGGCTTCAGCGTGAAGGGTCACGAGCAGGGCTATTTCGTTGGGCCGACGCTGTTCGATAACGTCACTCCGGAGATGACCATCTATAAGGAAGAAATTTTCGGTCCGGTGCTTTCTGTGGTGCGCGTAGCAGATTACGCCAGCGCGGTGGATCTGATTAACCGCCACGAATATGGTAATGGCTCGGCTATTTTCACCCGTGACGGTGGCTGCGCGCGCCGCTTCTGTGAAGAGGTGCAGGCGGGCATGGTGGGGGTCAACGTGCCGATCCCGGTACCAATGGCATTCCACAGCTTCGGCGGCTGGAAGCGTTCCATCTTTGGTGCGCTCAATGTTCACGGGAACGATGGCGTGCGTTTCTACACCCGAATGAAAACCATCACCGCGCGCTGGCCGGAAATGCAGCAGGAGACAGGCGCTGCGTTCTCCATGCCGACGCTGGGCTGACAGGGGGTTTTATGCAAACCGAACGTATGACCATGGCCCAGGCGCTGGTCAGATTCCTTAATCAACAATACGTTAGCGTTGATGGTAACGAAACGCCCTTTGTGGAGGGCGTGGCAACGATCTTTGGGCACGGTAACGTGCTCGGTATCGGCCAGGCGCTGGAGCAGGACCCCGGCCATCTGCAGGTGATGCAGGGCTGTAACGAGCAGGGGATTGCCCATATGGCGACGGGATTCGCCAAACAGCATCGCCGCCAGCGTATTTTTGCCGTCACCTCATCCGTTGGGCCTGGTGCTGCCAATATGGTGACGGCGGCCGCGACGGCCACGGCGAACCGTATTCCGCTCCTGCTGTTGCCGGGCGATATCTACGCCAGCCGTCAGCCGGACCCGGTGTTGCAGCAGATCGAGCAGTATCACGATCTCAGCATCAGTACCAACGACTGTTTCCGCCCGGTCTCCCGCTACTGGGACCGCATCAACCGTCCTGAACAGCTCATGAGCGCGATGTTAAGCGCGATGCGAACGCTTACTGACCCCGCAAATACAGGGGCAGTGACCATTTGCTTACCTCAGGATGTGCAGGGGGAAGCCTGGGATTACCCCCTGAGTTTCTTTGCGCGTCGTGTGCATCATATTGAACGCCGTCCACCTGACCCGCAGCGGCTGGCGCAGGCTCAGGCATTGATTGCCCGCAAGCGCCGTCCGCTGGTGGTATGCGGCGGCGGCGTACGTTATTCCGGCGCGCATGAGGCGTTTCGTGAATTTGTCGAGACGTTACAACTGCCGTTTGCCGAAACCCAGGCCGGAAAGGGGGCGCTGGTAAGTGACCACCCGCTTAATCTGGGGGGCGTCGGTGTGACGGGCGGAATGGCCGCCAACCAGCTTGCGCCGCAGGCTGACCTGGTGATTGGTATCGGCACGCGCCTGACCGATTTTACCACCGGCTCCAAGGCGCTCTTTTCCCATCCGGACGTCGAGTTCCTGCTGCTGAACGTGGCCGAGTTTGACGCCCTGAAGCTGGATGCCACCGCGCTGATTGCCGATGCCCAAACCGGGTTGACGGCCTTGACCCACGCGCTGAAAGATTATCGCAGCGGCTGGGGAGAGGCGATCGCTGAGGCGAAATCCGCCTGGCGCGACGAGTGCCGTCGCCTGTGGGATCGCCAGTGGCGTCCGGACGACGCGCCTGAAGTGGCAGGGCACCTTGATGCGCAGCTCATGGAATACGGTGAAATGCTCAACACCCGCCTGACCCAGACTCGGGTGCTTGGGCTGATCAACCAGCATGTTGAAGATAACGCCATCGTGGTGGGCGCGGCCGGTTCGCTGCCGGGGGATTTACAGCGCCTCTGGCAGGTCAAAACGCCGGACAGCTATCACCTGGAGTACGGCTACTCCTGCATGGGTTACGAGATTGCGGCAGCCATCGGCGCGAAGCTGGCAAAACCTCAGCAGCCGGTGTACGCCATGGTGGGTGATGGTTCGTACATGATGCTGCATTCAGAGCTGCAAACCGCCGTGCAGGAGGGCATAAAGGTCACCATTCTGCTGTTTGATAACGCGAGCTTCGGCTGCATTAACAACCTGCAGATGGGGCACGGAATGGGCAGCTTTGGCACGGAAAACCGCTACCGCAACCCGAAAACGGGTCGGCTTGACGGGCCACTGGTGAAGGTCGATTTTGCGCAAAACGCGGAAAGCTACGGCTGTCGTGCATGGCGGGTTCATGACGAGCAAAGCCTGCTGACGGCGCTGGAAGCCTCGCGCGCCCATCCGGGGCCGACGCTCCTCGACATCAAAGTGCTGCCGAAAACGATGACCCATGATTACGCGTCATGGTGGCGAACCGGCGACGCGCAGGTGGCTGAGTCGCCAGCGGTGCGCCAGGCCGCCGAGCAAACACAGGCTCAGGTGAAAAAAGCCCGTCAGTATTGAGTTTTCCTGCCGTAACGAAATTTTCATTTCATTTTTCTTTTCCCCTCACCCTGACCCTCTCCCAACGGGAGAGGGGACGGTACGGTGTGGTTTTCACTCCCTCGCTCCTTTGTAATGGAGGGGCATACCTTCCTTCATGTTGTGAGATTGATAACAAAATTTATCTCATACATCTCAAAAGTGTTAACCCGCACTCAAAAACATAATTTTCACTATTTATAAAAATGAAATAAATGTTTTATTTATAGTGTCGTTAGTTCACAGCATTCACCAACACCGGGAGCCGTTATGTTTAACATTGCTTTACTGGGCGCTGGCCGAATTGGCCAGGTACATGCAGCTAACATCGCCAGCCACAGTGCGACCACGCTCTGGTCCGTGGTTGACCCGAATCAGGAATTTGCCACCCGCCTCGCGACGCAGTATCAGGCCCGCCAGCAGAGCCTTGACGAAGCGATGACCGACCCTAACGTTCATGCCGTGCTGATCGCTTCCGCGACCGACACCCACGCGGATCTGATTGAAATGGCCGCCCGCCACGGCAAGGCCATCTTCTGTGAAAAGCCGGTACACCTTGACCTCTCTCGCGTGCGTGACTGCCTGAAAGTGGTCAAAGAGTACGACGTGCCGCTGTTCATCGGCTTTAACCGTCGCTTTGACCCGCAGTTCCGCCGTGTGAAAACCGACGTTCAGGCCGGGCGCATCGGCAAACCGGAATCACTGCTGATCATCTCCCGCGATCCCTCTCCGCCGCCTGCGGAGTACGTGCGCGTCTCCGGCGGCATGTTCCGCGATATGACCATTCACGACTTTGACATGGCGCGCTTCATCATGGGTGAAGAGCCGGTGTCGGTGTATGCCCAGGGCAGCAACCTGGTGGATCCGGCAATTGGCGAAGCGGGGGATATCGATACTGCATTTATCGTTCTGAAATATGCCTCCGGCGCGATGGCGACCATCGTCAACAGTCGCCGCTCTTCATACGGCTACGACCAGCGCCTTGAACTGCACGGTTCCGAAGGGCTGCTGTGCGCGGGCAACATTCTTGAAAACCAGGTGCAGCACTACGGCCAACAGGGCTGCACCAGCGCGCTGCCGGAACACTTCTTCCTGCAACGCTACAAATCCGCTTACGCCGCGGAATGGGAACACTTTGTTGCGGTACTGCGCGGCGAAGCGGTGCCTGATTGCAGCGGCGATGATGGTGAACGTGCGCTGTACCTTGCGGATAAAGCGCTGGAATCGCTGCGTAGCCAGCGCGAGATCGTCCTCTAAACACAACAACCCTACACAGAGAGACATAATAATGAAAAAACTGATCTTAGCCGCCCTCATCGCCATGACATCCGGGGCTGCCATCGCCGAAAACGAGCAAATTGTTTTCAGTACGCCAAACCTGGCCATGCCGTTTGAAGTTCACATGCAGCGCACCGCGGTGAAAGCCGCAAAAGAGATGGGCGTGAAGCTCCAGGTGCTGGACGGGCAGGGCAGCTCACCGAAGCAGGTGGCTGACCTGGAAAACGCCATCACCCGTGGTGCGCAGGGCTTTATCGTCTCCCCGAACGACGTGAACGCGGTCTCCAGTGCGGTGGATGAAATTCAGGATGCGAAGCTGCCGGTTGTGACGCTTGACCGCTCCGTCGACAGCCAGAAAAAAGTGCCGCACTTTGGCGCCAATAACTACAAGGGCGGCCAGGCGGTTGGCGACTTCGTCAAAACCAAATTCCCCAACGGCGCGGACATTATTCTGCTCACCGGTCAGCCAGGCTCTTCCTCCAACATTGAACGCACCAAAGGGATCCGCGACAGCCTGAAGGCGGGCGGGGATAAATACAAGATCGTCGCCGATCAGACCGGCAACTGGATGCGTTCGGAAGGGATGCGCATTGTCGAAAGCGTTCTGCCGTCGCTGCCGAAACGTCCGCAGGTGATCCTCTCCGCCAACGATGATATGGCGCTGGGGGCGATTGAAGCGCTGCAGAGCCAGGGGGTGAAGCCGGGCGAAATTCTGGTGACCGGCTTTGATGCGGTACCGGAAGCGCTGGCCCGCGTGCGCGACGGCTGGCTGGCGGTCACGGCGGATCAGCGCCCGGGCTTTGCGGTGACTACGGCGATGAGCCAGCTGGTGGCTAACGTACGTGAGAAAAAAGCCATCACCGGAGCGGACTATCCGCCGACGCTGATCACCAAAGAGAACCTGCAGCAGGCTGAGCGTATTGCTGAGGCCGGTAACTGATTTGTCCGGAGCCGCCGTACGGGCGGCTCCCCATAAATAAGGAGCAGGCTGATGTCGCAACCCTTACTGAAAGTAACCGACCTGGCAAAAAGCTTTTCCGGCGTATGGGCGCTGAGCAGCGCCCAGCTCACCGTCGGCACGGGTGAAATCCACGCTTTGCTGGGTGAGAACGGCGCCGGGAAATCCACGCTGTTGAAGGCACTCGCGGGCGCACAGCCGCAAACGCGCGGGGAGATCTGGTTCAACGGTGAAGTGCTGCCGGTGGACGACTCCCCGGTAGAACGGCAGAACAAGGGCATTATTACCATCTATCAGGAATTCAACCTGCTGCCCAACATGACCGTCGCGGAAAACATGTTTCTCGGACGCGAACCGCGCAAACGTAACCTGATCGTCGACGAAAAAGCGGTCAATCAGGAAGCGCAGGTGATTCTCGATTATCTGCAACTGAACGTCGCACCGACCACGCCCGTCGCCCGTCTGAGCGTGGCCCAGCAGCAGATGGTGGAGATCGCCCGGGCGCTGACCCTCAATGCCAGGCTGATCATCATGGATGAACCCTCCGCCGCGCTGAGTGACAGCGAGGTGGAAAGCCTGCACCGCGTGGTGCGGGAGCTTAAAAACCGTGGCGTGAGCATTATTTATGTCACTCACCGCCTGCATGAAGTTTTCCAGCTTTGCGATCGTTTCACCGTTTTCCAGGATGGCCGTTTCACCGGCACCGGCGCGGTAGCGGAGACCAACGTAGAGCAGTTGATCCGCCTGATGGTAGGGCGTGACGTGGCCTTTAACCGCCGCCCTGCCAGCGAAACCCATCATCAAGACAAACCTGTCCGTTTGTCGGTGAAGGGGTTAAGCCGGGAAAAACCGCCGCTGGATCCACACGGTATCGCTCTGCATGACATCAGTTTCCACGTCCACGCCGGGGAAGTCTTAGGGATTGCCGGGCTGGTGGGGGCAGGCCGTACCGAGGTGGCGCGCTGCCTGTTTGGCGCTGACGCCTTTACTTCGGGCAGCTTTGAGCTGGACGGCGTGCCGTACCAGCCGCGCGACCCGCTTTATGCCCTCGATCAGGGGGTGGCGCTGGTACCGGAAGACCGTAAGAAAGAGGGGGCGGTGCTGGGGCTGTCGATTCGCGACAACCTGTCGCTCTCCTGCCTCTCCTCGTTGCTGCAGTGGCGCTGGTTCGTGAATACCCGCAAAGAGGACGACCTGATTGAGTCCTACCGCCAGGCGCTGCAGATCAAAATGGTCAACAGCGCGCAGGAGGTGCGCAAGCTCTCTGGCGGCAACCAGCAGAAAGTGATCCTCGCGCGCTGCATGGCGCTCAACCCGCGGGTGCTGATTGTCGATGAGCCGACGCGTGGCATCGACGTCGGGACCAAATCGGAAGTGCACCAGGTGCTGTTTGATATGGCGAAAAAGGGCGTGGCGGTGATTGTGATCTCCTCCGATCTGCCTGAAGTGATGGCGGTGTCTGACCGGATCATCACGCTCAGTGAAGGCCGAGTGACTGGCGAGATCCACGGTGACGACGCTAACGAAGAACGGCTGATGACGATGATGGCCATCAACCACAACGCCCTGAACGCGGCATAACGGAGTTTCTCATGACGCAGATGATTTCTAAAACGCAGGCCCCGGTCAAACGCGCCGGACGCATCGATCCCATTGCCTTCTTCGAGCGCTTCGGGGTGCTGATTTTCATGATCCTGCTGCTGATCTTCTTCCAGTCGCAGAACAGCAACTTTTTCTCTGAACGCAATATTTTCAACATCCTGACCGAAGTCTCCATCTACGGAATCATGGCCGTGGGGATGACCTTTGTCATCCTGACTGCCGGGATTGACCTCTCCGTGGGCTCCATTCTGGCGGTGTGCGCCATGACCGCGGCCTACGTAATCAAGGGCGATAACTTCACCACCGTTGACCCGAACGCCTGGGGCGGCATGAGCTGGCTGATTGGGCTGGGGATCTGTCTGGCCATGGGCACGGCGATTGGTTTCCTGCACGGTCTGGGCGTCACCCGCCTGCGCCTGCCGCCGTTTATCGTTACCCTCGGCGGGATGACCATCTGGCGCGGTCTGACGCTGGTGATTAACGATGGCGCGCCGATCGCCGGTTTCGATCAGGGCTATCGCTGGTGGGGGCGCGGGGAGCTGCTCGGCATCTCCATTCCGATCTGGATCTTTGCCATCGTCGCCATCGGCGGTTATCTGGCGCTGCATAAAACCCGCTGGGGGCGCTTTGTCTACGCCATTGGTGGCAACCCGGAGGCGGCACGTCTGGCTGGGGTGAACGTGAAGCGCGTGCTGGTCAGCGTCTATGTGCTGATTGGCTGTCTGGCTGGGCTGGCGGGCTTCATCCTGAGCGCCCGTCTGGGGAGCGCTGAGGCGGTGGCCGGGATCTCCTTTGAGCTGCGCGTTATTGCTTCAGTAGTCATTGGCGGCACGTCGTTGATGGGCGGCTACGGACGCATCGGTGGCACGATTATCGGCTCCATCATCATGGGCATTCTGATTAACGGCCTGGTACTGATGAACGTCTCGGCCTACTACCAGCAAATTATCACCGGATTAATTATCGTTCTGGCGGTGGCATTCGACACCTATGCCAAGAGCCGTCGCGGCGCACTGTGAGGATCACGATGAAAGAGGTTCGTATTGGATTGATTGGCACCGGATATATCGGCAAGGCGCATGCCATTGCCTATGCCCAGGCCCCGACGGTGTTCAACCTGCGCGGCAAACTGGTGCGTGAGATGGTGGCGGAGGTGAACCCGACGCTGGCGGCAGAGCGCGCGCAGGCGTTTGGCTTCAATCGCTCAACCGGTGACTGGCGTGCGCTGGTGGCCGACCCGGCCATTGATGTGGTGGATATTTGCTCCCCCAACCATCTGCATAAAGAGATGGCGCTGGAGGCGATCCGTCACGGCAAGCATGTTTACTCGGAGAAGCCGCTGGCGCTGAATGCCCACGACGCGCGCGAGATGGTCGACGCCGCGAAGCGGGCAGGGGTGAAAACGCTGGTGGGGTTCAACTACATGAAAAACCCGACGGCTCAGCTGGCGAAAGAGATTATTGCGCGCGGCGAAATTGGAGAGGTGATCCACTTCTACGGCACCCACAACGAGGACTATATGGCCGACCCGCTTTCCCCCATTCACTGGCACTGTTTTAAAGAAACCGCCGGACTGGGCGCGCTGGGTGACCTGGCGGCGCATATCGTCAATATGGCCCAGTACCTGGTGGGGGAGATTGAGCAGGTCTGTGGTGATCTGAAAATCGTAGTGCCGGCGCGTCCGGCGAAGGCCGGATCGTCGGAAATGGTCGCCGTGGAAAATGAAGATCAGGCCCACGCGATGGTGCGCTTCGCGGGCGGGGCACAGGGCGTCATTGAAACTTCCCGCGTCGCCTGCGGCCGCAAGATGGGGCTTTCGTATGTGATCACCGGGACGAAAGGTGCCATCAGCTTCACCCAGGAGCGGATGGCGGAGCTGAAGCTTTATCTGCATGACGATCCGGTGAATCGTCAGGGGTTCCGCACGCTGCTGGTCGGCCCGGCACACCCGGACTACGGCGCGTTTTGCATGGGCGCAGGTCATGGTATCGGCTTTAACGATCAAAAAACGGTGGAAGTGCGTGACCTGGTAGACGGCATCGCCGCCGACGCGCCGATGTGGCCGGACTTCGAAGAGGGCTGGAAGGTCTCGCGCGTGCTGGACACCATCGCACTCTCACACCAGCAAGGCCGCTGGCTGAACGTGAATGACATTGTCTGAAGAGGGTTCAACGTGGAAAAGCAGTTTGATGTGATATGCATGGGCCGCGTGGCGGTAGACCTCTACAGCCAGCAGATTGGTGCCCGTCTGGAGGATGTGTCGAGCTTCGCCAAATATCTCGGCGGCTCGTCCGGCAACGTGGCGTACGGCACCGCGCGTCAGGGCCTACGCTCGTCAATGCTGGCGCGCGTCGGCGATGAGCATATGGGACGCTTCCTGCGGGAAGAGTTAAACCAGGTGGGCTGTGATACCAGCCATCTGATCACCGATAAAGACCGCCTCACGGCGCTGGTGCTGCTCGGCATTAAAGACCGGGACACCTTTCCTCTGATTTTTTATCGCGATAACTGCGCGGATATGGCGATTACCGCCAGCGATGTGGACGAAAGCTACATTGCCTCCGCACGGTGTCTTGCCATCACCGGGACTCACCTTTCTCACCCGCAGACCCGCGAGGCGGTGCTGACGGCGCTGAATTACGCCCGCCGTCACGGCGTGCGCACGGTGCTGGACATCGACTACCGTCCGGTGCTGTGGGGGCTAACCTCCTTAGGCGACGGCGAAACGCGTTTTATCGCCGCCGATCAGGTCACCCGCGAGCTGCAGGAAGTGCTGCACCTCTTCGACGTCATTGTCGGCACCGAAGAGGAGTTTCATATTGCCGGGGGCAGCACCGATACGTTGCAGGCGCTGGCGCAGGTGCGCCACGTCAGCAAGGCGACACTGGTGTGCAAGCGCGGCGCGCTGGGATGCTCGGTGTATACCGATGCCATTCCCCCTCGGCTGGACGACGGCCTGACGGTGACCGGCGTGCGCGTGGAGGTGCTGAACGTCCTCGGCGCGGGGGATGCGTTTATGTCCGGCCTGCTGCGCGGTTATCTGAACGACGAGGGCTGGGAGCAGGCGTGCCGCTACGCCAACGCCTGTGGGGCGCTGGTGGTCTCGCGGCACGGCTGTGCGCCGGCGATGCCGAGCAAAATCGAGCTGGATGATTATCTCTCGCGCGCCGCAATGGTGCCGCGCCCGGATCTCGATCCGCGTCTTAACCATCTCCACCGGGTCACTACCCGCCGTCGCGAATGGCCGGAGCTGTGCGTGATGGCGTTCGATCACCGCAGCCAGCTTGAGGATATGGCGCTGCAGTGCGGCGCGTCGCTCAAACGCATTCCGGCCCTGAAGCAGCTGATCCTGCAGGCCAGCCGCGAGGCGGCAAGCTCTGCCGGGCTGGAGGGGAAAGCCGGTCTGCTGTGCGATGGCACGTTTGGTCAGGATGCGCTGAACGCCATTACCGGCGAGGGGTGGTGGATTGGTCGTCCTATTGAGCTGCCGGGCTCGCGTCCGCTGGAGATGGAACACGGAAATATTGGTACCCAGCTTATCAGCTGGCCGCAGGAGCACGTAGTGAAGTGCCTGGTCTTTTTCCATCCGGAAGATGCCCACGGCCTACGTCTGGAGCAGGAGCAGAAAATCGCTGAGGTGTACCACGCCTGCTGTCAGTCCGGACATGAACTGCTGCTGGAGGTGATATTGCCCGCCAGCATGCCGCGCAGCGACGAGCTCTACCTGCGCGCCATTTCCCGTTTCTACAACCTGGGCATCTACCCCGACTGGTGGAAACTGCCGCCGCTCTCTGCCGGGGGCTGGACGGCGCTGAGCGAGATTATCGCGCGCCGGGACCCGCACTGTCGCGGCGTGGTAATCCTGGGTCTGGATGCTCCGGCAGAACAGCTGCGTGCCGACTTCAAAGCCGCATCGGGACAGGCGCTGGTAAAAGGCTTCGCCGTGGGACGCACGCTGTTTGGCGATGCCTCCCGCGCATGGCTGAAACACGATATTGACGATGCGCAGCTGGTGGCGCGCATTCGGGACAACTACCTGCAGCTTATCGCCTGGTGGCGCGAGCGCGGACACGCATAATGGAGACGACAATGAGTGTACAACTGGGCATCAACCCGCTGACGTGGACGAACGACGATCTGCCTTCACTGGGCGCAGAGACATCTCTGGAGACCTGCCTGAGCGAAGGGAAAGAGGCCGGATTCGCGGGGTTCGAACTGGGCAATAAATTCCCACGTGAAGCGCGCCTGCTCGGCCCCATCCTGCAGCGTCACGACCTGCAGCTGATCTCCGGCTGGTATTCCGGCCGCCTGCTGGAACGCAGCGTTGAAGACGAGATTGCTGCCGTGCAGTCCCACCTGACGCTGCTGCGCGAGCTGGGGGCGAAGGTGCTGGTTTTTGCGGAAGTGAGCGGCTGCATTCACGGCGAGCAGCAGACGCCGGTTCACCTGCGCCCGCGTTTCCCGCAGGAACGCTGGAAAGAGTATGGCGAGAAGCTCACCGAATTTGCCCGCTATACGCAGCAGCAGGGAGTACAGATTGCCTACCATCATCATATGGGCACGGTGATTGAGTCCGCTGAAGACGTGGACAACCTGATGATCCACACTGGCGATGCGGTGGGGTTACTGCTGGATACCGGCCACCTGACCTTTGCCGGAGCCGATCCGCTGGCTGTGGCGCAGCGCTGGGCGTCGCGCATCAACCACGTTCACTGCAAAGACGTGCGTGCCGACGTGCTGGCGGACGTCAAAAACCGCAAAACCAGCTTCCTCGATGCGGTGCTGAGCGGCGTGTTTACCGTGCCGGGCGACGGCTGCGTGAACTACCCGCCGATCATGCAACTGCTGAAAGCGCAGGACTATCACGGCTGGCTGGTGGTGGAGGCCGAGCAGGACCCGGCGATTGCCCATCCGCTGACCTACGCCCGTCTGGGGTATAACAACCTGAGCTGCCTGGCGCGCGACGCCGGGCTTATCTGAGGAGGTGCCATGTCACGTCTGTTATCACGCTGGCAACAGCCGAACGTTGAGGGACGGACTCAGTCCGTCACGCCGGAAAGCGCCGGTTGGGGGTATGTCGGCTTTGAGGCGTATGAGCTGCAGGAGGGGCAGACGCTGACGCTGCCCGCCGTCAGCGAAGAGCGCTGCCTGGTATTGGTGGCCGGGCGCGCTTCCATCAGCACGCCTTCAGCACTGTTTACTGACATCGGCGAGCGGATGAGCCCGTTCGAGCGCATCAAACCCTGGGCGGTGTACGTCACCTCACAGGAGACGGTGCAGGTGAAAGCGCTAACGAAAGTCGAGCTGGCGGTCTGCGCCGCGCCCGGCAAAGGGACGTACCCGACGCGGCTGATAGCCCCGCAGGATATTGACGGCGAAGCGCGTGGTAAGGGCCACAACCAGCGCTACGTGCATAACATCCTGCCGGAAAACAAACCCGCCGACAGCCTGCTGGTGGTGGAGGTCTGGACCAACGAAGGCTGTACCAGCTCGTACCCGAGCCATAAGCACGACACGGACAACCCGCCAGACGAAACCTATCTGGAGGAGACGTACTATCATCGTCTCAACCCGGAGCAGGGGTTTTGTATGCAGCGTGTCTATACTGACGACCGGTCGCTGGATGAGTGTATGGCGGTCTATAACCGTGATGTGGTCATGGTGCCGAAGGGCTATCACCCGGTGGCGACAATGGCCGGGTATGACAGCTACTACCTCAACGTGATGGCCGGGCCGGTGCGCAAATGGATGTTCACCTGGGAAGAGGACCACGCGTGGATTAATCGCGATTATCCCGCAGAGAGGGGGGACTGAGACGGCCTTTCTTGTCGGGTCGGGTGGCGCTGCGCTTACCCGACCTACGAAATCGTAGGCCCGTGCAAGCGTAGCGCCGCCGGGCGAATTTTTCTCAGTGCATCCGCCTTGCCTGCTCAATCGTCCGGGCGATAGCCTCCGGCTGGCTCACCATCGACACGTGGCTTGCCGTCACCTCGACGGTTTTCGCATGGATCGTCTTCGCCATCGCGCGCTCAAGAGCGGGGTTGATCATTCGGTCATTCTTGCTGACCACAAACCAGCTCGGTTTGTCATGCCACGCCGCGTGGGCAACCTTTTCACCAAACGCCTCGGCCTTAATTGGCCCCTGCGTGGCTGCAATCGTATCTTGAATGGCTGGCTTCACGTCAGGCGCGAAGTCCCTCCTGACGGCTTCTGTCGGCAGGTATAAATAGCCGTCCGCCGTTTTAGCAATGCCCGCGCTGCCCGGCGGGGCAGGATAGCTTCCTGCCAGATCCGCCGTCGACTGGCCGGAATCCGGCGCGAACGCCGCCACATACACCAGCGATTTAACCCGCGCATCGTTGCCTGCTTCGCTAATCACGGTGCCTCCCCAGGAGTGGCCCACCAGCACCACATTCCCGTGTGCACGGGCGATGGCTCGCTGCGTGGCCGCTACGTCATCTTTTAGCGATGTGAGCGGCAACTGGACGGCTATAACCTCGGTATGTTGTTTTTGCAAAAGAGTAATCACCTTATTCCAGCTGCTGCCGTCGGCAAACGCGCCGTGCACCAGCACCACGCTGGTTTTACTCTCCGCCAAAGCACTGGCCGAAATCGCCAGCAAACCCGCTGTCAGTAACGATAATGCTTTCATCTTCAGGCTCCTCAGAAATGGTGGACCGGCGCATGCGCTGGCACGGTGAATTCAAGAGTTTTATGGTCAAGAGGCTTATGCGTTGGGTCGGCCAGAATAATGGTCACCTTGTGTTTTCCAGCGGGCGGTTGTGGGTGTTCCAGCGGCGCAACGGCGGCGGGACCGTTAACGTCAGTGGCGCTGAGGTTGTCCAGAGGGGCGGCCTGGACATATGCGACGGATGCCAGGGCGAGTAGGGGGAAAAGTGTGTATCGACGAATCATCGGTGTCTCTCCTCATCGGTTCTGAATGACGACAGGGAAAGAAAACCATTTTTATGTATCAGAGATATTTGCCGGAGGCGGCGTTTTGTACCCGTTTGTCAGCGTGGCGCTGTGGATACAGTGCGATACAGTTTGCCGGGCTGCAGGATAAGATCCTCAGCAAAGGGATTGCAGGCATTATTCAAAGAGTGCAAAACCCTCCGGCGGCCTAGCGGTCAGCGGTGTCGACGGTCAGGCTGGATTGCTGTGACTGGGTTTTATCCTGATGGTGATACCAGGCGCCAATCGAAGAGTAAACGAAGCGGCCAAAGAAAAACAGGAAGCTGATTAACAGTATGATGCGGGTCATTCGGGTGTTAAATCGATGTCGTTTGCGCATACGCGTGGCCTGACTCACTGTGTTTTTCCTGGACATGCCCTTCTGGGCGATAAGGATATTAAGGCACAGCGGGAAGAGGGGGTCAATTCTGCAATGTGTAAATAACCGTCAGCAGTTACATTAATTAATGTTATTGAAAATAATTAATGCATTTACCATATTGATAATATGAAGGAAATTTTTGCAAAAAAGTCGGTGAAAAAGATTATTTGCATAAAGTAGTTTGATTTAAGTCAACGGATTCCCTGTCCTGATATTTAAATCCTCCCTCCACACTGTTCGCCCTAAACATTGCCGGGCGGTGCGCACGTCAGGTCGGATGCCTGTCTTTATTTTCCCTCTGGAGAGAAAGGGGTTTAACCGGGCATCTATGAACATTATTGCTTTCCTGAAAAACAATGAAGACCGCTGGTGGGCATTGCCGCTTATTTTACCTGTGGTTTTACTTCCCCTGCTGAGCGTCGCGAATACGTTCACGCAACTGGGCGAAGGTATTGTCGCGCTCTATTATTTACCCCTCTCATTTTTGCTCTCGCTGATGATGTTCTTTGGCCTGGAAGCGCTTCCCGGGATCGCGTTGTCGCTGTTTATCCGCTATTACCCGTCGGGTGGGATGTTTGAAACCGTCGCCACTATGCTCCATTTTATCGTCCCGATAGTGCTCAGTTGGGGGGGGTACCGGGTGTTTGCTCCCGGACGCAATATGACGGCGTACGGGGACACACGGCTGATGGCGCAGCGCATTTTCTGGCAGGTTTTCTGCCCCGCGACGCTATTTCTGGTGCTGTTTCAGTTTGCGGTTTATCTGGGTGTGTACGAGAGTCGCCAGAGCCTTGCGGGATTATCCCCTCTGAATATTCGTACGCTCATTAATTATCAGACACTGCTGGTCAGCGGGCTGACGGGGGTACCTCTGAGCTATCTGCTGATCCGCCTGATTCGCCATCCACGTTACATCAAAAGCCTCATCTCACAGATCCGTATGCAGATAGAGAAAAAGGTGACGGTCACTGAGTTTTTGATTTGGGTGTTTGCCCTCGGCGGACTGCTTTCGCTGCTGTTGCTCCCCATGAATGAAAACAGCTCAATTTTTTCTACCAACTACACCCTGTCGTTATTGATGCCGGTGATGCTCTGGGCCGCGATGCGCTTTGGCTATAAGCTGGTGTCGCTGATCTGGACGCCAGTCTTGCTGGTGTCCATTCACTATTTTTACCGCTATATCCCGTTGCATCAGGGTTATGACATTCAACTGGCGATCACCTCTTCCAGCTATCTGGTCTTCTCGTTCGTGGTGATTTACATGTCGATGCTGGCGACTCACCAGCGAACCGTGAATCAACGCTCCCGCAGACTGGCGCTACTCGACCCTGTCGTACATATGCCTAATCTGCGCTCGTTATTACACGATCTGGCTAAAAACCCGTGGTCGGCGCTTTGTTTACTGCGTATTCCTGAGCTTGAAATTTTGGGGCGAAATTACGGCGTGTTGCTGCGCATTTTGTACAAACAGCGGCTGGCGCAATGGATTAATGACACACTCCAGCCTAATGAGAAGGTCTACCACCTGACCGGGTGCGATCTGGCGATTCGACTCAACGCGGAATCCCACCAGCAGCGGATTGAAACCCTGGATGAGCATATCAAACAGTTCCGCTTTGTCTGGGATGGCATGCCGCTGCAGCCTCAGGTGGGTGTGAGCTACTGTTATGTGCGGTCACCAGTGAACCATCTCTATCTGGTCCTGGGTGAGCTGGGTATGGTTGCGGACTTGTCGCTCTCCTCCAACCATCCTGAAAATCTTCAGCAGCGTGGTGCTGTCCATTTGCAGCGTAGCCTGAAGGATAAAGTCGCAATGATGAGCCGTCTGCAAAGGGCTCTCGATAACAACGCATTTACGCTGTTCGTTCAGCCTGTTTGCGGCCAGCGTGGCGATCGCTACCACGAAGTCTTGCTGCGGATGCAGGATGCAAATGGGGTATTAATCTCCCCCGACCAATTCCTGCCTGTTGCACAGGAGTTTGGGCTGTCGTCGCGGGTGGATTTATGGGTACTGGACCATACGTTACGCTTTCTGGCAACACATCGCGAAAGGCTGCCCGGCCAGCGGTTTGCCATTAATCTGGCCCCTTCAACCGTTTGCAGAGTGCAGTTCCCGCTTGAGGTAAGTCGTTTGCTGACGAAATACGCCATCGAACCGTGGCAACTGATCTTTGAGGTGACGGAGTGCAGCACGTTCGGCAGTGCTGAGCAGGCACAACAGATCCTCGGTCAGTTGCAGAAGATGGGGGTACGCATTGCCATTGATGATTTTGGTACCGGCTATGCGAGCTATGCCCGGCTGAAAAGCGTGGACGCTGATATTCTCAAAATCGACGGCAGTTTTGTGCAGAACATCGTTAACAACAGTCTGGATTATCAGATAGTGGCGTCAATCTGCCATCTGGCGCGAATGAAGAAAATGCTGGTGGTGGCAGAATATGTCGAAACTGAAGAGATACGTAGCGCGGTTCACGCGCTAGGTATTGATTATGTGCAGGGATACCTGATTGGCAGACCGGTTGCACTGGTATCACTGCTGGAGGCAGAGGCGTCCTGTGCGGACGCCTGAGCCGTTACGCGGCGACGTCGGCACTCTCTTCTTCGATTTTGAGTAGCCAGCCGGTGACCGCTTCCCAGTACTGCTGCTCTTTTTCCAGGTCCAGCAGGACCAGCGCGTTCTGGCTAAACCAGTCGTGCGGGAAGCTCAGCGTCCAGTGGTGGTCGTCGGTTTTCAGCTTCAGCGTGGGCGGCGTGGTGGTGGCCTGACGCTGATTATTGAGCAGCACGCCAAGGCGCAGCAACTGGATGAGCGGCAGGAACTGCTTTTTCTTGAACAGCGTGAAGCGGGGCAGATCGTCGAGCTTGATGGCTTTGCGGTGATAACGCACCAGCGTGGCCATCATGGTCTGCTGCTCCTGGTTGAAGCCTGGTAAATCGCTGTTTTGCAGAATGTACGCTGAGTGGCGATGCATCCCGCTGTGGTTAATGTTCAGTCCCACTTCATGCAGCATTGCTGCCCATTTCAGCAGGGCGGCAAGCTGCGGATGCGCCAGCTTAGGATTTTGCTCCTGCCATTGGTCGTACATCTGAACGGTCGTATCCAGCACGCGCTTTGCCTGCTCACGATCGATGTTGTACTGGTTTGCCAGGCTTTGTGCAGTGCGGCTGCGAATATCCTGATGGCGGAAACGGCCTTCCATCTCATACAGCACACCTTCACGCAGGGCGCCGTCAGAAAGACGCAGCTCCTTGATGGCCAGCGCATCAAACACACCGCAGAGGATAGCCAGACCCGGCACAAACACCGCTTTACGCTCGTCGGAAAGACCCGGCAGGCTCAAGGCGTCAAAACTTTTATGCTTTAGCACTTCTTCAGTCAGCAATATCAGGCGTTCAGGCGTGATAAACCCGTCTTTCTCGCCCATCGCCAGCAGCACTTCATGGGCCGCTTTGATGGTACCCGATGCGCCCAGCGCCACATTCCAGCCCTGAATACGGTACTGCCAGGCGAGGTTTTCCAGTTTCTGGATGGCGGCCATACGCGCCCGCTGGAAGTTTTCACGGGTGATGGTGCCACCCGGGAAATACATCTGCGCGAAGCTGACGCAGCCCATACGACGACTTTCCACCAGACGCGGCTCAAAGTCTTCGCCGATCACCAGCTCAGTTGAACCGCCGCCAATGTCGATCACCAGCTTGCGCCCTTTTTCCGGCTGGGTGTGCTCAACCCCCATGAAAATCAGACGCGCTTCCTCGTTACCGGAGATGATCTCAATCGGGTAGGGGATCACTTTTTCGGCCCGCTTGAGAAATTCAGGCGCGTTCAGCGCCTGGCGCAGGGTGTGGGTGCCCACGATGCAGACGCTGGAAGGCGAGAAGCCCTGCAGACGTTCGGCAAACAGCGACAGGCAGTTCAGGCCGCGCTCCATTGCCTCTTCGCTAAGCATGCTGCGTTCATCAAGACCGTCCGCCAGGTGTACACGCTGCTTCAGACGACCGATGATCTGCAGCGCGCCATCCACCTCACGGGCGATGACCATGTGGAAACTGTTAGAGCCAAGATCGACCGCGGCGAATTCCTGCGGGCGTGGGGTCTTATCATTTATCGGCATAGGTTAATCGGGTTGCTCGAGTGATTTGATATAGTCGTAAATCGCCAGTTGCGACCGCACTTTACGGCGGTTGCCGCGCGGTACATAGCGGTTACTGAGTTCTTTGTCGATATAGCGTGCTTTCACCGTATCGCTGAACAGAATCTCGATGATGTCGAGGATCTGCTGCTTCAGTCGCGGATCCAGCAGCGGTGCTGCGACTTCAATTCGATAGTCAATATTGCGTGTCATCCAGTCGGCAGAAGAGAGGTAAACCTGTTTGTCACCCGCATTATCGAAAATATAGACGCGATCGTGTTCCAGGTAACGGTCAACAATGCTGATGACGCGAATATTGTCGCTGATGCCTTCCAGTTCAGGGATCAGCGAGCACATGCCGCGGATCAGCAGGTTAACCGGCACGCCGGAACTGGACGCCGCGTACAGGCGGTCAACCAGCCCTTTGTCGACCAGATTGTTGAGCTTCAGCGTGATGCCGGATGACAACCCTTTCTGCGCATTAGCGATCTCTTTATCGATCATATCGTACAGCAGACGGCGCGAGTTCTGCGGTGACACCAGCAGATAATCGAAATTCACCGGGCGGTACGGGTTTTCAATAAAGTTAAATACCCGGCGTACCTCGTTAGTGATGCGGGCATCAGCGGTCAACAGCGAGTAGTCCGTATAAATTCGTGCGGTTTTCTCGTTGAAGTTCCCGGTACCGATGTGGGCATAACGCACCACCTCGTCGCCCTCTTTACGGGAGATCAGGAACAGCTTGGCGTGAATTTTCAGCCCCGGCGCGGAGAAGATGACGTGCACACCGGCTTCCGTCAGACGGCGCGCCCAGTGAATGTTCGCCTCTTCGTCGAAGCGCGCCTGCAGCTCAACCACCACCGTGACTTTCTTGGCGTTATGCGCCGCATGGATCATCGCGTCGATGATGCGGGAATCTTTTGCCACGCGGTAGATGTTGATTTTGATTGCCAGCACGCTCGGGTCGAAGGAGGCCTGACGCAGCAGTTCCAGCACGTGTTCAAACGTGTGATACGGATAGTAGAGCAGGACGTCACGTTCGCGAATCGCGTCGAATCCGTTGCGGAATTTGTCGAACCACAGATGGCGCAGGCGCGGCAGCGGCTTGTTCACCAGATTGGCTTTGCCGACGTTCGGGAAACCAATAAAGTCTTTAAAGTTGTGGTAGCGACCGCCCGGCACGATGGAGTCATAGCGCGAGATGGTCAGCTTCTCGCGCAGCATCTCCACCATGGCGTCCGGCATGTCGCGCTGATAAACAAAGCGCACCGGCTCGGCCGTCAGGCGCTGTTTCAGGCTGGACGACATCAGCTCCATCAGGCTGGCTTCCATCTCGTGCACCAGGTCATATTCGGCGTCACGGGTCATCTTCATGGAATAGGCGTTTAACGCATCGTAATCGAAGAAGCCTTTGAAGATGTCGTCCAGACAGTAGCGCAGGATGTTATCCAGCAGGATCATCGGTTTGCGTCTGCGCGGGGTTTCCGGCGGCAGGTTCACAAAGCGCGGCACCTTGTCGGACGGGATCTCAAGCAGCGCGTAGCGGATCGAATCACCGCGGATAATTTCCACCGCCAGGTAGGTGTAGTCATCTTTCAGGAACTGCACCAGGTCGGTTTCGCGGTTGATCAGAATCGGGGTGATGTGCTGACGCAGATACTGTTTGAAGTAATGGCGCAGCCAGTTTTGTTGGTTAACGGAAAGCTGTCGTTCGTTAATCAGGAAGATTTGATTGCGTGCCATTTCCAGCAGCAGTTCGTTATACAGGCCGTCAAATTCCTGATCGGCTTTCAACACGCGGGACTGGATTTTGCCCAACAGATGCCGCGAGTGAGAGTTTAAGCCCTGTTCTTCGCTGATGATGATTCGCCGTTTTAGCTCGGCAAAACGAACCTTGTAGAACTCATCCAGGTTGTTGGAATAAATGCCCAAAAAACGCATGCGCTCGATCAGCGGGTTACTTTTGTCAGCCGCTTCCTGGAGTACACGTTCGTTGAATGCTAACCAGCTTAGCTCTTTCTCGATATATAACTTTTCCTGACCCATTACAGCTCACACTCCAGTTCAATCACAGGACGTGGTAAATCCGTCTCGTCCTTATTATGGCGAGCATTTCCACGATATGTCCAACAGTGCCAGAAAAGTATGACAGTTATTTTTTTTGTTGGGGATTTTAGAGGGTTGGAGAAGGGAATATCGGGTAATGCAATTTGTAGGTCGGGTAAGCGTAGTGCCACCCGACATAACACACTACTCTTCGGCCGCATAACCCTGCGGGGGTAACTTCACGCCGTCGAGCCAGGCAGCGCCGTCACGCATCTCCAGACGCCCGTCGACAAACCAGCTTACCACCAGCGGATAAATGGCGTGTTCCTGGACCTGTACGCGTTCGGTCACGTCTTCTTCGTTATCGCCTTCAAAGACCGGCACTTTCGCCTGCAGGATCACCGGGCCACCATCCAGTTCGTCGGTAACGAAATGCACGGAGGTACCATGCTCTTCATCGCCGTTTTCCAGAACCTGACGATGGGTGTGCAAGCCAGGATACTTCGGCAGCAAAGATGGGTGGATATTCAGCAGGCGTCCGGCATAATGCTCAACAAAAGCCGGGCTCAGGATACGCATATAGCCCGCCAGCACCACGACATCAGGCGCGTAGGCATCAATTTCCTGAACCAGCTCGCGGTCAAAGGCTTCACGCCCGGCAAACTGGCTGGCTTCCAGCGCGTGCGCGGGAATACTCGCTTCCCGGGCACGCTCAAGGCCGAACGCGTCGGCCTTGTTGCTGAATACTGCCCGAATGGTGCCATTGATCTTCTTCTGTTTGCAGGCGTCAATTATTGCCTGCAAATTGCTTCCGTTGCCGGAAATGAGCACCACGATGTTTTTCATTCAATGACCACACGTTGTTCGGAATCGGAAGCTTTAATAGTACCGATTTTCCACGCGTTTTCACCTTTCTCTGTCAGCAGTTTAACCGCTTTATCCGCTTCGCTCGCGGGCAGGGCTATCACCATACCTACGCCGCAGTTAAAGGTGCGGTACATTTCGTGAGAACTGACGTTGCCTGCGGTTTGCAGCCAGTTAAACACGGACGGCCACTGCCAGGAGGATTCGTCGATCACGGCCTGGGTGTTGTCCGGCAGAACGCGCGGGATATTTTCCCAGAAGCCGCCGCCGGTCAGGTGGGCAATGGCGTGAACGTCGACGTTCTCGATCAGTTCCAGCACGTTTTTCACGTAAATGCGGGTTGGAGCCAGCAGGTGATCGGCAAGCGGTTTGCCATCCAGTTCAGTGGTCTGTGGGTCGCAACCGCTGACTTCGATGATTTTACGTACCAGAGAGTAGCCGTTAGAGTGCGGGCCGCTGGATGCCAGTGCGATCAGGACATCACCATCAGCCACTTTGCTGCCGTCGATAATTTCTGATTTTTCTACCACGCCGACGCAGAAACCAGCGACGTCATAATCTTCGCCGTGATACATGCCTGGCATTTCTGCGGTTTCACCGCCGACCAGCGCGCAGCCTGACTGCAGACACCCTTCGGCAATACCGTTAATCACGCTGGCTGCGGTATCCACGTCCAGTTTACCGGTCGCGTAATAATCGAGGAAGAACAGCGGTTCAGCACCCTGAACGACCAGGTCATTCACACACATCGCGACCAGATCGATACCGATCGTGTCATGACGTTTTAAATCCATCGCCAGGCGCAGTTTTGTACCTACACCATCAGTACCCGAGACCAGAACAGGTTCACGATATTTTTGCGGCAGCGCGCACAGTGCGCCGAATCCACCCAGACCACCCATCACTTCCGGGCGGCGGGTTTTTTTCACCACACCTTTGATTCGGTCAACCAGCGCATTACCTGCGTCAATATCAACACCGGCATCTTTGTAGCTGAGAGAAGTTTTGTTGGTCACGGCTCAAGTCCCCACGCGATTGCATAGCTAGTAAGAAAAATCGGCGCAATTCTAACAGTCCAGGCAAACGTTTGCGAGCCTATTCTCGGTGAGACGATTTTTTTTTCTGTGCGGCCTGCCAATGTGTCCAAACTTGAGTCTGTTCACGAAAATGAAACCGGTTTCGGTTTTCTCCTTGCAACAGAAATCACCTTTGCACATCATTCAGATGAAACCGGTTTCTGTAATTGTTTTTGCAGAAAATAACGCAGAATGAGGGAAAGAGAATGTCAGGATTTAAAGAAGGTTTTCTGTGGGGTGGTGCGGTTGCGGCGCATCAGCTGGAAGGGGGCTGGAAAGAGGGTGGAAAAGGCGTTAGCGTTGCCGATGTCATGACCGCGGGCGCGCATGGCGTGCCGCGTGAAATCACCAACGGCGTGTTGCAGGGGAAAAATTACCCTAACCATGAAGCCATCGACTTCTACCATCGTTATAAAGAAGACATCAAACTCTTTGCCGAGATGGGGTTCAAATGCTTCCGCACTTCGATAGCCTGGACGCGGATCTTCCCGAAAGGGGATGAGCTGGAACCTAACGAGGCTGGCCTGAAATTCTATGACGATCTGTTCGACGAGTGCCTGAAGCACGGCATCGAGCCGGTCATCACGCTCTCTCACTTCGAGATGCCTTTCCATCTGGTCACCGAATATGGCGGCTGGCGTAACCGTAAACTGATCGATTTCTTTGTTCGTTTCTCAAAAGTGGTTTTCCAGCGTTATCAGCACAAAGTGAAGTACTGGATGACCTTTAACGAGATCAACAACCAGGCGAACTTCCACGAAGACTTTGCGCCGTTTACCAACTCCGGGTTGAAGTATGAGCCGGGCGAAGACCGTGAGCCGGTGATGTTCCAGGCCGCGCACTATGAGCTTGTAGCCAGTGCACTGGCGGTAAAAGCGGGGCGTGAGATTAACCCGTCGCTGCAAATCGGCTGCATGATTGCCATGTGCCCGATTTATCCTCTGACCTGTGCCCCGGACGATATGATGATGGCGATGAACGCCATGCACCGTCGCTACTGGTTTACCGACGTTCACGTACGCGGCAAGTATCCGCAGCACCTGCTCAACTACTTTGAGCGTCGTGGCTTTGCGCTGGATATTACCGAAGAAGATAAAGCCGCACTTAAGCAGGGCTGTGTGGATTACATCGGATTCAGCTATTACATGTCCTTCGCCACCAAAGCGACGGCTGACAACCCGCAGCTGGATTACGACGAGAGCAAGAGCCTGGTCTCCAACCCATATGTGCAGAAATCCGACTGGGGCTGGCAGATTGACCCGGTTGGGCTGCGTTACTCCCTGAACTGGTTCTGGGATCACTACCAGTTGCCGCTGTTCATCGTTGAGAACGGTTTTGGTGCTATTGACGTGCAGGAGAGCGACGGTACGGTGAACGACCAGTACCGCATTGACTACCTTGCCGCACACATCCGTGAAATGAAAAAAGCGGTGGTTGAAGATGGCGTTGACCTGATGGGGTATACCCCGTGGGGCTGTATTGACCTGGTGTCTGCAGGCACCGGCGAAATGAAAAAACGCTACGGCTTTATCTTTGTCGACAAAGATAACGAAGGCAACGGCACGCTGAACCGCAGCAAGAAGAAGTCGTTCGACTGGTATAAGCAGGTGATTGCGAGCAACGGCGATAACCTGTAATTGTCGGGTGGCGCTAACGCTTACCCGACCTACACTTTCCGTAGGCCCGCGTGAGCGTAGCGCCACCGGGCAGAACCTCGCACTCAAGCCGGAGATATACCTCCGGTTTTTTTATCTTTGCTTGATCGCTGTCAAGCAAGATGGGTATGGCCTAATCCGAAAAAAGCGGTATAATCCCGCGATTTTTTTGCGGATGCCACCTCAGAGGAGAAAGAGAATGAAGATTGTGGAAGTGAAACACCCACTCGTTAAACACAAGTTGGGCCTGATGCGTGAGCATGACATCAGCACGAAGCGTTTTCGCGAACTGGCTTCTGAAGTGGGCAGCCTGCTGACCTACGAAGCAACCTCCGATCTGGAAACAGAAAAAGTCACCATCGAAGGCTGGAACGGCCCGGTGCAGGTTGAACAGATCAAAGGTAAGAAAATTACCGTTGTGCCTATTCTGCGTGCCGGTCTTGGCATGATGGAAGGTGTGCTGGAGCACGTGCCAAGCGCGCGTATCAGCGTCGTCGGTATCTACCGTAATGAAGAGACGCTGGAGCCGGTTCCTTACTTCCAGAAGCTGGTGTCTAACATCGACGAGCGTATGGCGCTGGTGGTTGACCCAATGCTGGCAACCGGCGGTTCTATGATTGCCACCATTGACTTGCTGAAAAAAGCGGGCTGCAGCAGCATTAAAGTGCTGGTGCTGGTTGCGGCACCGGAAGGTATCGCGGCGCTGGAAAAAGCGCACCCGGACGTTGAGCTGTATACCGCATCTATCGACCAGGGGCTGAATGAGCACGGGTACATCATCCCGGGGCTTGGCGATGCCGGCGATAAGATTTTTGGTACTAAGTAATCGAATAACGATAAATAAGCCGACTTTGATAGTCGGCTTTTTTTTGAATAAAACACCAACAATACTACTCAGAGGAAAACACTATGACGCGCCGTGCTATCGGGGTGAGTGAAAGACCGCCGCTTTTACAGACTATCCCGCTTAGTTTGCAGCACCTGTTCGCTATGTTTGGCGCAACCGTGCTGGTGCCAATCCTGTTTCACATTAACCCGGCTACCGTACTGCTGTTCAACGGTATCGGGACGCTGTTGTACCTCTTTATCTGTAAAGGCAAAATCCCGGCGTATCTGGGGTCGAGCTTCGCCTTTATTTCTCCGGTCCTGTTGCTGCTACCGCTTGGCTACGAAGTGGCGCTGGGCGGCTTTATCATGTGTGGCGTGCTGTTCTGCGTAGTGTCCTTCATTGTGAAGAAAGCCGGTACTGGCTGGCTGGACGTGATGTTCCCGCCTGCGGCGATGGGCGCAATCGTTGCCGTTATCGGTCTGGAACTGGCCGGTGTGGCGGCGAATATGGCTGGTTTACTGCCTGCTGACGGTCAGTCACCGGATTCCAAAACCATTATCATTTCTCTGGTGACGCTGGGCGTAACGGTGTTTGGCTCCGTGCTGTTCCGTGGTTTCATGGCGATTATCCCGATCCTGATCGGGGTGCTGGCGGGTTATGCGCTCTCCTTTATGATGGGTGTTGTCGATACCACGCCAATTGCCCAGGCGCACTGGTTTGCCCTGCCAACTTTCTATACACCACGCTTTGAATGGTTTGCTATCTTCACCATTCTGCCTGCGGCGTTGGTGGTGATTGCTGAGCACGTGGGTCACCTGGTGGTGACGGCAAATATCGTGAAACGCGATCTGATCCGCGACCCGGGTCTGCACCGTTCTATGTTTGCTAACGGCTTCTCTACCATTATCTCCGGTTTCTTCGGCTCTACGCCAAACACCACTTACGGCGAGAACATCGGGGTGATGGCCATTACCCGTGTCTACAGTACCTGGGTTATCGGCGGTGCGGCCATCATTGCTATCTTGCTGTCTTGTGTGGGCAAACTGGCGGCGGCGATCCAGATCATCCCGGTACCGGTGATGGGCGGTGTTTCTCTACTGCTTTATGGGGTAATCGGAGCGTCTGGTATTCGTGTGCTGATTGAATCCAAAGTGGATTACAGCAAAGCGCAGAACCTGATCCTTACCTCCGTGATCCTGATCATCGGCGTGAGCGGTGCCAAGGTACACATCGGTGCGGCCGAGCTGAAAGGCATGGCGCTGGCGACCATCGTTGGCGTGGGCCTGAGCTTGATTTTCAAGCTGATTTCCGTGATCCGCCCGGAAGAGGTGGTGCTGGACGCCGACGAAAGCGAAAAAGCGTCACATTGATCGTAAAACCGGGCGGGCGATCCGCCCGGTTCTCTCCTTGCAGGTTCCGTGTTAAACTCCGTTCCGATTTTATGTAAGATCTGGTTGAGGTACTTCTGAACGGACCGGCACAGCTCTCTCTGCCACTTTATCTCCCTGACGACGAAACTTTCGCGAGTTTCTGGCCGGGTGATAACCCCTCTTTACTGGCTGCACTGCAAAACGTGCTGCGTCAGGAACACAGCGGATACATCTATATCTGGTCACGCGAAGGCGCGGGGCGCAGCCACCTGCTGCATGCCGCCTGTGCGGAACTTTCTGCGCGTGGTGATGCGGTAGGTTATGTGCCGCTGGATAAACGTACCTGGTTTGTACCTGAAGTTATGGAGGGAATGGAACATCTCTCACTGGTCTGCATTGATAATATCGAATGCGTGGCAGGGGATGAGCCGTGGGAAATGGCGATTTTTAACCTCTACAACCGCATTCTGGAGTCGGGTAAAACCCGGCTGCTGATCACCGGCGATCGTCCGCCACGCCAGCTCAATCTGGGGCTGCCGGATCTGGCTTCCCGTCTTGACTGGGGGCAAATCTATAAGCTCCAGCCGCTGTCGGATGAAGACAAGCTCCAGGCGTTACAGCTGCGCGCAAAGCAGCGTGGGTTTGAGCTGCCGGAAGACGTGGGCCGTTTTCTGCTCAAGCGTCTGGATCGTGAAATGCGTACCCTCTTTGATACGCTCGATCAGCTCGATCGCGCCTCCATTACCGCCCAGCGCAAGCTGACGATTCCGTTTGTGAAAGATATTCTCAAGCTTTGAGTTTTTTGCCCGGTGGCGGCAGCGCCTAACCGGGCAAAACAATCAGACACAATCCCTCAACAAATGCTCCACCAGCAGCGGAACTGGTCTCCCCGACGCCACGCTTCGCCCGTTCTCACGCCACAGCGCCGTGCCGCTGATATCCAGATGCGCCCACGGAATGGTCGGCGGGCAAAAGTGATGCAGCAGCCACGCCGCCGAGGCACTGATTGCCGCGTTATTGCCTGGTGTATTGCAGAGATCGGCGATGGCGCTGTCGGTCTGCTTTTTCAGCCGTGCATCCAGCGGTAGCGACCAGACTTCATCGCCGCTCTGTTTACCCGCGCGGGTCAGTGCCTGACGCAGGGGCTCATCCTGCGTCATCAATCCGCTCAGTTCATACCCCAGCGCTTTGACCACCGCGCCAGTGAGTGTGGCCATATCAATAATATAGCGCGCCTGCGGATGCCTCTTACTGGCCCAGGCAATCGCATCTGCCAGTACCAGCCGACCTTCGGCATCGGTGTTGTTGATTTCAACCGTAGTGCCGTTGCAGGCACGTGCGACTGTACCGGGCCGCATGGCATCGGGACCGATGGCATTTTCAGCCAGCGCCAGCACGCCCATGATGCGTACGGGCAGCGCCAGTTCTGCGACGGTCAGCATCAGCCCCAGCACGTTTGCCGCCCCGCACATGTCATACTTCATGGTATACATGCCCGCGCCTTCTTTCAGCCACAAGCCACCGGTATCAAACGTAATGCCTTTACCCACGTAGCAGCGCACCGGGCCATCAGTGACTCCGTCATAGTGGATAGCCAGCAGACGTGGCGGACAGGATGCCCCTTTGCCCACGGCGTGCAACAGCCCCAGACCTTGTTCAATGATTTGTGTTTCATCAAGTACTTCACATCGCAGGGCGGGGAAGTCGGCACACCGTTTTTGGGCCTCTTCCACTACATACTCAGGCGTGCAGCGATCGGATGGCATATCCGCCAGACGCCGTGCCGCCACCATGCCATGGGCAATGGCCTGCTGCTGGTGGAAGATAGCCTCGAGTCTGTCCTGCTGCTCCGGCAAACAAAGAGCGGTTATATGCTGTAGACGTACCGCTGATTCGTTGGTTTTCTTTAGCTTTAAGTCGCTGAGCCTGTGTGCCTGATTAAAGAGAAAACGCAGTACTTGCGCCAGCACAACGTCGTTGATATTCGTGACGTCCAGTACCACATCAGGACTGGCGGGTGAGGCCAGGAGTGGGCGCAGCGCCGTGAGTAATTCTTCGGTCAGGCTATCGTGCCAGAGCGCATCCGGCAGCAAGGTGATTCGGGAAAAAGGCGCACAGCCAAAGCGGGTGTCCGTGATGCAATCCGGGTCACGCATCTCGGCGATAAGCGCTGTCTTCGGCAGCAGGTTACAGGTGGTACGGGCGATTAAATGGCTCTGCGGCTTCGCATCAGAAAGCGCGGTAATAAGCTGATATGTAATCATCATTGTTCCTCAATCGGCGCGCGGATCCGCGCGGTGTAAGCCTGCATCCATTCCTCATCCACGGCCTGATAATGCGTCTTCTCATGCAGACGCTCGGTACGAAACACAGTAAGAGGCTGGCGAGCGGTAGCAACCACGAACGAGAACGTTTTGATGTTGGTCGCAGCGCCAAATTCGCCCTTGTTGTTCATGCAAACGACGGAAAGATCGCCCACACGACCGAAGCGCGACATAAGTCTGTCCTCCAGCTCAAAGACGACCGAGTCGGCAGCCTGCTGCGGCGACATTCCCTGCGCCATACGACGAACGATTTCATAGCTGGTACAGCCTTTCATCAGATCTTCACCGACGCCCGTGGCGGTGGCTGCACCGGTTTCACTGTCGCAGTAAAACCCGGAGCCAATTATTGGTGAATCACCAATCCGCCCCCGCTTTTTCATAAACAGCCCGCTGGTGGAGGTCGCGACGCTCATCGAACCCTGTTTATCGAGGCCGATAATGCCGACGGTATCGTGGCCATCATAGGGACTCAGGCCCTTGTCCAGCGTCTCCCGGCAGCGTTTGCGGTAATGCTGCATTGCCCGGTCGGTGAGCATGGTTTTGTTGGCAAAACCCTGGCTTAGCGCCCATTCCCGAGCACCCTGGCCAACCAGCAGGCTGTTATAGCGCTGGCGACTCAGCGCGTGGGCCACGCGTACCGGGTTAGCGATATCCACCAGGTTACCGACTGCGCCAAAGGCCAGCGTGTCGCCATCCATATAAGCAGCATCCAGCTCAACTTCACCGTTCTCCGTTGGCAGCCCGCCGTAACCGACAGATTTATAAAGCGGAAAGTCTTCGACGGTCGCTACGGCATCCACCACCGCCGCAGCGACCGGTTTCCCCGCAGCCAGCGCCGACGCAGACTCTGTTACTCCTTCAAGCGCCATTCGCCAGGTTGCGATAATTCCCCACATGCTTTACTCCTGTTTTGCAAGGGTGGTGTCGGATTGCGTAACGGTGGCAATTTCCGCCGCGCGGTACTGTTTGTCCACGATACGCATGAAAGGTAGATACAGCATGGCGCCAATCAGTAGGTTGATAAGCTGCATGACGCTACCGCTGAGGTGTCCGGTGACGATAAAACCGCTGATGACGGGAGGCAGCGTCCAGGGGATAAACACCCCGGTAGTGACGGCAACCGCGCCAATTTTCATTGCTGCATACTGCACGGTGACCAGCACCAGTGGGACAAGATTGAAGGGAATGAGCATTATGGGATTCATGATCACCGGCAGGCCAAACAATATTGGCTCGTTGATGTTGAACACCGATGCTCCCGCGCCCAGTCGTGCGACTTCGCGCATATTTTTACTGCGGGCAAAAATGAGCATCGCAATCACCAGCGACAGCGTTGCCCCTGCGCCGCCCATCCAGATCATGTCAAAAAATTGCTCAGTGATGATGTGCGGCGGGGTTGTGCCGGCCTGGATAGCAGCGATGTTGTCGGTCTGGTTCTCCATCCACAGCGGGCGAATAATGCCGTTGATCATCGAGCCTGAGTTAATGCCCACTGACCACAGAATAGTGATGCTGAAGACGGTCATCAGCGCGCCAAAGTAAGAGGTGCCGTAGTGACGCACCGGTGTAGCAACGACTTCATAAATGAACTGGTGAATGGTGTTGTAGTGGGTATTTTCAAAGACGATGCGAATAATCAGCACCAGAATCATCACCAGCAGCGCCGGGATCAGCGCGGCGAACGACTCCTGCACCGCTGGCGGTACGCCATCTGGCATTTTGATGACCAGATTTTTGCGCTTCAGCCAGCAGAACAGCTCCGTCCACAGCAGCGAACCAATCATCGCCACAAACAGCCCTTTACTGCCAATCCACTCAACGGGTATCACGGTGATGCCGCCGTTTTCAGCCACTTTGATAAAGGGGGTCAGGATCAGGAAGGCGACCAGCGACAGAATACCGCAGGAGATGCGATCTTCACCGTAGTGCTCGGCCAGGCGAAACGCCACCAGGAAGCTGATGAACAGCGACATGGTCGAGAACACCGCATTAAACGGGATCTCGATAATGGCACTCCAGCTTTCACCAAAGGCCTGAGACATAAACTGCTGGTAGGTTTGATTCGGGAACGACGAGATCACCAGCAGAATAGAGCCGACGATGATAAATGGCATGAATGAAACGTAGGCACCGCGAATCGCACCCAGATGACGCTGCTGAGCCGTTTTGGCCGCCAGCGGCATCAGTTTTGCTTCAAGAAATCCCAGAACATTGTTCATTGTGAACTCCGTACAAGATTGAGTGGTGTTGTTTATGTTATGTGTGTGGATTATCAGTGAAGCGTGGCGAACGAAAGGTGAAATCGGTCACAAAGCATTCGTTGATGTTATATAAGTCTTATGAGATTAGTTTCATGGAGCTTTGCGATGGAAATTAAACTGCACGCCAATGCCACGACGACGCCACGTATTCGTCGCTACCTCCAGCAGTCTGATAAAAGCGACAGAGAGCTTGCAGTTGAGCTCGGGATCTCGGTGACCACCGTCAGGCGCTGGCGCAATCGCGAACAGGTTTCAGATAACCATACGACGCCAAAAGTGATACACAAAGCGATGAGACAAGAGCAGGTGGCTCTGGTCAATACGCTGCGTGACATACTGGGCGCACCGCTGGATGAGTTGTTGTTACTGGTGAATGATGTTCTGGGGATCCCCGTTTCGAGAGCGACCCTGAACCGTTATCTGAAGCCCGCCTCGGCAGCACAGAAGGGGGCACCGTTGCAGGGTAAAAAGGCGCTGAAAGCTGGCATCGTGCCGCATCAGCTGGAGTTACATCATCTGCCTTTGTCGCTGCATATGGACGATGGTGGGGAGCAACACCTGCTGTGGGCACGTGAGCCGGTGAGCGGCTGGTGTTTTGCCCGGCTTTACGCGGGCGTATCACCTCAGCTCCTGACCCGCTGGGTTCAGGCGTTACTTGAAGCGTGTCCGGCACTTATACAATCTATTGAGACTTTTGGTTTTGACATAACGCTGCCGGGGCAAGATATCGCCGTAAAAGTGCATGCGCAAAAACACAGCGCCGTACAGGTTGCAGCACCTTTACAGGACATTATCCCGCGCGTGAAAAGTGAACCTGCCGGAGAGTTGCTTATTCAGCTGTGCGAATTTTATAACCAGGGTAAAGCGCAGAAAAAGCTGGGAGACAGCACGCCGCAGGCGTTTTTGAACGCGCTGCGGCGGGGGAATTAGAGTATATCGAGTACGTCTTCCGGCGGGCGTCCAATGCGTGCGTGGCCGTTTGCCACGACTATCGGGCGCTCGATCAGCTTAGGATTTTCAACCATGGCCTGCACAAGCTCGGCCTCAGTGAGACGGGTGTCATCCAGATTGAGCGACTTATAGAGGTCTTCTTTCTGGCGCATCAGCTCTCTTGCACTTCCCATGCCCAGCATGTGCAACAGCTGGCGGATCGTCTGTGCGTCCGGTGGTGTCTCGAGATAGAGCACCACTTCCGGGTCAATACCGTTAGACTTCAGCAGGCTCAGGGTATCGCGGCTCTTGGAGCAGCGCGGATTGTGGTAAATTTTTACGGCGTCTGTCATGACGTGAATTCTCCTTTATTACATCTTCTCGTACGGCTTGAAGCGCTGTTGCAGGCCGCGAAGCTGATCGATACGCGCGTCGTAACGGGCCTGCTGGAGGCTGCCGAGTTTGACCTGCGCGCTGGCGCTGCTGAGCGCGGAAATAGCCTGGTCGAGGCGCCCCACCAGGGCAAAGCCTTCGGCACGCGCCGCCAGCTCCTGATCGCGGTTGCCCAGTTGGGCTTCCGCCTGAGCGAGCAGATCCCAGCCGTTTTGGTCGTCTTTATTATTAAAGGTATAGCGGTTCAGAATGGTCGCCGCTTCAGCAGGTTGACCACCCTGTAAGTAAGCGTTCGCCAGGTTAAGCTGCAGCACCGGGTTGGTACGTACGTCCTTCGCCCCTTTCAGGCGATTAATGGCATCGGTGGTTTTCTTCTGCCCCAGATCAATATCCGTCGAGAGATCGAGATACCACGGATTATTCGGGTCGGCGGCCAGAAGGGGTTGCAGCGCTTTACGCGCCTCGTCGTATTTGCTGGCTTCCATCGCTTGTAACGCCTGACCATACTGCGCGGCATTCTTTTCTCGCACGTTGCCTTTCGCCAGGGAGTCCAGCAGATCGCTGGTGAGCTGGTTGCGCCCGGAATTGTACATCCCCAGCGTTCTCACTTTCGCCATGTAGAAATCTTGCGACGACTGGACCACGACCGGGCGCATCTGGTTGGCACGGTTACGCGCATCCGACAGGCGACTTTCCGGTAAGGGGTGGGTGAGCAGAATTTCTGGTGGACGGGAAGAGTAACGTGCCTGATCGAGCAGTTTTTCCAGGAAGCTCGGCATGGCCTGAGGGTCAAAGCCAGAACGTTGCAGCACCTGAATCCCGATGCGGTCCGCTTCCTGTTCGTTTTGTTGTGTAAAGCTAATCATCCCCTGCCGCGTTCCCGCCAGAGTACCGGTTAATGCCGCCATCCCGGCCTGCGGGCTGGCCATTGCCAGCAAAATAGAACCCAGCGCTCCAACCCAGGTCAGCGGGGCGTTACGTTTCTGGTCTTCCATCGCTCGCGCCAGGTGGCGCTGGGTGACGTGCGAAATTTCGTGCGCCATAACGGAAGCCAGCTGACTTTCGTTATCGGAGTAACGGAATAATGCCGAATGCAGCACCACGTTGCCGCCAAAGAAGGCGAAGGCGTTGATTTCGTCATTATTGATTAAATAGAAGTGAAAGGGCGTTTTTACCGAGTCGGCATGCGCAACCAGACGCATCCCCAGACCGTTGATGTACTGAACAAGTAACGGGTCATTGATGAGCGGGGCGCTACCGCGCAACTGGCGAACGTAGTAATCGCCCATTTGCATCTCTTGCCCAATGGAGAGCGTGCTTCCTGCTGTGGTGCCCATGTCCGGCAATGAATCGGACGAGTCGGCAAAAGCGGGCAACACCTGACCGACCGTCAGTGCGGCAATCAGTGTCGCAACCAGTGTTTTTTTCAACTGCCTGAACATAACCACGGTCCTGTATGTTGGTTGTGCTAATTTGACCGATGAACCGGCATATCGTTCATCTCTGTTGCCTTGCGAGTGTAGCCGTGTTGCAGCATGAAGAAAATCCCATTCATCAGGCTTTTGCGATTCGTGACAGAGAGACAAAAAGCGAAAGTCTTTTTTGTGACAGTTAGATACAATTCACATTCTCACTCCCGCCATTCGATTCAGGGAAGGGTTGTATGCTCGAAATGTTAATGCAGTGGTATCGGCGTCGGTTCAGCGACCCGGAAGCCATTGCTTTGTTGGTTATTCTGGTCGCCGGATTTGGCATTCTGTTCTTCTTCAGCGGTCTTCTCGCCCCCCTGCTGGTGGCGATTGTGCTGGCGTATCTGTTGGAATGGCCAACGGCACGGCTGGAACATATCGGCTGTTCCCGTCGCTGGGCGACCAGTATCGTACTGGTGTTGTTTGTCGGCATTCTGCTGCTGATGGCGTTTGTTGTCATGCCGGTTGCCTGGCAGCAGGGAATTAACCTGATCCGCGATATGCCGGGCATGTTGAATAAACTTTCTGATTTTGCCGCCACGCTACCGCGTCGCTATCCAGCCCTGATGGATGCCGGGATTATCGACGCGATGGCCGAAAATATGCGCGCCCGCATCATGACCATGGGCGATTCGGTGGTGAAATACTCGCTGGCCTCCCTGGTCGGGCTGCTGACGCTGGCGGTTTACCTCGTGCTCGTCCCGCTAATGGTGTTCTTCCTGGTCAAAGATAAAGAGCAGATGCTGAACGCCGTCAGGCGCATTTTGCCGCGTAATCGCGGGCTGGCAGGGCAGGTCTGGGAAGAGATGAACCAGCAGATCACCAACTACATTCGCGGCAAAGTGCTGGAGATGATTGTGGTCGGGGTCGCGACGTGGATTGGTTTCCTGATCTTCGGCCTGAACTACTCGCTGCTGCTGGCGGTGCTGGTGGGCCTCTCAGTCCTTATTCCGTATATCGGTGCGTTTGTGGTGACCATTCCGGTTGTGGGCGTCGCGCTGTTCCAGTTTGGCCTCGGAACTGAGTTCTGGAGCTGCTTCGCGGTGTATCTGATTATTCAGGGGCTGGACGGTAATCTGCTGGTGCCGGTACTGTTCTCAGAGGCGGTGAACCTGCATCCGCTGGTGATTATCTTATCCGTGGTGATTTTTGGTGGGTTGTGGGGATTCTGGGGCGTGTTCTTTGCCATTCCGCTGGCAACACTGATTAAGGCCGTGGTTCACGCCTGGCCGGATGTGCCGGCGGTAGAAGACAAGTAGTTTTTGTGCGGCCTGATGGCCTCACCCCGACCCTCTCCCACGGGAGAGGGCGTAAACACTAAAAACGGCAACCTGGGTTGCCGTTTTGCTGTTTATCAGGCACTTTGTTTCAGCCAGTTCAATACCACATCGTGGTGATTGCTGGTTTTGAAGTCATCAAACACATGTTCAACTTTACCGTCAGCGTCAATCAGGAAGCTGATGCGGTGAATGCCGTCGTAGGTTTTACCCATAAATGTCTTCTCGCCCCAGACGCCGAACTGCTCGCACACCTGATGGTCTTCGTCAGAAAGCAGCGTGAAGTTCAGCAGCTCTTTCTCGGCAAATCGTGACAGTTTTTCTGGTTTATCGGTGCTGATGCCCAGCACTTCCACGCCGACTTTTTTCAACTCGCCCATGTTGTCGCGTAAGCCGCAGGCCTGTACGGTGCAGCCGGGGGTCATGGCTTTCGGGTAGAAATAGACCAGAACACGCTGTCCCTGGAAGTCGGTCAAATTTACTTGCTCGCCGTCTTGATCCGGTAAGCTAAATTTCGGTGCGATATCACCGGCTTTCAGTGGATTCATTACTCAACTCCATCCTGTTCGTGCTGCGAATAATTGACGACGCTTATACTGCCCTGCGCGTTTAATTCTGTACAGAGGGCTTTGAACGCTTGCTCGATATTTGACGCATCCTGTGAGGCAGGGCTGTGTGCGGTAATTTGAATAAAGAGCGTGGGAACGGCGCTTTCGTCGCCCGGTTGTGTACGGGAAACGAGCTCAGCGATGTTCATCTGATGGCTGTCAAACAGCGCGGTAAAGCGCTCAATCAGATGGGGGGAATCAGGGACTTCAACCTGCACCCATACGGTCGCCGGCATGGCCGGACGCGGGCGCGCGGTGGTACGTTTCATCACGATCAGCAAATCCAGCTCCGCACCTTTCAGTGGCAGGGTAGATTCGATAAGCGTAATCGCATTCCATGTTCCGGACAGCAGCATAATAAACGTGAACTCTTCGCCCAGCATCGCCAGGCGGCTGTCTTCGATATTACAGCCGCAACTGCTCACGTGACGGGTGATGGTGTTCACGATACCCGGCCTGTCGGCACCCAGCGCAGTGATAACCAGGTAATGTTGTGATGAGGTTGTCAAACCTGTTCTTCCTTTGCATGGTTAAGTCTTCCTAAGGAAAGCATAAAAAAAACATGCATACAACCGCCTGAGGGCCTCAGGTCGCTTGCTTTTATTACAGTTCCAAACGTACCATTGAGACTCTTGTTCGCACAGAGGATGGCTCATGTTCACGGGAAGTATTGTCGCGCTTGTAACACCGATGGATGAAAAAGGTAATGTCTGCCGGTCAAGCATGAAGAAGCTGATTGATTACCATGTCGCCAATGGAACCTCGGCGATCGTTTCGGTAGGGACTACCGGTGAATCTGCAACGCTGAGCCACGAAGAGCACGGCGATGTGGTCATGCTGACCCTGGAGCTGGCTGACGGACGTATTCCTGTCATCGCGGGGACAGGAGCTAATGCAACCGCAGAAGCTATCAGTCTGACCAAACGTTTTAATGACAGCGGCATTGTGGGCTGTCTGACGGTAACCCCTTACTACAACCGTCCTACTCAGGAAGGTTTGTTCCAGCACTTCAAAGCCATCGCTGAACATACTGACTTGCCACAAATTCTGTATAATGTGCCGTCCCGTACTGGCTGCGATATGCTGCCGGAAACCGTCGGTCGTCTCGCGGAAGTAAAAAATATTATCGGTATTAAAGAGGCGACAGGGAACTTAAGCCGCGTTCATCAGATCAAAGAGCTGGTTTCAGACGACTTTATCCTGTTGAGTGGTGATGATGCGACCGCGCTGGACTTTATGCAGCTCGGTGGTCATGGCGTGATCTCCGTAACGGCAAACGTTGCGGCGCGCGATATGGCTGAAATGTGCAAACTGGCAGCAGCGGGTCACTTTGATGAAGCGCGTGTCATTAATCAGCGTCTGATGCCGTTGCACAATAAATTATTTGTCGAACCCAATCCGATCCCTGTGAAATGGGCATGTAAGGAGTTGGGACTTGTAGCAACCGATACGCTGCGTCTGCCAATGACACCGATTACCGACCATGGTCGTGAAATCGTTAAGGCAGCGCTGAAGCATGCCGGTTTGCTGTAAAGTTTAGGGAGATTTGATGGCTTATTCAGTACAGAAGTCGCGCCTGGCGAAGGTTGCGAGTGTTTCGCTTGTTATGCTGCTCGCTGCCTGTAGTTCAGACTCGCGCTACAAGCGCCAGGTGAGCGGTGATGAATCCTATCTGGATGCGACCCCGCTTGCTGAACTTCACGCACCGGCTGGTATGATCCTGCCGATTCAGAACGGCGATTATAATATCCCCGTGACCAACGGCAGCGGCCTGGTCGGTAAAGCGCTTGATATTCGTCCACCAGCACAGCCTCTGGCGCTGGTAAACGGGGCGCGTACTCAGTTCACGGGTGATACGGCGTCTCTGATGGTTGAGAGCGCGCGCGGTAGCACCCTGTGGCCGCAGGTGGTGAGCGTCATTCAGTCGAAGAACTACACCATTGATAAACGTGATGACGCCAGCCAGACGTTAACCACCGACTGGATCGAATGGAACCGTCTGGATGAAGATCAGCAGTACCGTGGTCGTTATCAAGTCTCCGTTAAACCACAAGGTTATCAGCAGGCGGTTAACGTTAAGCTGTTGAACCTGGAACAGGCGGGCAAACCGGTTGCAGATGCATCCTCCCTGCAGCGTTACAGCACCGAAATGCTGAACGTGATTGCTGCGGGTCTGGATAAGACCGCGACTGATGCTGCCAACGCAGCGCAGAGCCGCAACGGCGTGACGTTCGACGTTCAGAGCGGTGCGGATGATACCGGTCTGCCAATGCTGGTTGTTCGTGCACCGTTTAACCAGACCTGGCAGCGCCTGCCTGCGACGCTGGAAAAAGTGGGCATGAAAGTGACCGACAGCACGCGTTCAACCGGCAGCATCACGGCAACGTATAAGCCGCTGTCTGACAGCGCGTGGCAGGAACTGGGCGCTAAAGATCCTCAGCTTGCCTCCGGTGACTACAAGATTCAGGTAGGCGACCTTGATAACCGCAGTAGTCTGCAGTTTATCGATCCGAAAGGTCACACGCTGACCCAGTCGCAGAACGATGCGCTGGTCGCTGTCTTCCAGGCGGCATTCAGCAAATAAATATGAGGGCTGGTTAATCCAGCCCTTTTTATTTTAGTGCTACGCAAACGTGTGCGTGGCATAATATCCCCAGTTTTGAACACAAATCATCACACCAGGAGTAATGAAGATGCAGAAGCAAGCTGAGTTGTATCGTGGCAAAGCGAAGACCGTATACAGCACGGAAAACCCGGATCTGTTGGTGCTCGAGTTCCGCAATGATACGTCAGCAGGGGATGGCGCACGCATTGAGCAGTTCGATCGTAAAGGCATGGTGAACAACAAGTTCAACCACTTCATTATGACTAAGCTGGCCGAAGCGGGTATCCCGACTCAGATGGAAGCGTTGCTGTCCGATACGGAATGTCTGGTGAAAAAGCTGGATATGGTTCCGGTTGAGTGCGTCGTTCGTAACCGTGCCGCGGGCTCCCTGGTGAAGCGTCTGGGCATTGAAGAAGGTATCGAGCTGAATCCACCGCTGTTCGACCTGTTCCTGAAAAACGATGCCATGCACGATCCGATGGTCAATGATTCCTACTGCGAAACCTTCGGCTGGGTGAATAAAGAGAACCTGGCGCGTATGAAAGAGCTGACCTATAAAGCCAATGACGTGCTGAAAAAACTGTTTGATGACGCGGGCCTGATCCTCGTCGACTTCAAGCTGGAGTTTGGCCTGTTCAAAGGTGAAGTGGTGCTGGGAGACGAATTCTCACCAGACGGCAGCCGCCTGTGGGATAAAGAAACCCTGGATAAAATGGACAAAGACCGTTTCCGTCAGAGCCTGGGTGGCCTGATTGAAGCGTACGAAGCCGTTGCTCACCGTTTAGGCGTTAAGCTCGACTAACTCCCTCAGTTGCCAAAGGATGTTCGCATCCTTTGGCGTCTTACCTTTGTTTCCTATGGTAATCTTGCCGTTAACCGCCTACGATCATAGCTATTATTAATGGAATAGTTCGAGGTGGTTATGCGCTGGCAAGGGCGTCGTGAAAGTGACAATGTAGAAGACAGACGCAGTGATGGCGGTGGCGGCCCTTCCATGGGCGGGCCCGGCTTCCGGTTACCCAGCGGGAAGGGTGGGATCATTCTGCTGATTGTGGTGCTGGTCGCGGGGTATTACGGGGTCGATCTCACCGGTTTGATGACCGGTCAGCCGTTGCAACAGCAGCAACATTCTCAGCGCTCCATCAGCCCAAATGAAGATGAAGCGGCCAAATTTACCTCTGTTATCCTCGCCACAACAGAAGACACCTGGGGTCAGTTGTTCGAGAAGATGGGGCGTTCCTACCAGCAACCGAAGCTGGTGATGTACCGCGGTGCAACCCGCACCGGATGCGGTACCGGTCAATCTGTGATGGGGCCGTTCTACTGCCCGGCAGATGGCACAGTTTATATCGATCTCTCTTTTTACGATGACATGAAGCGCAAGCTTGGCGCTGACGGTGATTTTGCCCAGGGCTACGTGATTGCGCATGAAGTCGGCCATCACGTGCAAAAGCTGCTGGGGATTGAGCCAAAAGTGCGTCAGCTTCAGCAAAATGCTTCGCAGGCTGAAGTTAACCGCCTTTCGGTAAAAATGGAGCTTCAGGCGGACTGCTTTGCCGGCGTCTGGGGCCATAGCATGCAGCAGCAGGGTGTTCTGGAGTCCGGCGATCTTGAAGAGGCGCTGAACGCCGCGCAGGCTATCGGCGATGACCGTCTTCAGCAACAGAGCCAGGGGCGCGTGGTGCCGGACAGTTTCACTCACGGTACATCGCAACAACGTTACAGCTGGTTTAAACGCGGTTTCGACAGCGGCGATCCGGCGCAGTGTAATACCTTCGGCAAAGCGATGTAATGGCGTCGTTTGAACAGCTGATCGGCGAGCTTGAGCGCACTGGTCAACGTCGGCTGGTGGTGCTGAGCGGTGATGAGCAATGGACATTATCGCAGGCTGCGGCTCTGCGAGAGACGTTACCTGGAGACTGGGTGTGGCTGGACGAACAGCCATCAAAAGCCATCAGTAGCCTGCTGGGACGCGAGTTCCGGCATGCTGTCTTTGACGCCAGCGCCGGGTTTGATGTCGCCGCGTTTGCCGCCCTGAGCGGAACGCTGAGCGCCGGAAGTCTTCTGGTGCTGCGTGTTCCGCCGCTCGCGCACTGGGCTGAACATCCCGATCAGGATTCCCTGCGCTGGAGCGATAGCGCCGAAGCGATAGCCACTCCGCATTTTGTCCGCCATTTTTGCCGGACCGTTGCCGCCGATCCCGATGCGATTGTGTGGCTTCAGGGGCATCCTTTATCGCTTCCTTCTTTTCCCGATGCCCCCGACTGGCTGCCTGCCAGCGGGGGACCGCAACGCGAGCAGGCTGAGATCCTCAATGTGCTTGAGGGGATGTCGCCTGGCATCGTGGCCGTCACCGCCGCGCGCGGGCGCGGAAAGTCAGCCCTGGCGGGAATGTTGCTGAATCGCATTGCGGGCAGCGCAGTGGTCACCGCCCCAGCGAAGGGGGCGACGGATGTTATCGCCCGTTTTGCAGGAGAGCATTTCAATTTTATGGCCCCGGATGCGCTGCTGGCCTCTTCGTTGCAGGCTGACTGGCTAATTGTCGATGAAGCCGCCGCGATCCCCGGCCCGCTACTTGAAAAGTTGGTTCTGCGTTTTCCTCGCGTGTTGTTGACCACGACGGTTCAGGGTTATGAGGGGACGGGGAGAGGGTTCTTATTAAAATTCTGTGCCCGGTTTACCGGATTGCAGCGTTTCAGCTTATCGGTACCGATTCGCTGGGCCGCGGGCTGCCCGCTTGAGCGGGTCGTCGCCAGCGCACTGCTTTTTGACGATACGCTTCTCGATCGCCACCCGGAAGGCGAGGTGCGTTTGACCTCTCTGGAACCGGAGGCGTGGGAACGCCAACCGGCACTTGCGACACGCGTTTACGAGCTACTCTGTGCGGCTCACTATCGCACCTCACCGCTTGATTTACGCCGCATGATGGACGCACCCGGGCAGCATTTTGCCGTCGCCCAGACAGACTCAGATATCGCCGGGGCGCTCTGGCTGGTGGATGAGGGCGGGTTATCACCCGAGCTTAGCCGCGCCGTCTGGGCGGGGTATCGGCGTCCTCGTGGAAACCTGGTGGCACAGTCTCTGGCAGCCCACGGCGGATCGCCACGGGCGGCCACGCTCAAAGGCAGACGGGTGACTCGTATTGCTGTACACCCTTATCGTCAGCGGGAGGGCATCGGTCAGGCGCTGATTCGCAACGCCAGCGGTGAGGATTATCTGTCGGTGAGTTTTGGCTATACCGATGAGCTTTGGCATTTCTGGCAGCAATGCGGGTTTGTACTGGTGAGGATGGGCAGCCATCGTGAAGCCAGCAGTGGCTGTTTTACCGCAATGGCGTTGCTGCCGCTGAGCAAGGCGGGGCATCAGTTGTGTGAGCAGGCGCAACTGCGTCTGCAGCGCGATACGCGGGTGTTATCGGCCTGGAACGGTGAAAAGATCCCGGTGGACGATGGCTGGGAAGCTACCCTTAATAATGACGACTGGCTTGAGCTGGCAGGGTTTGCCTTTGCGCACCGGGCATTTTCAACCTCCGTCGCTGCGCTAACGCGTCTGCTGCTGAGTGTGGACACGCCTCTCCCGGCACTGCGCGATAAGATGGCAGGGAAAGCGGATGACCTCGGGCGAAAAGCGTTGCTGGCAAAGCTCCGCAGCGAAACAGCGCAAGCGCTTGAAAGTCTGGATAAAGCGCGCTGTCAGCAGCTGAAAAACGCTATTTTGCAATGGCAATTTTTTCAATGACTTCTTCAGTAAAGTGGCATGGTCATTCCCGCCGGGAGGCGTAGAATCCAGGTCATCTATTAAGGAGATCACCATGAAACACGACCATTTTGTTGTTCAAAGCCCTGACAAACCGGCTAAACAGTTACTGCTGCTGTTTCATGGTGTTGGTGATAATGCCGTCAACATGGGCCAGATTGGCAGCTGGTTTGCGCCTGTTTTTCCGGATGCCTTGATTATCAGCATCGGTGGCATAGAGCCATGTGGCCCGAACGGTCGGCAGTGGTTCTCTGTGCAGGGCGTAACGGAAGAGAATCGTCAGGCTCGTATTGACGCCGTCATGCCAGCGTTTATTGATATCGTGCGCTACTGGCAGCAGCAGAGCGGCGTGGGGGCCGACGCCACCGCGTTGATTGGCTTCTCACAGGGATCAATCATGTCGCTGGAAAGCGTAAAAGCACAACCGGGTCTGGTGTCACGCGTCATTGCATTTAACGGTCGTTTTGCGACGTTACCGACGATCGCCACCACGCAGACGACGATCCACCTGATCCACGGTGGTGAAGACCGCGTGATTGAGCTCTCGCATGCAGTTGCCGCCCAGGAAGCGTTGATTCGCGAAGGTGGGGATGTGACGCTGGATATCGTTGACGATTTGGGGCATGCCATTGACGATCGCAGTATACAGTTTGCGCTCGACCATCTGCGCTATACCGTACCGAAGCACTATTTTGATGAAGCGCTCAGCGGCGGTAAGCCGGATGACAATGATATTGTAGAGTTTATGTGAGGTTATCCCCTCTCCTCAGGAGAGGGGAGCCAGACTGATTACTTCTTCTGGTCCTTCTTCGGCCAGTCGTCGTCATCGTCCCACTTGTCGTTAAAATCACGGTGTGGTGGCAGATCCGGCTTGTTAGCGAGAAATTTTTTATGGTCAACGCGCTTAAGATCTTTAATCACGTTAAGCAACACGCCAACCAGAAAAACTAACACCAAAATCCACCAGTATTTTGAAAGCCAATCCATTCGCTATTCCTCTCAGAGCGTTCGTCAGGCGACGAGTTGCTCCATAATGCGTTGATACATACGGGCCAGCAGTTGCAAATCTGCGGCATTCACACACTCATTGATTTTATGAATGGTCGCGTTCACTGGCCCCAGTTCGACAACCTGGGCGCCCATGCGGGCGATAAAGCGTCCGTCAGAGGTGCCACCCGTCGTCAGCAGCTGTGGCTTAATTTCATTATAGTGCTCGATGGCGTTCACTACCGCATCCACCAGTTTGCCACGCTGCGTCAGGAACGGCTGACCGGAAAGCCACCAGTCCACGGTGTAGCGCAGGTTATATTTCTCAAGCAGGGCGACAACACGCGCTTTGATCATCTCATCGGTCAGTTCAGTGCTGAAGCGGAAGTTAAACTGGACGAAGAAATCACCCGGGATCACGTTGTTGCTGCCGGTCCCGGCTTTGACATTTGCAATCTGCATACTGGTCGGTGGGAAGAACTCATTGCCTTTGTCCCACTCAATCGCCACCAGTTCGTTCAGCATCGGCGCTGCACGATGGACCGGGTTATCGGCCAGATGCGGATATGCAACATGCCCCTGAACCCCGTGAATGGTCAGGTTACAGGTCAGCGAGCCACGGCGACCATTTTTGACGACATCACCCACCACTTCAGTACTGGACGGCTCTCCGACCAGACAGTAGTCGAGACGCTCGTTTCGCGCCATCAGTGCTTCAACAACCTTCACGGTACCGTTATGGGCACTGGCCTCTTCATCTGAGGTGATTAAAAATGCGAGACGGTTTTTATGGTTCGGATGCTGGGCAACAAAACGCTCTGCTGCCACGACCATCGCCGCCAGAGAGCCTTTCATGTCTGCCGCACCGCGACCAAACAGCATGCCATCGCGGATGGTCGGTTCAAACGGCGGGTTAATCCAGCGATCCGCATCACCTGCGGGAACGACATCAGTATGCCCGGCAAAGGCCAGCGTTTCGCCCTGACCACGCCACGCCCAGAAGTTCTGGGTATCGCCAAAATCCATGCGTTCGACGGTAAAACCGATGGCACGCAGGCGCTCAATCATTAATGCCTGACAACCTGCGTCGTCCGGGCTAAGGGAAGGACGGCGAATAAGCTGCTGAGTCAGCTCAATGACCGGGCATGACATAAACTACACCTCAACGAAAAAAGTCGGAATAAAGGGTTTCACTGAAACCCAGCAGCATAGGCTGCCCGGGCGCGCAGAGCAATGGGCGTTTGATAATTGCCGGCATCTCGAGCATCAGTTTTGCCGCGCTGTCGGCGTTATTGATGCTGGCGCGCAGAGATTCATCCAGTTTACGCCAGGTGGTGCCGCGTGTATTCAGCAGGGCTTCCCATCCCAGTTCTTTGATGGCGTTATGCAGAAATTCTGCATCAAGCCCATCGGCGCGGTAATCATGGAAGCGGTACTCCACGTTGTTCGCGTCCAGCCAGCGGCGGGCTTTTTTGATGGTGTCACAGTTTTTAATGCCGTACATCACAACCATGGTGAATCCTTTTGTTCCTGTGGTGATAAAACGTTCAATAAATTCGAAGATATATCCTTAAGCAGAATATAACACATTCAAGAATTGTCTTAATTTACTCATCATCTTAATTCAACTCACACTTGTACGCTGAATATTCTTTAAACATTTAAGCATAGATGTCCATAAGGTTTAAATTGCCAATAAACTCAGTAAGTAAAATAAAACTCACCTGCTCGTATGGTTATTTCTAAATATTGCTTGCCGTCACAAAAAATTTAAGGTTCTCCGTTCATATTTATCATAATTCTCTGACAGTGGCGGGGTATAATCACAGCAATTGGTTAAATAGTCTTCACAATGATGATACGTTTTCGTAGAATGCGCATAATAATAAGAGAGGTTGTTATGATTGAACGTGAACTGGGGAACTGGAAAGATTTTATCGAAGGCATGCTTCGTAAATGAAATTCAGTGAGAATTGCAAGAGCACTTAAATAAGTAAAATAATCATAGTGTGAATTAATCACACAATAAAAAGGCGGCCGATAAAGCCGCCTTTTTTTATTTCAATCACTTACTCCGGGCGTTCCTTTAGCGGGAAGCGGCGACGCACCAGCACAAAGAACAGCGGAACGAAATAAATGGCCAGGATAGTGGCTGAAATCATGCCGCCCATAACTCCGGTTCCTACCGCATGCTGGCTGCTGGAGCCTGCGCCGGTGCTGGTTGCCATCGGCAGTACGCCGAAAACAAATGCCAGTGACGTCATCAGGATCGGGCGTAAGCGTTGGCGACAGGCGTGCAGCGTGGCAGCCATCAGTTCGTGGCCTTTAGCATTCATCTCGTTAGCGAACTCAACGATCAGAATGGCGTTTTTCGCCGACAAACCGATAACGGTGAGTAGCCCCACCTGGAAGTAAACATCGTTCTCCAGGCCGCGCATCCAGGTTGCCAGCAGCGCGCCGATGACCCCAAGGGGAACCACCAGCATGACGGAGAACGGAACTGACCAGCTTTCATACAGTGCGGCAAGACAGAGGAAAACCACTAGCAGCGAAAGCGCATAAAGCGCGGGAGCCTGCGCCCCGGAGAGTCGCTCCTGGTATGACATGGCCGTCCACTCCAGACCAAAACCTGCAGGTAGCTGTTGCACCAGTTTTTCCATGGTATCCATGGCGGTACCGGTACTGACGCCCGGCGCGGCTTCCCCGACGATTTCAACCGCAGAATAGCCGTTATAGCGTTCCAGACGTGGTGAACCACTCTCCCAGTGCGAGGTGGCAAAGGCGGAGAACGGCACCATGCCGCCAGTATTATTTCGCACAAACCAGCGATTAATGTCATCCGGCAACATGCGGAACGGCGCGGCGGACTGGACATACACTTTTTTCACGCGGCCGCGATCCATAAAGTCATTTACATAGCTCGACCCCCACGCCGTTTGCAGGGTGTCGTTGATGTCGTTGATTGAGACGCCCAGCGCCTGCGCCTTACGCTGGTCGATATCCACCTGGAGCTGCGGGCTGTCATCAAGACCGTTGTGACGAACGCGTGTCAGACCGGCATCCTTCCCCGCCAGCTCTAAGAGCTTATCGCGTGCCGCCATCAGCGCTGTGTGACCCGCTCCGGCGTGATCCTGCAACTCCATATCAAACCCGGCGGAGCTGCCCAGACCGCTAATCGCCGGTGGACTGCTGGCAAAGACGCGCGCTTCTTTGATATGTGCAAAGGCTTTCGTCGCGCGCTCAATAATGGCAAAGGAGGTTCCCGTTTTCGTGTCGCGCTCGTCCCAGTCTTTCAGGCGAACAAACATACGGGCGACGTTCTGCCCGTTTCCGCCAGGGCCGGAACCGACGGTGGAGAAGACCGATACAACGTTATCCTTCTCTTTCGTGAAGAAATACTGCTCCACTTTCTGAACCACTTTTAGCGTCTGCTGCTGCGTTGCGCCACTCGGGAGTTGCACCGAGGTGGTGAACATACCCCGGTCTTCCATCGGCAGGAATGAGGTCGGCAGATGGAGGAACAGCCAGACCATGCCGCCCAGCAACACCACATAAATCATCATCCAGCGCAGGCTGCGGTGAAGCACTCGCCCGACGGCAGATTCATATCGCGCGGCATTGCGGTTGAACATCCGGTTAAACCAGCCGAAGAACCCTTTTTGGCCGTGATGCTCCCCTTTGTGCAGCGGCTTCAGGATTGTGGCGCAGAGCGCGGGGGTGAGGATCAATGCGACCAGCACGGAGAGCACCATTGCCGAGACGATGGTTATCGAGAACTGGCGGTAGATCGCCCCGGTGGTGCCACCAAAGAAGGCCATCGGGATAAAGACCGCCGACAGCACCATCGCAATACCGACTAACGCCCCCTGAATTTGACCCATGGATTTGCGCGTGGCCTGGCGCGGGGAAAGGCCTTCCTCGCTCATAATTCGCTCGACGTTTTCGACCACCACAATGGCATCATCCACCAGAAGGCCAATCGCCAGCACCATTGCAAACATCGTCAGGGTGTTAATGCTGTACCCAAACGCGTAAAGCACCGCAAAGGTTCCCAGCAGGACAACAGGGACGGCGATGGTTGGGATCAGCGTTGCGCGGAAGTTTTGCAGGAACAGGTACATGACCAGGAACACCAGCGCGATCGCTTCCAGCAGGGTCTTCACCACATCTTCAATTGAGGCTTTGACGAAGGAGGTGGTTTCATAGGCGACTTTATATTCCAGCCCGTGCGGGAAATACTGTGAAAGCTCATCCAGCCGATCTAAAACCAGTTTCGCTGTGGCCATTTCATTGGCACCGGAGGCCAGTTTAATCCCAAGGCCAGAGGCCTGATTGCCGTTAAAGCGGCTCAGGTAGTCATACTTCTCTGCACCCATTTCCACCGTGGCGACATCACCCAGACGCACCTCCGAACCATCCTGATTCACGCGCAGGGTAATGTCGCGGAACTGCTCCGGGGTCTGAAGCAGTGACTGCGAATTGATGGTGGCATTCAGGGCTTGTTTATCGACGGATGGCGTCCCCCCTAGCTGCCCCACGGCAATCTGCGCGTTCTGGGCTTTGATGGCATTCGTTACGTCGGTTGCGGTCATCTGGTAGCTGTTGAGCTTGTTGGGATCGAGCCAGATGCGCATTGAGTATTGTGAGCCGTAAGCGTCGATATCGCCTACGCCGTTAATTCGGCTGATGGGGTCCTGGATATTACTGGCGACGTAGTCCGCAATATCCTGCTTATCCATGGAACCATCAGTGGAGACAAACGCGATGGTCAAAATGTTGGTATCACCGGTTTTACGCACGGTCACACCCTGGTTCTGCACCGCCTGAGGCAGCTTACGCATGGCCGACTGCAGCTGGTTTTGCACCTGCTGCACGGCTTCATCAGGATTGGTGCCGGCAGTGAAGCTAAGCGTGACCGTCGCCTGACCTGTTGCGCTGCTTTGCGAGGACATGTACATCAGGTTATCCAGACCCGTCATGTTCTGTTCGATAACCTGTGTCACGGTATTTTCCAGCGTCTGTGCGGATGCTCCTGGATAGTTGGCGGTGACGCGTACGTTAGGTGGTGCCAGATCGGGATATTGCTCAACAGGGAGTGACGTAATCGCCAGGACACCTGTCAGACATAACAGAATGGCCAGTACCCAGGCAAAAATGGGGCGATCGATGAAAAAATTCGCCATGAAAAAGTGACCTCGTTTTGCTGCACGTCATTATTGTTTATTGCCTGCATCACTTTAGCGGCAAGACGAAGACCAAACGTGGAGAAATAAAGGAGATAATGTAAATTATCATGCGCTTTTTCCTGCGCTTCCCCCTTTACCGTTATTTACCGGTTAACGGCGTGGGGACCGGGAACGTCACGCTGACCAGCGTGCCGCCGTTTTGCGGCTGCGAAAAGTGCAGCATTCCTCCGAGCCGTTGCGCGCGTTCACGCATAATATTCAACCCGTAGTGTCCCGCTGGTTCGCTGGCTTCGCCAATCCCGATGCCGTTGTCACGAATGCTGACGCTGTGCGTGCCATCCACGGAGGTCACGCAGCTCACGGTAATTTCACTGGCTTGTGCATGTTTAATCGCATTCAGCACCGCCTCACGCACGATCTGTAACAGATGCACCTGCTTTTGCGCATCAAGCGCCAGCGAGGAGAGACGACAGTCAAGATGTAGCTTTGCCTGCGTCTGGCTCTGCAGAACGTCGAGAGACTCCTGGAGTGCCGCAGGTAAATTTGCGTGGTTGAGCGTCAGGCGGAAGGTGGTGAGCAGCTCGCGCAACTGATGCCAGGCGTTGTTCAGCTCGCGGGAGAAGTCGGTGATGATGGTCTGTGCCGGGGCATTGTCCTGCGGCACCGCATGTTTAAGCAGCGTAAGCTGGATCCGCAGATACGACAGCACCTGCGCCAGCGAATCATGGAGTTCACGGGCGATGGTTGCGCGCTCTTCCATCAGCAGCAGCTGCTGGTAATGTTTTTGCGCCTCGTTAAAGTACAGCCCGCGTCCGAGCATCGTCGCCACACTTCTCATCAGCGGGAGAGGAACGCTGTCCGTCTCACTTTGCCAGCGCAGCTCACCATACAGCGTATCCTGCATCAGCACCGGCAGGTTTTGCAGTGGAATACCGCTCGTTTCTGTTCCTTCACACAGCCGCCAGTCATCGCTGGTGCGTAATTCCAGATAATTCATCTGCGTATAGTCATGGACGATCTGCAGGATATGCCGGAAACACAGGCTGTCAATTTGGCCGGTGTTCAGCGCCTGAGAGCATTTGAACAGCATTTCGAGCTGCTGATGGGCTTCATGCAAATGTCGCGTCTTTTCCGCCACCGAGGCTTCAAGCGAACGATAGAGAGTATGTAACTCGGCTGACATATGGTTGAAGGCGCGGGAGAGTTGGCCCAGTTCATTCGGCAGTGCGGTATCCGGGGCAGGGGTCTCAAATTCCCCTCGCTCAATCCGCTCGCTTGCCGCGACAAGATTGTTAAGCGGCAGCACTACCTGGCGACGGATGCGTCGCAGGGTAAACAGCGTCAGGAGCAGGATCCCAAGCGCGCCAGCCAGAGAGAGCAGGGTCACCGTCTGGATTTTATGTTCGGTGTAGTGCTGGAGGGCGAGCACAAAGGCATCAATACGGCCGACAAAATCTTCAATGTGGCTTTGATACCACGCGATGTCGCCGTGCGCGATGCGCGTATCCATCTCCAGCCAGGCGACGTGCAGCTGCTGATAGCGCTGTTTGACGTTGTCCGGTACGTACCAGCGGTTCAACTTTTCTAATGCCGGGGCGCTTAATGTCTTCTGCCAGTTCTCGCGGTGCGCCGCCAGAGACGGGCTGTTTCCCTGCATCTCATAGCCCAGGCGGTAGCTCTGCATGCGCAGCGAACCTGCGATGTTGATGGCTTCGGCATCTCGCTGGCTACTGGCCAGCGTCAGCAGCGCAGCGCTGCTTGTCAGAATGGATAACGCAATAATCGAAACGAAAGCCCAGGCAAGGCTGCCGGAAACAGGTCGTTTAACGGTCACAGAACGGCCCTCTGAATAAAATTGATCTGCCACAGGTTCACTTGAAATAGTTTGGCGTCCTGGGCATTTGAACATTGCCCGATCGCGCCGTAATGCGTAAATACCCTATTCATACAAAGAATAAGGTTATTGAACCAAAAACAGGTGTGGTTATGAATCGTTTTATTATGGCTAACGGCCAGCAATGCATTGGGTGTCGGGCCTGCGAAGTGGCCTGCGTGATGGCGCACAACGGCGAGCAGCATGTCCTGAGCGAGCGCCATTTTCATCCTCGTATCACGGTCCTGAAATTTGGCGAGACGAGAAGCCCCGTGACCTGCCATCACTGTGAAGCTGCACCTTGCGCGCAAAGTTGCCCGAACGGTGCCATCAGCAAATGCGATGACAGCGTACAGGTGAATCAACAAAAATGCATCGGTTGTAAAGCCTGCGTGGTGGCTTGCCCGTTTGGCACGATGGAGATTATCGTCACCCCGCTTGAAAACGGCAGCGTGAAGGCATCGGCGAATAAATGCGATCTCTGCCTGACGCGCCCACAAGGCCCGGCCTGTATTGAAAATTGCCCGGCAGATGTCCTTTCGCTGGCGACGTCTACCGTGCTGGATAATCTGGCCAAATCGCGCCGACAGCGCACTGCCAGTCTGGAGGCGCAGCCCTGGCATGCGGAGGCTGTCAGAGAGGTTATTTCGCAAACCAAACTGCAGCGGATGCAAACGACCCCGCCACGCGGTGAACCTGACAAGCTTACTGCCGCAGAACGCGTTAACCATTTTAACGAAATTTACCTGCCGTTCCGGGCTGCACAGGCCAGTCGTGAGGCATCTCGATGCCTGAAGTGCGGAGAGCACAGCATCTGCGAGTGGACCTGTCCGCTGCACAACCATATCCCGCAGTGGATTGAGCGCGTCAATGCGGGGGATATTGCGGGTGCCGTTGAGCTTTCTCATCAGACCAACTGTTTACCCGAAATTACCGGTCGCGTCTGTCCGCAGGACCGATTATGTGAAGGGGCCTGCACGCTGCACGATAGCGCGGGTTCAGTCACCATAGGGAATATTGAGCGCTATATTTCTGACCAGGCGCTGGCGATGGGCTGGAGACCGGATATGAGCGGCGTTACTCCGGTGGACAAGCGGGTTGCGATTATCGGGGCAGGGCCTGCCGGGCTGGCCTGCGCCGATGTGCTGGTGCGTAATGGTGTCAGCGTGACGGTTTATGACAGGCATCCGGAAATTGGCGGTTTGCTGACCTTTGGTATCCCGGCATTCAAGCTCGACAAATCACTGCTCGCGCGACGCAGAGAGATATTTACCGCGATGGGGATCCGCTTCGAGCTGAACTGCGAGGTGGGTCAGGACGTGTCGATGTCTCAGTTGCAGGACGACTTTGATGCGCTGTTTATTGGCGTGGGAACCTATCGCTCGATGAAAGCGGGGATACCGCATGAAGACGCGCCAGGCGTCTATGACGCATTGCCTTTCCTTGTGGGCAACACGCGCCATGTTATGGGGCTGGAGGCGACGGCCAGTGAACCGTTTATTGATACTCACGGGTTAAACGTCGTGGTGCTTGGGGGAGGAGACACGGCGATGGACTGCGTCCGTACTGCGTTACGCCACGGCGCGGCGAAAGTCACCTGCGCCTATCGTCGGGATGAGGTCAATATGCCCGGCTCGAAGAAAGAGGTGAAGAATGCCAAAGAAGAGGGCGCGGCGTTTGAATTTAACGTCCAGCCGGTTGAGTTGACGCGTGATCCAGACGGCAAGGTCAATGGCATCCGGATGCTGCGTACCGAACTCGGCGAACCGGATGCGCAGGGACGGCGTCGACCTGTTCCGGTGGCGGGCAGTGAGTTTGTGATGCCTGCTGATGCAGCGATCATGGCGTTTGGTTTTAACCCACACGCTATGCCGTGGCTGCAGGCGCAGGGTGTCGAAACGGATGACTGGGGGCGAATTGTGGCCTCGGTAGAGAGTCATTATCGTTACCAGACGACCAACCCGAAAATCTTCGCGGGTGGCGATGCGGTGCGTGGGGCGGATCTGGTGGTGACCGCGATGGCGGAAGGGCGTCATGCGGCACAAGGAATACTCGACTGGCTTGGGGTTGGGGCGTCGAAACATCGTTAACCGGCGGGCGACAAAGCGGGAGCCACGGCGTAGTATAGGACGACTCATTGTGCCGTGGAGCCCGTATGACCCTGAAAATTGACGTTATCAAAGACAAAATTCTCTCTGAAAACTACTTTGTCCTGCGTAACATCACCTATGATCTTACACGTAACAACGGTGAAGTGATCCGCCACAAACGCGAGGTCTATGACCGCGGTAATGGGGCAACTATTTTGCTCTATAACCGCGAAAAGCAGAGTGTGGTGCTGATCCGTCAGTTCCGGGTTGCAACATGGGTTAATGGCAACCCTGATGGTCGTTTGATTGAAACCTGTGCCGGCCTGCTTGATGATGACGAGCCGGAAGTGTGTATCCGCAAAGAGGCCGTAGAAGAGACCGGCTTCGAAGTGGGTGAGGTCAAAAAGGTCTTCGAGCTGTTTATGTCCCCAGGCGGCGTAACGGAAATTGTGCATTTCTTCATTGCGGAATACAGCGATGCGCAGCGGACTCACCGGGGCGGTGGTGTCGAAGATGAAGATATCGAAGTGCTGGAGCTCCCCTTTTCTCGTGCGCTGGAGATGATGCGTTCAGGCGAAATCAGGGATGGCAAGGCTGTGATATTACTGCAGTATTTACAAACAACCGGGCTGATGGACACTGCTTTCGAACGGATGTAGATGATTTTTCGGGTATATCTGATAAATCCGATTGAGCAACCCCGGTGGTAACCCGAAGATACTGCCCAGTTAAGCGTTTTCGTTCCGGGATTGTGTCATTCATGCGCTACAGTGTTTTTTTATTCTCCCTCTTCTGCGTGCTCTTCGCTCCGCTGGTGCGTGCTGCGCCTGCTCAGCAGGCATTTTCTGACTGGCAGGTGACCTGCAATAACCAGAATTTCTGTCTGGCACGCAATACGGGTGAACACCGTGGTCTGGTTATGACGCTCACCCGAAGCGCCGGGGCGAAAACGGATGCAACGCTGCGCATCGATCTCGGCGGTCTTGACGCCCCCTCTGTTAAAGAGCCGGATATTGCTCCCCGATTACTGCTGGATAACGTTCCCCTTAAGCTGGACAAACAGCACTGGCAGCTCACGCCATGGCATTTGAAAACGGACGATGCCGCCACCGTTACCGCCTTTTTGAAAAACATCCAGGAAGGGAAATCCCTGACCATGCGCGACGGCAAGCAGGTGATTTCCCTGAGCGGTCTGAAAGCGGCGTTGCTGTTCATTGATGCGCAGCAAAAGCGCGTCGGGAGCGAAACCGCGTGGATCAAGAAAGGTGACGACCCGCCGTTAAGCGTTCCACCCGCTCCAGCTTTAAAAAAGGTGTCGGTCGTCAACCCGACACCGACGCCGCTCTCCCACGCCGAACTGAACGACCTGCTGGACTATGGTACCGGACGGATGAACAGCAACCAGTGCTCTCTGGATCCTAACCGCCGGGAAGTGCGCGTCACCGCGTTAACCGATGACAAAGCGCTGCTGATCGTCAGCTGCGAGGCGGGGGCTTATAATACCGTCGATCTGGCGTGGCTGGTCTCACGTAAAAAACCGTTCACCGCCCGCAGCGTCAGGCTGCGTCTGCCCTTTACGCCATCAAGTGACGACAGCGAAATGGAATTGATGAATGCCAGCTTCGATGAGAAGACGCGCGAGCTGACAACGCTCGCGCTGGGTCGTGGTTTGGGAGATTGTGGTGTCCAGACGCGCTGGCGTTTTGACGGCCAGCGTTTTCGCCTGGTGCGCTATGCCGAGGAGCCGAGTTGCGATAACTGGAATCGACCCGACGCCTGGCCCACGTTGTGGATCACCCGTTAGTTTCTCCGGAAAAAGTCGTTATACAGCATGTACAGATGTGCCGCGCTCCACGAGAAGTTGGGTGCGCCTTGCTGTGCCCCGGTCAGCGGGTTGTAGTTTTCCTGAATTGGACCATCAGACGTTAACCCCTTCGCGTGTTTAAAGAAGTTATCTGCCAGCGTTCGTGCCTGTTCCCGATAGCCGTAGCGTTCCATCCCTTTGAGTCCAAACCAGAACTGGTCGACCCAGACGCGACCACGCCAGTAAATATCCGGACCAAATGCCGGGTTGGTTAGTGCGGCAGTCCCGAGCGGCACATACGTGTTGAACTCTTTCGGATCCAGCATCACCTTCACCACGGCATCAGCATGTTCCTGGGTTGCTGCACCGTTAAACAGAGGAGACCAGCCTTCCGGCCCTTTACCGCGCTCGGTGATAGGTTTGCCCGCACAGCCATTCTCAAGCGGTTTATCCTCAATGCGAATGTCATAGTAAAAACCGCTGTTCGCATCGAACATACAGGTATTGATGTAGGTCGCGAGTTTATCCGCCAATTGGCGATAGTGGCTGGCATCCTGCTCTTTACCCAGCAGGCTCGCCATTTGTGCCAGATAGTGATTATCGCTGTACATATAACTCGCCTGGTCGACGGACTCCTGGAGTAACGAGTAACCCAGCAGATCGCCTTCTTTACTTCGGTTTTCGGCAAACTTTACTATCCAGTCGCTGCGTTTTCCGCCTTTTGCGACATAGTTATCCAGCTGCGTTTTATCTATAAATCCGAACACGGCGGCGTCATCACGTCCGGACTCCCACGAGGCGGCAACCTGCGCCGGGATCTCCAGACTGTCGTAATGCCCTTTTTCGATTACCCGGGCGTAGTTATTCAGTCCGGAAAGCGGCTCCTCCTTATCGCCTTTTTTCACCGTAAACAGCATGTCACCACTGGCGGTGTTATGGGCTTTGTCACGCGTCGCACCGTACTCCGGCACACCGTTACCATTATGGTCACGGTTACGCAGCCACCAGTCATGGTAGGCCACCAGTTTAGGGTACATCTCTGCCAGCCAGGCCTTGTCATGTGTGGTGTTGTATACCTCCATCACCGACCATGCCGCCAGGCTCGGTTTGGTGTTTCGTTCGTTCCAGTTGCCACCGTCACCGCCGCGTTCCGGGCTCAGGTTCCAGGCGATAAGATCCGGCACAAATCCGGCATCCTGAGGGCGCACCGGATCGTCGGGTTTAATCTGTCAGGAGAACACCGCGCGAATGTTCTCTTTGGCGATATCCGGGTTGAAATGCGACATGGCAAAGGCCTGTTTCCAGGTGTCCCACGGCCAGGTCTGGTTACCGGAGAACCAGCGTCCGGTCACGGAGGGCGTCACCGTGTTAAAACGTACCGCACCACCCGGTGAACGCCAGTTACCGTTCAGCGTCTCGATGGCCTTCACCGCGACACGAGTTTGCTCTGGTGTCGCATTCGGGTTGGTAAGCCCCTTTTGTAAATATCCCTCCCAGCGTGTTCGCGAGGCGCTCATGAACCAGGCGGGCCGCGCCAGAATGTCGCGAATTTTCGGCTGCTCGTGCGCAACGTCGTCAGCATTCAACAGATGGGAGTAGGTGGTGTACAGCGTGGTGCTGCCGGAAACGTGTGCCCGACTGATAAAGCGATGATCGTTGACGGTGGTATCTACCGGGATTGATTTATGCACCTGATATTCGGAACTGCCGGAGGTAAGGAGATCCCAAGTGGATCGCACTTTACCAAACGTCACCTTCAGGCCGTCACGGGTGGGAACCATTTTGCGCTGATAATCGGGATACGCGCCGTCTATGGTCTTATCCGAAAGCGGTTTGCCCTCTTTGGCCTCAAGTTTTTCCAGCAGCTCGCCATCCCATACCAGGTCCAGTGGCGTCTTGCTCGTAATCTGCGTTTCTAGCAATGAGGTGCGCGCGGTTGCGAAACGTAGCGTCATTTCGATTTGCACATCTTTCGCGCTCAGCTTTTGCACCAACGCGCCGGGAAGACTGAAAGCCTCAAGGGTGAAATCCACTTTTTTACCGTTTTGGTACACGCTCAGGCGATCAAAATTCGTCGCCATAAAGTTGATGTACTCTTCGGTGAGCAGCGCTACGCCAGGAAATCCTCCCTGGGTTTGCGGTCCGTCAGGCAGCAGATGCCCATGCCAGGCACCCAAATCGAAAAAGGGGTTAAAACGCTGGTGGTCGTCAGCGTCGAAATCGTGCATATACTGCGGCGCACCGGTGCGGTTAATCACGTTTTTAAAGTCATTTGCCGTGGTGGCGTGGGCTGAAAAACTCAATACCAGCGCGCAGGCCAGCGGCGTAAGACAGAATTTCATGGGGAAGATCCTTTTACCAGTAGAAGTATTGCATCAGGAAGACCCGATCGCTTGGGTCGCCTGAGGCATTTTTCATATAGAAGCGGCTGTCGGCTGCGGTGGCAAAGCGTCCTCCACCGTACTCGTACCAGATACCGAACTGCATAAAGGACGTCGTTTCGTCCCCGCCATTGTCCGGACGGTGTTTGGCATAGCTGTAGGCGGTAGAAAGGTAGACGCCTTTTAGCGCTTCCACCATGGCGCTGACCATATAGCCCGTTTCTGTCCCTGGTACATCTTTACCCCTGGCGCGTCCCGTGTGGTGCCAGGCGCGTGCGGCCAGGTTCGGCGACAACATCCCGGTTAAAAAGAGTTGTCCGGTACCGTCGGTGATTTCCAGACCGTTCATCCAGGTGACATCTTTCGCGATGTCATACTGGAGATAGCCGTTCACCATCGCCGGATAGGTATACTTGTCGTCGTAGCGATCGTATTTGCCGAAATGCAGCCAGGCCTTGCTCTCATCATGATGCCCGGCAGGCGTTGCGGTGATGCTATAGCGCAGATCGCCGGAGAGATTCTGCACCTTGAGGGCATACATTATGTCGCGGGTGTTAGGGATCACGTAGCCCAGATCCGGGGTGAAATCTCCCCACCACTGCAGGTCATCCAGAGAAGAGTCCTGACGCAGGCTCAGCATAATTTCGGTGCTGTTAGCGGTTTTGTAGCCGCCGTAAACACGGTTAAGCCCCCCTTCGAAACCACCCCAACTGTGGTCTGGTACCCAGGCGTTACCCTGACTATCGGCCTGAACGGTCCAGCCTTCGCCATAAATCAGGCCGAACCAGTTCCCGTGCTTCATCTCCAGACCGCCCTCAATATAGGTGCCGTCACTGTATTTATGTTTATTCTTACCCTCCAGATCCATATATCCGCCGATACCCAGTTCACCATAAAAGCGAAATGAAGAGGTGGTGAGTTCCGGTGTTTTGGTATCGTCGTGTTCAGCGGGTCGGGCTTCTTCTGCGGCAAATGCGGGGCAGCAGAAAGAGAGGGCAGCGAGTGCCCCAATTGTTTTCTCTTTAATTTTCATGCACTCATCCCAAAGAAAGAATATCCGTGCCTTCGGTGTTAATGAATATTTGAGGCTGGTGAGGCTTCAATTTGTTGTTGTTCTTTTGATAATCCTTTGACGTATTTGCTGTATTTCCACCAGGCAAATCCGAGGAATAAAACGATCCCTCCGACGTTATAGAAAATAATCGTCAGAATATTGCCACCGGTGGGGAAGGTTGAGGCCACAAAGCCGATAGCAAAAATCACAATCAGCATCGACACCACCACCATACCCATGGTGCGTGAGCCCATTTTGAAATCGCGCGGCAGGTGATCGAGCTTACGACGCAGGTTCAGGTAGGCCAGCATAATGAACAGCGGCGGCAGCATGGAGGCGGCGGCGGTCATATTGATGACGGTGTTCATCAGCTCCTGAGCGGTATTTGAACCCATTGTGGGAATAATCATCAACGGGATCACAATGAGATACTGGATCCACGCCGCGCGGGCCGGTACGCCATTTTCGTTCAGCGCCACGGTTTTTGGGCCAAAAATTCCGGTTGGGATCTCAGAGAAGAAGATTTTTACCGGCGTTGCGGTCCACATCAGCAGAGAACCGAACATCGCAGTAAAGGAGACCAGGCCGACAAAGCGGTTCATCAGGACTTCCGGCAGCCCAAACCACACCGCCAGACCGTGGAACACCTGAACCGAACCGCCGGTAAATTTCAGTTCTTTACTGCTGATAAAGACGTTAATCAACACCGAGGAGATGGAGTACAGCACGCCGATGAAAATCCCCGCCAGAATAATCACCTTCACGAAGGATTTAGAGCCACCTTTAACGTCGTTGACATAGACCGCAACGGATTCCGCGCCACCGGCAGCCATAAATATCCAGGTGGTGATGCCGAGGAAGGCCCAGTTGAAGTTCGGGATCATTGCGTCAACGGTTATCGGGTCGGCGGGCTGCACGCCACCCACCAGCGCGGCGCCGGCCAGCAGGATATAGGAGAGAGTGAGCAGCAGCATCAGTGTGGAGGTCACTGAGGTGATCGGCCCCAGCATTTTCGCCCCGTTGGTGGAGACCCAGGTTGAGAACGCGAACAGCACCATACTCAGTACCGTGGTAGCAAACGGCGTAAGAATGTACTCATAGCCTAAAAAAGCATATGAAGCGTAGGCGATGACGCGCGGTAATAACGAGGTGAAGAAGAACAGATTCACGAACCAGTAGGTGTAGGCGGTAATAAAGGCCCAGCGTCCGCCCAGCGAACTTTTCACCCAGGCGTAAACCCCGGCTTCGGAGTTTTTATTCAGTGAGACAAATTCAGCGATAATTAAGCAGAACGGAATGAAATAGAACAGGGTGGCTAAAAAGAACATGGGCGCGGAGGCGAGCCCCAGCTCAATATTGTTATTGATAACGTTGTTAAAACTAAACACGGCGGCAAATGTCAGCGACAGCAGGCCGAATTTGCCGATGGTATTGCGTTTGATGGTTTCAGACATAACGTTTCTCCGGGTACAGGGAGGATAGCGGTGCTTCATTGGCACCGCTCACATTTTTATTTGTTATGGAAATAACCGTCTTCGATGGTCACATAGAGGACGACTTTTTTTGTCGGCATGTCGCTGATGAAGCGATACGCCTCGTGATTCTCACAAATCACAACTTGCCCCTCGTGGACCTGAGCGGTGTGACCCACACCTTTCAGGTATTCGCGGTCGGTTTCATCGCGATAGCACTCCACAACCTGCAGGGATGCTTTCGCGGCGTATTCAATTTTCTGCGTGCCCTGCAGGTAGTAATGCACTTCGAAATAGCGCCGATGACCGACAAATAGCGCGTCGGTACTGGCATCGCAGGAGACGCGGTAGGCCAGCGAATCACCGATCGAGTGGGCTACACCGGGTTGGATGTTGTCGATATTGTTAATCGCTTCAGAACAGCGCTGCCATTTACGCCCCGCACGGTAAAGTTTCTGGAACTGTTCCAGACTGTCGATAACGATCATTGGTCTGCCTCGCTGTGTGAATTCATGGAGAAGAAACCGGTGCCAAACTGATGGTTCGCCAGCGCCTGCGCGGCAGTTTGCCCACCTTCAAGCGGGAGCAGCGTGAAGCCGTAGCGGAACGGTCTGAACCAGACGCGCCAGGAGTCCAGCACTTCGCTTCCCCAGGAGTTAGAGCCTAAACCCAGTACCTGATGGTCAAGGTTGAGGGTGATGTCATCGCAGCGACGCAGTTCGTTGCAGTGTTGTACTGCGTGGATGTTTTCTGCCGTGTAGTGCCATGCGCTGAAATGGATGGGTTGCTCAGGCACCACCAGCAGGCCGCTGCCGTGACGGTTGGCAAGCGTGGCCCAGCGTACCTGCTGGCGGTTGCCGTTGTTCTGCGGGAACGGATAGTTTTCAAACATCTCATCTACCGTGGTGTGCCACAGATCGATGGTGCTGGCCTGTTGGCTGTCCGGATAGTTTTCCCCCGGTCCGCGTCCGTAATAGCTCACCTGGTCAAATTCGCCGTTGATGCCGAGCGTAAAGCCGATGCACGGAATGATGTGTGGATACTCGCCGTAGCGCTCACCGCTCAGTTCAACGTTGATTTGCCCATCGGCGGCGATGCGCCAGCGGTAGGTGCAGCGCATGCCAAAATCAAACACCGGCGGGGCAATCAGCGTACGGGTTGTGATAATGATCGCGTCGTCCCGTTGCTCAACCTCGAAACCGCGCAGGTGCTCCTGCATGATCTGCAGGTGGTTGGGTTGCCACAGCCCTTCATACTCTTGCTTGTGGTTATCAATCATCGGCTTGAAGAAGTTAATCTTCGGCTCACGAGTGATGTTCTCTTCGCCGTTTACCTGCCAGGCGCTGAGTTTTCCCGTCACTTTAGAGAAGCTCGCGCGGAAGTTGTGTCCGGTCACGGTGCAGCTCAGGCGATCCTCTTCCAGATGAAGTGGCGTGGCGTTGGTATTGATAAGCGGTGTGGCGTGGTTTGTGCGTGCTTTTAACGGGAACTGGTACACCGCGATACTGTGCCCGGCTTCGCTGTAGCGCGTACGGCTATTTTTGCTGATGCGCACGGTCAGGAACGCTTCCCGCTCATCCAGTTCAGGTAAATTCAGGCTTATGCTGCTTTCGCTGTTGGGGGCTACTCCTGTCATCGTCAGTAGCTGGCTGTGCAGGGTTTCACCTTCCGCCCGTACCTCGACGTGCAGGGTGTAATCATCCAGGTTTGTGAACCAGAAGCGGTTTTCTACGCAGAGTTTGTCGTCTTGCCAGCGTAGTTTCACCGGAGCAATTACCTGCTTGTACTCACGCAACCCCGGGCCTGGGGTTTGATCGGAGTAAATCAGCCCGTCGAGGCAGAAGTTGTAGTTATTCGGGTAGTCACCAAAATCACCACCATAGGCGTAATACGTATTGCCTCTGGCATCAACCGCCTGAATACCGTGGTCGCACCATTCCCAGACGTAGTGGCCCTGAATGCAGTCGTGACGATCGAACACGTTCTGGTACTCGGTTAACCCGCCGGGACCGTTGCCCATCGCATGAGCGTATTCACAGATAATGCGTGGTTTGGCGTGCGGGTACTCACCGAACAAATTCATCAGCGGTACGCGGGTATACATGGTGGAGATGATATCCACTACCTCGGCATCGCGATCTTCTTCATAGTGCAGCAGTCGCGTGTCATCCAGCGCTTTTGCCGCACGTGCCATGGCGCGGATGTTGCAGCCATAGCCGGATTCGTTTCCGAGCGACCAGATGATGATGGACGGGTGGTTTTTTTGCGCGTGAATGTGGCGCTCAATGCGCTCAACATAGACGTGCTCCCATGCCGGATCGTCGGTAATTCGACTCAGGTCGCCAACGTTGGCAAAACCGTGGGATTCCACATCCGTTTCCGCCATTACGAACAGGCCGTAGATATCGCACAACTCATAGAAGCGCGGATCGTTGGGGTAGTGGGCGGTGCGAACCGAGTTGATATTGTGTTGCTTCATCAGGATCAGATCGCGCTCAACGCGATCCATGCCTACCGCACGGCCTTTCAGATGATCGTTGTCGTGACGGTTTACACCGTGGAGTTTCAGGTAGTGGTTGTTAACGTAGAACAGACCGTCGCGCACTTTGATATCGCGGAAACCAACGCGCTGTGGGATAACCTCCAGCGTTTGCCCGTTCTCATCTTTTAGCGTCAACACCAGATGATAGAGACAGGGCGATTCTGATGACCACTGCTGAGGCTGTTTGACCTCAATGCTAAAGGCGGTTTCAGTGCTGCGGGACACGGTCAGGCTGTCGGTCGTGCCCTGATGAAGTTCGACCTCGCCATCATACAGGGCGTACTCCAGCGACACGGTAGAGGCGTGAGGGGACAGGTTTTCCAGTTCCAGCTGACAGAAAAGGGTCGCATCCTTGTATGACTCGTCAAACGTGGTTTTGATCGTGACGTCGCGGACGTGTGTCGGCGTTTTACCGACCAGATAAACGTCGCGGAAAATCCCTGCGGTCCACCACATGTCCTGATCTTCAATGTAGGTGGAGTCTGCCCACTGCATCACACGCACGCACAGCAGGTTTTGTCCGCTATGTACCGCGTCGCTGATATCAAATTCGGCAGTCAGTCGACTTCCCTTACTGAAACCGATGTAGCGGCCATTCACGTAGACTTCGAAGTAGGTTTCGACGCCGTCAAACTTGATGATTGTCTGTTTGCCCTGCCAGTTGTCTGACAGAGTGAACCAGCGCTGATATGCCCCGGTGGGGTTATCGGTGGGCACCCACGGCACGTCTACCGGGAAGGGGAAACCCTCATCGGTGTATTGCAGTTGACCGTGACCTTCCATCTGCCACATGCCCGGTACGGTAATCTGGCCCCAGTCAGCCATGTACTGTGTGGTGAAGTTTTCCGGTACCAGCAGCGGGTTCGGGAAAAAATGAAAGTTCCACTGGCCGCTTAGCGACAGAAAATGGCTGCTGGCCTCGCGGGCAAAGGTGAGAGCCTGGGCGACAGTGTCATAAGAGAAGAAGTACGCACGCGGCGGAAGCCGGTTTTCATGCGTGAGTTGAATATTTTCCCAGCGATTCATGTGATCTCCCTGTAGGGGTAAAACATCATTGCTGAAGATTTTAGTAAAAATTTTACTAAATAAAATCAGTAAAACTGATTTGCTTTAACTCGATCACGAAATAAAAAAAGCCGGGCATGCCCGGCTGTGTGTTTGAAGAGGGGAAATCAGCGTGTCGTGCCGCGCAGTTTCAGGACGCTTGGCACGAAAACCTGCAGGGGGAGTGCCCGGCCATCACGGGATTTTTCCAGCAGCAGGTTAACGCCCTGACTGCCCATCATTTCGGAATGAATGCGTACGGTGGAAAGCGGCGGGAAGGTGAAGCGGGCGGTTGGGATATCGTTCACGCTAATGAGCGAGATATCCTCCGGGATCGCCAGCCCCTTTTCGTGGATAGCGCGTAATACTCCGATGGCGATGGAGTCTGACGCCACAAACAGCGCGCCTGGCCAGCTCTTCTCAGCCAGCATTTTTTTCGCCAGTTCATACCCGGATGAGCTGGAAAAGCCACCGCGCCAGATATCCTGCTCTGACACAACGCCTTTCAGGCGCCCATATTCCACAAATGCCGCTTCACGGATATCGGCTTTACCGGGTTCATCTTCTCCGCCGATAAAACCGATGCGTTTAACATCCTGATGAATAAAGAAGTCTATGATCTGTTTGCTGATGCGGGAGAGGTCGATATCGACGGAGTCGAATTCACTGCCGGGCTCATGGAAATCAATAAAACAGACGTTGTCGGTCAACGCCATCGCAGTGCGGCGAATGGCTGTGGAAGGTTTGCCGACAATCAGTACCCCGGTGAGTTTTTTAATGTCAGGCAGGGTTGTATTGGCGTAACAGTTACTCAGTTCGACACCCAGTTTTTCACACTGTGTCTCAATGCCGTGGCGAATCGCAAGGTAGTAAGGGTCGTTAATCTCCAGCTCTTGCTGATAGCTGTAGAGTGCCAGAATATGTTGCTGACCCACTGCGACAGACTGCATTTTACGGGACGTGGTGCTCTTATATTCCAGCTTTTCAGCAATCTCCAGAATGCGGTGTTTGGTCTCTTCTTTTACGTTCAACGTTGGGTCATCGTTTAAAACCCGGGATACCGTCGCCAGCGAGACGCCAGCCTCCGTCGCGATGTCTTTGAGCGTTGCCATAATTGTCCTTATTCCCCACGTGATAACCCATTGTAAAGGATGCGTTCGGACATGCATCAGTTTTTACTAAATATCCTGCGTGTTGCCTCCCACAAATATCGTGCTAATATTTAGTAAAATTTTACTAAGGAGGGAGCATGGACACGATAACTTACGATGACTTTGCAAAGCTGGAGATCCGCGTGGGGACGATCGTGGACGTTAAACGCCACGCTAACGCAGACAAACTCTATATCGCGCAGATTCATGTGGGCGACAGAACGCTGCAAACCGTCACCAGTCTGGTGCCCTATTACCGGGAACAGGAGTTGATGGGGAAAGTGGTGGTGGTGCTGTGTAATCTGGCAAAAGCCAAAATGCGCGGCGAGACGTCTGAATGCATGTTGCTCTGTGCGGAGACTGACGATGCCAGCGAAAGCGTGCTGCTAACACCGGAGCGGGCGATGGCGGCAGGGGTAAGAGTGGTGTGAAAAAGCCGGGTGGCGGCTATGTTTTACCCGGCCTATGTTTCGGACCATGTAGGCCCGGTAAGCGTAGCGCCACCGGGCACGCAGGCCGCACTAGATCACACTCAACGCCTTCTCAACCACGTTCTCAACGGTAAAGCCGAAATACGGGAACAGCTTATCGGCAGGCGCCGATTCACCGTATCCGTGCATCCCGACAATTGCTCCTTTCAGCCCTACGTACTTGTACCAGTAGTCGGCAATACCCGCCTCTACCGCTACGCGAGCCGCAACGTTTGATGGCAGAACCGATTCCCGGTACGCTTCATCCTGGGCGTCAAAGATATCCGTTGATGGCAATGAAACCACGCGCACCGCATGACCTTCGGCGGTCAGCTTCTCGGCGGCTTTCACCGTGATTTCCACCTCTGAACCGGTCGCAATCAAGATCACGTCCGGTTTACCGCCGCTGTCTTTCAGGATGTAGCCGCCGCGGGCGATGTTTTTCACCTGCTCCGGAGTACGCTCAATTTGCGCCAGGTTCTGGCGTGAAAGGATTAGCGCTGTCGGGCCAGTATGACGTTCCACTGCCAGCTTCCAGCCGACCGCCGCTTCCACCTGATCGCACGGACGCCAGGTGCTGAAGTTTGGCGTTAAGCGCAGGCTCGCTAGCTGTTCCACCGCCTGGTGCGTTGGTCCGTCTTCTCCCAGACCAATTGAGTCATGGGTATAGACCATAATCTGTCGCGCCTTCATGAGGGCCGCCATGCGCGCCGCGTTACGGGCATACTCGACAAACATCAGGAAGGTGGCGGTGTAGGGCACGAAGCCGCCGTGATGGGCGATGCCGTTGGCAATGGCGGTCATCCCGAATTCGCGCACGCCGTAGTGAATGTAGTTCCCGGCGATGTCCTCTTTCAGTGATTTCGAGCCAGACCAGATCGTCAGGTTACTGGGTGCCAGGTCCGCTGAACCACCGAGCAGTTCGGGCAGGATAGGCCCAATGGCATTGAGCGTATTTTGAGACGCCTTACGGGTGGCGATTTTCGCCGGGTTAGCCTGCAGGTTTTCAATCAGCGCCTGGGTTTTATCGTCCCAGTCTTCCGGCAGACCGCCGCTCATGCGGCGGGAAAACTCGGCGGCCAGATCCGGGTGCGCTTTTTTGTAAGCGGAGAACTTCTCGTTCCAGGACTGCTGTGCCTTTTCACCGGTTTCTCGGGCATCCCATGCTTTGTAGATCTCTTTTGGGATTTCAAACGGCGGGTATTTCCAGCCCAGTTTTTGTCGGGTTAACGCCACTTCCTCTTCACCCAGCGCCGCGCCGTGCGCCTCCTCTTTACCTGCTTTGTTTGGCGAGCCGAAGCCGATAACCGTGCGGCAGATAATCAGCGACGGTTTGTCCTTCACGCTCTGCGCTTCCTGAATCGCTTTTTTCACTGCCTCAGGATCGTGCCCGTCGATCTCATGTACCACGTGCCAGTGGTAGGCTTCGAAGCGTTTCGCCGTGTCGTCGGTGAACCAGCCTTTGGTTTCCCCGTCGATGGAGATGCCGTTGTGATCGTAGAAGCCAATCAGCTTGCCGAGCCCCAGCGTGCCCGCCAGGGAGCAGACCTCGTGGGAAATCCCCTCCATCAGGCAGCCGTCACCCATAAACACGTAGGTATAATGGTCAACGATGTCATGCCCCGGCTGATTAAACTGCGCGGCCAGCGTACGCTCGGCAATCGCCAGCCCGACTGCATTCGCCAGCCCCTGACCGAGCGGTCCGGTGGTGGTCTCCACCCCTGGCGTATAGCCAATCTCCGGGTGACCCGGTGTTTTGGAGTGCAACTGGCGGAAGTTTTTCAGCTCGGAAATCGGCAGGTCGTAACCGGAAAGATGCAGCAGGCTGTAGAGCAGCATTGAGGCGTGGCCGTTAGAGAGAATAAAGCGGTCACGATCGTACCAGGTGGGGTCGTTGGGGTTGTGCTTCAGGAAGTCGTTCCACAATACTTCGGCAATATCAGCCATGCCCATAGGCGCGCCAGGGTGGCCGGAATTGGCTTTCTGCACGGCATCCATGCTGAGGGCGCGAATGGCATTGGCTAGCTCTTTACGGGACATAGTTCACTCCGTGGCAAGGTTAAAGTTTGGCGGCGAGAAGGTCTTCAAGTTTGCGCTGATCGACGGCGAACAGGCGGATACCTTCCGCCAGTTTTTCTACGGCCATGGCGTCCTGATTATGTTCCCAGCGGAACTCGGCTTCGGTCATGGCTTTCGGTTTTGGCAGGACGGTAGAGGTGGGCACCAGCTTGCGGATAACCGTCTCATCTTTGTCCTGCAGCTCTTTGAGCAGATTAGGGGAAATGGTCAGGCGGTCGCAGCCTGCCAGGGCGAGGATCTGCTCGGTACGGCGGAAGCTGGCACCCATCACGATAGTGTCGTAGCGGTGCTGTTTAAAGTAATCATAGATATTACGAACCGATTTCACGCCCGGATCCTCATCGACCACGTACGGATCCATCGGCTGTTTTGCCTGATACCAGTCGTAGATGCGTCCGACAAATGGCGAGACGAGGAACACCCCCGCTTCGGCACAGGCGCGTGCCTGAGCAAACGAGAACAGCAGCGTCAGGTTGCAGTGGATACCCTCTTTTTCCAGCACTTCCGCCGCACGAATGCCTTCCCACGTCGACGCCAGTTTGATCAGGATGCGAGATTTATCGATCCCCTGTTCCTGGTAGAGTTCAACCAGACGGCGAGCCTTGTGAATACTCTTTTCTTTATCGAAAGAGAGGCGGGCGTCGACTTCGGTCGAGACGCGTCCGGGGATGCTTTTCAGAATTTCTGCACCAAAATTAACGGCCAGCTTGTCGCTGGCTTCGGTGACCTGCTGCTCCTGGGTTTTCCCGCGCTGTTTACCGTAGGCAATGGCGTCATCAATCAGATGACTAAAATGCGCAAGCCCGGCGGCTTTAAGCAGTAGCGACGGGTTAGTGGTCGCATCCTCCGGCTGATAGTGGCGAATCGACTCGATATCGCCGCTGTCTGCAACCACGGTGGTGAATTGTTTGATGCCGTCTAACTGATTCATAAATAATTACTCCTTGAAAATAAAAGAGTTAGATGAGTGCGTTAGTTCACACTTTTGGAAAAATCATGATGGACTTAACAAAAAAGCATAGCAGACGGGGGAGGCATTGCTTTTGAGACGGGTAACATGGCTGTTATAAATTGATAACAATTTTTAATGTGTGATGGTGAGAGTTTGGCAGCCTTCAAAGTTTATGTGGCGGCCTGCGGCGATACTAGGCGGCACACCAGGGTGTGCAACAGGATCGCTTACGTCACCCTTTTGACCGATACGTGAAAGGAAAAAGAAGATGGATGAGCAGTTAAAACAGAGTGCCCTCGATTTTCACGAGTTCCCTGTCCCGGGTAAAATCCAGGTTTCCCCCACGAAGCCACTGGCAACGCAGCGCGATCTGGCGCTGGCCTATTCGCCAGGCGTTGCTGCACCGTGTCTGGAAATCGAAAAAGATCCGCTGGCTGCCTACAAATATACCGCGCGTGGCAACCTTGTTGCCGTTATCTCTAACGGCACGGCGGTATTAGGTCTTGGCAACATTGGTGCGCTGGCGGGTAAACCCGTGATGGAAGGGAAGGGTGTTCTTTTCAAGAAATTCGCCGGTATCGACGTATTTGATATCGAGGTGGATGAACTCGATCCCGATAAATTCATCAACGTGGTGGCTGCGCTGGAGCCGACCTTCGGCGGTATCAACCTGGAAGACATCAAAGCGCCGGAATGTTTCTATATCGAGCAGAAACTGCGCGAGCGTATGAACATTCCCGTGTTCCATGATGACCAGCACGGTACTGCGATTATCAGTACCGCTGCGATTCTGAACGGCCTGCGCGTGGTTGAGAAAAATCTCTCTGACGTGCGTATGGTCGTTTCCGGTGCGGGAGCTGCGGCCATCGCCTGTATGAACCTGCTGGTGGCGCTGGGTATGCAGAAGCACAACATTGTGGTCTGTGATTCCAAAGGCGTTATCTACAAAGGCCGCGAGCCAAACATGGCGGAAACCAAAGCGGCGTATGCGGTTGAGGACGATGGTAAACGCACGCTGGAGGATGTCATTGATGGCGCGGATATCTTCCTCGGCTGTTCAGGCCCGAAAGTGCTGACCCAGGAGATGGTGAAGAAGATGGCGCGCGCGCCAATGATCCTCGCGCTGGCTAACCCGGAACCGGAAATTTTGCCGCCTCTGGCAAAAGCGGTGCGTGAAGACGCCATCATCTGTACCGGCCGTTCCGACTACCCTAATCAGGTCAACAACGTGCTCTGCTTCCCGTTCATCTTCCGTGGGGCGCTGGATGTCGGCGCGACGGCGATCAACGAAGAGATGAAGCTTGCCGCGGTTCACGCTATCGCGGAGCTGGCGCACGCCGAGCAAAGTGAAGTGGTTGCCTCCGCCTATGGCGACCAGGATCTGAGCTTTGGCCCGGATTACATCATTCCAAAACCGTTCGACCCGCGTCTGATTGTTAAAATTGCCCCAGCGGTAGCTAAAGCGGCGATGGATTCTGGCGTGGCGACGCGCCCGATTCAGGATTTCGATGCCTACGTCGATAAACTCACCGAGTTTGTCTACAAAACCAACCTGTTCATGAAGCCGATCTTCTCTCAGGCGCGCGCCGACGCGAAGCGCGTGGTGCTGGCGGAAGGGGAAGAGGCTCGCGTGCTGCACGCCACCCAGGAGTTGATCACCTTAGGCCTGGCGAAGCCGATCCTGATTGGTCGTCCGAGCGTGATTGAGATGCGCATTCAAAAGCTGGGCCTGCAGATTAAGCCGGGCGTCGACTTCGAGATCGTTAACAACGAATCCGATCCGCGCTTCAAAGAGTACTGGAGCGAATACTACGCGATCATGAAACGTCGCGGGATCACCCAGGAACAGGCGCAGAAAGCGGTGATCAGCAACACGACGGTGATCGGCGCGATCATGGTCCATCGTGGTGAAGCCGATGCGTTGATCTGCGGTACCATTGGTGACTACCACGAACACTTCAGCGTGGTGCAGGAGATCTTCGGCTATCGCGATGGCGTTCATACCGCCGGGGCGATGAATGCGCTGCTGCTGCCAAGCGGCAACACCTTTATTGCCGATACTTACGTTAACGATGACCCAACCCCGGATGAACTGGCGGAAATCACCGTGATGGCGGCGGAAACCGTGCGTCGCTTTGGTATTGAGCCGAAGGTGGCACTGCTGTCGCACTCTAACTTTGGTTCGTCCAAATCTGCGGCGGCCTGCAAAATGCGTCAGACGCTGGAGCTGGTGCGCGAGCGTGCACCGGAGCTGATGATTGACGGCGAAATGCACGGCGATGCCGCGCTGGTGGAGAGCATCCGTAACGAACGTATGCCGGACAGTCCGCTGAAAGGATCGGCGAACATATTGATTATGCCGAACGTTGAGGCGGCGCGTATCAGCTACAACCTGCTACGCGTCTCCAGCTCTGAAGGGGTGACCGTAGGGCCAGTACTGATGGGGGTGGCGAAACCGGTGCATGTGTTAACACCGATTGCCTCCGTGCGTCGTATCGTGAATATGGTGGCGCTGGCGGTGGTTGAGGCGCAGACGCAGCCGCTGTAATTTTTACCCTCACCCTAACCCTCTCCCAAAGGGAGAGGGGATAAGGGCTACACCCAGTCCCGAACCTGAATAAACTCACGCAAGGCAGCCTCCGGGCTGCCTTCTTTTGGTTCGTAGCAGTACTCCCAGCGCACCAGCGGCGGCATCGACATCAGAATCGACTCCGTGCGCCCGCCGGTCTGCAGGCCGAACAGCGTCCCGCGATCCCACACCAGGTTGAATTCCACGTAGCGCCCGCGACGATAGAGCTGGAACTCGCGTTCGCGCACGCCATAGTCGGTATTTTTACGGCGCTCGACAATCGGCAGATAGGCGTCGGTATAGCCTTCGCCCACGGCGCGCATAAAGCTGAACGCGGTATCAAAATCAGGTGTGTTTAAATCGTCAAAGAACAGCCCGCCAATGCCGCGCTGCTCGTCGCGGTGCTTCAGATAAAAGTACTCATCGCACCACTTTTTAAATTTCGGGTAGACGTCTTCGCCAAACGGCAGACAAAGGTATCGCGCGGTGGTGTGCCAGTGCACGGCGTCCTCTTCGAAGCCGTAGTAGGGCGTGAGGTCGAAACCGCCGCCAAACCACCAGACCGGATCGGCCCCTGGTTTTTCCGCAATGAAAAAGCGCACATTGGCGTGGCTGGTGGGCACAAACGGGTTGTGTGGATGCACCACCAGCGAGACGCCCATCGCTTCAAAACTGCGGCCTGCCAGTTCAGGACGGTGCGCGGTCGCAGATGCGGGCATCGCGTCGCCGTGAACGTGGGAGAAATTGACGCCCGCCTGTTCAAAGATGCCGCCGTTACGCAGCACCCGACTGCGCCCGCCGCCACCGGCCTCGCGCTGCCAGTTATCTTCCTGAAATTCACCGCCGTCTGCGGCGGCCAGTTTCTGGCAAATCTCATCCTGCAGCTGTAGCAGGAAGGTTTTGACCAGTTGAGCATCGGGTTTCATCAACGTTTCCTGGAGTGCGCTTTTTGGTTATCAAACCAGTTGAAGTAGCTAATAATGCCGGAGGCGATGGCGTTGGCGATCTTCTGACGAAACGCCGTGGTACCGAGGAGTCGCTCTTCTTCCGGGTTGGTAATGAAGGAGGTTTCCACCAGCACGGACGGGATGGACGGTGATTTCAGCACCACGAACGCCGCCTGCTCGGTGCCTTTACTGTGCAGACGATGCACCGGCTTAATCTTCTTCAGAATATGCGAGCCGAGCGTCAGGCTGTTTTTGATCGTATCGGTCTGCACCAGGTCGAACAGCACCTGCTGTAGCAGGTGGTCTTTATCGGTGGCTTTCTTTCCGGCGACTTCATCTGCCCGGTTTTCGCGATCGGAGAGATATTTCGCCATGGCGCTACTGGCACCACGGTTGGAAAGCGCAAACACCGAGGCACCTGCCGCAGAAGGGTTGGTAAAGCCGTCGGCGTGAATCGACATAAACAGATCCGCACCGTGCTGATGGGCGATCTCCACGCGGTCATACAGAGGAATGAAGGTGTCACCGGAACGCGTCAGGCGTGCGTCAATGCCGTTACTGCGTAAAATCGCGCGCACATTTTTTGCAATCGCGAGCACGACGTGTTTTTCTTTCGAACCGTTTTTGCCGATGGCGCCGGTATCAATCCCGCCATGGCCCGGATCAAGCATCACCAGACGCTTCGCGCCCGGCTTTTTGGTTTTCGGTTTACTGTGTCCGTTACTGGTTTTGAGCGTGCTCTCGTCTTTTGCCTGAGCCTGCTTTGCGATGCCCGTTAACGTTAAGGCCGCCAGCCCCGCTTTGAGAACCTGACGACGCGATGTGAGTGCTTTTAATGGTTTGAATGTGCTCATGCGGCCTGAATTGTAAAAATTGGAGTCCTGGTGTTATATCGTATCGTGATTAGCGTTACGACAGTCCTTATTGGCAATTGTTTTACTTTTCATTTCAATACGTGACAAAGTGACATTATGCCAAATTTTGGTGAGATTTTCCCCGGTTATTGGCTAAACGAGAGGTTCACGCCATAATCACTGTTTTTAAACCCGAAAAGGCGGTTAATACCATGGAGATACGCGTTTTTCGCCAGGAAGATTTCGAAGAGGTGATCACCCTTTGGGAGCGCTGCGATCTGCTGCGTCCGTGGAACGATCCGGAAATGGATATCGAGCGGAAGGTGAATCACGATGTCAGTCTGTTTCTGGTCGCGGAAGTGAACGGCGAGGTGGTGGGGACGGTAATGGGCGGTTACGACGGTCATCGCGGGTCGGCCTATTATCTGGGCGTGCACCCTGAGTACCGTGGTCGTGGCATCGCCAATGCATTGCTTAATCGTCTTGAGAAAAAGCTCATTGCCCGCGGTTGCCCGAAAATTCAGATCATGGTGCGGGAAGATAATGACGTCGTACTGGGCATGTATGAGCGTCTGGGCTATGAGCATTCTGACGTATTGAGTTTAGGAAAACGTCTGATCGAAGATGAAGAGTACTGAGATTCATCCGGCAGATTATGACGCGCAGGGTCGCGTCAGGCTGCCCTTTTTATTCTGGTGCGTTCTGCTGCTCCAGGCCCGCACCTGGGTGCTGTTTGTGATGGCCGGCGCGTCGCGCGGGCAGGGCGACACGCTGCTAAACCTTTTTTACCCCGATCACGATGCGTTCTGGCTTGGCTTACTGCCGGGCGTACCAGCGGTAGTGGCTTTTTTGTGCAGCGGACGACGGCATACGCTCCCTCGTTTGTGGCGCGCGCTTCGCTGGCTATTGATCTTTGCCCAGATCGTGCTGCTCTGCTGGCAACCGGTACTCTGGTGGTACGGTGAACCGCTTACGGGTATCGGCGTTGCGCTGGTAGTTGCCGATATTGTGGCGCTGCTGTGGCTGCTGACCAACCCGCGTCTTCGCGCCTGTTTTACGCATCAGGATGATTAATACGGCACTTTTTGCCGATGTCGCACTCCAACAAGCGTTGATTTAACAAGTAAGGACGTTTCAATGAAATCGCTGCGTTTACTTTTATGCGCTCTCCCGCTGGCGTTAACCGGGTGTTCAACGCTCTCATCCATTAACTGGTCCGCTGCGTATCCGTGGAACTGGTTTGGCTCATCAACGGAAGTGACCGAGCAGGGCGTAGGAAAAATTACCGCCGCAACGGCGCTGGACCAGAATGCTATTCAGGATGCGCTCAGCAGCGATTACCGCCTGCGCAGCGGCATGAAAACGGAGAATGGCAATATTGTTCGCTATTACGAAGCGCTGAAGGGCGACAAGCTGGCGCTGGTGATTAACGGTGATAAAGGCACGGTGAACCGCATTGCGGTGCTGGATGACGCTATTCCCACGGCAAGTGGGGTGAAGGTCGGTACACCGTTTAGCGATCTCTATAAACAGGCCTTCGGCAACTGTGCAAACGCCTCTTCTGACGATGGCGTGGCTGTGGAATGTAAAGCTGAGGGTAGCCAGCACATCAGTTACGTCTTCACTGGTACCTGGAGCGGTCCGGAAGGATTGATGCCGTCTGACGACACGCTGAAGAGCTGGAAAGTGAGCAAAATACTCTGGAAGCAGTAATTTGCGCCGGAACAAACAGCCTCGCTGAAATCAGGGTATAATAGCCGCCATCAATGCCACGCTGACGTGGCATCTTTATTTCAGGAGGAGCGATGTCTCAGGTTCAGAGTGGCATTTTGCCAGAACACTGCCGCGCGGCGATTTGGATTGAAGCCAATGTTAAAGGGGACGTGGATGCCCTGCGTGCGGCCAGTAAAGTATTCGTCGATAAACTGACTACCTTCCAGGCCAAATTCCCGGATGCCCACCTCGGTGCCGTTGTCGCCTTTGGCAACAACGTATGGCGTCAGTTGAGCGGTGGCGAAGGGGCTGAGGAGCTGAAGGACTTTATCCCTTACGGCAAAGGTCTTGCGCCAGCGACACAATACGACGTGCTGATCCACATTCTCTCTTTACGTCATGATGTGAATTTCTCGGTTGCCCAGGCGGCGGTCGCGGCGTTTGGCGACAGCATTGAGGTTCAGGAAGAAGTTCATGGCTTCCGTTGGGTGGAAGAGCGCGATCTGAGCGGTTTTGTCGACGGTACTGAAAACCCGGCAGGTGAAGAGACGCGTCGTGACGTCGCGGTGATCAAAGACGGTGTGGATGCGGGCGGCAGCTATGTGTTCGTCCAGCGCTGGGAGCACAACCTCAAGCAGCTTAACCGCATGAGCGTGCACGACCAGGAGATGATGATCGGCCGTACCAAAGAAGCCAACGAAGAGATTGACGGCGACGAGCGTCCTGCTACCTCTCACCTGACCCGCGTTGACCTCAAAGAAGATGGCAAAGGCCTGAAAATTGTTCGCCAGAGCCTGCCGTATGGCACGGCAAGCGGCACACACGGCCTTTACTTCTGCGCGTACTGCGCGCGCCTGCATAATATTGAGCAGCAGCTGCTGAGCATGTTCGGCGATACCGACGGCAAGCGTGACGCCATGCTGCGTTTCACCAAACCGGTGACCGGCGGCTACTACTTCGCGCCGTCCGTTGAGCGTCTGCTGGCGCTGTAAAACCGCTCTCCACGCGTAGGCCGGGTAAGCGTTAGCGCCACCCGGCAATTTCTCCCGCACCCTTATTCCCTTTTCTGCTTCTAAATCACCAAACGGTATATAAAACCGTTACTCCTTTCGTCCTCGTTATAAATATTATGACTATAAGATAGTCATCACATTTATAAGGGTGCGCAATGGTCGTTACTGTAATGAAAAAAGGAACTCTGGCGCTGGCAGGTTTACTGCTGGTGGCACAGGCGCAGTCGACTGAGTTGCTTAACAGCTCATACGATGTCTCACGCGAGCTGTTTGCCGCCCTTAATCCACCGTTTGAACAGCAGTGGGCGAAAGAAAACAATGGCGATAAGCTGACCATCAAGCAGTCTCACGCCGGTTCGTCCAAGCAGGCGCTGGCGATCCTCCAGGGGCTGAAAGCGGATGTGGTGACCTACAACCAGGTGACTGACGTGCAGATCCTGCACGACAAGGGCAAGCTGATCCCGGCGGACTGGCAGAGCCGTTTGCCGAACAACAGCTCGCCGTTCTACTCCACCATGGGCTTCCTGGTGCGCAAGGGCAACCCGAAAAATATTCACGACTGGAGCGACCTGGTGCGTTCTGACGTGAAGCTGATCTTCCCGAACCCGAAAACCTCCGGTAACGCTCGCTATACCTATTTAGCCGCGTGGGGCGCGGCAGACAAGGCTGACGGTAACGATAAAGCGAAAACCGAGCAGTTCATGACCCAGTTCCTGAAAAACGTCGAAGTGTTTGATACCGGCGGACGCGGAGCGACCACGACCTTCGCAGAACGCGGTCTCGGCGATGTGCTGATCAGCTTTGAATCGGAAGTGAATAACATCCGTAAACAGTATGAAGCGCAGGGCTTCGAGGTCGTTATCCCGAAAACCAACATCCTGGCCGAGTTCCCGGTGGCGTGGGTGGATAAAAACGTGCAGGCGAACGGTACCGAGAAAGCGGCAAAAGCCTATCTCAACTACCTGTACAGCCCTCAGGCGCAGACCGTTATCACTGATTATTACTACCGCGTGAATAACCCGGATGTGATGAACAAACTGAAAGATAAATTCCCGCAGACCGAACTGTTCCGCGTGGAAGACCATTTTGGCTCCTGGCCTGATGTGATGAAAACGCATTTTGCCAGCGGCGGTGAGTTAGATAAATTGCTGGCGGCGGAGCGTAAGTAATGTTTGCAGTTTCCTCCAGACGTGTGCTGCCTGGCTTTACCTTAAGCCTCGGGACCAGCCTGCTGTTCGTCTGTCTGATTTTGCTGTTACCGCTCAGCGCGCTGGTAATGCAGCTTGCTCAGATGAGCTGGGCGCAGTACTGGGACGTGGTCACCAACCCGCAAGTGGTAGCGGCCTATAAAGTGACGTTGCTGTCGGCATTTGTCGCCTCCATTTTTAACGGCGTGTTTGGCCTGCTGATGGCGTGGATCTTAACCCGCTACCGTTTTCCGGGCCGTACGTTGCTCGACGCGTTAATGGATTTACCGTTTGCGCTGCCGACAGCGGTGGCGGGCTTAACCCTCGCGTCGCTCTTCTCCGTGAACGGGCTGTACGGCGAGTGGCTGGCGAAATTTGACATCAAAGTGACCTACACCTGGCTCGGTATCGCAGTGGCGATGGCCTTTACCAGCATCCCGTTTGTGGTGCGTACCGTGCAGCCGGTACTGGAAGAGTTAGGTCCGGAATACGAAGAAGCGGCGGAAACGCTGGGCGCCACGCGCTGGCAGAGCTTCCGCAAGGTGGTTCTGCCGGAGCTGTCTCCGGCGCTGATGGCGGGTGTCGCGCTGTCGTTTACCCGCAGCCTCGGTGAGTTCGGCGCGGTGATTTTTATCGCCGGGAACATTGCCTGGAAAACAGAAGTCACCTCGCTGATGATTTTCATCCGTTTGCAGGAGTTTGATTATCCGGCGGCGAGCGCTATTGCCTCGGTTATCCTGGCGGCCTCGCTGCTGCTGCTGTACTCGATTAACACTCTGCAAAGTCGCTTTGGTCGACGTGTGGTAGGTCACTGATGGCGGAAGTTACGCAATTGAAGCGATACGATGCACCCCGCATCAACTGGGGTAAATGGTTTCTGATTGGGGCGGGGGTGCTGGTTTCCGCCCTCATTCTCGTCGTGCCGACGATTTATATTTTCGTTCAGGCGTTCAGTAAGGGCCTGATGCCCGCACTGGAAAACCTGGCGAACCCGGATATGCTGCACGCCATCTGGCTGACCGTGCTGATTGCCCTGATCACCGTGCCGGTGAACCTCGTGTTCGGTACCCTGCTGGCGTGGCTGGTGACGCGCTTTAACTTCCCGGGACGTCAGCTGCTGTTGACCCTGCTGGACATTCCTTTCGCCGTGTCGCCGGTGGTGGCGGGTCTGGTGTACCTGCTCTTTTACGGCTCCAACGGCCCGTTGGGCGGCTGGCTGGATGAGCATAACCTGCAGATCATGTTCGCCTGGCCGGGCATGGTGCTGGTCACCATCTTCGTGACCTGTCCGTTTGTGGTGCGTGAACTGGTGCCGGTGATGTTGAGCCAGGGGAGCAACGAAGACGAAGCGGCGGTGCTGCTGGGCGCGTCAGGCTGGCAGATGTTCCGTCGCGTGACGCTACCGAATATCCGCTGGGCGCTGCTTTACGGCGTGGTGCTGACCAACGCCCGCGCGATTGGTGAGTTCGGCGCCGTTTCCGTCGTCTCCGGTTCTATTCGCGGTGAAACGCTGTCGCTGCCGCTACAGATTGAGCTGCTGCAGCAGGACTACAACACCATCGGTTCGTTTACTGCCGCAGCGTTGCTGACGCTGATGGCTATTTTGACCCTGTTTTTGAAGAGTGTGGTGCAGTGGCGTTTAGAAAATCAGGAAAAACGTCAGCATCAGGAGGGAAATCATGAGCATTGAGATTGCCAATATTAAGAAGTCTTTTGGTCGCACCCAGGTGCTGAATGATATCTCGCTGGATATCCCTTCCGGACAAATGGTGGCGCTGCTGGGGCCGTCTGGTTCGGGTAAAACCACGCTGCTGCGTATTATCGCCGGGCTTGAGCATCAGACCAGCGGGCATATCCGCTTCCACGGTACCGACGTGAGCCGCCTGCACGCCCGCGACCGTAAGGTAGGTTTTGTGTTCCAGCACTACGCGTTGTTCCGCCACATGACCGTATTCGATAACATCGCATTTGGCCTGACCGTGCTGCCGCGTCGCGAGCGCCCGGATGCGGCAACCATTAAAGCGAAAGTGACCAAACTGCTGGAGATGGTGCAGTTGGCCCATCTTGCGGACCGTTTCCCGGCCCAGCTGTCCGGTGGTCAGAAGCAGCGCGTTGCACTGGCACGTGCGCTGGCCGTTGAGCCGCAAATTCTTCTGTTGGATGAGCCGTTCGGTGCGCTGGATGCGCAGGTGCGAAAAGAGCTGCGTCGCTGGCTGCGTCAGCTTCATGAAGAGCTTAAATTTACCAGCGTCTTCGTGACCCACGATCAGGAAGAGGCGATGGAAGTCGCGGACCGTGTGGTGGTCATGAGCCAGGGTAATATTGAGCAGGTTGACGAGCCGGAGCAGCTCTGGCGTGAACCGGCGACCCGCTTCGTGCTGGAGTTTATGGGCGAGGTAAACCGTCTTCAGGGTACCATTCGCGGCGGTCAGTTCCACGTGGGCGCGCACCGCTGGCCGCTGGGATATACCTCTGCGCATCAGGGGCCGGTCGACCTGTTCCTGCGTCCGTGGGAAGTGGATGTGAGCCGTCGCACCAGCCTTGACTCACCGCTGCCGGTGCAGGTGCTGGAAGCGAGCCCTAAAGGGCACTACACCCAACTGGTGGTACAACCGCTGGGCTGGTATACCGAGCCGCTGACCGTGGTCATGCGCGATGAGGAGCCACCGCACCGGGGAGAACGCCTGTTTGTCGGTCTGCAGCATGCGCGTATTTATCACGGGAAGGAACGTATTGAGACGCGCGAGGATATTGCTCTGGCGGAGTCAGCCTGATAGGTTAGTAGGATGTTTATCGCCCGGTGGCGCTGTGCTGACCGGGCCTACAGTTATCACTGTGTCTTGTAGGCCGGGATCGCTGCGCGCCCCCGGCTTTTTTATTGAGTAAAAATCGTGAATACACTCGAACACACCATCGGCAACACCCCTCTGGTCAAGCTTCAGCGTATGGGGTGTGCCAACGGCAGCGAAATCTGGGTCAAACTCGAAGGCAATAACCCGGCGGGATCGGTGAAAGACCGCGCGGCGCTGTCGATGATTGTCCAGGCCGAAAAACGCGGAGAAATTAAGCCCGGTGACGTGCTGATTGAGGCGACCAGCGGCAACACCGGTATCGCGCTGGCAATGATTGCGGCGCTGAAAGGCTACCGCATGAAGCTGCTGATGCCGGACAATATGAGTCAGGAGCGCCGCGCCGCCATGCGAGCTTACGGTGCGGAACTGATTCTGGTGACCAAAGAGCAGGGGATGGAAGGGGCGCGTGACTTAGCGCTGGAGATGGCTGAACGCGGTGAAGGCAAGTTGCTCGATCAGTTCAACAACCCGGATAACCCGTACGCGCACTACACCACCACCGGCCCGGAAATCTGGCAGCAAACTGAAGGACGGATCACCCATTTTGTCTCCAGCATGGGCACCACGGGCACCATTACCGGCGTATCGCGTTTTCTGCGCGAGCAGGAAAAAGCCGTCACTATCGTTGGTCTGCAGCCGGAAGAGGGGAGCAGCATTCCGGGCATTCGCCGCTGGCCTGCGGAATACATGCCCGGGATCTTTAATGCGCAGCTTGTGGACCAGGTGCTGGATATTCATCAGCGCGAGGCGGAAAATACCATGCGCGAGCTGGCCGTCCGTGAAGGTATCTTCTGTGGCGTCAGTTCGGGCGGCGCGGTAGCGGGTGCGATTCGGGTTGCAAAGGAAAACCCGGGTGCAGTGGTCGTGGCAATAATCTGCGATCGCGGCGATCGTTATCTGTCTACCGGCGTCTTTGGTGAAGAGAGTTATTCGCAGGGGGCAGGGATTTAAGCATCATGGAGATGATTCTTTTCCGGGATAACACCCGGGCGCAACAAACCGATATTGTCGCGGTGCAGTCGCAGGTGGTATATGGCAGCGTGGGGAACAGCATTGCGGTACCGAATATTCGTACCCATCAGCTGAGCGTCACCGCCGTACCGACGGTGTTGTTTAGCAACACGCCGCACTATGACACCTTCTACGGCGGCGTGATCCCGGATGAGTGGTTCAGCGGTTATCTGAAAGCGCTGGAAGAGCGCGACATCCTTCGTGAGCTGAAGGCGGTGACTACTGGCTATATGGGTAGCGCCAGCCAGATTAAATTGCTCGGACAATGGCTCAGGGTCATCAAAGTACGGCACCCGGACCTGCTGGTGCTGGTCGACCCGGTCATCGGCGATATCGACAGCGGGATGTACGTGAAGCCCGAGATCCCGCAAGCGTATCGGGAGCACCTGCTGCCGCTGGCGCAGGGGATCACACCAAACGTCTATGAGCTGGAAGTGTTAAGCGGCAAGCCGTGCCGTACGCCAGAAAGCGCCATCGCGGCGGCACAGGGATTGCTCTCCGACAGCCTGAAATGGGTGGCGATCACCAGTGCGCCGGTCGCTGACGACCCGCAAAACATTCACGTGGTGCTGGTGACGAATGAAGGCGTGACCGTCAGCGCACACCCGCGTGTTGAAACGGACCTGAAAGGGACGGGCGATCTGTTTTGTTCAGAGCTGGTAAGCGGGATTGTTGAGGGTAAAACCGTTGCCGATGCCATTCGCATGGCCGGCGATCGGGTGACAGATGTGATGATGTACACGCAGTCGAAAGGTTACGACGAGCTTATTCTGCCCGCATAAACAAAAATGGCGCCCGAAGGCGCCATTTTTCTGTGCGGCAAAAATTACTTCTTGATGCGGATAACCGGGGTTTCACCCACGGTGACGCTGCCAGACAGTTTGATCAGTTCTTTGATTTCGTCCATGTTGGAGATAACAACCGGAGTCAGGGTAGACTTGGCTTTTTCTTCCAGCAGTGGCAGATCGAATTCAATCACTGGGTCGCCAACTTTAACACGCTGGCCTTCTTCCGCGATACGTTTGAAGCCTTCGCCTTTCAGTTCAACGGTGTCGATACCGAAGTGAACGAACAGTTCGATACCGCTATCAGATTCGATAGAGAACGCATGGTTGGTTTCAAAAATTTTACCGATGGTGCCGTCAACTGGAGCAACCATTTTGTTGCCAGTTGGTTTGATAGCAATGCCATCACCAACGATTTTCTCAGCAAACACTACATCCGGCACGTCTTCGATGTTGACGATCTCGCCGGAGAGCGGAGCAACAATCTCAATAGTTCCGGAGTCTTTCTTATCATCAGAAACCAGAGATTTCAGTTTATCGAACAAACCCATGATCTTCTCCTAAGCAGTAAATTGGGCCGCATCTCGTGGATTAGCAGATTGTTTTTTCTTCAATGAACTTGTTAACCAGCGTCATTAACTCGTCCGTTGTCGGTTGAGCAAGAGCCTGCTCTGCTAACACCTTCGCATCTTCGAAGTTCGTGTTACGGATAATCTTCTTAATGCGCGGGATGGAAATGGCGCTCATAGAGAATTCGTCCAGACCCATACCCAGCAACAGAAGTGTAGCACGTTCGTCGCCTGCAAGCTCACCACACATGCCAGTCCATTTACCTTCTGCATGAGAAGCATCAATAACTTGCTTAATAAGCGTCAGTACGGACGGTGACATTGGCTGGTAGAGATGTGAAATCATATCATTACCACGGTCAACTGCCAGGGTGTACTGCGTTAAATCATTGGTACCGATACTAAAGAAATCAACTTCTTTGGCTAAATGACGCGCAATTGTCGCCGCAGCCGGTGTTTCCACCATCACGCCGATCTCGATTGACTCGTCAAATGCTTTACCTTCGTCACGCAGTTCCTGTTTGTAGATTTCGATCTCTTTCTTCAGTGCACGCACTTCTTCAACAGAGATGATCATCGGGAACATGATGCGCAGTTTACCGAAAGCAGACGCACGCAGGATGGCACGAACCTGATCGCGCAGGATCTCTTTACGATCCATCGCGATACGTACTGCACGCCAGCCCAGGAACGGGTTCTCTTCTTTCGGGAAGTTCATGTACGGCAGCTCTTTGTCGCCACCGATGTCCATGGTACGGACGATAACCGCCTGAGAGCCACAGGCTTCAGCCACTGCTTTGTATGCAGCAAACTGCTCTTCTTCAGTAGGCAGCGCGTCACGGTCCATGAACAGGAATTCTGTACGATAGAGACCGACACCTTCCGCACCGTTGCGCTCAGCGCCATCAACGTCACGTACGGTACCGATGTTTGCGCACACTTCTACCTGATGACCGTCCAGGGTGATTGCTGGCAGGTCTTTCAGCTTAGCGAGTTCCGCTTTTTCAGTCGCAACTTGCTCCTGAACCGCGCGCAGTTTTTCGATCTCTTCATTCGTTGGGTTGACGTAAACCAGATTGTTTACGGCATCCAGAATCAGATAGTCGCCGTTTTTCACCTGAGAGGTGACGCTACCGGTGCCCACGATGGCTGGCAGTTCCAGAGAACGCGCCATGATTGAGGTGTGGGAAGTACGGCCGCCTGCGTCGGTGATGAAACCGAGAACCTTTTTCAGGTTCAACTGAGCGGTTTCTGACGGGGTCAGGTCGGCAGCAACCAGAATAACTTCATCCTGAATTGCGCTCAGATCGATGATGGCCAGACCCAGGATGTTGCGCAGCAGGCGCTTACCGATGTCACGTACGTCAGCCGCACGCTCTTTCAGGTATTCGTCATCCAGTTCTTCCAGGGCAGTCGCCTGACCTTCGATAACTTCATGTGCAGCCGCGTCGGCTGTCATGCCTTTATCTTTAATCAGGGCTATGATTTCCTGCTCCAGCTCCTCATCTTCGAGCAGCATGATGTGCCCTTCGAAGATGGCTTCTTTTTCTTCACCGAAAGTTTCGCCAGCTTTAGTTTTGATTGCTTCCAGTTGCGCAGATGCCTTGGCACGACCGCTCAGAAAACGTTCAACTTCCTGATCAACCTTGTCGGCAGAAATTTTTTTCCGGTCAATGACGATCTCGTCTTCTTTCAGCAGCAGTGCTTTGCCGAAAGCGATACCCGGGGATGCTAAAATGCCTGAAATCATAACCCTACCTTACTTGTGACTGATATTTAAAAGAACCCGGAAACTTACTCGAGCTCAGCCATCAGTTTTACCAGATGCTCAACTGCTTTCTGCTCGTCTTCACCTTCTGCAGAGATGGTGACAACAGTGCCCTGAGTCAGGCCCAGAGTCTGCAGTTTGAACAGGCTTTTTGCGCTAGCGCTTTTGCCGTTGGAAGTCACAGTGATTTCAGAAGTGAAGCCTTTCGCTTCTTTAACAAACTGAGCAGCAGGGCGGGTGTGCAGACCGTTCGGAGCGGTAATGGTAACTTCTTGCTGGAACATTGTATTTCCCCAACTTATAGGTTTAGTGTTGTGGAACTAAAGTCTAGCCTGGCGACTGAACTTTAGCCTGTATTGTTAGCGCTGACGTTTCGATCGTCATTAAACATTATGCAGCGAAAGCAAGACTTGAACCAAATCATAAAATCGATTCAGCAAGGCTATTTCATTCACTGATTAATTTCACGCATCAAAATAATTGCTGGTTTAAATACCAGACCCAACGGGGTGAATCAATGCCAGGAGGGGTAAAACTTTGAAGCAGGCCACAAAAAAGCACCCGAAAAGGTGCTTTTTTACGCGTTTTTAACATGCTGGCATCACTGTTGCAGTTCTTTCTCAGTGAAGAGATCGGCAAACAGTGCAGTGCTTAAGTAACGCTCACCCGAGGATGGAAGGATAACCACAATATTCTTGTTGGTAAAGGCTTCGTCTTCCTGAAGTTTGAGCGCTGCCGCAACAGCCGCACCGGAAGAGATACCCGCCAGAATGCCTTCTTCATCCATCAAACGACGCGCGGTAGAGATGGCTTCTTCGTTAGTGATAGTGACCACTTTATCGATAAGCTTCAGGTCCAGGTTACCCGGAATGAAGCCGGCACCAATGCCCTGAATTTTGTGTGGACCTGGCTTGAGCTCTTCACCCGCCAGTGCCTGAGTGATAACCGGTGAGTCGGTCGGTTCAACGGCAACAGTAATCAGATCTTTTTTACCTTTCGTGCCTTTAATATAGCGTGACACACCAGTCAGCGTACCGCCGGTACCCACGCCGGAGATAAACACGTCAACCTGACCGTCGGTATCTTCCCAGATTTCCGGGCCGGTGGTTTTTTCGTGAATTTCAGGGTTGGCCGGGTTGCTAAACTGCTGAAGCAGAAGATATTTCGCCGGATCGCTGGCAACAATCTCTTCGGCTTTCTGAATGGCACCTTTCATGCCTTTCGCGCCTTCGGTCAGTACCAGGTTTGCCCCCAGCGCTTTGAGCAGCTTGCGACGTTCGATACTCATGGTTTCTGGCATGGTCAGCGTCAGTTTGTAGCCACGCGCTGCAGCAACATAGGCCAGGGCAATACCGGTGTTGCCGCTGGTTGGTTCCACCAGCTCAACGCCTGGTTTCAGTACGCCACGTTTTTCAGCATCCCAAATCATGTTTGCACCAATACGGCATTTTACGCTGAAGCTCGGGTTACGTGATTCGACCTTCGCCAGAATGCGTCCATTACCGATACGGTTCAGTCGAACCAGGGGCGTATGACCGATAGTCAGCGAGTTGTCTTCATAAATCTTACTCATGGCCTGTCCTTAACTGTATGAAATTGGGATACCGTCCCAGCATACCTGTTGAGCAGGTAGGGGGAAGTAAGGAATTCGCATATCTATATACTGCAAGGAAATAATGGGGATCAGTATGGAATAAGGGGCGGCATAAGCCACCCCTTGTTTACACATTTTTGCATTACTTCCATAACGCGTGCTTAGCACGGTAGCAGTCAACCCACATTGCCGTCGCGCCACACACCGCAACGGGCATGATGAAAAGATTGAGGAACGGAATCATCGTGAACAGGCTGGTCAGTGCGCCAAATTGCATATTGGCAACCTTCTGGGTACGCAGGGCTGTGCGCATCGCTTTAAACGGTACTTTGTGGTTATCGAACGGATAGTCGCAGTACTGGATCGCCAGCATCCATGCGCTAAACAGGAACCACAGCACCGGAGCCACCGTTTGACCGATACCGGGCACGAAATAGAGGATAAGCAGTACAACCGCACGGGGCAGGTACCAGGCAAATTTCTGACACTCGCGCTTCATGATGCGTGGAATGTCTTTCATGATCCCCAGCACGCCCGTGTCCGGTGGCGTTGCGCCGGTAAGCCGTGCCTCCAGCTGTTCCGCCAGCAGGCCGTTAAAGGGCGCGGCTATCCAGTTCGCGATCGTTGAAAAGAAGTAACCGAATACCAGCAGCACCGAGATGACCACAACCGGCCAGAGCAGGTAGTTCAGCCACTGCAGCCACTCAGGAACATGGCTCATCAGCGAGGGGATCCAGCTTTCCAGCTTTGTGAACAGCCACCAGAACGCACCGCCCATCAGAATAATGTTGATCAACAGAGGCAGGATGACGAAGCGTCGAATACCCGGCAATGAGACCAGTTTCCAGCCCTGAGAAAAATACCAGACGCCGCTGCGAGGGGGGGAAGAAGATGTTGAAACCATAACCAGGCTGTACTCCTTTTTTCACAACCAGTGGAATTGCCCGCCTATATTATCCACTTACGGACCAATGACCAGTTAGGAAATGTTCGAAAAACCAGCAAAAAGCACGATTTCCTTCATCTTTATGCTGTGAATGCTCTGCACACACTTGCACTTGACGTAAACGGCAAATACTCTTAGTGAGTAAATGTTTGCCGTGGTGGCAAGGTGTTAGAACAACAGAGAATATAATGATGCAGGATTTGCGTCTGATATTAATCATTGTTGGCGCGATCGCCATAATCGCTTTACTGGTACATGGTTTCTGGACCAGCCGTAAAGAGCGTTCCTCGATGTTTCGCGATCGCCCACTGAAGCGCATGAAGTCCAGTCGTGACGACGATGACAGTGAAGATGACATCGATGGAAGCGACGACGACGGCGTGGGTGAAGTTCGTGTTCATCGGGTCAATACTGCCCCCGGCGCGGCTCATGGGGAGCATGAAGCGACCCGTACTGCGCAGCACCAGTATCAACCGCCGTATGCTTCCGCACAGCCGCGCCAGCCAGCGCCGCAGCCTGTGGAAGAGCCGGTGCGCCAGCCGCCGCAACAGCCTGTCCATCAGCAGCCTGCTGCACCTCAGCCGGTTCAACAGCAACCTGTGCAACAGCCAGTGCAACCGGTACAACAACCGCAGCAGCCTGTGCATGTGCAGCCTGCGCCGCAGCCCGCTCCGGCCCCGCATGTTGAGCCAGAGCCCGTCGTCGAGCCAGAACCGGTTGTTGAAAAACCGCAGCGCAAAGAAGCGGTGATCATCATGAACGTTGCCGCACATCACGGCAGCCATCTCAACGGTGACGTGCTGCTTAACAGTATTCAGCAGGCAGGCTTCAAGTTTGGCGACATGAATATTTTCCATCGCCACCTGAGCCCAGACGGTAGCGGCCCGGCGCTGTTCAGCCTGGCCAATATGGTCAATCCTGGCACCTTTGACCCGGAAATGACCGGTGATTTCGTGACGCCGGGTGTCACAATCTTTATGCAGGTGCCGTCCTATGGTGACGAACTGCAGAACTTTAAGCTGATGCTGCAATCCGCTCAGCACATCGCTGATGAAGTGGGTGGTGTGGTGCTCGACGATCAGCGTCGAATGATGACCCCGCAGAAGCTGCGCGAGTATCAGGACCGCATCCGCGAAGTTAAGGAAGCCAACGCGTAATCGTCGCGTTTACTTCGACTCCTCCTCAACCCCCGCATGTCGGGGGTTTTTTCTCATTGATGGTGCGATATGGACTCAATCGAACAACAACTCACTGAACTGCGAACCACGCTTCGCCATCATGAATATCTCTATCATGTTATGGACGCGCCGGAATTACCGGATGCGGAGTATGACCGTCTGATGCGCGAGCTCCGCGAATTAGAGGCGCAGCATCCGGAACTCATCACACCCGATTCACCCACCCAACGCGTCGGCGCTGAGCCGCTGGGGGCTTTCAGCCAGGTGCGTCATGAAGTGCCGATGCTGTCGCTGGACAACGTCTTCGATGAAGAGAGTTTTCTCGCGTTTAATAAGCGTGTGCAGGATCGTCTTAAAAGTAGCGATACCCTTACCTGGTGCTGTGAGCTGAAGCTGGACGGCCTTGCGGTCAGCCTTCTTTACGAAAACGGCGTGCTGGTGCGTGCGGCAACTCGTGGTGATGGTACCACCGGGGAAGACATCACCACCAACGTGCGCACTATCCGCGCGATCCCGCTGAAACTGCAGGGTGAGAACATTCCCGCGCGTCTGGAAGTGCGCGGTGAAGTGTTCCTGCCCCAGGCGGGCTTCGAGAAAATCAACGACGAAGCGCGCCGCACTGGTGGGAAAGTGTTTGCTAACCCGCGTAATGCGGCGGCAGGCTCTCTGCGCCAGCTTGATCCACGCATCACCGCGAAGCGACCGCTTACTTTCTTCTGCTACGGCGTAGGGATTCTGGAGGGGGGCGAGCTACCGGATACGCACCTCGGACGTCTGCTGCAGTTTAAAGCGTGGGGCCTGCCGGTGAGCAACCGTGTTCAGCTTTGCGACTCCCCGGAAGCAGTACTGGCCTTCTACCACAAGGTGGAAGAGGACCGTCCAACGCTCGGCTTTGATATTGATGGCGTTGTCATTAAGGTTAACTCATTAGCGCTTCAGGAGCAGTTGGGCTTTGTTGCGCGTGCTCCGCGCTGGGCGGTGGCGTTTAAGTTTCCTGCTCAGGAGCAGATGACCTTTGTCCGCGACGTGGAGTTCCAGGTGGGACGTACGGGAGCCATTACCCCGGTCGCCCGTCTGGAGCCGGTGCAGGTGGCGGGCGTGCTGGTGAGTAACGCCACGCTGCATAACGCCGATGAAATTGAGCGTCTTGGTCTGCGTATTGGCGACAAAGTGGTCATTCGCCGCGCGGGCGATGTTATTCCACAGGTGGTTAACGTTGTTGAGTCAGAACGTCCTGATGATACGCGCGAGATTATTTTCCCGACCCATTGCCCGGTATGCGGCTCGGACGTTGAACGTGTTGAAGGTGAAGCGGTGGCGCGCTGTACGGGTGGCTTAATCTGTGGTGCGCAGCGTAAAGAATCTCTGAAACACTTTGTGTCCCGTAGGGCGATGGACGTTGACGGCATGGGCGACAAGATTATCGATCAGCTGGTTGAGAAAGAGTACGTCCATACGCCAGCAGATCTTTTCAAACTGACTGCGGGTAAACTGACGGGGCTTGATCGCATGGGGCCTAAGTCAGCGCAGAATGTTGTCAATGCGCTGGAAGCCGCTAAAGAGACGACCTTTGCACGCTTCCTCTACGCGCTGGGTATTCGCGAAGTCGGAGAAGCGACTGCAGCGGGGCTAGCGGCGTACTTTGGTACGCTGGATGCGCTGGAAAAAGCGAGCATCGACGAGTTGCAGAAAGTCCCGGATGTCGGGATTGTTGTCGCCACTCACGTCTTTAACTTCTTTGCTGAAGAGAGCAACCGTGAAGTCATCGGTAAGCTGCTGGAAGAGGGTATCAAATGGCCCGCACCGGTGGTGGTTAATGCCGAAGAGATCGACAGTCCGTTCGCCGGTAAAACGGTGGTGCTGACCGGCAGCCTGAGCCAGCTTTCACGTGACGATGCGAAAGCGCGTCTGGTGGCGCTGGGGGCCAAAGTGGCGGGCAGCGTGTCGAAGAAAACCGATTTGGTGATTGCCGGAGAGGCGGCGGGTTCGAAGCTGGCGAAAGCCCAGGAGCTCGGCATTGCGGTGATCGACGAAGCGGAAATGATGCGTCTGCTAGGAGAATAACGTGGAGAAAGAGCAACTCGTTGAGATCGCCAACACCGAGATGCCGTTCGGTAAATATAAAGGCCGCAGGCTGATCGATTTGCCGGAAGAGTATCTGCTGTGGTTTGCCCGTAAGGATGAATTCCCGGCAGGGCGGCTGGGTGAGTTGATGGCTATCACGTTACTGATCAAAACTGAGGGGCTGACCCAGCTGGTTCAGCCCCTGAAACGCCCTTAAGCTTTAGCGGCGCGGGTCTCTTCCTGCGCCAGTTTTTCAGTCTGGCGCTTGTAACGACGCGCCAGCACCGCGCAGACCATAAGCTGGATCTGATGGAAAATCATCAGCGGCAGCACCATCATCCCAATCACCGAGGTCGGGAACAGAATGTTGGCCATCGGGATACCGTTCGCCAGGCTCTTTTTCGAACCGCAGAACACAATCGTAATTTCATCCGCTTTGTTGAAGCCGCACTTGCGTGCCACAAAGACGTTAACCGCAATTACAATCGCCAGCAGGACGAGGCTGACCACCACGATAAACAGCAGTGAGCCTGCGCCGACCTTATGCCAAATTCCATTTACCACCGCTTCACTGAAAGCGGAATAGACCACCAGCAGAATTGACGACTGATCGGTTTTTGAGATCCATTTTTTGTGCTTTGCCACAAACGCGCCCGTCCACGGACGCGAGAGATGCCCCAGGACAAACGGCAGCAGCAGCTGCAGACAGATTTTACCCACCTGCTCAAGGTTACCTTCCGCGCCGTGCATGTTCATCAGCAAACCCACCAGCAATGGGGAGACGAAAATCCCTAACAGGCTGGATGCCGACGCCGAACAGACTGCGGCCGCGACGTTACCGCCTGCCAGCGAGGTGAAGGCAATGGCGGACTGCACGGTGGCTGGCAGAATGCACAGATACAGGAAACCGGTGTAAAGCGCCGGGTCGACGTTAACCGGAGCCCACCACGCAAACAGCACGCCGAGTATTGGGAACAGAATGAACGTGCTGCACATCACCCAGAGGTGTAGTCGCCAGTGGCTACCACCAGCGATAATGGCCTCGCGGGAGAGTTTTGCGCCGTGCATAAAGAACAGCAGTGCGATGGCGGCCGTCGTTAGCCCCTCAAAAAACGGAACAAATCCCCCGCGAGCGGGGAAGAAAGAGGCCAGTAAAACGGTAGCAACCAGGGTAAGCGTAAACGGATCAACAATACGAAATAGTTTCATAATGACTCCTGAAAACAGATGTCGCTATTGTGCTTTTTTCCATTTGAGAAATAAAATTGATTTATTGCATCCATTTATGAATTAAACAGATGAATTATTCCTTACGTCAGCTTCGCATTTTCGTCACCGTGGCAAACGCCCGCAGCTTCAGCCGGGCAGGGGAGATGATTGGCCTGAGCCAGTCGGCGGTGAGTCACAGTGTGAAAGAGCTGGAGAGTCAAACGGGTGTGCGGTTACTTGACCGCACCACGCGCGAAGTTGTGTTGACTGAAGCCGGGCAGCAGCTGGCCTTGCGCCTCGAGCGGTTACTTGATGAATTGAACAGTACGCTCAGGGATGTTGGGCGGTTGGGACAGCAACTTTCGGGTACGGTGCGGGTTGCTGCCAGCCAGACGATCTCTGCCCACCTTATCCCGCAGTGTATTGCCGAGGGAAACCACCGCTACCCGGATATTGATTTTGTTTTACATGACAGACCGCAACAGTGGGTGCTGGAAAGCATCCGACAGGGGGATGTGGATTTTGGGATTGTGATCGATCCCGGTCAGGTGAGCGATCTGGCGTGCGAAAGTGTACTTTCTGAGCCCTTTTTGCTGCTCTGCCGGGACGACGATCCGCTGGCAACTTTACCGGTAGTCAGCTGGCAGTCCCTTCAGGAAGCGAACCTGGTATTGCAGGATTATGCCTCGGGCAGCCGTCCGCTGATTGATTCTGCGCTGGTGACTCAGGGAGTAAAGGCAACGATCGTGCAGGAGATTGGTCACCCGGCGACGCTGTTTCCTATGGTGGAAGCTGGCATTGGTATCAGCGTGTTGCCCGCCCTGGCACTTCCCCTGCCACAGGGAAGTCGGCTGTCCGTAAAGCGATTGGTGCCTGTTGTCGAGCGAAAGCTGATGCTGGTGCGGCGAAAAAATCGTTCACTCTCGGGGGCGGCACAGGCCATCTGGGAAGTGGTGCGTATCCAGGCGCAACGATTAACCGAGGCCCGCATACGCGACCCACTGTTTAACGCATCAGAAGATTAGATGTAGATGTCAATCTGATGATTATCTGACGGGCTATTCACACCTTCCACTTTACCCAGCTTTTGATCCTGTTTCTTCTGGGCTTCTTCGGCCTGCTGGCGCTGCAGCGCGGCAAGCTGGGCCTGCAGCACTTTAAGCTGCGCCTGAATGAGTTCCTGTTGTTTTTTCTTTTCTTCCGTACTGCCAGTACTCTCTGGTAGCTCTTTTAGCTGCTGAGTAAGCTTGGTGATCTGCTCTTTAATGCGGTTTATTTGCGCAGCAATATCATTGCTACCTGAATGATTACTTCCACTATTGTTGGTTTGTACTGAGGGTGTAGTCACCTGAATCGTCGACATAGTATTTCATCTCGCTATAAAACAGAGGTATCGGCACCGACGGGATTAGCTTGAGCAAAACTGCCATATCTGGCAGGGAGGTACATTGATACACAATCAGTATTGATGGTGCTGTGAAAGTGTATTGGAGGTAAACCGCAGGCTCCAGATATAAGACTAAGGTCATGCGATCCGTGATATCGCGATCTTAATTCTCAAGGAGCCTTTATGACCCTCTCAAATAACCCATGGTACTGCGCGGACATCATCCGCACCGCTAAACCGAATTTCACGCCGCGCGTTGCGTTCATTCTCGGTTCTGGCCTTGGCGCACTAGCCGACCAGATTGAAGACGCCGTTTCTCTGAGCTACGAAAAGCTGCCGGGTTTCCCTGTGAGTACGGTTCACGGTCATGCCGGTGAGCTGGTCCTGGGACATCTTGCCGGTGTACCTGTTGCCTGTATGAAAGGGCGGGGTCACTTCTATGAAGGCCGCGGGATGACCGTCATGACCGATGCGATCCGCACGTTCAAACTGCTGGGTTGCGAGCTGCTGTTTAGCACCAATGCTGCGGGCTCATTGCGTAAAGACGTTAAGCCCGGAAGCCTGGTTGCGTTGAGTGACCATATCAACACCATGCCGGGAACGCCGATGGTGGGGCTAAACGATGAACGTTTTGGTGATCGCTTCTTCTCGCTGGCTAATGCTTACGACGCAGATTATCGTGCCGTTTTGCAAACCGTGGCCGCGAAGGAGGGCTTCCCTCTGCATGAAGGCGTGTTTGTCTCTTATCCTGGCCCCAACTTCGAGACTGCGGCGGAGATCCGCATGATGCAAATTATCGGTGGCGACGTGGTGGGCATGTCCGTGGTGCCGGAAGTGATCTCAGCGCGTCACTGCAACCTGAAAGTGGTGGCCGTTTCTGCAATTACGAATCTTGCTGAAGGTCTGGGCGAGGTAAAACTCTCACACGAACAAACACTGGCTGCTGCTGAGCTTTCCCGCCACAACTTCATCAACCTTATCTGCGGTTTTCTTCGCCATATTGCCTGATTAAAACAATAAAGTGGCCCGTGAGGGCCACACTGCTATAAGGAATGGAATATGAACATCACGACTCGCTTAAAGATGATGTCCTTTATGCAATATTTTATCTGGGGGAGTTGGCTGGTTACCCTCGGCGCTTACATGATTAATACTCTACATTTTACCGGCTCCGACGTGGGGATGGTTTACAGTTCCAAGGGGCTGGCCGCAATTGTTATGCCATCTCTGGTGGGGATTATTGCCGACAAATGGCTGCGAGCAGACCGTGCATACGTGATTTGCCACCTCGTCTGTGCCGTTGCCCTCTGTTATGCCGCGCAGGTCAATGAACCCGGGTTAATGTTCTGGGTCATGCTGGTGAATGCGATGGCCTTTATGCCCACGATTGCGTTGTCGAACACGATTTCTTACTCCTGCCTTGAACAGTCAGGGCTGGATACGGTAAGCCATTTTCCGCAAGTGAGGGTGTATGGCACCGTGGGATTTATTGCCGCGATGTGGGCCATCAGCCTGATGGGGGCGGAGCTCAGCAACGTGCAGCTCTATATAGCAGCTGCTGCATCCCTGCTGCTGGCAATCTACTCTCTGACGCTACCGGCCACTCCGGTTGCGACGACAAAAACGTCTCCGTCTCTGGCAAGTAAACTGGGCCTCAATGCATTTATCCTGTTTAAACAACCCCACATGGCGGTGTTCTTTTTATTCGCAATGCTGCTGGGCGCCGTGCTGCAGATAACCAACACGTTTGGCAGCCCTTTTCTGCATGATTTTGCACGTAATCCGGCGTATGCGGAGAGCTTTATCGTCAAATACCCGTCCATTTTGCTCTCCGTCTCGCAGATGTCAGAAGTATTCTTCATTCTGACTATTCCATACTTCCTCAGACGATTTGGTATTAAAACCGTCATGCTGATGAGCATGGTGGCCTGGATGTTGCGGTTTGGGCTGTTTGCCTTTGGCGATCCGTCCGCAACAGGCTTTGCGTTGCTCATGCTGTCAATGATTGTCTACGGCTGCGCGTTCGACTTCTTCAATATTTCCGGCTCGGTGTTTGTTGAGCAGGAGGTGAGCTCTGATATCCGTGCCAGCGCGCAAGGGCTGTTTATGACCACCGTTAACGGTATTGGTGCTTATTTCGGGTCCGTGTTAAGCGGTATGGCAGTCGATTACTTCTCGGTGGATGGGGTTAAGGACTGGCAGACCATCTGGCTGGTGTTTGCGGCCTATGCGCTGGTGCTTGCGGTGGTGTTTTATTTCAGCTTTCACTATCACCACATCAGTAAAAACAGCGAGATGCGCACAGTTGCGCACTAAATTTTTCCTGTGGACGATGAAAGGCTTTAAGGTAGACGCTTAAATGTTATCGCCAGGATATGTTTTGATGGAACGCGTCTATCGGACCGATCTCAAGCTGCTGCGTTATTTTCTTGCCGTGGCGGAAGAATTGCATTTTGGGCGGGCTGCGGCCCGTCTTAATATGTCCCAGCCGCCGTTAAGCCTGCATATTAAAGAGCTGGAAAGCCAACTGGGGACGTTACTGTTTATTCGCCACTCGCGGAGTGTCGCGTTGACGCATGCCGGTAAAGTGCTGATGGAAGAGTCCCGTCGGCTGCTCGCCAGTGCAAACCAGGCGCTGGCTCGCGTCGAGCAAATTGGCCGGGGTGAGGCGGGGCGCATTGAGCTGGGGATTGTCGGTACCGCCATGTGGAGCGAGGTGCGCACGGTCATGCGCGCTTTCCTGAAAGAGCATCCGAATGTTGATGTTGTTTTTCGCGAAAAATCGCCGGTCATGCAGATGGCTTTGCTTGAACGTCGTGAGCTGGATGTCGGGATCTGGCGAATGGCAACTGAACCCACCGCCGGGTTTACCAGCGTGCGATTGCGTGATGCCGCTTTTCTTGTTGCAATGCCGGAAGATCACCGACTGGTCAGCGAATCATCTATTACGCTCTCAGAGTTACAGGATGAGTATTTTGTCACCATGCCTTCAGCACATTCTGACTGGGCATTTTTACATCGCGTATGCCAGCAGGCCGGGTTCTCGCCGATGATTGTACGCGAAGCTGTTGAACCACAGACGGTACTGGCGATGATTAGTATGGGGATGGGGATTACGCTTGCCGCTGACAGTTACGCGCAAATGCAGTGGCCAGGCGTGGTCTTCCGCCCTTTGCGCGAGCGCATACCGGCTGATCTGTATGTGGTATATGACGCGAAGCAGGCAACACCCGCAATAGAAAGGTTGATTGCAACTTTAACGATGATGTAAATCGCAGATAGCAAAAAAGCGCCTTTAGGGCGCTTTTTTACATTGGTGGGTCGTGCAGGATTCGAACCTGCGACCAATTGATTAAAAGTCAACTGCTCTACCAACTGAGCTAACGACCCGAAATGGTGGGCGATGACGGGCTCGAACCGCCGACCCCCTCCGTGTAAAGGAGATGCTCTACCAACTGAGCTAATCGCCCATTTCGGAACTGCTTTGATAAGGTGAGAATGGTGGGCGATGACGGGCTCGAACCGCCGACCCCCTCCGTGTAAAGGAGATGCTCTACCAACTGAGCTAATCGCCCAATCTCAATTCTTATCTACACTGCGAGTCTACGTGAAGTAGATGGTGGGTGATGACGGGCTCGAACCGCCGACCCCCTCCGTGTAAAGGAGATGCTCTACCAACTGAGCTAATCACCCCCGCTGTGTGGAGTCGCATTATAGGGAGAGTTGAAAATGAGTCAACGCATTTTCTAAAGTTTTTATTCGTTCGTCGTAAAATTAAACAAAACGATCGCGAAATGGGCGGTGGAGCATGATTTCTAAACAAAAATAGCAAACTCGGTCACGATAAAGGGATCAACATTGAGGAATCCCCCCACAGTGATAGAATATTGCCCATCGTTTTTTCCCCAGGATTTGCCGAATACCGGCATCTTTATAACGTAAGGCCATTTCATGAAAATCAAAACTCGCTTCGCGCCGAGCCCGACAGGCTATCTGCACGTCGGTGGTGCTCGTACTGCTCTCTATTCCTGGCTTTTTGCTCGTCACAACAAAGGTGAGTTCGTCCTGCGTATTGAAGATACCGATCTTGAGCGCTCTACGCCGGAAGCAATTGAAGCCATCATGGATGGTATGAACTGGTTGAATCTGGAATGGGATGAAGGCCCGTATTTCCAGACCAAACGTTTCGACCGCTATAACGCTGTGATTGATGAGATGCTGGTTGCGGGCACGGCGTATAAGTGCTATTGCTCCAAAGAACGTCTGGACGCGCTGCGTGAAGAGCAGATGGCGAACGGTGAGAAGCCACGATATGACGGTCGTTGCCGCCATGACCATAGCGAACATGCTGCTGATGAGCCATGCGTGGTGCGTTTTGCTAACCCGCAAGAGGGTTCAGTGATCTTCGACGACCAGATCCGTGGTCCGATCGAATTCAGCAATCAGGAGCTGGACGACCTGATCATCCGCCGTACCGACGGTTCTCCAACCTATAACTTCTGCGTCGTGGTTGATGACTGGGATATGGAAATTACGCACGTTGTTCGTGGTGAAGACCATATCAACAACACCCCGCGTCAGATCAACATTCTGAAGGCGCTGAACGCACCAGTGCCTGTTTATGCGCACGTCTCCATGATCAATGGCGACGACGGTAAAAAGCTGTCTAAACGCCATGGCGCGGTCAGTGTCATGCAGTACCGTGACGATGGTTATCTGCCGGAAGCGCTGTTGAACTACCTGGTGCGACTGGGCTGGGCTCACGGTGACCAGGAGATCTTCAGTCGCGAAGAGATGATCAATCTGTTCTCTCTGAGCTCTGTGAGCAAATCGGCGAGTGCATTTAATACCGACAAGCTGCTGTGGCTGAACCACCATTACATCAATACCATGCCGCCTGAATATGTCGCGACATATCTGCAGTGGCACATTGAGCAGGCAAATATTGATACCCGCACTGGCCCAGAGCTGGCGGACCTGGTGAAACTGCTCGGCGAGCGTTGCAAAACGCTGAAAGAGATCGCTGAAAGCTGCCGTTACTTCTATGAAGAGTTTGATGAGTTCGATGCGGACGCCGCGAAGAAACATCTGCGCCCGGTTGCGCGTCAGCCGCTGGAAGTGGTGCGTGACAAGCTGGCGGCTCTTACCGAATGGACTGCGGAAAATGTGCATCACGCTATTCAGGCAACTGCTGATGAGCTGGAAGTCGGCATGGGGAAAGTAGGTATGCCATTGCGCGTTGCGGTGACCGGTGCGGGCCAGTCCCCAGCGCTGGATGTGACTGTCCATGCCATCGGCAAGTCGCGCAGTGTAGCGCGTATTAACAAGGCGCTGGACTTTATCTCTGAACGCGAAAATCAGCAGTAATTAAGTTTTCAGGACGAGAAACGGCAGGGTAACCTGCCGTTTTTTTATGTATTTGATTCAGCAATACCCAGGCGTGTAAGAAAGCCGCGAATACCTTCACGTTTCAATAATGTGTCCAGACGCTTCTGCTCTAGCTGGGTCATACTCTCCAGCGTTTCGATAATGCCCGAACGCAGGTTTGAAGAGGGGGCACTGTATGATGAGGGGACTTCTGCCAGATGGTAAACCGCCTGACGAGTACGGATTGCCGGGAGGCTCATAATATGTTCCTTCACGCGCGCATCAATATGGATTAGCCGCGCCCGACCGCCTTTTACGCCATTGAGCCCTTCGGTTTTCCAACCCTGTTGACGTATCCAACGATTAATGGTCTGTCGGGCAACACCCAAACTCTCCGCCAGCTCTTCCGTGGTCATTTTACTACGTAATCTTTTCATATTAGTTCTGGTCGCGAATCCCTAAACGTTGCAACAATCCGGTTATCCCTTCCCGCAGTAACAGCGATGTCATTTGCTTCTGCTCTTCCGGTGTCATTTCATTGGCCAGCGTCAGGAGTAGGTTGTGAAGCGAACCATCCTGGTTGGCACCTTCTGGTATATCAGACGTTTCAGTTGCCCGGCGTGCGCTGCGGATAAAGTCACGTACTTTTTCGTTCACATGTACCAGACGCGCTTTCCCACCCTGGACTCCCGGTTTTGGTGATGTAATCCAACCCTCTTTACGTACCCATTTATTGATGGTCTGGCGGCTATAGCCAGTGAGCAAGGCTAACTCTTCTGGCGTCATTCGTTCCTTGATCATGCAATTTCCTGAATATTTGTAGGGACAATTAACGGTTCATTTTATAGCACCGTTTTACGTGAAAACGTGACAGGCTTAACTCATGACTGCGAGCAAGCTCGCAAAGTGATTCATTTGCATGATTTTTCGGCGATTGAGCGGCGGTCATTGATTTTGCCGTTGACACTCCGCAGCGGAATTCATATTATGCCGCCCGTCAACATGACAGCTTTACGATGGGGCTATAGCTCAGCTGGGAGAGCGCTTGCATGGCATGCAAGAGGTCAGCGGTTCGATCCCGCTTAGCTCCACCAAACTCTGAATCCAACAGAGTGCGGTCAGTAAAGTAACATGTGGGGCTATAGCTCAGCTGGGAGAGCGCTTGCATGGCATGCAAGAGGTCAGCGGTTCGATCCCGCTTAGCTCCACCAAAATATTAAGCCCTCGTCAAAAGACGAGGGCTTTTTTTATGCGCTTGTAACACTCACTACTACATTTTGTTATAAAAATAGATATATTCCTGTACCTCACCTCAATCGAAAGCAATAAACCCGTCCATAATTAGACTTGAACTTGCTTCGCGCAATTAATAAACATATTATCCATCCGGTCAATGATACGAACGGATAATATACTCATCAGCTTAATGAATAGAAAAACTTACAATAACGTAAAGATATTTATGATTGCCCTGGCGCTTTGCCTGATTGCGGTACCTTTCTCCCGTTTCCTCTCTCCGCGCGCAATTGTTAATGGTCATGACGTTTATTTAGCATGGTTACCGCTAAGCGTTATGCTGGCGGTAATTCTGTTATTTGGACGCAGGGCAATTCTTCCTGTTTTGTTAGGTTTTACTGTCACTAATTTATTTTATGTTAATTTAGCGCCACTACAATATTCAGTTTTACTGTTTTGTCAGACCTTCGCGTTGTTCGCAGCGTGCGGTCTGCTACGCCTCATGCTGGGCAAGCGTTGGCGTTACAGTATCCCTAACAAGCACATCGGTTTACGTATATTCTGGCTCGGTTTTATCGTGCCAATAGGTATTAAGCTGTCGATGTATATGGCAGGCTATTTGTTTGATTTCCCGGTGACAATTTCAACCTTCTTCGGCGAAGGAACGGTAATTTACAATGTGGTGGATATTCAAAGTCTGATCTGCGCGGCGTTGATTTTTACCATGATGTTCTATTACCCATTAAGAATGATAATTAATCCTCGCTATGCCATCACGTTCTGGCGGCGAAGCGTGAAGCCTGTGTTTCTTCACAAAAATTCATTATATATTTTTGTCTGGCTGATGTTTTTAAGTTTCATTCTCGTCATTTTATGTGGACCTTTTGAATCTCCCGTCATTGCGGGCTATTTGATGCCGCTGATTTTTATTCTTTTTACGTTAGCGATAAGTCGCCTGACCTATGCGCTTATCTCTTTGCTCTGGGCCGTATCTGCACTCCTGCTGTTGACCTACAACTATAACTTCCTTAATGGGGTTGAATCGGGCCATTCGCTCTCCTTTATCCTCTCCGTGCTTATCTCTTTCGCCATCTGTTTGCTTTACATGTCGCGCATTTATCAGCGCAGCGAGTGGTTAAAACGGGGCTGGCAGGGCCGGGCGCTGACCGATCCGCTGACGGGTTTGCCCAATATTCGTGCGCTGGAGGATTATCTTGAGAATCATCCTGATGCAAAAGTTAGCATTCTGCGTATGGATAACCTGGAATTTTTGAGCCGCCACTACGGGATGCTCATGCGGGTCCATTGCAAACGAACGATCGCCACGTCGCTTCAGCCACTTCTGCAGAAAGATGAGTCCCTCTTCCAGTTACCTGGCAGCGAGCTGGTACTGGTATTGCTGGGCCCGGGAACCGCTGAGCGCCTTCAGCATATGGTTGATCGGCTGAACAGTCGTAAGATTTACTGGAACAACACCGGGCTGGATATTGAATTTGGCGCGTCCTGGGGGATGGTCGAAAACGGCGAAAAGTTACACCACACGCTGGGGCAACTGAGCTGGCTGGCAGAGCAATCCTGCGGCGCGCATAACGTTCTTGCGCTCACGAATAGTCTTGAAGCGGTATCCGGACAAACGACAGAACGTGTTCTGATGTTAGCGCGCATTAAACACGCCCTGGACGCGGGCCAGTTTCATTTATACGCGCAGCCTATCCAGAAGGCTGACGGGAGTGGGTACTACGAAATTCTGGCGCGGATGGAAAGCGAAGGGGAGATCATTACTCCCGATCGCTTTATTCCGTTGATTGCCCAATTCAACCTCAGTCATCGGTTTGATATGTGTGTAATGGAAAAGTTACTGGTGTGGCTGCGCGATCACCCTGCGACGCATGCCGGTGCCCGTTTTTCTGTCAATCTGATGCCGTTGACGCTGATGCAAAAAGAGGTGGCCAGTGAGATTTGCGCCCTCTTCGAACGGTATGGTATAGCCCCTCAGGCCGTCATTATCGAAATCACTGAGGAGCAGGCCTTTTCGAATTCAGGAAGCAGTATCAACAATATCCAACAGTTGCGGGATTACGGTTTCCGGATTGCCATTGATGACTTTGGTACGGGTTACGCGAACTATGAGCGTCTCAGACGTCTGCAGGCAGACATCATTAAGATTGATGGCTGCTTTGTAAAAGATATTTGTACTGACGACATGGATGCGATGATCGTCCAGTCGATGTGTAATCTGGCGAAGACAAAATCTCTGTGTGTGGTGGCTGAATATGTGGAAACACCAGCTCAGCGCGAGATGCTGCTAAGCTTCGGCGTGGATTACCTGCAGGGCTACCTGATAGGCAAACCTACACCGCTGGAAGAATTGCGGGAATAAAAAAACCGGGAGCCATGCTCCCGGTTTGTGTTTTAACAGTAAACCTTACAGTACCAGTGCTGCGATAGAAGCAGACAGGACGCTTACCAGCGTAGAGCCGTAAACCAGTTTCAGGCCAAAGCGAGAAACCACGTTACCCTGTTCTTCGTTCAAACCTTTAATCGCACCGGCTATAATACCGATGGATGAGAAGTTAGCGAAGGAAACCAGGAACACGGACAGAATGCCTTCCGCGCGTGGAGAAAGGGTGCTGGCAATCTTCTGCAGATCCATCATCGCAACGAATTCGTTAGACACCAGTTTAGTCGCCATAATACTGCCCACCTGCAGTGCTTCGTGAGCCGGAACACCCATCACCCATGCAATAGGGTAGAAGATGTAGCCCAGAATACCCTGGAAGGAGATGCCCAGAACCGCAGCGAACAGGGCGTTCAGGCCAGAAATCAGGGCAATGAAGCCGATCAGCATGGCGGCAACGATAATCGCCACTTTGAAACCTGCCAGAATGTACTCACCCAGCATTTCGAAGAAGCTCTGACCTTCGTGCAGGTTTGACATCTGGATGTTCTCTTCGCTGGCATCAACGCGGTACGGGTTGATCAGTGACAGAACGATAAAGGTGCTGAACATGTTCAGAACCAGTGCAGCAACCACGTATTTTGGCTCCAGCATGGTCATATACGCGCCCACGATAGACATGGAAACGGTAGACATTGCGGTTGCCGCCATGGTGTACATGCGGTTGCGGGACATCTTACCGAGAATATCTTTATACGCGATGAAGTTCTCAGACTGACCGAGGATCAGGGAACTGACGGCGTTGAATGATTCCAGCTTACCCATGCCGTTTACTTTGGATAACAGGAAACCAATTCCACGAATAATAAACGGCAGAACACGGATGTGCTGCAGAATACCGATCAGCGCAGAGATGAAGACGATTGGGCACAGCACCTTCAGGAAGAAGAACGCCAGACCTTCGTCGTTCATTTTACCGAAGACGAAGTTCGTCCCTTCGTTGGCAAACCCGAGCAGTTTTTCGAACATTTCGGAGAAGCCTTTTACGAAGCCAAGCCCCACGTTGGAGTTCAGGAAGAACCAGGCGAGTAAAACTTCAATGACCAGCAGTTGGACAACATAACGAATACGAATTTTTTTGCGGTCTGTGCTGACCAGCAATGCAAGTGCAGTAACGACAACAAGTGCCAGGACAAAATGAAGGACGCGGTCCATATTTGCTCCAAATTTGAGGCAGGTTTAATTTTCTTGCACATTCTATGTAACGAAGGAAAAGAAAACGAGATCAAGGGCACACTATAGTTACATCCTGTGACGAGTCTCAAAATTAGTGATCCACAATACATTTTTGTTATGTTAGGTAAATGAGTGAAAAGTTAAGTTTGTGTGCTAGTCTTCACAAAAGAGCGCGCGATTTCAGTTTTTGTCAGGTCGCCCTCAGCTTACCCGCCTGTCTATCGTCCAAAGCTATCAGAGAAATCACTGTAAACTTCACAAATGATCTTGATAATCATTCTCATTTTGATAGCATTAAACATAGCAAAGGCTATATTTTCAGAGGCAGAAATGACAAACAGTCGCGTAGAGGGTAGCAGTGGCAGAGCAGCGCGCAAGTTGCGGTTCGCATTAATGGGACCTGCGTTCATTGCTGCCATTGGCTATATCGATCCGGGCAATTTTGCGACCAATATTCAGGCCGGGGCGAGCTTTGGCTATAAACTGCTGTGGGTGGTCGTCTGGGCTAACCTGATGGCGATGCTGATTCAGATGCTCTCCGCAAAGCTTGGGATTGCCACGGGTAAAAACCTGGCTGAGCAAATTCGTGACCATTACCCGCGCCCGGCGGTCTGGCTCTACTGGGTTCAGGCCGAAATTATCGCCATGGCGACCGATCTCGCTGAATTTATCGGTGCGGCGATCGGCTTTAAATTGATTCTGGGTGTGTCGCTGTTGCAGGGGGCGGTACTGACCGGGATTGCCACCTTCCTGATTTTGATGTTACAGCGTCGGGGGCAAAAACCGCTGGAGAAAGTTATTGGCGGTCTGCTGTTGTTTGTCGCTGCGGCCTATATTGTCGAGCTGATTTTCTCACAACCCAATCTGGCTCAGCTCGGTAAAGGGATGGTGATCCCAAGTCTGCCAACCTCTGAAGCCGTATTTCTGGCCGCCGGTGTGCTGGGGGCGACCATCATGCCGCATGTCATTTATCTGCACTCTTCGCTGACTCAGCACCTCCACGGCGGCACGCGTAAAGAACGTTACTCCGCGACCAAATGGGATGTGGCTATCGCCATGACAATTGCTGGTTTTGTGAATCTGGCGATGATGGCGACTGCCGCGGCCGCTTTCCACTTTAACGGCCACACCGGTATTGCCGATCTCGATCAGGCTTATCTCACACTGGAGCCGTTACTGAGCCATGCTGCTGCCACGATATTTGGTCTGAGTCTGGTGGCCGCTGGTCTCTCATCTACGGTTGTGGGGACGCTGGCAGGGCAGGTGGTCATGCAGGGGTTTGTTCGTTTCCATATTCCACTGTGGGTGCGCCGCTCTGTCACGATGCTGCCGTCATTTATCGTGATTCTGATGGGGCTCGATCCAACGAGGATCCTGGTCATGAGCCAGGTTTTGTTGAGTTTTGGTATCGCGCTGGCGCTGGTGCCGCTACTGATCTTTACCAGCAATAAAACCCTGATGGGCGACCTGGTCAACACAACGCTGGTGAAAAGAACCGGCTGGGCCATAGTCGTGGTGGTGGTGGCGCTGAACCTGTGGTTGTTGATTGGAACAGTGTTAGGTCTGTAAGGTTTAATAAAGAAAAAGGAGCCGTGAGGCTCCTTTTTGCATTAATGGTGGCCATGGCCGTGACCTTTACCGCGACCCCAGCCGCCACGGTGGTCGTCACGATCGTTCCAGCCTTCACGGTAACCGCGCTCATAGGCATTATCTTTATACCAGCCACGGTGTCTGCCGTTATCATGTTTCCACCAGCGATCTCCACGCCACTCATAATGACGATGCCAGTAGTCACGGTCGCGCCAATAGCCACCGTCCCAGTATCTGCCGTAATCGTCACGATCGCCAATTTGTAATTTTACGGATGGCAACAGGGTGATTTCGCCCGCAGTGGCGATCAGCGGGGCCGAAGCCAGTAATACCGCTGCAAGAATCAGTGACCTGAACATACTCTTTCTCCTTCACGATCGGGGCCTTCGTTGGGCCTGTTAACTCAATATTACGAGTTGGTAAAGGCTCGTTTCATCGCCTGAACTCCGAATTCATGAATGAGAGCACTTTTTGCTAAAAGCGCTTTTAATTTGAACTGCCAAGGATCCCTTCAATTATGTTCAGTTCTTCATCTGAAAAATGGCGGTTTTCCAGCATGCCCACGGCGTCATCAATCTGGGCGGCCTTGCTTGCCCCAATAAGTACAGATGTCACCGATTCATGGCGTAAGATCCATGCCAGCGCCATCTGGGACAGCTTCTGGCTGCGGCTTTCCGCAAGGGCGTTCAGTTTTCTGACCTTAACCAGCTTCTCTTCAGTGATCTGGTCAGGGTTAAGGAACTGACTGCCACTCGCCGCACGTGAGTCTGCAGGTATACCGTTCAGATAGCGGTTGGTCAGTTGACCTCCTGCCAGTGGCGAGAAGGGAATACACCCGACCCCTTTTTCCAGCAGTACATCCAGCAAACCCTCTTCCGGCGCGCGTTCAAACATAGAGTATTTCGGCTGGTGGATCAGGCAGGGTGTACCAAGGTCTTCAAGGATATCTATCGCTTTACGAGCCAGTTCAGCGGGATAGTTGGATAACCCGACATACAGCGCTTTTCCCTGACGCACGACATGGTCAAGCGCTTTCATTGTTTCCTGCAGCGGCGTGTGTGGGTCAGGACGATGATGGTAGAAGATATCAACATACTCCAGTCCCATGCGTTTCAGGCTTTGATCCAGGCTTGCCAGCAGATATTTGCGTGACCCCCAGTCACCGTAAGGGCCTTCCCACATGGTATAGCCCGCTTTGGTTGAGATGATCAATTCGTCGCGCCATGGCAGGAATTCCTCCTGCAAAATACGTCCGAAATTACGTTCAGCCGATCCCGGGGGGGGGCCATAGTTATTAGCAAGGTCGAAATGTGTGATGCCCAGATCGAAGGCGCGCTGTAAAAGTTGACGGCTGTTTTCGATAAGCGTGGCGTCACCGAAGTTATGCCAAAGCCCAAGGGAGATGGCTGGCAATTTCAGGCCGCTCTGTCCACAGCGACGGTACTGCATTGTCTGATAACGATTTTTGTCCGGCTGATAACCCATTCTCATGACCTCTGGCGCTGAAAAGAAAAATCAGTGTATGCGTTTACACTACCGTGAAGAAAAGGAGAATAACGCAGCCATTTTTGTAAAGCATTCTTTCCATGCTCTTCTTGCTGCTAATTCTGGACAGCCATCACGCTTCTTTAATACTCAAAGTGAGGTCAACATAAGAAGGATACCTGTCATGCGTACCCCATACTGCGTCGCCGATTACCTGCTGGACCGTCTTACAGATTGTGGAGCCGATCATCTGTTTGGCGTGCCGGGCGACTATAACCTGCAGTTTCTCGACCATGTGATAGACAGCCCGGATATCTGTTGGGTGGGCTGTGCCAACGAGTTAAATGCATCTTATGCCGCTGACGGATACGCCCGATGTAAGGGTTTTGCCGCGCTGCTGACGACATTCGGCGTTGGAGAATTAAGTGCCATGAACGGTATCGCTGGCAGCTATGCTGAGCACGTGCCGGTATTACATATTGTGGGGGCGCCGGGTACGGCGTCACAGCAAAGAGGGGAGTTGCTGCATCATACATTGGGTGATGGCGAGTTTCGTCATTTTTACCATATGAGCGAACCGATCACTGTCGCACAGGCGATCCTGACCGAACAAAATGCCTGTTATGAGATAGACCGGGTGCTGACCACGATGCTCCGTGAACGCCGTCCCGGCTACCTGATGTTGCCTGCCGATGTGGCAAAAAAAGCGGCTACATCTCCTGTAAACGCTCTCACCCTGAAGCATGCTCATGCCGATAGTGCGTGCCTGAAGGCGTTTCGCGATGCTGCAGAGAGCAAGCTGGCCAGAAGCAAGCGTACTGCACTCCTGGCGGATTTCCTGGTCCTGCGTCATGGCCTTAAACATGCATTACAAAAATGGGTGAAGGACGTACCGATGGCGCATGCCACCATGCTGATGGGCAAAGGCATATTCGATGAACGTCACACTGGTTTTTACGGCACGTACAGTGGTTCAGCCAGCGCCGGCGCGGTAAAAGAGGCGATTGAAGGGGCGGACACGGTGTTGTGCATCGGCACGCGTTTTACCGATACCCTGACGGCGGGGTTCACCCATCAGTTAACCCCGGCGCAAACGATAGAAGTCCAGCCTCATGCCGCTCGCGTCGGCGATATCTGGTTTACCGGTATTCCGATGCTTCAGGCGATTGAGACGCTGGTGGAGCTGTGCAAACAACACGTGCACGATAAGCCTGTACCGTCTTCTCATGGCGCAATGGCCTACCCGCAGCCAGATGGCTCACTTACCCAGGACAATTTCTGGCGAACGTTGCAAACGTTCATTCGCCCGGGAGATATCATTCTTGCGGATCAGGGCACCTCGGCCTTCGGCGCGATTGACCTTCGTCTACCGGCAGACGTGAATTTTATCGTCCAGCCGCTGTGGGGGTCGATTGGTTATACGCTGGCGGCAGCATTCGGTGCGCAAACGGCATGTCCGAATCGGCGCGTAATTGTCCTGACAGGGGATGGTGCGGCTCAGCTGACTATTCAGGAGCTTGGATCGATGTTGCGTGATAAACAGCACCCCATCATCCTTGTGCTTAACAACGAAGGGTACACGGTTGAACGAGCGATCCACGGGCCGGAACAGCGGTACAACGACATTGCGTTGTGGAACTGGACGCAAATACCACAGGCACTGAGCCTTGATCCTCAGGCTCAGTGCTGGCGGGTCAGTGAAGCGGAACAGCTGGTGGACGTGCTTGAAAAAGTGGCCCACCATGAGCGGCTCTCGCTGATTGAGGTGATGCTGCCGAAAGCAGACATCCCGCCGCTGCTGGGGGCCATTACTAAAGCGCTGGAAGCGCGTAATAGCGCCTGATTACTTATCGTTACGCCATGCCATCATCATGGGTTTGCCCGCCAGCAGGAGCCAGGCGGGCAACATCACGATGCAGAGCAGAGGGAAAAGCGTCGAATCCGGCACGACGACTGCCGCCATAAACAAACTTAACCACGCATCGCGCGTGACCACCAGAACCAGCCCCAGAATCGAACAGGATACGGTAATGGCCGCCGGGACGGCATCCACATGCCCGTGCAGCATCAGCCCCAGCGCCACACCGACAAACACCGCCGGGAAAATACGCCCACCGCGAAAACCACAGGCTGAAGCCACTACCAGCGCCGCCAGTTTGATCACCGCAAACAGCAGATAATCTGAAACGCTAAACACCTGACTGAAGGCCAGTTGCTGCATCTCATCCAGACCTTTGAACAACGTCACCGCCCCGCCGATGGCCCCTAAAATACCAAGGATGAAACCACCCACTCCCAGAATGAATACCGGGTGCTTAAGCTTATGCATCAGTCGGTGAAGACGTGGAAGACACCATACCGCCACCATTCCCAGCGCAATGGCGATGGCGGCGACGATGGCACCGCTGAAGATATCGGCTATCTGCATCTGGCCATAGTGGGGAAGGGTGAGTGAAAAATGGGGATGGAAAAACAGGCTGGTCGTCAATGCGCCGGCAGCAGCGGCCATCAGCGGCGCAAAGAGTTTATCCCACAGCGGGACATCGTTGTTGCTGCTGAGCGTCTGCGAAAAGATCAGTGCTGCGGCAACGGGCGTGCCAAAAAGCGCTCCGATGGTGCCTGCGGAGGCAAGGATAGTCCAGTCCAGTGCGCCAACACGGGGCAAAATGCGTGCACCGAGGAAAACTGCCAGTCCGATGTTAACCGCCATGATCGGATGTTCCGGCCCAAGACTGACACCGCCCGCCAGACCCAGAATCAACGCGATGATCAACCCCGGCAGCGCCGAAGGGGGAACCGGAGCACCGATCAAGGGTTCCTGCGCCGGGTCGGGCCCGGCATGTCCGGGACTGAAACGGATCACCAGCCCCACCGCAATACCGGTTAACGTCAGCATCAAAATAACCCATGCAGGAGAATCAACGTTGACCCCCAGCTTTGCAGGAAGCGCTGCCCATAACATCGTTTGCAGCACCGACGCGACTTTCATCACGACAATGAGCACCAGACTTGAGGCAACGCCAATAATTAACGCCGGAATTGCCAGCAGGAGCATGGTTCTGGCTCGCGGGTGGAGCATGATGATTTCCTTGTACAAAACGGTATTACGTTACTTTGCACAATCAGCTTTATGGCAATAGTGCAAAAGGTGCTGAAACGGTAAAGTTATTCTGTGACGAAGATCGATAATCCTGGGGTGGCTGCCTTCAGGTCGTTGTTGTTATCCAGCCTTGAATTTACAGTGTCCCAAAGATTTATTCTGACTTTAGCGGAGCAGTAGAAGAATGACAAAGTATGCTTTAGTAGGTGATGTGGGTGGGACTAACGCACGTCTTGCTCTCTGCGATGTAAACACGGGGGAGATTTCTCAAGCGAAAACCTACTCAGGGCTGGATTACCCAAGCCTTGAGGCCGTTGTCCGCGTCTATCTGGAAGAGCATCAGGTGAGCGTCGAAGATGGCTGCATTGCCATTGCCTGCCCGATTACGGGTGACTGGGTTGCGATGACAAACCATACCTGGGCATTTTCCATCGCGGAGATGAAAAAAAATCTCCGTTTTGCGCATCTTGAAATCATCAATGATTTCACTGCGGTTTCGATGGCGATCCCGATGCTGAAGCCTGAGCATCTGATTCAGTTTGGCGGTGCGGAGCCAGTCGAAGGCAAACCGATAGCCGTCTATGGCGCAGGAACCGGTCTGGGGGTATCGCATCTGGTGCACGTTGCTCAGCGCTGGGTAAGCCTGCCGGGCGAGGGGGGGCATGTTGACTTTGCGCCAAACAGCGAAGAAGAGGGCATTATCCTTGAAGAGTTGCGCGCAGAGATTGGACACGTCTCCGCTGAGCGCGTCCTTTCCGGCCCCGGGCTGGTCAACCTGTACCGTGCGATTGTGAAATCGGACGGTCGTCTGCCGGAAAACCTGCAGCCGAAAGACGTGACCGAACGTGCGCTGGCGGACAGCTGCATTGACTGCCGCCGTGCATTGTCGCTGTTCTGCGTGATCATGGGTCGTTTCGGCGGCAACCTGGCACTGACGTTGGGCACATTCGGTGGTGTTTATATTGCGGGCGGGATCGTGCCGCGTTTCCTCGATTTCTTTAAAGCCTCTGGTTTCCGCGGTGGGTTTGAAGATAAAGGGCGTTTCAGAAGCTACGTGCAGGACATCCCTGTCTACCTCATCGTGCACGATAACCCTGGTCTTCTTGGCTCGGGAGCCCATCTGCGTCAGGTTCTCGGTCAAATCCTTTGACGACATTGCCCTCTCCTGCGTGAGGGGGCGCTTTACAGATGCATCAACTGACGAAACTCTTTCACCTTGCTGCGGCTCACCGGCACCTGAAAATCCAGATCCTTCAGACGCAAAATGTAGGTGTTGTTAAACCAGGGTTCGATCTCGCGGATCTTATTTAAATTCACGCAGAACGAACGGTGACAGCGGAAAAAGTGTGCCGCAGGCAGCTTGCTGCAGAACTCGGTGATGTTCATCGCAATCACATAAGATTCTCGACGCGTATAGACAAACGTCATCTTTTCATGCGCTTCGGCGTAATAAATATCGTTGACTGGCGTCACAATGATACGTTCATCTTTGACCAGATTAATGGTGTCATTTTCACGTACCGTGGGGGTGGCGCTAGCGGGAGCAGTCTGCTGCTGCCATGCGGCTTCCAGCTTTTGCAGCATGCTGATAATACGCGACTCCTGGTAAGGCTTAAGAATATAGTCAAATGCCTCCAGCTCGAAGGCCTCCACGGCGTGCTCTTTCCAGGCGGTGACGAAAACAATGAACGGCTTATGGGCAAACTGATTGATGTTTTGCGCCAGCAATACGCCATCCAGCGACGGAATATTAATATCCAGAAAAATAGCGTCGACCCGGTTGTGCTGCAGAAACTTCAGCACATCCAGACCATCGTCAAAGGTACCCACAATCTCCATCTGGCTGTGGGTTTTGATAAGCCAGGTTAGCTCCTGTTGAGCCAGAATTTCATCTTCTACGATGATGACTTTCATAGGTCACTCCACCAGGGGTAACAGGGATGTTGCCGCATGAACGGATGAACGTTCATTCGGAACGTAAAAAGCGATTTCGGTACCCGGTTCAAGGCGATGAATATGCAGCCCGTCGCCGTAGAGCAGTTTGACCCGATGGTGCACGTTCAGCAGCCCGATTTTATTCCCGGGCATCTCGTTAGATTCCACGCGCTCAATAACTTTGGGATCAATACCGTGGCCGGTATCGCGTACGGCAATGCGCACCCGGTTGCCGCTTTCGGTGACGCTGATAGTGACGACACCTTTGCCTTTACAGGGCTGAATACCGTGAACAATCGCGTTTTCGACCAGCGGCTGGATTAGCAGGCTCGGGATCACGCAGTTGACCTCTTCATCAATATCGTAAATGACCGTGAGCTTGTCGCCAAAGCGTGCCTGCTCAATCGCGATGTAGTCTTTAATCTGGTACAGCTCTTTTTTGATGTCGATCTGCTCGTCATCTTTCAGCTCGATGTTGTAGCGCAGATAGCGGGACAGGTTAAAAATCAGCTGGCGCGCGGTGTCCGGATTAAGACGAATGGACGAGGAAATCGCGTTCAGCGCGTTAAACAGGAAATGGGGATTGATTTTGCTCTGCAGTGCGCGTAACTCTGCCTTATTTGCCATTTCACGCAGTTGCTCCGCCCGGGAAACTTCCAGTTGTGTGGAGATAATTTGCGACAGACCGATGGCCATCTCCTGAAGTGAGGAGGTGATCTGATGCGCGTGGCAGTAATAAATTTTCAGCGTGCCCGTCACGACACCTTTTTCCCATAACGGGATCACCAGCATGGAGTGGATTTCCGGCGTCCGGTGGGCTTCATCATTGTTTTTGATAATGATTTTGCCGTAGTTAATCGCCTGTCTGGTGGTCGGGCTGATGGTGTCATCGTTGTCGTGATAGTTGTGCTCCCCAACACCGACGTAGGCTAGCACGTGGTCGATGTTGGTGATGGCGACGGCATCAGCGTGAATATCGTGGCGGATAATCTCGCAGACCTGACGCAGTGATTCCGCGTTAACGTGGCGGAAAAGCGGCAGGGTTTTGTTGGCAATATCGAGCGCCAGCTTGGCCTGACGAGCAGCACTGGCCTCCTTTTCCCCTTCGACACTTTGCACCAGCAGCACGATAAAACCGATACAGACGCTGCCCAGGATCATGGGAATACCGATTTTCGAGACGATATCCAGCCCCAGTGCGGTGGTGGGAGCCCACACCACGACCAGGATCATGGTTAGCGTTTCGCACACCATGCCTGCGATGATCCCGGCGCGCCAGCGTTGCTTTTTCGGGATCTTGCGGTTAATCCACCCGGAAAGTACCCCGGCAATAATGCTGGTGATAAAGCACGGCACAGCCGTCACGCCACCAATATCAATCAGGTAGCGATGGGTGCCGGCAATCATGCCGGTGATGACGCCCACCCACGGGCCAAACAAAATTCCGCCGGACATGACGGCAATAATCCGCACGTTAACCAGCGACCCCTCAACCGGCACGCCGGACCAGGTGCTGAACAGCGCAAACAGTGAAAAGATGGCGGTAACAGCCAGTAGCTCTTTGGGGGAGTGTGCAGACTTATGCAAAAGCTCGCGAAACAAGCGAATGCGAATAAGGAAGAACAGGCAAATCAGCATTAATGCCGCCCGGTCAAAAACCGCCAACAGCATAGTGAATATTTCGTGCACGAGTAGACCTGGGGTAACGGGAAAGAACCATGATAAAAAACCTGGCGCGTATTGACCAGCTATCCGTCAGGTTTATCAAATGAGGAAAAACCATAGTTTACAAAGGGGATTATCCGGTGTGTGCTGACATGTCCCGATTTTTTATTATCGACGTATCGACAGGTAACTGCTTTGATATCATTGTGTTAAAAAACAGCTATCAGACAGCCGAATTCCCCTTTGGTGCTTCCGCTTTTTAACACAGCAGGGTTCCGGTTTTAGCGCGATCGCTTTTTTTTCATTTCCCTCTCGACAGCATGATTTTTTTCAGGTTATTTTCTAAGCACGCCACATGCGTGGCAGCGTCGCTCGGACGGTCCGGGCGCTAACGTTAATCTGAGGAATCTATGGCTGAATTCAGTCCTGAACGCCGTTTTACGCGCATCGATCGTCTCCCCCCTTATGTTTTCAATATCACCGCTGAACTGAAGATGGCTGCACGTCGTCGTGGCGAAGACATCATTGATTTCAGTATGGGGAACCCTGACGGCCCAACTCCACCGCATATTGTTGAGAAACTCTGCACGGTTGCCCAGCGTCCTGATACGCACGGCTACTCAACGTCTCGCGGTATTCCTCGGTTACGTCGCGCGATCTCGCGCTGGTATCAGGATCGCTACCAGGTTGATATCGATCCTGAAAGTGAAGCCATTGTGACCATTGGCTCGAAAGAGGGCCTGGCACACCTGATGCTGGCGACGCTGGATCACGGTGATACGGTCCTGGTTCCGAATCCAAGCTACCCGATCCATATCTATGGTGCGGTGATTGCCGGGGCGCAGGTACGTTCTGTGCCGCTGGTGGAAGGTGTCGATTTCTTCAACGAACTGGAACGTGCGATTCGCGAAAGTTACCCGAAACCGAAGATGATGATCCTTGGTTTCCCGTCGAACCCAACGGCGCAGTGCGTGGAGCTTGATTTCTTCGAGAAAGTTGTAGCCCTGGCTAAGCGTTATGACGTACTGGTGGTTCATGATTTAGCCTATGCAGACATCGTCTACGACGGCTGGAAAGCCCCGTCTATTATGCAGGTTCCGGGCGCGCGCGATGTGGCAGTAGAGTTCTTTACCCTGTCTAAAAGCTACAACATGGCAGGCTGGCGAATTGGCTTTATGGTGGGTAACAAAACGCTGGTGAGTGCACTGGCGCGAATCAAGAGTTACCACGACTACGGCACTTTTACGCCGCTACAGGTCGCGGCTATTGCGGCTCTTGAGGGCGATCAGCAGTGTGTTCATGAGATTGCGGCCCAGTATAAACGTCGTCGCGATGTGCTGGTGAAAGGGTTACATGAAGCGGGCTGGATGGTAGAAATGCCGAAAGCGTCCATGTACGTCTGGGCGAAAATTCCTGAACCGTATGCGGCGATGGGTTCCCTGGAGTTTGCCAAAAAGCTGCTGCAGGATGCAAAGGTGTGTGTGTCACCTGGCATTGGCTTTGGCGACTATGGCGACACCCATGTGCGATTCGCCCTGATTGAAAACAGCGACCGTATTCGTCAGGCAGTGAGGGGCATTAAGAGTATGTTCCGTGCTGACGGGCTGCTTTCATCAAAAAGTATTGCTGAAAATCCCGCGTCATCATGACATAAAAAAACAGGAGCCGATGGCTCCTGTTTTTTTGACTGCATGTTCTTCACTAGATCATCAGGGCAAAGGTTCCGGCCCAGACTAAAACAATCACCGAAATGCCCATAAAGAAATATTTCACGTTTCATCGCTCCGCGTATCTTGTGGTACGCATTAAAAACAGAGTCCACCTGATTATAGAGAGCTGAAATCCGGTCAAAACGGAAAAGAGATTTTCCCGTTACGCCGTCAACTCCAGCTCAGAATTCTGTGCTTTCCTGTTGCCAGACGGCGCTAATGTACGCTTAAAAATGAGGGGTGGCAAGAGGGATTTTCTTAAATAATTTCCGTTACTTACGAGTGTCGTGGAACGGCGACAGTTTGATTTCAGAGTGCAATAAATTCACTTTTAGCGACGCGCAGAAAAACAATTGTCCAGAGTGATTACAGGTGATTGAAAAGGTTAGTTTCCTGGCGAAACTAACCTTCATGAAGGGCTTAAATATAGAGCGAGGCTTCGCCAAGGGGACGCGTTTTGAAACGGCGATGCATCCAGAGGTACTGCTCTGGTGCACGCATGATTTCGGTTTCGATAATTTTATTGATGAACGCTGCCGCTTCGCATTCGTTTTCCGGATAGTTAGCCATTTCAGGGGAGATATGCAGACGATAGCCTGATTTATCTGCTTTCCTTACCATCGTCACGGTCAACATGGCTGCACCAGACAGACGCGAAATGACAAATGTACCGTTGGTCGTTGCAACGTCTTTAACCGCAAAGAAGGGGGCAAAGCTGCTGCCCTTACGACCGTAATCCTGATCGGGTGCAAACCAGACGGCTTCACCTTTCTTCAGGGCACCGACCATACCGCGCAGGTTATTACGGCTGATCATCGCCTTATTGGAACGCATACGACCCCGCGTCTGTACCCATTCCATCAGCGGGCTGTTGTGAGGACGATAGGTTGCCATCATTGGCTGGCAAAGCCCCATCACACGACCACCCAACTCCAGCGACATAAAGTGAACCCCGACAACCATCACCCCACGATTTTGCATCTGGGCACGTTTAAGGTTATCCAGACCTTCCACATCAAACCACTTACGGACGCGTTCATCCGGCCAGAACCAGGCCATGCCGGTTTCAAGCAGTGCCATGCCGATAGATTTGAAGTTTTCAGCGATGAGTTTCTCGCGCTCTTCGGCATTGTACTGTGGGAAGCAAAGCTCGATATTTTTACGCGCGATGGATTCACGTCGTTTCAGGAAATAGCGGGATGCACTCCCCAGTTTAGACCCCAGCAAACGCAGTACGGGGTAGGGAAGCTGAACCATCAGCCAAAGAACGCCAAGACCAAACCATGTAAACCAGTAACGCGGGTGTAAAAACGCACGTTGAAATTGGGATTGAGACAAAATAGTAAAACCTATGTGAAGCCTGTAAAGGTAGCGCAGAGTGTGCGATACGACGTGCCGATAAGACCGTTCTTCAAGGTGATGGTTGCAGGCTTTACCGAACTTTACGGCGTTACCTGGCCACTGCTGATTTGGGCGGGCGGCGTAATGTAGCACCGTTATACGATATGTGCTATTACTCGTTTTTGATTAAAAAAGCGGCAATGAGAAAGGTGGTTGATTTTGTAGTTTTTATCGACAGATTAAAGATGTATCACTTCATTTCTGGAGCATAATTATGGGTGCTGATAAAGTCTGTTTTAACGGCTAAAACGTGACTGACAGGAAGAACCGGGTGACTGAACAAATCGATTACCAGATTGAAAAGTACAGGTTTACAGAAGCGAATGAACCTTCCCGACTGACAAAGCAGTGGGATGATGTTTTGAGCGAATGCAGGGAGAGCAAAGCCGGTGCCGAAGAGCGTTTACGTATTGCCTTGCTCAATGTCGATTACGTGACCAGTTTCGAGCTCCCTTTTCGTCTGCTGCTAGTGCGTACACCCCAGCTTATAGCCGGGATACGTAACGAGCTGGAACTCAGCCAGAAAAATGTCATTTTTAACGGTAAACGCTTCGGTTGTGTCTGGAGTGTTAAAACGGATCTCAATGACGTCCCTGATAATTATCAATACCGTCTGTCTACCCGCATACGGCGGATTAGCCCGACCACACACACGGCCGAGCCCTTTTTGCAAATTGCCAAAGAAATTAAGCTGCCAGCTGAACGTCTGAAGCGGGCGTTGCTGAGTGGGCTGGACGTTACTGCGCTTGATGCGCTTTTTTGGTTTGGCATCCAACGAATTGCAGCCGAGGTGTCGCGTCTGAGAAAAGCGGGAATGAGGATCGCAACGGATGAAACATGGGTATTTGAAAATCTGACAGGCACGACCCGTCGTGTACCGGTTTATCGTTACGTCTCATAAAGTTATCTTTGGTTAATATTTATACCTGAGAAACGATTTTTGAAAATTAGTTGGTTATGAGGTGTGCTGGGCTTGCTGAGAGCGCGTCATGGTGTCCCCTGCAGGAATCGAACCTGCAACTAGCCCTTAGGAGGGGCTCGTTATATCCATTTAACTAAGGGGACGAGGCGGCACGAGTATAACGTTATTTACACTTAGCGTTAAGCGCATTGCCGCCTGACTGCTCAAAGAGTCACCATTCATGCCGATTTTTTTGTCGATTTATCATCATTTTCCCGTGCCTTAAGCTCTGCTTTGCGTTTGTTCGACATGTCGTTACGGATTTGCGCATGGCTCAACAGCGCGAAGATGAATGTCCCGCCGCAGATGTTGCCCGCAAGCGTCGGCAGGGCGAATGGCCAGAAAAAATCGCTCCAGTGAAGTGTGCCATTAAAGACCAGATAGAGTATTTCAACGCTACCCACCACGATATGCGTCGTGTCAGCCAACGCAATCAGCCAGGTCATCAAGATGATTACCACAATTTTAGCGCTGCCGGCTGAAGGAAACATCCAGACCATCGTGGCGATAATCCAGCCGGAGATGATGGCATTGGAGAACATTTCAGCTGGCGTATTTTTCATCACATCCATGCCAATTTTCACAAACGCATCGCGGGTGGGTTCATCAAATATCGGCATATATTCAAATGCCCAGGCCGCGACGCCTGTACCGATGATATTGCCCAGCAGGACCACGCTCCACAGACGCATCAGTAAACCGAAATTACCGAGGGTAGGGTTTTGCATCACAGGCAGAACGGCGGTAACGGTGTTTTCCGTAAACAGCTGCTGCCGCGCCATGATGACGATAATGAAGCCGAAGGTATAGCCGAGATTCTCGAGTAAAAACCCGCCGGGCACACCTTCCAGTTGAACATGAAAGATGCCTTTTGCAAGCAGAGAAGCTCCCATTGAAAGCCCGGCAGCGATAGCTGACCAGAAAAGGGCCATGACATCACGTTCCATCTCTTTTTCGCCATCCTGGCGAATATGCTCGTGGATCGCCATCGCGCGGGAGGGGAGGCGATCTTCGTCAACTTCTATCTTCTCGCCGCGGGCTTTCTCTTCGCTCTCAATTTCAATCTTCTCATTACTTTCTCCCACTTTTTCTTCGCCTACTTCTTTCATAATTACTCCCGCAGGTTGATTTTCTTCTAAGCGTAGCGGTTTTTATTGGGCTGCCTGTGGGGAAGCTCTTAAATTGGTGGCAATAGCAACAAAGGTGAGACATCTCTTTCAAACACATTATAAAATTGCCAGCGAAACGAATTCCAAAAGCCAGGCTATGCTGAGATCAGAGTCACGCTGGTTACTGCCCGTAATTGTGCTCATGGACATCGGTAAACGTGCTGTTACAATCGCTTGCATGTTTACAGGCGGAGCATTAAAGGCTCCGTTACGGATGGCAATCAACGATAGCCAAACTGAACAGGGAGATATTTATGAAACTTCGGCTGTCGGCGCTTGCGCTGGGTGCGACGATGCTTGTGGGCTGCGCCAGCTCTGGGGAGCAAACGGGACGCTCCGATCCTCTCGAAGGATTTAACCGCTCAATGTATAGCTTCAACTACAACGTGCTGGACCCGTATGTGGTTCGCCCGGTGGCAGTGGCATGGCGCGATTATGTTCCGCAACCCGCGCGTAATGGGTTAAGCAATTTTACCAGCAACCTCGAAGAGCCTGCGGTAATGGTGAACTATTTCCTGCAGGGTGACCCGTATCAGGGGATGGTGCACTTTACTCGCTTCTTCCTGAACTCTCTGTTGGGGATGGGGGGCTTCATTGATGTTGCAGGTATGGCCAACCCGAAACTGCAGCGTGAACAACCGCACCGTTTCGGTAGTACTCTGGGGCATTATGGCGTAGGTTACGGCCCGTATGTCCATCTGCCGTTCTATGGCAGTTTCACCGTCCGTGATGATGGCGGTGATATGGTGGATACGCTGTATCCGGTTCTGTCGTGGCTAACCTGGCCGCTGTCGATTGGTAAATGGACGGTGGAAGGGATTGAAACACGTGCGCAACTGCTCGACTCTGATGGTCTGCTGCGTCAGTCTTCTGACCCGTATATTATGGTTCGTGAAGCGTACTTCCAGAATCATGACTTTATTGCCAACGGCGGTAAGCTGAAGCCGGAAGAGAATCCAAACGCGAAGGCCATCGAAAACGAATTAAAAGACATTGATTCGCAGTAAATAAAAAAGGTGAGCGATGCTCACCTTTTTTGATCCCGCGCGATTAGAACGCGTAGTTGAAGTTAGTACCGAACAGCCAGGCTTTACCTTCAGAACGGAACTCGTACGGACCTTCTTTGATGGTCACGGACTGACCGTGCATGTAAGAGGCACCTACGTCAACAGAAGCATCTTTATTGAACGCATAAGTCGCACCTGCGCTCAGCCAGAAGCGGTCCTGATCCGGGATAGAAATGGAACGTGTCTGAGCCGGAACCGGGCTATCATCAAAGGCAATACCGGTACGGAAGGTCCAGTTAGTATCGTAGTAGTAGGTGGTACCCAGCGCGATACGATAAGAGTCTTTGAAGCTCTCATCCTTATAGAAAAGCGTCTGGCCATTAGAGCCGGTCGCTTTCAGCTCCTGGAACTGACTCCAGCTGGTATAAGCCATGCTGTAGTGAATTGCCCATTGTGGCGCAACCTTGTTGTAACCTGAAACTTCCCACATTTCTGGCAGGTTAAGCGTCAGAGATCCCGGAATAGTTCTGCCACCAGTTGGATACGGGAAACCTGGGACGGCGGTGTTCATGTTGCTGTTGTAATCTCCGTCGAAGTCGATTTTAACTTCAGAACGGTAGGTCAAACCCCAACGGTTGTTTTTATCCAGCTCATACAGAATACCCGCGTTCCAGCCATAACCCCACTCGCTGCCTTTCAGGCGTGCAATTTGGGTGTCGGCAGGGATGGCGGCCAGTTGTTTGGCTTTGGCGATGGCGGCCGGGCGTGCTGCCGCAGGCAGGTTTGGTACCTGAGAGAGAATCTGACCGGCAGCCAGCATACCGGCGTCACCTGCATAGCGCTCGATTTTAGCATCGGCGTAAACCGCATCAAAACCAAGACCAAAGCTCCAGTTGTCGTTCAGACGATAAGCGCCGCTCAGGTTCAGGTTTACGGTTTTCAGGTCAGTTTTACCGCCCATTGTGCCCGCTGCATAGTTATCGCCATATTCAGTCGCCAGACCAAAGTTAGAGGTCACTGATGCCCCCCAACCAAACTGGTCGTTAATAGGTGCAACAAAATGTACGTTTGGAACCCAGGCGCTTGGGGCGATGTTGTCCGCATTCAGGCTCTTACCGGACGGCGATTTACCAGAGATATTAACATCCGGGTCAATATAGACGGCACCAGCAGAGAACGTTGGGCGGTCAAACATCATAATCAGTGCCGGGTTACGGCTCGCGTTACCCGCATCATCAGCGATGGCGCCTTCCCCGGAATATGCGCGGCCAAGGCCAGAGGAAGAAAATTCGTTTAACTGAAAGCCCGCTGACCATGCGGAAGTGGATACGAGTGCCACTGCGACTGCCAGCGCAGTCTTGTTGAACAGGGTTTTCTGGCTCATGACCATAACCTCATTGAGTTATTTTTATTCAATAATTGTTACATACCGTAACAGGAGCGCGAAGTGTAGGGTCTGAGGTATGACAGACAAATCAGACCAGTGGCCAGAGTATAGGTCTGACCAGCCAGAATGTTGCAAGTTTGTTTATTAATATTTTCAAACATGTTTCTTGAAACGAGATCTGCTTGGCAAAAATGTGACCATCGCGACTCACCCAAAAGGGTGGTTTTTGTTTTAGATCATTTTTTAGTGTGATATTGGTCACTTATCCGATTTTACGCCATTAACGGCTGGAGAGAGCCAGCGTCGGGGCGTAAAATATCAGCATCGTGTTTATCTCGCGTCCTGCGCGAATACAGAGGAAATTGAGCTATGAGTAAATGCAGTGCTGATGAAACCCCGGTTTGCTGCTGTATGGATGTTGGTACCATCATGGACAACTCCGATTGCACCGCCTCTTACAGCCGTGTATTCACCAACCGTGCCGAAGCGGAAGAGACACTGACCGCGCTGAGCAAACGTGCGCGTGATGTGGAATCCGAACCGTGCGACATTAAGTCTACCCTCACCGAAGTGGAAGGCGGCGTGAAGCTGGATATCGACTTTGTGTTCGCCTGCGAAGCAGAAACGCTGATTTTCCAGTTGGGTCTGCGTTAATCTTTTTTGCCCGGTGTCATTCCTCACAAATGCCTCTGCCATGCAGGGGCATTTTCTTTTTCTTCTCTGTGTTTTAGCTCGCACTTTTTCGTTTCCCTGATTGGCTGAATGTAAAAAAATGGTTAAGACTATTATCAGGTCAGACCACTTTATGTTTGCGCAAAAAATTTTACAGGGGAGTGTTATGAGTCAGGCATTACCGCTTATTACCCGTCAGGGCGATCGCATTGCCATTGTCAGTGGATTGCGTACGCCATTTGCACGTCAGGCAACGGCATTTCATGGCATACCGGCTGTTGACCTGGGGAAAATGGTGGTGGGGGAGATGCTGGCTCGCAGCGAAATTCCGCCAGAGGTCATCGAACAGCTGGTTTTCGGTCAGGTCGTGCAGATGCCTGAAGCACCCAATATTGCGCGGGAAATCGTCCTCGGAACCGGAATGAATGTCCATACTGATGCCTACAGCGTCAGCCGCGCGTGCGCGACCAGCTTCCAGGCTGTAGCTAACGTGGCTGAAAGCCTGATGGCGGGCACCATTCGTGCCGGTATTGCTGGCGGAGCGGACTCCTCTTCGGTACTGCCGATCGGGGTCAGCAAAAAGCTGGCGCGCATCCTGGTTGACGCCAACAAAGCCCGCACAACCGGACAGAAGCTCAAACTCTTCTCTCGTTTACGCCTGAGGGATCTCATGCCTGTACCTCCTGCGGTTGCGGAATATTCCACGGGTCTACGCATGGGTGATACCGCCGAGCAGATGGCGAAGACCTATGGCATTACCCGCGAGCAGCAGGATGCGCTGGCCCACCGTTCACATCAGCTGGCAGCGAAAGCCTGGTCTGAAGGTAAACTGGCTGATGAGGTGATGACCGCTTATATCCCGCCATATCGAGAACCGCTTGCGGAAGATAACAATATCCGCGGTACCTCGACGCTGGCGGATTATGCAAAACTGCGCCCTGCGTTTGACCGCAAACATGGCACGGTAACCGCGGCTAACAGTACGCCACTGACGGACGGCGCTGCTGCGGTGATCCTGATGACCGAATCCCGCGCGAAAGAGCTGGGTATCACCCCCCTGGGCTATTTGCGCAGCTACGCTTTTACCGCCATTGATGTCTGGCAGGACATGCTGTTAGGGCCTGCCTGGTCCACGCCGCTGGCACTGGATCGCGCAGGGCTGACGCTGGCTGATTTAACCCTGATTGATATGCACGAAGCCTTTGCCGCACAAACCCTGGCAAACGTGCAGTTACTGGCAAGCGAGCGTTTTGCGCGAGATGTGCTGGGCCGTACCCATGCCACTGGTGAAGTGGATCAAAGCAAATTCAACGTGCTGGGCGGCTCTATCGCCTATGGTCATCCGTTTGCCGCCACAGGGGCGAGGATGATCACGCAAACATTACACGAGCTACGTCGCCGTGGCGGCGGGTTTGGCCTTGTTACCGCCTGTGCGGCGGGTGGCCTTGGTGCAGCAATGGTTCTGGAGGCCGAATAATGGATATGCCATCCGCATTTAATCTGACGGTTCGCCTCGATAACGTCGCCGTTATCACTATTGATGTGCCTGATGAAAAGATGAATACCCTGAAGGCTGAATTTGGTGTTCAGGTTCGCGCGATGCTAAAGCAGATCCGTGAAAACAAGGCCATTCGTGGCCTGGTGTTTATCTCTGCTAAGCCGGACAACTTTATTGCCGGAGCCGACATTAACATGATCGCCCGTGCGCAAAGTGCTCTGGAAGCCGAAGAGCTGGCGCGTCAGGGCCAGCAGGTGATGGCGGAGATCAACGCTCTGCCGATCCCGGTGATTGCCGCGATCCACGGCGCATGTCTGGGCGGGGGACTGGAGCTGGCGCTGGCCTGTCATAGCCGTATCTGTACCGATGACGCAAAAACCATTCTGGGTCTGCCGGAAGTGCAGTTAGGACTTCTGCCAGGCTCCGGCGGAACGCAGCGTTTGCCACGCCTTGTGGGGGTCAGCACTGCACTCGAAATGATCCTGACGGGTAAGCAACTGCGTGCCCGCCAGGCCCTAAAAGCCGGCCTGGTTGATGAAGTGGTTCCTCATTCCATTTTGCTGGAGGCTGCCGTCGAACTGGCTCTGAAAGGACGCCAGGCTAAACGTCCTCTACCCGTTCGTGAACGCGTTCTGGCCGGGCCGTTGGGACGTGCTTTGCTGTTCAGTATGGTGGGTAAAAAGACTGAGCAGAAAACCAAAGGCAACTACCCGGCGGCGAAGCGAATTCTTGAGGTTATTGAAACAGGGCTATCGCAGGGCAGCAGTAGCGGCTATGCCGCTGAGGCTAAAGCCTTCGGTGAACTGGCGATGACGCCGCAGTCGCAGGCACTACGCAGCATTTTCTTTGCCAGCACTGAGGTGAAAAAAGATCCGGGTAGTGAGGCTAAACCTGCTCCGCTACGCGCCGTTGGCGTACTGGGTGGTGGGCTAATGGGCGGCGGAATATCTTTTGTTACCGCAAGCAAAGGTAAATTGCCTGTACGTATCAAAGACATCGCTGCGAAAGGGATCAACCACGCGCTGCAGTATAGCTGGCAGAACCTTGATCAGAAGGTCAAACGCCGCCATATCAGGGCAAGCGAGCGTGATAAAACCCTGGCGATGATCTCCGGTACGACGGATTACAGTGGTTTTGCGCATCGCGATCTGGTGATTGAAGCCGTGTTTGAGGATCTGGCGCTTAAGCAGCAGATGGTGGCAGACGTTGAGCTACATTGCGCCCCGCACACCATTTTTGCCTCAAACACGTCGTCATTGCCGATTGGCGATATCGCGGCGAAAGCCGTGCGTCCGGAGCAGGTGATTGGCCTGCACTTCTTTAGCCCGGTAGAAAAAATGCCGCTGGTGGAAGTGATCCCGCATGCCACAACCAGCCCGCAAACCATCGCCACCGTGGTGAAACTGGCCAAAATGCAGGGTAAGACACCGATCGTTGTGGCGGACAAAGCCGGTTTTTACGTTAACCGTATTCTGGCTCCCTATATTAATGAAGCCATGCGGTTGCTGACAGAAGGCGAGAAAATCGAGCACGTCGACGAGGCGCTCGTCAAGTTTGGTTTCCCTGTTGGGCCAATCCAACTTTTGGATGAGGTGGGAATAGACACCGGAACTAAAATTATACCTGTGCTGGAAGCCGCTTATGGCGATCGTTTTACCCCGCCTGCAAATATTGTTTCTGCAATTTTGAAGGACGATCGCAAAGGCAGAAAAAATGAACGCGGTTTCTATCTTTACGGCGCGAAAGGGCGTAAAAGCAAGAAACAGGTCGACCCTTCTGTTTATGGGCTTATTTCGACCGCCGGTCAGGGAAAACTGTCTGCCGTTCAGTGTGCTGAACGGTGTGTGATGATGATGCTCAATGAAGCGGCGCGCTGCTTTGGTGAGCAGGTTATCAGGAGCGCGCGTGATGGTGACATCGGCGCGGTATTCGGCATTGGTTTCCCGCCGTTCCTTGGCGGCCCGTTCCGTTACATGGATACGCTTGGTGCGGGTGAAGTGGTTGCTATCCTGCAACGTTTGGCCTCGCAGTATGGTCCACGGTTTACACCGTGTGACGAATTATTGCAGATGGCGGAACAGGGCCAGACATTTTGGCCTGTAAGGGAAACTGTCCTCGTAAGTTGAGGTCAAAGAAGGGTAAATCCTGAAGTGAATGAACCTGTTCTGGCGATTTTGTAAACAGAGATTGACTATACTTACGCCATTGAGGTAAAAAACAGCGTTTCATTCACCGAATGGATCAGGCACAATGCCCGGCCATCGGGTTTTCTACCTCTCAGCAGTTATCGCGGGTAGTTAACGCCGGTGATTCTGGTTAACAAAAGCGGTGCAATATGCAAGTTTTTATCATGCGTCACGGCGACGCGGCACTCGATGCCGCCAGTGACTCAGTACGTCCTTTGACCGTCTGTGGCTGCGACGAGTCTCGTCTGATGGCGACCTGGCTTAAAGGTCAAAAAGTGGACATCGAACGCGTTCTGGTGAGTCCGTTCCTGCGTGCTGAACAGACGCTGGACGTGGTAGGGGAGTGTATGAACCTGCCTGCCAGTGTGGACGTTCTCCCTGAACTCACCCCGTGTGGCGATGTAGGCCTTGTCAGCGCTTATCTTCAGGCGCTGTACAATGAAGGTGTCGCTTCCGCGCTGGTCATTTCCCACCTGCCACTGGTTGGTTATCTGGTATCTGAGCTTTGCCCGGGCGAGACCCCGCCGATGTTCACGACATCCGCCATTGCCAATGTCACTCTCGACGAAACGGGCAGAGGTACCTTCAACTGGCAGATGAGTCCGTGCAACCTGAAGATGGCAAAAGCGATCTGATGTGACGTGTGCTATAGCGGGGAGCAGAGCATGCTTCCCGCTGTTCTGTCAGGGCAATTCTGGCGGCTGCCACTCTTCTACTTCAATCAACACCAGCAATGCGGCATCTCCGCCGTACTCTTTCGGTGCCTGATGAAAAGCCATCACGTGCGGATGTTGAGCCAGCCACAGGGGGGTTTGTTGCTTGAGAATATGTTTGCCGTGGCCGTGCATCACGCAAGTGCAAAAAACATGTTCACGGCGACAGGCCGCAATTAAAGCTCCCAGCTCTTGCTTCGCCTGCATCTGCGTCAAACCATGCAGATCGAGAAACAGCTCGGGTGAATAATCCCCACGGCGTAATTTCTTCAGCTCAAAATGGCTGACGTCTTCACGAACATACTTCACCGCCCCTTGCGTATTGAGCAGCGGCTGAAATTCATCTGAAAAATAGTGGCTGTTATCCGCCTGCTCCTGCAGCAGCCGTTTGACCGGTACTTCGCTGATTTTTTTACGCTGTGGGCGATGGACAATAGTGTCCTGCGCGATTTTACGCGTCCCGGTCATCAGCTGTCGGAAGAGCGCCTGATCCTCCTCGCTGAGCGATGTTTTCTTTTTCATTTGTCATTCTCATCTCGTATTTCCGATAGTGTACCCGACTAAACGCATTTTTTAACCTCAAGCGGCACGCGTCATTGCTGATTTATCGCCGTCTTCATGGCAAACTAGCCGCCGAAAATTATGCGAGCATGCCCTGGAGGAAAGAGTGGATAAAATTTTTGTCGATGAAGCAGTAAACGAGCTGCATACCATACAGGACATGTTGCGCTGGTCGGTTAGCCGCTTCAGCGCCGCCAATATCTGGTACGGTCACGGTACCGATAACCCGTGGGATGAGGCTGTTCAGCTGGTGCTGCCGTCTCTCTATCTGCCGCTGGATATTCCTGAAGACATGCGCACCGCGCGCCTGACCTCAAGCGAAAAACACCGCATTGTTGAACGTGTGATCCGCCGCGTGAACGAGCGTATTCCGGTCGCCTACCTGACTAACAAAGCCTGGTTCTGCGGCCACGAGTTCTATGTTGATGAACGCGTGCTGGTGCCGCGCTCGCCAATTGGCGAGCTGATTAATAACCACTTTGAAGGTCTGATCGGCCATCAGCCACAACACATTCTGGATATGTGTACCGGCAGTGGCTGCATCGCCATCGCCTGCGCGTATGCTTTCCCGGAAGCGGAAGTGGACGCAGTGGATATCTCCACCGACGCGCTGGCTGTTACCGAGCACAACATTGAAGAACATGGTTTGATTCACCACGTTACGCCAATTCGCTCCGATCTGTTCCGCGACCTGCCAACGTTGCAATACGATCTCATTGTCACTAACCCGCCGTACGTTGATGCGGAAGACATGTCCGATCTGCCGAACGAATATCGCCATGAGCCGGAACTGGGTCTGGCTTCAGGTTCTGACGGCCTGAAGCTGACGCGTCGCATCCTGGCCTGCGCGCCGGATTATCTGACCGACGACGGTGTTCTGATTTGTGAAGTAGGCAACAGCATGGTACATCTGATAGAGCAGTACCCGGATGTGCCGTTCACCTGGCTTGAGTTCGACAACGGCGGTGACGGCGTCTTTATGCTGACCAAAGCGCAGCTGCTCGACGCGCGTGAACACTTCAGTATCTATAAAGATTAATCCAGCGGGCTTCGGCCCGTTTCACAACGCTCAAACACAAACAACAATATCGGAGCCGTGATGGCAGGAAACAGTATTGGACAGTTATTCCGTGTGACCACTTTTGGTGAATCGCACGGGCTGGCATTGGGTTGTATCGTTGACGGCGTCCCGCCAGGCATCGAACTGACCGAAGCCGATTTACAGCACGACCTCGACCGTCGTCGTCCGGGCACTTCTCGCTACACCACGCAGCGTCGCGAACCGGACCAGGTTAAAATTCTCTCCGGCGTCTTTGAAGGCCGTACCACCGGGACCAGCATTGGTCTGCTGATTGAAAACACCGATCAGCGTTCTCAGGACTACGGTGCTATCAAGGACGTGTTCCGCCCAGGCCATGCCGACTACACCTACGAGCAAAAATACGGCTTCCGTGACTATCGCGGCGGTGGACGTTCTTCCGCGCGTGAAACCGCGATGCGCGTGGCCGCAGGGGCGATTGCCAAGAAATACCTGCAGCAGAAGTTTGGCATTGTGATCCGTGGCTGTCTGACCCAGATGGGCGACATTCCGCTGGCCATTAAGGACTGGGAGCAGGTTGAACAGAACCCGTTCTTCTGTGCTGATGCCGACAAGCTGGAGGCGCTGGACGAACTGATGCGCGGCCTGAAAAAAGAGGGCGACTCCATTGGTGCGAAAGTCACCGTGGTGGCGGACGGCGTCCCGGCTGGCTGGGGTGAGCCGGTATTTGACCGTCTCGACGCCGACATCGCCCACGCGCTGATGAGCATTAACGCGGTGAAGGGTGTAGAGATTGGCGACGGTTTTGACGTGGTTCAGCTTCGTGGCAGTCAGAACCGCGACGAAATTACGAAAGCCGGTTTCCAGAGCAACCATGCGGGTGGCATTCTCGGTGGGATCAGCAGCGGGCAGCAGATTGTTGCCAACATCGCACTGAAGCCGACCTCCAGCATCACCGTGCCGGGCCATACGATTAACCGCGATGGCGAAGAAGTTGAGATGATCACCAAAGGACGTCACGATCCGTGCGTGGGGATCCGCGCGGTGCCGATCGCCGAGGCGATGCTGGCTATCGTGCTGATGGATCACTTCCTGCGCCAGCGCGCGCAGAATGCGGATGTGACGACCACCATTCCACGCTGGTAAACATGAAAAAGACCGCAATTGCTCTGCTGGCGCTGCTCGCCAGTGGAGCCAGTCTGGCCGCGACGCCATGGCAAAAAATCACCCACCCGGTGGCGGGGAGCGCGCAGTCCATTGGTGCCTTTTCGAACGGCTGTATCGTCGGTGCCAAGGAGCTTCCGCTACAGTCCGATACCTACCAGGTGATGCGTACCGATCAACGTCGTTATTTCGGTCACCCGGATCTGGTGTTGTTCATCCAGCGTCTGGGAAACCAGGTGCATAACCTGGGGTTGGGCACGATGCTGATTGGCGATATGGGGATGCCTGCCGGCGGTCGTTTTAACAGTGGGCACGCCAGTCACCAGACAGGGCTGGATGTCGATATCTTCCTGCAACTTCCGAAGGCGCGCTGGAGTTCTGCCCAACTGCTAAAACCGCAGGCGCTGGATCTGGTGGCAAGCGACGGAAAAAACGTTGTGCCTTCGCTGTGGTCGCAGGATGTGCTCAGTTTGATCAAGCTGGCGGCAAAAGATAACGACGTCACGCGGATTTTCGTCAACCCGGCTATCAAACAGCAGCTCTGCCTGGATGCCGGAACCGATCGCGACTGGCTGCGCAAAGTCCGCCCGTGGTTCCAGCACCGTGCGCACATGCACGTGCGTCTGCGCTGCCCGGCGAACAGCCTGGAATGTGAAGATCAGCCGCTACCGCCGTCGGGCGATGGCTGCGGATATGAACTGCAAAGCTGGTTTGAGCCAGCCAAACCTGGAACCTCTAAGCCTGAGAAGAAGACACCGCCTCCGTTGCCGCCTTCCTGCCAGGCGCTACTGGATGAGCATGTACTTTAATGGATAATTTCGTCGATCTGTTTATGGTGTCGCCGCTGCTGCTGGTGGTGCTGTTCTTTGTGGCCATGCTGGCCGGTTTTATCGATGCTCTTGCGGGCGGCGGCGGGCTGTTAACCGTGCCCGCGCTACTGGCGGCGGGCATGAGCCCGGCGCAGGCTCTGGCCACGAATAAGCTGCAGGCTTGCGGCGGTTCACTCTCGGCATCGCTCTATTTTATCCGCCGTAAGGTGGTTAGCCTTGCCGATCAGAAGCTCAATATTCTGATGACCTTTATCGGCTCGACGTCAGGCGCGTTGCTGGTCCAGCACGTGCAGTCCGATATTTTGCGCCAGATCCTGCCGATTCTGGTCATCTGCATCGGGCTTTACTTCTTGCTGATGCCAAAACTCGGTGAAGAAGACCGTCAGCGTCGACTGCACGGCTTGCCGTTTGCTCTGATTGCCGGTGGCTGTGTGGGTTTTTACGACGGTTTCTTCGGCCCGGGCGCCGGTTCATTTTATGCGCTGGCGTTCGTGACGCTAGCCGGGTTTAACCTTGCCAAATCCACTGCCCATGCCAAAGTGCTTAACGCGACCTCAAACCTTGGTGGCCTGTTGCTGTTTATCATCGGGGGCAAGGTTATCTGGGCAACCGGGTTTGTGATGATGGCGGGGCAGTTCCTGGGCGCGCGTGCAGGCTCGCGTCTGGTGTTAAGCAAAGGACAAAAACTTATCCGCCCAATGATTGTTATCGTCTCGGCGGTAATGAGCGCCAAACTTCTTTATGACAGCCATGGACAGGAGATCCTCACCTGGTTGGGTATGCACTCATGAACAGTACGCATAAATACGAACAGCTGATTGAGATTTTTGACGGCTGTTTTGCTGACGATTTTAATACCCGTCTGATTAAAGGCGACGACGAACCGATCTATCTTCCCGCTGATGCTGACGTGCCGTATAACCGCATCGTCTTTGCTCACGGTTTTTACGCCAGCGGGTTGCACGAGATTTCGCACTGGTGCATCGCCGGAAAAGCGCGTCGCGAGCTGGTGGACTTCGGCTACTGGTACTGCCCGGACGGACGTGACGCCGCAACGCAGGGGCAGTTTGAAGATGTTGAGGTTAAACCGCAGGCGCTGGAATGGTTATTCTGCATCGCGGCGGGTTTCCCGTTCAACGTGAGCTGTGACAACCTCGAAGGCGACTTCGAGCCAGACCGTATCGTGTTCCAGCGCCGCGTTCATGCGCAGGTGATGGAATATCTTGAGAAAGGCATTCCGGAACGTCCGGCGCGTCTGATCGAGGCTTTACAGAATTATTACCACACGCCGGCGATCGCGGCGGAATGCTTCCCCTGGCCGGAAGATCTTTAACTGAGGAAAGAAGATGATCGCAGAATTTGAATCACGCATTCTGGCGTTAATTGATGACATGGTGGAACACGCCAGTGATGATGAGCTGTTCGCCAGCGGTTATCTGCGTGGTCACCTGACGTTAGCCGTTGCTGAGCTGGAGGCCGGGGACGATCACACTGCCGAGGCCGTTCATGATGAAGTGACCCGCAGCCTGGAGAAAGCTATTCAGGCAGGAGAACTCTCTCCGCGCGATCAGTCACTGGTGCTGGGTATGTGGGACAATTTGTTCCAGCAGGCGAAAGCGAAGTAATTGTTTTCAGCCCTCTCCCGCAGGGAGAGGGCTCCAGACCACAGCCTACTTAACCTTTTTCCCCTTCAGCAGTTTCCGCACCCACAGTCGGTTTGGATTAAGCCCTGCAAGCGTAACCCTGTCCAGCGGAATCGGCTCTTCGCTCATTTGCGCGGCCAGTACTTCAGCCAGCAATGGCGCTGAACATAATCCCCGCGAGCCTAGCCCACCCAGCATAAACAGGTCCGGATACAGCGGTGCACTCACTGCAGTATCTTTGTTTTCCGCAAGATCCTGATAAGCCTCCAGTGTTGCTTCATAGTCCGGTACGTTACCCGCCATAGGCAGATGGTCGCGGGTGGCGCAGCGCACGCCGCAACGCGCTTCCCCCTCGCTGATGTCAACCTCTTTCGCCCACGCAGCATCCGGGAAACAGTCAATCAGTCGCTGGCGGTTTTGCTGTTGGTCCGCATCGCTGTAGTGCATATCCGTTTCGCCACGATGGTAGCTGGCGCCGATGCAGTGATGGCCGTTAGACGGGTTTTGTGGCGTCAGATAACCGTCATAGCACAACACCTGACGCAGCTTGCTCAGTTCGGGCGCGGTCGGGATATGGCTCACCTGGCCGCCGACCGGATAAACCGGCAACGTCTCTGTCTGGATAAACTGGCTGATGTTATGTCCGTTTGCTAGCACAACGCTGGCATGGCTCGCCTCTTTGCCATCGGCAAAACGGAGATTCCAGCGATCTGTGCGGCTCAGCGATTCAACCTTGTGAGCATAATGTGCTGTCAGTCCGCGCGATTGTGCCAGAGCAATGACCGCCGCGGTCAGTTCCGCCGGGCACAGCCAGCCGCCGAGCGGATACTGAATGCCTCCACAGCCGGTGTCCACGCCAGCGGTGTCTGCCACCTCTTGCGTACTTACCGCGCGGGCAATTTCGTCAGGCAGATCCAGCGACAGCATCTGCGTGATTTTTTGCTGGCTCTTTTCATCCCAGCCGAGCTGGGTCACGCCGCACCAGTCATGGTCGAATGCCACTGGCAGGGCGTCATACAGATGACGAGCGAAGATAAAGGCTGCCGGGAAAAACTCACTCAGTGCGGGATCGTGAGCGCTTAAAAGGGGATAGAGCGCCCCCTGACGGTTGCCGGAAGCCCCCCTTGCTGGCGTCTCGTCAGCACAGTAGAGTGTCACCTGCCAGCCCCGGTGGAGAAGGGCGAGAGAAAGCAGGGCGCTGGCGATCCCTCCGCCGACTATCGCCACTTCGCGCGATGCGCTGGCGCGGCGTGCAAACCAGGGCGCCTGAGCGGGAATGTCCAGCGTCTGATCCATCCTGCCGACCAGCATGTCGCGCTTGCGGCCAAAACCTTTGGTCTTCTGCATGGTAAAGCCCGCTTCCTGCAACCCCCGGCGGACAAATCCTGCCGAGGTAAAGGTAGCGAGCGTTGCACCCGGGCGCGCCAGCCGCGCCATCGCGGTGAACAGATGCTGACTCCACATATCCGGGTTTTTGGCAGGCGCAAAGCCGTCCAGGAACCATGCATCTACCTTCTGATTCATCGAATCATCGAGCTTATCGGTCAGTTCATTGATGTCGCCAAGCCACAGATCCAGTGTGATGCGTCCGCCGTCCAGCAGTAAACGGTGACAGCCCCCAATATGAGGCGGCCACTGCGCCTGAAGCTGCTCTGCCAACGGTGCAAGTTCCGGCCAGTGCTGATGGGCGAGCCGCAGATCGTGCGCCGTGAGCGGGAATTTTTCGAAACTGATGAAATGTAATCTTTGTAGCGTAGCCTCAGGGTGTGCAGTGTGAAACTGATCGAACGCCTGCCAGAGGGTCAGAAAATTCAGTCCGGTACCGAAGCCGCTCTCGGCGACCACGAACAGATTCCGCGGATGTACAGGGAAGCGAATGCTGAGCTGGTTTCCGTCGAGGAAAACATAGCGGGTTTCTTCCAGTCCGTTATCATTAGAAAAATAGACGTCATCAAAATCTCGGGAAACAGGTGTACCCTCAGCGTTGAATTCGAGGTTGGCGGGTTGTATAGCATTTTGTTTCACGTAAGTTACTCGTCTGACAGGCAGTGGCACGATCTTAACGATGTGAGCCCATCGGTGCAAATTTCCGCAGAAAATGGCTGATCGGACTTGTTCGGCGTACAAGTGTACGCTATTGTGCGACTCGAAACTTACTATAGTGCGACTTACAGAGGTATTGAATGAAACGTGCAGTGATTACTGGCCTGGGCATTGTCTCCAGCATCGGTAATAACCAGCAGGAAGTCCTGGCATCTCTGCGTGAAGGACGCTCCGGGATCACTTTCTCTGAAGAGTTTAAAGATTCAGGTATGCGCAGCCACGTATGGGGTAACGTCAAACTGGACACCACCGGTTTGATTGACCGCAAAGTGGTTCGTTTCATGAACGATGCCTCTATTTATGCTTATCTCTCCATGCAGGAAGCGATCAAAGATTCCGGCCTGAGTGAAGAGGTTTATCAGAACAACCCGCGCGTGGGTCTGATTGCCGGTTCCGGCGGCTCATCAAAAGCGCAGGTATTCGGTGCTGACGCAATGCGCAGCCCGCGTGGTCTGAAAGCAGTAGGTCCGTACGTGGTAACCAAAGCCATGGGTTCTGCGGTTTCCGCGTGCCTGGCGACCCCATTCAAAATCCACGGTGTGAACTACTCCATCAGCTCCGCGTGTGCGACGTCTGCACACTGCATCGGTAATGCTGTTGAGCAGATCCAACTGGGTAAACAGGACATCGTATTTGCTGGCGGCGGCGAAGAGCTTGGCTGGGAAATGGCCTGTGAATTCGACGCGATGGGCGCACTGTCCACCAAGTACAATGAAACCCCGGATAAAGCATCCCGTACCTATGATGCGCACCGTGACGGTTTCGTTATCGCTGGCGGCGGCGGTATGGTTGTGGTTGAAGAGCTGGAACATGCGCTGGCACGTGGCGCGCACATCTATGCTGAGATCGTGGGCTACGGTGCAACGTCTGATGGCGCTGACATGGTTGCGCCATCTGGAGAAGGTGCGGTGCGCTGCATGAAGATGGCGATGCACGGTGTTGATACCCCAATCGACTACCTGAACTCCCACGGTACCTCTACTCCGGTAGGCGACGTGAAAGAGCTGGGTGCAATCCGTGAAGTCTTCGGCGACAACAGCCCGGCAATCTCCGCGACCAAAGCGATGACCGGACACTCTCTGGGTGCGGCTGGCGTGCAGGAAGCGATCTACTCTCTGCTGATGCTGGAAAACGGCTTTATCGCCCCAAGCATCAACATCGAAGAGATGGACGAGCAGGCTGCTGGCCTGAACATCGTGACCAAACCAATGGACGCGACGCTCACCACCGTCATGTCCAACAGCTTCGGTTTCGGCGGCACCAACGCCACGCTGGTGATGCGCAAGCTGAAAGCATAAGTTTTATGTTTGATTCAGAAAGGGAGCCATAAGGCTCCCTTTTTTTATGCATTGACAACTGGCTGATCTGACAGGCAAACTTCACCACTCAACATTATCCTCACGATAATGCGTAAGCGTTTAACGTCAACCAACGCACCTTAATCCTGATAATCAGGTAGAGGGGGCGTGGCATTTCCCCGCCTTACTCTTCATTTCGGAGTAAAGCATGACTGCAATAACTCAAACAGAAACAACCCCTTCAGCGAACGTCTCGCTGTTCCGTATCGCCTTTGCCGTATTTCTGACCTATATGACCGTTGGTCTGCCGTTGCCGGTGATCCCGCTGTTCGTTCATCAGGAACTGGGCTATGGCAACACCATGGTCGGCATTGCCGTGGGCATTCAGTTTTTAGCCACGGTATTAACGCGTGGATACGCCGGTCGTCTGGCGGATCAGCACGGTGCTAAACGTTCCGCACTGCAGGGGATGTTTGCCTGCGGGCTGGCAGGTGGTGCGTGGCTGCTGGCTGCTCTCCTGCCGGTCGACGCCGCGTATAAATTTGCGCTGCTGGTGCTGGGCCGTTTAATCCTCGGCTTTGGTGAAAGCCAGCTGCTGACCGGTACCCTGACCTGGGGTATGGGTCTTGTGGGGCCTGCGCGTTCCGGAAAAGTGATGTCCTGGAACGGTATGGCCATCTACGGCGCGCTGGCCGCGGGCGCACCGCTTGGACTGCTGATCAATAGCCAGTTTGGATTTGCGGCGCTGGCTGCCACCACCATGCTGTTACCGCTCCTGGCGTGGGCGTTTAACGGCTCGGTCCGTAAAGTACCTGCCCATAAAGGGGAGCGTCCTTCCCTGTGGAGCGTGGTTGGTCAAATATGGCAGCCGGGTCTTGGCCTGGCACTGCAGGGTGTGGGATTTGCGGTGATTGGTACGTTCGTCTCGCTTTATTTCATGAGCCGTGGCTGGGCGATGGCGGGCTTTACCCTCACTGCCTTTGGCGGCGCATTTGTGCTGATGCGAGTGCTGTTCGGCTGGATGCCGGATCGTTTTGGCGGTGTGAAAGTGGCGGTAGCGTCGCTGATGATAGAAACCGTTGGCTTGTTGCTACTGTGGAACGCACCGGTCGCTTCTGTTGCACTGATCGGCGCAGCACTCACCGGTTGCGGTTGTTCACTGATCTTCCCGGCGCTCGGCGTTGAAGTCGTGAAGCGTGTTGCCCCGCAGGTGCGTGGTACAGCATTGGGCGGCTATGCGGCGTTTCAGGATATCTCATACGGTGTCACCGGGCCGCTGGCGGGGCTGTTAGCCACTTCGTTTGGCTATCCGTCAGTGTTCCTGGCGGGAGCGGTTTCTGCGGTGGTTGGGATTATTGTGACGCTGGTGGCGTTTCGCAGGACTTGAGCCGTTGTAGGCCCGGTAAGCGCAGCGCCACCGGGCAAAACCTCAGGCAACCAGCCAGAAAATCGCCAGCGCAATCATCAGCGCAATAAACAACAGCCCCGGACGGGCAGACAGCGTTCTGAAGGTCTCCACGACCGGTGCAAACAGCGGGTTGTAGATCGGCTGAATATCCCTGACTTCCGGCACGCCGCCTTCACGCTCGGCGCGGCGGATAAAGATTTGATTCAGCAAATCCTGCACCTGCGCGGTGGTCAGTACCGTTTGCGGCGTGGCCTGCCAGGTCTGCTGGGCGTAATCCCGAATCACCTCAAACTCATGCGGCTCAAGCGGCTGTTTCAGTGCCGCCTGGAGCGTATGCAGGGTAGGGGTACTCTGGGTACTCAGCGTCTGACGGGCCTGTAGCCAGGTCACCAGATGGGTAAACTGTTTCGCCGGGATCAGCTCGCCCGCTTTCACGCCGGAAAGCTCTAGCATCGACTGCCAGATAAGCTTCGTTGACTCGCCGGTGGCGGCGGCCAGTTTGGTCACCATCTGGTTCAGTGTATTGTGTTCAGCAGGCAGCAGCGGACGCTCGGTTGACGGACGCTGTTGCGGTTGCGGGATGGTCAGCTGATTGGTTTGCAGCAGCGTCAGCACGGTTTTCAACTGCTCTGGCGTCAGCTGACTCAGGGCGGTCTGGCCAAACTGCTGGCGAATGAAATCACTGACCGCCTGTCGGTTATTACCCTGGCCTAACAGCTCGGTGAGCTGTGAGACAATCTGCCGGGTGGTGTGATTTTGCTGTGCGGCGGTAATACGCTGATTCAGATTTTGCTCGGCCGCAGGGAAATGGCGCGACTGCAGCGGTGCATCGTTCCGGACACCTAAATCATGCTTAACCCCGGCCCAGACTTCCGCGTTTTGCTGTGACGTCAGCGCAATCAGGCGCGTGATCAGTCGCTCCAGCACGGTGCGCTGTTGTGTGGATAGCGGTTGTTCACCGGCAACGTTCGGCGTGACAGGGCCTTCACCCGGAGGGCGTGGCGGCGTACCTGAAATGGGCTGCATCGTCAAAAATCCTTAAAGTCAAAACTCAGCGTAAACCTGGCATACGTATATGCCTGGCGGCCAGATTATGGCACACTTGGCAGGTTTTCTTCCTCTCAAACAGGTACTCAGACGTGAAAATCCTCGTTGATGAAAATATGCCTTATGCCCGTGAGCTGTTTAGCCGCCTGGGTAACGTTAAGGCTGTCCCTGGTCGTCCAATCCCGGTTAACGAACTGGATGATGCGGATGCGCTGATGGTGCGCTCGGTGACCAAAGTAAATGAGTCGTTGCTCGCCGGTAAAGCGATTAAGTTCGTCGGGACCGCAACGGCAGGGACCGATCATGTGGATGACAAATGGCTTAAGCAGGCGGGGATCGGTTTTTCCGCCGCGCCGGGCTGTAACGCCATTGCTGTAGTGGAATACGTTTTTTCCTCCCTGCTGATGCTTGCCGAGCGTGACGGTTTTGCGCTGCAGGATCGTACCGTAGGGATTGTCGGTGTGGGTAATGTGGGCGGACGCCTGCAAAAACGTCTGGAAGCGTTGGGTATTCGTACTTTGCTGTGCGACCCTCCGCGCAAAGACAACGGTGAGGAAGGGGATTTCCGCCCGCTGGATGAACTGGTTGAACAGTGCGATGTGATCACTTTCCACACGCCACTGTTTAAAGAAGGGCCGTATAAGTCGCTGCATCTTGCCGACGAAGCCCTGATCCGTCGTCTGAAACCTGGCACTATTCTGATAAATGCCTGCCGCGGTCCGGTGGTGGATAATGCCGCGCTGCTGACATGTCTGAATGATGGGCAAGACCTCAGCGTGGTGCTGGACGTCTGGGAGCCAGAGCCGGATCTCAACGTTGAGCTGCTTAACAAGGTGGACGTGGGTACTGCGCATATCGCCGGTTACACCCTCGAGGGGAAAGCGCGCGGCACGACTCAGGTCTTCGAAGCCTACAGTGCCTTTATTGGGCATCCGCAGCAGGTCGCGCTGGATACCTTACTGCCTGCACCTGAATTTGGCCGCATTACTCTGCATGGTCCGCTCGATCAGGCGACGCTGAAAAGGTTGGTACATTTGGTGTATGATGTGCGCCGCGATGATGCGCTACTGCGTAAGGTGGCGGGGATCCCGGGTGAGTTTGACAAGCTGCGCAAAAACTATGTTGAGCGCCGTGAGTGGTCCTCTCTGTATGTGATTTGCGATGACGCAAAGGCTGCAACGCTACTGCATAAACTGGGTTTTAACGCCGTTCATCACCCGGCGCATTAATGTCTTCTTAATGCTCCCTGTCGGATACTCCGACAGGGACGCTTTTTTATTTCTGGAGTAAACCACCATGTCTGAAGGCTGGAACATTGCCATTTTAGGTGCCACGGGTGCCGTGGGCGAAGCCCTGCTCGAAACCCTTGCTGAGCGTCAGTTCCCGGTGGGCGATATCTATGCGCTGGCGCGTACCGATAGCGCGGGTGAGCATCTGCGTTTCAACAGTAAATCCGTGATGGTTCAGGATGCGGCAGCGTTCGACTGGACGCAGGCGCAGCTGGCATTTTTCTCCGCGGGCGTTGAAGCCACTGCTGCTTACATTGAAGAGGCGACTAACGCAGGATGTCTGGTGATCGACCTGAGCGGTCTGTTCTCCATGGAGCCGGATGTGCCGCTGGTGGTGCCGGACGTGAACCCGTTTGTGCTGGCTGATTACCGTAATCGCAATATCATCGCGGTACCAAACAGCCTGACCAGCCAACTGCTGACCGCTCTGAAACCACTTATCGACGACGGCGGCCTGTCGCGTATTACTGTCACCAGTCTGCTGTCCGCCTCCGCAAATGGCAAAAAGGCCGTCGATGCGCTGGCCGGTCAGAGCGCGAAGTTGTTGAACGGTATCCCGATTGACGAAGACGATTTCTTTGGTCGTCAGCTGGCGTTCAACATGCTGCCATTGCTGCCCGATCGCGAGGGTTCCGTGCGCGAAGAGCGCCGGATCGTCGATGAAGTTCGTAAAATTCTGCAGGACGACGGCCTGATGATCTCCGCGAACGTCGTGCAGTCCCCGGTCTTCTACGGTCACGCGCAGATGGTAGGTTTTGAAGCGCTGCGTCCGCTGGCGGCAGAAGAAGCGCGCGATGCGTTTGGTCGTGGGGAAGACATTGTGCTTTCCGAAGAGAGCGAGTTCCCGACCCAGGTGGGCGATGCCACCGGTAGCGCGCATCTTTCCGTTGGCTGCGTGCGTAACGACTACGGTATGCCGGAGCAGGTGCAGTTCTGGTCCGTTGCTGACAACGTTCGTTTCGGCGGTGCGCTGATGGCGGTCAAAATCGCTGAAAAACTGGTACAGGAGTACCTGTACTGATGTCAGACGTGGATCAAAAGCCAGTTCATAAAATTGCCCTCGGTATTGAGTACGATGGCAGTAAATACTATGGCTGGCAGCGTCAGAATGAGGTGCGCAGCGTCCAGGAGAAGCTGGAAAAAGCGCTCTCTCAGGTGGCAAACGAGCCAATTAACGTCCTGTGCGCGGGCCGTACGGACGCGGGTGTTCATGGCACGGGGCAGGTGGTTCACTTTGAAACCACTGCCGTGCGTAAAGATGCTGCCTGGACGCTGGGTGTAAATGCGAATTTACCTGGTGACATTGCTGTTCGTTGGGTGAAAGCTGTGCCGGATGATTTTCACGCGCGCTTCAGCGCCACGGCGCGTCGCTACCGTTATGTCATCTACAATCAACGTCTTCGTCCAGCGGTGTTAAGCCAGGGTGTGACGCATTTTTATGAACCGCTTGATGCTGAACGTATGCATCGTGCGGCGCAATGTCTGATTGGTGAGAATGACTTTACGTCGTTTCGTGCGGTGCAGTGTCAGTCCCGCACGCCGTGGCGTAATGTCATGCACATAAACGTCAGCCGTTTTGGCGCTTATGTGGTGGTGGATATCAAAGCCAATGCCTTTGTACATCATATGGTACGGAATATTGTGGGCAGCCTGATGGAAGTGGGTGCCGGACACCAGCCGGAGAGCTGGATTGCTGAACTGCTGACAGCGAAGGACAGAACGCTTGCGGCAGCCACGGCGAAAGCGGAGGGGTTGTATCTGGTCTCGGTAGACTATCCGGATCGGTTTGACCTGCCGAAACCGCCAATGGGCCCGCTATTTTTAGCGGACTAAACAAAGGTGCAATTAGGGCTTAAACAATATGGACGTAATTCGTTTTTTGATTGATTTCATCCTGCATATTGATGTTCACCTGGCAGAGCTTGTCGCGCAATATGGCGTCTGGGTATACGCTATTCTGTTCCTCATTCTGTTCTGTGAAACCGGTCTGGTCGTCACCCCGTTTTTACCCGGGGATTCGCTGCTGTTCGTCGCCGGGGCGTTATCAGCGTTACCGACCAATGATCTGAATGTACATCTGATGGTGGTGTTGATGGTGATTGCCGCCATTATTGGTGATGCGGTCAACTATACGATTGGGCGAGTATTTGGTGAGCGGCTTTTCAGTAATCCGGACTCGAAAATTTTCCGTCGTAGCTATTTAGACAAGACCCATGCGTTTTATGAACGCCATGGTGGCAAAACCATTATCCTTGCGCGTTTTGTGCCTATTGTGCGTACATTTGCACCGTTTGTGGCGGGAATGGGACATATGTCCTATCGTCACTTTGCAGCATACAACGTGGTTGGCGCGCTGCTGTGGGTTCTGCTCTTTACCTATGCAGGCTACCTGTTTGGCGATCTTCCGGTGGTTCAGGAAAACCTTAAGTTACTGATTGTAGCGATTATTGTGCTTTCTGTACTGCCGGGCGTGATTGAAATTATCCGTCACAAACGTGCGGCGGCGAAACAAACGAAGTAAATGCACACTGGCGGTTCGACCACTTTTTTATCCAAAGTTTCGGGCTGTTATGTTTTAATGTGCAACATTCATGGTCTGTTGGAGGCAAAAATGGCATTATTCGCCTCTTATAGCAAAACTGGCATACGACCAGGTTCAGGCAGAAAGGTTATCAATGAGCTGGATTGAACGAATTAAAAGCAACATTACCCCAACGCGCAAAGCGAGCATTCCTGAAGGGGTATGGACGAAGTGTGATAGCTGCGGCCAGGTTCTGTATCGCGCAGAGCTGGAACGCAACCTAGAGGTGTGTCCGAAGTGTGACCACCACATGCGTATGTCGGCGCGTAACCGCCTGCATAGCCTGCTGGACGAAGGTTCTCTGGTAGAACTGGGTAGCGAGCTTGAGCCAAAAGACGTGCTGAAGTTCCGCGATTCCAAAAAATACAAAGATCGTCTGGCCTCTGCGCAGAAAGAGACCGGCGAGAAAGACGCGCTGATCGTCATGAAGGGCACCCTGCATGAGATGCCGGTTGTTGCTGCTGCGTTTGAGTTCTCCTTTATGGGCGGCTCAATGGGTTCAGTGGTGGGTGCGCGTTTTGTGCGTGCCGTTGAGCAGGCGCTGGAAGACAACTGCCCGCTGATCTGCTTCTCTGCCTCTGGCGGTGCGCGTATGCAGGAAGCGTTGATGTCTCTGATGCAGATGGCGAAAACCTCTGCTGCACTGGCAAAAATGCAGGAGCGTGGTCTGCCTTACATCTCTGTGCTGACCGACCCAACCATGGGTGGCGTCTCCGCAAGTTTCGCGATGCTGGGCGATCTGAACATCGCTGAGCCAAAAGCGCTGATCGGCTTTGCGGGTCCTCGCGTTATCGAGCAGACCGTGCGTGAAAAACTGCCGCCGGGCTTCCAGCGCAGTGAGTTCCTCATTGAAAAAGGTGCCATCGACATGATCGTCCGTCGTCCGGAAATGCACCTGAAGCTGGCGAGCATTCTGGCGAAGCTGATGAACCTGCCAGCGCCAAACCCGGATGAGCCGCGCGAAGGCGTGGTGGTACCGGATCAGGAACCCGAGGCCTGATAACTGAAAAGGGCAGGGCCGGTTGGCGCTGCCCTTTTGCTTTCTAAACTGTTAATGACAACCGGGCATCATGGAAAATAAAAGCATTCCCCAAGCCACGTCGCCCCTGGCCGCGTGGCTTTCTTATCTGGAAAACCTGCACAGCAAAACCATTGATATGGGCCTTGAGCGCGTAAGCCAGGTCGCTGCGCGTCTTGATGTGCTGAAACCTGCGCCTTTCGTTTTTACTGTCGCGGGCACCAACGGTAAAGGGACGACCTGCCGTACGCTGGAATCCATTCTGATGGCTGCGGGTTATAAGGTTGGCGTTTACAGCTCTCCACACCTGGTACGCTATACCGAACGGGTTCGCGTGCAGAACAGCGAGTTGCCGGAATCGGCACATACGACCTCGTTCGCGGAAATTGAAGCCGCGCGCGGTGAGATCTCATTAACCTATTTCGAATACGGTACGCTTTCGGCGCTATGGCTGTTCAAGCAGGCGCAACTCGATGTGGTGATCCTTGAGGTCGGACTGGGTGGGCGTCTTGATGCCACCAATATGGTGGATGCAGATGTGGCGGTGGTCACCAGCATCGCGCTGGATCATACCGACTGGCTGGGACCGGACCGTGAAAGCATTGGCCGCGAGAAGGCCGGTGTTTTCCGCGCAGATAAGCCCGCCGTGGTCGGCGAGCCGGATATGCCACACACCATCGCTGACGTGGCAAACGAGAAGGGCGCGCGTCTGCTGCGCCGCGGCGTTGACTGGCAGTATGAAGTGCGTGACAACGCCTGGTGCTTTAGCGATGCACAGGGCGCGCTGGACAACCTGCCTCTGCCGCAGGTGCCACAACCTAACGCGGCAACGGCACTGGCAGCACTGCGCGCCAGCGGCCTCGCGGTCAGCGAGCAGGCGATCCGCGATGGTATACAGAACGCGATTCTGCCCGGGCGTTTCCAGATCGTCAGCGAGTCACCACGTCTCATTCTGGATGTGGCTCATAACCCACATGCGGCGGCTTATCTTGCCGGACGTCTTAAATCGTTACCAAAAACCGGGCGCGTACTGGCAGTTATCGGTATGCTTCATGATAAAGATATCGGCGGGACGCTGGCCTGCATGGAGAGTGTGGTCGATAGCTGGTATTGTGCTCCTCTGGAGGGGCCGCGTGGTGCAACAGCCGAGCAACTGATGGAACATCTTGGCAAAGGCGCAATCTACAATAGCGTGGCCCAGGCCTGGCATGCCGCGATGGCGGATGCTAAACCAGAAGATACCGTGCTGGTGTGTGGCTCATTCCACACCGTAGCACATGTCATGGAAGTGATGGACGCGGGGAGAACCGGTGGCGAGTAAGTTTCAGAACCGTTTAACAGGAACCATTGTGCTGGTCGCGCTCGGGGTGATTATCCTCCCGGGTCTGCTCGACGGGCAGAAAAAGCATTATCAGGATGAGTTTGCCGCTATTCCGCTGGTCCCTAAACCGGGTGACCGCGATGAGCCGGATATGCTGCCTGCGGCAACGCAAGCACTTCCTGCTCAACCACCGGAAGGTGCGGCAGAAGAGGTTCGTGCGGGCGATGCTGCAGCACCGTCGCTCGACCCGTCCCGTCTGGCGGCAACAAGCAACAATGAGATCGACCCAGTGCCGGTAGAGCAGCCTAAACCTGTTGAAAAACCGAAGCCGGTCGACAAACCACAGCCGAAACCACAGCGCGATAAGACAGCAGAACAGCTGGCCGCTGCTTCAGAGACAGCTCCACCAGCGAAACCGGCTCAGCAAGAGGCCGCAGCCCCAACGGGCAAAGCTTACGTTGTGCAGCTTGGTGCGCTGAAAAATGCGGATAAAGTCAATGAGGTGGTGGGGAAACTGCGCAGTGCGGGGTATCGTGTTTACACTTCACCTTCCACGCCGGTGCAGGGTAAAATTACACGTATCCTCGTGGGGCCAGAGGCGTCTAAAGACAAACTGAAAGGTTCGCTCGGCGAGCTGAAGCAGATCTCCGGTCTGAGTGGTGTAGTGATGAGCTACAGCGCTAACTAAGTACGACCTGCTCCTGAAAGAGAGAGGCGATAGGCCACGGCGTTGAGCATTTTTTCAGCGCCTTTTTTATTTACGCGCGGGAAGGAAATCCCTACGCAAACGTTTTCTTTTTCTGTTAGAATTCGCCCCGAACTGGATGACAGGGCGTTAAATCGTGGGACACATATGGTCTGGATTGATTACGCCATCATTGCGGTGATTGGTTTTTCCTGTCTGGTTAGCCTGATCCGTGGCTTTGTTCGTGAAGCGTTATCGCTGGTAACATGGGGTTGTGCTTTCTTTGTTGCCAGTCATTACTACACTTACCTGTCTGTCTGGTTCACGGGCTTTGAAGATGAACTGGTCCGAAATGGAATCGCTATCGCGGTGCTGTTTATCGCGACGCTGATTGTCGGCGCTATCGTGAATTACGTGATAGGTCAGCTGGTCGAGAAAACCGGTCTGTCAGGAACGGACAGGGTGCTCGGGATCTGTTTCGGTGCATTACGAGGCGTACTGATTGTAGCCGCGATCTTGTTCTTCCTGGATACCTTCACCGGGTTCTCCAAAAGTGAAGACTGGCAGAAATCGCAGCTCATTCCAGAGTTCAGCTTCATCATCAGATGGTTCTTTGACTATCTGCAAAGCTCGTCGAGTTTTTTGCCCAGGGCATAAACCCTGAGATGTGGCTTAACGAGGAAAAGACGAATGTGCGGTATTGTCGGTATCGCCGGTTTCATGCCGGTAAACCAGTCGATTTATGACGCGTTAACGGTGCTTCAGCACCGTGGGCAGGATGCTGCGGGTATCATCACCATTGATGCAAACAACTGCTTCCGTTTACGTAAGGCGAATGGCCTGGTAAACGATGTGTTTGAAGCCCGCCATATGCAGCGTCTGCAAGGTAATATGGGGATCGGTCACGTTCGTTATCCTACTGCTGGCAGTTCCAGCGCCTCTGAGGCACAGCCTTTCTACGTCAACTCACCGTATGGCATCACCCTTGCCCATAACGGCAACCTGACCAACGCGCACGAGCTGCGTAAAAAGCTGTTCGAAGAGAAACGTCGCCACATTAACACTACCTCTGATTCTGAAATCCTGCTCAATGTGTTCGCCAGCGAGCTGGATAATTTCCGTCACTACCCGCTGGAAGCAGACAACATTTTTGCTGCTATTGCTGCCACAAACCGCCAGATCCGCGGCGCATATGCCTGCGTGGCGATGATCATCGGTCATGGCATGGTGGCCTTCCGCGATCCAAACGGCATTCGTCCCCTGGTGCTCGGCAAGCGCGACCTTGGCGATGGTCGTACCGAATATATGGTTGCCTCTGAGAGCGTGGCGCTGGATACCCTGGGCTTCGAATTCCTGCGTGACGTAGCCCCGGGTGAAGCGGTCTACATTACTGAGAAGGGTCAGCTGTTTACCCGCCAGTGTGCAGATAACCCGGTCAGTAATCCGTGCCTGTTCGAATACGTGTACTTCGCGCGTCCGGACTCCTTCATCGACAAAATTTCCGTGTACAGCGCCCGTGTGAACATGGGGACGAAGCTCGGTGAGAAAATTGCCCGCGAGTGGGATGACCTCGACATCGACGTCGTTATTCCTATCCCGGAAACCTCCTGCGATATCGCCCTGGAAATCGCCCGCATTCTGGATAAGCCGTACCGTCAGGGCTTTGTGAAGAACCGCTACGTTGGCCGCACCTTCATCATGCCGGGCCAGCAGTTGCGCCGTAAGTCCGTGCGTCGCAAACTGAACGCCAACCGCGCGGAATTCCGCGACAAAAACGTTCTGCTGGTGGATGACTCCATCGTCCGTGGCACTACCTCAGAGCAGATTATCGAGATGGCGCGCGAAGCGGGTGCGAAAAAAGTCTACCTGGCTTCCGCAGCGCCAGAAATTCGCTTCCCGAACGTGTATGGTATTGATATGCCAACCGCTAATGAGCTGATTGCCCACGGTCGTGAAGTGGACGAAATTCGCCAGATCATCGGTGCCGACGGCCTGATTTTCCAGGATCTGAACGATCTCATCGACGCAGTGCGTGCCGAGAACCCAGAGATTCAGCAGTTTGAGTGCTCCGTGTTCAACGGCGTCTACGTGACCAAAGATGTTGACCAGAAGTACCTCGACTATCTGGATTCGCTGCGCAACGACGATGCGAAAGCCGTCCAGCTGCAAAACGATCTCGAAAGTTTAGAGATGCACAACGAAGGTTGATGTCTCTGCAAGTGAGGGTATTCGCCCTCACTTGCAACTCCCCGCAAAATCCTGCACAGTCTGCCCTGAAATCAGTAAGGGCGAAAATCATGAAACGACTCATTGTTGGGCTCAGCGGTGCCAGTGGCGCGATTTACGGCGTACGGCTGTTACAGGTTCTGCGTAACGTAGCGGAAGTCGAAACCCATCTGGTGATGAGTCAGGCGGCGCGGCAGACTCTCTCTCTGGAAACCGATCTTTCCCTGCGTGACGTTCAGGCACTGGCAGATGTCGTTCACGATGCCCGCGATATCGCCGCCAGCATCTCCTCAGGCTCATTTAAAACCGCCGGCATGGTTATCCTGCCCTGTTCTATTAAAACGCTCTCCGGCATTGTGAACAGCTATACCGACACGCTGGTGACGCGCGCGGCAGATGTGGTGTTGAAAGAGCGCCGCCCTCTGGTTCTTTGTGTGCGGGAAACGCCGCTGCATCTGGGCCACCTGCGTTTAATGACGCAGGCCGCCGAGTTGGGGGCGGTGATCATGCCACCGGTGCCGGCGTTTTATCATCGTCCTGTCTCACTGGATGATGTGATTAACCAGACCGTTAACCGTGTACTGGATCAGTTTGATATCGACCTGCCTGAAGACCTCTTCACCCGCTGGCAAGGGGCCTGATTCTGTGCACAAACAGAGTGCATGAAAAGAGTCGTTGCCCTGTTTCAGGGCAATTATGCAACGGCGATCATATCCTCGACATTTAATTCGTTTTTTCCCTTTTTCTCTCTCCGGTTCGTTCGGCAGACCTGCTATCTTTCACCATTAAGGCAATATCGCAACGTTTTATTAACATATTTAACGTCGAAGTTTTGACCAGACGGCAATGTGGCATAAGACCTGCAAGATGAAGCCTGCAACACAACACACAACACAATACATAATAAAATCACGGTACTTGAGGGTAAATGTATGAAGAAGACGGTTCTGGCTCTGTCTTTGCTCGTGGGGTTAAGTGCGGCAGCAGGTAGCTACGCAGCGCTTCCACAGACAGTTCGTATCGGTACAGACGCAACCTACGCGCCATTCTCTTCCAAAGATGCGAAAGGCGATTTCGTGGGGTTTGATATCGATCTGGGAAATGAGATGTGCAAACGCATTGCGGTGAAATGCACATGGGTGGGCAGCGACTTTGACGCGTTAATCCCGTCGCTGAAAGCCAAGAAAATCGACGCCATTATCTCTTCTCTCTCCATCACCGAAAAACGTCAGCAGGAGATTGCCTTCTCTGACAAGCTCTACGCTGCGGATTCTCGCCTGATTGCGCAGAAAGGTTCCCCTATCAAGCCAACCATTGACTCGCTGAAAGGCAAGCATGTCGGTGTGCTTCAGGGGTCAACTCAGGAAGGTTACGCCAATGCAAACTGGCGTGAGAAGGGCGTAGACGTCGTCGCGTACCAGAACCAGGATTTGATTTATTCTGACCTGGCAGCAGGTCGTCTGGATGCGGCATTCCAGGATGAAGTGGCCGCAAGCGAAGGCTTCCTGAAGCAACCTGCGGGTAAAGACTACGCGTTTGCAGGCCCGTCAGTGAAGGACAAAAAGTACTTTGGTGACGGTACCGGTATTGGCCTGCGTAAGGATGATACCGAGCTGAAAGCCGCCTTTGACAAAGCGTTCGCAGAGCTGCGTAAAGACGGTACTTACGACAAACTGGCGAAGAAATACTTCGACTTCAACGTATACGGTGAATAACACCAGGCGGTAACGCACCAGAAAGGTGCGTTACGGGAGAGGTTGACCCAATGCAGTGCATTTGTTGCACTGTATTGGATCGCTTTGTGCATACTTACGCATTTATAATGCAAAAAATCCCAGATGAAGGGCATTAATCTTTGCCTGTAGGAGGGGATTGATGGCACATTAGCACCACCCCGTCGTCGTAAAAATCCCGTATGAAGACAGTTTGTTGAGGACAGATATGAAAAAACTCGTGTTATCACTATCTCTGGTACTGGCTTTTTCCAGCGCCACCGCGGCATTCGCAGCCATTCCGCAGAAAATTCGTATTGGTACCGATCCTACCTATGCGCCATTCGAGTCAAAGAATTCTAAGGGTGAACTGGTTGGTTTTGACATCGATCTGGCCAATGAGCTGTGCAAACGCATCAAAGCAGAATGTACCTACGTTGAAAACCCACTGGACGCGTTGATCCCTTCTCTGAAAGCCAAAAAAATCGACGTGATTATGTCCTCACTCTCTATCACCGAAAAACGCCAGCAGGAGATTGCCTTCACGGACAAACTCTACGCGGCTGATTCCCGTCTGGTGGTGGCGAAATCGTCTGACATTCAACCAACGCTGGAGTCGCTGAAAGGCAAACGCGTCGGCGTGCTGCAGGGCACCACGCAGGAAACCTACGGTAACGAACACTGGGCACCGAAAGGGATTGAAATTGTCTCCTATCAGGGCCAGGAAAATATCTACGCTGACCTGACGGCAGGCCGCATCGATGCAGCATTCCAGGATGAAGTCGCAGCGAGCGAAGGCTTCCTGAAGACGCCGGTGGGTAAAGATTACAAGTTTGGCGGTCCGTCCATTAAGGATGTGAAGTTGTTTGGCGTGGGCACCGGTATGGGCCTGCGTAAAGAAGATAACGAATTACGTGAAGCGCTGAACAAAGCGTTTGCCGAAATGCGCGCTGACGGCACGTACGACAAACTGGCGAAAAAATACTTTGATTTTAATGTTTACGGCGGCTAATCGCCCCGTCAAATAACGTGCGGCCCCTCCCGCAGTGGGAGGGGAAAAGACACGGTTCCACCACTCACGATACGACAGGGCTCGCGGTATGCTGTACGGATTTTCTGGCGTTATTTTACAGGGCGCGCTTGTCACCCTTGAGCTGGCTATCAGCTCCGTGGTGCTGGCGGTGCTGATAGGTCTGGCGGGTGCCGGTGCGAAGCTTTCAGCTAACAAACCACTGGCGTTGATTTTTGAAGGCTATACCACGCTCATTCGCGGTGTTCCCGATCTGGTGCTGATGCTGCTTATCTTCTACGGTCTGCAGATTGCGCTGAACAGCGTGACGGACGCGATGGGAATGGGACAAATTGATATTGACCCAATGGTGGCTGGTATTATCACCCTCGGTTTTATCTACGGAGCCTACTTCACTGAAACTTTCCGCGGTGCTTACATGGCCGTGCCGAAAGGTCACATTGAGGCGGCAACCGCATTTGGTTTTACCTCCTCACAAACGTTTCGCCGAATCATGTTCCCGGCCATGATGCGCTATGCGCTTCCGGGTATCGGTAACAACTGGCAGGTTATCCTCAAAGCGACGGCGCTGGTCTCGCTGCTCGGTCTGGAAGACGTCGTTAAAGCGACTCAGCTGGCGGGCAAGAGCACCTGGGAGCCGTTCTACTTTGCGGTGGTCTGTGGCGTGATTTATCTGGTCTTTACGACCGTCTCCAATGGTGTGCTGCTTCTGCTCGAGCGTCGCTACTCCGTGGGTGTGAAGAGGGCTGACCTGTGATTGAGATTATTCAGGAATACTGGAAATCGCTGCTGTGGACAGATGGCTATCGCTTTACCGGCGTGGCGATTACGCTCTGGCTGCTGATCTCCTCCGTGGTGATGGGCGGAATTCTGGCGGTGTTTCTTGCCATTGGCCGCGTGTCGAACAATAAATATATCCAGTTCCCGATCTGGCTGTTTACCTATGTGTTTCGCGGCACACCGCTGTACGTGCAGCTGCTGGTGTTCTATTCGGGGATGTATACGCTTGAGATCGTAAAAGGCACTGAGATGCTGAATGCGTTCTTCCGCAGTGGCCTGAACTGTACGGTGCTGGCGTTGACGCTCAATACCTGCGCCTATACCACCGAGATTTTCGCGGGGGCAATTCGTTCCGTGCCTTACGGTGAAATCGAGGCGGCGCGCGCGTATGGTTTCTCATCAGTGAAACTTTACCGTTGCATTATTCTGCCGTCGGCGCTGCGTATCGCGCTACCGGCGTACAGTAACGAAGTGATTTTGATGCTGCACTCCACCGCGCTCGCCTTTACCGCGACGGTGCCGGATCTGCTTAAAATTGCGCGCGATATTAACTCCGCGACCTATCAGCCGTTTACCGCGTTTGGCATTGCGGCGGTGCTCTATTTAATTATCTCTTATGTTCTGATTAGCCTGTTCCGTAAGGCTGAAAAACGCTGGTTGCAGCATATAAAACCTTCTTCGACGCACTGAGAAAGATGATGGCTGAGAACAAATTAAACGTTATTGATTTGCACAAACGCTACGGCGAACATGAAGTGCTGAAAGGGGTGTCGCTGCAGGCGAATGCGGGCGACGTGATCAGTATTATCGGCTCATCCGGCTCGGGAAAAAGTACCTTCCTGCGCTGCATTAACTTCCTCGAAAAACCGAGTGAAGGCTCGATTGTGGTGAGCGGACAGAATATTAACCTGGTCCGTGATAAAGACGGCCAGCTTAAGGTTGCAGATAAGAACCAGCTGCGCTTGCTGCGTACGCGCCTGACGATGGTGTTCCAGCACTTCAATCTCTGGAGCCATATGACGGTGCTGGAGAACGTGATGGAAGCACCGGTTCAGGTGCTGGGCCTGAGCAAGCAGGAAGCCCGCGAGCGCGCGGTGAAATACCTGGCGAAAGTGGGTATCGACGAGCGCCAGCAGATGAAATACCCGGTGCATCTCTCCGGTGGTCAGCAGCAGCGTGTGTCCATCGCCCGCGCGCTGGCGATGGAACCCGAGGTGCTGTTGTTCGACGAACCGACCTCCGCGCTCGATCCAGAACTCGTCGGTGAAGTGCTGCGCATTATGCAGAAGCTGGCCGAAGAGGGGAAAACGATGGTGGTGGTCACCCATGAGATGGGCTTCGCCCGTAACGTCTCGAATCACGTTATCTTCCTGCATCAGGGGAAAATAGAAGAGCAGGGGCATCCGGACGAGGTGCTGGCAAACCCGCAAAGCCCGCGTTTACAGCAGTTCCTGAAAGGCTCACTGAAGTAGATTTGCCTTTCTCCCTCTCCCCTTTGGGAGAGGGCTGGAGTGCTGCATCAAACTGTACCGCACTCCAGCCGATACACCCAGTCGTCATAGCGCACGCCGTCAATCTCGTACGCCTTTTCCAGCACCTGCGTGCGTACAAACCCGGCTTTCTCTAATACTCGCACCGAGCCGCCGTTATCTGCCAGCACGTAGGCGTTAATCGCTTTCACGCCGGTCTGGTTAAACGCATAGTCACACACCGCGCGCAGCGCCTCGCTGGCAATCCCTTTTCCCTGCGCGGCAGGCACAACCGTATAGCCGATATCGGCCTCTTCACGATTCTCAGGGCTGATTTGCAGGCCAATGTCACCAAGCGGTGTGTCATCATCCCGCAAACGAATGACAAACACATGGGCAGCAGCGAGTCGCGCGGCAAACACGCGTCGGGTCTCTTTTTCCGGCGCGATGGCGGCCATATAGCGCATGATGCTGCGATCTTCTCGTAGCGAGCGGAAGAAGGCCCAGTCAGTGGGTTCAAAAGGAGTGAGGTGAAGCCGGGGAGTGGTGATCGTTGCCATTGTTACGCCATTTCTTCGGAACATGGCCTGTCACTGTAACATATTCACCGTACTACATCCCCCAGCGCCTCTTCTAATTCATACCAGCGGAACGCAAATCCGGCCGCTTCCAGCCGTTTTGGCAGCGCCCGTTGCCCACCTAATGCCAGCACCGATGCTTCACCCATTATCAGGCGAATTACCGTTGCAGGGACACGTAAAATCGCCGGGCGATGCAGGGCGTGCCCCAGCGCATGAGCAAACTGCTCATTACGCACCGGATACGGCGCAACCATGTTAAACGGCCCGCGCAGATCGTTATCCAGCAGCCAGAGAATGCCGTTCACCATATCGTCAATGTGGATCCACGCCATATACTGGCGGCCATTACCTATGGGGCCGCCGAGCCCGAGCCTGAAAGGGGGAAGCATCTTCGCCAGAATGCCGCCTTTCGGCGCAAGCACTACGCCGGTACGCAACAGGCAGACGCGGGTGCGATCGCTCTGCGCGGCACAGGCAATGCGTTCCCACTGGGCGCAGAGTTTGTGGGTAAACTCGTTATGGGGGGGCTCTTCCTCGGTCACTACCACTTCGCCGAGATCGCCGTAATAGCCCACTGCTGAGCCTGAAATCAACACCGAAGGCGGGGTGTGGCTATTGCGGATAAGCTCAACCAGCTTTTCGGTAATGTTCCACCGACTGCTGCAGAGCAACTGTTTTTGCTCTTCCGTCCAGCGTTTATCGGCGATGGGTTCGCCTGCCAGGTTGATGACGGCGTCAAAGCCGTCCAGATTTTGCTGCTCGGACAAATTTTTCCAGATGTCGACACCCGTCCCCAGCACCTGGCGCGCTTTCTCCGGGCTGCGCGTCACAACGGTAATGTCGTGATGCAGCGCCTGCAGGCGCGCAACGAGATGATGACCAATCAATCCTGTACCGCCGGTCAGCAAAATCTTCATACAACCTCCAGGTTTACGCCTGGTGTTGCCAGCTTAACGTCATGGAGACGGAATCGGCATAACGCAGGGCGTGAAGTTTATCGATCTCTACTTCAGCATAAGTGACCCAGTGATGTTCGCGTGCGATGTCGAGCACATCCTGAGTTAATTTTTCCAGCAGAGAGAAGCGGTTATTTTCCACGTACTGGATGATGTTTTTGGTGATGGTGCGGTAGTTCAGCGCATCATTGATGTCTTCACTCGCCCGCGCTTTATCTGCCGGGTAGTGAATCACCACGTTAATGACAATATCCTGACGGTTGGCGATCTCTTCCTCTTTGATACCGATGAAGGTACGCAGGCGTAAATTTTTTATACGAATAATAGCGTCTGGCTGTGACATTGCAGGTCTTCTCCGTGTCAGTATTTCCTGCTCATAATACATGAGAGGCACCCAGCCTCATACAGGGTTAAATTTGCTGGATTTTTTGCATCGCGCGTTCGGTGGCCGGGCGGGTCCGAATACGCTCAAACCAGTTGTTCACCGCCGGGTAAGAGGCCAGGTCAATTCGGTGCTTTTCGAAGGTATTCACCCATGGCCAGCAGGCGATATCAGCAATACTGTAATGATCGCCCCCGAGCCACGGCGTTTTCTCCAGGCGACGATTCAGGACGCCATAGAGCCGTTGAGTTTCTACCTGGTAACGTTCTATCGCATAGGGAATGGGCTGCGGGGCGTAAGCGGTAAAATGGTGATTTTGCCCCAGCATGGGACCCAGTCCACTTACCTGCCAGAACAGCCATTGCAAAGTATGGTGGCGTTCACGCAATTCACCGCTCAACAGTTTGCCGGTTTTCTCCGCCAGATAGAGTAAAATTTCGCCGGATTCAAACAGGCTCAATGGTCTGCCCCCATCCACTGGCTGGTTATCTATGATGGCTGGGATTTTATTGTTTGGTGAGATAGCCAGAAAGAGAGGGCTAAATTGATCGCCTTTGCTGATATCCACGCGAATGATCCGGTAATCCAGTTCGGCCTCTTCAAGAAAGAGGGTGATCTTTTGGCCGTTTGGGGTAGGGGCATAATAAAGGTCGATCATTTTCAACTCTTCTCCATGTGAAGAATGGCGTCATGAAAATGAGTATAGGTGGTTGTTGTAAATCGTGAGTTTTCATCAAGTGACAGCAAGGCAAAGAGATTATATGTTGAGTAAAAACCGATCAGCCGATGAGGATGTTATGAACCAGCCTGTAATCACATTGTGGTCCGATGCGAATTTCTTTTCTCCCTATGTAATGAGCGTATACGTTGCGCTGGCTGAAAAGGGGCTCACTTTTACGCTGAAGACCGTTGATCTTGATGGTGGTGAACATCTCAAGCCGCAGTGGCAGGGCTACGACCTGACCCGACGTGTACCGGTGCTGGAAATAGATGGATTTGCGCTGAGCGAATCGTCAGCGATTGATGAATATCTGGAAGATCGCTTCGCGCCACCAGAATGGGAACGTATCTACCCTCACGATCTGCAAAAGCGTGCCCGGGCGCGGCAGATTCAGGCGTGGCTGCGTAGCGATCTGGTACCGATTCGCGTGGAACGCTCGACGGACGTTGTGTTTGCCGGGGTGAAAAAACCAGCCCTGAGCGCAGAAGGCACAGAAAGCGCGCAAAAACTGATTGAAACCGCCACCTCACTGCTTGCGCATGGCAACCCGAACCTGTTCGGCGAGTGGTGCATTGCCGACGCCGATCTGGCGTTGATGTTAAACCGCTTAATCCTCAACGGTGATGAAGTGCCGCAACTGCTGGTGGATTATGCTGCGTTTCAATGGCAGCGAGCCTCTGTGCAGCGCTATGTGGCACTCTCCGCTAAGCGTGCGGGCTGATAACCCCTGGCGCTTCAGGTATGATAAGGGCAGTTTGTTTTCCCGAGGAGTGACTGATGAAACTAATGTTTGCGTCGGATATCCATGGATCGCTGCCCGCTACCGAGCGAGTTCTTTCCCTGTTTGCGCAAAGCGGTGCGCAGTGGCTGATCATTCTGGGCGATGTGCTCAATCACGGACCGCGTAATGCGCTACCGGAAGGCTATGCCCCGGCGCAAGTGGCGGAAAAGCTCAACCAGCATGCCTCGCGCATCATCGCCGTTCGCGGTAACTGCGACAGCGAAGTCGATCAGATGCTGTTGCATTTTCCTCTTACCGCGCCGTGGCAACAGGTACTGCTGGAAAAAAGTCGCCTGTTTCTGACGCATGGACATCTTTTTAGCCCGGATAATCTCCCGACGCTGGCGGCTGGCGATGTCCTGGTTTACGGTCATACTCATATTCCGGTTGCTGAAAAGCGCGGTGAGATTTATCACTTTAACCCGGGGTCGGTCAGCATACCCAAAGGCGGATACCCTGCGAGCTATGGCATGCTCGATGGAAATACGTTAAGCGTTATCGCACTTAATGATCAGCAAGTTATTGCGCAGGTAGCGATTAATCCGTAAGTTACACCTCAACTGCAAACGCGCCGAAAGAGCGCTTAGACGAGAAGGTTTCCCGATGGTGGAGCAGAATCATTTGGCAAGTACAGAGTGGGTTGACATTGTCAGCGAAGAGAATGAAGTGATCGCGCAGGCCAGCCGCGAACAAATGCGTGCGGAACGTCTGCGTCATCGTGCGACATATATCGTTGTTCATGACGGTATGGGTAAAATTCTGGTTCAGCGCCGCACGGACACCAAAGATTTTCTCCCGGGTATGCTGGATGCCACTGCAGGCGGTGTGGTCCAGGCTGATGAAGTGCTGCTGGATTCCGCGCGTCGTGAAGCGGAAGAAGAGTTAGGTATTGCGGGCGTACCGTTTGCCGAACATGGGCAGTTCTATTTTGAGGATGAAAACTGCCGCGTCTGGGGCGGGTTGTTTAGCTGCGTCTCTCACGGGCCGTTTGCCCTGCAGGAAGAAGAAGTCAGCGAAGTGAACTGGATGACGCCGGAAGAAATTACCGCGCGTTGCGACGAGTTCACTCCAGATTCATTAAAAGCGCTGGCACTGTGGATGAGCCGTAACGCGAATAACGAGTCGACCAAATCAGAGAAAGAGGAAGAGGCTGAGTAAGCCTTAGCAACTCTCTCGCAGACACAGACTGGACGCGATGGGCTTTTGATCGCGCCAGTCTCCGTCATTCAGACGTTCCAGAAGTGCTTTCCCTGCTTCAATCCCAATCTTACGATGCGGCACTGCCATCGTCGTCAGCGGCGGCTGACAGACGCGGCTCACATCGCTGTCGCCAAAGCCTACCACCGCCAGATCGTCTGGTACCTTGATTCGCCTGCGCTGACATTCATACAGCGCGCCACAGGCCAGTTCGTCTGAGACGCACACCAGCGCATCCAGTTCAGGCCATGCCAGCAGGAATTCCGGCAGTTGCGCGGCGCCGGTCGAGAAAACTGGCGGCATGGCAGCGTTAATGACCCGGTTCGGTGACATATGGTGGCGAAGCATCGCTTTGTACCAGCCCTGTAAATGCTGCTGGAAAATCCACTGTTCCTGGTTGGCGCACAGCAGACCAATATTTTGATAGCCGCGCTTAATGACCATTTCCGTCAGTTCGTACATGGCCGCTACGTTATCAATCCCGATATTCATATCAATCGGATCGGCACGCATGGCCCCCATTTCCATTACCGGAATGGAGGCATTTTTCAGCCAGTGGCGGACAGTGTCAGAGTGTTCAACACTGAGCAAAATGGCGGCGGCAATATTCGACGCCAGCAGCGTCTCCAGCAGCTTCTCTTCCTGTTCAAGACGATGCTGGGATTCTGCCAGCATGATCTGATAGCCGGCAGGCTGCAGCACCTGCTGTAGCCCGGCGAACATCTCTGAACAGCCGGCCTCGGAGAGATTAGGAACGACCATCGCAATCGTCCATGACGAGGCTGAGGCCAGTGCACTGGCCGCAAGATTGGGCATATAACCTAACTCTTGCACCGCGGCTTCAATTTTTTCTCGCAGTTTATCGGAAACCTGTTCAGGCGTGCGGAGTGCACGGGACACGGTCATCGTGCCCACACCGGCAAGCTGTGCGACATCGGCGAGTGTCACTTTACCGGTACTGCGCCGTTTTCGGGTTAGAGACATACACCTTCCTGCTGACCAGACGCGTTCTTATTTTCCTTCGTTTCACGTGAGAGGCAGTATACGCCCTAAATCCCTTTTTTTGCTGTGATTTAACTCCATGATTACAATTTGATAGCGCTATCACATTTCTGAATGTTAGCGATTGGTAGCGCTATCTTTGTGATCTTGATCGCAGCCAAGTATTGATGTGTTGAATAAAGTTTGCTCATCTTTTGCAGTGTGACGGGAGTGAAAAGTGCTGAATAAATGGATATATGATACAACCATCACGCTTCAGGAAAGCGTTGAAAGCTGGCCACAGGCGCTGGAGATATGTGCAAAACCGTTGCTGGATCTGAAGGTGATCGCGCCGGAATACGTCACGGCGATCGTTGAACAACATCGTACATTAGGACCTTACTATGTGCTGGCACCAGGGCTGGCGATGCCGCATGCGCGGCCGGAGGAAGGAGCCAAAGGACTGGGGTTGTCTTTATTAAAACTAAAACAGGGCGTCTCTTTTGGTGCCGGTGAGTTTGACCCTGTCGATGTCATTATTATGCTCGCGGCGCCGGACAAACATAGCCATATCGAGATGATTTCTGCACTGGCTGAGCTATTTTCCAGCGATGAAGATATGGCTGAATTGCATCAGGCGAATACCCTGGAGGAAATTAAAACGATTATTGACCGCTTCTGATTTAATTCTTTAATCCGATTTTTCACAACATTACGCGCCGGCGTGATGGGGCGTGCTCTACTCAAAAAAAGGGGACAACAATGAAAATCATGGCTATTTGCGGTTCTGGCCTGGGCAGTAGTTTTATGGTCGAAATGAATATCAAAAAGGTGCTCAAAAAGCTGGAGATTGAGGCCGAGGTTGAACACTCCGATCTCTCCTCGGCCACACCGGGCGCGGCCGACCTGTTCGTGATGGCAAAAGACATTGCGGCCAGCGCCAGCGTGCCGGAAAGCCAGCTGGTGGTGATCAACAACATCATCGACATCAACGAACTTGAAGCGCAACTGCGTGCCTGGTTCGAAAGACAATAACCCTGATAAGGCGAGGTGGATATGTTTATCCTTGAAACGCTGAATTTCGTTGTTGATATATTAAAAGTCCCTTCTGTGCTGGTGGGGTTAATTGCGTTAATCGGTTTGGTTGCACAGAAAAAAGCGTTTTCGGACGTGGTGAAAGGGACAATTAAAACTATCCTGGGATTTATTGTGCTGGGTGGTGGTGCCACAGTACTGGTAGGGTCATTAAATCCTTTAGGCGGCATGTTTGAGCACGCTTTTACTATCCAGGGGATTATTCCAAACAATGAAGCGATTGTGTCGATTGCGCTTGAGAAATACGGTGCCGCGACCGCACTGATTATGGCCTTCGGGATGGTGGCGAATATTATCGTCGCTCGCTTTACCCGCCTGAAGTATATCTTCCTGACCGGGCATCACACCTTTTACATGGCGTGCATGATTGGTGTGATCCTGACGGTAGCGGGCTTTGAAGGCGTAGGGCTGGTCTTTACCGGCTCGCTGATCCTCGGCCTGGTAATGGCCTTCTTCCCGGCAATTGCGCAGCGTTATATGAAGCGTATCACCGGTAACGACGATATCGCCTTTGGTCACTTCGGCACGCTGGGCTATGTGCTTTCCGGCTGGATTGGCAGCAAGGTTGGCAAAGGCTCCCGCTCAACCGAAGAGATGAACCTGCCGAAGAACCTGAGCTTCCTTCGCGACAGTTCCATCTCCATCTCGCTGACCATGATGATTATCTATCTGATCATGGCGGTGAGTGCCGGGCGTGAATACGTTGAGGCCACCTTCAGCGGCGGTCAGAACTACCTGGTCTACGCCATCATCATGGCGATTACCTTCGCGGCGGGCGTGTTCATCATCCTGCAGGGTGTGCGCCTGATCCTGGCGGAAATCGTTCCGGCCTTTACCGGCTTCTCGGAAAAACTGGTGCCCAATGCGCGCCCGGCGTTGGACTGCCCGGTGGTCTATCCGTATGCACCAAACGCGGTGCTGATTGGCTTCCTGTTCAGCTTTCTGGGTGGGATTGTGGGGCTGATCATCTGCGGCCAGTTTAACTGGGTACTGATACTCCCGGGCGTGGTGCCGCACTTCTTCACCGGCGCAACGGCGGGCGTGTTCGGTAACGCCACCGGTGGACGTCGCGGGGCAATGATTGGCGCCTTTGCCAACGGGCTGCTGATCACCTTCCTGCCGGTACTGCTATTACCGGTGCTGGGCGCAATTGGCTTTGCTAACACAACGTTCTCGGACGCAGATTTCGGCGCGGTTGGGATTGTGCTCGGCAACCTGGCGCGCTTCCTGTCGCCGCTTGCCATTACCGGGCTGGTTGTGGCGCTATTCGCGCTGCTGGTGGCGTACAACGTCTTCGCGAAAAACAAACCTGCAGGCGGTAACGCGCAGGAAAACACCGGAGCCAAATCATGAATGAGAAAGAGATAACCGAACTCGCACGTCAGATCCGTCTTGAGACCCTGAAATCCCTGACGCAGCTGGGCTTTGGACACTACGGTGGCAGTATGTCGGTGGTTGAAACGCTGGCCGTGCTGTACGGTGCGGTGATGAAAATCGACCCGGCCGATCCGGACTGGCCAGAGCGTGACTACTTTGTCCTGTCGAAAGGTCATGCGGGCCCGGCGCTCTACAGCACGCTGGCGATCAAGGGTTACTTCCCGGTGGAAGAACTGAGCACACTGAACCAGAACGGTACCCGACTGCCAAGCCATCCGGATCGCCTGAAAACGCGTGGCGTGGATGCCACCACGGGATCCTTGGGGCAAGGGATCTCCATTGCCGGGGGAATGGCGCTGTCGCACAAGCTGGCAGGGCGGCCAAACAGAGTCTTTTGCATCGTCGGTGACGGCGAGCTGAACGAAGGGCAGTGCTGGGAAGCGTTCCAGTTTATTGCGCACCATCGCCTGAACAACCTGACGGTATTTGTGGACTGGAACAAGCAGCAGCTGGATGGCGAGCTGGACGATATTATCTGTGCGTTCGACCTGGAAGGAAAATTCCGCGCTTTTGGCTATGACGTGGTGACGGTCAAAGGAGACGATATTCCGGCGCTGCTGAAAGTGACCTCTCTGGTTCCGGCGAAAGATGCTCGCCCAAGAGTGGTGATCCTGGACAGCATTAAAGGGCAGGGGGTGCCGTATCTGGAGCAGCTCAGTAACTCGCACCATCTGCGATTGACCGCAGAGAGCAAAGCGGCCCTCGATGAGACTATCCGCCAACTGGAGGCTACACATGATTAAGGTTGCACCAGCAGGACAGAAAGATGCCATTGAGATGCGTAAAGTCTACGCGAGTTTTGTGGCTAAGCAGATTGAGGCGGGAAGTGAGATTATCGCCCTTGAAGCGGATCTGATGAGCTCTATGGCGATGGATAGCGTGGCGCGTGATTATCCGCAGCATGTGATTAACTGCGGCATCATGGAAGCGAACGTGATTGGTACGGCTGCAGGGTTGTCTCTCACCGGGCGTAAACCGTTTGTTCATACCTTTACCGCCTTCGCCAGCCGTCGCTGTTTTGATCAGCTGTTTATGTCCCTTGACTACCAGCGCAACAACGTGAAGGTGATAGCTTCAGATGCAGGCGTGACGGCCTGCCACAACGGCGGAACGCATATGTCGTTTGAAGACATGGGTATCGTTCGCGGTCTGGCGCACTCGGTGGTGCTGGAAGTCACCGACGCGGTAATGTTTGAAGACGTGTTGCGCCAGCTTATCGACCTCGAAGGCTTCTACTGGGTACGTACCATCCGTAAGCAAGCACCGAGCGTGTACGCGCCTGGCTCGACGTTTACCATCGGCAAAGGCAATGTGCTGCGCGAAGGCACCGATATTACCCTGATTGCCAATGGCATTATGGTGGCGGAAGCACTGGAAGCGGCGCGTCAGCTGGAGAAGGAGGGCGTCAGCGCGGCGGTCATCGACATGTTTACCCTGAAGCCTATCGACCGGATGCTGGTGAAAAACTACGCCGAGAAAACCGGGCGTATCGTCACCTGCGAAAACCACAGTATTCATAACGGGCTGGGTTCAGCCGTTGCGGAAGTGCTGGTAGAAACCTGCCCGGTACCGATGCGTCGGGTTGGCGTGAAGGAGCGTTATGGCCAGGTGGGGACACAGGATTTCCTGCAGAAGGAGTATGGCCTGACAGCACATGACATTGTGTCGGCGGCGCGTGAGCTGCTGTAAATAAAAAAGGCGACCAGAGGGTCGCCTTTTTGTTGCAGTAAAACTTACTGCTGCTGTGAAGACTGGATCGCGGTCAGCGCGATGGTGTAGACGATATCGTCTACCAGCGCACCACGGGACAGGTCGTTCACAGGTTTGCGCATACCCTGCAGCATTGGCCCGATGGAGATCAGGTCTGCAGAACGCTGTACCGCTTTGTAGGTGGTGTTACCGGTGTTCAGATCAGGGAAGATGAACACGGTCGCGCGACCTGCAACCGGTGAGTTCGGCGCTTTGGATTTCGCAACGTCAGCCATAACCGCAGCATCGTACTGCAGCGGGCCATCGATCATCAGGTCAGGACGTTTTTCCTGTGCCAGACGAGTTGCTTCACGGACTTTCTCTACATCGCTACCTGCACCAGAGGTACCGGTAGAGTAAGAGAGCATGGCCACGCGTGGTTCGATGCCGAAGGCAATCGCGGAGTCAGCAGACTGGATAGCGATTTCAGCCAGCTGCTCTGCAGTTGGATCCGGGTTAATCGCGCAGTCACCGTAAACATAAACCTGTTCAGGCAGCAGCATGAAGAACACGGAAGAAACCAGAGAGCTGCCTGGCGCTGTTTTGATCAGCTGCAATGGCGGACGAATGGTATTCGCAGTGGTGTGAACTGCACCAGAAACCAGGCCGTCAACTTCGTCCTGCTCCAGCATCAGCGTACCCAGCACTACGTTGTCTTCCAGCTGTTCACGCGCAACGGCTTCGGTCATGCCTTTGCTCTTACGCAGCTCAACCAGACGTGCAACATAGCTTTCGCGAACCACTTCCGGGTCAACGATTTCGATACCGGCACCCAGTTCAACGCCCTGAGAGGCCGCTACGCGGTTGATCTCGTCCGGGTTGCCCAGCAGCACACAGGTCGCGATGCCGCGTTCTGCACAGATAGCCGCCGCTTTAACGGTACGAGGTTCGTCGCCTTCTGGCAGAACAACGCGTTTGCCCGCTTTACGCGCCAGCTCGGTCAGCTGATAACGGAACGCAGGAGGAGACAGACGACGGCTGCGCTCGGAGGTCGCCGTCAGGGATTCGATCCAGTCTGCGTTGATGTAACCCGCAACGTATTCCTGAACTTTCTCGATACGCTCGTGGTCATCAACCGGTACTTCCAGGTTGAAGCTCTGCAGGCTCAGAGAGGTCTGCCAGGTGTTGGTGTTCACCATGAAGACTGGCAGGCCAGTGGCAAACGCGCGTTCGCACAGTTTGCTGACGCGCGGGTCCATCTCGTAGGCACCGGTCAGCAGGATGGCGCCGATTTCCACGCCGTTCATCGCGGCCAGGCACGCTGCAACCAGGACGTCAGGACGGTCTGCAGACGTTACCAGCAGGGAACCTGCGCGGAAGTGTTCCAGCATGTGCGGAATGCTACGCGCACAGAAGGTCACGGATTTCACGCGGCGGGTATTGATGTCGCCTTCGTTAACGATGGTGGCGTTCAGGTGACGCGCCATGTCGATTGCACGGGTGGCAATCAGATCGAAACTCCATGGTACCGCGCCAAGTACTGGCAGCGGGCTGGATTCCTGCAGTTTAGCCGGATCAACTTTGATGACTTTCGCTTTGGAGGAGTCGTCGAAGATCTCGGACAGATCAGGGCGAGTACGGCCCTGCTCATCAACTGGCGCATTCAGTTTGTTAACGATTACGCCAGTGATGTTGGTGTTTTTCGCGCCGCCGAAGCTGCTGCGAGTCAGTTCGATACGCTCGTTCAGCTGCTCAGGGGTATCAGTGCCCTGAGACATCACGAAAACGATCTCTGCGTTCAGGGTTTTCGCGATTTCGAAGTTCAGAGACTGGGCAAACTGGTGTTTGCGGGTCGGGACCAGACCTTCAACCAGCACCACTTCCGCGTCTTGCGTGTTAGCGTGGTAGTTGGCGATGATCTCTTCCATCAGCACGTCTTTCTGGTTGCTGGACAGCAGAGACTCAACGTGGCTCATCTTCAGCGGTTCAGCCGCTGGCAGATTGGAGTTCTTGCGAACGATGGTGGTGGTCTGGTCTGGCGCATCGCCACCGGCACGAGGCTGGGCGATTGGCTTAAAAACGCTCAGACGAACGCCTTTGCGTTCCATAGCACGGATAACGCCAAGGCTGACGCTGGTCAGGCCGACGCTGGTTCCGGTAGGGATCAGCATAATAGTACGGGACACGGTTTATCCTCTTTCGTTACCGCCGAAATTGGGCGGGTTACAAAACAGCACCGCCAGCTTAGCTGGCGGTGTGGAATCAGGCGGTAAGACGGTTTGCGTCTTGCGCGATGACCAGCTCTTCGTTAGTTGGGATAACGATAGCCGGGCGGGTGCCTTCTTTGTTGATGAAGCCAGACTTGCCGAAACGGGCAGCCAGGTTACGCTCGTGATCAACGTCGAAGCCCAGAACGCCCAGTTTGCCCAGGGACAGTTCACGCACCATTGCCGCGTTCTCACCGATACCACCGGTGAAGATAACCGCGTCCAGACGGCCTTCCATCAGCGCAGTGTAAGAGCCGATGTACTTCGCCAGACGGTGGCAGTAAACGTCCATTGCACGTTTAGCGTCTTCTTTTTCTGCGTAGTTGTCTTCAACATAACGGCAGTCGCTGGTCACTTCGGTCAGACCCAGCAGGCCAGACTCTTTGGTCAGCATCTTGTTGATCTGATCAACGCTCATGCCCAGAGTGTCGTGCAGGTGGAAGATAATCGCCGGGTCGATATCACCGGAACGTGTACCCATCACCAGACCTTCCAGTGGGGTCAGACCCATGGAGGTATCAACGCATTTACCGTTGCGGATAGCAGAAACAGAACCACCGTTGCCCAGGTGGCAAGTGATGATGTTCAGCTCTTCAACTGGCTTGTTCAGTACTTTTGCCGCTTCCTGAGTCACATAGAAGTGGCTGGTGCCGTGCGCGCCGTAGCGACGAACACCGTGCTCTTTGTACAGGCTGTATGGCAGGGCATAGAGGTAAGACTCTTCCGGCATGGTCTGATGGAACGCGGTGTCAAACACGGCCACGTTTTTATCTTTCAGATTCGGGAAGGATTTCAGCGCTTCAGCGATACCGATCAGATGCGCCGGGTTGTGCAGCGGTGCAAACGAGGCAGCATCTTTGATGCCCTGAATAACAGAGTCGTCGATCACGACGGAGCTGGTGTATTTTTCGCCGCCGTGGACGATACGGTGACCAATCGCAGTCAGCTGAGCAGACAGTTCTGGTTTTTGTGCCAGAATAGTGTTAACGATAAAGTTCAGCGCTTCACTGTGAGCGGCGCCTGCACCTAAAGCCGCTTCTTGTTTGCTGCCGTCCATCTTCCACTTGATACGTGCTTCAGGCAGATGGAAACATTCGGCCAAACCAGAGAGGTATTCGTCACCGTTGAGCGCATCGATGATGGCGAATTTCAGTGAGGAGCTACCGCAGTTCAGAACCAGTACTAACTTACTCGACATGGAAGTACCTATTATTGATACGTGGCTAAAAAAACGTCAGTGAGTCTAACAGCGTAACGCATGATGACTCAGACATTTATGATTAACATCATGCCAAACGAACATTCTGGCATGATGAAAGAAATACCTATGATTTTATGCCATTTTGAACATTTTTCAGACAATGGCATAATATGCGATAATTTGACGAGTTAATGATTCTCGTCTATGGCCCTATCAGGCTGGCACAGGATACCCGATACGGGGTAGGGATGACAAAATATTTTGAACGTTGTCATCGCCTGTTGTGGTTTTGCACGAAAATTTTAAATTTTATATGTGAAGTTGAGGTACAGCCATGTCGACACCAGAGAACCCGACCGTAAATTTCTTTAGTCTGTTTCGTCGGGGACAGCATTACGCAAAGACGTGGCCGATGGAAAAGCGTCTTGCACCCATGTTTATAGAGAATCGTACCATCCGCGCAACGCGCTATGCGATTCGATTTATGCCTCCCGTCGCTATCTTTACCCTGTGCTGGCAAATCGCGTTGGGCGGTCAGCTTGGTCCGGCGGTCGCGACGGCGCTTTTCGCGTTAAGTCTGCCAATGCAGGGGCTCTGGTGGTTAGGTAAACGCTCCATCACACCGCTTCCGCCTTCTATTTTACACTGGTTTTATGAAGTTCGCGGAAAACTGGAAGAGGCAGGCCAGGCGCTTGCCCCGGTCGAAGGCAAGCCGGATTACCAGGCGCTGGCCGACACGCTTAAGCGAGCTTTTAAGCAACTTGATAAAACATTCCTCGATGATTTGTGATTGATCATCGAAACGACTATTAAAAGAAGGCACAGTAACAATCAGTTACCGTGTCTTTTTTTTAAGTGCAATGCGCTACAGGAGTCGAAAGATGGAAATGACCCATGCTCAACGTCTGATTTTGTCTAACCAGTACAAGATGATGACTATGCTTGATCCCGATAACGCTGCGCGCTACAGCCGCCTGCAGACCATCGTCGAACGCGGCTTTGGTTTGCAAATGCGCGAACTGGATCGCGAGTTTGGTGAGCTGAAAGAAGAAACCTGCCGCATCGTGATCGACATTATGGAGATGTATCACGCCCTGCATGTGTCCTGGACGAATCTTAAAGATCAGCAGTCCATTGACGAGCGCCGTGTCACCTTCTTAGGCTTTGATGCTGCTACAGAAGCGCGTTATCTGAGCTATGTTCGCTTTATGGTGAATACCGAGGGGCGTTATACCCACTTTGATGCGGGCACTCACGGCTTCAACGCGCAGACCCCAATGTGGGATAAATACCAGCGCATGTTGAGCGCGTGGCACGGCTGTCCGCGCCAGTACCATTTAAGCAGCAACGAAATTCAACAAATCATTAATGCCTGACGGAGGTGCGTGTGCAGTGTAGAGGTTTTCTGTTTGATCTGGACGGTACGCTGGTGGATTCGCTGCCGGTTGTGGAGCGCTCCTGGTGCCATTGGGCTGACAGACATGGCATCGACCATCAGGATGTGCTGAATTTTATCCATGGCAAACAGGCCATAACCTCGCTAAGGCACTTCCTGGCCGGACGCTCTGAGGACGACATTCAGGCGGAGTTCAAATACCTGGAACACATTGAAGCCACCGATACGGACGGCATCACTGCATTACCAGGGGCACGCGAACTGCTTGAGCATCTGAACGAGGCACAGATCCCATGGGCGATTGTCACCTCCGGTTCCGTGCCGGTTGCTCACGCCCGACACAAGGCGGCAGGTCTGCCAACGCCCGAAGTGTTTATCACGGCGGAGCGCGTTAAGCGCGGAAAACCTGAACCCGACGCTTTTTTACTGGGTGCTGAATTGCTGGGGCTCGCTCCGGCAGAGTGTGTAGTGGTCGAAGATGCAGCAGCAGGCGTCCTTGCCGGGTTAAACGCCGGTAGCCACGTTATCGCCGTCAACGTTCCGACGGGTTCCCCCCGGCTGAGTGAAGCGGACTTTGTACTTGATTCTTTGACGGCACTGGCTGTTTCAAAAGCACCAGACGGCGTTGTAACCGTCTCGCTGAAAATGTAATCCCATGATATAGCCCCACCTTGTTGGGGCTTTTTTATGGTAAAAAATTCTCATCTCCCACTGACAAGGACATGTTGTGAACGGTGAACTGATTTGGGTCCTTAGCCTGCTTTTAATCGCCATCATTCTTTTCGCCACGGGCAAGGTGCGTATGGATGCGGTCGCCTTGTTTATCATCGTTGCTTTTGTGCTGAGCGGTACGCTCACGCTGCCGGAAGCCTTCTCCGGGTTTAGCGATCCCAACGTCATTCTGATTGCCGCCCTGTTTATTATTGGCGATGGACTGGTGCGTACCGGCGTAGCGACCATCATGGGAGCATGGCTGGTGAAGGTGGCCGGTAGCAGTGAAACAAAGATGTTGATCTATCTGATGCTGACCGTCGCCGGGCTGGGGGCGTTTATGAGCTCAACGGGCGTGGTGGCGATTTTTATCCCGGTGGTGCTGAGTGTTTCCATGCGGATGCAGACCTCGCCGTCGCGCCTGATGATGCCTTTGAGTTTTGCGGGTTTGATCAGCGGTATGATGACGCTGGTGGCAACGCCGCCAAACCTGGTCGTTAACAGCGAGCTGATCCGGGAAGGATTCCAGGGGTTCAGTTTTTTCAGCGTCACCCCGCTTGGGTTGGTCATTCTTCTGTTGGGCGTGGTCTACATGCTGCTGACCCGTTTTGCTCTGAAAGGGGAAAAGCAGGATAAAACCAAAGAGGGCTGGAAGCGACGTACCTTCCGCGATCTGATCAAAGAGTACCGCCTCACAGGGCGTGCGCGCCGTCTGGCCATTCGCCCCGGTTCGCCGATGGTTGGGCAGCGGCTTGACGACCTGAGGCTGCGTGAACGTTATGGCGCGAATGTGATCGGTGTAGAGCGCTGGCGTCGTTTTCGTCGGGTTATCGTCAACGTTAACGGGGTTTCGGAATTTCGTGCGCGGGATGTCCTGCTGATTGATATGTCCACCGCAGATGTGGATCTGCGTGAATTCTGCAGCGAGCAAATGCTGGAGCCGATGGTACTTCGCGGAGAGTATTTCTCAGACCAGGCGCTCGATGTCGGCATGGCCGAAGTGTCGCTGATCCCGGAATCGGAACTACTGGGCAAAACCGTGCGCGAAATCGGCTTCCGAACCCGCTATGGTTTAAACGTGGTGGGATTGAAGCGTGATGGCGTCGCGATGGATGGGGCCGTCGTGGATGAGCCTATCCAGTTGGGGGATATTTTTCTGGTCGTCGGTAACTGGAAGCTCATCAGCCAGCTCGGGCAAAAAGGGCGTGATTTTGTGGTGCTCAACATGCCAGTTGAGGAGAGCGATGCCTCTCCGGCCCACAGTCAGGCTCCCCACGCCATTTTTTGTCTGGTGCTAATGGTAGCGCTGATGCTGACCGATGAAATACCTAACCCTGTGGCGGCGATTATTGCCTGTTTACTGATGGGAAAATTCCGCTGTATTGACGCCGAAAGTGCGTATAAAGCGATTCACTGGCCGAGCATTATTCTCATCGTCGGGATGATGCCCTTCGCCCTGGCGCTGCAAAAAACCGGCGGGGTAGATCTGATCGTTAAAGGTTTGATGGACGTTGGCGGCGGGTATGGGCCGTACATGATGATGGTCTGCCTGTTTATTATGTGCGCCACCATCGGTCTGTTTATCTCAAACACCGCGACGGCGGTATTGATGGCGCCAATTGCGCTGGCGATGGCGAAATCCATGGGCGTGTCGCCGTATCCCTTTGCGATGATGGTGGCGATGGCGGCATCAGCAGCGTTTATGACGCCAGTCTCTTCACCGGTCAATACCCTGGTACTGGGGCCGGGGAACTACCGATTCAGCGATTTTGTGAAACTGGGCGTGCCGTTCACCGTGCTGGTGATGCTGGTGTGCGTGCTATTGATACCGGTCCTGTTCCCGTTCTGAGAATTTTGCCGGGTAAGGCGAAGCCGCCACCCGGCAAAAGTTACAACGGTGAATCCTGGCTAATCTCGTCCAGCGATAAATGGAAGCTCGGTACAAACACCTGCATAAAATAATCCATCTCTTCGCTGCGGCGGGATTCCAGCGTTTTCTCCAGACGTGTTTTCGCCAGTAAAAATTCGTTGTTTCCTGCAGAGAGTTCTTCCAGACACTTCAGGTAGGCGCATAGCGCGTCGGCCTGTTTGACCAGCGACTTTTCATCTTCCGTGTACTGATGCTCATCGATCAGTGGCTCAAAGATATCGCGTAACTCCTCAGGCACCATATCGATCAGCTTCTGCTGGGCAATTTTCTCGATGGCCTTATATTCCTGCGCAATCTGCGAGTTGAAATATTTCACCGGCGTAGGTAGATCGCCGGTCAGCACTTCAGACGCGTCATGGTACATCGCCAGCAGGGCAATGCGTTCCGCGTTGACCTGGCCGTTAAATTTGCGGTTTTTAATGGCGGCCAGCGCGTGAGCAACCATGGCAACCTGCAAACTGTGCTCCGATACATTCTCAGTGCGCACGTTGCGCATCAGCGGCCAGCGGTTGATGAGTTTCAGGCGGGAGAGGTGGGCAAAGAAATGACTCTGACTCATAAGGTACCTTTTGTCTTCACTGCGACAGACTTCATTGTGCGGGGAGGGGAGGGAAGATGCAAATCAGGCTACCGAGGTAGCCTGATTTTTAAGATTACTGATGATAGCCGGAAAGGAATCGCCCGAATCTGCTGATGGCCATTTCGAGATCGTCTTCGCGCGGCAGCGTCACGATACGCACGTGATCCGGCCACGGCCAGTTAAACGCCGTCCCCTGAACCAGCAGCACTTTTTCCTGCAGCAGGAAATCGAGCACCATTTTCTGGTCGTCATGAATATTGAAGCGCTTCGCGTCAATTTTCGGGAACATATAGAGCGCGCCATTCGGCTTCACGCACGAAACGCCAGGGATGTCGTTGATCAGTTCCCATGCGCGGTTACGCTGTTCGTACAGACGACCGCCAGGGACAATAAACTCGCTGATGCTCTGATAGCCACCGAGCGCCGTCTGGATCGCGTGCTGCGCCGGTACGTTGGCACATAAACGCATGGAGGCCAGCATCTCCAGCCCTTCAATATAGCCTTTGGCGTGTTTTTTCGGGCCGTTCAATACCATCCAGCCCTGACGGAAACCGGCCACTCGGTAGGTTTTAGACAGACCGTTAAAGGTCACGGTCAGCAAGTCTGGTGCCAGCGCGGCGATAGAGTGATGCTGCGCCGCGTCGTACAGGATCTTGTCGTAAATTTCGTCGGCAAAGATGATCAGGTTGTGCTGACGGGCGATCTCGACGATCTCCATCAGGAGTTCTTTGGAATAGACCGCACCCGTAGGGTTGTTCGGGTTAATAATCACGATGCCACGCGTACGAGGGGTGATTTTCGCGCGAATATCATCGAGATCCGGGAACCAGTCAGAAGACTCGTCGCACAGGTAGTGCACCGCTTTCCCACTGGACAAGGATACGGCTGCCGTCCAAAGCGGGTAGTCCGGCGCAGGTACCAGCATCTCGTCGCCGCTGTTCAGCAGCGCCTGCATCGCCTGCACGATCAGTTCAGAGACGCCGTTACCAATATAGATATCTTCAACGGTAACATCACGCATACCGCGAGCCTGATAGTGCTGCATGATAGCTTTACGCGCGGAGTAAAGTCCTTTTGAATCGCAATAGCCTTGTGCGGTGGGTAGGTTGCGGATCACATCAACCAGAATTTCATCCGGCGCTTCAAAACCAAATGGCGCAGGGTTACCAATGTTGAGTTTAAGAACCTTATTGCCTTCTTCTTCCAGGCGTTTTGCCTCTTTCAGAACCGGGCCACGGATGTCATAACAGACGTTATCTAGCTTGCTGGATTTTTCGATAGGGGACATGAACCTTAACCTTTTTGCTATTATTGCCACTCCCTGCCGTGGAAGTTAGCACGGAATAATGTACTCCCCCCTCGCTTCGTTTTGAAGGGTGTGCAGTAGAAGATTTTGTGAAGAGAGCAAAAGTCTGGTGAATCTATTTCGCTATAGATGTGCCTCTTTACTGTCTTAAAGTTATGCGCACAGCACATGCTTAGGTTAATTGTACTGTTCATTTGGAAAAATGCTGTATATTGTGCTGGCGAAAATAACTGGCGAGCGGCTCCGAGTGGGAAGTCACGCTGCGTGACTTTTCGTAAAACCTGAATGCTTGCTACATTTGACCGTAATAGCATGATGTGGCTAAAAGTTACTCATGTGAAATTAATGTTAAGCATTATTAATGAAAGACCTTAATCTAAATTAAAATTTATTTATTATTAACGAACAAAATGCAACTTTAGTTAATATTAATAAAATCAGTTTAGAAGGTTAACAACCCGTTTTAATCCGCAATATTGCAATAAGACTTATAAATAAAGTGGATTTGGGTTAAGATGTCTTTCAGGAAAGCAGGCAACAGATGCATATGTTTTGTTTATCTGGAACTGCTTATCTGAATTAATTGATTGTTATTGTTGGAGTTATCTCTGGCTGGGATGTGTCGAACATTTCCCGCTACGTTGACAGCGCTGCGATATAGATGGCAGAAAAGGTGTTGTACCTTTAATGTAATTTACATAACCCTGCGAACATCTAAATATCCTGAACGTTTAAGAGAATAAAAATAACGTCATGAAACGTGCTTTCTGACTGTTGATATAAAGCAGCACAATAACTATCTGTCAGGCAGTCTGCCGGGCCGGGATGCGAGGGAAAACCTTCAGAGGGAATTGCTTAACTGTTACACACAGCTTCAACCCGGGCAGCTCCGCACGAGCAACCTGAAAGTGAATAGATATGATAAATGCAAATCGTCCGATAATGAATCTCGACCTCGATCTGCTGAGAACGTTTGTTGCGGTCGCCGATCTCAACACTTTTGCAGCTGCTGCTGCCGCCGTTTGCCGAACCCAGTCCGCCGTTAGCCAGCAAATGCAGCGGCTGGAGCAACTGGTTGGTAAAGAGCTTTTTGCCCGTCATGGGCGTAATAAGCTCTTAACGGAACACGGTATTCAGCTTCTGGGTTATGCCAGGAAAATTCTTCGCTTTAATGATGAAGCATGTATGTCATTAATGTTTAGCAACCTCCAGGGGGTGTTAACCTTAGGGGCATCTGATGAGTCAGCAGATACGATATTGCCGTTCCTTCTCAATCGAATTAGTTCGGTTTATCCGAAGCTTGCGCTGGATGTGAGCGTAAAACGCAATGCCTTTATGGTTGAGATGTTAGATGAGAAAAAGGTCGACCTGGTGGTCACCACGCATCGTCCCGGGCAGTTTGATTGCCTGACGTTGCGTACATCGCCAACGCACTGGTATTGCGCAGCAGAATATGTGCTGCAAAAAGGGGAGCCTGTTCCACTGGTTTTACTGGATGACCCAAGTCCTTTCCGCGATATGGTGCTGACGGCGTTAAATGAAGCCAATATTCCGTGGCGTTTAGCGTATGTGGCTTCCACGTTGCCAGCGGTTCGCGCTGCTGTGAAAGCAGGGCTTGGCGTAACGGCACGCCCGGTAGAGATGATGAGCCCTGATCTGCGTGTGTTGGGTAAGTCTGATGGTCTTCCGGTGTTGCCCGATACGGAATATCTGCTTTGCCACAACTCGTCCACCCATAACGAGCTGGCGAAAGTGGTGTTCGAGGCAATGGAAAACTACCATAACCCGTGGCAGTTCGAACACGTTACCTCCGAAGGGGGGGATGATTCCCTGATCGTTGAAGGTGATTTTGAGTGATCAATAGCTCAAAATTCTGGTAACAAAATGTAAGTGTAAAAAAAAGCCGCTCATGCCATTTTCGCATGCAGTGGCTTTTTTTTGGCAATAATACCCGCTTATGACGCATGGATTTTCAGGATACTCTCTATTTATCAATAGGCTAAATGCTTTTGCTTAAAACTTGTCCGTTTCCCGTTCTAACTTCATCCACATCTCTCCCATGTTAAAAAAACAGGAAATATGTTGCCGTTTTTCCGGTTGAATTAACAAAAGCGTGTCGCAGATCAAGAAAATACTCCTATTTGGGGGGAGGAATCGCTGGCAAATCCTGTCAAAATAGGAGGGTTATTTTTTTTACTTCCGAAACGGACACGATTCAACAACATACATTTGACGGAAAGTCATGCACCCACCAGGGTTAAAGGGCACCAAATGTTAATGAGAATCGCTCGATGTAATTTAATGTGAAGAAACCTTTGTTAAAGTTGACAATAGGTTATAGAAAGGAGTAAAAAACCCCATCATTTTGCTGTCTCCGTCTCATTTCTGACAGTTAGTGTAAGGTTATTTGTTCCTCCCCATGAATCGATGTGATGCCCATCTGCCAGCAAGAGCAGTGTCGTAGGTATCACTTTTGATGAGTAAGCAATGAGTATGTCAACATCCACAGAAGTCATCGCTCATCACTGGGCATTCGCAATCTTTCTTATTGTAGCCATTGGCCTGTGCTGCCTGATGTTAGTCGGCGGCTGGTTCCTGGGCGGTCGCGCCCGTGCAAGGCACAAAAACACACCTTTCGAATCAGGTATTGATTCAGTAGGTTCCGCTCGCTTACGCCTGTCTGCCAAGTTCTATCTGGTAGCCATGTTCTTCGTCATCTTTGACGTGGAAGCGCTTTACCTTTTCGCATGGTCAACGTCCATCCGCGAAAGTGGTTGGGTGGGCTTTGTCGAGGCCGCAATTTTCATTTTAGTGCTACTGGCCGGTCTGGTTTATCTGGTGCGCATTGGCGCGCTTGACTGGACGCCTGCGCGTTCACGTCGTGAACACATCAACCCGGAAAACAGTATCTCTAATCGTCAGCAGTAACAGCGAGGCAATAAGATGGATTATACGCTCACCCGCATAGATCCTAACGGTGAGAATGACCGTTACCCCCTGCAAAAACAGGAGATCGTAACCGACCCCCTGGAGCAAGAAGTCAATAAAAGCGTGTACATGGGCAAACTCGAGCATGCCATGCACGATATGGTCAACTGGGGTCGTAAGAACTCCATCTGGCCTTACAACTTTGGCCTTTCTTGCTGCTACGTTGAAATGGTGACGTCATTCACTGCGGTGCATGACGTTGCGCGTTTTGGGGCAGAGGTACTGCGTGCTTCCCCACGTCAGGCTGACCTGATGGTGGTAGCCGGTACGTGCTTTACCAAGATGGCACCTGTTATTCAGCGTCTTTATGACCAGATGCTGGAGCCAAAATGGGTAATCTCCATGGGCGCATGTGCAAACTCTGGCGGTATGTACGACATCTATTCCGTCGTGCAGGGCGTAGATAAATTTATCCCAGTGGATGTGTACATCCCGGGTTGTCCGCCACGCCCGGAAGCCTACATGCAGGCGCTGATGCTGCTGCAGGAGTCTATCGGTAAAGAACGTCGCCCACTGTCGTGGGTTGTTGGCGATCAGGGTGTGTATCGCGCGAACATGCAGTCTGAGCGCGAGCGTAAACGTGGTGAACGTATTGCCGTCACCAATCTGCGTACGCCTGACGAAATTTAATTTGCGCCTGTAGGCCTGGAGAACACCTTCGCATATCACTACTCAAATAGCGCGAAGCCAGGCTCAACAGTCACCACGGACCATTTGCAATGGTGAACAATATGACCGACTTAACCGCGCAAGAAGCCGCCTGGCAGACCCGGGATCATCTGGATGACCCAGTCATTGGCGAACTGCGCAACCGTTTTGGGCCGGATGCCTTTACTGTTCAGGCTACCCGCACCGGGGTACCCGTTGTTTGGGTGAAGCGTGAGCAATTACTGGAAGTTGTCGATTTCCTCAAGAAATTGCCAAAACCGTACGTCATGCTGTTTGACTTACACGGCATGGATGAACGTCTGCGTACCCACCGCCAGGGCCTCCCTGCTGCGGATTTTTCCGTTTTCTACCACCTGATCTCAATAGACCGCAATACGGATATCATGCTCAAGGTGGCATTGTCTGAAAACGACATGCATCTGCCGACGATCACCAAACTTTTCCCGAACGCCAACTGGTATGAGCGTGAAACCTGGGAAATGTTCGGCATGACCTTCGATGGCCACCCGCACCTGACGCGCATCATGATGCCGCATACCTGGACTGGCCACCCGCTGCGTAAAGACTACCCGGCACGTGCCACCGAATTCGATCCGTTTGAGCTGACCAAAGCCAAGCAGGATCTGGAGATGGAAGCGCTGACCTTCAAGCCGGAAGACTGGGGCATGAAGCGCGGTACCGACAACGAGGACTTCATGTTCCTTAACCTCGGTCCGAACCACCCGTCTGCGCACGGTGCATTCCGTATTATTCTTCAGCTTGACGGCGAAGAGATTGTCGACTGCGTGCCTGACATCGGCTACCACCACCGTGGTGCTGAGAAGATGGGTGAGCGTCAGTCCTGGCACAGCTACATTCCGTATACCGACCGTATCGAATATCTCGGCGGCTGCGTAAACGAAATGCCATACGTGCTGGCCGTTGAGAAACTGGCGGGTATCGTTACGCCGGATCGTGTTAACGTGATCCGCGTTATGCTGTCCGAGCTGTTCCGTATCAACAGCCACCTGCTGTACATCTCTACGTTCATTCAGGACGTGGGTGCGATGACTCCGGTCTTCTTCGCCTTTACCGACCGTCAGAAAATCTACGATCTGGTTGAAGCAATTACCGGTTTCCGTATGCACCCTGCCTGGTTCCGTATTGGCGGTGTGGCACACGATCTGCCGCGCGGCTGGGACCGTCTGCTGCGTGAATTCCTCGACTGGATGCCAAAACGTCTGGCCTCTTACGAGAAAGCCGCACTGCGTAACACCATTCTGAAAGGCCGTTCCCAGGGCGTTGCTGCCTACGGTGCGAAAGAGGCGCTGGAGTGGGGTACGACAGGTGCAGGTCTGCGTGCGACCGGTATTGATTTCGACGTGCGTAAAGCCCGTCCTTACTCTGGCTATGAGAACTTCGACTTTGAAGTCCCGGTTGGCGGCGGCGTTTCCGACTGCTACACCCGCGTGATGCTGAAAGTGGAAGAGTTGCGCCAGAGTCTGCGCATTCTTGAGCAGTGCCTCAACAACATGCCGGAAGGCCCGTTCAAAGCGGATCACCCGCTGACGACGCCGCCGCCGAAAGAGCGCACGCTGCAACATATCGAAACCCTGATCACCCACTTCCTGCAGGTTTCCTGGGGCCCGGTCATGCCGGCACAAGAATCCTTCCAGATGATTGAAGCGACCAAGGGTATTAACAGTTACTACCTGACCAGTGACGGCAGCACCATGAGCTACCGTACCCGCGTGCGTACGCCGAGTTTTGCGCATCTGCAGCAGATCCCGTCCGCCATCCGCGGCAGTCTGGTCTCCGACCTGATTGTGTATCTGGGTAGTATCGATTTTGTTATGTCAGATGTGGACCGCTAATTATGCACGAAAATCAACAACCACAGACCGAGGCTTTTGAGCTGAGTGAAGCAGAGCGTGCCGCCATTGAGCACGAGATGCACCACTACGAAGACCCGCGTGCGGCGTCCATTGAAGCGCTGAAAATCGTACAGAAACAGCGTGGTTGGGTGCCGGATGGGGCGATCTATGAGATCGCAAAAGTGCTGGGTATTCCGGCCAGTGACGTAGAAGGCGTAGCCACGTTCTACAGCCAGATCTTCCGTCAGCCGGTAGGCCGCCATGTGATCCGCTATTGTGACAGCGTCGTTTGTCACATTACCGGTTATCAGGGCATTCAGGCAGCAATTGAGAAGAAGCTCAATATCAAGCCGGGCCAGACCACGTTCGATGGTCGCTTTACTCTGCTGCCAACCTGCTGCCTGGGTAACTGCGACAAGGGGCCGACCATGATGATTGATGAGGACACTCACAGCCATCTGACGCCGGAAGCCATTCCTGACCTGCTGGAGCAGTACAAATGAAAACGGTAATTCGTACTGCTGAGACCCATCCGCTGACCTGGCGTCTGCGCGATGACAAACAGCCGGTATGGCTCGACGAATATCAGAGCAAAAACGGCTATGCCGGTGCGCGTAAAGCCCTCGGTGGCATGGCACCGGACGATATCGTTAACGCGGTAAAAGATTCCGGCCTGAAGGGGCGCGGTGGTGCAGGCTTCTCCACGGGTCTGAAGTGGAGCCTGATGCCAAAAGACGAATCCATGAACATCCGTTACCTGCTGTGTAACGCCGATGAAATGGAGCCGGGCACCTATAAAGACCGCCTGCTGATGGAGCAACTGCCACACCTGCTGGTGGAAGGTATGTTGATCTCCGCGTTCGCGCTGAAAGCGTACCGTGGCTACATCTTCCTGCGTGGTGAGTACATCGAAGCGGCAGAAAACCTGCGTCGCGCGATTGCCGAAGCCACCGAAGCGGGTCTGCTCGGTAAAAATATTCTGGGCACTGGATTTGACTTCGAACTGTTCGTGCACACCGGTGCCGGGCGTTACATCTGCGGTGAAGAAACCGCGCTGATTAACTCCCTGGAAGGTCGTCGTGCGAACCCGCGTTCCAAGCCACCGTTCCCGGCAAGCTCCGGCGTATGGGGTAAACCGACCTGCGTAAACAACGTCGAAACCCTGTGTAACGTTCCGGCAATCCTCGCCAACGGCGTGGAGTGGTATCAGGGCATCTCCTCAAGCAAAGATGCCGGTACCAAGCTGATGGGCTTCTCCGGTCGCGTGAAAAACCCTGGCGTCTGGGAGCTGCCGTTCGGTACCACCGCACGTGAAATTCTTGAAGACTATGCTGGCGGTATGCGTGATGGCCTGAAATTCAAAGCCTGGCAGCCGGGTGGGGCAGGGACAGACTTCCTGACCGAGGCCCACCTTGATCTGCCAATGGAATTCGAAAGCATTGGTAAAGCAGGCAGCCGCCTGGGTACGGCGCTGGCGATGGCCGTCGACCACGAGATCGGCATGGTGTCGCTGGTGCGTAACCTGGAAGAGTTCTTTGCCCGCGAGTCCTGCGGCTGGTGTACACCGTGCCGTGATGGTCTGCCGTGGAGCGTGAAGATCCTGCGTGCTATCGAGCGTGGCGAAGGCCAGCCGGGTGATATTGAGACACTTGAGCAACTGTGTCGATTCCTGGGCCCAGGCAAAACCTTCTGTGCCCACGCACCGGGTGCCGTCGAGCCACTGCAGAGCGCGATTAAATATTTCCGCGACGAATTCGAAGCAGGCATCAAGCAGCCGTTCAGCAATACCCATGCCATTAATGGGATTCAGCCGAACCTGCTGAAAGCGCGCTGGTAAAGACAGAATTTTGATTAACGCTCGGTTTCGACCGAGCCAACTGGAAGCATGCTAATGGCTACGATTCATGTAGACGGCAAAGAATATGAGGTCAACGGGGCGGACAACCTGCTGGAAGCTTGTCTGTCGCTCGGCCTTGATATTCCGTACTTTTGCTGGCATCCGGCGCTGGGCAGCGTCGGTGCTTGCCGCCAGTGTGCGGTGAAGCAATATCAAAACGCGGAAGACACGCGTGGTCGCCTGGTGATGTCCTGTATGACGCCAGCCACCGAAGGCACCTTTATTTCGATTGATGACGAAGAAGCTAAACAGTTCCGCGAAAGCGTTGTGGAATGGTTGATGACCAACCACCCGCACGACTGTCCGGTCTGTGAAGAGGGCGGTAACTGCCACCTTCAGGATATGACCGTTATGACCGGTCACAGCTTCCGTCGTTATCGCTTTACCAAACGTACCCACCGCAACCAGGATCTGGGGCCGTTCATCTCTCACGAAATGAACCGCTGCATCGCCTGTTACCGCTGTGTGCGTTACTACAAAGACTATGCAGACGGTCAGGATCTGGGCGTATATGGCGCACATGACAACGTCTACTTTGGTCGTCCGGAAGACGGTACGCTGGAAAGCGAATTCTCCGGCAACCTGGTAGAAATCTGCCCGACCGGCGTATTCACGGATAAAACTCACTCCGAGCGCTACAACCGTAAATGGGACATGCAGTTTGCACCAAGCATCTGCCAGCAGTGCTCTCTCGGCTGTAACACCAGCCCGGGTGAACGTTACGGCGAACTGCGTCGTATCGAAAACCGTTATAACGGTACCGTTAACCACTACTTCCTGTGCGACCGCGGTCGTTTCGGTTATGGCTATGTGAACCTGAAAGACCGTCCGCGTCAGCCGGTTCAGCGTCGTGGCGACGACTTCATCACCCTGAATGCTGAACAAGCGATGCAGGGCGCGGCAGATATTCTGCGTCAGTCGAAGAAAGTGATCGGTATCGGCTCCCCACGTGCCAGCGTTGAAAGTAACTTCGCGCTGCGTGAACTGGTCGGGGCTGAAAACTTCTACACCGGTATCGCCCAGGGTGAGCAGGAACGTCTGCAACTGGTGCTGAAAGTGCTGCGCGAAGGCGGTATTCATACTCCTGCGCTGCGCGAAATCGAATCCTATGATGCAGTTCTGGTGCTGGGTGAAGACCTGACTCAGACCGGCGCTCGCGCGGCTCTGGCGGTTCGCCAGGCGGTGAAAGGTAAAGCACGTGAAATGGCAGCAGCCCAGAAAGTGGCTGACTGGCAGATTGCGGCAATCCTGAACATCGGTCAGCGCGCCAAGCATCCTCTGTTTGTGACCAGCATTGATGACACCCGTCTGGATGATATCGCTGCGTGGACCTACCGCGCGCCGGTTGAAGACCAGGCCCGTCTTGGCTTTGCCATTGCACACGCGTTGGACAACAACTCTCCGGCCGTTGAGCTGGATCGCGACCTGCAAAACAAGGTTGACGTGATTGTTCAGGCGCTGGCGGGTGCGAAGAAACCGCTGATTATTTCTGGTACCAACGCCGGGAGCGCGGAGATCATTCAGGCGGCAGCGAACGTTGCCAAAGCCCTGAAAGACCGCGGTTCTGACGTTGGCGTGACCATGGTTACCCGTGCGGTTAACAGCATTGGTCTGGGTATGATTGGCGGCGGCTCGCTGGAAGCTGCGTTGAGCGAACTGGAATCCGGTGCCGCTGACGCCGTTGTGGTGCTGGAAAACGACCTTCATCGCCATGCTTCTGCCGCTCGCGTTGACGCCGCGCTCTCCAAAGCGCCGCTGGTGATGGTGGTTGACCATCAGCGCACCGCGATTATGGATAAAGCGCACCTGGTCCTCTCTGCGGCAAGCTTCGCAGAAAGCGACGGTACGGTTATTAACAACGAAGGCCGCGCGCAGCGTTTCTTCCAGGTTTATGACCCGGCGTACTACGACAGCAACACCGTGATGCTGGAAAGCTGGCGCTGGCTGCACTCCCTGCACAGCACCGTGCAGAGCCGTGAAGTGGACTGGACGCAGCTCGACCACGTTATCGACGCGGTTGTCGAAAAACTGCCTCAGCTGGCAGGCATTAAAGATGCTGCCCCTGAAGCGAGCTTCCGCATTCGTGGCCAGAAACTGGCGCGTGAACCGCATCGTTACAGTGGCCGTACCGCAATGCGCGCCAACATCAGCGTGCACGAACCGCGTCAGCCGCAGGATAAAGACACTATGTTCGCCTTCTCCATGGAAGGGAACAACCAGCCGTCTGCCCCGCGTTCACAGATCCCATTCGCATGGGCACCGGGCTGGAACTCCCCACAGGCATGGAACAAGTTCCAGGCGGAAGTGGGCGGTTCTCTGCGTCACGGCGATCCGGGCGTGCGTCTGATCGAAGCCTCCGAAACCGGTCTGGACTTCTTCACGACCGTTCCGGCGAGCTTCCAGGCTCAGGAAGGGAACTGGCGTATCGCCCCGTACTACCATCTGTTTGGTAGCGACGAGCTGTCCCAGCGCTCTCCGGTATTCCAGCAACGTATGCCTCAGCCATACATCAAGCTCAACCCGGCGGATGCCGCGAAGCTTGGCGTTAATGCGGGCGCTAACATCGCCTTTAGCTACGACGGTCAGACAATCAGCCTGCCGCTGATTATCTCTGAAGGCCTGACAGCAGGGCAGGTGGGTCTGCCAATGGGTATGCCTGGCATCGCGCCGGTACTGGCGGGTGCGCGTCTTGATAATCTGCAGGAGGCAAAAGCATGAGTTGGTTAACGCCGGATCTTATCGACATCCTGCTGAGCATTCTGAAAGCGATTGTCATCCTGCTGGTGGTTGTCACCTGCGGCGCGTTCATGAGCTTTGGTGAACGTCGTCTGCTCGGTCTGTTCCAGAACCGTTACGGACCGAACCGCGTGGGCTGGGGTGGTTCACTCCAGCTGGTTGCGGACATGATCAAGATGTTCTTTAAAGAGGACTGGATCCCGCGCTTCTCCGACCGCGTGATCTTTACTCTGGCACCGATGATCGCATTCACCTCGCTGCTGCTGGCGTTTGCCATCGTTCCTGTCAGCCCGACCTGGGTTGTGGCTGACCTGAACATCGGCATTCTGTTCTTCCTGATGATGGCAGGACTCGCGGTTTACGCGGTGCTGTTCGCAGGCTGGTCCAGTAACAACAAATACTCCCTGCTGGGCGCGATGCGTGCTTCCGCGCAGACGCTGAGCTACGAGGTGTTCCTGGGGCTCTCCCTGATGGGCGTGGTGGCGCAGGCCGGTTCATTTAACATGACCGACATCGTCAACAACCAGGCTGACATCTGGAACGTTATCCCGCAGTTCTTTGGTTTTATTACCTTTGCTATCGCGGGCGTGGCGGTGTGTCACCGTCACCCGTTTGACCAGCCAGAAGCCGAACAGGAACTGGCCGACGGTTACCACATTGAATATTCCGGTATGAAATTCGGTCTGTTCTTCGTGGGCGAGTACATCGGTATTGTCACCATTTCCGCGTTGATGGTAACGCTGTTCTTTGGTGGCTGGCATGGCCCGTTCTTACCGCCGTTCATCTGGTTCGCGCTGAAAACCGCGTTCTTCATGATGATGTTCATTTTGATTCGCGCAGCGTTACCTCGTCCGCGTTATGACCAGGTAATGTCCTTCGGCTGGAAAGTGTGCCTGCCGCTGACGCTCGTCAACTTGTTGGTAACGGCCGCTGTCATTCTCTGGCAGCAGCCATAAGGGGCTATAGACCATGACCTTAAAAGAATTACTGGTAGGCTTCGGTACCCAGGTACGCAGTATCTGGATGATCGGCCTGCACGCGTTTGCGAAACGCGAAACCCGGATGTACCCGGAAGAACCGGTATATCTGCCGCCGCGCTACCGTGGCCGTATCGTGCTGACGCGCGACCCGGACGGTTCCGAGCGCTGCGTTGCCTGTAACCTGTGTGCGGTAGCGTGTCCGGTCGGCTGTATCTCTCTGCAAAAAGCAGAGACGGTAGACGGCCGCTGGTATCCTGAGTTCTTCCGCATCAACTTCTCACGCTGCATCTTCTGCGGCCTGTGTGAAGAAGCGTGCCCAACCACGGCGATTCAGCTGACTCCAGACTTCGAGCTGGGTGAGTACAAGCGTCAGGACCTGGTGTACGAGAAAGAGGATCTGCTGATTTCCGGTCCGGGCAAATACCCGGAATATAACTTCTACCGGATGGCGGGTATGGCAATCGACGGCAAAGATAAGGGCGAAGCAGAGAACGAAGCTAAGCCTATCGACGTCAAGAGCCTGTTACCGTAAGGAGAGGGCAATGGAATTCGCTTTTTATATCTGTGGCCTTATCGCCATCCTGGCTACGCTGCGAGTGATCACGCACACCAACCCGGTGCATGCGCTGCTGTACTTAATCATTTCGCTGCTGGCCATTTCCGGGGTGTTCTTCGCACTGGGCGCGCACTTCGCCGGTGCGCTGGAAATCATCGTCTACGCTGGGGCCATCATGGTGCTGTTCGTGTTCGTGGTGATGATGCTGAACCTGGGCGGCTCTGAAATTGAGCAGGAACGTCAGTGGTTAAAACCGCAGGTGTGGATTGGCCCGGCAATTTTGTCGGCCATCATGCTGGTGGTGATTGTTTACGCCATTCTGGGCGTGAACGATCAGGGCATCGACGGCACGCCGATCGGCGCGAAAGAGGTCGGCATTACACTCTTTGGCCCATACGTTCTGGCGGTGGAACTGGCGTCGATGCTGCTGCTGGCTGGTCTGGTTGTTGCCTTCCACGTTGGCCGCGAAGAGCGTGCTGGTGAGGTGCTGAGCAACCGCACTGACGACCGCGCGAAAAGAAAAACGGAGGAGCGCGCATGATCCCCTTAACACATGGACTGATCCTCGCTGCGATTTTATTCGTTCTGGGTTTGACCGGTCTGGTTATCCGCCGCAATCTGCTGTTTATGCTGATCGGCCTGGAAATCATGATTAACGCCTCCGCGCTGGCCTTCGTGGTCGCCGGAAGCTACTGGGGCCAGACCGATGGTCAGGTGATGTACATTCTCGCCATCAGCCTCGCAGCTGCCGAAGCGAGTATTGGCCTGGCGCTGTTGCTGCAGCTCCATCGTCGCCGCCAGAACCTGAACATCGATTCAGTAAGTGAGTTGCGTGGATGAACATGCTTGCCTTAACCATTATTTTTCCGCTGATTGGCTTCGTGCTGCTGGCGTTTTCTCGCGGCCGCTGGTCTGAGAATCTGTCTGCGACCGTAGGCATTGGCTCTATCGGCCTGGCTGCGCTGGTGACGGCGTATGCGGGCATCGACTTCTTCAACAACGGACGTCAGCCTTTCAGCGTGCCGCTGTGGACCTGGATGTCGGTCGGTGATTTCAACATCGGTTTCAACCTGGTGTTGGATGGTCTCTCGCTGACCATGCTCTCCGTGGTGACCGGCGTGGGCTTCCTGATCCACATGTTCGCCTCCTGGTATATGCGCGGTGAAGAGGGTTACTCCCGCTTCTTCGCCTACACCAACCTGTTTATCGCCAGCATGGTGGTTTTGGTGCTGGCCGATAACCTGCTGCTGATGTATCTGGGCTGGGAAGGCGTGGGTCTGTGTTCTTACCTGCTGATCGGTTTCTACTACACCGATCCGAAGAATGGCGCAGCGGCGATGAAAGCGTTCATCGTGACCCGTGTGGGTGACGTGTTCCTCGCTTTCGCGCTGTTCATTCTTTACAACGAACTGGGCACGCTGAACTTCCGCGAAATGGTGGAACTGGCGCCAGCGCACTTCGCAGCAGGCAACAACATGCTGTGGTGGGCAACGCTGATGCTGCTGGGTGGTGCTGTGGGTAAATCCGCACAGCTGCCGTTGCAAACATGGCTGGCCGACGCGATGGCGGGTCCAACTCCTGTCTCCGCGCTGATCCACGCTGCGACCATGGTTACCGCCGGTGTTTACCTGATTGCGCGTACCCACGGCCTGTTCCTGATGACCCCGGAAATTCTGCATCTGGTGGGTATCGTTGGTGCGGTTACGCTGGTGCTGGCAGGCTTTGCCGCACTGGTGCAGACCGACATCAAACGCGTTCTCGCGTACTCCACCATGAGCCAGATTGGTTACATGTTCCTGGCGCTGGGCGTTCAGGCGTGGGACGCAGCCATTTTCCACCTGATGACACACGCGTTCTTTAAAGCGCTGCTGTTCCTGTCATCCGGCTCTGTGATTCTGGCCTGCCATCACGAGCAGAACATCTTCAAGATGGGCGGACTGCGTAAGTCCATCCCGCTGGTATATGTTTGCTTCCTGGTGGGCGGCGCGGCGCTGGCGGCACTGCCGCTGATCACTGCGGGCTTCTTCAGTAAGGACGAAATCCTTGCGGGTGCCATGGCGAATGGTCATATCAATCTGATGGTTGCGGGTCTGGTCGGTGCATTCATGACCTCCCTGTATACCTTCCGTATGATTTTCATCGTATTCCACGGTAAAGAACAAATTCACGCTCACGCAGGGAAGGGGATTACCCATCACCTGCCGCTGATTGTGCTGCTGGTACTCTCCACCTTCGTTGGCGCAATGATTGTGCCACCGCTGCAGGGCGTACTCCCGGACACCACCGAGCTTGAGCACGGTCGCGTTCTGACGCTTGAAATCACCTCCGGTGTGGTCGCTATCGCGGGCATCCTGATTGCAGCATGGCTGTGGCTGGGTAAACGTACGCTGGTAACCTCTGTTGCCAACAGTGCGCCAGGCCGCCTGCTGGGCACCTGGTGGTACAACGCGTGGGGCTTCGACTGGCTGTACGACATGATTTTCGTCAAACCGTTCCTGGGTGTTGCGTGGCTGGTGAAACGCGATCCACTGAACAGCATGATGAATATCCCGGCGATCCTTTCCCGCTTTGCAGGTAAAGGCCTGCTGTTCAGCGAGAACGGTTACCTGCGCTGGTATGTGGCGTCCATGAGCATCGGTGCGGTTGTCGTGCTGGCGCTGCTGATGGTGTTGCGTTGATCGTTAAGTGAATTTTATTCGAATTCGTTGAAAATCAGGCCCCTGCTGGGGGCCTTTAAAAGGAATGTAAATCGCCATGTTACTACCCTGGCTAATATTAATTCCCTTCATCGGCGGCTTCCTGTGCTGGCAGACTGAACGCTTTGGCGTGAAGATGCCGCGCTGGATCGCGCTGATCACCATGGGATTGACGCTCGCGCTTGGTCTGCAACTGTGGTTGCAGGGTGGCTACTCTCTGACCCAGTCTGCGGGTATTCCGCAGTGGCAGTCTGAGTTTATCCTGCCGTGGATCCCACGTTTCGGTATTACGATCCACCTGGCCATCGACGGTTTGTCGCTGCTGATGGTGGTGCTGACCGGTCTGCTCGGCGTTCTGGCGGTACTTTGCTCCTGGCGAGAAATCGAAAAATACCAGGGCTTTTTCCACCTGAACCTGATGTGGATCCTGGGCGGTGTTATCGGCGTGTTCCTTGCCATCGACATGTTCCTGTTCTTCTTCTTCTGGGAGATGATGCTGGTGCCGATGTACTTCCTGATCGCGCTGTGGGGCCACAAGGCGTCCGACGGTAAAACGCGTATCACGGCGGCAACCAAGTTCTTCATCTATACCCAGGCGAGTGGTCTGGTGATGTTGATTGCCATTCTGGCGCTGGTGTTTGTTCACCACGATGCGACCGGAGTCTGGACATTCAACTATGAAGACCTGCTGAAGACGCCTATGTCTCACGGCGTTGAATATCTGCTGATGCTGGGCTTCTTCATCGCATTCGCGGTGAAAATGCCGGTGGTTCCGCTGCACGGCTGGCTGCCAGACGCGCACTCCCAGGCACCAACGGCGGGTTCCGTTGACCTGGCGGGCATCTTGCTGAAAACCGCAGCCTACGGTCTGCTGCGTTTCGCGCTGCCGCTGTTCCCGAACGCGTCCGCTGAGTTCGCGCCAATTGCCATGTGGCTGGGTGTGATCGGTATCTTCTACGGTGCCTGGATGGCCTTCACGCAATACGACATTAAGCGTCTGATTGCTTACACCTCCGTTTCCCACATGGGCTTCGTACTGATTGCTATCTACACCGGCAGCCAGCTCGCGTACCAGGGTGCGGTGATCCAGATGATTGCGCACGGTCTGTCCGCAGCCGGCCTCTTCATCCTGTGTGGTCAGCTGTACGAACGTCTGCATACTCGCGATATGCGTATGATGGGCGGTCTGTGGAGCAAAATTAAATGGCTGCCAGCGCTGTCCATGTTCTTCGCGGTGGCTACTCTGGGTATGCCTGGCACCGGTAACTTCGTCGGCGAATTTATGATTCTGTTCGGCAGCTTCAAAGTGGTTCCGGTCATTACCGTGGTTTCGACTTTCGGTCTGGTGTTCGCTTCCGTTTACTCGCTGGCGATGCTGCACCGTGCCTACTTCGGTAAAGCGAAGAGCGAAATTGCTGCACAAGAACTGCCGGGGATGTCGCTGCGTGAGCTGTTCATCATCCTGCTGCTGGTCGTACTGCTGGTGCTGTTGGGCTTCTATCCGCAGCCGATTCTGGATACCTCGCATAGCGCGATGGGTAACATCCAGCAGTGGTTTGTTAATTCTGCTTCTACTACAAGGCCGTAATTCGCCATGACAATAACTCCACAACAACTGATCGCGCTGCTACCGCTGCTGATCGTCGGATTGACGGTGGTGGTTGTGATGCTCTCCATTGCGTGGCGACGCAATCACTTCCTGAATGCGACCCTGTCCGTTCTGGGTCTGAACGCTGCGTTGGTTTCCCTCTGGTTTGTTGGCCAGGCGGGCGCGATGGATGTCACCCCGCTGATGCGCGTTGACGGCTATGCCATGCTGTACACGGGTCTGGTTCTGCTGGCGAGCCTGGCAACCTGTACCTTTGCGTATCCGTGGCTTGAAGGCTACAACGACAACAAAGAAGAGTTTTACCTGCTGGTACTGATTGCCGCACTGGGCGGCATTCTGCTGGCGAATGCTAACCACCTGGCCGCGCTGTTCCTCGGTATTGAGCTGATATCTCTGCCGCTGTTCGGTCTGATTGGTTATGCCTTCCGTCAGAAGCGCTCACTGGAAGCGAGTATCAAGTACACCATTCTGTCTGCTGCCGCGTCGTCCTTCCTGCTGTTCGGTATCGCGCTGGTGTATGCTCAGTCTGGTAACCTCTCCTTCGTTGCGCTCGGCAAGAGCCTCGGCGACGGCATGCTGCATGAGCCGCTGCTGCTGGCGGGTCTGGGCATGATGATTGTTGGCCTCGGCTTCAAACTGTCTCTGGTTCCATTCCACCTGTGGACGCCAGACGTATACCAGGGTGCTCCGGCACCGGTTTCCACCTTCCTGGCGACGGCGAGCAAAATCGCTATCTTCGGTGTGGTCATGCGTCTGTTCCTGTATGCACCGGTAGGTGATAGTGAAGCGGTTCGCGTTGTGCTCGGCATTATCGCGTTCGTATCCATCATCTTCGGTAACCTGATGGCGCTGAGCCAGACCAATATCAAACGTCTGCTGGGCTACTCGTCTATCTCCCATCTGGGTTACCTGCTGGTGGCACTGATTGCGCTGCAAAGCGGTGAGATGTCGATGGAAACCGTGGGCGTGTATCTGGCAGGTTACCTGTTCAGCAGCCTCGGCGCGTTCGGCGTGGTGAGCCTGATGTCCAGCCCATACCGTGGCCCGGATGCGGATTCACTGTTCTCCTACCGTGGTCTGTTCTGGCACCGTCCGATTCTGTCCGCGGTGATGACAGTGATGATGCTCTCTCTGGCGGGTATCCCGATGACCTTGGGCTTTATCGGTAAGTTCTACGTGCTGGCCGTCGGTGTGCAGGCGCACCTGTGGTGGCTGACTGCGGGCGTGGTTATCGGCTCTGCAATCGGTCTGTATTACTACCTGCGTGTGGCGGTGAGTCTGTATCTGAGTGCACCTCAGCAACTCAACCGTGATGCCCCAACCAACTGGCAGTACAGCGCCGGTGGTATTGTGGTGCTGATCTCCGCGCTGCTGGTACTGATCTTCGGTATCTATCCGCAGCCGCTGATTGATATCGTGCAGCATGCGATGCCACTGATGTAAAAACAAAAAACCCGCCTCGGCGGGTTTTTTTATGCTTTAAGCCAATTGCTTGCGACTAATTAACGGCCCGTCAATCTTCTTCATCGAACGATCCAGAACTTCCTCAATCACCGAAGACAGCTCGTTCAGTTCAAATTTCGCCACATACCCGTCAGCCTTCACTTTACGAATATGATCTTCGTTGGCGTTACCAGAAAGCGACGAGTGGATCACCACCGGAATATCTTTCAGTACCGGGTCGGTTTTGATTTTGCGCGTCAGCGTAAAACCGTCCATCTCTGGCATTTCGAGGTCGGTCAGCACCAGGGCAATTTTATCAGTGATCGGGACCCCTTCCGCCTGTGCCTGAGCAGCGAGAACGCCAATTTTTTCCCACGCATCTTTGCCGGTGATATGTAGCTGCGCCGGGATCTCCATCGCCTGCAAACCTTTTTCCAGCATGGAGCGTGCGACTTTGGAATCTTCTGCAACAATCGCGACAGCACCCGGCTTGATATGGAATTTTGTGGTTTGCAGATTAGTGGCGTGCAGATCGTGGTTAGCTGGGGTGATGTCATACAGAATCTGCTCAACATCAAGTACCATCGCCAGTTCGTTGGTATCAGTCTTCTCGTCCAGACAGGCGATACTGGTGATGTAACGTCCGCTGACGGCGGTTTCCGCCGCGTGTACCTGTTTCCAGTCGAGGCGCATGATGTTCTCAACGGATTCCACGGCAAACGCCTGCACGCTGCGGGCATATTCTGTGATCAGCAGGATGTTGAGCCCCGTTGTCGGTTTACAACCCGCTACGGCGGCCAGGTCGATCACCGGAATCACCTGATCGCGAATATTCACCATCCCCATCAGCGGTGATTTCATCCCGGCGGGTTTCGTGAACTCTGGCATCGGCACAATTTCACGCAGCTTGAAAACGTTAATGCCAAAAAGCTCTGATTTGTTTTCGTCCAGAGACGTGCCCAGCCGGAATAACAACAGTTCAAAACGGTTCGACAGGGTCAGATTCGCCCTGTCATCAATATCTTTCTGGAAATTATCCATTCTACCCTCGAGAGAAATGCTGACCTTTTAATCGTTATCGGCATCCTGAGGGAAAAATGAAGGACTAAACGCTGACTTGAGTGAAATCTTCTGCCAGCTCACATTTCGGGAACACTGCGCGGCACTCAGCCAGCAGGCCTTCACATCCCCGAGCATCGTAGCGCGAGCTGACATGGGTAACGATCAGTTTCCCGACGCCTGCGTCACGGGCAAGCTGTGCCGCCTGACGGGTTGAGCTATGCCCACGGCTGTTGGCTTTCTCTTCCATGGCCGTTTCAAGCGTTGCTTCATGTACCATGACATCCACGCCCTGAGCCAGTCTCAATGCTGTCGGGCAGGGGGCGGTGTCGCCAAAAATCGCCAGTTTTTTGCCGGGCTGGGGTGCCGCGAGATAATCCTGACCATTGATAATGCGCCCATCCTCCAGCGTGACCGTCTCTCCCTGCTTCAGACGCTGGAACAGCGGCCCGGCCTTTACCCCCGCGGCGATTAACGCGGCGGCATCCAGTGCACCGGGTTTGTCATGCGCTTCAATGCGGTAACCATAACACTCTACCGGGTGGTTAAGAGGGTGAGCGGTGACGACATAATCTTCATCATCGAAAACCAGCCCCCCGGCGATCTCAACGACCTCCAGCGGATAATCAGTCCAGGACCCACTGAGGCGTAGCGTGGTTTCAACAAATTCCCGGATCCCCGCAGGCCCGTAAATCGTCAGCGGATTAGCGTTCCCGGCCATTGAACGGCTGCACAGCAGGCCAGGCAGGCCAAACAGATGGTCACCATGCAGATGCGTGATAAAAATTTTATCCAGCTTGCCTGGGTGATAAGCGGTATGTAACAGCTGATGCTGCGTACCTTCACCGCAGTCAAACAGCCATAACCCACCCCGGGTTGGGTGTTTAAGATCCAGCAGAATCGCGGTCACATTTCGTGAGCGAGTTGGCACGCCAGCGGACGTACCCAGAAAAATCAGTTCCATAACGCAATCAGCCCTTTGCCGAACGGGGAGGGGTTTAGTATAACGTGATGAACCCCAGGAAGGAGACTGACATGATCCAGTGGCAAGATTTACACCATAGCGAGCTCACCGTTAATTCACTGTATGCGCTGCTCAAACTGCGCTGCGAAGTGTTTGTGGTAGAACAGACCTGCCCGTATCAGGACATCGACGGCGACGATCTCGTCGGCGAGAACCGGCATATCCTCGGCTGGCGGGATAACGAGCTGGTGGCGTATGCGAGGATTCTGAAAAGCGAAGACGATTTCGAGCCTGTGGTGATTGGCCGCGTCATCATTAGCGGTAAGGCGCGCGGTGAAAAACTGGGCTATCAGCTGATGGAAAAAACGCTGGAGGCGTGCCAGAAACTGTGGCCGGACAAGGCGTTATACCTGGGCGCGCAGGCGCATCTGCAATCTTTCTACGGTTATTTTGGCTTCACGCCGGTCACTGACGTATATGACGAAGACGGTATACCGCACATTGGCATGGCGCGGGAGGCTAAGCAGGCGTAATGGGTCGTCGTTGGCTATAGTTAGCGGACTGGTGTACTAACATGGAGAAAAATATGTCATTTCAATCCTGGGATACCCGTATCGATGACGACCTGACGTTATTGAGAGAAACGCTGGAAGAAGTATTACGTTCGTCGGGCGACCCTGCCGATCAGAAATATATTGAGCTGAAAGAACGTGCAGAACAGGCGCTAAATGACGTTAAAAACCGCGTCAGCCATGCGTCCGACACGTACTACTACCGCGCCAAAAAGGCGGTTTATCGTGCCGATGATTATGTTCACGAAAAACCGTGGAGAGGCATTGGTGTGGGCGCAGCTGTCGGGTTGGTGTTTGGGCTGCTTCTGGCTCGTCGTTAATTTTATGTTTAACGCTTAACCACTCCCTATACGTGGGTACTGCTATTTATAACCAGTACCCCGTATAATATGAGGTTTCAACAGGGAGAGGTTCGCGTGAATTCGATTTTCCTCGCGTTGGAGCACCTGCGTAGTCAGCTTACGCAAGCGTTACCCGCAATACCCGGTCTACGTCATTTCGACGTCACTTTCCCGTTAAACGACGCTTTCGATCCTCTTGCCTGGCTTGGCGCGCAGCAGTGCTATCCCCAGTTTTACTGGCAACAGCGTAATGGTGATGAGGAACTGGCTGCTCTGGGGGCTGTCACCCAATTCTCCTCGCTGGCGTTAGCCTCGCAGTTTTTGCGTGAGCAGAATGCGGCAAATGATACCCGTATTTGCGGCCTGAATGCATTTAACCCGGAGCAGGGCAGTCTCTTTTTACCTCGCCTGCTCTGGCGACGTTCCGCCGGAAATGCCACGTTGCGCCTGCAACTGTGGAGCGATGACTCTCTTCAGGACGATGCCCGCACCGCGTTGGATTTTCTGCAGCAACTCCATGCCGCCAGACCTATCCGCCCGCTATCTGTGCAGGTTGAGTGTGAAACCCATCATCCGCAAAAGCAGGAATGGCTAGAGCTTATCCGCAAGGCAACAGAGACTATCGCGCGCGGTGAATTTGAAAAGGTGGTCCTCGCCAGGGCAACCGATCTGCAGTTTAAACAGCGCGTTAACCCTGTCGCACTGATGGCCGCCAGCCGCGCCCTGAATTTAAATTGCTATCATTTCTGCATGGTTTTCGACGCCAGCAATGCGTTTCTCGGCTCAACGCCCGAGCGTCTCTGGCGGCGGCGGGGAAAATTGCTTCGTACCGAAGCGCTGGCGGGCACTGTCGCCAGTCATGTTGATGATAAACAAGCCCGGCGTTTGGGCGAATGGCTGCTGAATGATGATAAAAACCAACGCGAAAATATGTTGGTAGTGGAAGATATCTGTCAGCGCCTTCAGCACTTTACCCAGACGCTTGATGTGTTGCCTGCTCAGGTTGTGCGTCTGCGCAAAGTGCAGCATTTGCGCCGCTGTATCTGGACTGAGCTGAAACAGGCCAGTGATGAGCAGTGTTTACATATTCTGCAGCCTACGGCGGCCGTTGCCGGGCTGCCGCGTCAACCTGCACGGGCGTTTATCGAGAATGTAGAACCCTTTAACCGCGAGTGGTACGCCGGGTCGGCCGGGTATTTATCACCCGAACAAAGCGAGTTCTGCGTGGCGTTACGCTCTGCACGTGTCCAGGATGATGCCCTGCGGCTGTACGCCGGAGCCGGAATTGTCAGCGGGTCTGACCCGGAGCAGGAGTGGCAGGAGATAGAAAACAAAGCCGCAGGGTTGCGTTCTCTGCTCCTTAGGGATTAATACTGATTCGTGCATTCCCGATTCATATCAAAATTCCAAATTTTTCTATTATTTATACTGTGTCGTAATCTTGATTCCGGACAATCTCATGTCAGTAAGTTCTTTTAACCGGCGCTGGGCGGCGGTGATCCTTGAAGCCCTGACCCGCCATGGCGTCAGGCACGTGTGTATTGCGCCGGGTTCTCGCTCAACGCCGCTGACGCTGGCGGCCGCTGAAAACCGGGCATTCATTCACCATACTCATTTTGATGAACGCGGTCTTGGCCATCTGGCACTGGGGCTGGCGAAGGTCAGCAAAGAGCCTGTAGCGGTGATTGTCACCTCCGGTACTGCCGTGGCGAACCTCTATCCGGCACTGATTGAAGCCGGTTTAACCGGTGAAAAACTGATCCTGCTGACGGCTGACCGCCCACCTGAGCTTATCGACTGTGGCGCTAATCAGGCTATTCGTCAGCCGGGACTCTTTTCCTCGCACCCTTCGCAGACAATCTCGTTGCCGCGTCCCACGCAGGATATCCCGGCAAGCTGGCTGGTATCCACCGTCGATCACGCCATGGAGACATTGCGCAGTGGGGCGTTGCATATCAACTGCCCGTTTGCCGAACCGTTGTATGGCGAACTGGATAACACCGGCCTTGAGTGGCAGCACTCCCTCGGTGACTGGTGGGAAAGTGAAAAACCGTGGCTGCGTGAGCAGACGCATCTTGAGAGTGCTAAACAACGTGACTGGTTCTTCTGGCGGCAAAAACGCGGCGTGGTTATCGCCGGGCGCATGAGCGCTGCTGAAGGAAAATGGGTTGCTGAATGGGCGCAAACACTTGGCTGGCCGCTGATTGGTGACGTGCTCTCCCAGACCGGTCAGCCGCTGCCGTGCGCCGATCTCTGGTTGGGGAATGCGAAAGCCGTCACTGAGCTTTCGCAGGCGCAGATTGTTGTCCAGCTTGGCTCAAGCTTAACCGGTAAGCGATTACTGCAATGGCAGGCAACGTGCACCCCGGAAGAATACTGGCTGGTGGATCCGCTGGAAGGGCGGCTCGACCCGGCGCACCATCGCGGGCGTCGTCTGGTCAGCAGTATCGACACCTGGCTTACGCTTCATCCGGCGGAAAAACGCAAACCCTGGGCCGTTGCGATCCCGGAACTTTCGCGTCAGGCGTGGGAGCTCACCAAAGCGCATTGTGAAGCGTTTAGCGAGGCCGGATTGGCGCACCGTATTCGCCAGTATTTGCCTGAGCAGGGGCAACTGTTTGTCGGAAATAGCCTCGTTGTCCGCCTGATTGACGCGTTTTCGAAGCTGCCTGCGGGTTACCCGGTTTACAGCAACCGTGGCACCAGCGGTATTGATGGGCTGATCTCAACGGCAGCAGGCGTGCAGCGCGCCAGCGCGAAATCGACGCTGGCAATCGTGGGCGATCTCTCTGCACTCTACGATCTCAACGCGCTGGCGCTGCTACGACAGGCGTCGGCCCCGTTTGTGCTGATTGTGGTCAACAACAACGGCGGGCAGATCTTCTCTCTCTTGCCAACGCCGCAAAGCGAGCGTGAACGCTTTTACCTGATGCCGCAGAATGTCCAGTTTGAACACGCCGCAGCGATGTTCAGCCTGAAATACCATCGCCCGGAAAACTGGGAACAGCTTGATATAGCGCTGAGCACCGCCTGGAAACAGCCGGGAGCAACGTTGATTGAGCTGGTGGTGAATGATGCTGACGGCGCGCAGATGCTGCAAAGCCTGCTGGCACAGGTGAGCCAGCTGTGATCCTCTCGGGTGTGCAACAGGCTGGAAAACCAGGTTATCCCTGGCTGGTCTTTTTGCACGGTTTCTCCGGGGATTGCCGTGAGTGGCAGGTCGTTGGCGAGATGCTCAGCAATTATCCCCGGCTGTACCTGGACCTGCCGGGTCACGGTGGATCCGGGAGCATTGGCGTGACGGGGTTCAACGAGATGAGCAATATGCTCACCCGAACTTTGTTTAGTTACAACATACTTAACTTCTGGCTTATCGGGTACTCCCTCGGCGGCCGCATTGCGATGTTCCATGCTTGCCAGCAGCCACAGGGGCTGCAGGGGGTGATTGTGGAAGGTGGGCATCCGGGTCTGCATGATGACGAAGAGCGCATCAGGCGGCGGGTATCTGATCGCCGCTGGGCACAGCGTTTTCGTACTGAACCGCTGAATAAAGTCTTTACTGACTGGTATCAACAGCCCGTGTTCGCCTCCCTGACGGACACCCAGCGCGAAGCGCTGGTTACTTTGCGCAGTCAGAACAACGGCACGACGCTGGCGATGATGCTGGAGGCGACATCGCTGGCCGTGCAGCCTGATTTGCGTGCCGCGCTCAGCGCCCGCAATTTCCCATTTGAATATTTATATGGTGAACATGATGACAAGTTTACGGCCCTTGCCGCGGAACTGAACGCCGTTCGCCATGCAATTCCCAACGCCGGACACAACGCCCACCGGGAAAACCCCGATGCAGTTGCTGCGTGTCTGGCTCAGATACTGCGTCTTCGATAAAGGACTCTCTATGATCTATCCTGATGAACACATGCTCTATGCTCCGGTTGAATGGCAAGACTGCTCCGAAGGTTATACCGACATCCGTTACCACAAATCCGCAGACGGCATTGCTAAAATCACCATCAATCGTCCACAGGTACGTAACGCCTTTCGTCCGCTGACCGTGAAAGAGATGATCCAGGCGCTGGCAGATGCGCGCTATGACGACAACATCGGCGTGATTGTTCTGACCGGCGAAGGTGACAAAGCGTTTTGCTCCGGTGGCGATCAGAAAGTGCGCGGTGACTACGGCGGATACCAGGATGATGCGGGTACACACCACCTGAACGTGCTCGATTTCCAGCGTCAGATCCGTACCTGTCCAAAACCGGTCGTGGCGATGGTGGCAGGCTATTCCATCGGTGGCGGTCATGTGCTGCACATGATGTGCGATCTGACGATTGCCGCAGAGAACGCTATTTTCGGCCAGACTGGCCCGAAAGTGGGCTCTTTCGACGGCGGCTGGGGTGCCTCTTACATGGCGCGCATTGTCGGGCAGAAAAAAGCTCGCGAAATCTGGTTCCTGTGCCGTCAGTACAATGCTCAGGAAGCGCTGGATATGGGGCTGGTCAATACTGTCGTACCGATTGCCGATCTCGAAAAAGAGACCGTGCGCTGGTGTCGTGAAATGCTGCAAAACAGCCCGATGGCGCTGCGCTGCCTGAAAGCCGCGCTGAACGCCGACTGTGACGGTCAGGCGGGTCTGCAGGAACTGGCGGGCAACGCCACGATGCTGTTCTACATGACCGAAGAAGGTCAGGAAGGGCGCAACGCGTTTAACGAAAAACGCCAGCCAGACTTCAGCAAATACAAACGGAACCCGTAATGCGTCGCGCGCAGGTTTACCGCTGGCAGATACCGATGGACGCGGGTGTGGTACTGCGTGAACGGCGGTTAAAAACCCGTGACGGCTTCTTCGTTCATCTGCAGCAGGGTGAGCGGGAAGGCTGGGGGGAGGTTTCACCTCTGCCGGGCTTTAGCCTTGAGTCGCTGGATGACGCGCAGTCTGCATTACTGGCGTGGGCCGGAGAGTGGCGTGAGGGAGCGGATCCGGCGTTGCCGGACGTTCCTTCCGTGGCTTTTGGCATTAGCTGTGCGCTGGCGGAACTCGACGGTAGTTTGCCTGAAGAGGCTAATTACCGTGCGGCACCGCTCTGCACCGGCGATCCGGACGAACTGTTCGCCCTGCTTTCCGCTATGCCCGGTGAGAAAGTGGCGAAAATCAAAGTTGGCCTGTACGAAGCGGTGAGAGACGGAATGGTCGCTAACCTCCTGCTGGAAGCGATCCCGGATCTGCATCTGCGTCTGGATGCTAACCGCGCGTGGACGCCACTTAAGGCACAGCAATTCGCGAAGTACGTCAATCCGGCATACCGCAGTCGCATTGCCTTCCTGGAAGAACCGTGTAAAACCCGCGATGATTCGCGTGCGTTTGCCCGGGAAACGGGGATTGCCATCGCCTGGGATGAAAGCCTGCGCGAAGCGGATTTTGAATTTGTCGCCGAACCCGGCGTCAGCGCGGTAGTGATTAAACCAACGCTGACCGGCAGTCTGGCGAAAGTGCGCGAGCAGGTCGCAGCGGCACATGCGTTGGGGTTGACGGCGGTGATCAGCTCCTCCATCGAATCCAGCCTTGGGCTGACCCAACTGGCACGTATCGCTGCCTGGTTAACGCCAGACACGATCCCGGGTCTCGACACGCTAAACCTGATGCAGGCTCAGCTTATTCGCCAGTGGCCGGGCAGTTCGCTGCCGTGCCTCAATATTGAGGCGCTGGAGCCATTGCTATGAGTTTTACCGACTGGCCGTGGCGGCACTGGTGTGCGCAGGCTGCCGATAAGCCGGCGCTGAGGCTGAACGATGAGGTGCTTACCTGGCAACAGCTATGTGCACGTGTCGACCGCCTTGCGGCAGGATTTCAGCAGCAGGGCGTCGGAGAGGGCGACGGTGTGCTGCTGCTGGCCCATAATCATCCGCAAACCTTGACGGCATGGCTGGCACTGCTCCAGTGCGGGGCGCGCATTCTTCCCGTTAACCCGCAGTTGCCGCGTCATCTGCTGGATGTTCTGCTTCCGCAGATGACCCTGCGCTTTGCGCTGGTGCTGGACGGCATCTACGACGATCTTCCCGTCCTGAACATGTACGAGCATGCTGGCGAACACCGCGTTACGTGGCAACCGGCGCGGTTGGCCTCGATGACGCTGACCTCCGGCTCCAGCGGGTTGCCGAAAGCGGCGGTCCATACCTGCGAAGCCCATCTTGCCAGCGCGCGCGGTGTGCTGGCGCTGATGCCCTACGTTGATGACGATGACTGGCTACTTTCGCTGCCGCTGTTTCATGTTTCCGGTCAGGGGATTTTATGGCGCTGGTTGCAGGCCGGGGCACGTTTAACCGTTCGCGAAAAGCAGCCGCTTGAGCAGGCACTGCAGGGCTGTACCCACGCTTCTCTGGTACCGACACAGCTCTGGCGTCTGCTTAACACTCAGCATCATATTGCGCTGAAAGCCGTTCTGCTCGGCGGAGCGGCAATTCCTGTTGAACTGACAGAGAAAGCGCGAAAACAGGGCGTTCGCACCTTCTGTGGCTATGGCTTGACGGAGTTTGCTTCAACAGTCTGTGCGAAAGAGGCGGACGGCGAGCCGGATGTGGGCGGTGTACTGCCGGGCAGAGAAGTGCAGGTGGTTGACGGTGAAGTCTGGATCAAAGCGCAAAGTATGGCCTCAGGCTACTGGCGTGACGGGGCGTTGATCCCGCTGACGAATGAGCAGGGCTGGTTCGCGACCCGCGATCGCGGTGAATGGCATGATGACCGGCTGACAATTCTGGGGCGTATGGACAACCTCTTTTTTAGCGGCGGAGAAGGGATCCAGCCTGAAAGTCTTGAGCGGGTTATCGCCCGTCATCCGCAAATTAACCAGGTGTTTATCGTCCCGCTGGACGATGCTGAGTTTGGGCAGCGCCCGGTAGCCGTGGTGGAGTGTGAACCGGGAACGGATATCACCTGTTTACCTGACTGGGTCCGGGATAAACTGGCGCGTTTTCAGCAACCCGTCCGGTGGCTAGTGTTGCCGACTGAGCTCAAAAATGGCGGCATTAAGGTCTCCCGTCGCGCGCTGCAACAGCGGGTGAATGCATCGCTTAAGGGATAGTAGCCGTTTCAAATAGTTACAATCTACCGGCTTGCCGCACGCAGAGTGCTTGATCCCATGGAGACTCCGGTTAAAATCTCGCGGTTTTGGGACTTCTTTATAATAATTGTGCGGGATCACGACAATGAAAAAAGTGGCATTACTGGGCTTCGGCCTGATGGTTGTTTCTGCGGCGGCTAACGCCATTAGTATTAACGGCTCGGCGGGTCAGGATTACACCCACCTGGGCTTTGGCATGGGCACCGAGACTTCTGGTCTGGCAATGACCGGTGGCTGGACACATAACGATGACGACGGCGACGCAGCCAGCCTTGGCCTGGGTCTGAACATTCCTCTTGGTCCGTTCCTGGCCACTGTCGGCGGTAAAGGTATTTATACCAACCCGAACGACGGTGATGAAGGCTATGCGGCGGCAGTGGGTGGCGGTCTGCAGTGGAAAATTGGCGACAGCTTCGGTCTGTTTGGTGAGTATTACTATTCCCCGGACTCGCTCTCCAGCGGCATTGAAAGCTATGAAGAAGCCAACGCCGGTGCGCGCTGGACCATCATGCGTCCAATTACCATCGAAGCAGGCTATCGCTACCTGAACCTGGCCGGTAAAGACGGCAACCGCGACAACGCGCTGGCCGATGGCCCTTACGTGGGCGTCAGCGCAGGTTTCTAATCACTCCGGCGCGGCATTCTGTCGCGCCAGTTTCTCTCTTCTCCATCCTGCGTTTGCGTTATAGTGTTTTGACCATTTAAGCGGGAGAACATAATGATTAACGTGGAGATGTTATCCACCGGCGATGAAGTGCTGCATGGACAGATTATCGACACCAATGCTGCCTGGCTTGCCGATCTTTTCTTTGAGCAAGGATTACCGTTAACGCGCCGCAACACGGTGGGCGACAATCTTGAGTCACTGGTCAATATCCTGCGTGAGCGCAGCGAACAGTGTGACGTGCTGATTGTGAATGGCGGACTTGGCCCCACCAGTGACGATCTCAGCGCACTGGCCGCCGCCACAGCAAAAGGTGAAGGGCTGGTGCTGCACGAGGCGTGGCTCTCGCAGATGGAGCGCTTTTTCTCCGAACGTGGCCGCGTCATGGCACCCAGCAACCGCAAACAAGCTGAAATTCCCGCCAGCGCTGAGTTGGTTGACAACCCGGTCGGTACCGCATGTGGATTTGCCATGCAGCTGAACCGCTGCCTGATGTTCTTCACGCCGGGCGTACCCTCAGAATTTAAAGTGATGGTCGAGCAGCAGATCCTGCCGCGCCTTCGCGATCGTTTTACCCTGCCTGAACCCCCGATTTGCCTGCGTCTGACCACTTTTGGCCGCTCGGAAAGCGACCTGGCCCAGAGTCTTGATCACCTGCAACTGCCGCCTGACGTATCAATGGGGTATCGGTCCTCCATGCCAATCATTGAACTCAAGCTGACGGGGCCTGCAGAGCAGAAAGCGGCGATGCTGGCACTCTGGCCTGAGGTGCAGCGTGTGGCGGGTGAAAGCCTGATCTTTGAAGGGACGGAAGGGTTGCCCGCGCAGATTGCGAAGCAGCTGCAGTCTCGTCAGTTGAGCGTGACCTTAAGCGAGCAGTTCACCGGCGGTCTGCTGGCGCTGCAGCTGTCGCGCGTCAATGCGCCGCTGTTGGCCAGCGAAGTGGTGCCGTTCCAGCAGGAGACGCTGGCGCAGACCGCCCGTTGGGCTTCTGAAAGAAGGGTAAAACATTTTGCCGGGCTGGCGCTGTTTGTCGGTGGGCTGGATGAGGAATACCTGAACTTTGCGCTGGCGACACCGGAAGGCACGTATGCCCTGAGGGTAAAAATGAGTATCACCCGCCACAGCCTGGCGATACGGCAGGAAGTTTGCGCCATGATGGCGCTGAACATGCTGCGCCGCTGGTTGAATGGCAAAGAGGTTGCCAGCGAGCACGGCTGGATAAACGTTGTCGAGTCGCTGTTCGTTGAGTAAAACGTTGTCCGGGGCTTCTTGCCCCGGTCATGTTCAGCCCAGAGCCCTCGCCAGTAAGGTGATCGGATGTTCGCAGCGCTTGCTGGTGGACATCTCTATTTGCCACTTGCAGGTTTCGCAGTCGGTTACCACGATATCCGCGCTGCTTTCCTCAATCTGACGGAACAGTGGGGCGCCAATCGCCTGTGACGTTTCGTAATTTTCACTTTTGAAGCCGTACGTTCCCGCAATACCGCAGCAGCGGGAATCCAGCACCGTCAGTTCCAGCCCAGGAATTAAGCGTAGCAGTTCAAGCGTATAGAGCGACCAGCCCATTTTTTCCATGTGGCAGGGCGTGTGATACACCACTTTCAGCGGCAATTTTCCCAGCGGCAACGTCTGCCCGCTATCCAGTTTGCGCCACAGGAAGCGTGTTGCCAGTTCAATGTGCTCGCGCAGCCCGGTGTTATCCACGTCCAGCAGATGCGGGTACTCATCTCGCAGGGTGAAGGTACAGGTAGACGAGGTGGCCAGCACCGGAATCCCCCTGTCGACGATGGCTTCACGCAGTGAGGTGACATTGCTTTTGGCCTGCTTGCGCGCTTTATCCGTAAATCCGTTGGCGATCAGTGGTACACCGCAGCATTTTTCCTTACTAAGTAACTGAACGCCCGTCCCCATCGCATTCAGCACTTTAAGCAGATCTTTACCCAACTGCGGGTGGTTGTAATTCACATAGCAGCCATGGAAGAACGCCACCTGTTCGGCATACTGCGCCTGTTGCGCCGCGACGGATTTATACCAGCGACGGAAGGTACCGTGAGAATATTTCGGCAGGCTGCGGTGATGGTCTATTTTCAGTGTCGCATCCAGCAGCTGGCGCACCGGTTTGAGCGCTGTCGCCGCATTCACCAGCGGGGCGAACGGCGTCGAGATGCTCCCCATCAAATCGGTGTGACTGAGAATGGCATCCCGCAATGATGGCTTTTGCGTGCTATAACGCGCCCGGGCGCGCTGGATAATGTCGCCAATGTTGACATCTGACGGGCAGGCAACTTCACAGCGTTTGCAGTTGATGCAGTACTTCAGCGCCTCATCATACAGCTTGCCGTCCTTCAGACGCAGACGCTCACCGTCCGGCCCGGCCTGTTTCGGACCAGGATAACGTGGATTTACGCCGCTGACCGGGCAGACGGTAGTACACACCGTGCATTTAATGCAGCTTTCGAAACGGGTATCGCTCATTGTTCAGCCTCCATGCGCTGGCTAATTTGCTCTGCCACATACAGCGCCGTGACGGCGCAGACCCCGCCACCGCAGCCCTGGGCGATAGGATCATATCCGCCAAGAAGCGAGCCGATAGCAAAGAGATTCCTGACTGACTTACCCGAAAGCTGCGGGTGCAGGTGGTTATCGACAATGACGCCGAACTGTTGCCAGGGTTGTGGCGTGAAGAAATCACTCTGATACCAGTCCGCGCGGGAGGCGCTTTGTCGGACATCCAGGCCCATTATGGCTTCGCGGATGCCGTCCCGACTGCTCAGCAGCCCGTTACTGAAGAAACTGCCGCTTGCCAGCACCGTAAAGCGGGCGCGAAGCGGAATATCATCGTGGTTGCGCGTCCAGATTTCGCTCACTTCCCCGTCAGTCAGGGTGATTTTTTTCACCTCATCACCCGCCATCCAGACGCCACCCTGCGCAACAAATTTGCGCTGGAGCTGGGTATGCAGGCGAATACCGGGAACCGACGGGGGCAGCGTCGGCAGTAAACCGAGTGTGCAGGGCAGTCGATCGGACAGCCAGCGCCAGAGTCGATTGTCGTTTAAGCCAAAGCAGGCGGGCATAAACAGCGCATCGCACCCTTCTGCAAGCGGTTTGAGCGCCTCATACAGCAGCGGCCATCTCTCTTCATGATCAAGAAAACGGGCAATATTCACCGCGCGAAACTCGCTCGGGTTGTCGCGCAGGACATCAAGCTCAGGCAGCTCTATTTCTGCTGTTTCAGCGTTTACCCCCTGGCGACAAAGTGATGCCGCCGCGAGATGGGGCTGAAAATCCAGAAAACCGCTAATACCTACCACCCGCACACGCGCTGAGCTGAGCGGGGTAACGGGCACCTCCTCCGGGCTGAGCCAGGCGGAGCGTAGGGTGCCGAGTGGTGTAACACGCTGATGATTTTGCCTGGCGCTTCCCTGCAGACGAGCGCCGCAATCCGCCAGTAGCGCTTCGGTTTCCAGGGCAAAGCGATCGATATGCTGCGCGCCTGTCAGGTGATAAGGGTGCGCTGGCGGAAGTTTTTCTCGGTACGTTTCGTCCACCAGATCCAGCGAGCCCGACGAGAAGTGCAGGGCGCTCTGACCCCGGGTGATAATGGTGCAGCGTAGCCCCTGTTTTGTGAGTTTGATGCCACAGAGCAGACCCGCCAGCCCGCCGCCGACGATCACGGTATCAAATTTCATCGTGTTGCTCCTTCTCCAGACCGCAAAGCCCCTGGTAGACCCAGCGGGTAAATTCACTTTCACGCAGAGCATCGCCCCAGGCGACAGGCTGAATACCTTTCCAGCGCTCGTTTAAAAAAGCACTGAGTTGATCGAGCGACTGGGTCGCGGTGGTGGTATGAAAGCGTTGCAATAACCCGGCGGCACGGCAGGCGCACAACTCACCCTGACACGTCCCCATTCCAACCCGGGTGCGACGGCGGAGATCGAGCAGAGAATTGACGGTCAGATTTTCCACCGCATATTGTACTTCGCCCGCGGTTACGGCTTCGCACTCGCAGACCAGGCTGCGACTAAGCCGGCCTTCACCCAGCCAGACCGGCGTCCTGTCACCATGACGATAGATGGCCGAACCGCGCAGAGGAGCGGGCAGGGAGATAATTTTTTGCAGCGTCTTCTCGGTAGACTGACGTGAGCCGGGCAGGGGCTGTTCTGCCGTTTTGCACGGCTCGGTGTTGCCCAGTTTGCGGCAGACGGCATCGGTTGCCCATTCGGCCATCAGACGATAGGTCATCAGTTTGCCACCGGTGATGGTGATAAACCCTTCCATGCCGTCGCGTTCAGCATGATCGAGCAGCACAATGCCCCGGCTGACGTTACGCCCGCTTGGGTCGTTATCGCTGGCAACTAACGGACGCACACCCGCGTAGGCGCGCAGGATCCGGGTCTGCGCCATCACCGGGGCCAGTTTTTCCCCTTCACGCAGCAGAATATCCACTTCTTCAGCAGTGACGCGGTTGTAATCAATCTCGCTATAGTCCACGTGGGTTGAGGTGGTACCGATTAATGAAATGGTATCGCCCGGAACCAGAATATCGGCATCAGACGGTTTACGGCAGCGGTTAATCACATGGTTATTGATGCGATGGTCGAGGATCAGCAGCGAGCCTTTTGCCGGAAACATGCGAACGGACAAGTCGGCATACTCCGCAATCCGCTGCCCCCAGATCCCCGCCGCATTGACGACCACGGAAGCATACAGTTCGCTGTGTTCGTTATATTGCGTATTAAAAAGCCGCACGCCACGGACGCGGTGACCTTCCCGGATAAGCCCGGTCACTTCATGCCCGGTCAGGATGTGCGCGCCATGTTCGCGGGCATCAAGCATGTTGGCGGCCGTCAGGCGGAAAGGATCAACCGTACCGTCTGGCACTTTTACCGCCCCTGTCAGGATCGGGTTGACGGAGGGCTCAATGCGCCGCGCCAGGGCCGGGTCAATGGCCTCGGCCTGAATCCCCGCCGCGCGACAGGCGGTAATAAAGGTAGCCTGAAAGGCGAGATCGTCTTCGGGAAGCGTGATAAACAAGCCGTCTGTAGGTTCAATGCAGTGGCGAGCAATCCGCCGCAGGATCTGGTTTTCGGCAATACATTCACGAGCCGATTCGCCATCGGTAACGGCGTAGCGGGCACCGCTGTGAAGCAGGCCATGATTGCGCCCGGTGGCACCTGTCGCAATATCATGGCGCTCCAGAAGCGTGACGCTCAACCCCCTGAGTGCGCAATCACGTGCGATGCCGGCACCGGTCGCACCGCCGCCAATGATAATCACATCGCTGTAGCGTGGATCGTGAATTGTCATTGTCATCCCTCTGTGTTCGTTTTTTTACCATTTAGCCACATGAAAACTATGGTTTGTTTGATTTCGAACACAAACGAGCGAAATTCGAAAGTGAAACGTGATTTCATGCGCTTTTTTGCGCATTCTGTCATATTTCTGTAACAATCTGTGCGTTGATTCACAGTAACAATCACCGTGATTTCTTAACATCGCCGCCTCTCTGGAGTATGGGGCAGTAAAACCCCTGTAAATTCAATACATGGCCACGGAGGCTGTCATGCTCAGTATCTTCAAACCCGCGCCGCATCGTGCGCGTCTGCCTGAGGCAGAAATTGATCCGCTATACCGTCGTCTGCGTTGGCAAATTTTCCTGGGGATTTTCTTCGGGTACGCGGCGTACTACCTTGTGCGTAAAAACTTCGCCCTCGCCATGCCGTATCTGGTGGAGCAGGGCTTTTCGCGAGGGGATTTAGGGTTCGCGCTGTCGGGAATATCGATTGCCTACGGTTTTTCCAAATTCATCATGGGTTCCGTGTCGGATCGCTCAAACCCGCGTGTGTTTCTGCCAGCCGGTCTGATCCTGGCGGCTGCGGTGATGTTGTTTATGGGCTTTGTGCCGTGGGCAACCTCCAGTATTGCCATCATGTTCGTGCTGCTGTTCCTCTGCGGCTGGTTCCAGGGAATGGGATGGCCACCATGCGGACGCACCATGGTGCACTGGTGGTCGCAAAAGGAACGTGGCGGCATCGTGTCGGTATGGAACTGTGCGCATAACGTGGGGGGCGGTATTCCACCGCTGCTGTTCCTGTTGGGGATGGCCTGGTTCAACGACTGGCACGCGGCGCTCTACATGCCTGCTTTTGGTGCTATCGTCGTGGCGATTATCGCTTTCGCGCTGATGCGCGACACGCCTCAGTCCTGCGGTTTGCCTCCGATCGAAGAGTACAAAAACGACTATCCGGATGATTACAGCAAGGAGCACGAAGAAGAGCTGACTGCAAAACAGATCTTCATGAAGTACGTCCTGCCGAACAAGCTGCTGTGGTACATCGCGGTGGCGAACGTGTTCGTTTACCTGCTGCGCTATGGCATCCTCGACTGGTCGCCAACCTACCTGAAAGAGGTGAAGCACTTCGCGCTGGATAAATCCTCCTGGGCCTACTTCCTGTACGAATATGCCGGGATCCCAGGCACGCTGCTTTGCGGCTGGATGTCGGACAAAGTGTTTAAAGGTAACCGCGGTGCGACAGGCGTGTTCTTTATGACCCTGGTGACCATCGCCACCGTGGTGTACTGGCTCAACCCGCCGGGCAACCCATCAGTAGATATGGCCTGCATGATCGTCATCGGCTTCCTGATTTACGGTCCGGTGATGCTGATCGGTCTGCACGCGCTGGAGCTGGCGCCGAAAAAAGCGGCGGGCACGGCGGCAGGCTTTACCGGCCTGTTTGGCTACCTCGGCGGGTCGGTCGCGGCAAGCGCCATTGTGGGCTATACCGTTGACTTCTTCGGCTGGGACGGCGGCTTTATGGTGATGATTGGCGGTAGCGTGCTGGCGGTTCTGCTGCTGATTGTTGTGATGATCGGCGAAAAACGTCACCACGCTGAAGTGCTGGCGCGTCGTCAATAAGGAGCATTGCGATGAAATTAACTCAGTTAGCTACCAGTCTGCTGCTGGCAGGCCTGATGACAGGCTCTGCGCTGGCGGCAGATAAAATCGTTATTGCCCACCGCGGCGCAAGCGGCTATCTGCCGGAGCATACGCTCCCGGCAAAAGCGATGGCCTATGCGCAGGGCGCGGATTACCTGGAGCAGGATCTGGTGATGACGAAGGACGACCAGCTGGTCGTCCTGCATGACCACTATCTTGACCGCGTGACGGACGTGGCGGAGCGTTTCCCGGACCGCGCCCGCAAAGATGGCCGTTTCTACGCCATCGACTTCACGCTGGCGGAAATTCGCTCGCTGAAGTTTACCGAAGGCTTTGAGATCGAAAACGGCAAGAAGGTGCAGGTCTATCCGGGACGCTTCCCGATGGGCAAATCTGACTTCCGGATCCATACCTTCCAGGAAGAGATTGAGTTTGTTCAGGGGCTGAACCACTCAACCGGTAAAAATATCGGTATCTACCCGGAAATCAAAGCGCCGTGGTTCCACCACCAGGAAGGGAAAGACATTGCGGCCAAAACGCTGGACGTACTCAAGCAGTACGGATACACCAGCAAGAAGGACAAGGTGTATCTGCAGTGTTTTGACGCCGCTGAGTTGAAGCGCATCAAAACCGAGCTGGAGCCGAAGAGGGGGATGGATCTTAATCTGGTGCAGCTGATTGCCTATACCGACTGGAACGAAACCCAGGAGAAGCAGCCGGACGGGAAGTGGGTGAACTACAACTACGACTGGATGTTTAAGCCGGGTGCGATGAAGCAGATAGCGCAGTACGCCGATGGCATCGGGCCGGATTATCACATGCTGGTGGCGGAAGGCTCAACGCCTGGGCACGTGAAGTTGACGGCGATGGTGAAAGAGGCGCATGCCAGCAAGATGCAGGTCCATCCGTACACGGTGCGTGCAGACCAGTTGCCGCCGTATGCCACGGACGTGAATCAGCTTTACGACGTGCTGTATAACCAGGCGGGCGTGGACGGACTGTTTACGGATTTCCCGGATAAAGCAGTGACGTTCTTAAAATAGAAAAAGGGCCGTAAGGCCCTTTTTTACATCTCGATCTCGATATCGCCTTTTGCCCGGCAGCAGCAGGGCAAAATTTCCCCTTCACTGATAAAGGCCAGCGGCTCGGTCAGCCAGTCCACCTGACCTGTCACCAGACGGCAGCGACAGGAGCCGCAATAGCCTTCACGACACTGATACTCAACCGCCACCTGGTTCGCCTCAAGCGCCACCAGCAGAGAAGGGTGCTCTTCCTGACACAGCACTTCGGTGCCAGAAAGACGTAGCGTTACGCGTGTCATCAGAGCTGGAAGTTGCTCAGGTCGTCAGTATCAACTTCGGAGTCAATCTGACCGACCAGGTAAGAACTCACTTCCACTTCCTGCGGCGCAACCTGCACGTTATCCGATACCAGCCAGGTGTTGATCCACGGGATGGGGTTGGAGCGCGTCTGGAACGGCAGGTCGAGGCCGACAGCCTGCATACGGATGTTGGTGATGTACTCAACGTACTGGCACAGAATGTCTTTGTTCAGGCCAATCATGGAGCCGTCGCGGAACAGGTAGTCTGCCCACTCTTTCTCCTGCTGGGCCGCCAGCACGAACAGGTCATAGCACTCCTGTTTGCACTCTTCGGCGATTTCCGCCATTTCCGGGTCGTCCACGCCGCTGCGCAGCAAGTTCAGCATGTGCTGGGTGCCGGTCAGGTGCAGGGCTTCGTCACGGGCGATAAGACGGATGATTTTGGCGTTACCTTCCATCAGCTTGCGTTCGGCAAAGGCGAAAGAGCAGGCAAAGCTCACGTAGAAGCGAATGGCTTCCAGCGCGTTGACGCTCATCAGGCACAGATACAGCTGTTTTTTCAGCGCACGCAGGTTCACGGTAACGGTTTTGCCGTTCACGTTATGGGTACCTTCGCCAAGCAGATGCCAGTAACTGGTCATCTCGATCAGTTCGTCGTAGTAGTGAGCAATGCCTTCTGCGCGTTTCTGGATCTGCTCGTTAGTGACGATATCGTCAAACACCACCGCCGGATCGTTAACGATATTGCGAATGATATGGGTGTAAGAACGGGAGTGGATCGTCTCAGAGAACGCCCAGGTTTCCACCCAGGTTTCCAGTTCCGGAATGGAGATCAGCGGCAGCAGCGCCACGTTAGGGCTGCGGCCCTGAATGGAGTCCAGCAGCGTCTGGTACTTCAGGTTGCTGATGAAGATATGTTTTTCGTGATCCGGCAGCGACTGGTAATCAATACGGTCGCGGGAGACGTCAACCTCTTCCGGGCGCCAGAAGAAGGAGAGTTGCTTTTCAATCAGCTTTTCGAAGATGTCATATTTTTGCTGATCGTAGCGTGCCACGTTGACTGGCTGGCCGAAGAACATCGGCTCTTTGAGCTGGTCGTTTTTCGTCTGTGAAAAGGTGGTGTATGCCATGAATTGGAGTCCTGTCTTACGAAATAAAGGCGGGGAAATCCCCGCCCTTTATTAGATCTTACATGCGCCGCTTTCGCAGCCATCGTCCTGAATTGACGGTACAAGGTCGTCCTGCGCGTCTTCTGCACCATCACGGGTGTTGTGATAGTACAGGGTTTTCACGCCAAATTTATAGGCAGTGAGCAGGTCTTTCAGCAGTTGCTGCATCGGTACCTTACCTGACGGGAAGCGCGTTGGGTCGTAGTTGGTGTTTGCAGAGATCGACTGGTCGATAAACTTCTGCATGATCCCAACCAGCTGCAGGTAGCCGTCGTTGTTTGGCATTTCCCACAGCAGCTCGTAGTTGTTACCCAGCGTCTCGTAATCCGGCACCACCTGGCGCAGAACACCGTCTTTCGACGCTTTAATACTGACGTGGCCGCGAGGTGGCTCGATACCGTTGGTGGCGTTAGAGATCTGTGAAGAGGTCTCAGACGGCATCAGGGCAGAGAGCGTAGAGTTACGCAGTCCATAAGTCTTAATGGATTCGCGAAGGCCTTCCCAGTCCAGATGCAGCGGCTCGCTGACAATCGCGTCCAGATCTTTTTTGTAGGTATCGATCGGCATAATGCCTTTCGCGTAGGTGGTTTCGTTAAACCACGGGCACGCACCTTGCTCTTTCGCCAGCTCGTTGGACGCTTTCATCAGGTAATACTGAATAGCTTCAAACGTCTGGTGGGTCAGGTTATTGGCGCTGCCGTCAGAGTAACGCTTGCCGTTTTTCGCCAGCCAGTAGGCAAAGTTGATCACGCCAATGCCCAGGGTACGACGACCCATTGCACCACGTTTAGCGGCCGGGATTGGGTAATCCTGGTAGTCCAGCAGGGCATCCAGCGCACGAACCGCCAGCACGGCCAGCTCTTCCAGCTCGTCGAGGCTCTTAATCGCACCCAGGTTGAACGCAGACAGCGTACACAGCGCAATTTCACCGTTTTCGTCGTTAACATCGTCCAGCGGCTTGGTCGGCAGGGCGATTTCCAGGCACAGGTTAGACTGGCGCACTGGCGCAACAGCCGGATCAAACGGGCTGTGGGTGTTGCAGTGGTCAACGTTCTGGATGTAGATACGGCCGGTAGAGGCACGTTCCTGCATCATCAGAGAGAACAGGTCTACCGCTTTCACACGCTGTTTACGGATACTGTCGTCTTTCTCATATTTGGTGTACAGACGTTCGAACTCATCCTGATCAGCGAAGAACGCGTCGTACAGGCCAGGGACGTCAGACGGGCTGAACAGGGTGATGTCTTCACCTTTCAGCAGACGGGTGTACATCAATTTGTTGATCTGTACGCCGTAGTCCATGTGACGCACGCGGTTGCCTTCCACGCCACGGTTGTTTTTCAGTACCAGCAGGCTTTCCACTTCCAGGTGCCACATCGGGTAGAACAGGGTCGCAGCACCGCCGCGTACGCCGCCCTGAGAGCAGGATTTCACCGCCGTCTGGAAGTGCTTATAAAACGGGATACAGCCGGTGTGGAATGCTTCACCGCCGCGAATTGGGCTGCCCAGAGCACGGATGCGACCGGCGTTGATACCGATACCAGCACGCTGGGAAACGTATTTCACAATGGCGCTGGAGGTGGCGTTGATAGAATCCAGGCTGTCACCACACTCGATCAGCACGCAGGAGCTGAACTGGCGGGTAGGGGTGCGCACGCCAGACATGATTGGCGTAGGCAGAGAAATTTTGAACGTGGATACCGCATCATAGAAACGCTTCACATATTCCAGACGGGTTTCACGTGGGTAGTTAGAGAACAGGCAAGCGGCCACCAGAATATAGAGGAACTGGGCGCTTTCGTAGATCTCACCGGTCACACGGTTTTGAACCAGGTATTTGCCTTCGAGCTGCTTCACCGCCGCGTAGGAGAAGTTCATGTCGCGCCAGTGATCGATAAACCCGTTCATCTGCTCGAACTCTTCTTCCGTATAGTCTTCCAGCAGATGCGTGTCGTATTTGCCCAGCTCAACCATTTTCACTACGTGATCGTAAAGCGCAGGCGGCTCAAACTGGCCGTAGGCTTTTTTGCGCAGGTGGAAAATGGCCAGGCGTGCAGCCAGGTACTGATAATCCGGTGCTTCACGGGAGATCAGATCCGCCGCCGCTTTAATGATGGTTTCATGGATATCAGACGTTTTGATGCCGTCGTAGAACTGGATGTGAGATTTCAGTTCAACCTGGGAGATAGATACGTTGTTCAGTCCTTCTGCTGCCCAGTCGAGAACTCGATGGATTTTGTCCAGATTGATACGCTCGGTGGTACCGTCGCGCTTTGTCACCAGCAGACTCTGATTCATGTGGGTTTTACCTGTCCGTGAAATAAAAAATATCCCCCGTTTATCCACAGATCCGTCTTGTGACTAACTCTGTGGATAAATACTACATATAGGGGTTTTGCGATAAGAAAAACGCTATATGGTGAGTATTCTAGTATCGATTCTTTTCAGCACAAGGGTTGATTTTGACGTTAAATTGAGGTTGTGAAAGCGTAAAAAAGGCTAAGTCCTAGTACCGTAAGGCCTGGAAGACATGTCAATAATTAAGAAAAAAAATTCAAAATTTGATCGAGTGTTGATTTCTTCAACGGGCGGTCAGAATTGCGCAACATGATGTCGCGCAATCTTTATAAGAATAACAGATGACGTTAGTCGTTTTTGGCAGTTGTATGCAACATATAGTTAACATCCACGCCCGGTGCGAGTTTGAATTTATCGGTCAATGGATTGAAATGCAGACCGGTGATGTGTTGCTCTTTAAGCCACGTCTGGTCAACCCAGCTCAGTAACTCAGCAGGCTTAATGAATTTCTTCACGTCGTGTGTCCCTTTCGGCACCATGCGCAGCACATACTCTGCGCCGACGACGGCCATCAGCCAGGCTTTACCATTACGGTTGATGGTCGAGAAGAAGACCTGGCCGCCCGGTTTCACCAGTTTTGCGCAGGCGTGCACCACGGACTGCGGATCGGGAACGTGCTCCAGCATCTCCATGCAGGTCACCACATCGTACTGATGCGCATGTTTGGCCGCGTGCTCTTCCACGGTTTCCTGCACGTATTCTACCTTTATGCCGGACTCCAGGGCATGGAGACGGGCAACCTGCAGCGGCTCAAAGCCCATGTCCAGACCCGTGACAGTAGCCCCTTCGCGCGCCATGCTCTCTGCCAGGATACCGCCACCGCAACCGACATCGAGCACTTTCTTACCGAACAGACCGCCGGAACGCTCCGCGATGTAGCCCAGACGCAGCGGGTTAATACGGTGCAGAGGTTTGAACTCACCCTCGAGATCCCACCAGCGGGACGCCACCGCTTCAAATTTGGCAATCTCTTCATGGTCAACGTTGTGAGACACCGGGGATTTTTCGGCATTCATGGGCGCTTTTACTCCTTATTTAGCAAGACGAATGAGTATATCAGGCAATCCCTGTGAATAAAGCGTATAGGTTTACCTCAATCACCTCGGCTGTGTTATAATTTGCGACCTTTGAATCCGGGATACAGTAGAGGGATAGCGGTTAGATGAGCGACCTTGCGAGAGAAATTACACCGGTTAACATCGAGGAAGAGCTGAAGAGCTCCTATCTGGACTATGCGATGTCGGTCATTGTTGGCCGTGCGCTGCCGGACGTCCGCGATGGCCTGAAGCCGGTACACCGTCGCGTACTATACGCCATGAACGTATTGGGCAATGACTGGAATAAAGCCTACAAAAAATCTGCCCGTGTCGTTGGTGACGTAATCGGTAAATACCATCCTCATGGTGATTCCGCGGTGTACGACACTATCGTCCGTATGGCGCAGCCATTCTCGCTGCGTTACATGCTGGTAGATGGTCAGGGTAACTTTGGTTCTATCGACGGCGACTCCGCCGCGGCAATGCGTTATACGGAAATCCGTCTGGCGAAGATTGCCCATGAGCTGATGGCCGACCTGGAAAAAGAGACGGTTGATTTCGTTGATAACTACGACGGCACGGAAAAAATTCCTGACGTTATGCCAACGAAAATCCCTAACCTGCTGGTGAACGGTTCGTCCGGTATCGCCGTCGGTATGGCAACCAACATTCCGCCGCACAACATCACGGAAGTGATCAACGGTTGCCTGGCTTATATCGACGATGAAGACATCAGCATTGAAGGGCTGATGGAACACATCCCGGGCCCGGACTTCCCGACGGCGGCGATCATCAACGGTCGTCGTGGTATTGAAGAAGCGTACCGCACCGGTCGCGGCAAGATTTACATCCGTGCCCGCGCAGAAGTGGAAGCGGACGCCAAAACCGGCCGTGAAACGATCATTGTTCACGAGATCCCGTATCAGGTGAACAAAGCGCGTCTGATTGAAAAAATCGCCGAGCTGGTAAAAGAAAAACGTGTTGAAGGTATCAGCGCGCTGCGTGATGAGTCTGATAAAGACGGCATGCGCATCGTGATTGAAATCAAACGCGACGCGGTGGGTGAAGTTGTTCTGAACAACCTGTACTCCCAGACTCAGCTCCAGGTTTCCTTCGGTATCAACATGGTTGCACTGCACCATGGTCAGCCGAAGATCATGAACCTGAAAGAGATCCTGAGCGCGTTCGTGCGTCACCGCCGTGAAGTGGTGACTCGTCGTACCATCTTTGAACTGCGCAAAGCGCGCGACCGTGCGCACATCCTTGAAGCGCTGGCGGTTGCCCTGGCTAACATCGACCCGATCATCGAACTGATCCGTCGTGCGCCAACCCCGGCAGAAGCGAAAGCGGCACTGATTTCCCGTCCGTGGGATCTGGGTAACGTTGCAGCGATGCTGGAACGTGCGGGTGATGATGCTGCGCGTCCTGAGTGGCTGGAACCCGAGTTCGGCGTGCGTGACGGTCAATACTACCTGACTGAACAGCAGGCCCAGGCGATTCTGGATCTGCGTCTGCAGAAACTGACCGGCCTTGAGCATGAAAAACTGCTCGACGAATACAAAGAACTGCTGGAACAGATTGCTGAGCTGCTGCACATCCTGGGTAGCGCAGAACGTCTGATGGAAGTGATCCGTGAAGAGCTGGAGCTGGTCCGCGATCAGTTCGGCGATGAGCGTCGCACCGAAATCACCGCGAACACCGCGGACATCAACATCGAAGACCTGATCAACCAGGAAGACGTTGTTGTGACCCTGTCTCACCAGGGCTACGTGAAGTATCAGCCGTTAACCGACTACGAAGCACAGCGTCGTGGTGGTAAAGGCAAGTCTGCGGCACGTATTAAAGAAGAAGACTTTATTGACCGCCTGCTGGTGGCGAACACCCATGACACGATCCTCTGCTTCTCAAGCCGTGGTCGTCTGTACTGGATGAAGGTCTACCAGTTGCCGGAAGCGAGCCGTGGCGCGCGTGGTCGTCCAATCGTTAACCTGCTGCCGCTGGAAGCGAACGAACGTATTACCGCCATTCTGCCGGTACGCGAGTACGAAGAGGGCGTGAACGTCTTTATGGCGACCGCCAGCGGTACCGTGAAGAAAACCGCGCTCACCGAGTTCAGCCGCCCACGTTCTGCGGGTATCATCGCGGTGAACCTGAACGAAGGCGATGAGCTGATTGGCGTCGATCTGACCTCCGGTTCGGATGAAGTGATGCTGTTCTCTGCGGCCGGTAAAGTGGTGCGCTTTAAAGAGAACGCCGTCCGTGCAATGGGTCGTACCGCTACGGGCGTTCGTGGTATCAAGCTGGCTGGCGAAGACTCTGTGGTTTCCCTGATTATTCCGCGCGGTGAAGGGGCTATCCTGACCGTGACGCAGAATGGTTACGGTAAACGTACAGCAGAAGGGGAATACCCAACCAAGTCTCGCGGCACGCAGGGCGTTATCTCTATCAAAGTCACCGAGCGCAACGGTTCCGTTGTGGGCGCGGTACAGGTAGACGATGCTGACCAGATCATGATGATCACCGATGCCGGTACGCTGGTGCGTACGCGCGTTTCTGAGATCAGCGTGGTGGGCCGTAACACCCAGGGCGTGATCCTCATCCGTACTGCGGAAGATGAAAACGTTGTGGGTCTGCAGCGTGTGGCAGAGCCAGTGGATGACGAAGAGCTCGACTCTATCGACGGAAGCACAGCAGAAGGCGACGATGAAATCGCGCCAGAAGCCGACACCGACGATGATGCAGCGGATGACGCTGACGAGTAATGTCTCCTGATGCAAAAAGGGCCGGATTCCGGCCCTTTTCTTTTGCAGAAGCAGATAACTCAACGTTGCGACCTGGCGCGTTTACCGCTACCTTAACCACATCTTTTGACCCCGACGGCGGAGCCTCGCCCCTTTGAAATACCTCGTCTCCTTTCGTACTACGCTGAAAGTATCTCGCTATCTGTTTCGGGCGCTGGCGCTCTTGCTTTGGCTGCTGGTGGCATTGTTCTCGGTGTTTTACATCGTTAACGCGCTGCATCAGAAAGAGGCGGAGATCCGCCAGGAGTTTAATTTAAGCTCCGACCAGGCCCAGCGCTACATTCAGCGAACGTCTGATGTAATGAAGGAGCTGAAGTACATTGCTGAAAATCGTCTGACGGCGGAGAACGGTATTCTTGCCCTCCGCGGTCGTAACGACAAAACCGAAGTCCCGGACTTCCAGCCGCTGTTCCCGGATTCCGATTGTTCCACCATGAGCAATACCTGGCGTGGGTCACTGGAATCTCTTGCCTGGTTTATGCGCTACTGGCGCGACAATTTTTCTGCTGCTTATGACCTCAATCGCGTATTCCTGATTGGCAGTGAAAATCTCTGCGTGGCGGATTTTGGCCTGCGCGATCTTCCCGTCGAGCGTGATGATGCGTTGAAAAGCCTGCACGAACGCATCGTGAAATACCGCAATTCACCGCAGGATGAGCGCGGAAATAACATCTTCTGGATAAGCCAGGGTCCGCGCACGGGGGTGGGTTATTTCTACGCCCTGACGCCGGTGTATCTGGGCAATCGCCTGCAGGCGCTGCTGGGGATTGAACAGACCATTCGCATGGAAAACTTCTTCACCCCGGGCAGTCTGCCAATGGGGGTGACTATTCTTGATGAAAATGGACATCAGCTTATCTCCCTTGCCGGGCCGGACAACCGTTTAAACGTCGATCCGCACTGGATGCAGGAGCGATCGTGGTTTGGTTATACCTCGGGGTTCCGCGAACTGGTGCTGAAGAAGAGCCTGCCGCCTTCGTCGCTGAGTATCGTCTATTCGCTGCCGGTGGATATGGTGCTTGAGCGGATACGTATTCTTATCATGAATGCGATTCTGCTCAACCTGCTGGTGGGGGGCGCGCTGTTCACGCTGGCGCGCATGTATGAGCGGAAAATCTTTATTCCTGCCGAAAGCGACGCCCAGCGGCTGGAGGAACACGAGCAGTTTAACCGCAAGATTGTTGCCTCGGCGCCGGTGGGGATCTGTATTCTGCGTACCCAGGACGGGACCAATATCCTGAGTAATGAGCTGGCACATAATTACCTGAACATGCTGACGCATGAGGATCGGCAAAGGCTGACGCAAATTATCTGTGGTCAGCAGGTTAACTTTGTCGACGTGCTGACCAGCACGCACACTAACCTGCAAATCAGCTTTGTTCATTCCCGCTATCGCAATGAAAACGTGGCGATTTGCGTGCTGGTGGATGTTTCTGCACGCGTGAAGATGGAAGAGTCGTTGCAGGAGATGGCGCAGGCGGCAGAGCAGGCCAGCCAGTCGAAATCGATGTTCCTTGCGACCGTCAGCCACGAGTTGCGAACGCCGCTGTACGGGATTATCGGTAACCTCGACCTGTTGCAGACGAAGGAATTGCCGAAAGGGGTCGACAGGCTGGTGACGGCGATGAACAACTCCTCCAGCCTGCTGCTGAAAATCATCAGCGATATTCTCGACTTCTCCAAAATTGAGTCTGAGCAGCTGAAAATCGAACCGCGTGAGTTCTCTCCGCGTGAGGTGATGAACCACATCAGCGCCAACTATCTGCCGCTGGTGGTGCGTAAACAGCTGGGGCTTTACTGTTTTATCGAACCGGATGTGCCGCTGACATTGCACGGCGATCCCATGCGCCTGCAGCAGGTCATCTCTAACCTGCTCAGTAACGCCATTAAATTCACCGATATCGGCTGTATTGTTTTACACGTTTGCCGGGCCGGTGATTACCTGAGTATCCGCGTGCGGGACACGGGAGTGGGTATTCCGGCGAAAGAAGTGGTTCGTCTGTTCGACCCGTTCTTCCAGGTGGGGACCGGCGTGCAGCGTAACTTCCAGGGCACCGGGCTGGGGCTGGCGATCTGTGAAAAGCTCGTGAGCATGATGGACGGCGATATCTCTGTTGATACTGAGCCCGGCATGGGTAGCCAGTTCACTATCCGCATTCCGCTCTATTCGGCTCAGTATCCGGCAAAAACGACGGTTGACGGCCTGAGCAATAAGCGCTGCTGGCTGGCGGTGCATAATGCCTCACTGAATGACTATCTCACTGCGCTGCTTACTCACAGCGGCGTGAGGGTGTCCCGTTATGAAGGTCAAACACCGGATGTGGACGATGTGCTGATTACCGACGATATGCCGGAACAGCCGTGGCAGGGAAGAGGGACGGTACTCTTCTGCCGTCGTCACATCGGCATCCCGGTTGAGCGTGCGCCGGGAGAATGGGTACATAGCGTAGCAACGCCGCATGAGCTGATGAGCCTGCTGGCACGCATCTACAAAGTGCATCTGGAAGAGAGTGACGGCGCGGGTGGATTACCGTCACCGGAGTCTCTGGCGTCGGTGAATGACGATATGATGATTCTGGTGGTGGATGACCATCCGATTAACCGCCGCCTGCTGGCCGACCAGTTGGGTTCGCTTGGCTATCAGTGCAAAACGGCTAATGATGGCGTGGATGCGCTGAATGTACTGAGTAAAAATCATATTGATATCGTTCTCAGCGACGTAAATATGCCAAATATGGATGGCTATCGTCTGACGCAGCGCATCCGCCAGCTTGGCCTGACGTTACCGGTTGTGGGCGTGACGGCGAACGCGCTGGCGGAAGAGAAACAGCGCTGCCTGGAGTCTGGTATGGACAGCTGTTTATCAAAACCGGTGACGCTGGATGTGCTGAAGCAGACACTGTCTGTTTATGCGGATCGCGTGAGAAAAACGCGAATATAAAAAAAGGCCCGCAAGGGCCTTTTACGTTTCACCCCTCCCTGTGGGAGAGGGGCACACGTAGGGAATCAATCCTTATCCGTTGCGCTCAGCGTGACGGAGGAGAGATAGTTCAGCAGGGCAATATCGTTGTCCACACCCAGCTTCATCATCGCTGATTTCTTCTGGCTGCTGATGGTTTTAATACTGCGGTTCAGCTTCTTGGCAATTTCGGTCACCAGGAAACCTTCGGCGAACAGGCGCAGTACTTCGCTCTCTTTCGGCGACAGGCGCTTGTCACCGTAGCCACCTGCGCTGATTTTTTCCAGCAGGCGAGAGACGCTCTCAGGCGTGAATTTCTTGCCTTTCTGCAGCGCAGCGAGCGCTTTTGGCAGATCGGTTGGTGCGCCTTGTTTCAGCACAATGCCTTCGATATCCAGATCCAACACCGCGCTCAGAATCGCCGGGTTGTTGTTCATGGTCAGAACGATAATCGAGATATCGGGGAAGTGACGTTTAATATATTTGATGAGCGTGATCCCATCACCGTACTTGTCCCCAGGCATGGAGAGATCGGTAATGAGCACGTGTGCATCAAGCTTTGGGAGGTTATTGATCAGTGCTGTAGAGTCTTCAAATTCACCGACTACATTCACCCACTCGATCTGTTCAAGTGATTTGCGAATACCGAACAGTACAATCGGATGGTCATCGGCAATAATTACGTTCATATTGTTCATGTATAAGGCTACCTTGCTACAGCAAGCTTTTGACGTAGGCGTCAATGTCGCTGATGTATTTTTCAATGCCAGAGGCATCTTTCTCACGAATTAGATGTTCCAGCGTTTCACATAACTGCTTGCCGGGAACCAGATTAAGCATGGCAAACACCCCTTTAAGCCGGTGTGCTGTCTGTGCCAGCGCTGCAAAATCATTCGCAGCGGACTCAGTATACAACCGCTTAACATCATCTGGTACTGTATCAACAAAGAGCGAATAATATCCGCTGGCGTGAAGCTCGGCATTTTCATTGCTGCCTTGCGGGGATTCCGCTATCTCTTCCTGCGCCAGCTGTTCTTCTATTAGTTGTAGTACAGCTTCCTGCATCGCATTGCTTATATTAAAGTTGACGCGCAGCTGGCCAGGGCCGATTTTCCGCACGCCTGACTCATCATCGCTTAAAAGCAAGCCGGAGGCAGTAAGATTAGACGGATTATCAGTTAAAAACAGATCAAATTCTTGACTTGCCAGCCTTTCATCCGGCGTGATGCAGGCCGCGCCCCAGTTTTCTAACTGACGAACCACAATATTGCGGATCTCATTTGAGGTCACATCGACCATCACCACAACATCATCCAGCAGACGTTCTTCATCTTCTTCTTGTGGATTGGCGGCCATTTTAACGTGCAGAGAGTACCGGGTGCCGAGGGATTCACGGGCCTTGATATTCAGGTGACCACCAAGCTTACGCGCCAGTTGATCGCATAACCAGAAGGTCAGCGCATTGGCTTTGCCGTAATGATCGCTCTGGGTGTCATTAAGGAACGGGAAGTGCAGATTATCAATTTCGCTCGTTGTGACGCCTTCCCCGGTGTCCAGGATGCGGAACGTCAGACGATCTTCAGCAGACTCGTCTGTGCTCACCTCCAGGGTGATCTTGCCAATCTGCGTGGTGGTCACCGCATACTGAATAAGCATCAGAAGAATGCGGCGCAGTGCTTCGCGATCGCCGTGACGTTCATCATTCGCGGATAAATGGTTATTGATTAGCAGTTGCAGTCCTTTGCGTTTAATCACGGGCAGGACTTCCGGAACCACTTCATCGATCAGATTCTGAATGGAGAAGAGGGTAGGTGTTCCTTTCCAGAAATCATTCTCCAGCATATTCGCCAGTTGGATCTCATCAACCATACGAACCAGTGAGTCGGCCTGGCTGGCAAGCTGGTGGCTTTCTGACGTATTTAACGCTGCCGCCTGGGTTGCCAGCGTTTTTAATGGCTGTTTGAAGGCATCACCAATATTCTGCATGAATGCCGCGCGCCCCTGCTGGTTTTTCTCATACAGCCTTTGCGCCTGCTTCAGCTTTTTATTCACCAGCACTTCTCTATCCTGATCGCGGATAATGAAAATTTGCGTGCGTGGGGCGATCTGACTGCGGAACTGACGGATCTCGTACAGTTCATTGTTGATGGTGGCCTGAATCACCCCTTGGTGCTGATCCGCCATGGTGGTGATGTTTTGCAGGTTAAGATGCGGCAGCAGATGGTCGGCAATTTTGTTGCTCATCACCGTACGATTCGCTTCCTGGTCGTGAACTAAGACCCCAAGCGGCAGCACGGAAACAATCTCTTCATTCAATGCACGTAACACGCGCAACTCATTAGTGGTGCCCGCCGGAACCGCAGAGGCGTCGCTTTGACGACCCGGCTGGAAACGGAACGTACTGTAGCCAAACAGAGCCAGCGCCAGCAGACCGATATTCAGCAGCAGAGGCAGCAGGATATTTTGCAGGGTGTCGAGCAACAGCGTGCCAAACGGCACCTGCCACACCAGACGCATACCGGTTGAGTTCAGCGAAGAGGCAATTTCAATTTTCGAGCCATTAAAAGAGATCGATACGCTCTCTGCGGCCTCTTTGTCAGACGCCGCACGCATATTCTGTGTGCTGCTGTCTGGCTCAAGGCGGAAGCTGTCGAGCGGCATATCCGGCGGGATTAAATCATTAATTGGCAAATCGAAGGCCACCACCGTCGCCAGATGCCCTGGCTGGTTGAACGTGGTGCGCAGGGTAAAATAGTGACCATTTTGCCAGGCCAGGCGACGCAGGGAAGAGAAGCTCTCACGTTCATCGAGAGCATTTGCCTGCTGCAACATCTCTGCCCGACGGGAATCGACGATGCTGCCCACGGTTGTCTCTTTAAACCCGGAAGAGAGATCTTTCAACGGCAGCGTCGAGATCAGGATCATGCTGTTGTCCTGACCATTCAGATAGTACATCGACCACGGCACGGTTTCGGCTCCCCAAAGGGTATCCAGATAGGTCGAAATGCGCTGCGTCATCTCCAGCGTCGCACTGTCGTGAGAGCCAAAGATAAGTGCCTCCGTTTTGCGCTGCGGTTTTTCGAGATAATAGACGTCCTGCTTAAGACGTGTCTCCTGCAGCCCATCCCCGGATGAGGTTGCGGGCGCAGCCGCAATATTGTCGTAAATCTGCCAGGTGGCGTAGCGCCAGGTATCAATGCGCTTGTGTACGGCATGGGTGATATCAACAACCTGATAGCTTTTGTCCTTTAGCCAGGCGTTCACCGCGCTCTGCACCATAACCCCCATGGTGACTAACAGCACAACGATCAAAAGAAGAAAGAAACGGGTGATGCTCCCGGGGAGGAGGGAGAATTTGCTCGGGGCGGTAGTTTCAGTCTGACTCATTGATATCTCTAACCTGTGATGGTCGTGCTCTGTCGCGATAGGGCAGTATAAAGGGTAATAACTGAATTTCCAGCGCCACTGGTCTGGAAGCGACGACTTTTTCCACAGGTAATATCAGAGATGGAAAGTGTCCTAAACATGTACACACTCACCGGGAATGTACAAATATAAAACAGTGCTATCTGGCAAAAAGCACGAATTAACAAGAAATTGAGTTTTTCATCATTTTTTCCACGTCGGGGGATACACGGTGAGAATTTAGTTAATAGTCGTTACAATTTCAGGGGGGTAGCACAGGAAAAGAAAATTTACGTAAAGAAAGGTAAAAAAAAACCGAATGCGAAGCATCCGGTTGAATTAGGGATAAACAGACATTCAAAACTGAATGACGGTAATAAATAAAGTTAATGATGATAGCAGGAGTTATTTTAGAGATTAGGCGCGATCTTGTTTTGTCATTCAGTGCTGTAACGAATTTTATTGTAACTCGTTGATATTTATGTGGTGATTTTTCTGTTTGATTATGCGTGCTAAATTTCTAAGCTATTTGTGCTTTGTAAAAGTTCCTTGATATTTACAAATTGAAACACGTTGATGCATAAATGAAACATCTTCAAAGTTTTAGTATCATATTCGCATTGGATTATTCTGTAATTTTGAGGAGAATGAAATTGCCGACTGGTTAATGAGGGTTAACCAGTAAGCAGTGGTAATTATAAGGCATATAACAGAGGGTTAATAAAATGAAAGTTAAAGTACTGTCCCTCCTGGTACCAGCACTGCTGGTAGCAGGCGCAGCAAATGCGGCCGAAATTTATAACAAAGATGGCAACAAATTAGATCTGTACGGTAAAGTCGATGGTCTGCACTATTTCTCAGACGACAAGGGTAACGACGGCGACCAGACCTACATGCGTATCGGCTTCAAAGGCGAAACTCAGGTTAACGATCAACTGACCGGTTACGGCCAGTGGGAATACCAGATCCAGGGCAACACCGCTGAAAGCGACAACCAGTCCTGGACGCGTGTGGCGTTCGCGGGTCTGAAATTCGCGGATGCGGGTTCTTTCGATTATGGTCGTAACTACGGCGTTATCTACGATGTGACTTCCTGGACCGACGTTCTGCCAGAGTTTGGCGGCGATACGTACGGCGCAGATAACTTCCTGCAGTCCCGTGCTAACGGCGTTGCGACCTACCGTAACCAGGACTTCTTCGGTCTGGTTGATGGCCTGAACTTTGCTCTGCAGTATCAGGGTAAAAACGGTAGCGTAGATGGTGAGAACAACACCGGTCGTAGCACCCTGAAACAGAATGGTGACGGTTACGGCGCATCCCTGACCTACAACCTGGGTGAAGGCTTCAGCATCGGTGGTGCAATGTCTTCTTCCAAACGTACTTACGATCAGAACAATACCGCAGCGCTGGGTAACGGCGATCATGCTGAAGTCTACTCTGGTGGTCTGAAATATGATGCGAACAACATCTATCTGGCCGCTCAGTACTCTCAGACCTATAACGCAACCCGTTTCGGTAACTCTCAGAGCAGCAGCGAAATCTACGGTTTTGCTAACAAAGCGCAGAACTTCGAAGTTGTTGCTCAGTACCAGTTCGACTTCGGCCTGCGTCCTTCCGTGGCTTACCTCCAGTCTAAAGGTAAGGACATCGAAGGTTACGGCGATCAGGATATCCTGAAATATGTTGATGTGGGTGCGACTTACTACTTCAACAAAAACATGTCTACCTATGTGGACTACAAAATCAACCTGCTGGATGACAACAACTTCACCAAACAGGCTGGTATCGGTACTGATGATATCGTAGCGCTGGGTCTGGTTTACCAGTTCTAATCGCTTCGCAATTTGACAAAGGGGCCTGATGGCCCCTTTTTAGTCTGTTTTTTTAGGATCTCACAACTCACCCGTTTTGGTGTACTCTTGCCGCCCTGGCATGAGGATAATAATGAATGGACATGACTTTTTTACGCGCCAGCTTTCTGGCTACTTTTTTTTTCCTGACCGCTTGTGACTCTTCCACGCCGCCGGAGGCGAAAGCCGATGCACCTGCGGCGACGGTGCTTGAAGGTAAAACGATGGGCACCTTCTGGCGCGTCAGCGTTATGAACCTTGATAAAACGCGCGCAGACGAACTCCGTGGCAAAATACAGTCTCAACTGGATGCCGACGATCAGCTACTTTCAACGTATAAAAATGACTCGGCGCTGATGCGCTTTAATCTCTCAAGCAGTACTTCCCTGTGGCCGGTTAGTGAAGCGATGGCCGATATCGTGACGGAGTCACTCCGCGTGGGCTACAAAACCGGCGGAGCGATGGACGTCACCGTTGGACCGCTGGTAAATCTCTGGGGGTTTGGCCCCAACAAGCAGCCGGTCACCACACCCGATCAGGCAGCCATTGATGATGCCCGTGCCAGAACCGGTCTACAGCATCTGACGGTGATCAATCAGTACGGTCAACAGTACCTGCAAAAAGATATCCCCGATCTGTTTGTCGACCTGTCAACGGTTGGGGAAGGCTATGCGGCAGATCACCTGGCAGCGCTGATGGCCCAGGAAGGGATTTCGCGTTATCTGGTGTCTGTGGGGGGCGCCTTAGTGAGCCGCGGCATGAACGCCAGTGATAAGCCCTGGCGGGTGGCCATCCAAAAGCCGACCGATCGGCAAAACGCCGTGCAGGCGATGGTGGATATCAACGGGCATGGCATCAGCACATCCGGAAGCTACCGTAACTATTACGAACTTGACGGTAAACGCATTTCGCATGTCATTGACCCACAGACCGGGCGCCCAATCACCCATAATCTGGTTTCGGTGACGGTCATTGCACCCACTGCGCTGGAAGCCGATGCCTGGGATACCGGGTTAATGGTACTCGGACCGGAGAAAGCCAAAGAGGTGGTTCGCCAGGAAGGGCTGGCGGTTTATATGATCATCAAAGAGGCTGACGGATTTAAAACCTGGCATTCGCCGCAGTTCAACAGCTTCCTGGTGAGCGAAAAAAATTAAAAAGCAAGGTTGCGGGTTTTTTATCAGTGGCACTCAGGCACGCTGTATGTATGCTTGTAAGAGGAGTTGATGATGAAAAACCCGACCTTTATTACCGATGAAGAGCGCTGGCAGGCCGTGCTGGCCCGCGATCCACGCGCTGACGATAGGTTTGTCTTTGCCGTGCAGACCACGGGGATCGTGTGTCGTCCGTCCTGTCGTGCCCGCCACGCGCTGCGTAAAAATGTCTGCTTTTATGCTGATGTCCACCATGCCATTCAGGAAGGGTTTCGCCCATGCAAGCGCTGTATGCCGGACAAAGGCAATCCGCAGGAACTGAAGCTGGCAAAAATAGAGCACGCCTGTCGCCTTCTGGAGCAGGATCCCACCCTGACACTGGAAAAGCTGGCTAACCAGGTTGCCATGAGTCCTTTCCATTTCCATCGTCTGTTTAAATCCGTGACGGGTATGACGCCAAAAGCCTGGCAGCAGGCGGCGCGGGGACAGCGCCTGCGCACGGCGCTTGCGCAGGGAGACAACATTACCGACGCCGTGCTGGCGGCAGGATTTCCTGATAGCAGCAGTTATTATCGTAAAGCCAGCGATACGCTGGGTATGACGGCGAAACAGTATCGTAAAGGAGATGTGGCCGTGCGTTACGCCATTGACGACTGTTCGTTAGGACGCTGTCTGGTTGCTGAAAGCGAGCGGGGGATCTGCGCGATACTGCTGGGTGACAGCGATACAGAATTAACCGAAGAGCTTGCTACGCTGTTTCCAAAAGCAGAGCGAGTACCGTTGGAAGACGCTTTTGCACTGCGGACCCATCAGGTGATCGCCAGTATTGATAACCGTGCAGTGCCGCTGTCACTGCCGCTGGATATACGTGGAACTGCTTTCCAGCAGCGCGTCTGGCAGGCCCTTCGCGACATTCCCTGCGGCGAAACGGCAAGTTATCAGCAGGTGGCAAAAGCAATTGGTAAACCCAATGCCGTACGTGCCGTTGCCGGAGCCTGCGCTGCAAACAAACTGGCGATTGTGATCCCCTGCCATCGCGTTGTTCGCAATGACGGTGCGCTATCGGGTTACCGATGGGGAACTGAACGAAAAGCGTTATTACTGAAACGTGAGGCGGAACACCAGGAGGGATGATGCTCGATCTTTTTGCGGATGCTGAACCCTGGCAGGAACCCCTTGCTCCGGGCGCGGTGATCCTCCGCCGCTTTGCACTTTCACGTGCGGCGGCGCTGCTTGCCGGTATTGAAGAGGTAACGGCCGTTTCACCGTTTCGCCATATGGTGACGCCGGGAGGCTACACCATGTCGGTGGCAATGGCCAACTGCGGAGAACTCGGTTGGGCGACGAACGAACGGGGCTATTTGTATGCCCCTGTCGATCCCTTAACCGGTCAGCCGTGGCCTTCCATCCCTGCTGTTTTTCAGTCTCTCTGCCACGAGGCCGCCGTGGCTGCGGATTATCCAGACTTCCGCCCGGATGCCTGTCTGATCAACCGCTACGCCGTGGGCGCGAAGCTCTCGTTGCATCAGGACAAAGATGAGCCTGACCTGCGCGCGCCTATCGTATCCGTCTCCCTGGGTCTGCCTGCCGTCTTCCAGTTCGGCGGGTTACGCCGCAACGACGCGCTCAAGCGCCTGATGCTGGAGCATGGCGATGTGGTGGTGTGGGGCAGGGAAGCGCGGCTGTTTTACCACGGCATTCAGCCTCTGAAACCCGGGGTTCACCCATTAACTGGCGAGTACCGATTTAACCTGACCTTTCGCCAGGCAGGAGAGAGTAAATAAAAATAAGAATTATTCTTGATGTAACCGCAGGGCAGTTTACACTGCTGGCTGATTTTTATTGTCCGGATTGCCTGCATGCAACTACTTCTTCTTGTCTGGCGTCAGTATCGCTGGCCCTTCATTGCAGTAATGGCGTTAAGCCTTGCCAGTGCCGCATTAGGTATTGGCCTGATCGCGTTTATTAACGTACGTTTGATTGAAATGGTCGACACGTCACTCTCCGTTTTACCGGAGTTTCTTGGCCTGTTGCTGTTGTTGATGGCGGTCACGCTCGGGTCACAGCTGGCGCTGACTGCGCTTGGGCACCATTTCGTTTTTCGTTTACGCAGTGAATTTATCAAGCGGATTCTGGACACCCAGGTCGAGCGTGTTGAACAACTCGGAAGTGCTTCTCTGCTGGCGGGACTGACCAGCGATGTGCGCGCCATCACTATTGCATTCGTCCGTTTACCGGAACTGGTCCAGGGGATCATTCTGACCTTTGGCTCTGCGGCCTATCTCGCCTGGCTCTCCAGCAAAATGCTGGCAGTGACTGCTCTATGGATAGTCATTACCATCTGGGGCGGTTTTGTGCTGGTGTCACGCGTCTATAAACACATGGCGGTGCTGCGCGAAACCGAAGATAAGCTCTATAACGATTACCAGACGGTGCTGGAAGGGCGTAAAGAGCTGACGCTGAACCGCGAACGTGCCGAGCATATCTTTAACCATCTCTACCTACCGGATGCGCGCGAATACCGACACCATATCATTCGCGCCGATACCTTCCACCTGAGCGCGGTGAACTGGTCAAACATTATGATGCTGGGCGCCATTGGCCTGGTATTCTGGATGGCGAACAGCCTGGGTTGGGCGGACACCAACGTGGCGGCAACCTACTCATTAACGTTACTGTTTTTACGCACACCGCTGCTCTCCGCTGTCGGCGCACTGCCTACCTTGCTGAGTGCGCAAGTTGCGTTTAATAAACTCAAAAAATTCGATCTTGCGCCGTTCAAAGCCGAATTTCCGCGCCCGCAGGCCTTCCCCAACTGGCAAACGCTGGAGCTTCGTAACGTTACGTTCCGCTATCGGGACAACGCCTTCTCCATAGGACCGGTCAACCTGACGATACATCGCGGTGAGCTGTTGTTCCTGATTGGGGGCAACGGTAGTGGTAAATCGACGCTGGCAATGTTGCTGACCGGGCTCTATCAGCCGCAATCGGGCGAGATTTTGTTGGACGGTAGGGCGTTGAACGCGGAGAAACCTGAGGATTACCGCCAGCTTTTCTCGGCGGTGTTCACCGATGTCTGGTTGTTTGAACAACTGCTTGGGCCTGAAGGGCAACAGGCCAATCCTGCGCTGGTGGAGAAATGGCTGGCACAATTGCAGATGTCGCACAAGCTGGAGCTACAGGACGGAAAGATCCTCAACCTGAAACTCTCTAAAGGGCAGAAAAAACGCGTGGCGCTGCTGTTGGCGCTGGCGGAAGAGCGCGACATTATTCTGCTGGATGAGTGGGCAGCGGATCAGGATCCGCATTTCCGCCGCGAGTTTTATCAGGTTCTGCTGCCGCTGATGCAGGAGATGGGCAAAACCATTTTCGCCATCAGCCACGACGATCATTACTTCATTCATGCCGACCGTCTGCTGGAGATGCGCGACGGTCAACTGAGCGAGTTGACCGGTGAAGAGCGAGATGCGGCGTCTCGTGACGCGGTGGCGCGTACGGCATGATGCCGTTACCCTCTCCCCCACAGGGAGGGGGGATAAATCGCGGTCGAAATGCCGCTTTTTTCTCCATCCCGCCCTGTTGTTTATTCTTATTTACATATCCCCGCGCTATGCTTAATACCATCTTATTTCATGGATTTATGATTGATGTCGGTATTAACGAAAAACAGCGCCAGACAGCGCGACCAGGAACGCGCGCGACTGATCTGGCTTCTCACGACCGATAAAGCGGTCACTTCTGCGTTATTGGGCAAACTGACCCTGGCTGAGCAATATGATGTCGGCACCTTAGCCGACGATATTGCTGAGGTAGGTGCGCTGGTTGCCCACTTACCCCCGCCTGACCTGGCCGATACCCTTGAGGCGCTCCCTTCGGAGGAGCGCCATGCGTTGTGGCGTCTGGTGCAGGATCACGAGCGTGGCCAGGTGCTGCTTGAAGCCTCGGAAAACGTCTGGGATGACCTTATCGACGAGATGAGCGACAAGGATATTCTTGATGCGCTGAAAACGCTGGATATCGACGAACAGATTTACCTTGTTCAACATCTGCCGCGTAATCTGACCGGCCGCCTGCTGGCCTCTTTGCCAGCCGAAGAGCGGGCACGTGTGCGTCAGGTGATGCACTACGAGAAACACAGCGTTGGCGCGATCATGGAGTTTGGCGTTATCACGGTACGCCCGGACGTTACGCTTGGTACCGTCCAGCGCTACCTGCGCCGCCTCGGCAGTATGCCGGATAACACCGATAAACTGTTTGTGACCTCGCGGGATAAAACGTTGCTCGGTGAGCTGGAACTGAAAACGATCCTGCTCAATAGTACCCAACGGCGGGTGAGTGAGGTGATGGAGACCGAGCCGATGGTCTTCTCTCCGGAAGACGATGCTGAAAAAGCGGCGCGTACCTTCGAACGTGATGACCTTGTAAGTGCGGCGGTGGTCGATTCTGTCGGCAAGCTGATGGGACGTCTGACCATTGATGAGATCGTTGATGTTGTGTACGAAGAAACTGATAACGATTTACGTGCTCTCGGTGGGATCAGCGCGGAGGACGACGTCCATGCATCCGTTGGCAAGGCCGTCAAAACCCGCTGGGCGTGGCTTGCCATTAACCTGTGTACTGCGTTTATCGCTTCCCGCGTGATTGATGGTTTTGAACACACTATTTCTCAGTTAGTCGCGCTGGCATCGCTGATGCCGATTGTGGCCGGGATTGGCGGCAACACCGGAAACCAGACTATTACTATGATCGTCCGCGCGCTGGCGCTGGAGAACATTCAGCCTGGCAACTTTACCTTCCTGATCTTAAGAGAAATGGGCGTTGCGCTGATTAACGGCCTGGTATGGGGCGGCATTATGGGCGGTATTACCTGGTGGCTGTACGACGATATGGCGCTAGGAGGCGTGATGATGCTGGCGATGGTACTGAACCTGCTGGTGGCATCAATGATGGGCGTGATTATCCCTCTGACGATGACCAAACTGGGGCGCGACCCCGCAGTGGGGTCGAGCGTGATGATCACTGCCATCACCGATACCGGTGGCTTCTTTATTTTTCTTGGACTGGCAACGATTTTTCTTCTTTAATCAGATGCTTAATACGGGCGGGAAGCAGTACCATGATGATGATCCCGCCCAGTACACCCAATCCTTTCACTGCGTTTGCAAATTAATCGGTACCAGCAGCCAGCGTAATTCCCCACAAACAATCCATCATTAAATTTCACAATTACAATAATTTCGTAACCTTTAAACAATATTTAAAAGTTGTTACCGTGCCCCCGCAGCTTTTTTCACCTGCAATTTCCACGCATCAAGCACTTTTACACTAAGGCATAAATTATGAAAAAAATGACTGCCATGCTCTTTTCTCTGGCCGTGGGGCTTAACACCGTCTCGATGGCGGCGAAAGCTGACGCACCAAAAGAGCAGGAAACGGACGTCCTTTTAATTGGTGGCGGTATCATGAGCGCCACGCTGGGAACCTATCTGCAGGAACTGCAGCCAGACTGGTCAATGACCATGGTCGAACGCCTCGATGGCGTGGCGCAGGAGAGCTCGAACGGCTGGAATAACGCCGGTACGGGACATTCGGCACTCATGGAACTGAACTATACGCCGCAGAAAAAGGACGGTTCCATTAGTATCGAGAAGGCGGTAGAGATCAACGAAGCATTCCAGATTTCACGCCAGTTCTGGTCTCACCAGGTCAACAGCGGTGTGATGCATGACCCGCACTCCTTCATTAACACCGTGCCGCATATGAGCTTTGTGTGGGGCGAGCAGAACGTCAACTTCCTGCGCGCGCGTTACGCGGCTCTGCAGCAGAGCACGCTGTTCCGCGGTATGAAATACTCTGAAGACCACGCTCAGATCAAAGAGTGGGCCCCGCTGGTTATGGAAGGTCGTGACCCGAACCAGAAAGTGGCGGCAACCCGTACTGAAATTGGTACTGACGTTAACTACGGTGAAATTACCCGTCAGCTGGTGGCGTCTCTGAAGAAAAAAGAGAACTTCAATCTGCAGCTCAGCACCGAAGTGCGTGGCTTTAAGCGCAACGCGGACAACAGCTGGAGCGTGACTGTTGCTGACCTGAAAAACAACGAAGCCGAGCACGTCATCAAGGCGAAGTTTGTCTTTATTGGAGCAGGTGGCGCGGCGCTGAAACTGCTGCAGGAATCCGGTATTCCGGAAGCTGACGATTATGCCGGTTTCCCGGTCGGCGGCCAGTTCCTGGTGTCCGAAAACCCGGAAGTGGTGAATCGCCATCTGGCTAAAGTGTACGGTCAGGCTTCTGTTGGTGCGCCGCCAATGTCTGTGCCGCACATCGACACCCGTATGCTTGACGGCAAACGCGTGGTGCTGTTTGGGCCGTTCGCGACCTTCTCAACTAAGTTCCTGAAAAACGGCTCTCTGTGGGATCTGCTCAGTGCAACCACCACCTCTAACGTTAAGCCAATGATGGATGTGGGACTGGATAACTTCGACCTGGTTAAATACCTGATTAGCCAGGTGATGCTCTCTGACGACGATCGTTTCGAAGCGCTGAAAGAGTACTACCCGGAGGCGAAGAAAGAAGACTGGCGTCTGTGGCAGGCGGGTCAGCGTGTGCAGATTATCAAGCGCGACCCGAAAGAGGGGGGGGTGCTGCGCCTGGGTACCGAAGTGGTGAGCGATAAGGATGGCACAATTGCTGCGCTGTTGGGTGCATCACCTGGTGCATCTACTGCTGCGCCAATCATGCTGCACCTGATGGAAAAAGTGTTTAAAGATAAAGTCTCCAGCCCTGAATGGCAGGCTAAGCTGAAAACCATTATTCCATCCTACGGTACAAAGCTGAACGGTAACGTGGAGGCAACGGAGCAGGAACTGGAATACACCAGCCGTGTTCTGCAACTGCAATACGTTAAGCCGCAGGCTGCTGATACAGCGCCCAAAGCAGAGCTTAAACCTCAGGCAGAAAACAAACCGGTTGCGGATATCGCGCTGTAAATAAAAAAAGCCGGGTATTGATTACCCGGCTTTTTTTCAACGTACTACCGCTTGTCCGATATTCTCATCAGCCTTCCAGACGCGATACTTCACTTCCACGTTTTCCGGCGTGTAGACCACGATCGGCAGCTTGCTGTTGTAGCGCAGCAGACTGTTGTCACCCAGATACGCCGTCACAAATTTCTTCTCTTTCTTGCCATCCGGGCAGGCCATCATGGTAGAGACCGGAGAGGTGACTTTATCGAAGACGTAATAGTCATAACCCCAGCCTTCCAGGGTTTTACTTTCCAGTTGACCGCCCAGACGGTGCTGGTTGCAATCCACTTCCAGCGTTTTGCCAATTAACAGCTCCACTTTGAAATTTGCTTCATCCTGCTGAGCCGGTAACTGAATCACCTGACGCTTCATCCCTTTGTCCGCTTTCGGATATGGGGCAACGTTTTCCAGCGGCTGCTCTTTTTGGGTTTCGCTGGCAAAAGCGCTGGTGCTGACGCACGCGGCGGCGATCAGAGCGATGGCAAATTTAGGTGCGTTTTTCATTGTCATTCCTTTATGTCAAAACGATCCTGAACAGATTAGCATAGCGCTCATGAATGATTGGTTTGATTTACTTACATTTTCAATATTCTTAGTGTTATAAACTTAATTTTGGCATTTTTAATGGTTGTTTGTACTGGTATGGAGTCTGGCGATAGTTCGTGTTATTTTAAACACCTTATAATGTTATTCATCTGTAAAGGGAAGTGAGATGGTTCGTGCAAAACTTAAAACACCTGAAGGCCGTAAGTTCCTCCTGGCGCTACTGGTTGTGTTTATGATTGCTGCCGCGTGCGTTGGGCGGGCAACCATTGTTGGCGTTATCGAACAGTACAACATCCCCCTCTCAGCCTGGACAACCAGTATGTACGTCCTGCAATCAGCAATGATCTTTGTCTACAGCCTGGTGTTCACCGTGCTGCTGGCCATCCCGCTGGGTATTTTCTTCCTGGGTGGACGCGAAAAGCACTAAGCCTTCATGAGCCAGCCTGCGGGTTGGCTTTTTTATAGCCCCATTATTCCTCCTCAGGTTTTTTAATCCGCCATATCCTATTCTGTAAACATTCAGGCAACTGTTTTTAAAGCAGGAGTCGCGCATGCTTTCCAGATTTCCAGTACTCAGCCAGATCCCAAAAGGTGTCTGGGTTGTGGGAGGCGTCAGTATGCTGATGGACATCTCTTCAGAGAGTATTCACAGCCTGCTCCCTCTTTTTATGATGACCACGCTCGGGACCAGCGTGTTATTCATCGGTCTGATTGAAGGGCTGGCGGAGGCAACCGCTCTCTTTATTAAGGTCTTTTCGGGAGCGATAAGCGACTATCTTGGTCAGCGCAAAGGTCTGGCACTGTTGGGATATGGCCTGGGCGCGCTAAGCAAACCCCTTTTCGCTTTGGCCTCTTCCTCAGGTATGGTTTTAGGTGCACGTCTGATGGACCGAACGGGGAAGGGGATCCGGGGAGCACCACGAGACGCAATGGTTGCAGACGTCACACCGCCGGAAATGCGCGGTGCGGCATATGGCCTGCGTCAGTCGATGGATACCACTGGGGCCTTTCTCGGACCATTACTGGCGGTGAGTTTGATGTTGTTGCTGGATAATGATTTCCGTACCGTTTTCTGGATAGCGCTCATCCCCGGCCTGCTTTCAGTTGCACTGCTTTATTTTGGTCTGCAGGAACCGAAAACCCCTGTCGAGCACAAACGCACTAACCCCATCAAAAGAGCGAATCTGAAGCGTCTGGGGAAAGCGTGCTGGTGGGTGATTGGCCTTGGCGCGGTGTTTACTCTGGCCCGTTTCAGCGAGGCATTTCTTGTGCTTCGTGCGCAACAGTCGGGTGTTCCCCTGGCGTTTATTCCGCTGGTGATGGTGGTAATGAACGTTCTCTATTCACTCTCGGCCTATCCCTTTGGCAAGCTTTCTGATGGCATGAGCCACACTCGACTCCTGCAGTGGGGGTTAATGGTATTGATTGGCGCAGATGTCGTTCTGGCGCTGAGTAGCCACTGGATCGGTATTATTGTCGGTGTCGCACTGTGGGGCGTTCATATGGGAATGACTCAGGGGTTGCTGGCGGCCATGGTTGCTAAAACCGCTCCGGCCGATCTGCGAGGTACGGCTTTTGGTATTTTTAGCCTGGTCAGTGGCGTGGGATTGTTAATCGCCAGCGTGAGCGCCGGAGCGATCTGGGAAATGTTTGGCGCACAATACACCTTTTATGCCGGAGCGGTGATTTGTCTTGTTACGCTGGCGTATCTGCATAAAACACCGGGTGAGGCGCAATAAAAAAACCAGCCATCAGGCTGGTTTTCAATGTATTTTTGGTCGGCACGAGAGGATTTGAACCTCCGACCCCCGACACCCCATGACGGTGCGCTACCAGGCTGCGCTACGTGCCGACGCATGAAAAGAATACTACTCGATTCCGTTTTGAATGCAAGGGAATCTATCGCTAACTGGTTTATTATTAATCAGTTAGCGATGAAGCGCTTCTCATCCGTCAGGACCTGCAGCAGCAGGCTTAACTGCGGTTTCTGGTCTTTCAACCGTTCGCCCTGCAGGTTATATGTCTGATAATTTCCGTTGCTGTTCAGCACCAGCGTCAGCTTAGGCGTGGTCACCACCAGGGTGTTATTCCCGGCAGCCGTAACCCAGTTATGGCGGCGCGTGGCACTGAAGAGATCCTGCCCCTGTGAATACTCGTTTGCTGGCGTGCTGACATGCAGCAGGCGTTGCATCAGGGTGGTCATCACATCTTTATGCTCGGTAAGCATAGTAATGCGCTGAGCCGGCGTGCCAGGCCAATGGATCACCAGCGGAACCTGAAGATTCGGGCGAGACCAACTCATACCCTTCGTCTCGTCACCCAGCGGGACGCCATGGCCAGCGGTCACGATCACCACGGTATTATCCAGTTTGCCTGACTCACGCAGCGCCTCAAGCACTCGGCCTATCTGCGCATCCACATCGCCAGCCGCGCGGCTGTAGCGGCGCGCAAAGTCATTCTTATTGCTGTTAGCGAGCGTTGTGCCGTTAAAGGCAACCCACGAGAACCAGCGGTTATCTTCCTGGGCGTATCGTTGCAGCCAGTTTATCCATTGGCTGGCGGTCTGCGCATCAGACTGATTTTGTGCCGCCGGCAGTGAGAAATCAGACAACAGCGCCTGGCGGTAAAGCGGGCTGTTAAAACCATCAGAGGAGAACAACCCTAACTGATAACCTTGCTGATTCAGCCCGGTGATCAGTGCCGCAGGCGTACGGGCAGACAGCACGCCGTCCATGTATCCGGCTGAGATGCCATAGAACAGCCCAAAGATACCCGCATCGGTAGAATTACCGGAGCTCATATGCTGGGTGAACGTGACGTTTTGACTCGCGAAATCGGCCAGCGCAGGCATCTGCTTCTCATAACGGGAATAGTTCAGGCCATCGACGGTAATCAGCAGGACGTTTTGCCCGCGACCCATATCGCGATAGTGCAGATCGCTCAGAGGGTACTGAACGCTGACTGCTTCCGGATTACCCTGTTCGACCAGACGGCGCTGGTACTCCTGCGCGTCAAGCAGACCGTGTTTTTCGAGGAAACGACGGGCGGTCATTGGATACGAGAGCGGCAGGTTAGCGCGCTGCATGGTAATAGGGCGATAGAAGTTTGCATCCGCCCAGATATACATAATATGCGAGCTGATAAATGAGACAAAAAAGAGCGCGGCGACGGGCTTGGCATAATGCCGCCGCCGGGTCAGGCTGCGAAGTTTTTGCCAGCTCCAGGTGGCAAACAGCATCTCAATCAACAGGATCACCGGGACGCTGATAAACATCAGCTGCCAGTCACGGGCCGTTTCATTCTGGTCGGGGTTAATCACCAGTTCCCAGACGATGGGATTGAGATGCAGGTGGAAGCGGGTGAACACTTCGCTGTCGATAAGCAGTAGTGTCATCCCCACCGTCGCAAGGATGGCGGACAAGAACCGCATCAGACGCTGCGACATGACGATAAACGTCAGAGGGAACAGGATCAGCAGATAGGTGGCGAAAACCAAAAAGCTAAAGTGACCCACAACGCTCATCCAGGAGTAGATACGCCCGGTTAGCGTTGTTGGCCAGTCTGCGACAAACAGATAACGACAGCCAATGACCGTCGCCAGCAGAATGTTGAACAGGGCAAACCAGTGCCCCCAGCTGACCATCTGGGAGACTTTTTCACGGTAGCGCTGACGATTCGTCACCATAAACTGTTGTTCGTATCCCTTAATGGGCCTGGTCGTTGCTGACGGATGACTGTAAAGCCTGGGCGAAAGATTTGGCGATCGCCTGACGCTGAGCCGGAGCAACGCTGGTATTAATCAGGTTGGTGACCATATTTCCCAAAACCATCAGGGAGAGATCGGTCGGCGTTTTATGTTTTTCCAGTACGTTAACCAGCTCACTGAGCAGCTGTTCAACGTGTTCATCACTGTAGCGGGAATGTTGTGGCATAAATCAAAATCAGTTTGTTGATGAAAGGGCAACATATTACCGTAGCAACAGCTTTTTTTCCCCTTTTTTATCTGTTGTTGCACACATGCCCTGGTGGTGGTTGAATACCGCCCGGTCTAAAAGGAGAGTTTATCATGAGTCTGGAAATCAACCAGATTGCCTTGCACCAGCTTATCAAGCGTGATGAGCAAACCCTTGAAGTGGTGCTGCGCGATTCGTTACTGGAACCCACGCCTACTGTTGTAGAGATGATGGCGGAGTTACACCGTGTCTACAGCGCTAAAAATAAAGCCTATGGCCTGTTCAGTGAAGAAAGCGAACTGGCTGATAGCCTGCGTCTGCAACGTCAGGGCGAAGAAGATTTTCTGGCGTTTAGCCGCGCCGCGACCGGACGTCTGCGCGACGAGCTGGCGAAATATCCCTTCGCCGACGGCGGGATTGTGCTGTTCTGCCACTACCGCTATCTGGCCGTAGAGTATCTGCTGGTTACCGTACTGAATAACTTAAGCAGCATGCGCGTGAACGAACAGCTGGATATTAGCTCAACGCATTATCTGGATATTAACCATGCGGATATCGTGGCCCGTATTGATTTGACCGAGTGGGAAACCAACCCGGAGTCGACTCGCTACCTGACTTTCCTGAAGGGGCGCGTGGGCCGCAAAGTGGCGGATTTCTTTATGGACTTCCTCGGCGCCAGCGAAGGCCTGAACGCCAAAGCGCAGAACAAAGGGCTGCTCCAGGCGGTTGATGACTTCACGGCAGAAGCGCAGCTCGATAAATCTGAGCGCCAGAACGTGCGCCAGCAGGTCTATAGCTACTGCAACGAACAGCTGCAGGCGGGGGAAGAGATTGAGCTGGAGTCGCTGTCAAAAGAGCTGGCGGGCGTCAGCGAAGTCAGCTTCCAGGAGTTCACCGCGGATAAAGGCTATGAGCTTGAAGAGAGCTTCCCGGCGGATCGCAGTACGCTGCGTCAGTTAACCAAGTTTGCTGGCAGTGGAGGCGGGTTAACCATTAACTTTGATGCGATGTTGCTGGGAGAACGCATTTTCTGGGATCCTGCCACCGATACGCTGACCATTAAAGGAACGCCGCCGAACCTGCGCGATCAGCTTCAGCGCCGTACTTCTGGCGGTAAATAGCAGGCACAAAAAACCCCGCAGAAGCGGGGTTTTTCTCGACGAGTTTGCGATTACGCGCGAACGAAGTCGATGTGAGTCAGTTTTGGCTTGAACGCGTGACGCTGAACAGCCTGAACTTTCACTTTTTCTTCTTTACCGCCAACAACGATGGTCAGAACTTCGCTGTAGAATTCAGCTTTGGTCTGCAGGTTCCACAGTTTGTCGTGATCCAGTTCGATTGCAACTGGAGCAGCTTCGCCACCGTAAACGATAGCCGGGAACTTGTTAGCGTTACGCAGGCGGCGGCTCGCACCCTTACCCTGCACGTTACGTACTTCTGCTTCGATAGTAAACATTGATTTCTCTCTGTATTTAAAACCCTACTACAGGCGACCCAGCAGCAGGTGAGTGTTCTGCCTCACGGATGTGAAGCGGGCGGCATTTTATACTCAAATGCTCCTCACATCAATGAAAAGTCCCGTTAACCGCGCAATTCGTTGGCGCGACGAAAGCGACCTTCATAGTCAAAGACCTTCTCACGGACCTGCCAGAACTGGCCTTTCTTGCGAGCAACAACAAAATCCGGATGGCGCAGTAACGCCTGCAGGTGCACGATATCGGCCACGGTTATCCAGCGCAGAGGAACCCCTGGCGTACGGGTGTGCGGGCGAATAAAGAGTTGCTCGAAGGCCGTGCGTTGAGCGGGAGTTTGTACCCTGAAGCGCTCACTGACGTCCGCTCCGTCCTCATCGTAGTAGGTGATTTTTAGCCACTCGCCTTTTTCATCCGCACCGGGCTGTAGTGCCATGCCTGAGCAGCGGAGTACCAGCGCGTCTTTTAACTTCAGTGCCGCTTTTAACATGTCGTCCGGGTCGACCAGCACCATGTCACATTCCCGGCAGCGGCGTGCGGCAATGTCATTTTCGGCGTTGCATTGTGGGCAATTCTTGAAGCGGAAACGGAAATCGCACTGCTCGCGATGCCCTTCGTCATCTTCAAACCAGCCCTGACAGCGGCGGCCAAAATGCTCAATTAGCGTGCCGTCGGCGGTGGTTTTACCCCAGAAGGTGTTGGCAAAACCACAGGCAGGACAAAAAACCTGTACCGGCACGTTGTCGCTTTTTCCTTTTGGCGCGCCGACCTCAGGCGTATAGAGATCGTGCGGGTTACCGGCATAATCCAGAATCAGACAGTCGGTTTTCCCCGGCGCCAGACGCAGGCCGCGGCCAACAATTTGCTGATACAGACTGACCGATTCGGTCGGGCGCAAAATAGCGATCAGGTCGACGTGCGGGGCGTCAAAGCCGGTGGTCAGTACCGACACGTTAACCAGATAGCGGAACTGCTGGGCTTTAAAGGCGTCAATCAGGCTGTCGCGCTCAGGGCCTGGGGTCTCGCCAGTGATTAATGCCGCGTCGCCGGAGGGCAGTAACCCGGTAATTTCCCGCGCGTGCTCAACGGTGGCGGCGAAGATCATCACTCCTTTGCGCGTCGCGGCGAACTCCTCAATCTGGCTGATGATATGCGGCGTAATGCGCTTTTGCTTTTTCAGCTCCTGGTTAAGATCCGCTTCGCTGAACAACCCGTTGCTCTGTGCCTGCAGACGGCTGAAATCGTACTGCACCACCGGCATATCCAGGCGTTCAGGCGGCGTCAGGTAACCGTGTTTAATCATGTAGCGCAGCGGAAGCTCGTAGATGCAGTCGCTAAACAGGGCTTTGTCATCACCGCGCACCATGCCGTGATAATGGTAACGATAGATCCAGCCTTTCCCCAGACGAAACGGGGTCGCCGTCAGGCCCAGCAGGCGCAGGTGTGGGTTCACTTCTTTCAGGTGTGTCAGGATTTGCTGATACTGGCTGTCGTCGTCATCGCTGATGCGGTGACACTCGTCGACAATCAGCAGCGAAAATTCGCTGCGAAACAGATCCAGATTGCGGGCCACCGACTGCACGCTGCCAAAGACCACTTTACCGTGGCTCTCTTTACGCTTTAGCCCGGCGGCGAAAATGTCGGCTTTTAGCCCGAGTGCGCAATATTTGGCATGGTTTTGCGCGACCAGTTCTTTGACGTGCGCCAGCACCAGCACACGACCGCGGGCCAGACGTGCCAGTTCGGCGATGACCAGGCTCTTGCCTGCACCGGTTGGAAGCACAATAGCCGCAGGTTCACGATGTTTACGGAACCACGCGAGGGTGGCATCAACGGCTTCCTGCTGATAGGGACGAAGTGTAAAAGTCATGGGGTCTCGGTTTCATTATTCCGCACATAGTATGCCACGAAACTTTTTCCCTTGAGTGGCGCAACCAGACCATTATACTGAACCGTTCCAGACTGCTTCTTTTTCGGACGTACTGTTCGACTTCCAGCACCATTAAGGCTAAAAAGATTTCATGCGACTTGATAAGTTTATCGCTCAGCAACTCGGCGTAAGCCGCGCTATTGCCGGGCGTGAAATTCGCGCCAGCCGCGTTACCGTGGACGGCGACATTGTGAGAGACAGCGCTTTCAAACTGCAACCGGACCATCAGGTTGAGTATGACGGCAATCCGCTGACCCAGCAGCATGGCCCACGCTATTTCATGCTCAACAAGCCGGAAGGCTATGTCTGTTCAACGGACGATCCGGATCACCCGACAGTACTCTATTTCCTCGACGAACCGGTGGCGCACAAGCTGCATGCCGCTGGTCGCCTGGATATCGACACCACCGGACTGGTACTGATGACTGACGACGGGCAGTGGTCGCACCGTATTACCTCACCGCGCCATCATTGCGAGAAAACCTATCTGGTGACGCTGGAGTCTCCGGTAGCGGATGACACGGCAGAGCAATTCGCCAAAGGCGTTCAGCTGCATAATGAGAAAGATCTCACCAAACCCGCCGTCCTTGAGGTGATCACCCCGACCGAAGTTCGCCTGACCATCAGTGAAGGGCGATATCATCAGGTAAAACGGATGTTTGCTGCAGTGGGGAACCACGTTGTCGGCTTGCATCGTGAGCGGATTGGTGCGATTGAACTCGATCACGACCTGGCGCCAGGCGAATACCGCCCGTTAACGGAAGAAGAGATCGCCAGCGTCGGTCTGCCTTCGCATTAATCTCAGGAGAACTCTGTGACCACCAGGCCACACTCGTCGTTCAAAATTGTCTTCATTCTTGGCCTGCTGGCCATGTTGATGCCGCTGTCGATTGATATGTATCTGCCTGCGCTGCCGGTTATTGCCGCGCAGTTTGGTGTGCCAGCAGGCAGCGCGCAGATGACACTCAGCACCTATATACTCGGCTTTGCTCTTGGACAGCTGTTTTATGGCCCGATGGCGGATAGCCTGGGACGCAAGCCTGTTATTCTGGGTGGGACGTTAGTCTTTGCGGCCGCGGCAGTTGCCTGTGCGCTGGCGCAGACCATCGATCATCTGATTATCATGCGCTTCTTCCACGGTCTGGCGGCGGCAGCGGCAAGCGTGGTGATTAACGCTCTGATGCGCGATATCTACCCGAAAGAAGAGTTCTCCCGCATGATGTCGTTCGTGATGCTGGTGACGACGATTGCACCTCTGGTGGCCCCGATGGCGGGTGGTGCGGTGCTGGTGTGGTTTAGCTGGCATGCGATTTTCTGGATCCTGGCGCTGGCCGCGCTGCTGGCCTCCGCGATGATTTTCTTCTTTATTGATGAAACGCTTCCCGTCGAGCGCCGCCAGAAATTCCACATCCGCACCACAATAGGTAACTTCGCCTCACTGTTTCGCCACAAGCGCGTGCTCAGCTATATGTTGGCAAGCGGGTTCAGCTTTGCCGGGATGTTCTCCTTCCTGAGCGCCGGGCCGTTTGTCTACATCGAACTGAACCACGTTTCGCCGCAGCACTTCGGCTATTACTTTGCGCTTAACATCGTCTTCCTGTTCATCATGACCATCATCAACAGCCGTTTTGTCCGGCGGGTGGGGGCGCTGAACATGTTCCGCGCCGGGCTGTGGATCCAGTTTGTGATGGCGATCTGGCTGGTGGTGAGCGCGTTTCTGGGCGTGGGCTTCTGGGCGCTGGTAGTGGGTGTGGCGGCTTTTGTCGGCTGCGTGTCGATGGTATCGTCGAATGCGATGGCGGTGATCCTCGATGAATTCCCACATATGGCGGGAACAGCATCGTCACTGGCAGGAACGTTCCGCTTTGGTATTGGGGCGATTGTCGGGGCGTTGCTTTCTATGGCTACCTTTACGACGGCCTGGCCGATGTTATGGGCGATGGCTTTTTGCGCAACCAGCTCCATACTCTTCTATCTTTACGCCAGTCGACCGCGAAAAACGGCTCACTAAAGCACAAAAAAGGCCCTACAGGGCCTTTTTTGTTGATACATATCAACCAAACCCACGTTCACACACCCGGCGTTTGTTTCTTTTATGTAAAATCTATTTATGTAAAAAGTCACATCATTGTATTCAAAAAGGTTGAGTTAGATCGCAGAAACGGGTACATATAGCGCCGACGCAAGCCTGGATTCCTATAAAAAAGCGCTGAATAGTGCAGGTTAGCGATGATGTGTTACTATAAATGTAAATAAATTGTGAAGTAAATTTTGCTTCCGGGGAACGAACGTGAATACATTACAACTCTCCATTGTCCATCGCTTGCCCCAGAGCTATCGCTGGTCAGCGGGTTTTGCAGGTTTGAAAGTTGAACCGATTCCGCAAAGTGCCGCGGACTGCGATAATTGTCTGGTTGCGCTCAAATTGCTTAGCCCGAGCGACGAAAACGCATGGCCGGTTATGGAACGCTTAAGCCAGGCGTTGACGGATATCGAAGTAGACAGCTCCGTACTGGAGTGCGAAGGTGAGCCGTGCCTGTTTGTTAAAAGCCAGGATGAATTTGCCGCGACCTGCCGCCTGAAAAATTTTGGCGTTGCTATTGCGGAGCCTTTCTCTGGCCAGTATCCATTCTGAGCGCTAGTCTGCTGAAAGCAGCTGGCGCGTGTAACTCTGCGTTGGCGCAGTAAATACGCGCTGGCACTCCCCCTGTTCGACCACTTCTCCCTGTCGCAACACAATCACCTGATGGCATAGCGCCCGAACCACCTGTAAATCATGGCTGATAAAGATATAGGCCAGCCGGTGTTTTTCCTGTAACCCCTTGAGCAGTTTCAGGATCTGCGCCTGGACGGTTCTGTCCAGCGAAGACGTCGGTTCATCCAGAATAATCAGTTCCGGTTTCAGGATCAGCGCACGGGCAATAGCGATACGCTGACGCTGCCCGCCGGAGAATTCTGCCGGATAGCGGTGACGGGTATCGGGATCTAAGCCCACTTCGTTCATGACCCGCATGACCTCCTGTTCCCGTTGTTGGGCATTCAGGCTGGGCTGATGAACACGCAGACCCTCTTCAACAATCTGTAGCACGCTGAGCCGTGGGTTAAGCGAGGAGTTGGGGTCCTGAAATACCACCTGCATACGGGGGCGTACCGGGAGCATCTGGCGTCGGTTCCACCGATGCAGCGGCATATTGTCAAAGAGGATCTCGCCCTGAGAAGCGATTAAACGCAGCAGCGCCAGGCCGGTGGTGCTTTTACCCGAACCAGATTCACCTACCAGTCCCAGAGATTCCCCCGGGCGCAGAGAGAAGCGGATATTTTTCAACACCGGATTCTGGTCGACGACGCGCCGCAGAATTCCTTTGCGAATGGGAAACGAGACGGACAAATCCTCAACACGCAACAGCGGTACGCTGTCAGCTGACAGAGGAACCGGGTCGCCAGAGGGCTCACTGTCGAGCAGACGCTGGGTATACGGGTGTTGTGGCGCGTTTAACAGCGTGGATGCGATATTCTGCTCGACACATCGCCCGTTTTGCATCACCGCAACGCTGTCGGCCAACTTTTTCACGATACTCAGGTTGTGCGTGATAAACAGCAAACTCATGTTCAGCTCGTCACGCAACTCGCGCAGCAGCGTCAAAATTTGCGCCTGCACCGTCACGTCCAGCGCAGTTGTAGGTTCATCAGCAATTAACAGTTCGGGGCGCGTGAGCAGGGCCATGGCAATCATCACGCGCTGGCGCTCGCCGCCGGAGAGCTGGTGCGGAAAATCATTCAGCCGTTTGGCTGCATTGCGTATTCCGGTTCGTTCAAGGCAGTCCAGAATTTCCCCGCGTGCGGCTTCTTTGCGCATACCCCGGTGCAGGGACAGGACTTCATAGAGCTGTTTTTCCAGGCTATGAAGGGGGTTAAGAGAAACCATCGGTTCCTGGAAAATCATGGCAATCTTATTACCGCGGATTGCGCGCAAGGTATGTTCGTCAGCATGCAACAGCGAGTTGCCGTGAAAAAGAATGTCGCCTTGCGGGTAACTCACGGGCGGAGAGGGCAGCAGACGCAGGATGGAGAGAGCTGAGACGCTCTTGCCTGAACCTGACTCACCCACCAGTGCCAACGTTTCACCGCGCTGTATCTGGAGTGACAGGTCGGTGACGACGGTACGCATCTCACCCTGTGTTGAAAAAGCAATCGACAGGTTATCAATACTGAGAAGGGGCTGCGTCATCTTATACCGCCTTATTAGGATCGAAGGCATCGCGCACGGCTTCGCCAATAAAAATCAGCAACGAAAGCAGCACGGCCACAGAAAGAAAGGCGGTAATACCCAGCCACGGCGCCTGCAGGTTGTTCTTGCCTTGTAACAGAAGCTCGCCGAGCGACGGGGAACCCAGTGGTAACCCGAAGCCAAGAAAATCCAGCGAGGTGAGGGTGGTGATGGAGCTGCACAGAATAAACGGCAGGAAGGTAAGCGTGGCCACCACGGCGTTAGGCAGCATATGGCGGAAAATAATCCCGCGGTCGCTCACGCCCAGCGCCTGCGCGGCGCGAATATAGTCGAAGTTGCGGGTGCGCAGAAATTCCGCCCGCACGACACCCACCAGCGCCATCCAGCCGAAGAGTACGGTGATACCTAACAGCCACCAGAAGTTTGGCTGTACCACACTCGAAAGCAGGATGATCAGAAACAGCGTCGGCATGCCTGACCAGACTTCAATAACACGCTGGCCCCACAGGTCTATTTTTCCACCGTAATAGCCCTGAACCGCGCCGGCCACGACCCCCATCACACTGGAAAAAAGCGTCAGCATAAGTCCAAAGAGGAGCGATATCCGTGTGCCATAAAGGATGCGCGCCAGGACATCGCCACCGTTGGCATCCGTTCCCAGCCAGTTTTGCGCGGAGGGTGGGGAAGGGAAGGGCGTTGTGGTGGCAAAGTTAATGCTGTTTGCGCCAAAACGCACCGGTGCCCAGATAGCCCAGCCATGTTGCTCAATTTGCTGGCGAAGCCACGGGTCCTGATACTCCGCAGGCGTTGCAAACGGGCCACCAAAATCGCTTTCACTGTAATTAGCGAGAACCGGTACATACCAGCGGTCGTTAAAATGCACCAGCAAAGGCTTGTCGTTGGCAATCAACTCAGAGCACATGCTTAAAATAAACAACACGGCAAAAATCCACAGTGACCAGTAGCCGCGGCGGTTGTGGCGAAAACGGGCCCAGCGGGCCTGGTTTACGGGGCTTAAACGCGACATTAGCGGCCCTCAAAATCAATTCGGGGATCAACCAGCGTATAGCTGATATCACTGACGATATTCAGCAGCAGGCCAATCAGGGTGAAAATGTAGAGTGTGCCAAACATCACCGGATAATCGCGCGAGACGGTGGCTTCATAGCCCAGCAGGCCCAGACCGTTGAGTGAGAACATCACCTCGATCAGCAGTGAACCGGTAAAAAACATACTGATGAACGTGGCAGGAAATCCGGCAATCACCAGCAGCATGGCGTTGCGGAATACGTGTTTCCACATAATCTGCTTCTCACTCACACCCTTGGCGCGGGCCGTGACGACGTACTGTTTTCGAATTTCATCGAGAAAGGCGTTTTTGGTCAGCATGGTCAGAGCCGCAAACCCGCCAATAACCGTTGCCAGAACCGGTAGCGTGATATGCCAGAGATAGTCGGTGATTTTCTGGTACCACGGCAGGGTACTGAAATCAGCGGAGACTAACCCTCGCAGCGGAAAGATATCGAAATAACTCCCCCCGGCAAAAAAAACAATCAACAGGACGGCAAACAGAAACGCCGGGATGGCATAACCGATGATGATGAACGTGCTACTCCAGATATCGAAACGGCTGCCGTTATAAACGGCTTTACGGATCCCGAGCGGAATCGAGACCAGGTAGATAATCAACGTTCCCCATAACCCCAGCGTAATGGACACTGGCAGGCTTTGCTTAATCAATGTTAAGACTGATGCACTGCGAAACAGGCTATCGCCGAAATCAAAGCGAATATAGTCCCAGAGCATTTTGAAATAGCGCTCGTGAATGGGTTTGTCAAAGCCATAGCGGTGGGTGATCTCGGCGATCACTTCAGGATCCAGTCCACGCCCACCGCGATAATGACTTTCACTGATATTCCCTACGCCGGTTCGCGCATGGCTCGCGCCCATTCCTTCACCGCCGCCGCCTGGCATACCGCCGCTATTACCAAACTCGATAGCGGCAATAGCCTGATCAACCGGGCCGCCAGGCGCGATTTGCACGATAAAAAAGTTAATCGTGATGATGGCCCACAGGGTCGGGATGACCAACAGCAGACGGCGGATAAGATAGGCACCCATGATGATTCCTTAGCGTCGCTCAGCGGGGAGTCTGGCGGCTTTGTTGACGTCATACCACCAGGTATCAAAGCCCAGTGAATAGACAGGGCGTACGGCAGGCACGGAGAACTTGTCCCAGCGAGCAAGACGATCTTCGCCCATATACCACATCGGCAGCATGTAGTAGTTCCAGGTTAAGACCCTGTCGAGCGCCCGCCCGAGCGGCAGGAGCTTTTCTTTATCGCCTTGCGCCGCCACTATTTTTGCAATCAGTGCATCAATCGCCGGGCTTTTCACCCCCGGGGCATTATATGAGGAGTCGATGTAGCTGGAGGCCCATGAAATTTGCAGATCGGAGCTTGGCCACGGCTGTGCGGGCCACAAGCGCTGCATCATGTCGTAATCACGGCTGCGCATGCGATTGGTAATCTGCGCGTTATCAACCTGACGAATGTTCATGGTAACGCCCAGCCGCTCAAGGTTGTGCTTAAACGGCAGTACCCACTGATCGTTGCCCCCGGATGAAAGCAGCAGCTCAAAGCTGAGAGGCTTACCCGTTTTGGCATCCACACGCTTTTGATTCTTCAGGGGCCAGCCCGCGTCATCCAGCAGCTTGCTGGCTTTCAGCAGGTTGGCGCGGTCGTAGCCGTCACCGTTCGACACGGGCGGCTGAAACACCGAGGTGAACACTTCCGCGGGTACTTCCGCTTTCAGCGGTGCCAGCAGGAGCAGCTCGTCAGCTTTCGGGTAGTCGCGCGCGGCATATTCCGTGTTCTGAAAATAGCTGTTCGCACGGCTGTAGGCCCCGTAAAAGAGTGCTTTGTTCATCCACTCAAAATCAAAGGCCAGGGAAATCGCTTCCCGTACCCGGCGGTCATTAAACACCGGACGCTGAATATTAAATGCCAGCCAGCGGGTGTCCTGGGCGGACTCATTTTTGTGCTCATCTTTAACGATGTAACCTTTCGCGAAATTTTTCCCGATATACCGCGTGGCCCAGTTTTTGGCGTTGCTCTCGACGCGCAGATCGAAGGCACCGGCTTTAAATGCTTCAAATGCCACGTTATCGTCGAGGTAGTAATCATAACGAAGGGTGTCGAAATTCCAGCGCCCGCGGTTAACTGGCAGGTTTGCGGCCCAGTAGTCTTTGACGCGGGAATAGACCACATATTGCCCCATTCGCCAGTCGGTAATGCGGTAAGGACCACCTGCCAGAGGGGGAGTAGAGAGCGGGTCGCTCAGTTTGTGATCTTTCCAGAACGATTGAGGCATCACCGGCAGTGAGAACAGGCTGAGCATATTCTCTTTGTTGGGTTCGCTCAGCTCGATGCGCACGGTGAGCGGCGCAATGGCTCTGACGGATGCGCCTTTGTACACGATGCGGAATTGGGGCACGCCTTCAGTCATAAATTTGTGAAAGGTGAACGCGACGTCACTGGCCTTAACCGGTGAACCATCGTGAAAACGTGCCCGAGGGTTTATCGAGATTTCAGCCCAGGCAAAGTTATCCGCGTAACGCACGTTATCGGCAATCAGTGGATAGTAGCTGCCGGGCTCATCATCAGACGTGACAAAAAGCGTATCGTAAAGTGATTCCGTTCGCGCGGCCGCCACGCCACGCAGGGCGTAGCGGTTGAAGTTGTCGAACGTTCCCGTGGCGGAAAGTGTTACCTTCCCACCTTTGGGGGCGGCTGGGTTGACGTAATCGAAATGTGTAAAATTGACCGCGTATTTCGGCTCGCCAATCACCGCGAAGGCGATATTTTCTTTGATGGCTTGCGCCTGGCTGGACAGGCTCGTGAATGCCAACATCAGCAACATAAAGCGCATAAGCATCTCGCGGCGGCTCCTTCTTTTACAAACCAGCTCAGTTAAGCTGAATAATAAGTGACGTCACGGGCAATGTGAAATTATTCACTGCCGGGCGAAACGTCAGGCCGCCAGTTGCGGAACTGATCCAGTGGCATCGGGCGGCTAATCCAGTAGCCCTGCAGGAAATTGACGCCATGCTCGCGTAGCCATGCAGCCTGTTCCGGGGTTTCCACCCCTTCGGCGACGGTCAACATATTCATTCGTCTTGCCAGCGTCAGGACTGCATCCAGCACCGGTGACGTCACGGTCTCCGTGCCTATCGCATTAACAAAACCACGATCAATCTTGAGATAGTCCATGGTGAAATGCTCAAGATAAATCAGCGCGCTGTGACCAGTACCAAAATCATCAATGGCTATCTCAAACCCTTCGTTATGCAGCCATTCGAAGAGGCTGTTGGCTTCCCGATGATTAAGCATGTCGCGCTCGGTAATTTCCAGCACGATCTGGAAGTAATCCGGCGGCAGTAACGCTTTGAAGGTGAGCATGTCTTCTTTGAAGCTTTCCGCATGCAAATGCCCAGGCGCAATGTTGATGCCGAGTTTTGCGCCCGGCGGTAGCACGGTCTGTAATACCGGCGCATCGTGAATGATGAGATCAAAAAGATGCAGCGTCAGCGGAACGATCAGCTTCTGTGCCTCTGCAAAATTGATAAAGGCGTCAGGCGGAATCTCACCCATGGTCGGGTGTTTCCAGCGCATCAACACCTCGACACCGCGCATTTTCAGCTCTTTTGCGTCCACCACAGGTTGATAGACCACATAGAATTGATCGCGCTTAATGGCGCTTAAAATCTCTTTACCCGGATTCAGCCGTATGCTGAGGATATAGTAATTGAGCGATCCGGCCGCAATGCCGCACACCAGTCCGAAGAACAGAGCGTAAAGGATTTCATCGCTGGTCCAGGCGTCCGCATACAGTTTAATGGTCAGGGGGACGTTTTTCAGCGTAGTGATGCGGCTCGGTGCTTCATCTAAATCACGCGCTTTGACCAGCTTGCTGGACATCGTCGTTAGGGCATAATCGCCAATGATTATAGCGATGCCAGCGAACTCGTCCTGGCGGGCTGTGTAGAGCAGATAAGGTGTCAGATTGATATTCACCGAGGTGAACACACCGCCATCTTTAACTAACGGGTTACGATACCAGATGGCAATCGCGGGCTTGTTGGGCAACATCGGGGTGCCTGGAAGCAATGCTATATCGATCTGCTTATTAATGTGCAGCTCGGGTATCAGCTCCTCCATCGGGACATTCATTGGACCTGTGGCGGATGAACAGAACGCAATTTTGTCCCTGACCAACAAAAAGGCGCGCACGTTGAGGCTAAATGCTGCGCGTGAAGTCAGTTCTGCATTGACGTCGTGGCAATTGTTCAGCGTGAGTGGCTGGAGGATGTCGATAGAGGTTTTTAACTCTGCGAAATAGCTCTCCATGTAGAGGTTGACATCGTTAATCAGAGTGTCGAATTTTACGTCCCGCTTGTGGTAGCTCCAGAAAAATTGCAATGAACCCAGGAGCAGGGCAGCGATCAGGCCTGTGATAATGCTGAGGATCAGTATCTTGCGATTACTGGAGAAGTAGCGGGTGAACATAGACGTTGTGGTTCCTGAATTGCCGCCGAATGTATTCAGTGTAACGGGCAAAAAAAAACACCGCCGAAGCAGTGCTTTTTTTCATCATATCGCCAGCCAAGGGATAACCAACGATACAATTTCCATATTAACTGCGGGTCAGTACTCGGCGCGCTTCGTTGTAGCGCTTTTTCCAGTACGGTTCGTTCATGCTGGAAATGGTCACACCGCTACTGGTGGAGGCATGTACAAACTGGTCATTACCAATATAGATGCCCACATGTCGACCTGTAGAACCGGCGCGGAACAGAACTAAGTCACCGGTGCGCAGTTTAGTACGTGAAATAGACTTACCCATCTCCTGCTGTTCGTAAGTCGAACGCGGAAGATCTAACCCGAATTGCTCACGGAAAGTACGCTGTACAAAACCGGAACAATCAATACCTGTTTTCGTGCTGCCGCCAAGACGGTAACGCACGCCTTTCCAGTCAGCATACTGGTCCATAATGCGGGACTTCACGTCCAGATTACGTACCATATTTTCAAATTCATCCTGAGAGGCTTGCAGTGACGAGGAATCTTCCATTCCCACAACACGCGTCTCAGGATGCATATTCTTTGCGGTGTTCGATGTACTACATGCAGACAACAGTACCGCGACTGCTATCGCCGGGATCCCCCGTAAGATATATCTCAGAAACGGTTGAGATTTGACCATTTTGTTTATTTTCCCTTGAAGTCCTTAACGACAAATATCGTTATAAAAATGCCAAACGTGACGAGACTAATTATCTGTTCACATTGAGACAATTCTTTCTGCTCACATTTGTGGCACAGCGCACAAAATTATTAGCCAGTGAAATAATTATCTCTATGGGGCAAAACGAGTTCGAGATTAACCGATTGCCTGGGGTATTGCGAGTAAAAAAAGCCTTTTTTTTATAAGAAATTGTGATACAGAAAGTAAAAACATGGAAATGCTCAAAATACCGACAGATCCGCCACCTTATCGCGTAATTGATTCATTTTTATCATGAATGTGATGACAGGAATATGACAGTGAGAAAAGATCGCGGCAAGAGACCTGTCAGGGATCATGTCGATCCCTGATAGCTAACGTTAATTTAGGTTAGTTATTTGTTTAATTGTTGTTGCGTTTTTCCGGGAAGATAGCGATCAAACAGCACTATTATCCCGTCGCTCAACGGTGTCATCAAACACCACGGCAGAGCAATCAGAGCAACGGAGAGAGAACCGACGGCAATATCGGTGAACCAGTGGGCACCAATCATTACGCGTGGAAAAGCAAAAACCACAAAAATAATCAGGGCTATTGCAAAGGCTTTTTTGCCGAAATAACGAAGCATAACTGCGGAAAAAATAAGCAGCATCATGCCGTGGTCGCCAGGGAAACTGTCCTTCGAGGCATCTTTTGTTGGAATATGCAGCAACTCACTGACGCGATAAATATCGCTAAAGAAGAGCGTTGGGCTGGAGCGCTTAACCGGAATAATCGCGGTTGCCAGCTGGTTAATGACCACGGCAAACAGCAGCATCACCAGACCGATAATCATAATACGGCGACGCCCTGCTTTATCCTCTTTCAACCAGAAGGAGAGCATCAGGCAGCCCATTGCCAGCAACGAAAAACCGTCGAAGGCGCGGTTGTTGGTGATAGCTACCAGCCACAGAAAGGCATTGCTTTTCACTAGCTCCTGGTTGAAGAAGTGAAAGATTGCAGAATCCAGCGGGAACCAGAAACCATGATTCGCCGGGATATACCAGGAGAAAAAGAGCGCCAGACCGGCGACATTAAGCAGTAATATCAGGGGAAATCGAGTCGTCATAACGTTCAGCAAAGAGTGAAAACAGGGGCAACGTTAGCCGCCCAAACTTAAACGAAGCTTCAACAGGCTGGACTGCAGGGCATTCCAGTCGGCGTTAACCGCACTAATTAACTCAATTCGGCTGTCCGGCGGGGCGACATTTTGCGTTTCAATAAAGAAATCTTCACCCTGACGATTGATCCGTACCAGTCCGTCTGGTGTGCGCATGATCCCTTTAACGCGATCGACCGGAGCAAGTCTGGCCCACTCAAGGATCCCGATGGTGTCAAAAACGGTATCTGCATCGAAGATCCATCCACAGGCCTGATACCCCTGGCCACTATTCAGATTACGACGCCAGCGCTGGTGTTCCGGCAGGCTGAGGGCAGCCAGACCTTGTTTCACCGGGTGGCTATGGGCATGCTCTGCACTGGCCGGAAGTTCCGCTATGTTCAGACGAGGAAGGTCAAGCAGGGCGCTATCAATCCTCCCCTGAGTGGTCTGCACCCGTTGACGATTACCCCCGAAATGTTGCCACCACGCGTCCAGCGCGGCCTGGCTTTCAGCCGTGGCGCGATCTTCTTTATTAGCAACGATAATGTCTGCTGAGGCGAGTTGATCGCGGAAGTTCTCATTGGCCACCGCTTTATCATCCAGAAGCTGGCGAGGATCGAGCAGGCACAGGGTGGCACGCAGATCAATCCACGGCTCGTAAACCGGTGCGGTCAGTAAATCAAGGATCTGCTTCGGGTGACCCAGCCCGGTGGGTTCAATCAGCAGGCGATCGGGTTTTCCCTGACGTAGCAAGGTATTGAGTCCTACCTGCATTGGCAAGCCATTGACGCAGCACATGCATCCGCCGGGGATCTCTTTGATCATTGCGCCGCTGTCCGACAGTAATGCGCCGTCGATGCCCACTTCGCCAAATTCATTGACCAGAACGGCCCATTTCTCGGCCGGATCTTTGTTCGCCAGCAGGTGAAGAATTGAGGTGGTTTTACCGCTGCCGAGAAAACCGGTGATGAGGTTGGTTTTGGTCACGTGCGCTCCAGAAGAGAATTGTGATGCTATAACAATTATCTCTTATCCTGGCGAAAAAAGGGCGCAATGAGAAGGGGAAGGGCGAACGGAGGTCACCTCCGTTCGTGTTAAGCGCAATAATCGTTAAAGATTTAACGTTTCAATAACAGCCTGACGTGCACCGTGGCGGGCAATGCGCTGATAAGCCTGGCTGACAGCTTCAACAAAAACGCTATTTTGGGCGAGATCGTGTCCAAAGACCTCGTTCAGCCCCAGCAGCGCGTTGACGCGATCGTCGTCGCTGCTGGCGTCAACAATCGCGCGGATTTTATCGCTGAGGGGATCGCGGACGTCAATTGTGTTTCCGTGTTCGTCAGTCCCGCTGACGTAGCGTATCCAGCCGGCCACGCCCAGAGCCAGCAGCGGCCACGGCGTTTTTCGCTCAAGATGGACGCGGATCCCGTCCAGCATTCTCTGAGGCAGTTTCTGGCTACCGTCCATTGCAATTTGCCAGGTACGGTGCTGCAAGGCCGGGTTAGCAAAGCGTTCAAGCAGGCTATCGGCGTATGCGGTGAGATCGACATCCTTAATGCGTAATGTGGGTGCCTGTTCATCCAGCATGAGCCGACGGGCGGCTTCGCGGAAGGCTGCGTCTTCCATACATTCATTGATATGTGCATAGCCGGCGAGATACCCGAGATAAGCCAGGAAAGAGTGGCTGCCGTTAAGCATGCGTAACTTCATCTGCTCCCACGGCAGAACATCCTGCACCATCTGGACGCCCGCCACTTCCCACGCCGGACGGCCGGCAACAAAATTATCTTCCACCACCCACTGAATAAACGGTTCGCAGCTGATGGCGCACGGATCTTCAACGCCGAGCGTTTCGGTGATTTCTGCCAGTGAGGCCTCTGTTGCAGCAGGAACAATCCTGTCGACCATGGTTCCGGGAAAACTCACGTGGCTATCAATCCACGCAGCGAGTGCCGGAGAGCGTTTTTGCGCCATTCCCAGAACGGCATTTTTCACCACATGGCCGTTGTCAGGGATATTGTCGCAAGAAAGCACGGTAAAAGCAGGTAAGCCGCGCTCACGGCGACGATGGAGCGCTTCGACAAGGATCCCCGGGGCGGAATGCGGCTCAGATGGATTTTCCAGATCGTGGATAATCCGCGAGTTTTGCAGATCCAATTTACCGGTGGCGGGATCGATGCAATAACCTTTCTCCGTGATGGTGAGCGACACAATCGCCACTTGAGGCTCACAAAATTTCTCAATAATAGCGGGCAGAGAGTCCAGCTTTGCGTTCAGACATTCATGGACGGCACCGACGATAATTGCCTCATTTCCTTTTGCACCTTTCTCCAAAACGGTGAACAGGTGATCCTGCGCACGCAGCTGGCTCATCAGCACATCACCGCTAAACAGGCTAATCTCACATATTCCCCAGTCACCGCCTTTCTCATTCAGCACCCGATTTGTTAACAATGCCTGGTGCGCACGGTGAAACGCGCCAAAGCCAAAATGGACGATGCGAGAGCGTAATTGCTGACGATCGTAGCGCGGTTGCTGAACATGGGCAGGAAGGGCGGTGGAGGCAATTGTCTTCATGAGATACACACCTGATTAACCATTAATTAACAATGCCAGTGTAAAGTTATATGACAGCAAATAAAATTGGTAAGCCGTAAATATCCCTGTTCTGTGAGTTTGATCAATCAATGCGTGGCGGTATGTTGACCCTTCATGGTAAACATGTATGGTAGTCGTCATTGCGGTAACGCATATTGGTATAACAACTTAAGAGGGTGAGGCAATGGAACAAACCTGGCGTTGGTACGGGCCGAACGATCCGGTTTCTCTTGATGATGTGCGTCAGGCTGGCGCAACGGGTGTCGTCACGGCGCTGCATCATATTCCTAACGGCCAGGTATGGCCGGTTGATGAAATTCAAAAGCGTCAGGCGCTGCTGGCAGAGAAGGGATTAACCTGGTCTGTGGTGGAAAGCATTCCGGTTCACGAAGATATCAAAACCCATTCAGGGGAGTACCAGACCTGGATTGCCAACTATCAGCAGAGTATTCGCAACCTGGCGGCATGCGGCATTGATACGGTGTGCTATAACTTCATGCCTATCCTGGACTGGACGCGCACTGACCTTGAATATCAGATGCCGGACGGTTCAAAAGCACTGCGTTTCGATCAAATTGCCTTTGCGGCATTTGAACTACACATTCTGAAACGTCCTGGCGCCGAAGCGGATTACACCGCGGAAGAGCAGCAGCAGGCGCGCGCGTGGTTTAACGCCGCCAGTGACGCGGACATCGAAAAGCTGACCCGCAATATCATTGCTGGTCTGCCAGGTGCGGAAGAGGGCTATACGCTGGATCAGTTCCGTGCACGTCTGGCGGAATATGGCGACATTGATAAGCATCAGCTTCGTGAAAACATGGCGTACTTCCTGCGCGCGATTGTGCCCGTCGCAGAAGAAGCGGGCGTTCGCCTGGCGATACATCCGGACGATCCTCCGCGTCCTATTCTCGGCCTGCCGCGTATCGTCTCGACGATTGAAGATATGCAGTGGCTGAAAGAGACGGTAGACAGCATCTACAACGGCTTTACCATGTGTACCGGCTCCTACGGCGTGCGTGCGGATAACGATCTGGTGCGGATGATTGAAACCTTCGGCGATCGTATTCACTTTACTCACCTGCGCGCGACCTGTCGTGAAGAGAACCCAAAAACCTTCCACGAGGCAGCGCACCTTGGCGGTGATGTAAATATGGTCGCGGTGGTGGATGCCATCCTGGCGGAAGAAGTACGTCGTAAGCAGGTTGGCGATGTGCGTCCTATTCCATTCCGTCCGGATCACGGGCATCAGATGCTGGACGATCTGCGTAAGAAAACGAACCCAGGTTATTCGGCAATCGGTCGTCTGAAAGGGATGGCGGAAGTGCGCGGCATAGAGCTGGCGCTGAAGATGACGAAGTATCCTGACTTGCTGTAAAAGAAAAACCCGGCGCAAAGCCGGGTTTTTTGTGTTAGTCAGCACGACCCATATAGCGTTTTTCTTCAATATGGATGCGAATTTTCTCGCCTGCAGACAGGTATTCTGGCACCTGCACAACCAGTCCAGTTGTCAGGGTTGCTGGTTTGTTGCGGGCGCTTGCAGATGCGCCTTTGATACCCGGTGCCGTTTCAACGATTTCCAGATCGACGGTCTGAGGCAGTTCCAGAGCCAGCAGCACTCCATCCCAGGTCAGAACCTGCATGTCTGGCATACCGCCTTCAGGAATAAACAGCAGCTCTTCTTCAATCTGATCTTTGGTGAAGATATACGGGGTGTAATCTTCTTTATCCATGAACACGTATTCGTTGCCGTCGATATAGGAAAAATCGACATAGCGACGGGTCAGTGTCACGGTATCAACGATATCGTCACCTTTAAAACGTTCTTCAACTTTCAGACCGGTACGCACATCGGCGAAACGCATTTTGTACAGCGTCGCTGCACCACGGGCGCTAGGTGCCTGAATATCGATATCTTTCACAATCAGCAGTTTGCCGTTGTAATTCAGTACCATACCTTTCTTAATTTCGTTCGCTCTTGGCATTGCAGTAATCCTGTATACGGAAGGTAAAAAATATCGCGCCAAATTACTCGTGCGCGGCCTTTCAGGCAAGAGGAATTCGTGGCTTTTGCTATCAATACGCAAAAGGTGTTACTGTGCGCGCGATGCCCGGCTGCGCGGGCCTTCGTCAGCGAAAGAGAGCGTTTATGGATTGTCGTCCAGATTGCGGCGCGTGCTGTACCGCACCGTCCATTTCAAGCCCCATTCCAGGAATGCCAGAGGGCAAGCCTGCCAATACCCGCTGCGTTCAGCTCTCTGAAACTAACCTGTGTATGATCTTTGGTTCGCCCCTGCGCCCGAAGGTTTGCTCCGGACTTCAGCCAACAGCCGAAATGTGTGGCAGCACGCGAGCGCAGGCGATGACGTATCTGCTCGAGCTGGAATCGCTCACCGCGCCTTAAACGTCTTTAATCCTCGCAAGACAGCCAATCGTCAGCGTGCACATCACCAGCGCAATCCAGAACACCGTGTGATAGTTCCAGATTTCTGCGACGACCCCCGCCATTGAGCCTGCGATAATCCAGCCCACACGGGTGGTATTAGTATAAAGGGTCGTGGCCGAGCCCGCCTGACCCGGCATCAGATCCTGGAAATAGAGCATGCCAATCCCGGCCAGAATGCCAATATAGATAGCGTTCAGCAGCTGTAAAGCCAGCAACAACCCTGGCGTATGTACCGTCAGCATACCGATATAGAAAAGCAGACCGGCGACAGCGGCGATACGCATCAGAAAACGCTTGCCGAAGCGCTTTGCGTAATAGCCTGCGATGAGCATCGTCGGGATCTCAAGCCCGGCCGCTGTTCCCATCATGATACCTGCCAGCTTCTCTGGCAGATGCAGTTCATCAATAATAAACAGCGGCATATTGATGATATACAGGCTGTTAGTGCCCCACATCAGGGTGCAGATAACAAACAGAAGCAGGGCATCGCGGCGGTTGCGGCGCGGGGCTTCCAGCGTCCCCGTCGCCACTTTGGGCTCTTTGCGCATCGACGGCAGAAAGAACCACACCAGCGCGCCACATACCACAAATGCGACAGCCGCACTCAGGTACATCACCGTAAAACCAAACCCCATCGCCAGCGCGTAAGCCAGCGGGGGGCCGATCACCCATGCCAGCGACACCTGAGCACGCATTACCGAGCTGAACATCACCGCTTCACGCCCGGTATGGTCGGCGTGCTCGCGGGCAAGTGCGAACATCTGCGGGTTAGCCGTCGAACCAAAGCTGCTCAGAAATACCCCGATGAACAGCAAAATGAAATAGTTGCGGTTCCATGCAAACAGAACGCAGGCGAGCATCCCAAGCAGACAGCAAAAGACAATCAGGCTTTTACGATCGCCTTTTCTGTCGGATCGGCCCGCCAGAAACTGACTCACCAGAATGCCGATGATGGCGCTTCCGGTAAAAAAGAAACCCACCATGGCCGGACGAGCGTGAACCTCATTGGTCAGAAATAAGCTCAGCGTCGGCGTCTGTAACGCACCGGCAATACCCGTAAAAAAGGCAACAATCAGGAACGCCGCTGAAGTCAAATCAAAGGGCTTTGGCGAGGTGGCCGCGGGGGTGTTATGCATGTTTTATAATTAACGAGTGACAGAGAGAGGCGGAGTTTACGCTGGCACTCATTAAATAAACAGAGGGTGCGGTCAATTACGCCACGAAAAATCAAAATGGCATTTCAACTTATAGAAGGTTTGGCTGACCTTAGCTGAAACTGACTTGCTGAACTTCAGCAATATTCAGCTGAACGAAGAAGAAATGTGCTGTATCTCTAAATTCTGAGATCAGAAATACGAGTTTACTTGCAAGGCATTGCAGAAAGCGCAAGACTTTTTGAAACGTTTCAGCGCTATCTTGTTTAAGCAAACGGAGCAGGCTAGCGCATTTTTTCTCATTAAAGCTGAAACGATTCAATTTCAGCAGGAGTGGAGAACCATGTTCCAGTTATCTGTTCAGGATATCCACCCGGGCGCACAGGCCGGGGATAAAGAAGAGGCCATTCGCCAGGTTGCCGCTGCCCTTGTGCAGGCAGGTAACGTCGCGGACGGTTATGTAAATGGCATGCTGGCGCGTGAGCAGCAGACCTCAACCTTCCTCGGCAATGGCATTGCTATTCCGCACGGCACAACCGACACCCGCGACCAGGTGTTGAAAACCGGGGTGAAGGTTTATCAGTTCCCACAGGGCGTGCTCTGGGGTGAAGGTCAGGTGGCGTATGTGGCCATCGGTATCGCGGCCAGCAGCGACGAACACTTAGGCCTGCTGCGTCAGCTGACCCACGTACTGAGCGATGATTCCGTTGCTGAACAGCTGAAGTCAGCAACGACTGCTGAAGAGCTGCGCGCCTTGCTGATGGGCGAAAAACAGAGTGAAGCGCTGAAACTGGATAATGAAACGCTGACGCTGGATGTAGCCGCCTCCGATCTGGTGACACTCCAGGCGCTGAATGCCGGTCGCCTGAAAGAAGCCGGTGCGGCAGATGCCACATTTGTGACACGCGTAATCAATGATAAGCCGTTGAATCTCGGTCAGGGTATCTGGCTGAACGACAGTGCTGAAGGCAACCTGCGTAGCGCTATCGCCGTGAGTCGTGCGGCAAATGCGTTTGACGTCGACGGCGAGCGTGCGGCCATGCTGCTGACCGTGGCGATGAACGATGAACAGCCGGTTTCCGTGCTGAAGCGCCTGGGCGATCTGCTGCTGAATAACAAAGCTGAAAAACTGCTGAACGCAGATGCGGCGACGGTGCTGGCTCTGCTGACCAGCGATGATGCGCTGACTGACGATGTTCTTAACGCTGAATTCGTGGTGCGTAACGAACACGGCCTGCATGCCCGTCCAGGTACCATGCTGGTAAATACCATTAAACAATTTGAAAGTGAGATCACCGTGGCCAACCTTGATGGCACAGGTAAACCGGCCAACGGCCGTAGTCTGATGAAAGTTGTCGCGCTGGGCGTGAAGAAAGGTCACCGTCTGCGTTTCACCGCACAGGGTGCGGATGCTGAACAGGCTCTGAAGGCGATTGGCGACGCCATCGCGGCAGGTCTGGGGGAGGGCGCATAATGAGCAGACGTGTTGCGACTATTACGCTGAACCCGGCTTATGACCTGGTGGGGTTTTGCCCGGAGATTGAGCGCGGCGAAGTAAACCTCGTGCGTACCACTGGCCTGCATGCTGCGGGTAAAGGGATTAACGTCGCGAAAGTGCTCAAGGACCTTGGTATTGATGTCACCGTGGGTGGATTCCTCGGTAAAGATAACCAGGATGGTTTCCAGCAGCTGTTCAGCGAGCTGGGCATTGCCAACCGTTTTCAGGTTGTTCAGGGCCGCACCCGTATCAACGTCAAGCTGACGGAGAAAGACGGCGAAGTGACCGATCTGAACTTCTCGGGTTTCGAAGTGACGCCGTCAGACTGGGAGCGTTTTGTTAACGATTCTCTGACCTGGCTTGGTCAGTTCGACATGGTGTGCGTCAGCGGTAGCCTGCCGTCCGGCGTCAGTCCGGAAGCATTTACCGACTGGATGACGCGCCTGCGCAGCCAGTGTCCATGCATTATTTTTGACAGTAGCCGTGATGCACTGGTCGCGGGACTGAAAGCGTCACCGTGGCTGGTGAAGCCTAATCGCCGCGAACTGGAGATCTGGGCCGGTCGTAAGCTGCCAGAATTAAAAGATGTGATTGATGCTGCCCATGCGCTGCGCGAGCAGGGTATCGCCCACGTAGTTATCTCTCTTGGTGCAGAAGGAGCGTTGTGGGTTAACGCTTCTGGCGAATGGATCGCCAAACCGCCGTCGGTCGATGTTGTCAGCACCGTCGGCGCAGGGGATTCCATGGTTGGCGGCCTGATTTATGGTCTGCTGATGCGTGAATCCAGTGAACATACTTTACGTCTTGCCACCGCCGTTGCTGCCCTGGCCGTAAGCCAGAGCAATGTCGGTATTACCGATCGTACCCAGTTAGCCGCGATGATGGCGCGCGTTGACTTAAAACCTTTTAACTAACAGCAGGAGAGGAATAATGAAAACGCTGCTGATCATTGACTCCGGTCTCGGACAGGCTCGCGCCTATATGGCGAAGACCTTGCTGGGAGCGGCGGCGAACAAAGCACATCTCGAGATGATTGATAACCCGGGCGATGCCGAACTGGTCATTGTTCTGGGCGATAAAATCCCGGCTGACAGTGCGCTTAATGGCAAAAATGTCTGGCTGGGCGACATTAATCGTGCGGTGGCACACCCTGAACTGTTCCTGAGCGAAGCAAAAGGTCACGCGTCTGTTTACAGCGCCCCTGTTGCTGCGGCACCGGTTGCGGCTTCTGGACCAAAACGCATTGTTGCGGTGACGGCCTGTCCTACAGGGGTAGCTCATACCTTTATGGCGGCTGAAGCCATTGAAACCGAAGCGAAAAAACGCGGCTGGTGGGTAAAAGTTGAAACGCGCGGCTCCGTGGGTGCCGGCAATGCCATCACCCCAGAAGAAGTGGCTGAGGCCGATCTGGTGATTGTGGCGGCAGACATCGAAGTGGATCTGGCGAAATTTGCCGGTAAGCCGATGTACCGCACTTCGACAGGTCTGGCACTGAAAAAGACCGCTCAGGAGTTTGATAAAGCGCTGGTTGAAGCGAAGCCGTATCAGGCAACGGGCACCAGTCAAAGTGCGACTGAAGGTAAGAAAGAGTCAGCAGGCGCTTATCGCCACCTGCTGACTGGTGTTTCTTACATGCTGCCGATGGTGGTTGCGGGTGGTCTGTGTATCGCGCTGTCATTCGCGTTTGGTATCACCGCATTTAAAGAGCAGGGGACGTTGGCAGCTGCATTAATGCAGATTGGTGGGGGTTCTGCGTTCGCGCTGATGGTGCCTGTGCTGGCGGGCTTTATCGCCTTCTCCATTGCTGACCGTCCGGGTCTGACGCCAGGTCTTATCGGCGGTATGTTGGCGGTGAGCACGGGCTCTGGTTTTATCGGCGGTATCATTGCCGGTTTCCTGGCCGGTTACGTCGCGAAGCTCATCAGCTCGAAGCTCAAGCTGCCACAGAGTATGGAAGCGCTGAAACCGATTCTGATCATCCCGCTGATTTCCAGCCTGGTGGTTGGTCTGGCAATGATTTACCTGATTGGTAAGCCGGTTGCGGGTATTCTGGCGGGTCTGACCCACTGGCTGCAAACCATGGGTACCGCCAATGCGGTTCTGCTGGGTGCAATCCTCGGTGGCATGATGTGTACCGACATGGGTGGCCCGGTGAACAAAGCGGCGTACGCCTTTGGTGTTGGCCTGTTGAGTACCCAGACCTACGCGCCAATGGCAGCCATCATGGCGGCAGGTATGGTGCCTCCTCTGGCTCTCGGTCTGGCGACGATTGTTGCCCGCCGTAAGTTTGACAAAGCGCAGCAGGAAGGCGGCAAAGCGGCACTGGTCCTGGGTCTGTGCTTCATCACCGAAGGGGCGATTCCGTTCGCGGCGCGCGACCCAATGCGTGTATTACCGTGCTGTATCGTGGGTGGTGCTGTGACAGGTGCAATCTCGATGGCGATTGGCGCGAAACTGATGGCTCCACACGGTGGTCTGTTTGTTCTGCTGATCCCAGGCGCTATCACCCCGGTTCTGGGGTACCTGATGGCGATTGTTGCCGGTACGCTGGTGGCGGGTTTGTCTTACGCCGTGCTGAAACGTCCGGAAGCGGAAGTGGTCGCGAAAGCAGCCTAAGTAGTAAACAACAAAAAAGCCGGGTGCAAATGCAACCCGGCTTTTTTTATGCCATTTGTTCAGCGGTCTGCTGCGCCTTCAACCAGGCAATCTCTTCTGCCCAGATATCGGGGTTGATGGTTTCAAGCACCATCGGAATGCCGTCGAAGCGGGCGTCCTGCATGATAAAGCGAAACGCATCATGACCAATATTGCCTTCGCCAAGGCTGTGGTGGCGGTCAACGCGGCTGCCAAAAGCGCTTTTCGCATCGTTTAAGTGCATTCCGCGCAGGTACTTAAAGCCAACTATGCGCTCGAACTCATCAAACGTGTTTTTCGTTGCCTCGGTTGTGCGCAGATCGTAGCCGGCCGCAAAGGCATGGCAGGTATCAATACACACGCCGACACGGTTTTTGTCCTCAACGCCGTCGATAATCGCCGCCAGATGTTCGAACTTAAAGCCGAGGTTGCTACCCTGACCGGCAGTGTTCTCAATCACCGCAGTGACACCTTTGGTTTTATCCAGCGTGATGTTAATGGATTCGGCAATGCGCGCCAGACAGGCATCTTCATCAATTTGCATCAGATGACTCCCTGGGTGGAAGTTCAGCAGCGTCAGTCCAAGCTGTTCGCAGCGCTGGACTTCATCAAGAAACGCCTCGCGGGATTTTTCCAGTGCCTCTTCAACCGGATGGCCGAGGTTGATCAGGTAGCTGTCGTGAGGAAGGATTTGACCCGGCCCGTAATGATACTTCTCGCAGGCGGCTTTAAAATCATCAATCACGTCTGCAGTGAGCGGTGCAGCGCGCCACTGGCGCTGATTTTTGGTGAACAGGGCGAAAGCGGTCGCCTCGATTTCGGCAGCGCGAATGGCGGCATTCGCAAGGCCACCGGCAGCGCTAACGTGCGCTCCAACATATTTCATAAAGGGACTCCTGTTAACCCGAAATGCTTATGATAGCGGGTTAACAGGAGAAGGATGTAGTGGTTTATGCCATCAGGCTATGGACCACAAGGTTAATCGCACCCCCGCCGACTATCAGCCAGACAAAGAGTACCAGCGCCATCAGCAGCGGTTTTGCACCGGCCTTTTTCAGCGCGCTGACATGCGTCGTTACACCCAATGCCGCCATCGCCATCGCCAACAGAACGGTATCCAGCGTCACCAGCATATCCACTACCGCTTTGGGCAGGAGGTGGAAGGAGTTAAAAATTGCCACCACGATGAACAGGATCGCAAACCACGGAATGGTAATTTTGCTTTTCTGATTACTGCCCGCTGGAGCCAGCTGTTTTACCCGTGCTGCCAGGAAAATCAGGAAGGGCGCCAGCATCATCACGCGCAGCATTTTGGCAATTACCGCCGCGTTTTCTGCATCCGGGCTAATGGCGTGACCCGCTGCCACCACCTGCGCGACTTCATGCACGGTCGAGCCGATATAGATGCCATAGGTTTCCGGGCTAAACCAGTGGGCCACCAGTGGATACATAGCCGGATAGAGGAAAATCGCCAGCGTACCGAAAATCACCACCGTTGCCACTGCAACTGTCACTTTACTGGATTCAGCTTTAGCGACAGGCTCTGTTGCCAGCACCGCTGCTGCACCACAAATACTGCTCCCTGCACCGATTAACCAGCTGGTTTGCTTATCCAGACCAAAGACTTTCTGACCAATAAAACAGGCCAGTAAAAAGGTGCTGGTCAGGGTCAGGACATCGATAGCAATCCCGCTGACGCCGACATCGGCGATCTGCGAAAAGGTAAGACGAAAACCGTAAAGAATAATCCCGAGGCGCAGCAGGTGCTGTTTGGCAAAAATCACGCCGCCATCGCAGGATTTCCAGATGCGTGGGTAAATGGTATTTCCCACGACCATGCCGAGCAATATCGCCAGTGTTAAGGCGCTAAAACCTGCTCCAGCGATGGCTGGAATACTGCCGCCCCATAACGCGATGCCGGTTACCACTGCGCTGAGCGCAAGACCCGGCACGAAGTGCCACAATGTACGATGATGCTGTAAGGTGAGTTCTGACATAACCTTCTCCTTTGTCTGGCTAAAGACTACGTCGCTCTGGTTTAAAAATAAAATTGATTATATACTTATAATTAATCTATATAAGTGGTAAGCAACCATGCACATTACATTGCGTCAGCTGGAAGTTTTCGCCGAAGTGCTGAAGAGTGGGTCGACGACGCAGGCCTCGCAGATGCTGGCTCTCTCTCAATCTGCGGTCAGCGCGGCATTGACCGATCTCGAAGGACAGCTAGGCGTTCAGCTTTTCGACAGGGTAGGGAAACGCTTAGTCGTCAACGAACATGGTCGTCTGCTCTACCCGCGTGCTTTGGCATTGCTTGAACAGGCTACCGAAATCGAACAGCTGTTCCGTGAAGACAACGGTGCGATCCGCGTGTTTGCCAGTAGTACGATTGGGAACTACATCCTTCCGGAAGTGATTGCCCGCTACCGCCGGGATTTTCCGACCCTGCCGCTGGAGATGAGCGTTGGTAATAGCCAGGATGTCATCAACGCAGTGATCGATTTTCGTGTGGATATCGGTCTTATCGAAGGACCCTGCCACAACGTCGATATCATTGCTGAACCCTGGCTGGAAGATGAACTGGTGGTGTTCGCTTCTCCGGCCTCGCCTTTGCTACAGGGCGAAGTCACGCTGGAAAGACTGGCACAGGCGCAGTGGATACTGCGTGAACAGGGCTCTGGCACGCGTGAAATTGTCGATTATCTGCTGCTTTCCCATCTGCCGCATTTCCAGTTAGGGATGGAGCTGGGGAACTCCGAGGCGATTAAACATGCAGTACGTCATGGTTTAGGTATTAGCTGCCTTTCCCGGCGGGTCATTGCCGAGCAGCTTGAGACGGGCTCGCTGGTCGAAGTCCCCGTTCCACTGCCGCAACTGGTGCGCACGCTCTGGTGTATCCATCATCGGCAGAAGCATCTTTCCAGCTCTTTGCAGCGTTTTCTGCGCTACTGCGAGATGTAATCGTCCCCTCACCGTGACCCTCTCCTCAATGGGGAGAGGGGAAAGACCCGATTTCTGCTTTGCTTATAATCCTGGCCGAGTCATGAAGCTCTCTTATAACTGCCTATTTCTGCCGGAAGGAACGCGGATCGTCTGCTACAATCGCGCCTCATTTATTAAATGGACAGCATTTTCACATGGTTTCAGAAATTAAAACCACAGAAGCGCCCACGCTACGTCGTGAACTGAAGGCGCGTCACCTGACGATGATCGCTATCGGCGGTTCCATCGGTACAGGTCTTTTCGTTGCGTCTGGCGCAACAATTTCGGCAGCAGGCCCGGGTGGGGCACTTTTCTCTTATATCCTGATTGGCCTGATGGTTTACTTCCTGATGACCAGTCTGGGCGAACTGGCCGCGTACATGCCGGTATCCGGTTCGTTTTCGACCTATGGTCAACAATACGTTGAAGAAGGCTTTGGCTTCGCGCTGGGCTGGAACTATTGGTACAACTGGGCCGTTACGATTGCCGTTGACCTGGTTGCTGCACAGCTGGTGATGAACTGGTGGTTCCCGGATACGCCGGGCTGGATCTGGAGTGCTCTGTTCCTGGCCGTCATCTTCCTGCTGAACTACATCTCTGTTCGTGGTTTTGGCGAAGCGGAATACTGGTTCTCTTTGATCAAAGTGGCAACCGTCATCATCTTTATCGTCGTCGGTGTGGCGATGATCGTTGGTATTTTCAAAGGCGCAGAGCCGGCCGGGTGGAGTAACTGGACGATAGGCGATGCACCGTTTGCCGGTGGGTTCTCGGCTATGATCGGCGTGGCAATGATCGTCGGCTTCTCCTTCCAGGGTACTGAGTTGATTGGTATCGCTGCGGGTGAATCAGAGAACCCGGAGAAAAATATTCCGCGTGCAGTCCGTCAGGTCTTCTGGCGTATCCTGCTGTTCTATGTGTTCGCGATCCTGATTATCAGCCTGATCATTCCGTATACCGATCCGAGCCTGCTGCGTAATGATGTGAAAGACATCAGCGTCAGCCCGTTCACGCTGGTCTTCCAGCATGCCGGTCTGCTTTCTGCAGCGGCAGTGATGAATGCCGTAATCCTGACTGCAGTACTTTCAGCCGGTAACTCCGGTATGTACGCATCGACTCGTATGCTCTATACCCTGGCATGCGACGGTAAAGCCCCGCGTATTTTCTCAAAATTGTCCCGTGGCGGTGTTCCGCGTAACGCCCTGTATGCCACAACGGTGATTGCCGGTCTTTGCTTCCTGACCTCTATGTTTGGCAACCAGACGGTATATCTGTGGCTGCTTAACACCTCCGGGATGACGGGCTTTATCGCCTGGCTTGGGATTGCCATTAGCCACTACCGTTTCCGCCGTGGTTACGTCAAGCAGGGGCACGATATTAACGACCTGCCTTATCGCTCAGGGTTTTTCCCGCTGGGTCCCATTTTCGCCTTCATTCTGTGCCTGATTATTACCCTGGGACAGAACTATGAAGCGTTCCTGGCGGACACCATTGACTGGGGCGCCGTTACGGCAACCTACATTGGTATTCCGCTGTTCCTGGTAATCTGGTTTGGCTACAAACTGACGAAAGGAACACACTTCGTTCGCTACAGTGAAATGGAATTCCCGGAACGATTTAAAAAATAACCGCAGATCCTCTCTTTCAGCCCGCTCATTTGAGCGGGCTTTTTTATTCCCGCACACTGAAACAAAGATATATTTCTTAACAATTCAATTGATAATAATTATCGTTTGCTTTATCGTTATCAAAAATAAGCGTGTCACCGACCCACCGCAGATGTGGGCGGCATGGAAGACGCTGTGAGCAATGATGATTTGATTTAGTTGTATTTACCTCATGGAGATATGGAATGTTTAGGTTGAATCCCTTCGTCAGGGGAGGACTTTGTGCGTCCGCAATGTCCCTGGCCCTGCCTGGTATCGCAGCGGAATCCGGCGACACAATGGTTGTAACGGCATCCGCGACCGAGCAAAACCTGAAAGACGCACCGGCAAGCATCAGCGTGATTACCCAGGAAGATTTGCAGCGCAAACCTGTTCAGAATCTGAAAGATGTATTACGGGATGTGCCGGGCGTTCAGCTCACGAGCGAAGGGGACAACCGTAAAGGGGTAAGTATTCGCGGACTGGACAGCAGCTACACGTTAATCCTGATCGACGGCAAGCGCGTCAACTCCCGCAACGCCGTATTCCGCCATAATGATTTCGATCTCAACTGGGTGTCGGTTGACGCCATCGAACGCATCGAGGTGGTGCGCGGACCGATGTCTTCTCTTTATGGCTCCGATGCGCTGGGCGGCGTGGTGAACATTATCACAAAAAAAATCGGGCAGAAATGGACGGGCACTCTGAGCGCCGATTCAACGATTCAGGAACATCGCGATCGTGGAGACACGTATAACGGCCAGTTCTATACCAGTGGTCCGCTGGTGGATGGCCTGCTGGGCCTGAAAGCCTACGGTAGCCTCGCGAAGCGTGAGAAAGACGGTCAGCAGAAATCCTCTACCACGGCGAGCGGTGAAACACCGCGCATTGAGGGCTTTACCAGCCGCGATGCCAATGTGGAGTTCGCCTGGACACCTTCTGAAAATCACGATTTTACGGCGGGCTACGGTTTCGACCGTCAGGATCGTGACTCAGATTCCCTCGACAAAAACCGCCTTGAGCGTCAGAACTACTCCCTGAGCCACAATGGTCGTTGGGGGGTGGGCAGCAGCGAGCTGAAGGTTTACGGCGAGAAGGTGGAGAACAAAAACCCGGGCAACAGCAATCCGATCACCTCCGAGAGCAACGCGGTGGACGGGAAATATGTGCTGCCTCTGGGCGAAATTAACCAGCTACTGACCTTCGGTGGCGAGTGGCGTCACGATAAGCTGAAAGATCCGGTCAATCTGACGGGAGGCTCCAGCAGCAGTACGTCAGCAAGCCAGTATGCCCTGTTCCTTGAAGATGAGTGGCGTCTCTTTGAACCCCTGGCGCTGACCACCGGCATCCGTATGGACGACCATGACACCTACGGTGACCACTGGAGCCCGCGTGCATACCTGGTCTACAACGCGACCGATACCGTAACGGTGAAAGGGGGCTGGGCTACCGCGTTTAAAGCGCCGTCGCTGCTGCAGCTCAGCCCGGACTGGGTCACCGGCTCGTGCCGCGGTTCCTGTGAGATTGTCGGTAACCCGGATCTGAAACCTGAAACCAGCGAGAGCTTCGAATTCGGTCTTTACTACAGCGGGGAAGAGGGCTGGTTAGAGGGCGTACAGGCTAGCGTCACCACCTTCCAGAATAATGTGGATGACCGCATCAGCATCAACCGTACCGCCAATGTAAAACAGGCACAGAGTTACCCTAACTACGTTGGTCTGAATGCGGACGGTGAGCCTATTTTCCGTTATTACAACGTCAACAAGGCGCGCATCCGTGGGGTGGAGACCGAGCTGAAATTCCCGCTGGCGGAAGACTGGAAAGTGACGCTGAACTACACCTATAACGATGGTCGTGACATCAGCAATGGCGGTAACAAACCGCTGTCCGATCTGCCGTTCCACACTGCCAACGGAACCGTTGACTGGAAAGCGACCCAGGACTGGTCGTTCTATGTTCAGGGTAACTACACCGGTGAGAAACGCGCGCTGACCAGCAGTGCACCAACGCCGGGTGGCTATGTCATCTGGAATACAGGTGCGGCGTGGCAGGCCACGAAAAGCGTGAAGCTGCGCGCGGGTGTACAGAACTTGCTGGATAAAGACCTGAGCCGTGACGATTACAGCTACACGGAAGATGGCCGTCGCTACTTTGTTGGTGTGGATTATAAGTTTTGATAAAGCCAGGGTAAAAGCGAAACGGCAACGTAAGTTGCCGTTTTTAGTGTTTGTTCCCTCTCCCTGTGGGAGAGGGCCAGGGTGAGGGTATCAGAGCGCACGCAGCCGCACTTACCCAAACAAGTGCTCCGCATGGAAGCGGAGATGATCCTCAATAAAGGATGCGATGAAGTAATAACTATGGTCATATCCCGGCTGAATGCGTAGCGTCAGCGGCCAGTCCTTCTGGCGTGCGGCTTCTGCCAGCACCGCAGGCTGTAGCTGGCCGGCGAGGAACTGATCGGCATCACCCTGATCGATAAGCGTTGGAATTGCGTCTTCGGGCTTGCTGGCCAGCATCAGTGCGCAGCTATCCCACGCCTGCCATTTTTCCGCATCATCACCCAGATAATTTGCGAAGGCTTTCTGGCCCCACGGCACCTGAGTCGGGTTCACAATTGGTGCGAATGCCGACACACTGACGTATTTTTCCGGGTTTTTCAACGCCATTATCAGCGCCCCGTGTCCACCCATGGAATGCCCGCTGATGGCGCAACGGTTGCTTACTGCAAATTCAGCCTGAATCAGCGCGGGCAGCTCGTCACGAATGTAATCATACATGCGGTAATGGTTTGCCCAGGGTTGTTCAGTCGCGTTCAGATAGAATCCGGCACCTTTACCCAGGTCGTATCCTGCATCGTCAGCCACATCATCCCCACGCGGGCTGGTATCAGGCATCACCAGCGCAATACCGAGCTCAGCTGCAATGCGTTGTGCACCTGCTTTAGTGGTGAAGTTTTCGTCGTTGCAGGTCAGGCCTGAAAGCCAGAACAAAACCGGCGGATTTTCCGTCGGCGGCAGGAAAATGCTGAACGTCATGGCACAGTTCAGGACGCTGGAGTCGTGCCGCCAGCGCTGCTGTCGACCTTCAAAACAACGGTGCTCTTCGAGCAGTTCCATGCAAGGCTCCTTAATGAGAATGCGTATTCATAAAAACCATAATACAGCCTTTTCATTGACCTGTGAGTAACTTTCACTTTCGCCAGACGACAAGATGCTGCATCATAAATTTACTTTTTTTTAACAATTGGAGCGGTCATGGCGCTGCGTATTGCGCTCAGTGGGTTTGTCGTTCTGGTGGTGGCGATGGGGATAGGGCGTTTTGCTTTTACACCTCAGGTTCCATTGATGATTGCCGCCGGGCAGCTCACGCTAACCAGTGCGGGCCTGGTGGCGGCGATGAATTATCTGGGCTATCTGGTGGGCGCATGGGATGCAATGCGTGCGCATCGCTTCGTTGAAACACGCCTTTGGCTTGGTATCACCGGTGCTGTTGCGTTGACGCTGCTCTCCGCCGCGGCGGATAACGCCATCGTGCACGGACTGCTGCGCTTTGTGATTGGCTGCATGAGCGGCTGGTCTATGGTGCTGATTGCGGCGTGGACAAATGAACGTCTGGGGCAGTTGGGCAAACCGGGCCTGAGTGCTGCCGTGTTTGCCGGCCCAGGCGCGGGTATTGCCCTGAGCGGGCTGCTCGCTGTCTATATCCAGGCGAAATCCCTGTCGGCCGGGGCAGCATGGCAAATCTACGGCGTGCTGGCGCTGGTGCTGATTGCCCTGGTGGCGCGCTACCTGCCGCGATCCGGGCAGCTCCATCGACCAGGTACCGCGCCAGAGCCGCTGGTGCTGACGGCGGATTTAAAGCGCCTGGTCTGGAGCTATAGCCTGGCCGGATTTGGCTATATTCTTCCGGCAACCTTTTTATCGCAAATGGCGGCAGTGCGTTTTCCTGGCAGCCTGTTTGCCCAGTTTGTCTGGCCGATTTTTGGTATCGCTGCCGTGGTGGGCATTGCGCTTAGCATTCTTTTACGCCACACCTCAACGGCTAACCGCAGGCTGGCTATTGTGCTGTGGTTGCAGGGCGCTGGTGTGCTGGCAGCCTGGCTGCTGCCGGGGATTGGCGGGTTGCTGACGGGGGGACTGCTGGTCGGCGGCGGCTTTTTGTGTGCCGTGCAGCTCTCTCTTTTATACGGTCGCGAGCTGGCACCAAACCACACGCGTTATATGGCCGGCCTGCTCACCACCGGGTATGCCATTGGCCAGTTGATTGGTCCGATGACCTCAGCGTTATCGACCTGGCTTACCCATCGACTGGAGCCTGCGCTGGGGTTGGCGGGTATCGCGTTGTTTGTTGGTGGTGCTCTGGTCTGGAACCGTCACGCTGAAAGGCAACAGCAATTGCAATAATTATCGTCGTGAATACTGGATTATGTGCGCGGCCTCACGCACAATGAGCGCATACTTTTGCCACAACGAGGGCAAAAGACGCCACACCTGCAGGAGAACAAAAATGTCATCACTCAGTAAAGAAGCTGCCCTGGTCCACGAAGCCCTGGTTGCGCGCGGTCTTGAAACGCCGCTGCGTCCACCCGTTCAGGAATTGGACAATGAAACCCGCAAGCGTCTGATTGCCGGTCATATGACCGAGATCATGGAGCTGCTGAATCTCGATCTGAGCGACGACAGCCTGATGGAGACGCCTCACCGTATCGCAAAAATGTACGTCGACGAAATTTTCTCAGGTCTGGATTACGCCAACTTCCCGAAAATCACCGTCATCGAAAATAAAATGAAAGTGGATGAGATGGTAACGGTACGTGACATCACGCTGACCAGCACCTGTGAACACCACTTCGTGACTATCGACGGTAAAGCAACCGTGGCGTATATCCCGAAAGATACGGTGATTGGTCTGTCGAAGATTAACCGCATCGTGCAATTCTTTGCTCAGCGTCCACAGGTACAGGAGCGTCTGACGCAGCAGATCCTGACCGCGCTGCAAACGCTGCTGGGCACCAATAACGTAGCTGTCTCTATCGACGCGGTTCACTATTGCGTGAAAGCACGCGGCGTGCGTGATGCCACCAGTGCGACCACCACCACGTCGCTGGGCGGTCTGTTTAAATCGAGCCAGAACACCCGCCAGGAGTTCCTGCGCGCAGTGCGTCACCACAACTAAGTCTTACAGGGCAGGGACCATGGAGCGAAACGTCACGCTCGATTTTGTTCGCGGCGTCGCCATTCTCGGTATCCTGCTGCTTAATATCAGCGCCTTCGGTCTGCCGAAGGCGGCTTATCTCAACCCAGCCTGGTATGGCGACATCACGCGCAGCGATGCCTGGACGTGGGCAATCCTCGATCTCTTTGCACAGGTTAAATTCCTCACCCTGTTTGCCCTGCTGTTTGGCGCAGGTCTGCAACTGCTTCTTAAACGCGGTACGCGCTGGATCCAGTCGCGCCTGACGCTGCTGGTTCTCCTCGGCTTTATCCACGGCCTGTTCTTCTGGGACGGCGATATTCTTCTTGCGTATGGGTTAGTCGGGCTCATTTGCTGGCGTCTGATTCGCGATGCGCACAGCGTAAAAAGCCTGTTTAACACCGGCGTGATGCTCTATGTCATGGGGCTTGGGGTACTTTTACTCCTGGGGATGATCTCTGGCGAAGCGACAAACCGTTCCTGGATCCCGGATGCCGCTAACCTCCAGTACGAGCAATACTGGAAGCTGAAAGGTGGCACGGAGGCGATAAGCAACCGTGCGGATATGTTGGGTGATAATCTCCTTGCGCTGGGAGCGCAATATGGCTGGCAGCTGGCGGGTATGATGCTGATGGGCGCGTCACTGATGCGCACTGGCTGGCTGAAAGGCGAATTTAGCCTGCGCCACTATCGCCGCACGGGCACCGGGCTGGTCCTGCTCGGCGTGCTGATTAACCTCCCGGCGGTGATTGCGCAGTGGCACTTACACTGGGATTACCGCTGGTGTGCGTTCCTCCTTCAGGTGCCGCGCGAACTGAGCGCACCGTTCCAGACCATCGGTTATGCGGCGCTGATCTATGGTTTCTGGCCAACGCTTTCCCGCCTGTGGATCGTCAGCGCCATCGCCTGCGTGGGCCGCATGGCGTTAAGTAATTACATTCTGCAGACCCTGATATGCACCACGCTTTTCTATCGATTTGGCCTGTTTATGAAATTCGACCGCCTGGCGCTGCTGGCGTTTGTTATTCCGGTCTGGGTGGCTAACGTGGCGTTTTCTGTTATCTGGCTACGTTATTTCCGCCAGGGACCGCTGGAGTGGATGTGGCGTCAGTTAACCGCACTTGCTTCAGGGGTATCATTAAGAAATACATCCAGATAACGATCTGGATCACAATCATTAACAAAACGGATGTAAGCGTTTTCATCTGTGTGAGCTTCTTCACGTAGTCCCCTTTCTCTCGCTGCCAGAATAGCCACCTTGCTAAACACAGGGGGTGTCTGTGAGTTGCTGCAATCCTTTGAAGGATGGTGAATATGATCACCATTCGTGACGTCGCCCGCCAGGCGGGTGTTTCTGTGGCTACCGTCTCACGCGTGCTGAATAACAGCGCGCTGGTCAGCCCTGAAACCCGTGAAACCGTAATGAAAGCCGTGACCCAGCTCGGGTATCGGCCAAATGCCAATGCCCAGGCGCTTGCGACGCAGGTCAGCGACACCATCGGCGTGGTGGTAATGGATGTTTCGGATGCCTTTTTCGGCGCACTGGTGAAAGCGGTCGATATGGTCGCCCAGCAGCATCAGAAATATGTCCTGATCGGCAATAGCTACCATGAGGCGGAAAAAGAACGTCATGCCATTGAAGTGTTGATCCGCCAGCGCTGTAACGCCTTGATTGTCCATTCAAAAGCCTTGAGCGATGAAGAGCTAACCGGATTGATGGAGCAGATCCCGGGTATGGTGCTGATCAACCGCATCGTCCCCGGCTATGCCCACCGCTGCGTCGGGCTGGATAACGTCAGCGGCGCCATGATGGCCACGAAAATGCTCATCAACAACGGACATCAGCGGGTCGGTTATCTGGCCTCCAGCCATCATATTGAAGATGACGATCTGCGGCGCGAGGGGTGGCAAAACGCCCTGAAAGAGCACGGCATTACGCCATCCGAGAGCTGGGTGGGAACCGGCACGCCTGACATGCAGGGCGGTGAAGCGGCGATGGTGGAGCTACTGGGCCGTAATTTGCAGCTGTCTGCGGTGTTTGCCTATAACGACAGCATGGCGGCAGGCGCCCTGACGGCGCTGAAAGATAACGGCATTGCGGTGCCACAGCATTTATCACTCATTGGTTTTGATGATATTCCAATTGCCCGTTACACCGACCCGCAGCTGACAACGGTGCGCTACCCCATTGCCTCTATGGCGAAACTGGCGACTGAGCTGGCGTTACAAGGGGCGGCAGGGCTGCTGGATCAAGGGGCAACCCACTGTTTTATGCCGACTTTAGTTCGCCGTCATTCTGTCGCCGCTCGGCAAATTGTGGTTCCGATCACTAACTGATTACATGAGCTGATGTAACCGTTTTCAATCTGTGAGTAAATTCACAGTATCTTAACAAGGCGCTGACTATGATGTCAGCGTTTTAGGGGCTGAAACGCTATGTAACGGTGATTATTCACTTTCACTATAGCCAATGTGCCGCAAACAACGAATAAAACGCATTTCTGGAGCGTTACCGAACACGGAAGATAGAAATTTTATAAGTGAACTTCGGCGGTCAGTAACGTTTTATTAACACCCGCCTGCCGATCGTTATTCACAAGAACTACCCTGCATAAAAAAAACCGGAGATACCATGAATAAGAAGGTGTTGACCCTGTCTGCTGTAATGGCAAGCATGCTTTTTGGTGCAGCAGCGCACGCTGCGGATACCCGTATTGGTGTGACCATCTATAAATACGACGACAACTTCATGTCTGTTGTGCGTAAAGCGATTGAGAAAGATGCTAAAGCAGCGCCAGATGTTCAGCTGCTGATGAATGACTCCCAGAACGACCAGTCCAAACAGAACGACCAGATCGACGTTCTGCTGGCTAAAGGCGTGAAAGCGCTGGCAATCAACCTGGTTGACCCGGCTGCAGCAGGCACAGTTATCGAAAAAGCGCGCGGCCAGAATGTGCCAATCGTCTTCTTCAACAAAGAACCTTCCCGTAAAGCGCTGGACAGCTATGACAAAGCGTATTACGTCGGTACTGACTCCAAAGAGTCCGGCATTATTCAGGGCGATCTGATCGCTAAACACTGGGCGGCGAACCCGAACTGGGACCTGAACAAAGACGGCCAGATCCAGTTCGTTCTGCTGAAAGGCGAACCAGGCCATCCGGATGCTGAAGCCCGTACCACTTACGTTATTAAAGAGCTGAACGATAAAGGCCTGAAAACCCAGCAGCTGGCGTTAGATACCGCAATGTGGGATACCGCTCAGGCGAAAGATAAGATGGACGCGTGGCTGTCTGGCCCGAATGCTAACAAAATCGAAGTGGTTATCGCCAACAACGATGCGATGGCAATGGGTGCAGTAGAAGCGCTGAAAGCACACAACAAATCTTCCATTCCTGTATTCGGTGTGGATGCGCTGCCAGAAGCACTGGCACTGGTTAAATCGGGTGCAATGGCCGGTACCGTTCTGAACGATGCCAACAACCAGGCGAAAGCAACCTTCGATCTGGCGAAAAACCTGGCCGACGGTAAAGGCGCTGCTGATGGCACCAACTGGAAAATTGAAAACAAAATCGTTCGCGTACCTTACGTGGGCGTAGACCAGTCCAACCTGGCTGAGTTTATCGGTAAATAAGTAATTAGTACTGTCTTCACTGGGCGCAACTTGTTGCGCCCTTTTATAACGCGATATGCGAGGCCAACAAGGTATAATTATGGTCAGCACAACTACTCAGTCGTCCGGTGAATACTTGTTGGAAATGAACGGTATCAACAAGTCATTTCCCGGTGTTAAGGCACTCGATAATGTTAATTTAAAAGTTCGTCCTCACTCTATTCATGCTTTGATGGGGGAGAACGGTGCAGGTAAATCAACATTATTAAAATGTCTTTTTGGGATCTATCAAAAAGATTCTGGCAGTATTCTTTTTCAGGGGAAAGAGATCGATTTCCATTCAGCAAAAGAAGCACTGGAAAACGGTATCTCGATGGTTCACCAGGAATTAAACCTGGTGCTGCAGCGTTCAGTCATGGATAACATGTGGTTGGGGCGTTATCCAACCAAAGGTGTCTTTGTCGATCAGGACAAAATGTACCGCGACACCAAAGCGATTTTCGATGAGCTGGATATTGATATTGATCCGCGCGCCCGCGTCGGGACATTATCTGTATCTCAAATGCAGATGATCGAAATTGCCAAAGCGTTCTCCTATGATGCAAAAATCGTCATCATGGACGAACCGACATCGTCATTAACGGAAAAAGAGGTTAACCACCTTTTTACCATTATTCGTAAACTTAAAGATCGCGGCTGCGGCATTGTGTATATCTCCCACAAAATGGAAGAGATCTTCCAGCTCTGTGATGAGATTACCATCCTGCGTGACGGTCAGTGGATTGCCACTCAGCCTCTCGAAGGGCTGGACATGGACAAGATCATCGCCATGATGGTCGGCCGCTCGCTGAACCAGCGCTTCCCGGACAAAGAAAACAAGCCGGGTGAAGTGATCCTTGAGGTGCGTAACCTGACTTCACTGCGTCAGCCATCCATTCGCGATGTCTCCTTCGACTTGCATAAAGGCGAAATTCTGGGGATCGCAGGGCTGGTCGGAGCCAAACGTACCGATATCGTGGAAACCCTGTTTGGTATCCGTGAGAAAGCGGAAGGCACCATTACGCTCCATGGTAAGAAAATCAATAACCACAACGCCAACGAAGCCATTAATAATGGTTTTGCGCTGGTGACGGAAGAGCGTCGTTCTACCGGTATTTATGCTTATCTGGATATTAACTTTAACTCGTTAATTTCGAATATTCGTAATTATAAGAACAAAGTTGGTTTGCTGGATAATTCCCGCATGAAAAGCGATACCCAATGGGTAATTGACTCTATGCGTGTTAAAACACCTGGCCACCGCACACAAATTGGTTCGCTTTCGGGCGGCAACCAGCAGAAAGTGATTATCGGTCGTTGGTTATTAACTCAGCCAGAAATTCTGATGCTGGATGAACCGACCCGCGGTATTGACGTTGGTGCGAAATTCGAAATTTATCAACTGATTGCTGAACTGGCGAAAAAGAATAAAGGGATCATTATTATTTCTTCCGAAATGCCGGAATTGTTAGGGATCACAGACCGTATTCTGGTTATGAGCAATGGTCTCGTTGCCGGTATTGTTGACACCAAAACGACAACGCAAAACGAAATTTTGCGTTTAGCGTCTTTGCACCTTTAAGATCAGGGGCTCCTCATGAGTGCGTTAAATAAAAAAAGTTTTCTCACTTACCTGAAAGAAGGCGGTATTTACGTTGTTCTTTTAGTCCTGCTGGCTATCATCATTTTCCAGGACCCTACGTTCTTAAGTCTGCTGAACCTGAGTAACATTCTGACCCAGTCCTCCGTGCGTATTATCATCGCGTTGGGCGTGGCGGGGCTGATTGTGACCCAGGGTACTGACCTTTCCGCAGGGCGTCAGGTTGGCCTTGCTGCGGTTATTGCGGCCACCCTGTTGCAGTCGATGGAAAACGCCAACAAGGTGTTCCCGGAAATGGCAACCATGCCAATTTTCGTGGTGATCCTGATTGTCTGTGCTATTGGCGCAGTGATTGGTCTGATTAACGGCATCATTATCGCTTACCTGAACGTGACGCCATTCATCACCACGTTAGGTACGATGATCATCGTTTACGGTATCAACTCCCTGTACTACGACTTCGTCGGTGCGTCTCCAATTTCTGGTTTCGACAGCGGCTTCTCGACCTTTACGCAAGGGTTTATCGCGCTGGGCAGCTTCCGCCTGTCGTATATCACCTTCTATGCGCTGATTGCGGTGGCCTTCGTCTGGATCCTGTGGAACAAAACCCGTTTCGGTAAGAACATCTTCGCTATCGGCGGTAACCCGGAAGCGGCGAAAGTCTCCGGCGTAAACGTTGCTCTGAACCTGCTCATCATCTATGCCCTGTCTGGTGTGTTCTACGCCTTCGGCGGGATGCTGGAAGCGGGCCGTATCGGCTCTGCAACCAACAACCTCGGTTTCATGTATGAGTTGGATGCGATCGCAGCCTGTGTGGTGGGTGGCGTCTCCTTCAGCGGCGGCGTGGGTACTGTGCTCGGCGTGGTGACCGGTGTGATTATCTTCACCGTGATCAACTACGGTCTGACCTACATCGGTGTGAACCCGTACTGGCAGTACATCATCAAAGGCGCCATCATTATCTTCGCGGTTGCGCTGGATTCCCTGAAGTACGCACGTAAAAAATAATGGCTTTTTGCGTCACCCGGCCCGCTCGTTGAGCGGGCTTTTTTATTCCTCACGCCAGATTCGACTCTTCTTTGGTCACGATGCTCTCAAACCAGTCGAGTTCAGCAAGCTTGCAGGCGATCCACTGTTCGGAAAAAGCCTCGCCCAGGCTGTTGGTGAGATACTGACAGTGGGCAAATGTCTCAATGGCTTCCTGCTGAAACAGCGGCAGAAGCGGGTCATCCTGCTGCGGTTCTGGTAAATCTTCTTCGTCGATGTTTTCCAGCCCGTACAGCATGCCGGTCAGGATGGTGGCTGCCACCAGATATGGATTCGCATCGGCCCCGGCCAGTCGGTACTCAATACGACAGTTGTTCTCATCCGAGCAGGGAATGCGCAGTGCAGCGGAGCGGGTGTTATAACCCCAGGAGTTAAATAAGGGTTCTGTCAGGTTTTTACGCAGGCGGCGAAACGCGTTGACGCCCGGAGCAATCACGGCGATGGAGGCAGGCATCAGTGCAAGCTGGCCCGCGATGCATAAACGCATCATGCTATTAAGCTCATTCCCTGGTGAGGCAAAGACGTTTTTGCCGTGGCTATCGTTCAGACTGAAGTGGAAATGCAGGCCGCTGCCGGACTGCTGACTGAACGGTTTTGCCATAAAACTGGCCTGCAGGCCATGCTGTTCAGCCACGTGTCGGGTCAGACGTCGTAGTGCCAGCACGTTATCACATACTTCAACGACACGATGGCTATGCTTCAGGTTTAACTCGAACTGGCCGGGTTCAGCTTCTGCCACGATCCCGGTCAGAGGGATGCGTTGAAGTTGAGCTAGCTGTTCCAGCTCGTCAAACAGCGCTGCGTGTGCTGTCGAGGTATCCATATGAAAGCAGCCCTGATTCTGTGGATCCAATGTTTCACGGCCCGTCAGGTAGAACTCAATTTCAGGGGCAATCACCGGGAATAGCCCGTGCTGGTGAAAACGGGCCAGGACATTTTGCAGTATCACCCGTGGTTCAAACGGGCAGGGCTGGCCGTTGCTGTCTTTCATCGTCAGCAGGATCTGCGCGTTGTGCTGTGGATCTTGCGCAGAAGGGCACAGGGAACCGGCGACGGGGACGCACAGCCGGTCTGGTTCATCATGAAGCGGGGCGGAAATTTTGCCTTTCTGGCCCATGGAATACACGGAGAGAGGAAAGTAGCAGCCTTTTTCCAGCGTCAGCATGCTCTCCACTGAGAGACGCTTGCCGCGCATAATGCCATTGATATCGTTCAGGTAAACATCAATATGTTTTGTCAGCGGATAACGCTCCAGATAATCCGTGACCTCCATCGGGATGCTGTGCTGCATCGCCTCAATTTTTTCATCCAGCCAGAGGCCTGAATTGAGCGCCGTCGGGAGAGATAAGCCCGGGAAGTTAAAATACGGACGGAGACTTTTCAGGAAAAACGCATTCATGATTGAGTTCATAGTCATTCTTCAATGAAGCCGTAGCGGCAGTGAACTCAGCTTAAAGGGGGCGGCATAAAGGGGAGATAAAAAGCGTCAGGCCCGGCGTAAAGAAAGTATAAAGGTGATGTTATTTTTTCTCTTTTTTCTGCATATCAAGCAGTTGTTCAGGCGTGACGGCCGGGTAACCCTGCGCATCTTCCGGCACTTCATGCATCGCCGGGATCGGCACCAGCGGGCCTAAAAAGCGCGGTTCACGTTTGAAAATGTACAGGTCTGCCAGCGCGCCAAAACGGGCACCAAACTCGCGTACGCGCACGCTCAGCATATCTTTTGGTGACGGTACCGCGTAGCACTGCGCCTGTATGCCCATATGCAGGGCGATAAACAGCGCGCGCTCGCAGTGGAAGCGCTGGGTGATGATGATGAAGTCGTTGGTGTCGAAGACTTTACGCGTGCGCACGATGGAGTCCAGGGTGCGGAACCCGGCGTAATCGAGCACGATATCCGCAGGGTCGACGCCAGCGGCAATCAAATCCTTACGCATCGTCACCGGTTCGTTATAGCTTTGCAGGGCGTTATCACCGCTTAACAGCAGGTAATTCACTTTGCCACTGTTGTAGGCGTTCAGTGCGCCCTGAATTCGGTAACGGTAGTACTGATTGATCACACCGGTGCGGTAATACTTGGCCGTACCGAGTACCACACCCACCTGACGGTAGGGCAGGTCCTGCAGGTCATCAAAGATATAGGGGGCGGTTTTCCAGCTCATCCAGCGATCGAGGCCCAGCACGATCAACAGCAGTATGCCGACCAGGACAGACAGGCTGTAAAAAACGCGCTTTAACATGCAGATGGCTCGTTCCGAAGATGAAATTTAACTCAGGCTACTTTACCCGCCTGGATAGCGCAAGAAACAGCGACTCAACTGAGGGGTTTTTCAGCAACGTGGCGGGCATTTCTGCCCGCCGGAAGGATTACGCGAGCAGTACGCGGTCGATTGTTGTGCAGTCCAGCGCTTTTAACGTGGCAGCGGTGGCATCCCACTGAATCAGTGGCGCATCGGCAATTTCTGCCAGAATGGCGCGCTGAATATCCGGATAGTCATAGCCGTTCAGGCTCAGCAGGTTGAGTGCGCCCTGCAGCGGTGGCAGTGTTGGGTTAAACGCGGCGTTTTCGGCATAGCTGCCGCTAAAGATACGACCATCCCGACACTGCAGTGCGACACCGCTAGGGGATTTGCTGTATGGCGTGTGACTTTTGTTGGCAGCGCGAATGGCAGCCTGGGCCAGGTCATCACCGGACAGGGCAAAACCGTGGTCCTGTTCGTCCATCAGCAGGGTTTTGATCTCAAGATCTTTCGGGCCAAAGGCATCAGGCAGGTAATCCCCCAGCGTATGCGGTGCGCGGCCAGGCAGGTTAATGCGCAGTTGCAGCCCGCTGTTCAGCTCATTCATAAACTGACGGCAGTGACCACACGGCGTGTAGTTAACGGTGATGGCGCTCAGCGCTTTTTCACCGCGCAGCCAGGCATGGCTGATGGCGCTCTGCTCAGCGTGAACAGTCTGTTGCATGGTGGCGCCCAGAAATTCCATATTTCCGCCGAAGTACCATGTCCCGCTGATGCCGCGTGCAATGGCCCCGACGTTGAAGTGGGAGAGGTCAGCACGCGCACAGGCGGCAGCCAGCGGCAGCAGAGCAAAAGCCAGCGCGTCTTCGTCCAGCCCCGTTGCCTGTTTCAGCATCGTGACCTGCTCCGCCGTCAGCAGGGCGGGGAAATGCTCATCCGCCAGAATCGGGGTCAGAGCGGTTTGCAAATTCTCGGCAAGCTGGGCGAAAGCAGCTTGAAAACGTGGATGCATTGCGTTTGCCTCATAAAGGTTAATGGATCGGTAGTTTACGGAGCCGATGGGGCTTTATATGTGATCCAGTTCTCAATATGTATGCAACTTATGAAATCAAAATGAAATTTGCGCGACGCATCGCAAATTTTAGCCCATTACCACCAGAATCAGCGGGAAAATGAATGGGGCCAGCAGGGAGGTGATGATCCCGCAGATGACCAGTGCCAGTGAGCTAAACGCCCCTTCCTGATAATCCAGTTCTGCACAGCGGGCTGTCCCCAGTGCGTGCGATGCTGTCCCCATTGCCAGGCCCCGCGCAGCTTTGGTATGAATGCGCATGCCATTGAGCAGAGTATGTCCAAACACAGCACCCAAAATACCAACGAAAATCACACACATGGCGCTGATGGCTGGAATCCCTCCAAGGCTACCGCCAACCGCCATCGCAATTGGCGTGGTGACGGATTTTGGCAGGATAGAGGCTGCAATTTGTGGAGACGCTCCCATCAGCAGCGCTACCGACGTCCCGGTGATCATTGCCACCAGACTGCCCACAAAGCAGATCGTAATGATGGACTTCCAGCGAGCGCGGATCTGGTGAAGTTGCTCATATAAAGGAAAGGCGAGCGCCACAACGGCGGGCTGTAGCAAATCATTCAAAATTTTGCTGCCGGCAAAATAGCGTTCGTAAGGAATGCCGGTGAGAAGCAGGAATGGAATGATCACCACCATGGCCACCAGCAGTGGATTCAACAGCGGCATTTTGAAACGTGCGGCAAGTTTGCGTGCGGCGAAGAACACCACCAGCGTTAACGGTAGCGACCACCAGATATTGGCTATCATTTTTTTGTTTTCTCCCCGACAACTTTACGTTCGCCATGCACCAGATGAGAGCTCCAGCTCACGACCAGGAAAACCACCAGCGTACTGACCGCACAGGAGACAACGATCGGGCCGAACTGGGCTTTAAGCAAATCAAAATACTGCATGACCCCGACGCCGATAGGCACGAAAAGCAGCGCCATATAGCGAATAAGGACGAAGCAGCCAGGGTTGACCCACTTAGCGGGTAGAATTTGCAACGCCAGTAATACAAACAGGATTAGCATACCGATAATGCTACCGGGGATCGTGATGGGCAGCAGCGACGCGATGAAAATCCCGGCATACAGGCAGGCATAAATCAGGACGAATGCACGCAGATATTGCCAGATAATGTTCAATGATTTGCTCATGGAGAAAGTCCTTGCTGAAACGCATTCATCATACAATTAAACCTGAAAATGTGCCATGGATCACATCATGAATTTTGAGCATACCAGACATTCCAGAATGGAACGTCGGGCTTTCCACATACATACAGAGCAGATACTATAGCGCGTCTTTTTTCACAGGTACTGATATGCGTGTTTTACTGGCCCCAATGGAAGGCGTGCTCGACTCTCTCGTGCGCGAGCTTCTGACCGAGGTGAACGACTACGATCTCTGCGTGACGGAGTTTCTGCGCGTGGTCGATATGTTGTTGCCAGTAAAATCCTTCTACCGACTTTGCCCCGAGCTGCACAACCAGAGCCGTACCTCCTCCGGCACGCTGGTACGTATTCAGCTGCTCGGCCAGTACCCCGAATGGCTGGCGGAAAACGCCGCCCGCGCGGTTGAGCTGGGCTCTTACGGGGTGGATCTCAACTGCGGCTGTCCGTCGAAGCTGGTGAACGGCAGCGGCGGTGGGGCGACACTGCTGAAAGATCCAGAACTCATTTACCGCGGTGCGAAGGCGATGCGTGAAGCTGTTCCTGCGCATTTGCCGGTGACGGTAAAGGTGCGTCTGGGCTGGGACAGCGACGCCAGGCAGTTTGAAATTGCCGATGCTGTACAGCAGGCCGGTGCCACGGAGCTGGTGGTGCATGGTCGCACCAAAGAAGATGGCTACAAAGCCGAGCGTATTAACTGGCAGGCGATCGGTGAGATCCGTAAAAGGCTGACTATTCCTGTTATCGCCAACGGTGAAATCTGGGATTACGAGAGCGCGCAGGCATGTCTGAAAGAGACAGGCTGCAATGCGGTGATGATCGGCCGCGGCGCGCTTAACGTACCTAACCTCAGCCGGGTGGTAAAATATAACGAACCGCGAATGCCGTGGGCAGACGTCGTCACGCTGCTGCAAAAATACAGTCGTCTGGAAAAACAGGGTGACACCGGGCTATATCATGTCGCGCGCATTAAACAGTGGCTGAGTTATTTGCGCAAAGAATATAGCGAGGCGTTGGGGCTGTTTCAGGAGATCCGCACACTACAAACGTCTGGTGATATTGCGCGGGTTATTCAATCAAAATAATAAATATGAATATATAATTAATTCATTTAGTGAATATTTTTCCAATTATGTAAATGTTTAACAATGTCCCCATTGCCACGCATTCCTAAAAAAATAAACAGCATTAAGCGTAATTTTCGCCTTTATTTTTTGAGTGTGTGGCGTAATGAAACGTTTTCTTATTTTATCTCTGAGTCTCCCCCTTGCTTTTATTCTGGTGGCCTGCGCCCCGGAACATACCACGGTATCTCCCCTGAATACGCAATCAGTAACAGCGTCGGTTAATACAACACTCCATCCTTCAGCATGGCCGAAAAATGAGTGGTGGAAAGACTATAACGATCCTGAGCTTAATTCGCTGATTGCCAAAGCGCTGAATGACGCCCCGGATATGCAAATTGCCCGCCAGCGCATTACGCTTGCCGAGGCTCAGGCAAAAGCCGCTATGGCTGCCGACGGTCCGCAAATTGATTTTTCAGCTGATGCAGAACGCCAGAAAATGTCTGCTGAAGGGCTTATGGGACCCTTTGCGATTACAGACCCGGCGGCGGGTACTACCGGGCCGTGGTACACCAACGGCACCTTTGGGCTGACCGCGGGCTGGGATCTCGATCTGTGGGGGAAAAATCGCGCGCAGGTTGAAGCCCGTATAGGCCGAGTGAATGCGCAAAAAGCGGAGCTGGAGCAAACCCGACAACTGCTGGCCAGCAGCGTGGCCCGGCTCTACTGGGAGTGGCAAACTCAGGCCGCTGCGGGGGAGGTTCTCGCGCAGATCAAACATGAACAGGACAACATTATCGGCGCCGACCGTGAGCTCTATCAGCACGGGATCACCTCTTCCGTTGAAGGGGTTGAAACCGATATCAACGCCAGCAAAACCGAAGAACAGCTGGCGGAAGTCAACGGGAAGATGAAAGCCGTTGAGGCGCGTCTGGTTGCGCTAACGAATTCCTCCTCCGTGACGCTTTCGCGGCATGCGCTGCCGACGGTCGATGCCTCTCTACCGTCAACGCTGGGGTATGAACTGCTGGCGCGTCGACCGGATCTTCAGGAGGCACACTGGTATATCGAAGCCTCCATGAGCGAGGTGGAGGCGGCCAGAGCGGCTTTTTATCCTGATGTGAATCTGATGGCATTCTTACAGCAGGATGCGCTCCACCTGAGCGACCTGTTCCGTTCTTCAGCGCAGCAGATGGGGGTGACAGCGGGGCTGACACTACCGATTTTCGACAGCGGTAGACTGAATGCGAACCTTGATATCGCCCAGGCGCAAAATAATCTCTCGGTCGCCAGTTACAACAAAGCGGTGGTGGAGGCGGTTAATCAGGTGGCATGTACAGCCAGTGAAGTCGAAACCCTGATGGCGAAAAATCGCCAACAGCTGCAGGTCGAAAATGATGCGGCGCGGGTTGTGGCCCTGGCGCAGGCACGTTTTAATGCGGGTATCATCGCGGGTTCACGGGTCAGTGAAGCCAGAATACCGGCACTCAAAGAACACCTCGCCGGGTTGATGCTGAAAGGTCAGTATATCGACGCCACGTTGCAGCTGACGTCGGCACTGGGTGGCGGCTATCATCATGGCTAAAAAGGGTCATCAATCCTCATCGCGAGTTTTCTCGCGATGCTTCAGCCACAGCCGTACTGCAATCACCGCGATAACCACCAGAATTAACCACGCCCAGTGCTTCAGGTGCTGGTCAAGGTTATGCAGCCATGGACCAATCACTTCGCCACCGACGTAACCGAGCGTCGTAAAGATAAGCGCCCAGGCAATCGCGCCAAGAATATTGAGCGGCAGGAAAATTTTCGGAGGCAGATGGCTGGCACCTATCAGTATTGGGCCGATAATTCGAAAGCCGTACATAAAGCGTGTGCCAATGACGAACAGATAGGGATGACGTTGAATGAGCCGCTGAGCGCGTCGAATTTTCTTCTGATGCTTTTTGAAACGCTTAAGTAGCCCTGGTCCAAAGCGCAGCCCCAGAAAGTAGAGCAGCTGGTCGCCAATCATCCCCCCCAGGGCGACGGCGGCGACGACCAGCGGGAATTTCAGTAACCCCTGATGCGCGGCGACGCCGCCGAGCAATGTGATGGTTTCGCCTTCTGCCACGCTGCCAGCAACCAGCGCGGCGTATCCATATTGTTCAATAAGATTGTTGATATCCATTACGTAAACGTCATCTCCCTCGGTATACCTCCGTTAATCATATACCCCATGAATCAACAGCGGGGAAATCAACGGAAATTTCCTGCTGTACATAAAATAATCTAAAGCCTGCATTATACTTAAAGTATCGCTGACGGACCGACAACAAGGGGGCTCTATGAACCATGTCTGGGGACTTTTCTCCCATCCCGATCGTGAAATGCACGTCATCAAAAGTGAGAATGAAACCGTCTCGCATCATTACACGCACCATGTGTTGCTGATGGCCGCGGTGCCGGTAATATGCGCCTTTATCGGAACAACTCAAATCGGCTGGAACTTCGGGGATGGCACCGTAGTTCAGCTTTCATGGTTTACCGGGCTTTATCTGGCCATCATCTTTTATGGCCTGATGCTGGCGGGTGTTGCCGTCATGGGGCGTGTCATTCACTGGATGGCGCGTAACTACCCGCAACGTCCATCGCTGGCGCACTGTATGGTCTTCGCCGGATATGTCGCGACCCCGCTGTTCTTAAGCGGTATTGTTGCGCTCTATCCACTGGTCTGGTTGTGCGCGCTGATCGGTACCATTGCCCTCTTTTACACCGGTTATTTGCTGTATCTGGGGGTTCCAACCTTCCTGAATATTAATAAAGAAGAGGGCCTGAGCTTCTCCAGTTCAACACTCGCTATCGGTGTGCTGGTGCTGGAGGCGTTACTGGCGCTGACGGTAATTCTTTGGGGTTATGGATACCGTCTCTTCTAAGTTCACTGCATTGCTGGCGTAAATGCCAGCAATGCAGCATCTGCTCACGATTATCCGCTGGCGACAAAGCGCGGTGACGGCTATGATGCCGAAGCCAGCCTGTGTTTACCGTCGACACAGGCGGTGTACGTCATTACGTGCGTGAATAATTATCAGAAGTCTCACCATGCTGAAATTCCGAGTCTCTTTACTTAGCCTGGCACTGTTGCTGGGGGCGTCCGCTGCCGTGCCAGCCATCGCCAAAACGCCCGCGGTGACCGCTGCTGCTGCCCAGCCGCAAATTGCCTCCGGCAGCGCGATGATTGTTGATCTCAACACCAATAAGGTCATTTACGCCAGCCATCCGGACCTGGTGCGCCCGATTGCCTCCATTACCAAATTAATGACCGCGATGGTGGTGCTTGATGCACATCTGCCGCTGGACGAAAAACTGAAAGTGGATATTAGCCACACGCCGGAGATGAAAGGGATTTATTCCCGCGTGCGACTGAACAGCGAAATCAGCCGTAAAAATATGCTGCTGCTGGCGCTGATGTCATCTGAAAACCGCGCTGCGGCGAGCCTCGCCCACCATTATCCGGGCGGCTACGACGCATTTATTCGTGCGATGAATGCGAAAGCCAAATCGCTGGGGATGAACAATACGCATTATGTTGAACCGACAGGTCTGTCGATTAACAACGTCTCCACCGCCCGCGATCTGACAAAACTGCTGATCGCCAGCAAACAGTACCCGCTGATTGGTCAGCTCAGTACCACCCGTGAAGAGACGGCGACGTTTGCGAACCCAGCCTATACGCTGCCGTTCCGTAATACTAACCATCTGGTTTACCGGGATAACTGGAATATCCAGTTAACGAAAACCGGTTTTACCAATGCGGCGGGACACTGTCTGGTCATGCGTACTGTTTTTAACGGCAAACCGGTAGCGCTGGTGGTGATGGATGCCTTCGGCAAATACACCCACTTCGCGGATGCAAGCCGACTGCGTACCTGGATTGAAACGGGGAAAGTGCAGCCTGTTCCGGCTGCGGCATTGACCTATAAAAAGCAGAAAGCTGAACAGATGGCGACCGCGCAAAACGACTGAGCCGCCTGTCAGCGCCGGGTGGCGGCTTCGCCTTACCCGGCTTACTCCGGCAGCGTCCAGTCTCCATCGTTGAGTGGACGCTGCATAATCACCGTATCCCGCCAGTCGCCTTTCTTATACCCCACGCTGCGCAACTGACCGACAATTTCAAAGCCGTGTTTTTTGTGCAGCCGTAACGAGCCGGGATTATTACTGCCATCCCCCACAACGGCAATCATCTGGCGCCATGGGCCTTGTTCGCAGCGCGCAATCAGCGCACTCATTAATGCGGAGCCAAAACCGCGTCCGGTGGTGCTGGCATCCACGTATATTGACTCTTCCAGAGTATAACGATAGGCGTGTCGCGGGCGGTAAGGTGTGGCATAGCAATAGCCCACAACGATGCCGCGATACAGTGCGATAAGCCACGGTAAACCGTTCTCTGCCACACCTTTCATACGTTGACGCATTTCGTCAATGGTGGGGGGAACTTCTTCAAATGACGCACGCCCGTGAAGTACATGCCAGGCATAGATGGCCGCGATGGCATGCACATCATCGGGAAGGGCATCACGCACTTCCAGTTCGGTTTCGGATAAAACATCAACAGCCGACATGATGTGCCTGCTCCTCGTTATAGAATGCCGGAGAAACGTTTCTCCGGCGTCAGACAGTTACTCTATTACGATTAAGGAGCGCTTAACAATCTCTCAAATTTGGCTGTAGGAATTAATCAGAAGCTTGCGTAATCTGCTATTCCGTGTCAGCACTCTCTTTCCAGTATTTCTTCCGCGTTGTTTTACCGATACCGGGATTCATGCTGTTTGTAGGGTCATTCTCGCGATAAAACTGCTTAAGTGCGTCAGGGGCTTTATAAAGATGACCGACGTTGTGTTCCGCAGGATATTGTGCGCCACGTTCACGTAACAGGGCGAGCATCTGCTCCTTCAGTTCGTGTGCATCAACCCCTTTTTTAACGATGTAATCCTGATGGAAGACGTAGCACATAAAGTGGCCATAATAGAGCTTATGTACCAGCTTGCTGTCGATCTCCGGCGGCAGGTGTTCAAACCACTCGGTATCGTTGCGTCTTAGGGCGATATCCAGCGCCAGAATATCTTCTACCTCTTCTGAATGTACCGCCTGATAACGGATGGCGGCACCTGCAGCGGCAAAACGGTGCAGGAAGGCTTTGCTGCCTTCTTCAGGAGTACAGGCAAAGAAACCCCCGTCAGCGGTTTTGAAGAATTCGGTCAGCCAGGTCTGCGCTTCGGTAATCCCGTCACCGGCCATTTTCAGCAGTAAATGGTGTTCATATTTGTCGCGCCAGGTTTTCATCCGCTCCGGTAAATGCGCCGGGAAGACGTTGCCTAACTTCTGCATAAAGCGGTCAGTGAAGTGAGGTTTAAACAGCGACACTTTCTCCAGCATCGCGTCGGTGCGACCCTTCATAGTGAAGAAGAACGGCATTTTGTCGGTGCCGAGTTTGTCGATCATCAGGAAGGTGTCTTTGCCGTAGCGCTCGGCAATATCGTAAATATCCCGATGCATATATTCGCCCGCCACGGGCAGGTGCGTGAATTCGCCCAGAATATGGCGGCGGATCTCGGTCAGCACCTCAGGCTGATTAGTACCGATGTAAAATACCTGCTGTTTTTTCTCTGCCGGGAACGTATCAAGGCGTACCGCAAAAACCGCCAGCTTGCCCGCGCAGCCAGAAGATTCAAACAGGCGATCCGGATCGGCGTTGTAACGGGCTGGCGTATCGGCTTCGATATCCCGCACGCGGGTAACATAATCGTGATCGTGCGCATGGCGGCCATCGTGCTGAACGTCTTCATCTTTAACGCGATCGTCGTCAAGTTTGCTGAGGATTTGTTCCGGCGTAACGCCCAGATCAATCCCCAGATGGTTAACCAGCGTCAGTTTGCCGTTTTCGTCAATACGGGCAAAAAGCGACATTTCGGTATAAGCGGGGCCACGCTGCACCAGCGAACCGCCGGAGTTGTTGCAGATCCCACCTACCACCGAGGCGCCAATGCAGGAGGAACCGATTACCGAGTGCGGCTCACGACCCAGCGGCTTAAGTGCCTTTTCCAGAGAGTAGAGCGTTGTACCAGGGAAGGCGAGCACCTGCTCACCTTTATCCAGAAGGTGTAATTTGTCGAGGCGCAGGGTGCTGATGATGACAATGTCACGATCGTAATCGTTGCCGTTCGGCGTTGAGCCTTCGGTCAGGCCGGTGTTTGCTGCCTGCATTAATATAATCTTGTCTGCGGTGACGCAGGCGCTCAGCACGCGCCATAGCTCCAGCAGCGTGCCGGGGAAAACCACCGCCAGCGCCTCGCCCTGACCGGAGCGAAACCCCTTACGGTAGCGGGCGGTTTTGGCCGGGTCGGTAAGCAGGTGAGAGGAGCCAACCAGGCGCGACAGTTCGTTGATAAACGTCGTGTTATTGTGAGTTTGAACAGAAGACATCTTCCACTCCTTGTGGTGGGGCAAATTTCTCGCAATAAAGCATAGCGCGATTAACTGTTAAGCGGTCGAGTATTCACGAGAAAAATCAGAGAATAACCCTGCAACGTTCAGAGGGTTTGTGGCACACTGCGCCTTTCGCACGGTTTGGCCGAGATCTTCCGGCGGTTATTGATGAGAGAGTATAACAACATGAAATGGCTATGTTCTGTAGGTGTTGCCGTCAGCCTGGCGCTGCAACCCGCGCTGGCAGAGGATTTGTTTGGCAATCATCCGCTTACGCCTGAAGCCCGGGACGCGTTTGTGACGGAATTGCTCAAGAAAATGACGGTCGATGAGAAAATCGGCCAGTTGCGTCTTATCAGCGTTGGCCCGGATAACCCGAAAGAGGCCATCCGTGAAATGATTAAGGATAGTCAGGTCGGGGCGATTTTTAACACCGTTACCCGCCAGGACATCCGTAAAATGCAGGATCAGGTGATGGAACTCAGTCGCCTGAAAATACCGCTGTTCTTCGCCTATGACGTGCTGCACGGTCAGCGCACCGTTTTCCCCATCAGCCTTGGTTTAGCCTCCTCCTTTAACCTCGACGCGGTGAAAACCGTGGGGCGAGTTTCCGCGTATGAAGCGGCAGATGATGGCCTGAACATGACCTGGGCACCGATGGTCGACGTCTCCCGCGATCCGCGCTGGGGCCGTGCGTCCGAAGGCTTTGGTGAAGATACTTATTTAACCGCCACGATGGGCAAAACCATGGTGGAAGCGATGCAGGGCAAAAGCCCGGCAGACCGTTACTCTGTCATGACCAGCGTGAAGCACTTCGCCGCTTACGGTGCAGTGGAGGGCGGCAAAGAGTACAACACCGTTGACATGAGCCCGCAGCGCCTGTTCAACGACTATATGCCGCCGTACAAGGCAGGTCTGGACGCGGGCAGCGGCGCGGTGATGGTGGCGCTCAACTCGCTGAACGGCACGCCTGCGACGTCTGATTCCTGGCTGCTGAAAGACGTATTGCGCGACCAGTGGGGCTTTAAGGGCATCACCGTTTCTGACCACGGCGCCATTAAAGAACTGATCAAACACGGTACCGCATCCGATCCGGAAGATGCCGTGCGCGTGGCGCTCAAGTCCGGCATTAACATGAGCATGAGCGACGAGTACTACAGCAAATACCTGCCGGGGCTGGTGAAGAGCGGCAAGGTAACGATGGCGGAGCTGGACGATGCCACGCGTCACGTGCTGAACGTGAAATACGACATGGGGCTGTTTAACGATCCGTACAGTCACCTGGGGCCGAAAGACTCTGACCCGGTAGATACCAACGCCGAAAGCCGTCTGCATCGTAAAGAAGCGCGTGAAGTTGCGCGTGAAAGCCTGGTGCTGCTGAAGAACCGCCTCGACACGCTGCCGCTGAAAAAATCTGGCACCATTGCCGTGGTCGGTCCGCTGGCCGACAGCAAGCGCGACGTGATGGGGAGTTGGTCCGCGGCGGGCGTCGCTGACCAGTCCGTGACCGTGCTGACGGGTATTAAGAACGCTGTCGGTGAAAACGCCAGTGTGGTCTATGCCAAAGGGGCTAACGTCACTAACGATAAAGACATCGTGACGTTCCTCAACCAGTATGAGGAAGCGGTGAAGGTTGACCCGCGCACGCCGAAAGAGATGATCGACGAAGCGGTTAAGACGGCAAAACAGTCTGATGTCGTTGTGGCGGTTGTGGGAGAAGCGCAGGGGATGGCGCATGAAGCTTCCAGCCGTACCGATATCACCATTCCGCAAAGCCAGCGCGATTTGATCGCTGCCCTGAAAGCGACGGGCAAGCCGCTGGTGCTGGTGCTGATGAACGGTCGTCCGCTGGCGCTGGTGAAAGAAGACCAGCAGGCTGACGCGATTCTGGAAACCTGGTTCGCCGGTACCGAAGGCGGTAACGCGATTGCCGACGTACTGTTTGGCGATTACAACCCGTCAGGCAAATTGCCAATGTCCTTCCCGCGCTCCGTTGGTCAGATCCCGGTCTACTACAGCCACCTGAACACCGGTCGTCCGTACAACGCCGACAAACCGAACAAGTACACGTCTCGTTACTTCGACGAAGCTAATGGCCCGCTGTACCCGTTTGGTTATGGCCTGAGCTACACCACCTTCAAGGTCTCTGACGTGAAAATGTCGGCCCCGAGCCTGAAGCGTGACGGTAAAGTGACAGCCAGCGTTGAGGTGACTAACACCGGTAAGCGCGAAGGGGCTACGGTGATCCAGATGTACGTTCAGGATGTGACTGCCTCCATGAGTCGTCCGGTGAAGCAGCTGCGTGGCTTTGAAAAGGTCAACCTGAAACCGGGTGAAACCAAAACCATCAGCTTCCCAATTGACGTGGACGCGCTGAAGTTCTGGAATCAGCAGATGAAATACGATGCTGAGCCTGGCAAATTCAACGTGTTTATCGGTGTGGATTCTGCCCGGGTGAATAAAGGCGAGTTCGAACTGCTGTAAGGGTGTTTAACGTCCCTCTCCTCAATGGGGGGAGGGACGGAGTGACCTATCGGGAGCGTGGATCATCAACCGCTCTGGGAAAGAAATACTTAACCTGTAATTCAAATATATTGCAGTACAAGAGAGTATAATCCAATGGATTATGATGCTCATCAATGGCTTGCGTCTGAATTTTTAAGATGGGATCTTTTGTACTGATACACAATATCCCAGCAATCTCGGGTGTTGGAAATACCGGTGAGAATGTCTCAAAGGTACCCGTGATACGGATATTACATTCTTTTTCTATATATGAAAATTTTGATTGTTTCATATGCGAAATAGTCAGGTCCGGAAAACGGTTAACGGCCAGCCATGTTTCCTCCAGTTGAGCAGGTCTATGCTCAATAAATCGCAAGCGTTTTATATAATATACGGGATCGTTTTGCTTTAAATTTAATTCATTAGCAATGACTAGTGATGCCGTCTGCAATTCAAATTTAATGATCTGACTATCAACATTCTTACCGTTGTTAATAGCTATTTCACTAAAGCTATTCATATGTTCAACATGCGCCATGAAGTTCTTTTTTTGTATATATGTTCCTGAGCCATGTTTACGATGAATAATCCCTTCGCTTACTAAAAGGTCCAGTGCTTTACGCAATGTGTTACGAGATACACGGTAACTGGACGCCAGTTCAATTTCTGATGGCAGTGGGTCGCCAACGTTATATAAACGGCTATTAATATCACTCTTGAGTCTCCTGGCAATATGATGAAAAATCACTTTTGAACCTCTCTGCATTCAATAAAAACAACGTGTTATGTTTCTGTGTTTACACTGGAAGTAAAAGTTGTTTATTTTTGTCAATAAAATTGAACCTATTTAGCTGTATATTACTGTGACGGAACTAACAAAAAATATAATTAGCATTAAATATGATGTCTGCGAATTAATATTAATTCTGAGAATTTATAAGGAAATCATATGAAAAATATATTGTTAGTCTGTGCCGGCGGAATGTCAACCAGTATGCTGGTGACTCGTATGGTTGAACATGCAGCGACTATTAATGTAAATGTTAATATAAATGCATTAGGTATTGTTGAAGCTAAGGGAAAAATTAAGAATAACGAAGTCGATATTGTCTTACTTGCTCCACAGGTTCGTTTTCAAAAATCAGAACTTGAAGCACTAGCATCAGGTAAAATCCCAATCATAGTTATTGAAATGAAAGAATATGGTGCAATGAATGGCAAAGTCGTTCTGGAATCTGCGCTGAACATCCTTCAACGGTAATCCACCCTTCAGACTAATATATTGTCTTAAATTCATATCATTCAATTAATCAATCAGAGTAATTGAGAGATGAGATTCGTCCTGCGTAAGTCGGACGCTAATACACTACAGGAAGGGCATAATGGGAGTGATGAGTTCTTTTGAACGCGGTATGGAGCGTTTTTTAGTTCCTATAGCCATAAAGCTAAATTCACAAAAACATGTAGCGGCTGTCAGAGATGGGTTTGTTTTTACATTTCCCATTATTATGGCAAGTTCATTAATCATTTTAATCAATTTTGCAATTCTGTCCCCAGATGGCTTTATTGCAGGATTACTGCATTTAAGCAGTATTTTCCCAAACCTGGAAAAAGCGCAGGCTATCTTTACTCCAGTCATGAATGGTTCAGTGAATATCATGTCCATAATGATCGCTTTCCTTGTTGCCAGGAATATCGCGATCAGCTATGAACAAGATGATCTCCTGTGTGGACTGACGGCCATTGGCGCATTCTTCATTGTCTATACCCCGTATCAGATGGTGGATGGCCAGGCTTTTTTGACAACGAAATATTTAGGTGCACAAGGACTATTTGTCGCCGTGATCGTGGCGCTAATAACGAGTGAAATATTTTGCCGCCTGGCACGCAACCCAAAAATAACAATCACCATGCCTGCAGCCGTTCCACCGGCAGTCGCACGGTCGTTTAAAGTGTTACTGCCCATCTTCATTGTCATGGTGTTTTTCTCGGCACTGAACTACGCATTAGCCATGATATCGCCAGCGGGGCTGAATGATCTGATTTATAAACTAATCCAGGCCCCACTTAAGCATATGGGAACCAATATTTATGCTGTTGTCATTCTTGGTGCGGTAGGGAATTTTTTATGGGTTTTAGGTATTCACGGTCCGAATACTACGTCGGCCATACGTGAAACGGTTTTCTCAGAAGCAAACCTTGAGAATCTTTCCTGGGCCGCACAACACGGAACAACATGGGGAGCACCTTATCCCGTGACCTGGACGTCTATTAATGATGCTTTCGCCAACTGCGGCGGTTCAGGGATGACTCTGGGTTTATTGATAGCCATAATTATTGCATCAAGACGTGCTGAATATCGCGACCTTGCCAAAATGTCATTTATTCCGGGTATTTTCAATATTAATGAGCCGGTGATGTTTGGACTGCCTATTGTATTAAATCCCATCATGATGGTTCCGTTTATTTTGGTCCCTGTTGTTAACTCAGTCATTGGCTACATTTTTGTGTCGCTGCAAATCATTCCACCTGTTGCATATGCTGTTCCCTGGACAACTCCGGGGCCTCTGATTGCATTCCTGGGAACGGGAGGAAACTGGTTAGCATTATTGGTCGGGCTCTTATGTCTGGTAGTTGCAACATTAATATACCTGCCATTTGTTATCGCCTCAAATAAAGTCAATACATTAATGGATAAATAATACATCAGGGAATCAAATTATGTTTGCAGATGAAGAAATGGTGATGGCGTTATTGATCAATGCCGGACAAGCGAGATCTGATGCTATGGAGGCTATTCATTGCTCAAAGGATAAACAGTGGGAAGCCGCGGATAAATTAATGCAGAGCGCTGAGAATGCTTGCCGTGAAGCGCATAAAATTCAGACTGCGTTAATTAGCCAGGATGAAGGCTGCGGCAAAGTTCATGTCAATTTGATTCTTGTCCATGCACAGGATCATTTGATGAATGCAATGCTGTGCCTGGATTTTTCAAAGGAAATTATTTCATTAAGAAAAGAGATCTCCGCGTAGTTATCTCACACCATGGATTTACCAGGATAATTATTTTTTGTTAAGGATAAATCATGAAATTTAACAGTTTTAAGATAGGTTTATTATCTTTTTCTGTCTGTGTGGCATTTTTCCCTCTGGATGTTTTGGCAAGCAAATTGACTGTAGAACAAAGGCTCGAACTCCTTGAGGCAGAACTGTCGGCGAATAAAAAAGAACTAAATGAAACGACTAAGGAACTCAGTCAGTATAAAACCAGGTTCACATCATTACAAAAGAGTGTGCTTGAAAATAAGTATAAAGATACAACGTTTTCCGATCTTTCGCAGTCATCACCTGTTGCTGACAATATAAGAAATGAAAATGGCGAACTCTTACAAGCTTCAGATAAAGTGCCTGTCAAAGGTACACAGCAAGTCGCAGTGATTGATAAGAGCGGAGAAAAAACGACCATCGAAAGTGTGACGCTGAAAGATATCAGCAAGTATGTGAAAGATGACATTGGATTCAGCTATCAGGGGTACTTCCGTTCTGGCTGGGGAACGAGCAATCATGGTTCTTCGCAAACGTACGCCGCAGGATCGTTAGGGCGTTTTGGTAATGAAATGAGCGGCTGGTTTGATCTGACATTAAATCAACGCGTCTACAATCAGGATGGAAAAACGGCCAATGCTGTTGTGACTTATGATGGTAATGTTGGCGAGCAATATAATGATGCCTGGTTTGGTGATACCAATAATGAAAATATCATGCAGTTTAGTGATATTTTCTTAACCACACGCGGTTTTTTACCCTTCGCCCCCGATGCTGATTTTTGGGTGGGTAAGCATAAGTTACCCCAGTATGAAATTCAAATGTTAGACTGGAAAACGTTAAATACTGATGTTGCGGCGGGGGTGGGTATTGAGAATTGGGCCATTGGTCCAGGTGTGTTTGATATTTCATTAAGCCGTGATGATGTGGATGTTTATTCACGAGATTTTTCTAAAACAACGCAAATGAATACTAATTCAATTGACGTTCGTTACAGGAAAATTCCAGTGTGGGATAAAGGGACATTGTCGTTTATGGCAAAATACTCCACGCCTAATAAAACTGATGAACAGCAATCGAATGAGGATAATGAAAGCTATTTTGATATGAAAGATAGTTGGATGCTGACATCTATAGTTCGACAAGACCTGGAGCGCGATACTTTTAATGAGTTCACTCTTCAGGTTGCCAATAACTCTTTCGCAAGCAGTTTCTCAAGCTTCTCAGATGCCAGTGATACTATGGCCCATGGTCGTTACTACTATGGCGATCACTCTAACGGAATTGCCTGGAGATTAATATCTCAAGGTGAAATGTATCTTGCTGACAAGATCATTATGGCGAATGCACTGGTGTACTCTCATGGTGAAGATGTTTACAGCTATGAAAGCGGAGCGCATAGTGATTTTGATAGTATGCGCGCCGTTATTCGTCCTGCATGGATTTGGAATAACTGGAATCAGACAGGTGTTGAATTAGGCTGGTTTAAACAGAAAAATAAAACTCAGCAGGGTATAACATTAGAAGAATCGGCGTATAAAACTACTCTTTATCATGCGTTCAAAGTCGGGGCAAGTATTTTAGGTTCACGGCCTGAAATTCGTTTCTACGGTACGTATATTGATATTCTTGATAATGAATTATCTAAGTTCCAGTTTAACGATGAAAGCAAAGATGAATTTATGGCTGGGATTCAGGCGGAAGTCTGGTGGTAATTTTTCGAGTGGAGAATAATATGTCTGGTTTTAAAAAGAATTTCCTGTGGGGCGGTGCAGTATCAGCGCACCAGCTGGAAGGTGGCTGGAACCTGGGTGGTAAAGGCATTAGCATTGCAGATGTTATGACCGCTGGTGCATTCGGTGTACCGCGAGAAGTCACTCAGGGTGTTATTGAAGGAGAGAATTACCCCAATCATGATGCAATTGATTTTTATCATCGCTATAAAGATGATATAAAATTATTTTCCGAAATGGGGTTTAAATGTTTTCGAACTTCAATTGCCTGGACGCGTATTTTTCCTCAAGGCGATGAGCTTGAGCCGAATGAAGACGGGCTGCAGTTTTATGATGATGTATTTGATGAGTGCCTGAAGTATGGCATTGACCCTGTCGTCACTTTATCTCATTTTGAAATGCCTTATCATCTTGTGACTGCGTACGGAGGATGGCGGAATCGTAAACTTATTGATTTTTTCCTGCATTTTGCCACGACTGTATTTACGCGTTATAAGACTAAAGTAAAATACTGGATGACGTTTAATGAAATAAATAATCAGGTGAATTTTGATAACGTCTTATGTCCCTTTACTAACTCCGGCATTGTCTATTCACCGGATGAAGATGAAGTGCATCGTGAAAAAATAATGTATCAGGCTGTTCATTATGAACTGGTTGCCAGTGCGTTGGCAGTTGATGTGGCTCGTTCGATTAACGCCAGCTTTAAAATAGGATGCATGATCGCTATGTGTCCGATCTACCCGCTAACATGTGCCCCCAAAGATGTCATGATGGCATTGAGCGCAATGCATCGTCGTTACTGGTTCACCGATGTGCATGTTCGTGGGGCTTATCCTCAACATATACTGAATTATTTCAGCAGAAAAGGCTTTAATCTTGATATTACTGAATCTGACCTGGATGTTCTCAGACGTGGTTGCGTTGATTATATTGGCTTCAGTTACTATATGTCTTTCGTTACTCAGTTTATGGAAGGTAACGAAGAGCTGAATTATATAGAGCATAAACATCTTGTCGAAAACCCGTATATTCAGACGTCTGACTGGGGATGGCAGATTGATGCGACGGGTCTGCGCTACTCGCTCAACTGGTTCTGGGATCATTATCAATTGCCTATGTTTATCGTCGAAAATGGTTTCGGGGCCGTCGATATACAAAACGCAGACGGAACAGTAGATGACCACTATCGTATTGATTATCTGGCAGCCCACATTGGCGAAATGAAAAAAGCCGTTGTTGAAGATGGTGTTGATTTGATTGGCTATACCCCTTGGGGATGTATTGACCTGGTCTCCGCGGGTACGGGCGAAATGAAAAAACGCTATGGGTTAATTTATGTCGATAAAGACAATGACGGAAAGGGGTCTCTGAAGAGATTCAGGAAAAATTCGTTCTACTGGTATAAAGAGCTTATCGCCAGCAATGGTCGCGATATTTGATGTGAAACAAAGGGAGCCGCAGGGTTCCCTTTCTTATTGGACCTGTGTGGTTTTTTATCTTGGGAATGACGTTGTCGAAGAGAGCAGATTTTGCCGACAGAATGGTCCCTCCCGCAAAAAAAAGAATGGGAAAAGTCGTACGGTACAGCACTGAAATTGCTGAATATCACATAAAAAGAATAAGTATATGATATTCAGCGCAAGGAGAGGGTTAGTTATTGACGCTCAGTATACCAGGAATCAGAATAGGAAACATTACCAGGTAAATAGTTAACTGTAATTTTGGTTGAGCGTAACCCAATAATTTCATTCATATTGGAATGAAGAGAGCCTGAAGTAAATGAATGGCCAAATTTAAATGAACATATCCCAGCCTCTTCCATTTCAATATTAAATGTTTCCATTTCTACTCCTGCTGTTGAAACTTCATAATATTTAAATACAACTTTTTTGAAACGTCTGTTTTGACAAACAGAAATGAACATGTAAGGAGTTAGTTTATCAATTTCTTTTCGGAAAACAAATGGATCGTGCTGCCGTGTACCATTGTAACGACCTGTGAAGGAATCCATTGCCTGAAAAACACCAAATTGTGAGCTTGCTACTTCTGTAGAGCCAACTCTTCCTGTGGCGGTACAATCTCCTGGAATTAAAATTCCGTTTTCATCATATAAAAACATATAGGATGGTAATGACATGACAATCCTTATTAATCAGTATAATGGCGTGAATAGATATTAGCGTGGCTATCAGTTATAAAATCTACTGTATACGATTTATTATCCAAACGATAAAAAAGAGTATAACCCATGAGTGATTCAATTTTTAATTTAAAACAATATGGCGTTTGTGACTCTATAATTTTAGAGATCATCATAGTACTACCATCGTGCGGTGAACGAAGTTTTCTGGCTTCTACGCTGTAGAATGATAGATTTTTCCCCCTTGATGAAGGGATACAAATAGATTCATTTGAAATGTTGGCATCACCGGGATAAATTGCAATTTGCCGTTCCCAGCAACATGAAGAAAGCATAAGGCTACATAGCAATAGTAATATTTCATTTTTCAATTTGGGAAATCCCCTAGTATTCTTTCATATTCGGCTAATAGTTTTGAGAGCGGTTTATCAGGATTGAACTTGAGTAATTTTAAACTTCCGGGATCATATGATGTATGGTTTTTAATAAGCCAGTAATCAGAGGTGATGGAAGCCTGTTGTTCCATCGAATAATCAGATAGGCGATATTTATCCAGGCTGTAGTGATAGTTTGATATGCCGGATGCGACACCTCTCAAAATAACATTCATTCCCCGTTCTCTTTGCCAGACATGCATCAATTCATGCATGAAAATATGCTGTAGACCGACATTGCCGATAGAAAAGTCATCAATATATAAATATTCTTCAAACCATATTTCTCCGGCGGGAGTCATTGCAGTATGGTTCTCCTGCATGTCAAAAGGAAGAAAACTGCCGTGATGTATCCAGACTTTTCCATAATGAATACTATTCCCGTATAATTGTTGCGCTAAAAGGATTTCACCCGCTCGCATTACGCGCAAGCCATTTCGGTCGATATGAGGGAACCTGATGGGTGAGAAGTCCAGAGGTTCAAATTGAAGTGGCATAAATATAAATTCCTTTTTTATTCATACAATGAATATTTGATTTCAATTTAATTATTAAAATACACTCCCTATGTGATTAAATATTGCTCTAAATCAAAATAAAAGAGTTCAAACAAGTGAGTTAAGTTACTGACAATTTATTGCAACGGATAAAATGAACAAGTGGAAACATGTTTTTTCTGCATTCAGAAACCTGACTGTCATCATGCCGATATTTTGGCGGCAGTAAGTAAAAAAACAGAGCGTTTGCATACCAGCAGTTTCATGCTGCTTCTCAGTGTCAGATACTGATTGAAGATCTCGCTGGTTATGGGGATGATTCTTATCTTATGCTAAAAAGGCATTTTGACGGTTAATCACGCCGTTTTAAGCTACGCTTTTCTCTCAAGCCTCTGAAAAAGGCAGCAAAAAATATGAGGATAGCGGAATGACGATTGCAAAGGGGATGTTGGGATCTGCGGTGTTGCTGGCGGCAATAAGTCTGCCCTTACAGGCGGCGGAGCCGGTAAAAGTGGGCTCAAAGATAGATACCGAAGGCGCGCTGCTCGGCAATATCATTTTGCAGGTGCTCGAAAGCCACGGCGTCAAAACCGTCAATAAAGTCCAGTTGGGTACTACGCCCGTCGTGCGCGGCGCGATTACTTCCGGCGAGCTGGATATCTACCCGGAATACACCGGCAACGGCGCATTCTTCTTCAAAGATGAAAATGATCCGGCCTGGAAAAACGCCAAAGCCGGATATGACAAAGTCAAAAAGCTCGACGCTGAACAGAACAAGCTGGTCTGGCTGACCCCGGCTCCGGCCAACAACACCTGGACTATCGCCGTGCGTAAAGACGTGGCGGAGAAAGGGAAGCTGACTACCCTGGCCGATCTCAGCCGCTACCTGAAAGAGAAGGGCGATTTTAAGCTTGCCGCGTCGGCAGAGTTTATCGAGCGTCCTGATGCGCTGCCTGCGTTCGAAAAAGCCTATGACTTCAAGCTTGACCAGGCGCAACTGCTCTCTCTGGCAGGCGGCGATACGGCGGTGACCATCAAAGCCGCAGCACAGCAAACTTCGGGTGTTAACGCGGCAATGGCCTACGGTACCGACGGCCCGGTCGCGGCACTTGGCCTGCAAACCCTGACCGATCCAAAAGGTGTGCAGCCGATTTATGCCCCGACGCCGGTGGTACGTGAGGCAGTGCTGAAAGCCTACCCGGAGATTGCCGACTGGCTCAAACCTGTTTTCGAAAAACTGGATGAAAAAACGCTGCAACAGCTGAATGCCAGCATTGCCGTCGAGGGGCTGGATGCCAAAAAAGTGGCCGCCGACTTCCTGAAACAACAAGGGCTTGTGAAGTAACGGGAAAAGGCTGTGCCAATAAAATGTCATAACCGCGTCCTGCTGCTGTTGGCCTGTGTGACCATCGCAGCGGTCGCGTTACCGTTTGTGAATGTCGCCCCTAATCGCCTGATGTCGGGGGAGGGGCGTTCTCTCTGGGAAGTCTGGTCGTTTACACCGTGGTTGCTTGCGGTGGCACCGGGGGCGTGGGTTGCGCTATCGCTCTGGCAAGGTCGTACAGCACAATGGTTGACGTTGCTGCTCTCTGAAGGGCTTTTTATCACCCTTTTCTGGGGAGCCGGGCTTGCGGCAACGCATATGGCTTCGGCGGAAAGCCCGCTGGCAAGAACAACGGTGGGGAGCGGCCTGTGGCTGTGGCTGGCGTTGTGCCTGCTCGCCTGCAGCGATGCTATACGTCGCCTCATCTCTGCGTCCGTCTGGCGTTGGGTGCTTAATGCACAGATATGGGTTATTCCATTGCTCCTGCTGTTTAGTGGCGAACTGAATAATCTCTCGCTGTTAAAGGAGTACGCCAACCGTCAGGAGGTGTTTGATGATGCCCTGACGCAACATCTGACCATTCTCTTCGGGACGCTCTTCCCGGCTCTCCTGCTCGGGATCCCGTTGGGCATGTGGTGCTATCGTCACCCTTCACGTCAGGGGGGCGTTTTTGCCGTGCTGAACGTTATCCAGACTATCCCTTCCGTTGCGCTGTTTGGTCTGCTGATTGCCCCTCTGGCCGGGCTGGTGAAGTCATTTCCTGTGTTGGGAACAATAGGTATCGCCGGTACGGGATTAACCCCCGCTCTGATCGCGCTGGTGTTGTATGCACTGTTGCCGCTGGTACGCGGCGTGGTCGCGGGCTTAAGTCAGGTCGCCCCGGATGTGCTGGAAAGCGCCCATGCGATGGGGATGAGCACGCGACAATGTTTCTGGCAGATACAGCTTCCGCTGGCACTGCCTCTCCTGCTGCGTAGCCTGCGGGTAGTGGCGGTGCAAACCGTTGGCATGGCGGTCATTGCGGCGCTGATTGGGGCGGGTGGTTTTGGCGCGCTGGTATTCCAGGGGCTGCTGAGTAGTGCCCTGGATCTGGTGTTATTAGGCGTGGTTCCTACGATTGCGCTGGCGGTTGTTGTCGACGCGCTGTTTGCCTTATGGCTCGCGCTGCTCAGGAGAAGAGCCAATGATTGAATTTCATGATGTCAGTAAAACTTTTGCGGGACGCCCGGCGGCAAGCCATCTGAACCTGAACTTTGCCGAGGGTGCGTTTTCCGTGCTGATAGGTACCTCGGGCTCGGGAAAATCCACCACCCTGAAGATGATCAATCGTCTGGTTGAGCATGATAGCGGTTTGATCCGCTTTGCCGGAGAGGAGATCCGCAGCCTGCCGGTTCTGGAGTTGCGTCGCCGGATGGGATATGCCATTCAGTCGATAGGCCTGTTTCCGCACTGGACGGTGGCGCAGAACATTGCCACTGTGCTGCAGCTGGAGAAGTGGTCGCGGGCAAAAATAGCTGACAGAGTTGATGAACTGATGTCTCTACTGGGGCTAGAGTCCACACTGCGTGACCGCTATCCGCACCAGCTTTCCGGGGGACAGCAGCAGCGGGTGGGGGTAGCGCGCGCCCTGGCGGCCAACCCACAGGTATTGTTGATGGATGAACCCTTTGGTGCGCTTGACCCGGTCACGCGCGGGGCGCTGCAGGCGGAAATGACCCGTATTCACCGCATTCTCGGACGTACGATCGTTCTCGTGACGCACGATATTGATGAAGCCCTGCGCCTGGCCGACCATCTGGTGCTGATGGATCACGGCGAAGTGGTTCAGCAGGGGACCCCGCTCGAACTGTTAAGCCATCCGAAAAGTGATTTTGTGCGTGAGTTTTTTGGCCGCAGTGAACTGGGGGTCAGGCTGCTCTCCCTGCGGACGGTCAGCGACTATATGCGTCGGGAAGATGCGCCGGTGGGTGGTGAGCCGTTGCAGAAGCAGATGAGCCTGCGGGATGCGCTCTCCGCGTTTGTTGCGGGTCAATGTGAGGTGCTACCTGTTGCGGACGCCCACGGTGCGCCTTGTGGTGCCTTGCATTTTCGCGATCTGCTGGCCGGGGAGGTGATACGTGAAAACACTGCGTGATCCACTTCTCTGGCTGGTAGCCATCTTTGTCGCCTTACTGTTTCTGATGCCACACAGCGCGGCGCTGTTTAGCACCCTTTTTCCCGGGCTGCCACGACCGGTTTATCAGCAGGAGAGCTTTATTAATCTTGCCCTGGCACATCTCTGGCTGGTGGTCCTCTCAAGCGCTATTGCTGTTGTGCTGGGAGTGGGGGCGGGTATTGCGGTGACACGGCCAGCAGGCCGGGAATTTCGTCCGCTGGTTGAGACGATAGCGGCCATTGGTCAGACGTTTCCGCCGGTGGCGGTGCTGGCGATAGCGGTTCCGGTCATGGGCTTTGGTCAGCAACCGGCAATTATTGCGCTGATTTTATATGGCGTATTGCCCATTCTGCAGGGCACGCTGGCGGGTATCGCGGCAGTACCTGCATCTGTATTGAGTGTGGCTGAAGGGATGGGAATGAGTCGCGGGCAGCAGCTACGTAAGGTTGAATTGCCATTAGCGGCGCCCGTTATTATTGCCGGGATCCGCACGTCGGTCATTATCAACATCGGAACGGCAACAATTGCGTCGACGGTAGGAGCCAATACGCTGGGAACGCCGATTATAATCGGCTTAAGCGGGTTTAATACGGCCTATATTGTGCAGGGGGCGGTGCTGGTCGCGCTGGCGGCGATCGTCGTCGATCGCGTTTTTGAGCGGCTGACGCTGCACCTCAGCCGACACCGCCGCGAACAATAAACGAGTATCCTGCCAGCATCACGCCGCCGATACCGCTTACGGCCATCAGGACAAAAAGGGTAATAATGGCCAGTTTGGTTGCCTTCATCATCTGCTCCTGTTGTTAACGGAACAATTATACGGTGAAGCGCAGCTGTTAATGAACCATTAAATGCCGTTACTGTTCATCCGGGCCAAGTGAGTAAACCGGGTAACCATGTTCACGCCATTCCGTCAGCAGCTGTTGCTGCGAGGCGGATGGCACTTCGCCACACCAGACCAGCAGAGTCTGACCATCGAAAAATTCGGGCCGCAGCTGTGCCAGCGAATGCGCAAGGACATCCACGCGCCAACCCTTTTGCGTTGCAATCCAGGCTTCCAGCCACAGGCGGGTGGTATCGTGCACGTTCCATCCGACCACCAGCGCATCTTTCCCGGCCTTGCTCTTCGCGGAGGCAAGACAGACGGCAATGTAGTTGATAAGCACACCATCGAGCATACTGAGCAGCGCCTGCAGGGTGGACTGTTGGCACTGCAGACGACGGCGAAGCGGTATGAAAAGATGCGTGATCAGCGTTTGTGCCGGATAATCGCGCCCTTGCTCTTTTATCCATGCGCGCAGGCGCTGCAGGTTGCCTGCCTGCAGAAGTCTTAGCAGGGTTTCCTGTTGTTCGCGCCAGAGGTGCTGTGTGTCAGGATCGTCCTGGCAAAGCAGAGACTTTACTTTGCCAACCTGCACACCGTTGTCGATCCAGCTTTTAATCTCACGGATCCGGTCGATATCGGCATCGTTGAAAAGGCGATGTCCGCCATCCGTTCTTTGCGGTTTCAGTAATCCATACCGCCGTTGCCACGCCCGTAGGGTAACGGGATTGATATCACAAAGGAGTGCTACTTCACCTATTGTGTAAAGCGCCATATTCGCCCCCTGGCTCACGCTTCCCCAGAATAAATGTAGACCCACTTTGCCGAACCAGGAAGGATTGATTGATTTTTGAACAAAAAATGCGAAGCATGCGCAATGTTCGGAAAAAGATGTGATTGCGAACACGATTTCGCGCTTTTTTGGGGTGCTTCAAAGAAAGTTTCCCCTTATCAGTGTATGTTACGCGTTTTTAGCGTGTGCGGTTTTGAGTATGTACGAGTTTAATCTGGTGCTGCTGTTGCTTCAGCAGATGTGCGTGTTCCTTGTCATCGCCTGGCTGATGAGCAAAACGCGCCTGTTTATTCCGCTGATGCAAGTCACCGTCCGCCTGCCGCACAAATTTCTCTGCTACGTCGTATTTTCCATATTCTGCATTATGGGGACCTGGTTTGGTCTTCATATCGAAGACTCTATTGCCAATACGCGCGCTATCGGTGCGGTGATGGGCGGACTGTTGGGCGGTCCCGTCGTCGGTGGTCTTGTCGGTTTAACGGGTGGCCTGCATCGCTATTCCATGGGCGGGATGACGGCACTCAGTTGCATGATTTCCACGATTGTAGAAGGGCTGCTCGGTGGCCTGGTGCATAGCTATCTGATCAAACGTGGCCGTCCGGATAAAGTCTTCAGCCCACTGACCGCAGGTGCGATTACCTTTGTCGCTGAAATGGCGCAGATGGCGATCATTTTGCTGATCGCCCGCCCGTTTGAGGATGCGCTGCACCTGGTCAGCAGCATTGCCGCCCCGATGATGGTGACCAACACCGTGGGGGCGGCGCTGTTTATGCGTATTTTGCTCGATAAACGTGCCATGTTTGAGAAGTACACCTCGGCGTTTTCCGCAACCGCGCTGAAGGTTGCCGCTTCGACGGAAGGGATCCTGCGCCAGGGTTTTAACGAAGAAAACAGCATGAAGGTTGCGCTGGTTCTCTATAAAGAGCTGGATATCGGTGCCGTGGCGATAACAGACCGTGAGCGGCTACTGGCTTTTACCGGTACCGGGGACGATCACCATTTGCCTGGTAAACCCATCTCCTCAGCCTATACGCTGCGCGCCATTGAAACTGGCGAAGTGGTTTATGCCGACGGTAACGAAGTGCCTTATCGCTGTTCGCTGCATCCGCAGTGCAAACTGGGTTCTACGCTGGTCATTCCGTTGCGCGGAGAAAACCAGAGAGTGATGGGTACCATCAAACTGTATGAAGCGAAAAATCGCCTGTTCAGTTCCATCAACCGCACGCTGGGGGAGGGGATCGCCCAGTTGCTTTCCGCACAGATCCTGGCCGGGCAGTATGAGCGCCAGAAGGCGTTGCTGACCCAGTCAGAGATCAAACTCCTGCATGCTCAGGTGAACCCGCACTTCCTGTTTAATGCTCTCAATACGCTCAAAGCGGTCATTCGGCGCGACAGCGATCAGGCCGCGCAGCTGGTGCAGTTTCTGTCGACCTTTTTCCGTAAGAACCTGAAGCGTCCTTCTGAGATCGTGACCCTGGCCGATGAGATTGAGCACGTTAATGCTTATCTACAGATTGAGCAGGCACGTTTCCAGTCGCGCCTGCAGGTGTCGCTCTCCGTCCCGGATGAGCTGTCCCATCAACATCTTCCTGCTTTTACCCTGCAGCCTATTGTAGAAAATGCCATCAAACACGGTACCTCGCAGCTTCTGGGTATCGGGGAGGTCACTATTTCCGCCAGCCGTTTTAATCATCATCTGGTGCTCGATATCGAAGATAACGCCGGGCTTTACCAGCCTTCCGCTACAGGGGGTTTAGGGATGAGTCTGGTAGATAAACGTCTGCGTGCCCATTTTGGCGATGACTGCGGCATCACCGTCGCCTGTGAGCCCGATCGATTTACCCGAATTACCGTACGACTGCCGCTGGAGGAAAACGCATGTTAAGAGTGCTGATTGTGGATGACGAGCCGCTGGCACGGGAAAACCTGCGCGTTCTGCTGCAGGAGCAGCCTGATATTGAGATTGTGGGTGAGTGTGCGAACGCCATTGAGGCTATCGGTGCTGTCCACAAACTGCGCCCGGACGTGCTGTTCCTCGACATTCAGATGCCCCGAATCAGCGGGCTGGAGATGGTCGGGATGCTCGATCCGGAGCATCGTCCCTACATCGTGTTTTTAACCGCATTCGACGAATATGCCGTTAAAGCCTTTGAGGAGCACGCGTTTGATTATTTACTCAAGCCAATTGAAGAGAAGCGGCTGGAAAAGACCCTGACCCGATTACGCCAGGAGCGTACCGTTCAGGATGTCACGCTGTTGCCCGAGAACCAGCAGCCGCTGAAGTTTATCCCCTGCACTGGACACAGCCGGATTTATCTTTTGCAGATGGATGATGTGGCATTTGTCAGCAGCCGCCTGAGCGGCGTATTTGTCACCAGTGCGGAAGGAAATGAAGGGTTTACCGAGTTGACCTTGCGGACGCTGGAGAGCCGTACGCCGCTCATTCGCTGCCATCGCCAGTATCTGGTCAATATGGCGCACCTGAAAGAGATCCGCCTGGAAGACAACGGTCAGGCAGAGCTGGTGCTGCGCGCCGGGCAAACGGTGCCGGTTAGCCGTCGCTACCTGAAGAGTTTGAAAGAGGCGATTGGCCTGTAAAGCTGGTACACTGCGCGCCATTGCATCATCGACATTCGAAGGCTCTATGCTCAGTAACGATATACTCCGTAGCCTGCGCTACACCCTTAAAGCGAATAATAACGACATGGTGCGCATTCTTGCGCTCTCCGACATGGAGTCCACGTCGGCCGGTTTCGATACCTGGATGACCAAAGAAGACGAAGAGGGCTTTGTCCGCTGCCCGGACATTATTCTGTCTGGCTTCCTGAACGGCCTGATCTATGACAAGCGCGGTAAAGATGAGTCTGCGCCAGAGCTGGCGCTGGAGCGTCGCGTAAACAACAATACGGTGCTGAAAAAGCTGCGTATTGCGTTTTCACTGAAGACTGACGATATCCTGGCGATCATGACCGAGCAGAAATTCCGCGTCTCGATGCCAGAGATCACCGCCATGATGCGTGCCCCGGACCATAAGAACTATCGCGAGTGCGGAGACCAGTTTATGCGCTATTTCTTGCGCGGGCTGACGAATCGCATACACAGCGCGAAGCCATAAAAAAAGCCGGAGATTATCTCCGGCTTTTTTGTTATTTCACCTGCTGACCAGGCTTCGCGCCTTCGTCAGGACTTAACAGGAAGATATCTTTCCCGCCAGGGCCTGCGGCCATCACCATACCTTCAGAAATACCAAAGCGCATTTTGCGTGGTGCCAGGTTAGCCACCATGACCGTCTGGCGGCCAATCAGCACCTGTGGGTCTGGATACGCAGAACGAATACCCGAGAAGACATTACGTTTCTCGCCGCCCAGATCCAGCGTCAGACGCAGCAGTTTATCGGAGCCATCCACAAACTCCGCGTTTTCAATCAGCGCCACGCGCAGGTCAACTTTCGCGAAATCATCAAAGGTGATGGTGTCCTGAATCGGATCGTCAGCCAGCGGGCCGGTAACCGGCGCAGCAGCGGCTTTCACCTCTTCTTTCGAAGCTTCAACCAGCGCTTCAACCTGCTTCATCTCGATGCGGTTGTACAGCGCTTTAAAGGTGTTCACCTTGTGGCCGAGCAGCGGCTGAGCAATCGCATCCCAGGTCAGTTCAGTGTTCAGGAACGCTTCTGCACGTGCAGCAAGCTGTGGCAGAACCGGCTTCAGGTACGTCATCAGTACGCGGAACAGGTTGATCCCCATGGAGCAGATAGCCTGCAGATCGGCATCACGGCCTTCCTGTTTCGCCACAACCCACGGAGCCTGCTCGTCCACATAGCGGTTAGCCAGGTCTGCCAGCGCCATAATTTCACGCACGGCTTTACCGAACTCACGCGCTTCCCACGCTTCGCCAATGGTGGCTGCGGCATCGGTGAAGGTTTTGTACAGGGCTGGGTCAGCCAGTTCGGCTGCCATCACGCCGTCAAAACGCTTGGCGATAAAGCCCGCGTTACGGGATGCCAGGTTCACCACTTTGTTGACGATGTCGGCGTTCACGCGCTGCACGAAATCTTCCAGGTTCAGGTCGATATCGTCGATGCGGGAAGAGAGCTTCGCGGTGTAGTAGTAGCGCAGGCTGTCCGCATCGAAGTGGTTCAGCCAGGTGCTGGCTTTGATGAACGTCCCGCGGGACTTGGACATCTTCGCGCCGTTTACCGTCACGTAGCCGTGTACGAACAAATTGGTCGGCTTGCGGAAGTTGCTGCCTTCCAGCATTGCTGGCCAGAACAGACTGTGGAAGTAGACGATGTCTTTACCGATGAAGTGATACAGCTCGGCTGTGGAATCTTTCTTCCAGTATTCGTCGAAGCTGACAGTGTCGCCACGCTTGTCGCACAGGTTCTTGAAGGAGCCCATGTAGCCGATTGGCGCGTCCAGCCAGACGTAGAAATATTTACCCGGTGCATTCGGAATTTCGAAACCAAAGTACGGTGCATCGCGGGAGATATCCCACTGCTGCAGACCGGACTCGAACCACTCCTGCATCTTGTTCGCTACCTGCTCCTGCAGCGCGCCGCTGCGGGTCCATGCCTGCAGCATTTCACTGAAGGATGGCAGGTCGAAGAAGAAGTGCTCGGAGTCACGCATCACAGGCGTTGCGCCGGACACCACGGATTTCGGCTCGATAAGCTCGGTCGGGCTGTAGGTCGCGCCGCACACTTCGCAGTTATCGCCGTACTGGTCCGGGGATTTACATTTTGGACAGGTGCCTTTGACGAAACGGTCCGGCAGGAACATGCCTTTTTCCGGATCGTACAGCTGGGAGATGGTGCGGTTTTTGATAAAACCGTTCTCTTTCAGACGCGTGTAGATCAGCTCCGACAGCTCACGGTTTTCGTCGCTGTGCGTGGAGTGATAGTTGTCGTAGCTGATGTCAAAGCCAGCAAAATCAGTCTGATGCTCCTGACTCATTTCGGCAATCATCTGCTCCGGGGAAATCCCCAGTTGCTGAGCTTTCAGCATGATCGGCGTGCCGTGGGCATCGTCCGCACAGATGAAATTAACCTCGTGGCCGCGCATTCGCTGGTAACGGACCCAGACATCAGCCTGGATATGCTCCAGCATGTGGCCGAGGTGGATTGAGCCGTTGGCGTACGGCAGTGCGCACGTTACCAGAATTTTCTTCGCGACTTGAGTCATAGTAGGCATTACTTCTTTTAACTGTGAAAAGGGTTTTTGATATTACCAAAAGGGGCATTATTAAGTAAGCACAAACCACGGCCTTTCAGGTAAACTTGTTCATCTAAGGTCTTATTCACAAGAACAAAGGAGTCGGGATGAGTTCTCAATCCCAGGCCAAATCACCGGAAGCCTTACGAGCAATGGTCGCCGGGACGCTGGCTAACTTTCAGCATCCAACCCTGAAACATAATCTTACGACGCTGAAAGCGTTGCACCACGTCGCCTGGCTGGACGATACCCTGCACATTGAGTTGCAGATGCCATTCGTCTGGACCAGCGCATTTGACGCGTTGAAAGAGCAAACCAGCTCTGAACTGCTGCGCATTACCGGTGCAAAAGCGATTGACTGGAAGCTGACCCACAGCATCGCTACCCTGAAGCGGGTGAAAAACCAGCCGGGCGTGAACGGTGTGAAAAATATAATTGCCGTAAGTTCAGGCAAAGGCGGGGTAGGTAAATCCTCCACCGCGGTTAACCTGGCGCTGGCGCTGGCGGCAGAAGGGGCAAAGGTCGGTATTCTGGATGCCGATATCTACGGGCCTTCTATTCCAAACATGCTGGGGGCGGAAAACCAGCGTCCAACCTCGCCGGATGGCACTCACATGGCACCCATCATGGCTCATGGCCTGGCCACCAACTCCATTGGGTATCTGGTCACCGATGATAACGCCATGGTCTGGCGTGGCCCGATGGCCAGCAAAGCGCTGATGCAGATGCTGCAGGAGACGATGTGGCCGGATCTGGATTATCTGGTGCTGGACATGCCGCCGGGCACCGGTGATATTCAGCTCACGCTGGCGCAGAATATTCCGGTTACGGGGGCGGTTGTGGTGACCACGCCGCAGGATATCGCGCTGATTGACGCCAAAAAAGGCATCGTGATGTTCGAGAAAGTGGAAGTGCCGGTGCTTGGTATTGTTGAAAACATGAGCATGCACATCTGCAGCAACTGCGGTCACCACGAACCGATATTTGGTACGGGTGGGGCAGAAAAACTGGCCGCGAAATATCACACCCAACTGCTTGGCCAGATGCCGCTACATATTACTCTTCGTGAGGATCTCGACAGCGGAAAACCGACGGTCGTCAGCCGTCCGGACAGCGAATTTGCTGAGATGTATCGCCAGCTGGCGGGGCGCGTTGCAGCGCAGCTTTACTGGCAGGGTGAAGTGATACCGGGTGATATCGCGTTCCGCGCGGTGTAAGTTCCCAGCTCCGAATTGCCGGGTGGCGGCTTCGCCTTACCCGGCCTACGGAATACGGTTTTGTAGGTCAGGTAAGCGTAGCGCCACCTGACTTTACCCAAGCCGGTAATGCATCAGATAGTACTCTCCGTCCGGAGAAATTCCCTTCGACTCAATGTGCCAGCCGTGTCGCTGGTAAAACGCAACAGCCCGCGAATTCTTCTCCAGACACTTAAGCGAACCTGTGCTGGTAAACGTCTTCTGCACCTGCTCCAGAAGCAAGTGTCCGACTCCACGGCTCTGATACTGCGGGTCAACAAACAGGTTGTGCAGAAAATTATCGTTCGTCCAGACTGAAGCAAAACCCAGGCGATGACCGTTCTGCACGGCGACCCAAATTACTTCGTCACGGGTTGCTGCATCAAAGTCTTCAAGCTGCCACTGTGAATTGTCCAGCCACGGCCAGGCTTCACGCCGGGCGTGGAGGTAGAGCGTGCGCAGGAAAGGGCGATCGCTCTCCTGCCACGGGCGAATCAGGATCGAATCAGCGATGATAGAAGATATCTCCGTTATAGGCTTTGTAGATTTTGCCATCAGTATCACCGATCAGGACGTAATTCTCGCCCATATAGGTCCAGTGTGTACCGGCATCCGGTGCCGGGAGGTTACGCAACTGGTACTGTTTGATGGTGTACTCGGGCGTTTGATACTGCGCAGGTGCGGTGTCGCCAATTTTGAACTTCGTGAAATCAGCGATGAACTCTTGTTCTTCATAAGCTTTGATGCCGCCAGACGCTGACGCTGTTTGCGGGGCTGCTGAAGCCGCACTCGCAAGAGACATTATTACACCCAGAAGTAGCCATGTACGCTTAGCCATTTTTTCTCCAGTTATATCGTTACTGATACTCTCAGCCTGCTGTAGTGATGACGATGTGGCAGACAGCCTATTTTAAGTATCCCAGCAGACCCTGTTAGAAAAAAAATGTAACAAAAATGGACGATTTTGTGTAGATCAAATGGTTAATACCATTTTGCTTATGAATGATATTTCCTAAGAGCAATTCAGTGCAGAAATGTGTTTTTTAATTAATTCTGAAAGTATAAATTTACTCTAAGTTTGTGATCTGAAAGACATGCGTTTTTTTTAAAGACAACTTAAACTTATAAAAGCGGAATGGTTTAATTTTCAATTCAACTTCCTTCCGTTTCTTAAATTAATCCAGCGCATCATTCGATGATGTGTTTTTTTATTTAACTGCATGAAAAACAGAGCGTTGATGGGTTCAGTAATTCTTCCTGAATTTTCTGTTATACGTTTGTTGTGCTCATGAATCATAAATTAATTTTAATGAAAAACACAACGACACTATTTGTAATATTCTTAGCGATAAGTCAGTTGACTGGCTGTGTATTTTCTCCCGGGCAAGCATTAAGCTCATCAGGGAAAAATATCATCACGACGAGTGATGAATATAATAATGTTGATAAGCGTGTGGATCTTTATCCACTTACCCCTTCCCTGATTGAAAAATTACGTCCTGCCGTCGTGAAATCTCAGCCAAATCCTAAGCTGGATGAGCAGCTCAGAAACTGGGAGTACCGCATTGGAGCAGGTGATGTTTTAACCGTTACCGTTTGGGATCACCCTGAACTGACAACACCGGCTGGGCAATATCGTAGTGCCAGTGATGCCGGTAACTGGGTGAACGCGGATGGTACCCTCTTTTATCCCTATGTCGGAAAAGTCACTGTGGCGGGGAAAACGGTCTCTGAAGTGAGAGAGGAGATCGCCACACGACTGGAGAGCGTTATCGAAAGCCCGCAGGTGGATGTCAGCGTGGCGGCCTTCCGCTCGCAAAAAGCTTATGTCACTGGCGAAGTCGCCAAATCTGGCCAGCAGGCTATCACCAATATTCCAATGACGGTTATGGATGCCGTCAACGCGGCGGGTGGGCTTTCTGTTGACGCTGACTGGCGCAATGTGGTTCTCACTCACGAGGGGAAAGATTTACACCTCTCTCTGTGCGCGCTGATGCAGCACGGCGACCTGACGCAAAATAAGCTGCTCTACCCGGGCGATATTCTTTTTGTTCCACGCAATGATGCACTGAAAGTCTTTGTGATGGGGGAAGTGATTAAGCAGAGCACGCTGAAGATGGACAGGAGTGGGATGACCCTTGCCGAAGCGCTGAGCAATGCGGGCGGGTTGAACCAGGACATGGCCGATGCGACGGGTATTTTTGTCATTCGCTCCATTGCTAAAGGCAACAATGCGGGAAAAATCGCCAACATTTATCAGCTTAATGCGCAGGATGCCTCTGCGATGGTGTTGGGCACCGAATTCCAGCTTGAACCCTACGACATTGTTTATGTCACCACGGCTCCGCTGTCGCGCTGGAATCGCGTCATTACTCAGCTCGTGCCGACCATCAGCGGTGTTCATGATCTGACCGAAACGGTCCGTTACATCAGATCGTGGCCGCAATAATGTTCGATTCCATCTTAGTGGTTTGCACCGGCAATATTTGTCGCTCACCGATTGGAGAGCAGTTGTTACGCCAGTTGCTACCGGGAAAACAGATCACCTCGGCAGGCATATTTGGGCTGGAAGGAAGCCCGGCGGATATCCACGCTCAGGACGTGGCCGGGCGACATGGGCTCTCACTCGGTGAACATCGCGCGCGCAAATTAACTCCGCAGATCATGCGGGAATCGGATCTTATTCTGGTGATGGAACCTGCTCATCTTCGCTTTATCTCTGCCATGGCCCCGGAAATTCGCGGCAAATCGCTGCTCTTTGGGCAATGGCTGGAGCCGCAGGACATCCCCGATCCCTATCGTAAAAGCCGTGAAGCATTTGACTATGTTTTCGGACTGCTGGGCAAAGCCAGCCAGGAATGGGCTCATCGATTGAGTCAACAAGGAATGAAGCGTTAATGTCGTCTTACACAACAGGCAGTTACGGTGCCACAACACCGGAAAATCATGAAATTGATCTCATTCGTCTACTCGGCGAAATGATCGATCATCGTGCAGTCATTTTATCGATGACTGTCATTTTTACCTTGCTGGCAGGCCTGTATGCTTTTTTGGCCACGCCCGTATACCGCGCGGATGCCTTAATTCAGGTGGAAGGAAAGCAGGATAATAGCCTGCTCAAAAATTTAAGACAGTTTGGTAATGAGATGTCTCCCGATGTGGAACCCGAAATACTCCTGCTTAAATCGCGCATGATCCTGGGCGCTACCGTTGATGAATTAGGTTTAACGCAGCACGTGACGTGGCGTACTTTCCCTGTCGTAGGGCAGTTGTGGGCGCAGTTGCAGGGCCGTAAGCCAGCGACGATCGTCCTTGGTTGGTTACAACTGCCACTTGTTGATGGAAAACCACGATCCCTTTTGCTCACGGTGCTGGAAAAAGGCGCATACCGGCTGGAAGGCGACAATTTTTATGCTGAGGGTAGGGAGGGAAAACCTTTTGAAAAAGATGGGATTTCCCTGCTGGTGGCGAAACTGAATGCCCCAACGGGCACGCAATTCACGCTACAAACCTGTTCCCGTCTGGAGGCAATCAATGCGCTGAGCAACCAATTTAGCGTAGTTGAATCGGCAAAACAGAGTGGAGTAATGACGCTCACCCTGACCGGCAACGATCCTGATCGTATTGCCCATGTGCTCAACCGTATTGCCAACAATTACCTGCAGCAAAATATTGCCCGTCAGGAAGCGCAGGATTCGCGAAGCCTTGCGTTTTTACAGCAGCAGTTACCTAAAATCAGAATCGAGCTCGAGCAGGCCGAAGAGCGGCTGAATCAGTATCGCAAACAGCGTGACTCGGTCGATCTTTCACTGGAAGCGAAATCGGTTCTTGAACAGATTGTTAATATCGAAAACCAGCTTAACGAGTTGACGTTTCGTGAGGCGGAGATTTCTCAACTCTTCAAGAAAGATCACCCGAATTACCGCGCATTGCGTGAAAAACGCCAGACGCTGGTACAGGAGAAAGTTCGCCTGAATCAGCGTGTCTCAGCCATGCCTTCGACTCAACAGGACATTTTGCGCCTCAGTCGGGATGTGGAGTCAGGTCGGACAATCTACCTGCAGCTACTCACACGTCAGCAAGAGTTGAACATCTCACGTTCCAGCGCCATCGGTAACGTGCGAATTATCGACAGCGCTGTGACGCAACCTGATCCTGTTAAACCGCGAAAGCCGCTGATTATTGTTTTTGGTGCCCTGCTGGGGTTGATATTCTCAATGGGGCTGGTGCTGGTTCGCATTGCGCTCAGACATGGTCTCAACACCGCCGAGCAGCTTGAAGGGCTGGGAGTTCAGGTGATGGCTACCTTGCCGCGTTCGATGTGGCTGTGGAAAAAAACGCACCTGCACAGGAAAAGAGTATTTGGCTCGCGCTGGAGTCACACGATTACCGATGTGCCTTTCCTGCCTGTTGACCGGCCCGCAGATATTTTTGTTGAGGCTGTGCGGGGGTTACGCACCAGCTTGCATTTCACGTTGCAGGATGCCGCTAACCGGATCGTCATGATTTCTGGCCCGACGCAGGACTGCGGAAAAACGCTGGTCAGCACCTCACTGGCTGCGATTGAGGCACAGGCCGGGCTCAGGGTGTTATTCATTGACGCGGATATGCGTGAGGGATATGTCCATAACGTATTCGGTTTAAAAAACCACACCGGACTTTCCGGGGTGCTTGACGGAAAATGTGCGTGTCAGGAGGCGATTCAGCGCTATGAAAAAGGCAATATTGATGTGCTGACCTGTGGGCCGGTTCCATCGCAACCTTCAGAACTGCTGATGAGCGATCGCTTCAGAGTGTTAATGACGTGGGCAGATGAACATTATGACCTTGTGATCCTTGATACCCCGCCGGTGTTGGCTGTTACCGATGCCGCAGTGGCAGTCAGGGTGGCTGCAACTTCATTGCTGGTTGCTCGCTTTGGCAAGACCAGCCTGAAAGAGATGGAGAACTGCATCAAGCGCCTGCAACAAATGGGGGCGTGCATAAAAGGGACCGTGCTGAACGACGTGGTGAAGTCAGCAGCTCTGTATTACCACTCAGGCTATGGTCAATACGAATATGGCCATAGCACGACACGGCAACCGCGCAAGGATTAAAGTTTTACCAGCGTGGCAAAGCGGTACACTCGCGACACTTCTTTACAGCGAAACGACGCATAGCTCGCTAAGATGACCTTCGTTAACTCTCGAGGTCATAATGGAAAACCGCAAATTCAGCAAACTGCGCCGCTGGGCGCGGGAAGGGATCGTACTCGTTCTGCTGGCGCTGGCCGTGATGTGGGGTGTGGATCAGTACCGCAAGCCGACATTACCTGCCACGTTTAGTGCAACTCCGATGCAGGGGATTGATGGCACGATGCACGACATTGCGGCGCTCAGTCAGGACCGACCGCTGCTGATTTACGTCTGGGCCACCTGGTGCAGCATCTGCCGTTATACCACGCCTGCAGTCAATAAGCTGGCAGAAGAGGGTGGCAATGTGGTGAGTATTGCCATGCGTTCCGGTGATGACGCAAAGCTTGCGCGCTGGGTTGAAAAGAAACAGCTGAAAATGCCGGTGATAAACGATGAAAACGGCGCGCTGTCGCAGGAATGGCAGGTAAGCGTAACGCCGACGCTGGTCATTGTGTCGAAGGGGGACGTTGTCAGCACGACTACGGGGTGGACGAGTTACTGGGGATTAAAAGCCAGAATGTGGTGGGCAGGGGTATAAAAATAACCCCTCTCCTTGCGGAAGAGGGGTTTTGTATTACTTCGCCAGAACTTCCTGAGCGGTGCGCTCAACCAGAGACAGCAGGATTTTAATATCTTCCAGCGTCACGGTTGGGTTCAACAGCGTCAGCTTCAGGCAAGTGACACCGTTATGCTCAGTCACGCCGACGTTTGCACGGCCGGATTCCAGCAGCGCATCACCAATTTTCTGGTTCAGCAGGGCGATACCCGCTTCATCGGTCTGCACCTGTCCGCGGAAGCGGAACAGTACGCTTGCCAGCTGCGGTTGCATAACCAGTTCCAGAGCAGGCTGCTCTTGCACATAAGCCGCAACCTGCTGTGCCAGCGTCACGCCGTGATCGATGATCGCTGCGTATTGCTCCTGACCCAGCGCTTCCAGGCTCATCCACAGCTTCAGCGCGTCGAAACGGCGCGTGGTCTGCAGCGATTTGGACACCAGGTTAGGCACGCCCGCTTCTTCGTCGAACTCAGAGTTCAGGTAAGCCGCCTGATAGCGCATCAGTTCATAGTGGCGTGCTTCTTTCAGCAGGAAAGCACCGCAGCTGATGGTCTGGAAGAACTGCTTGTGGAAGTCCAGAGTAACGGAATCCACCAGTTCAATGCCGTCCAGGTAGTGACGATACTGCTCAGACATCAGCAGCGCGCCGCCCCATGCCGCATCAACGTGTACCCAGATATTCTGCTTCGCCGCCAGCTCAGCAATGGCACGCAGAGGGTCAATAGCACCGGCATCGGTGGTCCCTGCTGTCGCGACAATCGCCAGGATCTGTTCGCCATTCGCGTTGCACTGTTCGATTTTCGCCGCCAGATCGGTCAGATCCATGCGCGAGAATTCGTCCGTTTTCACCTGCACCACGGACTGGTAGCCCAGACCCATCAGCGCCATGTTTTTCTGTACGGAGAAGTGCGCGTTTTCTGAGCACAGTACGCGGATCTTACGCAGATCGCCCGTCAGGCCTTCCTGCTGAACGGAGTGGCCCTGACGCGCGAAGAACGCATCACGAGCCAGCATCAGACCCATCAGGTTGCTCTGGGTGCCACCGCTGGTGAAGACACCTGCGTCGCCAGCCTGATAACCCACGCGGGTACGCAGCCATTCGATCAGTTTGATCTCAATGATGGTTGCGGACGGGCTTTGATCCCAGGAGTCCATACTCTGGTTAGTGGCGTTGATCAGCACTTCTGCCGCCTGGCTTACGACCAGGCTTGGGCAGTGCAGGTGCGCCACACACTGTGGGTGATGAACGGACAAACTGTCTTTCAGGAAGAACTCCACGGCGCGTTCAATTGCCGCTTCGTTGCCCAGCCCTTTCGGGTTGAAATCCAGCTTAATACGGTCGCGCAGTTCCGCGACCGTTTTGCCCTGGTACATCTCAGGCTGTTTCAGCCACTGCATCACGGCCTGAGTGCTTTGTTCAATCGCCTGCTGGTAAGCTTCAATGCTCTGTGCAGAGGAGAACAAAATTGGGTTTGAATCTGACATCGTGTTCAACTACTCCGGTTACGCCGGGCGAACGCCCGCAGCAAGCAGTGCCTGCTCGAATTTATCCAGGAAGATTTTCAGCTCTTCATCGCTGATCAGCAGGGAAGGCAGCAGACGCAGAACGATACCGTTGCGACCACCACGCTCCAGAATCAGACCGGCTTCGAAGCACTTCTTCTGAATCAGGGCAGACAGCTCGCCATCACCCGGGAAGCAACCCATGTGGTCAGCAGCTTCGTTTGGCTTAACGATCTCGATACCGATCATCATGCCCAGACCGCGAACGTGGCCGATTACCGGATAGCGCTTCGCCATCTCTTTCAGCTGGCCTTTCAGCCATTCGCCCTGTGCGGCTACTTTGCCTGCGATGTTCTGATCTTTCAGGATTTTCAGCGTGGTCAGACCGGTTGCCATCGCCAGCTGGTTGCCGCGGAAGGTACCGGTGTGGTGACCTGGAGCCCATGCATCGAACTGCTTTTTGATACCGAGCACAGCCAGTGGCAGACCGCCACCTACAGCTTTAGACATCACGATGATGTCTGGCTCGATGCCAGCGTGTTCGAAGGCGAAGAATTTACCGGTACGCGCAAAGCCAGCCTGCACTTCGTCGAGGATCAGCAGAATGCCGTGTTCCTGAGTCACTTTGCGGATACGCTGCAGCCACTCAACTGGAGCCGGGTTCACGCCGCCTTCACCCTGAACGGCTTCCAGAATGACGGCTGCAGGTTTGCGCACGCCACTTTCCACGTCGTTAATCAGGTTTTCGAAGTAGTAGGTCAGCGCTTTCACGCCCGCTTCACCACCGATACCCAGCGGGCAACGGTATTCGTGCGGGTAAGGCATGAACTGTACTTCTGGCATCATACCGTCAACCGCTTCTTTCGGAGACAGGTTGCCGGTCACGGACAGTGCGCCGTGGGTCATACCGTGGTAACCACCAGAGAAGCTGATGATACCGCTACGGCCGGTGACTTTTTTCGCCAGTTTCAGCGCCGCTTCCACGGCGTCAGCACCGGATGGACCGGTGAACTGCAGGCAGTACTCTTTGCCCTGACCTGGCAGCAGAGAGAGCAGGTATTCTGAAAACGCGTCTTTCAGAGGCGTAGTCAGATCCAGGGTATGTAACGGCAAGCCGCTGGTAATGACATTTTGGATGCTTTTCAGCACATCAGGATGGTTATGGCCAAGCGCAAGGGTCCCTGCGCCTGCTAAACAGTCAAGGTATTCTTTATTATCTGCATCGGTGATCCACACGCCTTCTGCTTTAGTGATGGCTAAAGGCAGTTTGCGCGGATAACTCCTGACGTTAGATTCAAACTCGGCCTGACGGGCCAGATAGGTTTCGTTGCTTTTGTGGGCATCTACGGTGTCAATACGGACTTTATCCGTCATCATATCACTCCTACAACCGCCGCTTCGTTATGAGCCACGATTGAATAAAAAGTTAAAAAACAGATGGGGGCCTGAAAAAAACGCCGCCAATATAGAGCCTTTTGCCACGGGGCTCAATGGTTAATTTGTTTACTGTTTTGTGACATGGGGCACAGGGGAGGGAATATCCCTCTTTTCTGAAAGAAAATTGCACTTTATTACAAAGTAAAACAGCCGGTTATGTGCAGTCGGCCTGGAGTATAAAAGCAGAAAAAAGAGTGTGACAAATCGTGCCATTCGCTGACATAAAAGAAGGTATACGACCTCCTTGCCACCATGATATGCAAAAATCCCTGGTCTCTATAGATGCGCAACGGAATCGCGCATTAAAAATGGACTTTCAACACGCGTTGTTTCCCGATGGTTTTCACCGTTAATAATATGCAGGGCACTCAGACGTCCAATTTCATAATGTGGCAGTTGAACCGTTGAAAGAGGGGGGAGAAAGAGTTCTCCAATGCCCACCATATTGTCATAACCGATAACCGCAATATCTTGTGGGATGCGAAGCCCTTGAGCCAGTAGCGTCTGGTACACCATCAATGCGATACGATCGTTGCCGCAGATAACGGAGTCGAATCGGGGAATGCCGTTCTGAATGTGCGCCAGCAAAACTGACGGAATGTCACGATAGTGCTCGTCCCCGAACGCCATATAGCTATGTTCCAGACTGTTCGGGTCGAGCCCAGCTTCATGGCATGCACGTTCCAGCCCCTGACGGCGTCGGGTTGTGGCCAGATGGTCCACGGGTAAATGCAGGCACAGGGGCTGTCGATAACCCTCGGCGAGTAACGCATGCACGGCAGTGTACTGTCCCTGTTCATCATCAGGGATGTAGCTGGCAACTTTTTCATTGATACTTTCGCAGTTAGCCAGCACGCAGGGAAGGGTGAGGAGTTTGGCCGGGAGAGGAACCTGACGTAACCCCATGGTGGTGTAGATAATCCCGTCAGGCCGATGAGAGAGGAGAAGGTCGACAATGGCGTCCGGGTTGTCATCGGTAAACATATTCATCACGAAGCTGTTCCAGCCGTGCATCCGGGCCGTCTCTTCAATGGACAGCGTAATCTCTACCGAGAAAGGTGTCGTCACCGTATCGAGCGCCAGTACGCCTATGGTTTTAGGCGAGGCATGCGCACCGCGTATTTTCTTGGCGGACAGGTCAGGCACGTAGCTGGTCTGCTCGATAGCCAACTGAACGCGCGCCAGCGTTTCCGGTTTAAGGCGCTCCGGGCTGTTAAGCGCCCGGGAAACCGTCATCAGCGATACGTTAGCCAGCTTTGCGACGTCCTTCAGGGAAGCCATTTTCTTACTCCGTTAGTGCTCTGTGTGAGAGGGTATACAACTAAGTCGCTGATGTAAAAGGAAGGCTGATGCCCAGGCCTGGTCATGCTTAGCTCTGTGATGAATATTTGATCGCGATCTCATTCTTTTAATGTTAACGTTAACTTTCGTGATTAACATCTTAAATCTTAGCCAAACAGCATGAGAAAGAAATGATGTTAACGTTACCATTGAGTCATTACTCCAACATGAGAATGTCATGATGAAAACGCATCACTCTCACAGCTACCCTTTACTGAGCGCATTACTGTTTTTCTTTTTTGTCACCTGGTCATCTTCAGGCTCGTTGCTCTCCATCTGGCTTCATCAGGAAGTGGGCTTAAAAGCGGGGGATACCGGCGTTATCTATGCCGTGCTTTCCGTCTCCGCACTTTTTGCTCAAATCTGCTATGGATTCATTCAGGACAAACTCGGTCTGCGTAAAAACCTGCTCTGGTTTCTGACTTGTCTGCTCATTCTTTCTGGTCCGGCTTTTTTGCTATTTGGTTATCTGCTGCAGGTTAACGTTTTACTCGGCAGCATTTTCGGCGGGATATATATCGGCCTGACGTTTAACGGCGGAATAGGGGTACTGGAGTCCTATACCGAGCGCGTGGCCCGCCAGAGCCAGTTTGAGTTCGGCAAGGCGAGGATGTGGGGATCGCTTGGCTGGGCGGCGGCAACTTTTTTTGCGGGGCTCCTGTTTAACATTAACCCGAAGCTGAACTTCGCGGTGGCGAGCTGCGCCGGGCTGGTGTTTTTTGTGTTGCTGGCTCGTCTCAGGGTCTCTTCCGCCCCGCACGCCATGCAGGAGGCGGTGTCCGGCGGTAAGGTCACGCTGGAAGACGCCTTGCGGCTGCTGACGCTGCCGCGCTTCTGGGCGCTGGTGTTTTTCGTTATCGGCACCTGTATTTATGGCGTTTACGACCAGCAGTTCCCGGTCTATTTCTCCTCCCAGTTCCCGACGTTGCAGGAAGGGAACGCCATGTACGGCTATCTCAACTCCTTCCAGGTGTTCCTTGAGGCGGCTGGTATGTTTTGTGCCCCGTGGCTGGTGAATCGCCTTGGCGCGAAGAATGGTCTGATTTTCGCGGGAATGGTGATGGCGATGCGTATGGTGGCATCGGGTCTGGTTGAGGGGCCGGTATTGATCTCCATTACCAAGCTATTACACGCTGTTGAGCTGCCCGTGTTGTTGGTCTCAATCTTTAAATACAACAGTTTGCATTTTGATAAGCGGCTCTCTTCCACCCTCTATCTGGTGGGCTTTGCCTGTACAAGCTCGGTGATTGCCTCGGTCTTGTCGCCGCTGGCAGGCTACAGCTATGAGAAGTACGGCTTTGCCCAGTCCTATCTCATCATGGGGCTACTGGTATTCAGCACCACGTTTATCTCCATCTTCCTGTTGCGCTCGGGTAAGTCCTCTTCTGACCCGCTCATGCCGCAACCTTCAACCATCTGATCGAAAGAGTAAAGAAATGACGTATTCAATCACGAAAGCAGAACAGGAACTGCAGTCCAGACGTGAAGGGCTTAACCAGCGCTGGTATCCGCGTTACCACCTCGCTGCGCGCGCTGGCTGGATGAACGACCCGAATGGCCTGGTCTGGTTTGACGGCTGGTATCACGCTTTTTATCAACATCATCCATACTCGACCCAATGGGGTCCGATGCACTGGGGTCATGCGCGCAGCAAGGATTTAGTTCACTGGGAACATCTCCCGGTTGCACTGGCGCCGGAAGGGCCCGAAGACAAGGATGGCTGTTTTTCCGGATCGGCGGTTGTGGATGGCGATACGCTGGCGCTGATTTACACCGGACACAAATTCCACGGCGATCCCGACGAGGCTAATCTCTATCAGGTGCAGTGTCTGACAACCAGCCGTGATGGTGTCCATTTTGAGCGACAGGGAATGGTAGTTGATACACCACCTGGCCTGCATCACTTCCGCGATCCGAAAGTGTGGCGTGAAGGGGATAGCTGGTACATGGTTGTCGGTGCGCGGGATGGCGAGACGGGTCAGGTACGCGTTTATCGTTCTGCTGATCTGCACGAGTGGCTGGATATGGGCGTACTCGCGGTGGCGGAACAAGAGATGGGCTATATGTGGGAATGCCCGGACTTTTTCACTCTCAATGGCAAGCGCGTGCTGATGTTTTCGCCTCAGGGGCTGGTGGCTGAAGGCTACAAAAATCGTAATCTTTTCCAGAGCGGCTATCTGATAGGCGAGTGGCAGCCCGGTCAGCCCTTTGTGCGTGAAGGTGAGTTTGTGGAGATGGATCGCGGGCATGATTTCTATGCACCACAAAGTTTCCTGACACCTGATGGCCGCCGCATCGTCATTGGCTGGCTGGATATGTGGGAGTCCCCGCTGCCGGAACAGGAGGATGGTTGGGCTGGCATGCTCTCTTTACCGCGCGAGCTGACGCTGAGTGCGGATAACCGTCTGCAAATGCGGCCGGCCAAAGAAGTTGAAACCCTGCGCGGGGCGTGGTTCCCCTGGCCGATAAGTACGCTTAATAATCAGCAGATGACGCTGGTGGAACACTGCGAGGCGATGGAGGTCATTCTGCAGTGGGATTGTGCTAATAGCAGCGCGGAACAATACGGCATTCGTCTTGGAAGCGGGTTACGTGTTTATGTTGATGCGCAGATGCAGCGCCTGGTACTGGAGCGAGACTATCCACAGTATGGCCTGTGCGGTACCCGAAGCGTCGCGCTTAACCTGAATGACGCACTCAGTCTGCGCCTGTTCTTTGACTGCTCTTCCGTAGAAGTGTTTGTTAACGAGGGCGAGGCGTGCCTCAGCAGCCGCATATATCCTGATGCAGAATGCCGTGAGCTGGCATTGTTTGCCTGGACGGGGGGAGCGTCGCTTATACATGGCGGGGCGTGGCAGCTGGAGTAAAGCTTGACCGGGGGATACGGGTAGCCGGTCAGCTTAATTTAAAATAAAGCCCCATATTAATGGGGCTACTTAAATCCGGGATTGCATTGACCTGCCGATAACGTTGCGCCAGCCTTCGTATGCTCGGATGTAAGTAAGAGCAGCTTTAGCGGTGTACTAAAGGTTTACAGGATGTGAATTATTTATGGAAGTAAATAATATGCCGCTTACTTTTATGAGCATTACCTCAATTATTTAGAAATCTGTGAATTTACTACTTTATCATCTTCAACCATTAACGTAAGTGTATAACCTGTTTTATGCCATTTTCCGTTATTGGGTTTCCATCCCTTAGAGAGTAGGTACTCAGAAGCAGTAGAGATAGACATGTTCATCACATGATCTGCTTCATTGGCTTGAGTAGAAACTTTTTGTTTCGTTGAAGCTGTAGCGTTACATTTTCCTGTGGCCTCATCTACTTGCGTACAGCCAGAGTTAGCAAGTTCTTTTCGATGGTGCTCACTGATAGCGGCGGCGTTAAAAGCAGAAAAAGAAAGCAAAAAAAATATTAAAACTCTTTTCATGATAGATACCCGTATTAATTAATCATTATTATGGTGCTTGCCGCTGTTCTTTGCCCAAATACCAGTACCTGCAGCCGCATCACGCGCATTAGCATATGCGGCATTTTGAGCAGCATTATTAATCGAATCTTGTCTATTGTGCTCTACGGTGTAACAGGTATCACGACTTATCCCTTTCGCTTCACATTCAGCCATTCGTTGAGCAGGAGAAGAGCAAGCAGATAAGAAAGTCGCAATACTTGCAACTAATACTAAATTTACTAATTTCTTCATTACCATAACCTTAGATTAGAACGCTATCAACCGATATTAATTTAAATGCACTTATAGTGTTTAAAGCTATCTCTTCACATTCAGTTGCTTTTAGATTAAAATTACCCTCTTTAATTCTTCGCTTAACGACACCCCCGGTTTTATTGAAATCTTCTTTATTGTTAGATGCTTTCATTATCCCTAATGCAGCACATCCCGAAGAAGGCGATGAGTTACTATAAGTAGTGGGTTTTGGTCAGTTACCAGAAGTACATACAGTAATAACGCTAACCATAGCCAACAAATAAATATATGTTTTCAATATTGTTCATTCCTGTCTTGTGTGATTAAAGTAGAAACCTACTAAGCACCTCAGAATATACAGCTAAAATTATTCCACATAAACCCAATCCAGATACCTACTACAACCAAAATAAGATACAACACAACAGAAAGAAAAACATATTTTGCCATAATCGCTATCATCAGTATAATCAGACAGAGCCAGTCAGCTAAAATTCATGGTGTGATTTTGTTGCTTTACTATGGTTAGCTAATCTCTTCTTTTTAGTTGCAAATCAAGCTACCACCTGGAGTGGTGTAGCACGTTGAGCTATAAGATCTATCACCCTCATAAACATTAGTTTGATAGTTACCGTTAGGAAGTTTTGTAGTAGTGCTTTGCACCATATCATCCGTACTACCATCTCTTTCTCATTATATAGCCCCCATTTTGAGGGCTGGCAGGTCATTAATCAAAACCCGAAACCTACTCCGGCTCCGAGAGCGAAATCATTATTTGTGCTAGTTGATACACCCGTTTTAACCGTCGCGGCTCCCGCGTGGAAAGAAGCGCCTACGCTTACGGCTTGCTCGTCTTTAAAGCTACCTACGCCAGCAGAGAACATTACATTTTGACTTGCTTCAACTTGAGGCATAGAAGCAATCGCAATTGCACTCGCAGCGCCAGAACGGGCTTCTTTCTTATTACTGTCTACTTCATCGCGCAATGATTTGAATTGTGCGTTGGTGTTGGCTTGTTGCTGGCTAAACACTTTCTTAGCGTCTTGCAGATCTTGAGCCACGCCAGCAGCCTGGTTAGACGTTGAAGAGATAGCAGCAGTGTTAGCCGCTACTTTAGCTTGTGTAGCTGTGTCTACTTGTGTGATGGTGGTTGTTACACCGTTAGCCCCATCTTTCCCGTCTTTACCATTAGCACCAGTAGCGCCAGTGTCGCCCTTATCACCTTTTGCACCGTCTACGCCGTCTTTAGGCTTAGGCGCATTTTCAAGAGCAGATAAACGCCCATCTTGCTGAATGTTCTGATTCAGAAAAGCATGATTAACCTGATCTTGTGCATCTTTGTTTTGCGTGATCTCGCCTTGCAATTGCTGATCAGCAGTAACACGGTTTGCTGTTTCCTGGTTAGCGTTGCTATTGATGGTGTTAATCTCACCTTGCATATTAGCAACTTCCATTTTATCAGCCTTACCATTTTGAAGAGTGGTAATAGCTGAATCATGATCAACAGTCATTGTAGCAATTTTATCAAGGTCATAACCCGCGCCTTGTTGACCGATGATAGTGATCCCGTCAGTGTCGGAAGTAACAGGGAAAGCAGCGGCTTTAGCTGGTACTACAGCAGCGAACATAGAACCAAACACGATAACAGCCAGAGTAGTTTTAGCAGTAGTCTTAACGATAGTTTTCATTTAAAGCTCTCATCACATAAGTAAATAAGGTTATTTCGCTATCCAGGCGGGAAGATATAACACCCTGTTATATCTAGATGATTTCATGCGGCTTACGGCGATTTTTGTTTAATCACTTATTTCGTAACGTGTAGTAACTATCTTGTAATACATAAATTTGGATATTGACCTGGATCACTAAAAGCACTGAAAGCTAAAATGCCCTTACGCGAGTGATTTTAAATAAAACCAATAAATACATGTAGATATAAATCTCCTCGTTAAATCCAATGCATGCCAGGCTTTCATAAATACATTAATTATATTTATGTGTTTTGTCCGTAAAACGTATAAATCAAGCTCATTCAGTAAAGTTAATTAATATATTTGTGAAAGTTCCTTCTTTTCGAATTAATAGAAACTTTTGAATGAAGGGGGCTTTGACGTGGAGAAAAATATTTTTAATCGAGAATAAAACAGGGTTTTGATTGCTATAAATCAGTGATTGAATTGTTGTAAAAAATGATGTTTTTATTTCTCTTAATTAGAAAATTAGATTGATAGGATTACAAAAAAGATATTAAAGGCAGGTGCACCAACGAGTGACTGAGCGCAAAGCGATAGTAACGATAGAGGGAAAGGGGTAAAGGAACGGTTATGCGAGATACTAACAATAAGAATTTTATTGATTTCATGTGAGAGACAAATTGGGGTACAAGGTGAGGTACAGCGTGAAGAAAGGATAAACGTAAGTGCAAGCTTGCATCGCCAGGCTACATCCCCTAAGCTGGTAATTAATAAAGAAATGTAATCTACATGACTCGGGGTGCCCTTCTTTGTGAAGGCTGAGAAATACCCGTATTACCTGATCTGGATAATGCCAGCGTAGGGAAGTCAGATGCCTTCCCGGTCATCGCTTCTTCACGCAAGGCAGGAGCGAACCCATGCAGCCTGACCTGCTCGATTTACACGTTTTACATCAGTTCCGAACCCGTTCCCCGCTTACGCATTGTATGACTAACGACGTCGTACAGACCTTTACTGCCAACGTTCTGCTGGCGCTTGGCGCCTCTCCGGCGATGGTGATTGAGGCCGAAGAAGCTGAGCAGTTTGCCGCGATCGCCGATGCATTGCTGATAAACGTTGGCACGCTGACCTCACCGCGAGCGCAGGCGATGCGTCGGGCGATTGAGAGTGCGGTAGCTGCGGGTAAACCCTGGACGCTGGACCCGGTTGCCGTGGGCGCTCTAACGTTTCGCACCCGTTTTTGTCATCAAATCCTCGCCCTGAAACCCGCCGCCATTCGCGGCAATGCTTCTGAAATCCTTGCCCTTGCCGGGATGAGCGCCGGTGGTCGCGGCGTCGATACGACTGACACCACAGCCAGCGCGTTACCTGCTGCACAGGCGCTGGCTCGCCAGACCAATGCCATTGTGGTGGTCACCGGCGAGGTGGATTACATCACTGATGGACAACGAACCCGAACGGTTACCGGCGGCGATCCGCTAATGACGCGCGTCGTGGGAACCGGGTGCGCACTCTCTGCCGTTGTGGCGGCGAGTTGCTCACTGCCGGGCGACAGGCTGGATAACGTCTCCGCCGCGTGCGGGTTTATGAAACGAGCCGGAACGGCAGCCATTGCGCAGTCTCGTGGCCCGGGCAGTTTTGCCAGCGCGTTCCTGGATGCGCTCTACACCCTGGAGGAACTGGCATGAAACGCATTAACGCTCTGACCATTGCCGGCACCGATCCCAGCGGCGGTGCGGGTATCCAGGCAGATCTGAAAACCTTCTCGGCTCTTGGCGCGTACGGCTGCTCGGTCATTACCGCGCTGGTGGCGCAAAACACGCGTGGCGTGCAGTCGGTTTACCGTATTGAGCCAGATTTTGTTGCCGCGCAGCTGGATTCCGTATTCAGCGACGTGCGAATTGATACCACCAAGATCGGTATGCTGGCAGAGACAGATATTGTTGAAGCGGTGGCTGAGCGACTTAAACGTTATCAGGTACAAAACGTGGTGCTGGATACCGTGATGCTGGCAAAAAGCGGCGATCCATTGCTCTCCGCCTCCGCTGTTGAAACGCTGCGTAAAAAGCTGCTGCCGCAAGTGGCTCTCATCACGCCCAATCTGCCGGAGGCCGCGGCACTGTTGGGGGCAACACACGCGCGAAATGAACGGGAAATGAAAGAGCAGGGGAATGCGCTGCTGGCGATGGGCTGCGGGGCCGTGCTGATGAAAGGTGGTCATCTTGACGATGCCGAAAGCCCGGACTGGCTCTTCACCCGAGACGGCGAGCGGCGGTTCACGGCGCCACGCGTACACACTAAAAACACCCATGGTACTGGCTGTACGCTCTCTGCCGCGCTGGCGGCGCTACGTCCACGGCATGATAACTGGGCCGATACGGTGAGCGAAGCGAAAACCTGGCTCTCCGCCGCGCTGGCAAAAGCCGATACTCTGGAGGTGGGTCACGGTAATGGGCCGGTACACCATTTTCATGCCTGGTGGTAAGCCGTATACTGGCAGGATACACCACGCCTGAGAAAAACAGAGATGGAACAAGCGCATACCCGGTTAATCGATCAACTAAATGAACGGATCGCCGCGCCCGACAATACGCCGCTGTATCTGAAATTTGCCGAAACGGTAAAAAATGCGGTGCGCAGCGGGGTGCTGGAGCACGGCAATATTCTGCCCGGCGAGCGCGATCTGAGTCAGTTAACCGGTGTGTCGCGCATTACAGTGCGCAAAGCGATGCAGGCTCTGGAGTCCGAAGGGGTGGTGACGCGTGCCCGGGGTTACGGGACGCAAATTAACAACATCTTTGAATATTCGCTTAAAGAAGCGCGCGGTTTCTCTCAGCAGGTGGTACTACGCGGTAAAAAGCCCAATACGCTTTGGGTGAATAAACGCGTGGTGAAGTGTCCGGAAGAGGTCGCCAGCCAGCTGTCGGTGGAGCCGGAGAGCGAGGTCTTTCTCCTTAAGCGTATTCGCTATGTCGACGATGATGCGGTGTCGATTGAGGAGTCGTGGGTTCCGGTGGGGCTGATTCACGATCCGGATGCCATTGGTATCTCGCTGTACGACTATTTTCGCAGCCAGAACATCTTCCCGCAGCGTACCCGTTCACGGGTGAGCGCCCGTATGCCGGACAGCGAATTTCAGGCGCATATAAAGATGGATGACAAAATTCCGGTACTGGTGATCAAGCAGGTTGCACTTGACCAGCAGCACCGGCCGATTGAGTACAGCATCAGCTACTGTCGCAGCGACCTATACGTCTTTGTGTGCGAGGAGTAATTCCTCGAGAGTAGGGGCGCAATCACCGCCACGGTGGCTGACAACCCAGGCGGCTACCGCATTACCCAGCAGGACAGAGTCTGCAAGACTCCACCCCGCAGCCAGCCCGGCAAGCGTTCCGCCAGCATGACTGTCACCTGCCCCGATTGTGTCGACCACGGTGGCGGGAAACGCCGGAACAGAACCTGAGGCGTCACCGTCATGCCAGGTCGCACCGTCTTTGTCGTGGCGAATAATTAGCGCCGAGCCAAAACGCTGCTGCCACTGTGCCCCTAAGCGTGCAGGTGCCATATCAAATCGTTCAGCAGCAATCTGCGCCTCCTGGCGATTAAGCGAGACGATCGGTTTACAGGCCATAATTCGCGCCATTAGTGCGTCAGGAATATCGGCGATGCGTGGGCCAAAATCAATAAACGCGGCGATCGTCTGTAACCCTTCCAGCCAGGACGTCAGGAGCTCGCCGCACGGCGATGCCAGCTGATAACCGGAGAGATATACCAGACTCGCTGGCGGCACGTGAAGTGCTTCCAGCCAGCGCTGTTGCCACTGGTTTTCCACACCGCTAAATGACATAAAAGTGCGTTCACCATCCGGCTCTACCAGCGCCAGACACCAGCCGTTATCGCCGGTTTCGGCCTCGACGGCGCTGTGCAAATCCTGCTTCGCCATGGCGTTACGGATAATATCCGCCCAAACGCCATGGCCGACGGGCAGGGCGTTTTGCGCCGTAATGCCGAGCCGTTTAAGGGAGATGGCAATGTTCAGCGCACAGCCGCCGATATTGACGCCCTGCTGTTTAAGCTCGATATCACATCCGCGCCAGGGCAGGGCGTAGGCATCGGCGATAACGTCAATGACCGCTGCGCCCAGCACCGTCACCGGTCGTGTCGCGTGCAGTGTTTTAAGGCGTTGGGCAAAAGAATTCATACGCCCTCCCTTTGCTCCCGGTAGTGCAGCAGTTTCTCGCAATAGTGACCAAAATCAAGCTGGTTCACAGCGTCGAGTTCCTCTTTCAGCTGCGGATCAATAGCCTGCACCCCGTGGAGTGCGCCGCATATGGCCGTCGCCATCGCGCCAATGGTGTCCGTATCACCGCCCAGGTTGGCACATAAAATGGCACAGCGGTTCGGGTCGGTTCCTGCCAGTTCAACCATTGCAATGGCCGCCGGAACGGACTCGATGGTGCTGGTTCCAGCCCCGACGAGCTGATACACCTGCTCGCTGGCCGATTCTGTGCCGTTGGCTTCACGCACGGTTTTAAGCGCCAGCTCAATACGTGCTGCCAGCGACGCGCTGAAGGTGGTGGTTTTCACCTCCTGCGCATAGCGGGCGATACCCGGCAGGGCATCGACGATGTTCTGCCAGCGTTCGCCGTCGATGGCGCGAGAAACCGCCCAGGCAATCACCACCGCGCCGGCAATCGCGAGATCCGATTTATGGGTCGGACTGGAAGCCAGCGCCACCTGTTCAACAAAGTGTTCAAGACGCGTCGCCGGGAGCAGGCAGCCCAGCAGGGAGGCGCGCATCGCCGCCCCGTTAGTCACGCCGTTGTTTTCTAGTTCGCTAACCGGTTTCCCGTCGCGAATCGCGTTAAGCGCGATTTTGGAGGTCGGGCCGAGCACGTTTTTATTAAACGCGTCGAAATCGAGCGCCCAGTGCAGAATATGTTTGCCGATAACGTCTGCGCTAATCTCCCCATCGCATTCGATAATCGCATCCGCCAGACATAGTGCCATGGAGGTGTCATCGGTGAACTCGGCCTGTTTGAAATAGCAGGCCGCATTATTCTCTGCCGGGCCGGGTAAAAAGCGGTCGATCCAGCCAAAGTGCGCTTTGACACGCTTTCTCGGCCACAGCTCCGACGGCATCCCCATTGCATCCCCTAACGCCTGCCCGTAAAGGGCACCGAGAACACGTTCTTGTTTCATTTCACTTCCCCTTGTGTCAGCGCGGCATCGCCATCAACCACCTCAATTGCGGTGATCTCTTTATCCGATTCGCGGAAAAACAGCATAAACAGCACGGCGATCACGGCAATCATGATCCCTCCGAATGCCCACATTCCGGCCCAGTTGAAGGTCAGCCCGTTCACCGGCTCTTTGTATGCGAACATTTTTTCCATCATCACGCCGCCCAGACGGTAACCCAGCAGGCTACCAAAGCCCTGGCAGCACAGCGTAATCAGACCTTGTGCGGCGGTGCGCATATGCACCGGCGCTTTTTTATCCACATAGATATAGGCGGTCACATAATAGAAGTCGTAGCTCACGCCGTGCAGCAGAATGCCGAGGAACAGCAGGGCGTAAGTGAAGTACTGTTCCGCACCGCCGTAAACGAAGAAACCATAGCGGATAGCGGCGGTGATCAGGCCCAGCAGTAAGACCTTCTTAATACCAAAGCGTTTGGTGAAGAACGGCAGCGCCAGCATAAAGAATATTTCGGAGAACTGGCCCAGCGTCATCCAGCCGGTGGCGTTTTTCATCCCCACTTCGGTGAGATAGCCGTTAGCGAAGATGTAATAGAAGGCCAGCGGCATGGCGAACAGGAACGAGCAGAAGAAGAACACGAGGAAGTTTTTATCGCGCAGCAGGATTAACGCATCCAGCCCCAGCATCACTTTGAAATCCAGCTTGCCGGTGCTCTTCGGCGGGGTATTCGGCAGGAACAGGGCAAATACGCCGAGCAGGGCGGAGCTGGCTGCCGTCATCAACAGCGGAATATTGGTATCGGAAATATCGCTAAAGCCCAGCATCTGCGGCAGGAAACCGCACGCCAGACCGGAGGCAATCCAGCCAATCGTCCCCATCACGCGGATACGTGGGAAATCGGCCTCGACGTCGTCCACGTTGGCGAAGGCAATACTGTTAGTCAACGCGATAGTGGGCATATAGGTCAGAGAGTAAACCAGCAGCAGCGGGAAGAAGGTGCTGAACTGGGTTTGCTGTGCGGCGAAGTACATCAGAATGGCACCGGCAAACATCAGCACCGCCAGCACTTTCTGCGCGGCAAAGAAGCGGTCCGTCAGCGAGCCGACCAGAATAGGTGAGAGAATGGCGGCAATCGCTGTACAGGCGTAAGACCAGCCAATTTCTCCGGCGGTAAAACCGCTCTTGCTCAACCACAGCCACAGCGGCACAAACCACGCGCCCCAGATAAACCATTCAACAAACATCATGAACGACAGTTGGACTTTCGTTTTCATTTTTTAATCCTGCATGTCAGAGAGGGTACGCCTTTAACATACCATTCAATAATACCTTTTAAATACCTTTGTGGCGAATGTTTGATCGGTGTAACAGTTTTGTTGTACACGAAACGAGCCAGCAGATTGCGCTGAAAAAAATGCAAAAGCTGGAAAATCTGTTAAGTCGGTACCAGGCTTAGTCTGCCCGCAAATATGTGGGAATGGATTACATTCACCGACATGACGTCGGAGTTACGGGAGTATCACATGACTGATATTGCACAGTTGCTTGGCAAAGACGCCGACAGCCTTTTACAGCATCGTTGTATGACCATTCCAGCCGACCAGCTCTATCTGCCTGGTCACGACTACGTTGACCGCGTAATGGTTGATAACAACCGTCCGCCTGCGGTCCTGAGAAATATGCAGACGCTCTACAACACCGGGAGACTCGGCGGCACCGGGTATCTCTCTATCCTTCCGGTTGATCAGGGGGTTGAACATTCAGCCGGTGCATCTTTTGCGGCTAACCCGCTCTATTTCGATCCAAAGAACATTGTTGAGCTGGCGATTGAAGCGGGCTGTAACTGTGTGGCGTCGACCTATGGCGTGCTGGCATCCGTTTCACGTCGCTATGCCCACCGTATTCCATTCCTGGTGAAGCTGAACCACAACGAAACCCTCAGCTACCCGACAGAATATGACCAGACCCTCTACGCCAGCGTAGAGCAGGCGTTCAATATGGGCGCGGTAGCCGTCGGGGCGACCATCTACTTCGGTTCCGAGCAGTCGCGCCGTCAGATTGAAGAGATCTCTGCGGCCTTTGAACGCGCGCACGAGCTGGGGTTGGTGACGGTGCTGTGGGCGTACCTGCGTAACTCGGCGTTCAAAAAAGACGGCGTGGACTATCACGTGTCCGCTGACCTGACCGGCCAGGCGAACCACCTGGCGGCGACCATCGGCGCAGATATCGTGAAGCAGAAAATGGCCGAGAATAACGGCGGGTACAAAGCGGTAAACTTTGGTTACACCGATGACCGTGTCTATAGCAAGCTGACCAGCGATAACCCTATAGACCTGGTGCGCTACCAGCTGGCGAACTGCTATATGGGACGCGCGGGGCTTATCAACTCCGGTGGTGCGGCGGGCGGTGATACCGACCTGTCCGACGCGGTACGTACGGCGGTGATTAACAAACGCGCGGGCGGCATGGGGCTGATACTGGGCCGTAAGGCGTTTAAGAAATCAATGGCCGATGGCGTGAAGCTGATCAATGCCGTTCAGGATGTGTATCTGGACAGTAAAGTAACGATTGCCTGACGCCTCCATCTCCCTCTCCCGGTGGGAGAGGGTTGGGGTGAGGGCATCATCGTGCACTGTGTAAAACATCAGCGCAAAAGCGCACAATCCGGCGGCAATCTGCATTGTAGCGCGCCGGGCAAAACTTCTATGCGGAAATGCTTCCCGCTCAATGGCTCTCCGTCCAGATTAAACGTCATCCCGTGCGGAGCATCCACTTCAAACCATGCTGATTCCCCGTCAATAATATTCGGGCTCTCTTCCGGGCGGGTCAATGTGGTAAACAGTGCGGGCAGCAGTCCATCACCTGTGAAAATACGCAACTGCAGCTGACCGTCATTAATCAGCGCTTCCGGGCAAAGCTGCTGCCCACCGCCTGCCTGACGGCCATTACCGATACCAATCACCAGCGCGTCACCTTGCCACTGAAAATCTTCACCGCGAATTTCACAGCGGTCTGGCTTTAGGGTGTCCATTCGCATCAGTCCATGGATCAGGTATGAAACACCACCCAGCGCCGCCTTCAGTTTTTCCGGCGTTTCGCTGGTAATGCGCGTACCAAATCCGCCGGTCGCCATATTGATAAAGCAGGTTTTGTCATTCACCTGGGCAATATCCACGGCGGTGGCCTTGCCAAGGATTGCCAGCTGGAGTGCTTTCTCTAAATCTTCCGGGATCCCGACGCTGGTAGCAAAATCATTGGCGGTACCGAGCGGCAAAATCCCCATCACCGGGCGGTTGGCCTGGTTTAAATCAATCAGGGCAGACGCGATCTCATTGATGGTGCCATCACCGCCGCCGGAAATAATGGTTTTGACACCCAGGCCGAGCGCTTCATTGATATAACGTGCCGCGTCGCCTTTTTCCCATGTCACTCGCACGTGGATACGCGCACCGTCTTCACGCAAAACCTGAATTGCCTGACGCAACAGATCGTTGCCTGCACTTTTGCCATTGAGAATCAATAAACTGTCTGGATAGGTTGCCATCCGCGCTGCTCCCTTTTTTAGCGTTAGTAAGAGTGTATAGCAGGGAGGAAAAAAGCGCGTAAGAACAGGATGAAAGGGAAAAAATAAGCCCGCGTAAGGGAGATTACGCAGGCTAAGGAGGTGGTTCCTGGTACAGCTAGCATTTATGGGTTATGTTTTTCAGCGCTGAGGATAATACCCGTATTGAACGAAGCGGTATGTGATCCGTTTCTAAGAATTATCCCAGCGTGAAAAAATTCCCCTGATTAACTATTTGCTGTGTGGGTTTCGGGTGCTTTCGCCATCGAAATTACGCATCAGCAGTGCGAACTTCAGCTCCACCTCTTCCGGAACCGGCAACCAGACGGTATGACCGTCACCCGGTGCAACTTCAATCGCTTCGCCTTTACCGTTTTCCAGGTGTTCCAGCGTGAAGTTCATGTTGCCTTGCGGGGTCATCAGCTCCAGGCTGTCGCCTTTGGTGAACTTGTTTTTCACCGCCACAGCCGCCAGCGCGCCTTTGCGCTCGCCGGTGAAGTCACCGACAAACTGCTGACGCTCGGAAACGGAGTAGCCGTGCTCGTAGTTCTGGTAGTCGTCGTGGGTGTGACGGCGCAGGAAGCCTTCGGTATAGCCGCGATGCGCCAGGCCTTCCAGGGTTTCCAGCAGGCTGGTATCGAACGGTTTACCGGCGGCGGCATCGTCGATGGCCTTGCGGTAGACCTGGGCGGTACGCGCGCAGTAGTAATAGGATTTGGTGCGGCCCTCAATTTTCAGTGAGTGCACGCCCATCTGGGTCAGACGCTCGACGTGGGCGATGGCGCGCAGATCTTTCGAGTTCATGATGTAGGTGCCGTGCTCGTCTTCAAAAGCGGTCATGTACTCGCCCGGACGTTTGGCTTCTTCAATCATAAACACACTGTCGGTTGGCGCGCCGATGCCCAGCGTAGGCTCAACGTTGGTCACCGGAATCGGCTCATGCTTATGAACGATGTTGCCGATGTCATCTTCTTTACCTTCCTGGACGTTATACTCCCAGCGGCAGGCGTTGGTGCAGGTGCCCTGGTTCGGGTCGCGCTTGTTGATATAACCGGAGAGCAGGCAGCGGCCGGAGTAGGCCATGCACAGCGCGCCGTGAACGAAGATTTCGATTTCCATATCCGGCACCTGGGTGCGGATCTCTTCGATCTCTTCCAGCGAAAGCTCGCGAGACAGAATGACGCGGGTCAGCCCCATCTGTTTCCAGAACTTTACCGTCGCCCAGTTAACGGCGTTAGCCTGTACGGAGAGGTGAATATCCATCTCCGGGAAGTTTTCCCGAACCAGCATGATTAAACCCGGGTCCGACATGATCAGCGCGTCCGGCCCCATATCCACCACCGGCTTCAGGTCACGGATGAACGTTTTCAGCTTGGCGTTGTGCGGCGCGATGTTCACCACCACGTAGAATTTTTTACCCAGAGCATGCGCTTCGTTGATGCCAAGCTGGAGGTTCTCGTGGTTGAATTCGTTGTTGCGCACGCGCAGCGAGTAGCGAGGCTGGCCCGCGTAGACAGCATCGGCACCATAAGCGAAAGCGTAACGCATATTTTGCAGCGTTCCCGCCGGGGAAAGGAGTTCCGGTTTAAACATGTTTGTTCTCGTTCTGATGACAGGTCAGATCCGCGTGCACCCGGTGCAGCGGTAAGGGGAGATCCCCCACTTTAAGGGCGGGCATTGTAGCGCTGCGGGACGGGGAGGTAAAGCGCCGGGGCGTTACGCCACTAACCCGGCGAGTATAAACTGTGTCAGGTGTTGTCTTTTACGGTCTGGCTCGGACCATTAGTTTTCACTGATGCAATGCCCTTATCCCGCGATTGCTCAGATGCGTACATCTGGCTGGTGCCAATTACCTGATGATTGCCCGCTTTGAGGTTGAAATAAAATTTGCCGTTAGAGGCTGTTTTCTTCTCATAACGTTCCTCCAGCGGGCTGTTTGAGCGCACGGAGGCAATACCGTTCTCAGCGGCACTTTTGGTGGTATACAGCTCACTGGTAAGAATGGTTTCTGCGTTCCCTGCTTTAAGAACAAACCTGAACTGACCATCACTGCTTTTGCTTAATTCGAACCAACCAGACATAAGAACTCCTTGATCGAAAGTGAATTTATCAGTGCCGATGATAAATAAACGCATCGGTAAAGAGAGTATGGTTGATTATCGTGTGGATTCCAGAAATGAAAAACCCGCCGGTGGCGGGTTTGATAGCGAAAATGTCACGCAATCCTGCATGCATCCGCTTCCCATCTATACCCCACGCCATACACCGCGCGAATAAACGACTGCTCGGCATCCAGCGCTTCCAGCTTACGGCGCAGGTTCTTGATATGGCTGTCGATGGTGCGGTCGGTCACCACCCGGTAATCGTCATACAGGCGGTTCAGCAACTGTTCGCGGGAGAAGACTTTCCCCGGTTCGTGGGAGAGGGTTTTCAGCAGGCGGAACTCAGCAGGGGTCAGGTCCAGCATCTTGTTACGCCAGCTCGCCTGAAAACGGCTTTCATCCACAATCAGCGGACTTTCTGCGTCCAGCACCTGCAGTTCACGATGAGGCTTGCAGCGGCGCAGAATGGTTTTCACGCGGGCGACGACTTCACGTGGGCTGTAGGGTTTACAGATGTAATCATCTGCACCGATTTCGAGGCCCAGCAGGCGGTCAATCTCTTCAATTTTGGCAGTGACCATGACGATGGGCACGTCGGAGAAGCGACGAATTTCCCGGCACAGGGTCAGGCCATCGGTACCGGGGAGCATCAGATCCAGCAGGATCAGGTCCGGCGGCGTCTGGCGCACGTACGGCAGCACCTGGTCGCCATGATTAATCAGCGACGGGGCATAGCTTGCCGCGCGTAAATAGTCGATCAGTAACTGCCCAAGTTTCGGCTCATCTTCCACAATCAAAATGCGTGGCGTGTTTTCGTCAATCGGTAACTCGGTCATGCTTCTCTCGATAAATCCCGTTCCAGAGGTAACTCTACTGTAATGCTAACCCCGCCAAAAGGCGAATGGGCGGCGCGGATCGTGCCATTATGCGCCTCAACGATGTTAACGCAAATCGCCAGTCCCAGACCGGAACCGCCGCTGGCACGGTTGCGCGAGCCTTCGGTACGGTAGAAACGCTCAAACAGTTTTTCCAGCTGTGCGTCCTGCACGCCGGGGGTGGAATCGGCAAAGGTCAGGGCAAAGTTCCCGTTTTCCTGTTTGCCGGAGATATGCAGCCCGCCACCGCTGTCGGTGTAGCGCAGGCTGTTTTCCAGCAGGTTGTTGAAAAGCTGCATCAGCCGGTCTTTGTCGCCAAACACCACCGCGCTGTCTGGCAAAGAGAGATCAATTTTCAGATTGCGGCTGGCAAAACGTTCCCGGAAAGCGCCGGTGGTGACTTCCAGGACGCTAATCACGTCGACAGGCGCTTTCTGGTAGGCCAGCGCCCCTTCGTCGGACATAGAGAGCTGGTGGAGGTCATCCACCAGTTTGGTGAGCGTGCCCACTTCGGCCTGCAATGAGGCCACCGATTCAGGCGTGAACTGGCGTACACCATCCTGAATGGCCTCCAGCTCGCCGCGCAGCACTGCCAGAGGGGTGCGCAGCTCGTGCGAAATGTCGGCCATAAAATCGCGGCGCATCTGCTGGTTTTTCTCCAGGGTACTGGCGAGCTGGTTAAAGTCCTGAGCCAGCTTACCCAGTTCATCCTGGCTGCGGGTATCGACGCGGGTCGTGAAATCCCCGGCGGCCAGCTTGTGCGTGCCTTCCACCAGCCGTTTCACCGGGGCGAGCAGACCGCGCGCCAGCGGGAAGGTGGCAAGCGCGGCGAGCAGGGTGGAGAGGGCGACAATCAGCCAGCTTGTCCGGCGCTGCTGACGGTCAAAGTTAATATCGGTATTACGCGTCAGGCGCTCCACCGGCGAGGCGATAACCCAGCCGACGGTCGCGTTATTCACTTTAATCGCACGACGGGTGCCGTCCGGCGGAATCGGCGCGCGCGGGCCAACCAGCGGGCGCATATCCTGATCGATCACCCAGAACTGCGTGCGCCAGCCGTGCGGGGGCATGCCTGGCCCAGGGCGATCGTCACCGGTGTCATGCTCAAGTGAGCGCAAGATCTGGAAAATAAAGCGGTCGTTATTGCGCAGAAAACGCCAGTTGCCGTGCTGGGCGTACTGTTCACTCAGCGCATCGCTTAAGCCCTGTAAACGCTGTTCATTGCCATGCTTGATGTAATCAATAAAACCGCGCTCAAAGCTGATCCGCACGGCCCAGTGCATGGTGATCAGCAGGACAATACAGGTGGCAAATATTGCGACAAAGAGCTTACCGGTAATGCCCGGTCGCCAGAATTTCATGATTCACTCCTTTTACTGCGCAGGATAACGACATTCTTGCTGGTATCATCAGGCACTCTGGCGAAGATGAAAGCGGGCAGGGCGATGATGACCGCCATGCTGAGATAGGTGTATAAAAAGACCTGATGCGCGACCGAGGTATCAACGCTGAGATGGTGTTGTCCGTACATACCGAGCAGTAAACCCGCTACGGTGACGCCCACGCTCATCGACAGTTGCATAACCATCGACAGCAGGCTGTTGCCGCTGCTCGCCAGATCGTCCGGCAGGTCCTTCAGCGTCAGCGTGTTCATCGACGAGAAGCGCATGGAGTTAATGATCCCCTGGCAGAACAGCACCAGCGGCAGAACGTAGTACCAGCCCATCAGCGCCACGGCCATAAACAGCAGGCTGACCAGCGCCAGACCCAGCGTGGCGGTTACCAGCACGTGACGGTAGCCAAAGCGGTTCACTACCTGCACCACGATTCGCTTCATTCCCATGCTGCCGAGCACCATCGGGATCATCATCAGGCCCGCGTGGAACGGCGAAAATCCCATTCCGATTTGCAGGAAAACGGGTGTCATAAACGGCAGCATGCCGCTGCCGACTCGCCCGGCGAAGCTGCCGAACAGGCCAAGGCGATAGGTTGGGTTTTTAAACAAGTTCAGGCTGAACAGCGCTTTATCGTTACCTCTGGCGTGCCACAGGTACCACAGTATGGCGGTAACGCCGAGGGCGATCAGGAGCCCGAGCGTCAGGGGCGAAATCCCAAGACCTTTTTGTCCGTCGAGTGCCAGCGTCAGCGTTGCCATCCCTCCCGCCAGCAGTATAAAACCAAAGAAATCAAAGCGTCGGGTTTGCATGGTGTAGTTAGGCATCAGCATCAGCGTGGCAATGGCACCGATGATGCCAACAGGAAGGTTGATTAAGAATATCCAGTGCCAGGACGCATATTCCACCAGCATACCGCCCAGCGCCGGGCCCAGCAGCGGCCCCACCTGACCGGGAAGGGTCACAAAGGTCATTGCCGCCATGTATTGCTCACGTGGAACAATTTTCATAACTGTTAACCTTCCGACGGGGACCATCATCGCCCCGCCAACGCCCTGCAACACCCGCGCCATGATTAGCTGGTCGAGGGTGTTGGCCTGAGCGCAAAACAGCGAACCCGTGGTAAACAAGACGATCGCGGTAAAGAAGATATTCCGCACGCCGACTTTGTCCGCCAGCCAGCCGCTGGCCGGCAGCATCACCGCAACCGTCAGTACGTAGGAGACAATCACCATATGCATATGCAGCGGACTCTCTCCCAGACTTTTCGCCATCGAGGGGAGGGCGGTATTGACGATGGTCGTGTCCAGCGACTGCATAAAGAAGCCGAAGGCGACAATCCATAGTTGCCAGCGAACGTTAGCGGGGAGGTCGGTCATTTATTCGGTCACCGTAGTTCTGTTTTTCCGCAAAAAACGCAGTCGCAGACGGTCAAAGAACAGATAGACCACCGGCGTGGTGTACAGCGTCAGCAGCTGGCTCATGACCAGACCGCCGACAATGGTGATCCCCAGCGGCTGGCGCAGCTCTGAGCCGTCTCCGCCCGAGATAACCAGCGGCAGCGCGCCAAACAGCGCCGCCAGGGTGGTCATCATGATCGGACGGAAACGCAGCAGACAGGCCTGGAATATCGCCTCTTCTGGCGACAGGTTGCCGTTACGCTGAGCATCCAGCGCGAAGTCCACCATCATGATCGCATTTTTCTTCACAATGCCGATTAATAGCATGATCCCGATTAAGGCGATTAAGCTGAATGGCGCACCAAACAACTCCAGCGCAAGCAATGCCCCGACACCCGCCGACGGCAGCGTCGAGAGGATCGTCAGCGGATGAACGTAACTCTCATACAGTACGCCAAGCACAATATAGACCGTGGCAATGGCGGCCAGGATCAAAATCACCTGCGAGTTCATTGTGTCCTGAAATACCTGCGCCGTTCCGGCAAAGCTACCGCGTACGGTAGACGGCACGCCAAGCTGCGTCATCGCGCGGTTGATCGCATCACTGGCCTCGGAAAGTGATGAACCGGCTGGCAGGTTAAAGGAGATGGTCGATGCTGCCGACAACCCCTGATGGTTCACCGACAGCGGCGCGTTGGCAGGCCGCCAGCTGGCAAAGTATGAGAGCGGTATCGCCTTGCCGTCGTTATTGATTACAAACATTTTATCCAGGGCACTAATGTCCTGGGTGTAACGCGGATCAACTTCCATCACCACTTTATACTGATTCATCGGCTGATAGATGGTGGAGATCTCGCGCTGACCGAAGGCATTGTTCAGCAGGCTGTTGGCGGCTTCAACATTAATGCCCAGACGTGACATGGTCTCGCGGTCGTAGGTCAGGGCCATCTCTGCACCGTTGTCCTGCTGATCGGAATTCACGTCCGCCAGCTCCGGCAGGGCGGCCAGCGCCTTGCGGATCTTCGGCTCCCACTCGCGCAGGGCGGCCAAATCATCAGAGAGCAGCGTGTACTGATAGCTGGCATTCGCCTGACGCCCGCCAACGCGGATATCCTGAACGGCCATCAAAAACAGATTGGCACCGGGCTCTTTGGCGAGTTTCACCCTAAGACGGTCAATCACCTGCTGGGCGGTTTCGTTGCGCTCTCCGCGCGGTTTTAGAGTAATAAACATCATTCCGCTGTTGACGCGCGACCCGCCTGTAAAGCCGGTGACGTTATCCACGGCTTTGTCTTCACGAATGATCTTCATAAAGTCCTGCAGCTTGCCGCGCATCGCCTGGAACGAAATGCTCTGGTCAGCCTGAATACCGCCCATCAACACCCCGGTATCCTGTTCCGGGAAGAAGGTTTTCGGGATGGTGATGTACATCCAGACGTTGAGCACAATGGTACCGATGAGCACCAGGCCGACCAGGCGGGTATGGTTCAGCACCCATTTCAGTGATTTGCCGTAGCGCTCCTGTATGGCCATCAGGATGCGACCAAAGCCTTTACGGCGCGGCTGCGAGTGCGGTTGGCTGCGTTTTAACATCCAGCCGCACATCATTGGCGTGAGCGTAAGGGAGATGATCAGCGAAATACCGATAGCGACGGAGAGGGTGACGGCAAACTCCCGCAGTAACCGGCCCGGCAGCCCGCCCATCAGCAGCAGCGGCAGGAACACTGCCACCAGTGACAGGCTCATGGAGAGCACCGTAAAGCCTACCTCGCGCGTTCCCTGAAGCGCCGCCTGTAGCGGTTTGACACCTGCTTCCAGATGGCGGGATATATTTTCCAGCACCACGATGGCGTCATCGACCACAAATCCCGTTGCGATGGTCAAGGCCATCAGCGACAGGTTGTTGAGGCTAAAGCCACACAGATACATGGCGGCAAAGGTACCAATCAGCGACACCGGTACGGCGACTGCCGGGATCAGCGTCGCGCGGCCGGATCGCAGGAACAGGAAGACCACCAGGATCACCAGCGCGACGGAGATAACCAGGGTTTGCTCCACCTCTTCAAGCGAGGCGCGAATGGTTGGGGAGCGATCCTGGGCAATCTGCAAATCGATCTCAGCCGGGATCGTCTCCTGCAACACCGGAAGACGCGCGCGGATGCTGTTCACCGTCTCAATAATGTTGGCTTCCGGCAGCTTGCGGATCATCAGCAAAATCGCCGGTTTGGCGTTGGTCATCCCGGCGTTACGCACGTCCTGCACCGAGTCCGTGACGCTGGCCACGTCGCTTAAACGTACCGCTGCACCGTTGTTATAGTGGACGATCAGCGGCTGATATTCGGCGGCAGTTTTTAGCTCGTCGTTCGTCTGGATCTGCCAGCGATGGCTGTTGTTCTCGACGGCACCCTGCGGTTTACGGACGTTGGCAGTGCTGATGGCGGAGCGCACATCATCCAGCGACACGCCCTGATTGAACAACGCCTGCGGGTTCAAGCCCACGCGCACGGCGGGCAGGGAGCTCCCGCCGACGCTCACGTCGCCGACGCCGTTAATTTGTGAGATTGTCTGCGCCAGCTGGGTAGACGCAAAGTCGTAAAGCTGCCCCTGCGAGTAGGTATCCGAGGTCAGCGTCAGGATCATGATCGGCGCATCGGACGGGTTAGCCTTGCGGTACGTCGGGCGGCTCGGCATTCCGCTCGGGAGCAGGCTTTGCGCGGCGTTAATGGCGGCCTGCACGTCGCGTGCCGCACCGTTAATATCCCGATCGAAGCTGAACTCCAGAATGATACGCGTGCTGCCCAGCGAGCTGCTGGAGGTCATCTCATTAATTCCGGCAATCCGCCCGAGTGAACGTTCCAGCGGTGTGGCGACTGACGAGGCCATCGTTTCCGGCGATGCGCCAGGCAGCGAGGCGCTAACCATGATCACCGGAAAATCTACCTGCGGCAGGGGAGCCACCGGCAGCAGCCGGAAGCCCAGTACGCCGCAAAGGGTGATGGCGAGCGAGATTAAAATCGTCGCCACCGGGCGATAAATGAAGAGAGCGAAAAACTTCACTTATGCCTCCTCTTCACGTTTCGGGAAGCGGCTTTTGGTCCACAGCGCCAGGCGGTCGAACAGCAGGTAGATCACCGGCGTGGTGAAGAGGGTCAGCACCTGGCTCACCAGCAGACCGCCGACCATGCCGATCCCCAGCGGACGTCGCAGCTCCGCGCCGACGCCGGTACTGAGCATCAGCGGCAGCGCGCCCAGCAGGGCGGCCAGGGTGGTCATCAGGATCGGACGAAAACGCAGCAGGCAGGCCTGGAAAATCGCATCGCGCGGGTTCATCCCCTGCTCGCGCTCGGCAGCAAGGGCAAAATCGATCATCATAATGGCGTTTTTCTTCACGATCCCGATAAGCAGGATGATGCCGATAATCGCAATCACATCCAGCTCGCTACCCGCCAGCATCAATGCCAGCAGTGCCCCGACACCTGCCGTCGGCAGGGTAGAGAGGATGGTGATCGGATGGATAAAGCTTTCATACAGCACGCCGAGCACGATATACATTGCGACCACTGCCGCGACAATCAGCCAGATGGTGTTGCCGAGCGCCGCCTGAAACGCCAGCGTACTGCCCTGGAACTGGGTCTGAATATCGGACGGGAAGCTCAGCGTTTTCTCTGCGGCCAGAATCGCTTCCACGGCTTCGCCAAGAGAATAGTTATCCGGTACGTTGAAAGAAATGGTGGTGGACGGGAACTGGTCCAGATGGTTAATCGACAGCGGGGTATAGCGCTCTTCCACGGTCGAGATGGCGCTTAATGGCACAATCCCCCCGTCTTTGCTGGTCAGGCGTACCGAGTCCAGCCCCGCCAGGCCAGGCGTGTGCTCGGTGTTGTGCTCCAGCACCACGCGATACTGATTCGCCTGAGTGTAAATCGTGGAGATCAGTCGCTGCCCAAAGGCGTTATACAGCGCGTTATCGACGTCTGCCATCGTGATGCCCAGACGGCTGGCGGTGTCACGATTCACATTCACATACGCTGCCAGACCTTTGTCCTGCCAGTCGCTGCTGACGTCAGAGAGTTGCGGCAGGGTTTTTAGCTTATCTACCAGCTGCGGTACCCAGGTGCTGAGGGCATCAAGCGTGGTGGCCTGCAGCGTGAACTGGTACTGGGTCCGGCTGACCTGGGTATCAATGGTCAAATCCTGAATCGGCTGCAGATACAGTTCCACGCCAGGCACGCGCGCCACGGACTCTTGCAGACGTTCAATCACCGCGTTTACGCGATCGTCGCGCTGACTCAATGGTTTAAGGTTGATTTGCAGACGTGCGCTATTCAGAGAGGGGTTGGTGCCATCCACGCCGACATAGGAGGTCAGGCTCTCCACCGCCGGATCTTTCATGATGATCTCAGATACCTGCTGCTGCCGCTGGGCCATGTTAGCGAAGGAGACCGACTGCGGTGCCTGAAGCGTGCCCTGAATAATGCCGTTGTCCTGAATCGGGAAAAAGCCCTTCGGGATCACGATCCACAGTAAGACGCTGAGCGCCAGCGTACCGAGTGCCACGCCGAGCGTTGCCCACGGATGGTTGAGCACTTTCGCCAGCAGACGTCCGTACGCCGCGATAATACGTTCAAACATGCGTTCGGAGGCGCGGGAGAAACGGTTTTGCTTGCGCAGGGACTCATGGCTTAGCATGCGGGCGCACATCATCGGGGTCAGCGTCAGCGAGACGACCGCAGAAATCAATATGGCGACCGCCAGGGTCACGGCAAACTCGCGGAACAGACGGCCGACGATATCGCCCATAAACAGCAGCGGGATCAGCACCGCAATCAGCGAGAAGGTCAACGAGATAATGGTAAAGCCGATCTCACCCGCACCTTTTAGCGCGGCCGCCAGCGGTTTTTCCCCTTTCTCGATATAGCGCGAGATGTTCTCGATAACCACGATGGCATCATCCACCACGAACCCGGTGGCGATGGTGAGCGCCATCAGCGTCAGGTTATTGATTGAGAAATCGAGGAACACCATCACCGCAAACGTCCCCACCAGCGAGAGCGGGACGGCGACGGCGGGAATGATGGTTGCCGGAACGTTGCGCAGGAACAGATAGATAATCATCACCACCAGCGCAATCGCCAGCATCAGCTCGAACTGGGTGTCGGTGACCGACGCGCGAATATTCGTGGTACGGTCGGAAAGCACCTTCACGCTGACCGATTTCGGCAGGCTTTCGATCAGCTGCGGCAACATGGTGCGGATGCTGTCGGCGGTTTCAATGATGTTTGCGCCCGGCTGACGCTGGACGTTCATCACGATCGCCTGCTGCTTGTTGGCCCAGGCTCCCAGCCAGCTGTTTTCCGCTCCTTGTTCGACGGTCGCCACATCACCCAGACGCACCGGCGCACCGTTCTGGTAGGCGATAATCAGCTGACGGTATTCATCGGCGGACTGCATCTGGTCGTTCGCGGAGAGCGTAACGGCACGGGTTGGGCCGTCCAGCGAGCCCTTCGCCGAGTTGACGTTAGCATTGCTGATGGCGCTGCGAATGGTTTCGCTGGTCAACCCCAGAGCGGCAATCGCCTGGGCGTTGAGCTTCACGCGTACCGCCGGGCGTTGTCCGCCCGCCAGCGTGACGAGGCCAACGCCGGAAACCTGAGAAATCTTCTGCGCCACGCGGGTTTCGACCATATCTTCCACCTGCGTCATCGGCATGGCGGAGGAGGTCACGGCCAGCGTCATGATCGGCGGATCCGCCGGGTTCACCTTGCTGTAGACCGGTGGATTAGGCAGGTCTGACGGCAGCAGGTTGGTGGCCGCGTTGATGGCGGCCTGTACCTCCTGCTCGGCGACATCCAGTGACAGCGTCAGCTGGAACTGCAGCGTCACGACGGATGCGCCACCGGAACTCTGGGAGGACATCTGCTTCAGGCCAGACATTTGACCGAACTGACGCTCCAGCGGCGCGGTAATGGCTGACGTCACCACGTCCGGGCTGGCGCCAGGATAAAGCGTTACCACCTGAATGGTGGGGTAATCCACTTCCGGGAGCGCCGAAACGGGCAGGAAGCGATAGCCGATAATCCCGGCCAGCAGAATTGCCACCATCAGCAGCGTGGTTGCGACAGGACGTAAAATGAACAGGCGTGACGGCCCACCTGTAGAATCTGGAGGCATGACCTGCATCAGGCTTTCTCCCCCTGTTTTGCAGGCTCAACCACTTCCACTTTCGCCCCTTCGGTCAGACGGTCAATGCCGTCGGTGACCACGCGGTCGCCCGCGGAAAGTCCGGCGCTGATGACCACCATCTGGCTGTCCTGAATCCCGGTTTTCACCAGATGTTTACTGACTTTATTGTCGCTGTTCAGTACCCAGACAAAGTTCCCTTCATTACCCATCTGCAGTGCTGCCGATGGGATCACCACTGCGTTTTCTTCGGTCGCAACCAGCATCCGCGCATTGACGAACTGGTTCGGGAAGAGGGCGTCGTCCTGGTTATTAAACCGTGCTTTGAGCTTGATGGTGCCGGTGGTGGTGTCGATCTGGTTGTCCAGGCTGAGCAGGGAACCTTCGCTGAGTTTCTGCTTGTTGGTGCGGTCCCAGGCTTCCACCACCAGGCCATTACCGGCTTTTTGCGCCTGCACCACGGTCGCAATGTCGCTTTCCGGCAGGGTAAAGACTAAATCAATCGGGTGGGTTTGGGTGATCACCACGATGCCCGTGGTGTCGCCGCTTGAGATTTGGTTACCGATATCGACCTGCTTCAGGCCCACGCGCCCGTCAATCGGCGCGGTGATGCGGCTCCAGTCCAGCTGCAGCTGTGCACTGGCGACGGCAGCTTCATCGGCTTTAATGGTGCCCTGCGTTTCGCTGACCAGCGACTGCTGGGTGTCCAGCTCCTGCCGCGATACCAGGTTGGTTTTGACCAGCTGCTGGTAACGCGCTAAATCGCGCCGGGCATTGGCGAGCGTGGCGTTGTCCTTTGCGAGCTGTCCCTGCGCCTGGGCCAGCGCCACCTTGAACTGGCTCGGGTCGATTTCTGCCAACAGATCGCCCGCTTTGACCTGCTGACCTTCCTGGAAGTGAATGGCCATCAGCTGGCCGTCGACGCGGCTGCGTACTGTTACGGTGTTGGCGGCGGTAATCGTCCCAAGACCTGTAAGATAGCGCGGAACGGCTTTATTCACTGCCGTAGCTGCCTGTACAGGTGCCAGCGCACCGCCGCGCATACCGTGACGCCCTCCACCCGTCGGGCGCTGTGGCTGGCTGGTGGCACCCGCGGGGGCTGCGGAGTTTGCGGATTGACTGTGCCAGTACCAGGCGGCGGCAAGGACCACCACAATGATGCCAGCGGCGATTGCCCAGCGGGATTTATTACGGCCTTTCATCGTTATACGTTCTCATCCTGAATACTTCGGGGAATGATACTAGTTTAGTCAGGTAACACAGCGGAAAAATGGAGGAAATATGGAAGACTGTCAGGAATGGTCTGAGTATGGTGCTCTTTTTAGCCGGGTGGAGCGGATACGCCACCCGGCACAATGAGACTAGCTAAACATCACCTGCGCCCAGCGCGCCAGGCCGGCGGTAACGGAACCAAAGTCATCGCCACCCGCAATCGGAATGCCCGGCAGCTGTTCCGCCAGCGCTTTTTTGATCAGCGGTGAACGCGCGCTCCCCCCGGTCAGATAGATAACGTCCGGCTTCTCTTTGCCGTTTTCCAGCGCCAGCTGCACCTGCTCCAGAATACGCTGCAGCGGCTGCGCGAGCGCGGCCTCCAGCCCGTCCTGAGAAATCGCAGTGGCCAGATCGTCGCTGATAAACGGCAAGGAGACCGCATGCTCAGCGCGGTCGGAAAGGGCGATTTTGCTCTCTTCTGCGGTACGTACCACGCGATAGCTAAGACGCTGACGCCACACTTTATACAGCAGGGCGACTTTTTCGGCGTCCTGCGCGTCGCGTACCAGGTCGTTCAGGAAACGGCCATTTGCAGTGCTGTAAAAATCACTCTGCGCCGGGACGTCGTTAATCGCGATAGCGTTCCACCATGGCAGGATTGGCAGAGCGATGCCTTTTTCAGTTTGTCCGCCCATGCCGAGCAGTGGCATCAGGCTCTTGAACGCCAGGGCAATATCGAGATCGTTACCGCCGATACGGCAGCCACTGTGCCCCAGCAAGCTGTTTTCGCGGTCGCGACGGTTATGCCATTGTGGCCCCATCAGCAGCAGCGAGCAGTCCGTCGTACCGCCGCCGATATCCACGACTAATACGCGTTTCTCTTCCGTCAGTGTGGCTTCAAAATCCAGTCCCGCCGCAACGGGCTCATACTGGAACACCACGTCACGGAAGCCTGCACGGTGCGCCGCACGTTCAAGGATACCCTGCGCCTGCTGGTTAGCGTCATCTCCCCCCAGACCCTGGAAGTTGATCGGACGGCCAATCACCGCCTGGGCGATCGCTTCCGACACCTGGGTTTGCGCCTGATTGCGAATGTGCAGCATCATGGCGCAGACCAGATCTTCAAACATCGCCACCTGCTGTGGCTTCAGACCGCTGGCACCCAGGAAGGATTTTGGTGATTTAACGAAGTAAACCTCTTCGGGATCTTCGATGTAGTGCCCGAGCGAAGAGAGGCCGAACTGCACGCTGGAAGGCGTAACGTCGATATCTTCCTCGCGGTTAAAACTGACCGCGCGGCGCAGCAATGCCTGAGTCTCCGCCGCGGTGGCCGGAACCTGATGATGGCGGAACAGCCATTCGCTGACCGCTTCGCGGGTAGGTGCGCAGAGCATTGAGGGCAGCAGCGTACTCTCTTTTTCCATTTTCAGGAGCTGTGGCTGTCCGTCCTGCATAATTGCAACCGAGCAGTTTGCCGTACCGTAGTCAAATCCAATAAACACGAATAATCCCCATGCCAGTGAGAAGGGGCGAGACTTTAACGAAATGTCTGCATCGCGACAACAGGAATATGAAAGCAAGGCGAAACAAGGTCTTTCGGTTTATGCTGAGGGGAACAAAAAAGGAGCGACAATGTTTACCCTGACCTGGCAACCCCCTTATGACTGGCAATGGATGTTTGGCTTTCTTGGCGCGCGTGCGGTAGAGGGCGTTGAGACCGTCACTGAATACTATTACGAGCGCAGTTTCGCCTGTGAGGGGCACCAGGGGATCTTTCGCGTTACACCGGATAACCTGACCCACACGCTACAGGTGACGCTGAGCCTCGGGTTAATCCCGGTTGCGCAAACCTGTCTTGAACGTATTGGGTGTCTGTTCGATCTGGCCTGCGATCCGCATGAAATTCACAAGACGCTTGGCGATCTCGGCGTTGCACGGCCAGGCTTGCGTTTGCCGGGGGCGATGGACGCGTACGAGCAGGGCGTGCGGGCGATTCTCGGGCAGCTGGTGAGCGTGGCGATGGCGGCGAAACTGACGTCGCGCGTGGTGGCGCTGTGCGGCGAACCGGTAAACGATTCGCCAGGCTATGTCTGCTTCCCCACACCACAAGCGCTGGCCGCAACGGACCCGCTGGCGCTGAAAGCGCTCGGGATGCCAGTCAAACGCGCTGAGTCATTGATTCATCTGGCGCAATCGGTCATTGAAGGCACGTTTCCGCTGACGCCACCTGAGGATGTTGAGGCAGGCATGAAGGCGTTACAGCAGCGGCCTGGAATAGGGCGCTGGACGGCAAACTATCTGGCTCTGCGCGGCTGGCAGGCGAAGGATGTTTTTCTGCCGGATGATTATCTGATTAAGCAACGCTTTGCCGGGATGACGCCAGCGCAAATTCGTCGCTATGCTCAGCGCTGGCAGCCCTGGCGTTCTTACGCGCTGCTGCACATCTGGTATACCGACGGCTGGGCGCCGTCAGTTGATAGCGAAATAACTGGTATTGAGAAGTAGATCCAGCGGCTGTGGCTCGGCAATCGTGTCACCATAAATAAAATCGAGCCCGATGCCAGAGAGTGTATCCATCATGATCGGCTGGTTACAGGGACCCGCGATGGTTTTCATCCCCAGGCGCTGGGCATGGCCCTGGATGATAGTCACCATCATTTCATCCATCAGGTTGCCATAAACATTGGTTACCACTTCCGCATCCAGCATTAGATAGTCGGCCATATTCGCGCTCAGGTGGGTAAAGACGTTCATGTCACGCCCCACCTGACTGAAGATCACGCGACAACCCGCCTGACGAAGCTTTTGCAGCCCCCGTTGCAGGTTTTCATCCGGGTTGCACACCACATCGGCAGGGATGATCAGATGCAGAAGACGGCCCGGCAGTGGGCTTTTATCCAGCAGGTCGAGAAGTTCATCGACCAGCGTCACGCTGGCCAAACCGGCTTCAGAAAGCGGCAGTGCAACGCCCATACCTTTACTGGCAACCTGTGCGGCAGAGGTACGGAAAAATTCGCTAAAGATCCGTCTGTCGAGAGCGTGCAACAGCTCAGGCTCCGCCAGGCCAGATCGGAAGGCGTGTTCTTCCTGTACTTCGCCCTGGCTGGTCCACAGGCGTAACGAAATGAGCCAGAAGTTACAGCTTTCCGGTATGCGTGGCGAGGCGACACTGCGGGCTATCATCATCAGATGATTGTCTTTAATCATGTGCCACTGTTCATCCAGTGACATCATGCTGCGTGCGCTGTGGTCCCGCTCCTGCTGAGGTTCGTAAACCGTGACGATGCCGCGCCCACTGTTTTTCGAGGCATAACAGGCGATATCAGCCTGTGACATGATTTCCGATGCCTGATGATTATTTTCATCAATCAACGTGATACCTGCGCTGGCACCAATTCTGTGCAGGCGTCCTTCCCACATAAAGTGATAGCCATTGATGGTATGGATCAGGCGGCTGGCGATATAACGTGCGCTCTCTATGTTGCAGTCCGGCAACAGCAAACCGAATTCGTCCCCGCCCAGACGCGCCAGCACATCACTCGAGCGAAGCATGGTCAACATTAATGAAGAGAGCTCCCTGAGCAGGGCATCACCTGCGGCGTGGCCTGCCGTATCGTTGACCGCTTTGAAACGATCAAGATCGATAAAGACCAGCGCATGGCGCTGGCGCGTTTCGCGAACGGTCTGCAAGAGCCGTTTGAGATGATTTTCGAAGCTAACCCGGTTTGCCAGGTGGGTCAGGGCATCGTGGGAGGCGCTGTAACTCAACTGGCGCAGCATTTTGCGCGACTCTGTCACATCCTGAATCACGATAACCGAGCCAATGTTTTGTCCGTCCAGTGTGCTGAGCGGCGTAATGCTGTAATGAATATCAAAATTACCGCCGGTGCGGCAGTTCAGGACCACGTCCTGATCGATATCGGAACGGGACATATCACCGCTATGAATGTTCTCCATCAGCGGCCCTTTTTCACCAAAGGTAATATGCAGCACCCGCAGGATGGGCTGACCGATAGCTTCGGTCTGCAGCCAGCCGCTCATTTTTTCGGCAACCGGGTTCATGAAGGTGACATTCATGTTGATATCGGTGCACAGCACCGCTTCGCCGATGGAGTCGAGGGTTATGTGCAGACGCTCTTTTTCCTGGAACAGGGCCTCGTTGAGTTGCTTAACTTCGGTCATGTCCATGTTGATACCGAGCAGGCGTTCGACTTCGCCCTGCTTGTTCAGCACCCGGTTCGCCAGAGAGCGGATATGTCGCACGCCGTCCTTCACGCGGATGCGGAATTCAAGCTTAAACGGCAAACGGGCGATCAGAGAGTCCCGCAGCACCTTTTCTGCATGCGCGCGATCCTCAGGCAGCATCGTTTCATGCCAGAGTTGCCAGGTGGGCTTGATGTGCAGCGGTATTTCATAAAGCTCGAACATCCGTTTGTCCCAGCTAATAATGTCAGGCTCCAGGTCCCACTCCCAGATGCCGATCCCCCCCGCTTCGTTGGCAAGCGTAATACGCTCCATCAGGCGTTTGTTGACCCACTCGGTCTGCTTCAGGTCATTAATATCTTCGATCTGGGCAATAAAATAGAGGGGTGAACCGTCGGTATGGCGCACGACAGAGACAGCAAGAAGCGCCCAGACCACCTCTCCATTGCGCGTGTAGTAGCGCTTCTCAAGGGTGTAGGTATTAATCTCTCCGTTGACCAGTTGCTCCAGTTGTTTCAGGTCGGTATGCAAATCTTCCGGCCAGGTTAACTGCTGGAAGGTGAGCGACTGGAGCTCACTCTGGCTGTAACCGAGAAAGTTGCACAGTGCCTTGTTGGCCTGAAGCCATTTGCCCTCAATGCTGACCAGCGCCATCCCGATAGCGGAATACTCCATCGCGTTACGAAAACGCTCCTCGCTCTCGGTAATATGTTTGCGTTCTGCGCGGAAAGCATACATCACCATGGTCATTACGTTGGCAGGCAGAAGCAGCATCAGGAACGGTAGCCACGGCGCATTCAACATGGCGTTAGTATGCTGAGTGGTCAACGCCAGAGGGTTACGGGCGATCATCAGGGAAACCACCATAACGGTGACCAGAAACACCATGAACGCTTCCATTCGCGGCAGGCGTACGGCACTCCACATAAGCAGAACGATAACGCAGGTAAAGGGCCACGGCAGCCAGCTGATAGCTGCCCAACTGAGGACTAACGTCACCGCCATGGTGGTCAGCGTTTCAAGCAGTAATCTCGGATCACGATGGCGCAGCAGATAATGCGGTTTAAAAAGCAATCCTAACGGCACCAGCGCCAGCGCACCGATGGCTTCAGACAAGACCCAGACGAGGAAATTACGCAGTGGTTCTGGAGTAGGGACCAGAAAATAGACCAGAACACCGCCCATCAGTGGTGGCACCAGCGCGCTGCCAATGGCCAGACGGATCCAGTCATTCAGATTTTGCAGCGGGTTATACCACGGGAGCAATTTGCGCAGTAGCAACGCGCCAATCACAGCTTCAATCACGTTGATTGAGGGGTAGATGAAGCTTGTCGCCCCCCACGAAAACAACATCCATGAAGCCAGAATATTGCCAAACGAACAGGCCAGAGCAATCCCCGGCCACATTTTTCCTGCATGGCGGTAAAACGCCACCATCATGATGGCGGTGGGAAACCAGAGCGGCGCCAGCAGAGTACCGAAGCGAGTTAGCTCAAGCGAAAATAAGGTAAAGATAAAGGTGACCAGGCCCAGACAGACAAGTCGTAATAAAGGATGTGGGGTGGTAACCAAAACCCGCTGGTATTGTTTATTCATTACCGCTTTATCCAGAGACGCCATGCCGCCAGGAAAGAAGTCCGGACGAGTGAATTTGATAATTTGGTTTATGCTAGTACAAACAATTTACAATTCATATGGTGACTGCTCATAATTTGACATCATAGACTTATTAAATAGTTACTCTTAAAAAAATCCATGTTAATTGCTGAAAAAGTGTTCATTTAAATTTAACTAAAGGAAGAATGCGTCACTTTTCAGGCTGTCTCGCAGAACCTGTGCTTTCGACTGGTATCACGCTCCCGAAATCCCTATAATTGCCGCGTTTGACGCTCCGGCGTCGTCCTTCCTTAACATCCAGGTTAATCAGGTCGCTAAATTTATGACTGATAAGTCTCATCAGTGCGTCATTATAGGCATCGCCGGCGCATCGGCTTCAGGTAAAAGTCTAATTGCCAGTACGCTTTATCGCGAACTGCGTGAACAAGTAGGTGATGAGCATATCGGCGTCATTCCCGAAGACAGCTATTACAAAGATCAATCCCATCTGTCGATGGAAGAGCGCGTAAAAACCAACTATGACCACCCAAATGCAATGGATCACAGTTTACTGTTCCAGCATCTGGAAGCGCTTAAGAGCGGCCAGGCGATTGAACTGCCGGTTTACAGTTATGTAGAACATACCCGCACTCAGGAAACTATCCGCATCGAGCCGAAGAAGGTCATCATCCTGGAAGGCATTCTGCTTCTCACTGATGCCCGTCTGCGTGAGTCCATGAACTTCTCTATTTTCGTCGATACCCCGCTGGATATCTGCCTGATGCGCCGCATCAAACGTGACGTTAATGAGCGCGGTCGTTCGATGGACTCCGTCATGGCGCAATACCAGAAAACGGTCCGCCCAATGTTCCTGCAATTTATTGAACCGTCCAAGCAATACGCCGATATCATCGTGCCGCGTGGGGGCAAAAACCGCATAGCTATTGATATCTTAAAAGCGAAAATCAGCCAGTTTTTTGAATAAGCCGCGTGAATTGTGTACCGTTCAGAGATAACCTGGTTTTACCCTGAGTGTTTACCGCCTCAGGGTACGATGCATGAAAGGAGAAAGTGCCATGCGTCTTTGTGATCGCGATATTGAAGCCTGGCTGGATGAAGGCCGTTTGTCTATTACCCCACGTCCACCGGTGGAGCGTATCAATGGTGTGACCGTTGATGTGCGGTTGGGGAATAAATTCCGTACCTTTAGTGGCCACACCGCGCCGTTCATCGACCTCAGCGGGCCGAAGGATGAAGTCAGCGCCGCGCTCGATCGCGTGATGAGTGACGAAATCGTCATTGACGAAGGCGAAGCCTTTTATTTGCACCCAGGTGAACTGGCGCTGGCGGTGACGTATGAATCCGTGACGCTGCCAGCGGACCTGGTTGGCTGGCTGGATGGTCGCTCATCACTGGCGCGTCTGGGGTTGATGGTTCACGTAACCGCGCACCGTATTGATCCCGGCTGGTCTGGCCGTATCGTACTGGAGTTCTTCAATGCCGGTAAACTGCCTCTGGCTCTACGCCCTGGAATGATGATCGGCGCGTTAAGCTTTGAACCTCTGTCAGGTCCTGCCGATCGTCCTTATAACCGCCGTCAGGACGCAAAATATCGCGACCAGCAGGGCGCGGTTGCCAGCCGTATTGATAAAGACTGATCGTTAGTCCATCGAGGATGCCATGAGAAGAGTTCTGACAACGCTGATGATTTTGCTGGTGGTGCTGGTTGCTGGCCTTTCGGCGTTGGTTTTGCTGGTTAACCCGAACGATTTCCGCACTTATATGGTGCGGCAGGTCGAGGCACGCAGTGGTTATCAACTGAAGCTTGACGGGTCGCTGCGCTGGCACGTCTGGCCACAGCTCAGCATTCTCTCTGGTCGCATGTCATTAACGGCGCCGGGGGCTGCTTTGCCACTGGTTTCAGCGGATAACATGCGTCTCGATGTGGCACTAATCCCGCTGTTCTCTCACCAGCTGCAGGTTAATCAGGTGATGCTGAAAGGCGCGGTGATTCAGCTCACTCCGCAAACCGAAGCCGTTCGTGACGCGAATGCGCCGGTTGCGCCGCGAGAAAACACCCTGCCCGATGAACCGTCTGATACGGGCTGGTCCTTTGATATTGGTAAACTGAAAGTTGCTGATAGCGTGTTAGTTTTCCAGCATGAGGATGAGGAGCAGGTTACCGTAAGAAATATCAACCTGCAGATGGAACAGGATGCGCATCATCTGGCAACGGTGGAATTTAGCGGACGGGTGAACCGCGATCAGCGCGATCTGACCCTGTCGCTGAATGCCAACGTGAATGCATCGGATTATCCGCATCAGCTTACCGCCGACATTCAGCAACTGAACTGGCAACTGACGGGAGCCGATCTGCCCTCTCAGGGGATAACCGGTCAGGGAACGTTGCAGGCCGTGTGGCGTGAAGAACAAAAACAGCTGGAACTGGACAACCTCAACCTGCAGGCGAATGACAGTAGCCTGAAAGGGCAGGCGAGCGTCTCTCTCGAGGAAAAACCTAAGTGGGTTTTGAATCTGCAGTTTGACAAGCTTAACCTGGAAAACCTGCTGCCCCCTCTGCCTGCAAGCGCAACGGACAGCGATGCCACGCAAACGGGGCAAAGCCAGACACCGGTCTCACGCCCGGTTATCTCGTCGAATCTTGAACAGCCTGACTATAATGCCCTGCGCGGATTCACGGCAGATATTCTGCTGAAAGCCAATAGCCTGCGCTGGCGCGGCATCGATTTTACCGATGTAAGCAGCCAGATGTTCAACCATAACGGTTTGCTGGTGATCTCTGAACTGAGCGGCAAACTGGGGACCGGACACCTCTCACTGCCGGGCACGCTGGATGTCCGTAAAGATGTTGCCAGCGTCGAATTCCAGCCGCGTCTCGATAACGTTGAGATTGGTACCATCCTGAAAGCCTTCAACTACCCGATATCTCTGACCGGGCAGTTGACGCTGGCGGGTGACTTCTCCGGTACAAAAATTGATGCCGATGCTTTCCGTCGCGAGTGGCAGGGGCAGGCGCATGTTGCTCTGAAAAACTCCCGCATGGAAGGCCTTAACTTCCAACAGCTGGTGCAGCAGGCGGTTGAACGCAGCAGTGATGTGAAAGCCCAGGAAAACTACGATAGCGCCACGCGCCTCGACAGCTTCACCACCGACCTGACGCTGGATAACGGACAGCTTACTCTGGACAGCATGGAAGGAACCTCTTCCATGCTGTCACTGACGGGAGACGGTTCACTGGATCTGGTGAAAGAGACGGCGGACACCCGTTTTAATGTCAGGGTACTTTCCGGCTGGCAGGGTGAAAGTAAGCTGATTGACTTCCTGAAAGAGACGCCGATTCCGCTTAGCGTATATGGTAAATGGCAGGCGCTGAATTACAGCCTTCAGGTGGATCAGATTCTGCGTAAGCATCTGCAGGATGAAGCCAAACGTCGGCTTAACAGCTGGGCGGATCGTAATAAAGATTCACAGACAGGCAAAGATGTGAAAAAGCTGTTGGATAAGCTTTGATGTCTGTTGTGCCGGGTAAGGCGCTGCCGCCTCCCGGCTTTTTTTACACCTCAAAATCCAGCTCTTCTTCATCTCGCAGGGGGATGATTTGAACCTTTTGCACGCGATGGTTTTCAATCTGTAGCGTTTTAAGCAGATAGTCGCCCACCTGAACCTCTTCCCCCGGCTGCGGGATACGCTGCAAATACTCCATCAGCAGACCGGCGATGGTGTGATATTCACGTTTTTCATCCAGCGGTAGCGGTACATATTGCACCAGGTCCTCAAGCGGCATATGGCCGTTGGCCGTCCAGGAACCGTCAGCATTTTTCTGGATGTCATGGCGGGCATCAATCTCATCCACCTCGTTGGGTAAATTACCGGCGATGGTTTCCATCACGTCGCTGAGCGTGACCAGTCCTTCAACCGAACCAAACTCATCTACTACAAAAGCGAAGTGCGTGCGCGCGTTACGGAATTGCTCAAGAGCAGAGAGCAGGTGTAGCCCCTCCGGGAAAACCAGTGGCTGACGCACCAGGGCGCGAAGGTTTAACGCTTCACCGTGTAACTGCTGTTGCAGCAGGTCGATGACATGCACCACACCCAGTAACTCTTCCTCTTCCTCACCGCCAGTCACAACTACGCGGGTATGCTGATTTTTATCCAGCAAAGCGCGAATGTGTTCTTCCGGTGCTGTCAGGTCGATATGCTCAATGTCATGACGTGAAGTCATGATGCTGCTGACCGAACGCTGATTCAGATTGAGCACCCGCTCAATCATGAGCCGCTCCTGCGGATTGAAGATCTGCCCGTCGTTATGATCGGCCAGCATCGCAGAAGATTCGGCATCTAATTCCGCGTCCTCTTTTTGCCCGCTGAGCAGGCGCATCACGGTATCGGCAGTGCGCTGGCGCAGGCTCTGGTTTGCCGACAAAAAGCGACGACGGTTGAATATGGCGAGCTGGTTCAGGGATTCAATCATCACCGAGAAGCCGATCGCGGCGTACAGGTAGCCTTTTGGAATATGGAAGCCAAAACCGTCGGCGACCAGGCTAAAGCCAATCATCAGCAGGAAGCTCAGGCAGAGGATAACGATGGTCGGGTGGCTGTTCACAAACCGCGTCAACGCTTTGCTCGCCATGACCATCAGCGTGATGGCGATAATCACCGCAGCCATCATGACGGCAAGGTGGTCCACCATCCCGACGGCAGTGATCACCGAGTCCAGAGAGAAGACCGCATCCAGTACCACAATCTGTGCCACGACCGGCCAGAATTTAGCTCCCCGTCGCTGTGTGGGATTTTCGCTGTCTTTCCCTTCGAGCCGTTCGTTCAGTTCTACTGTGGCTTTGAACAACAGGAACAACCCGCCGAAGAGCATGATCAGGTCGCGGGCGCTAAAGCTGATATTGTATAGAGTAATCAGTGGCTTAGTTAGCGTGACAAGCCAGGAAATTGACGCCAGCAGCAGCAGTCGCATCGCCATCGCCAGCAGTAAGCCCGTTACGCGCGCGCGGTCGCGCTGGGAAGGGGGGAGCTTTTCAGCGAGGATGGCGATAAAGACCAGATTATCAATACCGAGAACTAATTCGATGACGACCAGCGTAACCAGCCCGGCCCAGATTGATGGATCGGCAATCCATTCCATAGTAATAGCAATACCTTCTGTTATATGACCAATGTCACACTTCGATCATGGATAAAGCTGAAAGAAATTGCAATGCCGGGCTGCGATTTCTCTTAATACGATGTACTAAACAGAATGGCATTGATTGAAACTGTAAATAAGGTAAATGCGTAGATTTAATTACAGAAAGGAATTTTAGGATATATCGCAGCTAATGGTTTTTATTTTTATATTGTCAATATAAAGAAAATCCTAAAAGGTGAAAACTTTGCTCTTAATATTAATCTTAAAAACAGATATTGAGAGAGATGTCTCCTTGCCTGCTATTAGGTAAGCTGCAACAATTCTCCCGGCACCAAATGTTAAATCACGGTGTTGCAATTATTGTTTTGGTCTTCAGACAGGGTTATTCATTGTCCGTTGGATGTTTCAGGCGGTTGATATATTTCCAGAAGACCATCCTCAAGAGGGCGTCTATCCATAACACATTGTTTAGTCAGTGGATTGGTAACTGAAAGCCAAGGGCGGTAGCGTGTCTGAAAGCGTGTGAATCAGCCCCGGTTATTCTGTCAAGAGCCAATGGATGAATAAGCTTTTTTTAGGACTGATGCCAGTTATATTTCTATTTGATTAACTGCATGCTGAAACCCAATACAACACGAGCTTATTTAAATTGAACGGGATAATTACTCTGCCAAAGTGATAAATAATCAATGATGAAATCCAAAATGAAATTGATGCCATTATTGGTATCTGCACTCTTGATGAGCGGTTGTACGGTCTTTCCCGGCAGCAATATGTCCACGATGGGCAAGGACGTGATTAAACAACAAGATGCCGATTTTGATCTCGACAAAATGGTGAATGTTTATCCGCTCACGCCGCGTCTGGTGGAACAATTGCGTCCACGTCCAAATGTTGCCCAGCCGAATATGTCTCTGGACCAGGAGATCGCCGCTTACCAGTACCGCGTGGGGCCGGGTGACGTTATCAACGTGACCGTCTGGGATCACCCCGAACTGACCACCCCTGCGGGTCAGTACCGTAGCTCAAGCGACACCGGGAACTGGGTGCAATCTGACGGCACCATGTTCTATCCCTATATCGGCAAAGTGCATGTTGCCGGAAAAACGCTTGCCGAGATCCGTAGTGATATTACCGGCCGCTTAGCGCAGTACATCGCTGACCCGCAGGTGGACGTTAATATCGCCGCATTCCGCTCGCAAAAGGCCTATATCTCCGGCCAGGTGAACAAATCAGGCCAGCAGGCCATCACCAACGTCCCACTGACTGTGCTGGACGCCATTAACTCTGCGGGTGGCTTAACCGATGGTGCCGACTGGCGCAACGTGGTGCTGACCCACAACGGTAAAGAGCAGCGTATTTCGCTGCAGGCGCTGATGCAAAACGGCGATCTGACCCAGAACCGACTGCTCTATCCGGGTGACATTCTTTACGTGCCACGCAATGACGATCTGAAAGTCTTCGTGATGGGGGAGGTGAAGAAACAGAGCACCCTCAAAATGGACTTCAGCGGTATGACCCTGACCGAAGCGCTGGGCAATGCGGAAGGTATCGATCTGACCTCGTCTAACGCCAGCGGCATCTTTGTGATCCGTCCGCTGAAAGGTGAGGGCAGCGCGAAAGGCAAGATTGCCAACATTTATCAGTTGGATATGTCCGATGCGACCTCTCTGGTAATGGCCACGGAGTTCCGTCTCCAGCCATACGATGTGGTGTACGTCACCACCGCGCCGGTTGCCCGCTGGAACCGCCTGATCAACCAGTTGCTGCCAACCATCAGTGGCGTTCGCTACATGACGGATACGGCGCGCGACATTCATACCTGGTAATCCATGATGTTTAACAAAATTCTGGTGGTATGCGTGGGGAACATTTGCCGTTCCCCCACGGCTGAAAGGTTGCTGAAACAGTACCAGCCTGCATTGGTCGTTGATTCGGCAGGGCTGGGGGCGCTGGTCGGCAAAGGCGCTGATGAGCATGCAGCGAGCGTGGCCCGGGATCATAACCTTTCTCTTGATGGCCACATTGCCCGCCAGGTCACCGGCCGGATGTGCCGGGAGTATGACCTGATCCTGACGATGGAAAAACGCCATATTCATGCGCTGTGCGATATCGCTCCGGAGATGCGCGGCAAGGTGATGCTGTTTGGTCACTGGGACAATGAACGCGAAATCCCTGACCCGTATCGCAAAAGCCATGAGGCCTTCGAGGCGGTTTACACCTTACTTGACCAGTCTGCCCAACAATGGGCGCAGGCACTGAAAGCTCAGCAGGGATAACAATGACAGAAAAAACAAGACTTTCTGCCGCCCCGACTTCGGGCAGTGATGAAATTGATATTGGGCGCCTGGTCGGCACGGTTGTAGAGGCAAAGTGGTGGGTGCTTGGGATCACCGCCGTGTTTGCCGCGGCCGCTGTCGTCTATACGCTGTTCGCAACGCCTATCTACAGCGCTGATGCGCTGGTACAGATTGAACAAAATACCGGCAACTCGCTGGTGCAGGATATCGGCTCTGCGTTGGCGAACAAACCGCCGGCCTCCGACGCTGAAATTCAGCTGATCCAGTCACGTCTGGTGCTGGGTAAAACGGTTCACGACCTCGGGCTCGATATCTCCGTCACCAAAAATACCTTCCCGATATTTGGTGCGGGCTGGGATCGGCTGATGGGCAGAAACAACGACACGGTGAAGGTCACAGACTTCGTGCTGCCGAAAGGGGCAGCCGATCAGACCTTTACCCTGACGGTGCTCGGCCCGAAACAGTATCAGTTGACCAGCGACGCGGGCTTTAGCGCACGCGGCGAAGTGGGACAGATGCTGACCAAAGAGGGCGTCAGCATGATGGTCAGCGCGATTAACGCCCACGAAGGGGGGGAATTCACCGTCACCAAATTCTCCACGCTGGGGATGATCAACAATCTGCAAAACAACCTGACCGTCACTGAAAACGGTAAGGACACCGGCGTGCTGAGCATGACCTTTACCGGTGAAGATAAAGATCAGATTCGCAATATCCTGAACAGTATCACCCGCAACTATCTTGAGCAGAACGTTGAGCGTAAGTCGGCGGAAGCGGCGAAAAGCCTGGCCTTCCTCGCGAAACAACTCCCGGAAGTGCGCGCCCATCTGGATGAGGCCGAGAACAAGCTGAACGCCTATCGTCAGGATAAAGACTCTGTCGACCTGCCGCTGGAAGCAAAGTCAGTTCTTGATTCAATGGTCAACATTGATGCTCAGCTCAACGAGCTGACCTTCAAAGAGGCGGAGATTTCCAAGCTCTATACCAAACGTCACCCGGCCTACCGCACGCTGCTTGAGAAACGCCGCACGCTGGAAGAGGAAAAGGCAAAGCTCAACGGTCGCGTGACTGCGATGCCGAAAACGCAGCAGGAGATCGTGCGTCTGACCCGCGACGTGGAATCGGGCCAGCAGGTTTACATGCAGCTGCTGAACAAACAGCAGGAGCTGAAAATCACCGAAGCCAGTACCGTCGGGGACGTCCGTATTGTAGACCCGGCCATTACTCAACCCGGTGTGCTGAAGCCGAAGAAAGCGCTGATCATTCTCGGGAGCATTATTCTTGGCCTGATGCTCTCCATCGTTGGCGTGCTGCTGCGCTCGCTGTTTAACCGCGGTATCGAAAGCCCGCAGGTGCTGGAAGAGAACGGTATCAACGTCTACGCCAGCATCCCGCTGTCTGAATGGCAAAAATCCCGTGACAGCGTCAAAACCATCAAAGGCGTTAAGCGTTACAAACAGAGCCAGCTGCTGGCGGTGGGTAACCCGACTGACCTCGCCATCGAAGCGATCCGCAGCCTGCGTACCAGCCTGCACTTTGCCATGATGCAGGCCAAAAACAACGTCCTGATGTTAACCGGCGTCAGCCCGTCAATCGGTAAAACTTTCGTCTGCGCCAACCTGGCGGCGGTGGTCAGCCAGACCAACAAGCGTGTGCTGCTGATCGACTGCGATATGCGCAAAGGCTATACCCACGAACTGCTGGGCACCAACAACGTTAACGGTCTGTCGGAAATCCTGCTGGGTAAAGGTGAGATCGGCCAGAGTGCAAAACCGACAACGATCCCGAAATTCGACCTGATCCCACGTGGACAGATTCCGCCGAACCCATCTGAACTGCTGATGAGCGAGCGTTTTGCCGAGCTGGTGGAGTGGGCAAGTAAGCATTACGACCTGGTGCTAATCGATACTCCGCCAATTCTGGCCGTGACCGATGCCGCCGTGGTTGGCCGTCTTGCTGGTACTACGTTGATGGTCGCGCGCTATGCGGTGAACACCATTAAAGAAGTGGAAACCAGCCTGAGCCGCTTCGAGCAGAACGGGATTGAGGTCAAAGGGGTGATCCTGAACTCCATCTTCCGTCGCGCGAGTGGGTATCAGGATTACGGTTACTACGAGTACGAATACAAATCTGACAGCAAATAAAAATCCCCCTCACCCTAACCCTCAGCCCACAGGGAGAGGGTCGGGGTGAGGGATAAGGGGAAGACCATGACCACACAACGCCCTTTAGTTTCAATCTATATGCCGACATGGAATCGTCAGCAGCTGGCGATCCGTGCAATCAAATCTGTACTGCGACAGGATTACGATAACTGGGAGCTGATCATCGTTGACGACTGTTCCTCCTCTTTCGAGCAATTGCAGAAATTTGTGGCCGACCTCAACGACCCGCGCGTGATGTATACGCATAACGAGATTAATTCCGGCGCGTGTGCAGTACGCAATCAGGCGATCACGCAGGCCAAAGGGCAATACCTGACCGGAATTGATGACGATGACGAATGGACGCCGAACCGTCTGTCGACTTTTCTGTCGCATAAGGAACAGCTGGTCACGCATGCTTTCCTGTATGCCAACGATTATGTCTGTCAGGGCGAAGTCTACTCGCAGCCTGCCAGCCTGCCGTTGTACCCGAAATCACCGTACTCCCGCCGCCTGTTCTACAAGCGCAACATTATTGGTAACCAGGTCTTTACCTGGGCGTGGCGCTTTAAAGAATGCCTGTTTGATACCGAACTCAAGGCCGCGCAGGATTACGACATCTTCCTTCGGATGGTGGTGGAATACGGTGAGCCGTGGAAAGTGGAAGAGGCCACGCAGATCCTGCATATCAACCACGGGGAGATGCAAATCACCTCCTCGCCGAAGAAATTCTCGGGTTACTTCCATTTTTACCGCAAGCACAAGGACAAGTTTGACCGTGCCAGCCGGAAGTATCAGCTCTTTACCCTCTATCAGATCCGCAACAAGCGCATGAACTGGCGCACGCTGCTGACATTGCTCTCCGTGCGTAACGGCAAGCGTCTGGCTGACGGGCTTCGGGGGAAATAATGTTTCTGGAAGATTGCCGCGCAAACAGCTGGAGCCTGCGCCCGTGCTGCATGGTCCTGGCCTACCGCATCGCGCACTTTTGCTCGGTGTGGCGTAAGAAAAATGTGCTGAACAATATCTGGGCTGCACCGGTGCTGGTGCTGTACCGCATCATCACCGAATGCTTTTTTGGTTATGAGATTCAGGCCGCAGCCACCATTGGCCGCCGCTTTACCATCCACCACGGCTATGCGGTGGTGATCAACAAGTTCGTGGTCGCCGGGGATGATTTCACTATTCGTCATGCGGTCACCATCGGTAACCGTGGGCCAGACAGTCTGGCGTGCCCGGTTATCGGCAATAACGTTGAGCTGGGCGCGAACGTGGTGATCATTGGCGATATTACGATTGGTAATAACGTCACCATTGGCGCTGGCAGCGTGGTGCTGGACAGCATTCCGGATAACGCGCTGGTGGTGGGAGAAAAAGCCCGCGTGAAGGTGATTAAATGAATATTCTGCAATTTAACGTACGCCTCGCAGAAGGCGGGGCGGCCGGCGTGGCGCTGGATCTGCATCAGCGTGCGCTGCAAAAAGGGTTACAGTCCCGTTTTGTCTATGGCTATGGCAAAGGGGGTAAGAAAAGCGTTAGCCACGATCGCTATCCGCAGGTGTTGAAACAGACCCCACGATTGACGTCGATCGCCAACATTGCGCTGTTCCGCCTGTTTAACCGCGATCTGTTTGGCAACCTGAATAACCTCTACCGCACCGTGACGCGAACCACCGGTCCGGTGGTGCTGCATTTTCATGTGTTGCACAGCTACTGGCTCAACCTGGAAGAGGTGGTCGCGTTTTGTGAGAACGTGCAGGCACATAAACCGGACACCCGCTTTGTCTGGACGCTGCACGATCACTGGAGCGTGACCGGCCGCTGTGCGTTTACCGACGGTTGCGAAGGCTGGAAAAATAACTGCCGGAAATGCCCGACATTAAGTAACTACCCACCGGTGAAAGTGGATCGTGCTCATCAACTGGTGGAGGGTAAGCGCCAGCTGTTCCGCGACATGCTTTCGCTGGGGTGCACGTTTATCTCCCCAAGCCAGCATGTGGCGGATGCGTTCAACAGCCTTTACGGGGCAGGGCGCTGCAAGATTATCAACAACGGCATCGACGTGGCGACGGAAGCCATTCTTGCCGAGCTGACTCCGGTGGCCGAAACCACGGGCAAACCGAAAATCGCTATCGTTGCGCATGACCTGCGTTATGACGGTAAAACCAATCAGCAGCTGGTGCGCGACATGATGGCGCTGGGCGACAACATCGAGCTGCATACCTTCGGCAAGTTTTCCCCGTTCGAAGGGACAAACGTGGTCAATCACGGGTTTGAAACCGACAAACGCAAACTGATGAGTGCACTGAACGAAATGGATGCCTTGGTGTTCAGCTCCCGCGTGGATAACTACCCCCTGATCCTTTGCGAAGCACTCTCTATCGGCGTGCCGGTGATTGCCACCCACAGCGACGCTGCGCGCGAAGTGCTGGAAAAATCGGGCGGTAAAACGTTCGCTGAAAACGAGGTGCTGCCGCTGGTGCAACTGCCGAAAGCCGATATCGCGCAGGCCGTATTTGGTACTGACCTGGAATCGTTCCGCAAGCGCAGCCGCAAGGCCTACAGTGGACAACAGATGCTGGAGGAGTATGTCTCGTTCTATCAGAATCTGTAGTTATCTCCTGCTGCCGCTGATCTACCTGCTGGTTAACGTTAAGATTGCCCAGCTTGGCGAAAGCTTCCCGATAACTATCGTCACTTTCTTGCCTGTCCTGCTTCTGCTGTATGTCGATAAAATCAACCTTAAGAAGCTGATGATTGCCCTGGGGATGGGGACGGGTCTGACGCTATTTAACTACATCTTTGGTCAGTCACTGGATGCCAGTAAATACGTCACCTCGACCATGCTGTTTGTTTATATTGTCATTATTATCGGAATGGTCTGGAGTATTCGGTTTAAAACCATTTCTCCACACAATTATCGGAAAATCCTTAGGTTCTTTTATATTGCCGTTGCGTTAATTGTTATGCTTGCCGCACTGGAAATGATGCAAATTATTTTGACCGGTGGCAGTAGCCTGATGGAGATAATTTCGAAGTATCTCATTTACAGTAACAGCTATGTATTGAACTTCATCAAGTTTGGCGGGAAGCGTACTACGGCCCTCTATTTTGAACCGGCGTTTTTCGCTCTGGCGTTAATCTCAATTTGGCTCAGCATCAAACAGTTTGGTATCAAAACGCCTAAGACCGATGCTATGATTCTTGCAGGAATTGTTCTGTCAGGATCGTTCTCGGGGGTAATGACATTTATCCTGTTTTACCTGCTGGAGTGGGCGTTCCAGTACCTGAACAAAGAGGCAATTAAGAAAAAACTGCCGCTGGCAATTATCTCCCTGACGGTATTCATGGTCGGCGTGATATTTGCTTTCCCGTACATCTCAGAACGTCTGGGTGATTTGGGAACGGAAGGGTCTTCATCTTATTATCGCATCATTGGTCCGCTGGTGATGGTGGGTTATTCCTTAACCCATATTGATGGTGTAGTAAGATTTGGCTCACTTTACGAATATGTTGCATCATTCGGAATCTTTAACGGTGCGGATGTCGGTAAAACCATAGACAATGGTCTGTATCTGTTAATTATTTATTTTTCGTGGTTTGCCGTACTGTTGACAATTTGGTATCTGTTTAAAGTTTTCAAAATGATGATTAACGCGTTTGGTGATAACCAGAACTTTCGCGTGCAGCTTTATCTGTTTACACCAGTGTCGCTGTTTTTTACCGGTTCAATATTTAGCCCGGAATATGCTTTCTTAATTGTTTGTCCGTTTATTCTGCGTAAAGCGCTTAATATTACGAATTCATGACGAGGTGGTCTTATGTTTCTAAGCGTCATTACTGTCGCTTTTCGTAATTACGAAGGGGTGGTAAAAACCTGGCGCTCGCTGCGCAATCTGGCGCGCGATCCGAGCCTTACCTTTGAGTGGATCGTGGTTGATGGCGGGTCGAACGATGGCACGGCGGAGTTTCTGGAAAAACTCAACGGTGAGTTCAACTTACGCTACATCAGTGAGAAAGATAAAGGCATCTACGATGCGATGAATAAAGGCATTGAGATGGCGCAGGGGCGTTATGCGATCTTCCTGAACTCTGGCGATGTGTTCCACGACGACGTGGCGATGTTTGCCCGACAGCTGGCTCGCCAGAAAGAAGAGGCCATGTTTATTGGCGATGCGCTGCTCGATTTCGGGGATGGACATAAAGTTTGCCGCAGTGCGAAGCCGGGTTGGTATATCTATCACAGTCTACCCGCCAGTCATCAGGCCATTTTTTTTCCGGTAAAAGGTCTGAAAAAACAGCCGTACGACTTGCAGTATAAAGTGTCATCCGATTATGCACTGGCAGCCAGTTTATATAAGTCTGGCTACCCGTTCCGTCGAATTAAGGGGCTGGTGTCCGAATTTTCCATGGGCGGTGTATCCACTTCGAACAACCTGGAGTTGTGCCAGGATGCAAAAAATGTACAGCGAAAAATATTGCGCGTGCCGGCCTTCTGGGCAGAACTGTCTTATTTATTACGTCTGAAAACCACAGGTAAAACCAAAGCCTTATATAACAAAGCCTGAAATATAAGGAAACGCAATGCAGGATCTTAAAGGATTCACCGTGCCGAAAGGTTTTCGCGGGGGTAACGGTATTAAGGTGCAGTTGTGGTGGGCCGTTCAGGCAACGTTATTTGCCTGGTCGCCGCAAATACTCTACCGCTGGCGAGCATTCTTATTGCGGCTGTTTGGCGCAAAAATCGGAAAAAACGTAGTTATTCGTCCGTCGGTAAAAATTACCTATCCCTGGAAATTAACGCTTGGGGATTACGCATGGGTAGGGGATGACGCAGTGTTATATACCCTTGGCGAAATTACGATTGGCGCAAATTCGGTGGTTTCACAGAAGTGTTATCTGTGCACCGGCAGCCACGACTTTATGAGTCAGCATTTTGATATTACCGCGTCACCTATTGTGATCGGTGAAAAATGCTGGCTGGCGACAGATGTTTTTGTTGCACCGGGTGTTTCTGTTGGCGATGGCACGGTAGTGGGTGCCCGCAGCAGCGTTTTTAAATCGCTACCGGCAAATAAAGTTTGCCGTGGCAACCCCGCAGTGGTGATACGCGAACGCGTTGAAACTGATTAAATTCATAAGTAGAGGAATATAAACATGTCTAAAGTCGCTCTCATCACCGGCGTTACCGGGCAGGATGGTTCTTACCTGGCAGAGTTACTGCTGGAAAAAGGGTATGAAGTGCACGGTATTAAACGTCGTGCGTCGTCTTTCAACACTGAACGTGTGGATCATATTTATCAGGATCCACACGCGGCGAACCCGAAATTCCACCTGCACTACGGCGACCTGACCGATACCTCCAACCTGACCCGTATTCTGCAGGAAGTGCAGCCGGATGAAGTGTACAACCTGGGCGCGATGAGCCACGTGGCCGTTTCTTTCGAATCCCCGGAATACACCGCTGACGTTGATGCCATGGGTACCCTGCGTCTTCTGGAAGCGATCCGCTTCCTCGGCCTTGAGAAGAAAACCCGTTTCTACCAGGCATCCACCTCCGAACTGTACGGCCTGGTGCAGGAAATTCCGCAGAAAGAGACCACGCCGTTCTACCCACGTTCACCCTACGCGGTAGCAAAACTGTACGCTTACTGGATCACCGTAAACTACCGTGAATCCTACGGTATGTACGCCTGTAACGGCATTCTGTTCAACCACGAATCTCCACGCCGCGGCGAAACCTTCGTGACCCGCAAAATCACCCGCGCTATCGCGAACATCGCGCAGGGTCTGGAATCGTGCCTGCACCTCGGCAACATGGACTCCCTGCGTGACTGGGGTCATGCCAAAGACTACGTGAAAATGCAGTGGATGATGCTGCAGCAGGACAAACCAGAAGACTTCGTCATTGCGACCGGCGTGCAGTATTCCGTCCGTCAGTTCGTTGAAATGGCTGCGGCACAGCTGGGCATCAAACTGCGCTTTGAAGGCACCGGCGTGGATGAGAAGGGCATTGTGGTTTCCGTCACTGGCCACGACGCACCGGGCGTGAAGCCAGGCGACGTGATTGTTCAGGTTGACCCGCGTTACTTCCGTCCTGCTGAAGTGGAAACCCTGCTCGGCGACCCAACCAAAGCGCACGAGACCCTGGGCTGGAAACCCGAGACCACTCTGCAGGAGATGGTTTCCGAGATGGTAGCCAAAGATCTTGAAGCAGCGAAAAAACACTCCCTGCTCAAGTCTCATGGCTACGAGGTTGCCATCGCGCTGGAGTCCTGAGAATGACAAAACAACGTATTTTTGTCGCCGGTCATCGCGGAATGGTGGGTTCCGCGATTGTTCGCCAGCTGGAGCAGCGCGGTGACGTTGAAGTGGTTGTCCGCACGCGTGACGAGCTAAACCTGCTCGATAGCCGTGCGGTACAGGACTTCTTTGCAAACGAACGCATTGACCAGGTGTATCTGGCGGCGGCGAAGGTGGGCGGCATTGTCGCCAACAACACCTACCCGGCGGATTTCATCTACGAGAACATGATGATTGAGAGCAACATCATTCACGCGGCGCACCTGCACAACGTGAATAAGCTGCTGTTCCTCGGCTCATCCTGTATCTACCCGAAAATGGCAAAGCAGCCCATCGCCGAAAGCGAACTGCTGCAGGGGACGCTGGAAGCGACCAACGAACCTTACGCCATCGCCAAGATTGCCGGGATCAAGCTGTGCGAGTCTTACAACCGTCAGTATAACCGAGACTATCGCTCGGTGATGCCGACCAACCTGTACGGGCCGCACGACAACTTCCACCCGAGCAACTCGCACGTGATCCCGGCGCTGCTGCGTCGTTTTCACGAGGCGACCGCCGAGAACGCGCCGGATGTGCTGGTGTGGGGCAGCGGCACGCCAATGCGTGAATTCCTGCACGTGGACGACATGGCGGCCGCCAGCATTCACGTTATGGAGCTGGATCGCGAAGTGTGGCAGGAGAACACCGAGCCAATGCTGTCGCACATCAACGTCGGTACCGGCATTGACTGCACCATCCGCGAGCTGGCGCAAACCATCGCGCAGGTGGTGGGCTACAAAGGCCGCGTGGTGTTTGACGCCACGAAACCGGACGGCACGCCGCGCAAACTGCTGGACGTGACCCGTCTGCATCAGTTGGGCTGGTATCACGAGGTGTCACTGGAGCAGGGACTGGCCAGTACCTACCAGTGGTTCCTGGAAAACCAGCACCGCTTCCGGGGGTAATGATGTTTTTAAGTCAGGAAGATTTTGCCACGATCGTTCGTTCCACTCCGCTCATCTCAATAGATTTGATTGTGGAGAACGAACGCGGCGAGTTCTTGCTGGGGAAACGAACCAACCGTCCTGCACAGGGCTTCTGGTTCGTGCCCGGCGGGCGCGTGCAGAAGGATGAGATGCTAAGCGATGCGTTTGAGCGTCTCACTCTGGCAGAACTGGGCCTTAAGCTGCCGATGGCGGCGGGCCAGTTTTACGGGGTCTGGCAGCACTTCTATGACGATAACTTTTCGGGCTCCGGGTTCAGCACGCATTACATCGTGCTGGGGTTCCGCCTGAAGGTGCGTGAGGCAGACCTGCGTCTGCCTGATGCTCAGCATGACGACTACCGCTGGCAGACGTCAGATACGTTGCTCGCGAGCGACAACGTCCACGACAACAGTCGGGCGTATTTCCTTGCGGATCGTCAGGCCGGGGTACCGGGCTTATGAAAATTTTGGTGTATGGAATCAACTACTCGCCGGAATTAACCGGTATCGGGAAATACACCGGCGAGATGGTCGAGTGGATGGCGAGCCAGGGACATGACGTGCGGGTCATTACCGCGCCGCCGTACTACCCGGAATGGAAAGTGGGCGAGCGCTACTCAAGCTGGCGCTACCGGCGCGAAGAGGGGGCGGCGACCGTCTGGCGCTGTCCGCTGTATGTGCCTAAGCAGCCGTCAACGCTGAAACGCTTGATTCATCTTGGCAGCTTCGCCCTGAGCAGTTTCTTCCCGCTGATGGCGCAACGTCGTTGGAAGCCGGATCGCATCATCGGTGTGGTGCCGACGCTGTTTTGCACGCCAGGCATGCGCCTGCTGGGCAAACTCTCCGGCGCTCGCACCTTGCTGCATATTCAGGATTATGAAGTGGACGCCATGCTTGGCCTGGGGATGGCAGGCAAAAGTAAAGGCGGCAAAGTGGCGAAACTCGCCAGCGCGTTTGAGCGTAGCGGTCTGCATAACGTGGATTATGTCTCGACCATCTCGCGCTCAATGATGAACAAAGCGCAGGAGAAGGGCGTTCCGGCTCAGAAGGTGATCTTTTTCCCCAACTGGTCCGAAGTGGCGCGTTTTCGCGACGTAACTGAAAGTGACGCTCAGGCGCTACGCGCCCAGCTCGGTTTGCCTGATGATCAAAAAATCATTCTTTACTCAGGCAATATCGGCGAAAAGCAGGGGCTGGAGAGCGTGATTGAAGCGGCCCAGTTGCTCAGCAAGCAGCCGTGGATGTTTGTGATTGTCGGGCAGGGGGGTGGAAAGGCGCGGCTGGAAAAAATGGCAAGCGAACGCGGCCTGACCAACGTGAAATTCTTCCCGCTTCAGTCCTACGAAGCTCTGCCTGCGCTGCTGAAGATGGGCGATTGCCATCTGGTTGTGCAGAAGCGTGGCGCGGCGGATGCGGTGCTGCCGTCCAAACTGACCAACATTCTGGCAGTGGGTGGCAACGCGGTGATTACAGCAGAAGCCGAAACAGAATTAGGCCAGCTGTGTAACAGCTATCCGGGGATTGCCGTGTGCGTGGAGCCGGAATCGGTCCCGGCGCTGGTTACCGGCATTGAACAGGCACTTGCCATGCCAAAAGTGAACACGGTGGCACGTGAATATGCCGAACGCACGCTCGAAAAAGAGAACGTGTTGAGCCAATTTATTGCAGATATACGGGGATAAATCATGAGTCAAACCACTTTGTATCCGGTTGTGATGGCTGGTGGCTCTGGTAGCCGGTTGTGGCCGCTGTCCCGCGTGCTCTATCCAAAACAGTTCCTCTGCCTGAAAGGGGATCTCACCATGCTGCAGACCACGGTGAACCGTCTGCATGGCGTGGAGTGTGAAAGCCCGGTGGTGATTTGTAACGAACAGCACCGTTTTATCGTGGCTGAGCAACTGCGCCAGCTGAATAAACTCACCGAAAACATCATTCTGGAGCCGGCCGGTCGTAATACCGCGCCTGCTATCGCCCTGGCAGCCCTGGCAGCAAAACGCAGCAGTCCGGATTGCGACCCGCTGATGCTTGTGCTGGCGGCAGACCACGTTATTCAGCAGGAAGAGGCGTTTCGCAATGCAGTGCGTGCGGCCATTCCTTATGCCGAGAGCGGCAAACTGGTGACGTTCGGCATCGTGCCGGATCTCCCGGAAACTGGCTATGGCTACATTCGCCGTGGCAGCGTGACGCCCGGTGAAGGCGACAGCGTGGCGTTTGACGTGGCGCAGTTTGTTGAAAAACCGAATCTGGAAACCGCGCAGGCGTATGTCGCCAGCGGTGAATACTACTGGAACAGTGGGATGTTCCTGTTCCGCGCCGGACGCTATCTGGAAGAGCTGGAAAAATATCGCCCGGATATTCTGAACGCCTGCGAAAAAGCGATGGCAGTGGTGGACCCGGATCTCGACTTTATCCGCGTGGATGAAGAGGCTTTCCTCGCCTGCCCGGAAGAGTCTATTGACTATGCGGTGATGGAACGCACGGCTGATGCCGTCGTGGTACCGATGGATGCGGGCTGGAGCGATGTTGGCTCCTGGTCATCGCTTTGGGAGATCAGCGCCCACACCCCGGAGGGAAATGTCCACCATGGTGATGTAATCAGCCATAAGACGGAAAACAGCTATGTTTACGCTGAATCCGGGCTGGTTACCACGGTGGGCGTGAAAGATCTGGTGGTGGTGCAGACGAAAGACGCGGTGTTGATTGCCGACCGTAACGCGGTGCAGGACGTTAAAAAGGTGGTGGAGAAGATTAAGGCCGATGGTCGTCATGAACACCACATTCACCGCGAAGTGTACCGTCCGTGGGGGAAATATGACTCCATCGACGCGGGCGATCGCTATCAGGTGAAACGTATCACCGTGAAACCGGGTGAGGGGCTGTCCGTTCAGATGCACCATCACCGTGCCGAGCACTGGGTGGTGGTGGCAGGTACCGCGAAAGTCACCATTGACGGTGAAGTCAAACTGCTGGGTGAAAACGAGTCCATTTATATTCCGCTGGGGGCGACGCATTGTCTGGAGAACCCGGGGAAAATTCCTCTCGACTTAATTGAGGTACGCTCCGGCTCGTATCTGGAAGAGGACGATATCGTGCGCTTCCAGGACCGCTACGGGCGCGTGTAACACCGTCTTTAACGCCGGATGGCGCTTCGCTTATCCGGCCTACGAATGAATAAAAACAATTTTGCCTGTAAATCGGGCGGGCCGACTGTTGCCTGAAAAAGGGGTCATCATGGAAAAGTTAACCTGTTTTAAAGCCTACGATATTCGCGGCAAGCTGGGCGAAGAGCTGAATGAAGACATCGCGTGGCGCATTGGTCGCGCGTACGGCGAATATTTAAAACCGCAGACCATCGTGTTGGGCGGTGATGTGCGTCTGACCAGTGAGTCCCTGAAGCTGGCGCTGGCGAAAGGGCTGCAGGATGCGGGTGTGGACGTGCTGGATATCGGTCTCTCCGGGACCGAAGAGATTTACTTTGCCACCTTCCACCTGGGCGTGGACGGCGGTATCGAAGTAACGGCCAGCCACAACCCGATGGACTACAACGGCATGAAGCTGGTGCGCAAGGGCGCGCGCCCAATCAGCGGCGACACCGGCCTGCGCGACGTGCAGCGTCTGGCGGAAGCTAACGATTTCCCGCCGGTGAACGACGCGAAGCGCGGCAGCTACAAAAAAATCCATCTGCAAAAAGAGTACATCGACCACCTGCTGGGCTACATCAACGTGGCAAACCTCAAGCCGCTGAAGCTGGTCATTAACTCCGGTAATGGCGCGGCCGGTCCGGTTGTCGATGCCCTGGAAGCCCGCTTTAAGGCGCTGAACGTGCCGGTCACCTTCGTCAAAGTGCACAACACCCCGGACGGCAACTTCCCGAACGGTATTCCTAACCCGCTGCTGCCGGAGTGCCGCGACGACACCCGCAACGCGGTGATTGAGCACGGCGCGGACATGGGCATCGCCTTTGACGGCGATTTCGACCGCTGCTTCCTGTTCGATGAGAAAGGGCAGTTCATCGAGGGCTACTACATTGTCGGCCTGCTGGCGGAAGCGTTCCTTGAGAAAAACCCGGGGGCGAAAATCATTCACGACCCGCGTCTCTCCTGGAATACCGTCGATGTGGTGTCCGCGGCAGGCGGCACGCCGGTGATGTCCAAAACCGGCCACGCCTTCATCAAAGAGCGCATGCGCGAAGAAGACGCCATCTACGGCGGCGAGATGAGCGCCCACCACTACTTCCGTGATTTTGCCTACTGCGACAGCGGGATGATTCCGTGGCTGCTGGTGACCGAGCTGCTGTGCCTGAAGGGACAGACGCTGGGCGAGCTGGTACGCGACCGTATGGCGGCGTTCCCGGCGAGCGGGGAGATTAACAGCAAGCTGGCGCAGCCAGCCGAGGCCATTGCCCGCGTGGAGCAGCACTTTGCGATCCACGCGCTGGAAATTGACCGTACGGACGGCATCAGCATGGCGTTCCCGCAGTGGCGCTTTAACCTGCGCTCGTCCAACACCGAGCCGGTGGTGCGCCTGAACGTGGAATCCCGTGCGGATACTGCGCTAATGGAAGCACGAACGAAGGACATTCTGGCGCTGTTGAATCAGTAAAAATTGCCCCTCCCGGCGGGAGGGGGAACCGAAAACAGGAACAACGATGACGAATCTAAAAAAACGCGAGCGAGCGAGAACGAATGCATCGTTAATCTCTATGGTGCAGCGTTTTTCTGATATCACCATCATGGTCGGTGGATTATGGGCGGTGTGTCGGATCGGCGGGCTACCGTTCTTATACATGCATCTGCTGATGGCATTGATTGCGCTGGTTGTGTTTCAGATGATCGGCGGGATGACGGATTTCTACCGCTCGTGGCGCGGTGTGAAAATGACCACCGAACTGATGCTGCTGCTGCAGAACTGGACCTTAAGCCTGATCTTCAGCGCGGGTCTGGTGGCGTTTAGCCATGATTTCGATAATCGCCTCGTGACCTATCTGTGCTGGTATCTGCTCACCAGCGTTGGCATGGTGGTGTGCCGTTCCCTGATCCGTTTTGGCGCGGGCTGGCTGCGTAACCGGGGTTATAACCGTCGCTTTGTCGCCGTGGCCGGTGATTTGCCGGTGGGGCAGGTGCTGCTCGACAGCTTCCGCAAAGAGCCGTGGTTAGGTTTTGAAGTGGTCGGGATTTATCACGAACCTAAGCCTGGCGGCGTGCCTGCGGGCTGGGCCGGCAATTATGACCAGCTTATCGACGATGCGAAAGCCGGCAAAATTCACAACGTCTACATTGCCATGCAGATGAAAGACGAATCCCGCATTAAGAAACTGATGCGTGAACTGGCGGACACCACCTGTTCGGTGATCCTGATCCCGGACGTCTTTACCTTCAACATTCTTCACTCCCGTATTGAAGAGGTGAACGGTGTGCCGGTCGTACCGCTGTACGACACGCCGCTGTCGGGTATTAACCGCGTGCTAAAGCGCCTGGAAGATATCGTGCTCTCTTCGCTGATTTTGCTGCTGATCTCTCCGGTGCTGTGCTGCATCGCGCTGGCAGTCAAGCTGAGCTCTCCGGGGCCGGTCATCTTCCGCCAGACCCGCTACGGTATGGACGGTAAGCCGATCATGGTGTGGAAATTCCGCTCCATGAAGGTGATGGAGAATGACAAGGTGGTGACGCAGGCAACGCAGAACGATCCGCGCGTCACCCGCGTGGGTAACTTCCTGCGCCGTACCTCTCTTGATGAGCTGCCGCAGTTTATCAATGTGTTCACCGGTGGAATGTCGATTGTTGGCCCGCGTCCGCATGCGGTGGCGCATAACGAACAGTACCGCTCGCTGATTGAAGGTTACATGCTGCGCCATAAAGTGAAGCCAGGCATTACCGGCTGGGCGCAGATCAACGGCTGGCGCGGAGAAACCGACACGCTGGAAAAAATGGAAAAACGCGTTGAGTTTGACCTGGAGTACATCCGCGAATGGAGTCTCTGGTTCGATATCAAGATCGTCTTTCTGACCATCTTCAAAGGTTTCGTGAACAAAGCGGCGTACTAAGATGAGCTTACGTGAAAAAACCATCAGCGGCGCCAAGTGGTCAGCGATGGCGACCATCGTCATTATTGGCCTCGGCCTGGTGCAGATGACCGTTCTGGCGCGCATTATTGATAATCACCAGTTCGGTCTGCTGACCGTCTCGCTGGTGATTATCGCCCTGGCCGATACGCTGTCTGACTTTGGTATCGCCAACTCGATTATCCAGCGCAAAGAAATCAGCCATCTTGAACTGACCACGCTCTACTGGCTGAACGTGGGGCTGGGGATTTTCGTGTTTGTGCTGGTGTTCCTGCTGAGCGACACCATCGCCAGCGTGCTGCATAACCCGGATCTCGCCCCGCTGATGCGTACGCTGTCGTTTGCCTTTGTGGTGATCCCGCACGGGCAGCAGTTCCGCGCGCTGATGCAAAAAGAGCTGGAGTTCAACAAGATCGGCATGATCGAGACCAGCGCCGTACTGGCGGGCTTTACCTTCACCGTGGTGAGCGCCCATTTCTGGCCGCTGGCGATGACCGCCATTCTGGGGTATCTGGTTAACTCTGCCGTACGTACGCTGCTGTTCGGTTATTTTGGCCGCAAGATCTACCGTCCGGGGTTGCATTTCTCTCTCGCTTCCGTTTCGTCCAACCTGCGCTTTGGCGCATGGCTGACGGCGGACAGCATCATTAACTATGTGAACACCAACCTCTCGACGCTGGTGCTGGCGCGTATTCTCGGCGCGAGCGTAGCAGGCGGCTACAACCTGGCCTACAACGTCGCGGTCGTTCCTCCGATGAAGCTGAACCCGATTATTACCCGCGTGCTGTTCCCGGCGTTCGCCAAGATCCAGGATGACACCGAGAAGCTGCGCGTCAACTTCTACAAGCTGCTTTCCGTGGTGGGAATTATTAACTTCCCGGTGCTGCTGGGGCTGATGGTGGTATCCAGCAACTTCGTGCCGCTGGTGTTTGGCGAGAAGTGGAACGGCATCATCCCGATCCTGCAGCTGCTGTGCGTGGTGGGGCTGCTGCGCTCCGTAGGGAACCCGATTGGGTCCCTGCTGATGGCAAAAGCGCGCGTGGACATCAGCTTTAAGTTCAACGTGTTCAAAACCTTCCTGTTTATCCCGGCGATTATCGTCGGCGGGCATATGGCGGGCGCCATTGGCGTCACGCTGGGCTTCCTGCTGGTGCAGATCGTCAATACCGTTCTGAGCTACTTCATCATGATCAAGCCGGTGCTGGGCTCCAGCTACCGTCAGTACATCCTGAGCCTGTGGCTGCCGTTCTATCTCTCATTGCCAACCCTGGCGGTGAGCTACGGTCTGGGTGTGCTCCTCAATGGTCATCTGCCGCTGGCCGCGCTGCTGGCGGTGCAGGTAGTGGCGGGTGTGCTGGCATTCGGCGTGATGATTGTGCTTTCACGCAATGCGCTGGTGGTAGAGATGAAGCGCCAGTTTTGCCGTAACGAAAAAATGAAAACGCTGCTTCGCGCAGGCTAGTTATTTAAGAGGCCATTATGAAATTATTAATTCTTGGCAACCATACCTGCGGCAACCGTGGCGACAGCGCCATCCTGCGCGGTTTACTGGATGCGATTAACACCCTTAAGCCTGAGACCGAAGTGGATGTGATGAGCCGTTATCCGGTGAGTTCATCCTGGCTACTGAACCGCCCGGTAATGGGTGACCCGCTTTACAGCCAGATGAAACAGCATAACAACGCCGCGGGCGTGATGGGGCGCGTGAAGAAAGTCCTGCGCCGTCGCTACCAGCATCAGGTGCTGCTTTCCCGCGTGACCGATACCGGCAAGCTGCGCAACATCGCTATCGCGCAGGGCTTTACCGATTTCGTGCGTCTGCTGTCGGGTTATGACGCCATTATCCAGGTTGGCGGCTCGTTCTTCGTCGATCTCTATGGCGTGCCGCAGTTTGAGCATGCGCTGTGTACGTTCATGGCGAAAAAGCCGCTGTTTATGATTGGTCACAGCGTCGGGCCCTTCCAGGACCCGCAGTTTAACCAGCTGGCAAACTATGTCTTCGGCCACTGCGATGCCCTGATCCTGCGTGAGTCAGTCAGCCTCGAGATGATGAAGCGCAGCGAGATCGACACCTCAAAAGTTGAGCACGGTGTGGACACGGCCTGGCTGGTGGATCACCAGGACGACAGCTTCCAGCCAAGCTACGCCGTTCAGCACTGGCTGGATGTGGCGGCAAAACAGAAGACGGTCGCCATTACCCTGCGTGAGCTCGCTCCTTTCGATAAACGTTTAGGCACGACGCAGGCAGCGTATGAAAAAGCTTTCGCCGACGTGGTGAACCGCGTGCTGGACAGCGGTTATCAGGTGCTGGCGCTCTCCACCTGTACCGGTATCGACAGTTACAACAAAGATGATCGCATGGTGGCGCTGAATCTGCGCAGCCTGGTTAATGACCCGTCCCGCTATCACGTGGTGATGGATGAACTGAACGATCTTGAGATGGGCAAGCTGCTTTCTGCCTGTGATCTGACGGTAGGTACCCGCCTGCACTCGGCGATTATCTCCATGAACTTCGGTACGCCAGCCATTGCCATTAACTATGAGCACAAGTCTGCCGGGATTATGCAGCAGCTTGGAATGCCGGAAATGGCCGTGGATATTCGTCATCTGCTGGATGGTTCGCTCGGTGCGATGGTGGGGGATACCCTGGGTCAGTTACCTGCCATCAACGAACGCCTGGCCGTGGCGGTGAAAGCCGAACGTGAAAAGGGGATCGGGATGGTGAAATCGGTGCTTGACCGCGTCCGGGAGGGGAAATGAAGGTTGGTTTCTTCTTACTGAAATTTCCGCTGTCGTCTGAAACGTTTGTTCTGAACCAAATCACCGCGTTTATCGATATGGGATATGACGTGGAGATTATCGCCCTGCAAAAGGGCGATACCAAAAACACCCATGCGGCCTATACCCAGTATGGGCTGGAGGCGAAAACCCGCTGGCTGCAGGATGAGCCGTTCGGGAAGCTGAATAAGCTACGCCACCGCGCCAGCCAGACTTTACGTGGATTCCATCGCGCATCGACATGGCGGGCGCTGAATGTTTCCCGCTATGGGTCCGAATCTCGCAATCTGATCCTGTCGGCCATCTGCGGACAAACGGCGCAGCCGTATCGTGCGGATGTGTTTATCGCGCACTTTGGCCCGGCGGGCGTCACCGCCGCGAAGCTGCGCGAACTGGGCGTGATTGACGGTAAAATTGCGACCATTTTCCACGGTATCGACATTTCCAGCCGCGAAGTTTTGAACCACTACACGCCGGAGTATCAGCAGCTTTTCCGACGCGGTGACATGATGCTGCCCATCAGCGACCTGTGGGCCGGACGCCTGAAAAATATGGGCTGTCCGGGGGAGAAAATTACCGTTTCGCGGATGGGCGTTGATTTAACGCGATTTACCCGCCGCCCGGTGAAGGTGCCGGGTAAACCGCTGAAGATCATTTCTGTTGCGCGTTTGACGGAGAAGAAAGGTCTGCATGTGGCTATCGAAGCCTGCCGTCAGCTGAAAGCGCGCGGGGTGGATTTCCACTATCGCATTCTCGGCATTGGACCGTGGGAGCGTCGACTGCGCACGCTGATTGAACAGTATCAACTGGAAGACGTCATCGAGATGCCAGGCTTCAAGCCAAGCCACGAGGTCAAGGCCATGCTTGATGAGGCGGATGTGTTCCTGCTGCCCTCGGTAACGGGCGCTGATGGCGATATGGAAGGTATTCCGGTGGCGCTGATGGAGGCGATGGCCGTCGGTATTCCGGTGGTTTCTACCCTGCACAGCGGGATCCCGGAGCTGATTAAGTCTGACCATTCCGGCTGGCTGGTGCCGGAGAATAATGCTATGGCGCTGGCCGATCGATTAGCGGCATTTAGCGACATCGACCAGCAGGCGCTGGAGCCTGTGCTCCACAATGCCCGACAAAAAGTTGAAACCGATTTTAACCAGCAGGTGATTAATCGCCAGTTAGCGAGCCTGCTGCAAACGCTGTAACGCCGAGGTTGTATGCTGAAAAAGATTACCCGACGCACCTTTGTCTCTTCTCTGTCCGTTCTGGCGGCCACGCCGCTGTTGTCGTCCCGCATTGCGCGGGCGGCAACCGGAAAGACGGTCTCTGTTAATCAGTACAATAACAACGACTGGATTGCCGCCTTTAAGCAGGCGTTTAACGACGGTGATACGGTCGTTGTACCTGCCGGGCTCACCTGCGAAAACATCAATACGGGCATTTTCATTCCCGATGGTAAAACGCTGCTGATCCGCGGGGCATTAACCGGCAACGGCCGCGGCCGCTTTGTGTTGCAGGAAGGCAGCAAAGTGATCGGTGAAGGCGGGGGGCGTACAGAGAATATCACCCTGGACATTCGCGGCTCTGACTGCGTGATTAAAGGGCTGGCGATGAGCGGTTTTGGTCCTGTGGCGCAGATTTACATCGGCGGCAAGAAACCGAGCGTGATGCGCAATTTGTTGATTGATAACATCAGCGTCAGTCAGGCCAACTACGCCATCTTGCGCCAGGGTTTCCATAATCAGGTGGACGGTGCCCGAATCACCAACAGCAAATTTAGCCACCTGCAGGGCGATGCGATCGAGTGGAACGTGGCCATCAATGACCGCAATATCCTGATTTCCGACCATGTCATCGACAACATTAACTGCACTAACGGCAAGATCAACTGGGGCATCGGCATTGGCCTTGCCGGGAGCACTTATGATAATGACTATCCGGAAAAACAAACCGTCAAGAACTTCGTGGTGGCAAACATCACGGGCAGCAACTGTCGTCAGCTAGTGCACGTTGAAAACGGAAAACATTTTGTTATCCGCAATATTAAGGCCAAAAACATAACCCCTGACTTCAGTAAAAAGGCGGGAATAGACAACGCCACCGTCGCTATTTATGGTTGTGATAATTTCATTATTGATAATGTCGATATGGTCAATAGTGCCGGTATGTTAATCGGTTACGGGGTGATAAAAGGCGATTATTTGTCCATTCCGCAGAACTTCAAACTCAACAATATTCGTCTGGATAATCGGCAGCTGGCGTATAAGCTGCGCGGAGTACAAATTTCATCCGGTAACGCGACGTCTTTTGTGGCGATTACCAACGTTGAGATGCAGCGTGCTACCCTTGAGTTGCACAACAAACCGCAACATCTCTTTTTACGTAATATCAATGTGATGCAGGAAGCTTCCGTGGGGCCTGCCCTGAAGATTAATTTCGACCTGCGTAAAGATGTACGTGGTAAGTTTATGGCCAAAGACGAGACGCTGCTGTCGCTGGCGAACATCAAAGCCGTTAATGAGAAGGGACAAAGCTCGGTGGATATTGACCGGGTGGATCAGCAGGTTGTGAATGTGGAAAGGCTTAATTTTGCGCTTCCGCACAGATAATAGACAATCGTCGGTTTTGGGACTATTCCTGGCATAAAAGCGTGATCGAATCAGATTACAACTACAGAAATTTGTGGGGCTAAGGCGTAACATTGCCTGAGGATTACGGCAAAACATGCTGGCGAAAACAGGTTTAAGAGCTATAATTCGTCAACCATTTTAAGGTGGAAGAAATAATGATTAATTTGAAAGCAGTCATTCCGGTAGCAGGCTTGGGCATGTATATGCTGCCAGCCACAAAAGCCATTCCTAAAGAGATGCTGCCGATCGTCGACAAGCCTATGATTCAGTACATTGTCGACGAGATTGTTGCTGCAGGGATCAAAGAAATCGTCCTGGTTACCCACTCGTCCAAGAATGCGGTAGAAAACCACTTCGACACCTCTTACGAACTCGAAGCGTTGCTTGAGCAGCGCGTCAAACGCCAGCTGCTGGCGGAAGTACAGTCTATTTGTCCGCCGGGCGTGACCATCATGAACGTGCGCCAGGCGCAGCCGCTGGGTCTGGGTCACTCTATTCTGTGTGCTCGTCCGGTTGTGGGTGACAATCCGTTTATCGTTGTGCTTCCGGACATTATTATCGATACCGCTTCTGCCGATCCGCTGCGTTACAACCTGGCGGCAATGGTGGCACGTTTCAATGAAACGGGCCGTAGCCAGGTGCTGGCAAAACGCATGAAGGGCGACCTCTCCGAGTACTCCGTTATTCAGACGAAAGAGCCGCTGGAGACGGAAGGGCAGGTGAGCCGCATCGTTGAATTCATCGAAAAACCGGATCAGCCACAGACCCTGGATTCCGACCTGATGGCGGTTGGCCGTTACGTACTGAACGCTGATATCTGGGCGGAACTGGAAAAAACCGAGCCAGGCGCCTGGGATCGTATTCAGCTGACCGACGCGATTGCTGAGCTGGCGAAAAAACAGTCTGTTGACGCGATGCTGATGACCGGCGACAGCTATGACTGCGGGAAGAAAATGGGGTATATGCAGGCGTTCGTGAACTATGGGCTGCGCAACCTGAAGGAAGGGGCGAAGTTCAGAAGCCGGATTGAGAAGTTGCTGGCGAACGACTGATATTTTTTAGACGATTTGTATAAGCGGCAGTCATCATTCAGGTATGTGAGAACATGTCTAAATGGTGACCGCCGTTTTTTGTTATTATTCATACTGATAACACAGAGTTATCTGATTCAAATCTCGACAGATTTGTAACGATTTGTGCTTGTTTCCAGGGGCATTTAGGACGACAATTAACGCCAGTTTTTTGTCTGTATTCAGACCAGAAAATTCATTTCTGCAAATTCAATCAGTGCACTGGTAGCTGTTAAGCCAGGGGCGGTAGCGTGCCTGGCATTCGGAATTGAATATAGAACGAACTGTCGTGGTCTGTACAGTTTCTCGCGATTAAGTACTTCTCGCGGGAAGAAAATATCAGATTGAGCAGATAGGGGATATCAATGAAAGTATTGGTGACGGGCGGGACCGGGTTTCTGGGTACTGCTTTAGTCCGGACGTTGAAATCATCAGGACATGAGGTGATATTAACAACGCGCAAGCAGGAGAACACTGAACAGGGAATTTACAACCTGGGTGATATCTCAGCCGATACCAACTGGGTAAATATCCTTCAGGGATGTAACACTGTCATTCATACCGCAGGAAGGGCACATATTCTTAATGATGATGCACAGAATGCATTAGCGGAATTTCGTCGGATTAATCATGACGCGACCATGAAATTAGCTACAGATGCCGCGACCAGTGGGGTTAAGCATTTTATTTTCGTAAGCTCGATAGGTGTTAATGGTAACACCACATCGGGAATCCCTTTTACTGAAGCGTCGGAGCCCCGGCCTACCTCTGATTACGCTATTTCCAAGTTCGAAGCTGAGCAGAGCCTGCTTAAAAAGTTTGCAGGGAGTGATATGGCGATCACGATTGTCCGTCCGGCATTAATTTGTGGTGAAAATGCTCCAGGTAATATACAGCGTCTTTTAAAACTGGTTTCGAAGAACCTGCCGTTGCCATTTAAAAACGTCAGGAACAAGCGGGCACTTGTGTCGCTAGATAATGTCGTCAGCTTTATCAATGAATGCGTAGTTAATGAAAAATCAAAAAATCAGCTCTATCTGCTTGCAGATGCAGAACGACCTTCAACTGAAGATATGGTTAATGCCTTTGCTTCAGGTATGAACATTAACTCGAAAGTTATCTATTTCCCAACGGTCATCCTTAAAATATTGTTATCCGCTGTGGGTAAAGGCGGAATTTATGAACAGTTATTTGGCGATTTGGAAGTTGATGCCACCAAATCTCGGGAACATTTAAGTTGGATGCCCCCGATAGCACTTCATGAAACAATGAAAAAAACGGCGAAATATTATATCGAAGGTAATAAATAATGGTGGATTTGGGAATTGTGATATTCGCGTTTTTAGTATCGTGCGCGCTGACATGGGGGTTACGCGGTTATGCCATTAAGCATAATGTTATCGACCGTCCGAACCAGCGAAGTTCGCATTCTGTGCCGACGCCGCGAGGTGGCGGGGTAGCTATCGTCCTGACGTTCCTGATCGCTTTAGTAGGATTTTATTTTAGCCACACGCTTACGTTGGACGGATTCCTGGGGTTATTTATTCCAGGTGTAGTTGTTGCCATCATCGGTTTCCTTGACGATCATGGTCATATCGCGGCTCGCTGGCGTCTATTGATGCATTTCCTGGCAGCGGCAATTGGTATCTATTTCTTAGGTTCCTTCCCTGTAATTACGCTCTTTGGTTTTGATCTTTCCTTATCCTGGATTGGCATGATTCTGGGCTGTGTTTATCTGGTCTGGATGCTGAACTTATATAATTTCATGGATGGGATTAATGGCTTAGCCAGTGCTGAGGCAATCACGTTTGCCGCATGCAGTGCAATGTTAATTGTTGTCAACCAGTACACGAACGCGGCTGGAAGTATTTATCCGCTGACGCTTGCCCTGATCGGTGCCGCTGCCGGTTTTATTGTCTGGAATTTCCCGGTAGCGAAAATATTCATGGGCGATGCGGGGAGTGGTTTTCTTGGAATAACCATTGGACTGATGATCCTCCATATCGCGCAAGCAGACACGCATTTCTTTTTTGCGGAATTATGTTTGCTGGGCGTATTTATTGTCGATGCTACAACAACTTTAATGAGAAGGCTCGTTGCGGGTAAAAAGGTCTACGAAGCACATGCCAGCCATAGCTACCAAATCCTCGCCAGAAAATATGGCAGTCACGTTCCGGTGACAATGATGGCGATTGCTGTCAATCTGCTGTGGCTTTTCCCTATTGCCTTTCTTATTGCCTCAGCCAAAATTGATGGTGTTGTGGGACTGATTGTTGCATGGCTCCCGCTTTTCGTTGTTGCATTCAAATGCGGTGCAGGCGTAAAAGACAAAGAGAGCAACGTTAATGCATGACTTAATGATTTTAGGTGCAGGTGGTCATGGACGTACGCTTTGCGAGATGGCGAAACTTCTGGGATATGAGGATATCGTTTTCCTTGACGATAATACGTCACCCTTCTATGACACTAACAAACTCATAATCGGGAAAATTTCCGAACTAACGTCGCATATCAACAAGGCTAAAAGCATAGCTATTGGCATTGGGAATAATAAAGTCAGGGAACAGCTCTTTGGGCAACTTACCAGTTTAGGTATTCACCCCGAAATACTTATACATCCCTTTGCATATGTTAGCCCATCGGCGACGATTGCTGATGGTTCTGTCGTATTAGCAGGAGCAGTGGTGGGTGCCAATGCGAAATTAGGTGCTGGAACAATTGTAAATAGCCATTCGACGGTAGATCATGATTCCATTCTAGGTGATTTTGCCCAATTAGGGGTAGGCGTTCATCTTGCAGGAAACGCTGTTATTGGTAAGTCAGCGTTTCTGCAGGCGGGAACAGTAGGTGGTTATAATGCAAAAGTAGACGATTACTCAGTGTGTCCTGCTGGTACTATTTTATAAACTGAATGCAAGCTTTAATGAGGCGACCAGTTTTTAGTATGCTAAATTATTTAATATCTTTACCCAGACCGATAAAACGCATTATTACACTTTCAATAGATGTTGTACTTCTCTTATGCGCATTTTGGTTTGCATTTTGGGTACGCATTGATTCAATGACTCCAATATATAGTACGGAGCATTGGTTGTTTATCTTCTCAATAATTATTATCACTCTGGCAATATTTGTTAAGCTAGGGTTGTATCGAGCCGTTATTCGTTATATTACTGCAAAAATACTGCTAGTAGTTACAGTAGGGATGGTTATATCATCCATTTTGCTCATTATTGCGGCGTTTTATACCAATCTCTATTTACCGAGAACGATTCCATTCATTTATTTTTCGTTCGGCTTACTGCTCATTGCCGGATCGCGTCTTGGTATGAGGATGTTGGTTAATCGTGGATTAAATTTGGGCACTCGGGTGGTGATTTATGGTGCTGGTGCATCTGGCCGTCAACTGCTGCCGGCGCTAAGCCAGATGGACGAATATTATCCTGTAGCATTTGTTGATGATAACCGTGCCCTGCAAGGGCAGGTGATTCATGGCGTTAGCGTTTTCGCGCCGGAAAAACTGCCATGGCTGGTTGAGAAATACGAAGCGAAGAAAATTCTGCTTGCCATGCCAAGCGCCAGTAGAACCAGAAAGAACGAAGTCATTAAAACACTGGAAGGTTTGCCGTGCGAGGTACTCTCCATTCCAGGAATAATCGATCTTGTGGAGGGCAAGGCTCGTATTGATTCCTTGCGCAAAGTCGTTATTACAGACCTACTGGGGCGCGATCCTGTCTCTCCCATTCCGGAATTGATATCCCGTAATATTAATGGGAAAACAGTTATGGTTACTGGGGCAGGAGGGTCCATTGGCTCTGAACTATGCCGACAGATAATTAAAAATAAGCCGAAACAGCTTATTTTGTTCGAACTGTCTGAGTTCTCACTGTATTCCATCGATTCAGAGCTGCGTAATCTGAATCTTAGTCAAGAATTTAAGGTTAAAATTTATCCAATCCTCGGCAACGTACAGGATAAAGAGCATCTTGAAAGGTTAATCAAAGCATTCAACGTCGACACGATTTATCATGCGGCGGCCTACAAGCATGTTCCACTTGTCGAGTTCAACGTTCTTGATGGAGTCCGCAATAATATCTTCGGTACGCTGAGTTGCGCTCAGGCTGCAGCGCGTTGTGGTGTAGAGAACTTTGTTTTAATTTCAACCGATAAAGCCGTACGGCCTACCAATACTATGGGGGCGACCAAACGAATGGCGGAGCTAGTGCTGCAAGCCCTGGCGAAGGAATCCAGCAAAACCTGCTTCAGTATGGTTCGCTTCGGCAACGTATTGGGTTCGTCAGGTTCGGTTGTGCCGTTGTTTGAAAAACAAATTGCAGCGGGTGGTCCTGTAACTCTGACCCATGAAGATATCACTCGTTATTTTATGACTATTCCTGAAGCGGCACAGTTGGTAATTCAGGCTGGAGCTATGGGCACGGGCGGTGACGTTTTTGTGTTGGATATGGGAGAACCCGTTAAGATCCTCGAGCTTGCGCACCGCATGATTATGTTGCAAGGGCTAACCGTTCGTGATGATAAAAACCCCTATGGTGACATTGCGATAAAAACGACGGGTCTGCGACCCGGTGAGAAACTGTATGAAGAGTTGCTTATCGGCGACAATGTATCTGTAACCAAGCACCCGCGTATCAGGACTGCTAACGAAGTGATGTTGCCGTGGACTGAGATGAGCATTATTCTCCACGAACTCGACAATGCCTGCCGTGAGTTCGATTACGAGCGTGTGCGTGAGATACTCTTGCAGGCACCTGCAGCGTTCAATCCAACTGATGGTATCTGCGATTTACTCTGGAATGAAAAGTTAAGTTAAAATTGCAGAATATCATTTTCTCCGCCCTGGATGAGTGTCGAAAGATACCAGGGCTGCGTCATGTAATAGATTGTTTTTTAAACATTAAGAGCGAAATAAACGTGAAAATTCTGGTCACCGGTGGAGCAGGCTTTATTGGGTCTGCAGTGGTACGACACATTATAAATGATACGCAAGACTCTGTTATTAACGTCGATAAACTGACTTACGCAGGAAATCTTGAATCGCTGGCTGATGTCTCGCACAGCGATCGCTATCATTTTGAACATGCCGATATCTGCGACAATGACGCTATGGCGCGTATTTTTGCAGAGCACCAGCCGGATGCTGTGATGCATCTGGCCGCCGAGAGCCACGTTGATCGCTCAATTACCGGCCCGGCGGCTTTTATCGAGACTAATATTGTTGGCACTTATGTTCTGCTTGAAGCAAGCCGCAAGTATTGGTCTGAGTTAAGTGCTGATAAAAAGGCGTCATTCCGTTTCCACCATATCTCAACAGATGAAGTTTATGGCGATCTTCCGCACCCGGATGAAGTTGCAAAGGGCTCTGAACTACCGCTGTTTACTGAAAAAACCGCCTATGCGCCAAGCAGTCCATACTCAGCTTCTAAAGCGTCCAGCGACCATTTGGTCCGTGCCTGGCTGCGCACCTACGGCTTCCCTACTATTGTGACTAACTGTTCTAATAACTACGGTCCTTACCACTTCCCTGAAAAACTTATCCCGCTGGTCATTCTCAATGCGTTGGATGGTAAAGCTCTTCCAGTTTACGGTAAAGGAGACCAAATTCGTGACTGGCTGTACGTGGAAGATCACGCCCGCGCTTTGTATACCGTGGTGACGAAGGGCAAGATTGGCGAAACCTATAACATCGGCGGCCACAATGAAAAGCAAAATCTTGATGTGGTAAATACCATCTGCTCCCTGCTGGATGAAATTGTGCCGAAGGAAGGTTCCTATCGCGACCAGATAACTTATGTGGCTGACCGCCCGGGTCACGACCGCCGCTACGCAATAGATGCAGAGAAAATTGGCAAGGAACTTGGCTGGAAACCTCAGGAAACCTTCGAAAGTGGCATTCGCAAAACCGTAGAATGGTACCTGGCGAACACACAATGGGTAGAAAACGTGAAAAGCGGCAGCTATAAATCCTGGATTGAAGAAAACTATGGAGATCGTGCCTAATGAACATTCTTCTATTCGGTAAAACTGGTCAGGTGGGTTGGGAGCTACAACGTGCTCTTGCGCCGCTGGGTAATTTGATTGCTGTTGATGTTCATTCGCAGGAGTATTGCGGTGATTTCAGTAACCCAGAAGGCATTGCAGAAACTGTGCGCTGTATTAAGCCTGATGTGATCGTTAACGCCGCAGCACACACCGCAGTTGATAAGGCTGAGTCGGAACCAGAATTTGCCCAACTACTGAATGCCACTAGTGTCGAGGCGATTGCTAAAGAAGCCCAGAAATTGGGGGCATGGGTTATTCATTACTCCACTGATTACGTATTCCCAGGAAATGGGGATACACCTTGGCTCGAAACGGACGCCACTGCACCGCTTAATGTGTATGGCGAGACAAAACTGGCTGGTGAAAAAGCGTTACGTGAAAATTGTTCACGCCATTTGATCTTCCGGACTAGCTGGGTTTATGCCGGTAAAGGGAATAATTTTGCACGTACTATGCTGCGATTAGCAAAAGAGCGTTCTGAGCTTTCTGTTATTAACGACCAATTTGGCGCACCTACGGGGGCTGAATTATTAGCAGATTGTACGGCTCATGCTATTCGGGTTGCCCTGAACAAACCTGAGGTGGCAGGAACTTATCATCTGGTTGCCAGCGGTACAACAACCTGGTACGACTATGCCTCGCTGGTATTTGACGAAGCGCGTAAAGCAGGAATTGAACTGGCATTAAACCAGCTTCATGGGGTGCCAACCAGCGCTTACCCTACACCTGCAAAACGTCCGGCAAACTCACGCTTGAATACCTTAAAGTTCCAGCAGAATTTCAACCTGGTACTGCCACAGTGGGATGCGGGGGTTAAGCGTATGTTAACTGAGTGGTTTACAGCAATAGCTATTTAATAATGATCAAGATGCCTGGGAATGGGCATCTCATGAATATAGAGATGATGAAATGAAAACGCGTAAAGGTATAATTCTGGCGGGTGGTTCTGGTACTCGTCTATATCCAGTGACAATGGCTGTTAGTAAACAATTATTGCCTATTTATGATAAGCCGATGATTTACTATCCGCTTACAACGCTGATGCTGGCAGGTATTAGAGATATTTTAATTATTAGTACTCCGCAGGATACACCGCGTTTCGAACAACTACTGGGTGATGGAAGCCAGTGGGGGCTGAATCTACAATACAAAGTTCAGCCAAGCCCGGATGGATTAGCACAGGCTTTTATCATTGGTGAAGAATTCATTGGTAATGATGATTGCGCCCTGGTATTGGGGGATAACATTTTCTATGGTCACGATCTTCCTAAATTGATGGATACTGCCGTCAATAAAGAAAATGGGGCAACAGTCTTTGCCTATCATGTTAACGACCCTGAGCGCTACGGCGTTGTCGAGTTCGATAAAAATGGTACAGCCATCAGCCTGGAAGAAAAACCGCTTGAACCGAAGAGTAATTATGCGGTGACGGGACTCTATTTCTACGATAACAGTGTCGTTGAGATGGCGAAAAATTTGAAACCGTCAGCACGTGGTGAGCTGGAAATCACGGATATCAACCGTATTTACATGGAACAGGGAAAGCTTTCTGTTGCTATGATGGGGCGTGGTTTTGCCTGGCTTGATACAGGAACTCATCAGAGCCTGATTGAAGCGAGTAACTTTATTGCAACCATCGAAGAGCGTCAGGGTCTGAAAGTTGCTTGTCCTGAAGAGATTGCCTACCGCAAAGGGTTTATTGATGCTGAGCAGGTTAAAAAACTTGCAGCGCCTTTATCAAAAAACCAATATGGACAATATTTGTTTAAAATGATTAAAGGTTATTGAGAGATGAATATTATTAACACTAAGATACCTGATGTATTAATCTTCGAGCCAAAAGTATTTGGTGATGATCGTGGTTTCTTCATGGAAAGTTTCAATCAGCGAATTTTCAACGAAGCTGTTGGTAAAGAGGTTAACTTCATTCAGGATAATCACTCTAAATCCAGCAAAAACGTACTTCGTGGTTTGCATTATCAGCTTCAACCCTATGCGCAAGGTAAACTAGTTCGTTGTGTCGTAGGTGAAGTTTTCGATGTTGCTGTCGATATTCGCAAAGACTCAAAATATTATGGGGAATGGGTTGGAGTTCATTTATCTGCCGAAAACAAAAAGCAGTTATGGATTCCTGAGGGGTTTGCTCATGGATTTTTCGTATTGAGTGATACGGCAGAATTTGTCTACAAAACAACTAATTACTATTCCCCTGAACATGAACGTTCAATATTATGGTCAGATAGTGATCTGAATATTGAATGGCCAATCAATCACGATTGTTTACCAAGTTTATCTACCAAAGATCTTGTTGGTAAAGCTTTCAGAGATTCAGATTATTAACTTCTGTTTAGGCCTGTAAATAGCATACAGGCTTTTTTCACATAACTGAGTGTATCATACTAGTGAAAAAAAATATTATATTGCTATTTTTTGTTCAGGCATCAAACTATTTATTCCCCTTGCTAAGTCTTCCTTATTTAATGCGTGTCTTAGGAGCTGAGAATTTTGGTATTGTTGCTATGGTTCAGGCATGGATACAATACATTATAATTTTTGTTGATTATGGATTTAACTTTAGTGCAACACTATTAATATCAGTTAATAAAAGTAACCAGTCCAAAATTGATTCTATTTATACAGCAGTAACCGCTGCCAAGATGGTATTATTATTAATAGTTTCATGTATTTTTTCTCTATATGTAATTATTAATGGAATGAGTGTATACTCTTATTTAATCCTATTGGGTATGATTTCCGTTATTGGAACTGTTTTGTTTCCAGTATGGCTTTTTCAAGGGATTGAAAAAATGCAGGGTATTGCAATATGTACAACCCTTGCAAAATGCGTGTCTTTACTGCTGATTTTCCTTTTGGTAAAAACTCCAGAAGATATGAATATGGCTGTTATTAGTCAATCATCAGGAATGTTTATCTCGGGGATATTGGCTTGTATCTTTATAAAAAAACAAAAACTTGCAAAATTTACAAGAGTTTCAAAACAAGAAATCTATTCGGTTTTGTCAAAGGGATTTGATCTTTTTGTATCTAATATAACTATTAGCTTCTATACTACATTAAATATATTAATTATTGGGTATTTTGGTGGTCCGACGTTAGCAGGTTATTTCTCAGCAGCAGATAAAATACGAACTGCAGCGCAAGGTTTAATGAGTCCAGTTCAGCAAGCGATGTTCCCAAGAGTCAGTTCATTGATCAGTGAAGGGAAAAAGCTCAAAGAAATCTGGGGGTTGTATGGTAAGAAGTTTATTGCGTTTGGATTCTTAATATCGTTCTCAATGGCTGTTATAGGATACCCTGCATCTCTTTATTATTATAGCGCGGAATATCACATATCTTCACTGATATTACTGGTGATGTCACCTTTACCATTAATTGTTTCAGTGGGGATTGTATTTGGACAGTGGTGGTTGATACCTAATAATTTAACAAAAATTGTCAGGAAAACATATCTGGCTGTGAGTCTTATGCATATTATAGTTTCTGTTATATTAATGCATATAACGCCAGTATACGGTGTGACTATTAGCGTAATTATTACAGAGATAATTGTTTCAGCTATTTTTGTTTTGGCTAGTTTTAATACCGGGAAAATATTAAAATGATCAAACAAAGGCCCAGGAATCCAGCTGGTTATTTATGCTTCTATATTGTCTTTTCATTAGCGTTATGGCTTTCCCAAAATAGCCTCTATATCACATTTGACTCAGGTTTGATGATCCTGATTGTTTCTTTTTTATATTTTTTCTTAGGGTGTTATGTAGGTAATAAAACAACAAGCTTTCATCGGCAAGGAAACATAATAGAAAATCAAGCGATAGTTAATTTTAGTGTACAAGTGAAAATTTTACTTGTAATCAATTTATTAATATTGGTTTATCTTTCTCTCCTTTTTAAAGATATTATATCAAGTGGTATATCGTTCGCAGAATATAGGGATAGTTTATTTAAAGATCAATCAATAAAAGAATACTATGGTTCATTTGCAGCATATCTATTTGTATTTGCAACGTTGATTCCGCTCTTTGGTATTAGCTATGGGTTATATTTAAAGATTAATAAAAATAAATCATCGATCTTGTTTCTTTCATTTTTAATGTTAATTGGAAAAGAAAGTATTTTGATTTCAAGATACTATGTTTTCGCCCCAGTACTGGCAGCAATATTAGTATTGTATTGTTATGATAATAAAATGACTTTAAAAAAAGTAGTCTTTTCTCTTATCATGTTTTTGATCCTGCTATTAGCTATATTTGCTTTCAGAGGTGATAGTGACTTAAGTCAAAGCCTAATTAATACTCGTAATTATGCCGTCGCCGGTTACTCACTTTTTACTCATGCAATTGATAGCGGTGATATTGATGTATTATATGACCTTTCTAGCCCATTTTCATTTTTAGGCATAGTTGGGGCTAAGTTTTATGACCAAAGTGCTTATTTTGCAAAAGTACAGGATTTTGTTCTTTTAGGGCGCGGGGGCTATTTTAATGCATTTTATACGTCCCTATTATTACCGTTTTTATATTTCGGTAGCATAGGATTAGCTTTATTAAGTTTGCTATATGGATATGTTGTATCAAGAAATCATAATTTGTTTATTTATAAAAACTCATTTCTCAACTTCAACTCTCTTTTTGCTTTGATCGTCATTTTCTTTTCTCATCAATTCTTACCGGTGCAGTTATCCTTTTTTTGGGATTATTTCCTGATATCGTTATTAGTTCATTTTCTTGTTATGTGTTATAGAAATATAAGGAGCAATTTTTGAAAACGTTAGCATTTTATCTCCCGCAATTTCATGAGATTGAAGAAAATAATAAGTGGTGGGGCAAAGGATTTACTGAATGGGTCAATGTCAAAAAAGCCACACCTCTTTTTAGAAATCATAACCAGCCTAGAGAACCTCTGAATGATTATTATTATAATTTACTAGAGGTGGAAACATTAAAATGGCAATCGGAAATTGCAAAGAAACACCATATTGATGGTTTTTGTTTTTATCATTATTGGTTTAATGGTAAGCGTTTATTGGACAAACCAGCTGAACTATTATTAGAGAATAAAGATATAGATCTCCCGTTCATGTTTTCATGGGCGAACGAGCCTTGGACGCGTAGTTGGGATGGCAGCCATCGAGATGTTATCATGCCGCAAAGCTATGGGGATGAATCAGACTGGTTAAATCACTTTAATTATCTCAAGCCATTTTTCGAAGACGAAAGATATATTAAACATAATGGGAAGCCTGTATTTTTGTTATATCGCTCTGCTAGCTTTGAGAAGTGTAACGAGTGGATTCAGTATTGGCGTAAATTGGCAAAAGAAACGTCGTTCGGAGATATACATTTTGTATCAACACTTACTTCATTCGCTCAGGATCATCGCAAGTTAGATTTTGATGCAGAATTGAATTTTGAACCCATGTGTACTTTTGAACACAATATGGGGAAAATTAAGCCGCTAGTTCGAAAAGTCGTTGGAAGAATAAAACGTATTTCAAATGAAAAATTAAAAACAAATTACGTTGAGCAGATATTATCCTATCAATCAGTCTGGGACAAAATACTTGAAAAGGATTTTAGCGAAAGACATTACTCTGGGGCATTTGTTGATTGGGATAATACACCGAGAAAAAAAACTAAATCATTAGTGATGAAAGGAAGTAATCCGCAAGTATTCAAAAGTAATTTCGACAAACTTTATCAAAAATCTGTCTCTGCTAATGTTCCATATTTATTTATAAATGCGTGGAATGAGTGGGCTGAAGGTACCTATCTTGAGCCTGACAAAAAAAATGGTCATGGTTATTTGGAAGCAGTGAAAGAGACTGTTGAAAAATATAAAAAATTAATAGGTGAAAGGTCGTGATTAGTTCCGTAACGGTAACATTCAATCCTGATATTCTTTGTTTAGAAAAGCAATTTTTATCTTTGCAAGACCAGATAGATAGCGCTGTTATTATAGATAATGGTTCTCGAAATTATAAAGACGTAAAAGAATTAGCTGAGAAATTTAATTTCGTGCTGATTAGCTTACCCATAAATATGGGGCTTTCGCATGCGCAAAATATTGGTATCGAAAATGCTATATCTCGCGGTGCCGACTATTTATTACTGCTTGATCAGGATAGTGTGCTAGGCGCTAATTTTATTAGCGCCATGAGTAAGGTTTATACTCAATACAACGTTGGTATCCTTGGCCCTTCTTTTTATGACCCACATACAGACGAATTTTATTGGGGCACTAATTATATCGGCCCATTTATTAAACGAACGCCGATACAGGAAATAACGGATGTAACTTATGTTATTGCATCTGGCTCCTTCTTTTCTTCTGAAGTTTATAAGATAGTTGGCAAGATGGAAGAAGCATTATTCGTTGATTATATAGATGTGGAGTGGGCCCTGCGTGCCAAAAAATTAGGGTATCGCGTTGCAATGACGAATCAAGCATCTATGGCTCACACGATTGGTGATTCAAGGCTGAATCTATTAGGCCGCAAAATATCTATCCATAGCCCCATGCGACGTTACTTCCTGGTAAGAAATAGCTTCTTTATGATTAGGAAGCCATATATTCCCGTAGGATATAAAATTCGTGAGGTTTTCCTGAATTTTGCTCGAGCAGGAATATCTTTAGTTCTTAACAAAGAAAAAAAGAAAACGTTGATGATGATATTTTACGGTATATCTGATGGTCTTTCAGGACGATTCGGACCATTCAATAGAAGTTAATATCAGTGTGGATGTCTCGTTGCAAGTTGATGGGCATTAGTAACGATATACTTATCGGACTGTTTCAAAAATCATGAAAATTCTTTACATCATTACACGCGCGAATGAAATCGGTGGGGCTCAGACCCATTTGCGAGATATGACATCTGCTTTGATAAATGATAATCACCAGGTAGAGTTAATTGTGGGAGAGCAAGGCGCTCTGGTTGATGAACTTCGAGCACTGAATGTGAAAGTTCATATTATCCCTGAGCTTGTAAGGGAAATATCGCCTTATAAGGATATTAAAAGCGCATTAATTACTCGAAAAATTATAAAAGAATTTTCTCCTGATGTCGTTGCACTTCATTCTTCAAAAGCTGGAATTGTAGGGAGATTGGCTGCGCTCTTCTTGAATATTCCTGTGGTTTTCACCGTGCACGGTTGGTCATTTGCGAATGGTGTTAATGATAACAAGCGTCGTTTGTATATTTTTATTGAACGATTCTTTAGTAAGATTACAGATGAAATAATTACGGTTTCTGCTCAAGATAAACAACTTGCGCTCGAACATAACGTTGCGTCTGCCAGTCAGCAAACGGTGATCCATAATGGTGTACCGTTAAAAAAAACTGCTCCACATGTTTATAATAATAATTCAGTAGTGAAGTTAATTTCAGTAGCTCGCTTTTCTGAACAAAAAGATCATGAAAGTTTATTGAAGGCTCTGAGTTTATTAGAGACTAGAAACTGGATATTGACGTTGGTAGGCAAAGGTCCCAGGTTAGATGAGATGAAGCAGTTATCTCGGGATCTTGGAATAAGTGAAAATGTTGTTTTCACAGGTGAACGTTTGGATGTTGATGCCTTACTTGCAGATAGTGATATTTTCCTGTTAATTTCGAACTGGGAAGGTTTTCCTATCAGTATTCTCGAGGCTATGCGTGCAGGCTTACCAGTTTTAGCCTCAGATGTTGGTGGGGTTTCAGAATCTGTCATCGATGGTAAAACGGGATATCTTGTTCCTCGCGCAGATGTTGATGCCATTAAAAACAGAATAGTTGATTTAATTAGTGATAGTGCTTTACGCGTAACATTAGGTAAGTCAGGAAATGAATTTTTCCTTGAAAACTTCTCATTTAATGCAATGTATAATAAAACTTTAGAGCTTTATCAAAAAGCAATTAATAAAAAGAATAATAAATAATTCAAATTGTAATCTCATATAATATTGGTTGTTTATACAAAAATCATACCTATATGTTTTATAAGGATTAAATACAACCAGTTTCGTGTCGTTTTGGGTGATCAAGGCCACAAATGCCTACCTCTGACCCTGATTTATGAGTTAAGATTCTTGCAAATTATATCTGTCGGGGGTTCCCGGCAGTGACCACACCTGACAGGAGTATGTAATGTCCAAGCAACAGATCGGCGTTGTCGGTATGGCAGTGATGGGGCGCAACCTGGCGCTCAACATCGAAAGCCGTGGTTATACCGTCTCCGTTTTCAACCGCTCCCGTGATAAGACCGAAGAAGTCATTGCCGAGAACCCAGGCAAGAAACTGGTTCCTTTCTATACGGTGAAAGAGTTCGTTGAGTCTCTGGAAACGCCTCGTCGTATCCTGTTAATGGTGAAAGCGGGCGCAGGTACCGATGCAGCTATCGACTCCCTGAAGCCTTACCTCGAAAAAGGTGACATCATCATTGATGGCGGTAATACCTTCTTCCAGGACACCATCCGTCGTAACCGTGAGCTGTCTGCTGAAGGCTTCAACTTCATCGGTACCGGTGTTTCCGGTGGTGAAGAGGGCGCTCTGAAAGGCCCATCTATCATGCCTGGCGGCCAGAAAGATGCATACGAACTGGTTGCACCTATCCTGACCAAAATCGCAGCCGTGGCTGAAGATGGTGAGCCTTGCGTAACCTATATCGGTGCGGACGGTGCAGGTCACTATGTGAAGATGGTTCACAACGGTATCGAATACGGCGATATGCAGCTGATTGCTGAAGCGTATTCCCTGCTGAAAGGTGGCCTGAATCTCTCCAATGAAGAGCTGGCTGAAACCTTCACCGAGTGGAACAAAGGCGAGCTGAACAGCTATCTGATCGACATCACCAAAGATATCTTCACTAAAAAAGATGAAGAGGGTAAATACCTGGTAGATGTGATTCTGGATGAAGCTGCGAACAAAGGCACCGGCAAATGGACCAGCCAGAGCTCTCTGGACTTGGGCGAGCCACTGTCTCTGATCACCGAATCTGTCTTCGCGCGTTACATCTCTTCTCTGAAAGAGCAGCGCGTTGCGGCATCCAAAGTGCTGTCTGGCCCTCAGGCCAAACCTGCTGGGGATAAAGCTGAATTTGTTGAGAAAGTGCGTCGCGCACTGTACCTGGGTAAAATCGTTTCTTACGCGCAGGGCTTCTCTCAGCTGCGTGCTGCGTCAGACGAGAACAACTGGGATCTGAACTACGGTGAAATCGCGAAGATCTTCCGCGCGGGCTGCATCATTCGTGCGCAGTTCCTGCAGAAAATCACCGATGCCTATGCAGAAAACGCCGGTATCGCCAACCTGCTGCTGGCACCGTACTTCAAGAAAATTGCGGACGAATACCAGCAGGCGCTGCGTGACGTGGTTGCCTACGCTGTCCAGAACGGTATCCCGGTTCCGACCTTCTCTGCTGCAGTAGCCTACTACGACAGCTACCGTGCTGCGGTTCTGCCTGCTAACCTGATTCAGGCACAGCGCGACTACTTCGGTGCGCATACTTATAAACGCACCGATAAAGAAGGTGTGTTCCATACCGAATGGATGGAGTGAGTTAGTTAGCTAACTCACTGTAATTTCAACCCGGAGCCTGTCTCCGGGTTTTTTTATGCAAAAAATGCCGCGTGTTACTCGAAGTAGTCTGAATCTCATCCCACTCGTCGCGATTACTCCTGGTTTGCCTTGACAGTATTGTTTGCCAGGAGGTACAAAGCCCAACAGTTATGTTTATCGCGATGGTCTGGCGGCCATCAGTACAGTTAACTCACAGAAGTCATTAGCGAATGAAAATAACAATCTCCGGAACAGGCTATGTCGGTCTTTCTAACGGCATTTTGATTGCTCAGAATCATGAAGTGGTTGCGCTGGATATCGTGCAGGCCAAAGTGGATATGCTCAATCAGAAGCAATCGCCGATTGTCGACAAAGAGATCCAGGACTATCTCAGCAATAAACCGCTGAATTTCCGCGCCACGACAGATAAAGAAGATGCATACCGCGATGCGGATTACGTCATCATTGCGACGCCTACTGACTACGATCCAAAAACTAACTACTTCAACACCTCAACCGTAGAGGCAGTGATCAAAGATGTTATCGCGATCAACCCCCGTGCGGTGATGGTTATCAAGTCAACTATCCCTGTCGGCTTCACCAAATCCATCAAAGAGAAGTTTGGTATTGATAATATCTTCTTCTCGCCGGAATTCCTGCGCGAGGGCAGAGCGCTTTACGATAACCTCCATCCTTCGCGTATCGTCATTGGCGAACGTTCTGAGCGCGCTGAACGTTTTGCTGCACTGCTGCAGGAAGGGGCACTGAAGAAAGATATTCAGGTGCTGTTTACTGATTCCACCGAAGCTGAGGCGATTAAACTCTTCGCGAACACTTATCTGGCAATGCGAGTGGCTTATTTCAATGAACTCGACAGCTATGCAGAGAGTCTTGGACTGAATACCCGTCAGATTATTGAAGGGGTATGTCTTGACCCGCGCATCGGCAACCACTACAACAACCCGTCATTTGGCTACGGCGGTTACTGTCTGCCTAAAGACACCAAACAGCTGCTGGCAAACTATCAGGCGGTACCAAACAACCTGATTTCGGCGATTGTTGATGCTAACCGTACCCGTAAAGATTTCATCTCTGATTCCATTCTGGCGCGCCAGCCGAAAGTCGTCGGTGTATACCGTTTGATCATGAAGAGTGGCTCCGATAACTTCCGCGCCTCTTCAATCCAGGGGATCATGAAGCGCATCAAGGCGAAAGGGGTTGAGGTTGTTATTTATGAACCGGCCATGCAGGAAGATCAGTTCTTCAATTCCCGCGTGATTCGCGATCTGGATGCCTTCAAGAAAGAAGCGGATGTCATCATCTCTAACCGCATGGCGGAAGAACTGGCTGACGTGGCGGATAAAGTGTATACCCGCGATCTGTTCGGTAGCGACTGATTCTCTGTTTTATTCCGTAAAAAACCCGGCTGATTTGCCGGGTTTTTTTATTTTCAGACTTTGTAGAAATCGCGGTACCAGTCGACGAAGTTCTTCACCCCATCTTTAACGGAGGTTTGCGGTTTAAATCCTATCGCGTCATAAAGTGGCTGGGTATCGGCACTGGTTTCCAGTACATCTCCCGGCTGCAGCGGCATCATGTTTTTCTCTGCTTTCTTTCCGAGTGCTTCTTCCAGAGCGGTGATGTAGTCCATCAGTTCAACAGGCGCGCTGTTACCGATGTTATAAACACGGTATGGTGCTGAACTGGATGCCGGAGAGCCTGTTTCAACGGTCCAGTTTGTGTCCGGCTGAGGAATAACGTCCTGCAGGCGAAGAATGGCTTCAGAGATATCATCGATGTAAGTGAAGTCACGCTTCATCTTACCGTAGTTATAGACATCAATACTTTTGCCTTCAATCATCGCCTTCGTGAACTTAAACAACGCCATGTCCGGACGCCCCCACGGACCATACACGGTGAAGAAACGCAGTCCAGTGGTTGGCAGGTTGTAGAGATGCGAATAGGTATGCGACATCAGCTCATTGGCTTTTTTGGTCGCGGCATATAGTGAAACTGGGTGATCCACTGAATCCTCAGTGGAGAATGGCATCTTACGGTTCAGTCCATATACAGAACTGGAGGAGGCATAAAGCAGATGCTGAACCTTATTATGGCGGCAGCCTTCAAGCACGTTGAGATGACCAATAAGGTTAGCATCCGCATACACATGTGGGTTTTCCAGGGAGTAGCGTACGCCTGCCTGTGCGGCCAGATGAATCACGCGATCAAACTTCTCGCTGGCGAAAAGCGCTGCCATGCCTTCCCGGTCGGCCAACTCCAGCTTGTGAAAGCTGAAGCTCTCAGATTTTAACAGTTCCAGGCGCGCCAGCTTCAGGTTGACATCATAGTAATCATTCAGATTATCAATACCGACAACCTGATGACCGGCCTCGAGGAGGCGTTTACTGACATTAGCACCGATAAAACCCGCTGCACCCGTTACCAAAAATTTCATAGCTTCCCTCATAACCCCATATTCTTACAGATGCCATAGCGCATCACATGACGTCTATGATAGCGCGAAGGGGGTAAGTTACATAACCCATCTTTCCGATATCACTCATCGGATTCTTATAGAAAAATCCCCAGCAATAGATACACTATGCAAACATAATTATGTTTGCCCTTTTTAATCTGTTAGGGATTGTATGACACAAAACGACAATCGCCAGGTCAGCCAAAGCAATGACCCTGAGCAAATTGATTTACTTGATTTAGTGCTGCAACTGTGGCGTGGCAAGTCGATGATAGCAATATTTGTTGTTGTTTTTATCGCCCTGGCTATTGGATATCTCTCTGTCGCGAAGGAAAAGTGGACCTCAAGTGCGATTATTGCGCAACCTGATGTAGCTCAAATTGCGACCTATTCCAACGCATTGAATATCCTTTATGGTAGCGCTGCGCCATCGATGCTTGATGTTCAAACTCGTGCTATTGGTCGTTTCAATTCTTCCTTCTCTGCATTAGCACAGGCACTTGAAAATCAGGAAGAACCTGAAAAACTGACAATTGAGCCTGCTGTAAAAGGTGAAGCATTACCATTAAGTGTTTCCTATGTCAGTACATCTGCTGAAGCTGCTCAAAAACAACTGGCTCAGTACATCCAGCAGGTTGATGAGCAAACGGCTAAAGAACTTGCCGTTGACCTTAAGGACAATATCAAAGAGCAGATCAAGACCCTGAACGATTCCCTGCAAAACCAGGAGAAGGTTGCTCAGGAGCAGAAAGATCTGCGCATCAAACAGATTACTGAGGCGCTGAAGAACGCTGAAGCAGCAAAAATCACCTCACCGCAGATTCAGCAAACCCAGGATGTGACGCAGGAAACGATGTTCCTGTTGGGAAGCGAGGGACTCAAGTCGATGATTGAAAACGAAGCTTCTCGCCCACTGGTATTTTCTGCTGCATATTATCAGACCAGGCAAAACTTGCTGGATATTCAAAACCTGAACGTAAACCCGGACACCATCCACGTCTATCGTTATGTCATGAAGCCGGACCTTCCTGTCCGTCGTGACAGCCCGAAAAAAGCCGTGATTCTGGTTCTTGCCGTGCTGCTGGGCGGAATGGTTGGTTCCGGAGTCGTGCTGGGGCGCAACGCATTGCGCAATTACAAACCAAAAGCCTGATGAATTGATAAAAAAAACCGGGGAAATTCCCCGGTTTTTTTATTTATGCCGTTTACGAAGATTCTCTATCACCGCCGTCAAGTCCAGCTCCTGATCCTGCAGCAGCACCAGCAGGTGATACATCAAATCAGACGCTTCATTGGTCAGTTCCTCGCGGTCATGCACGGTCGCGGCCAGAGCCGTTTCAACGCCTTCTTCACCGACTTTTTGTGCGATACGCTTAGTTCCGCTTGCATACAGCTTCGCGGTATAGGAACTCTCCGGGTCCGCTGTTTTTCGTTCAGCCAGCAGTTGTTCCAGTTGATACAGGAACAGCCACTGGTGGCTCGCCTCACCGAAGCAGCTGCTGGTGCCCTTATGGCAGGTTGGTCCGATTGGGTTTGCCAGTACCAGCAGGGTATCGTTATCGCAGTCAGGCGCTATGCTGACCACGTTCAGGAAATGACCTGAGGTTTCCCCTTTGGTCCACAGACGCTGTTTGGTGCGCGAGAAAAACGTGACTTTGCCGCTGTCGAGCGTTTTAGCCAGCGCGTCCTGGTTCATATACCCCAGCATCAGTACTTCGCCCGAAACGGCATGCTGAACCACCACCGGCAGTAGTCCGCCCGTTTTTTCCCAGTCCAGCTGTGCCTGTTGTTGCTCTGTTAACATACCCTGATCTCCACGCCCTGGCCGGCCAGGAACGTTTTTAACTCACCAATATTAATAATCTGTTTGTGGAACACGGACGCGGCCAGCGCGCCGTCCACGTTTGCATCGCGGAAGGCTTCCAGGAAGTGTTCCATGGTGCCCGCGCCGCCGGAGGCGATCAGCGGGACGTGGCAAACCGCACGCACTTTTTTCAGCTGTTCGAGGTCATAGCCGTTACGCACGCCGTCCTGGTTCATCATGTTGAGGACAATCTCGCCCGCGCCACGCTTCTGCACTTCCTGCACCCAGTCGAGCGTTTCCCACTGCGTTACGCGCGTGCGGCTTTCGTCACCCGTATATTGATTGACGTGGTACTTGCCCGTTGCGGCGTCATACCAGGTGTCGATCCCAACGACAATGCACTGCACGCCAAAGCGATCGGCCAGACGAGTAATCAGCTCCGGGTCGGCCAGAGCAGGGGAGTTGATGGAAATCTTGTCGGCACCAAACGAGAGAATTTTGGCCGCGTCGTCAGCGGATTTAATTCCACCCGCCACGCAGAATGGAATATCAATCACTTCTGCTACGCGCGCTACCCAGCTTTTATCGACCACGCGGCCATCGCTGGAAGCGGTGATATCGTAAAACACCAGCTCGTCAGCCCCTTCATCAGCATAGCGTTTTGCCAGCGGGACGATGTCGCCAATGATCTCGTGGTTGCGGAACTGCACGCCTTTCACCACCTGGCCGTCGCGTACGTCCAGGCAAGGGATTATCCGTTTTGCCAGCATTGAATCGCCTCCGTCACAGTAAATTTTCCTTCCAGCAGGGCGCGTCCAACGATCACGCCCTGCACACCGGTACCGCGCAGCGCGGCGATATCTTTCAGATCGCCAATTCCACCCGAAGACTGGAAAGCCACCTGCGGAAAACGTGCACAGACCTCGTCATACAGCGAGACGTTAGAGCCGGCCAGCGTGCCATCGCGAGAGATATCGGTGCACAGCACGTGCTTCAGGCCAACAGGTTGATAAATAGCAACCAGCTCTTCCAGCGTCACGCCGGAGTTTTCCTGCCAGCCGCTGACCGCAACCTGTTTATTACCCTGTTCATCAATACGCACGTCCAGCGCCAGTACCAGCGCATCCGCGCCGAAACGGCGGAACCAGCCTTTGACCATTTCGGGGTCTTTTACGGCGGTAGAGCCAACGACAACGCGCGCCACACCTGCTTCAAGCAGAGCCGCAACGTCCTCTTCAGTGCGCACGCCACCACCTACCTGGACGGGGACATTCACGCCAGCGACCAGCTTTTTGAGTAGCGGGATCTGGCGTTTCGCCGGGTCTTTCGCGCCCGTGAGATCCACCAGGTGCAGCACTTCTGCACCCTGCGCCGCGTAATCCTGCAGACGTGGCAGCGGGTCGTTCCCGTAGTCACGCTGCTGCCCGTAATCGCCCTGATGAAGACGAACAACCGTGCCGTCAATTAAATCTAAAGCGGGAATAATCATCACATCTCCAGGAAGTTTTTCAGCAGCTGCGAGCCTGCGGCGCCAGAGCGTTCCGGGTGAAACTGCACGCCGAAGAAGTTATCTTTCTGCACCGCTGCGGTAAACGCTTCACCATAATTGCACTGAGCGATAGTGTAGGGATTTACCGGCATGGCGTAGCTGTGCACGAAGTAAAAATATGCGCCGTCTTCAATGCCGCGAAACAGCCTGTCGCCCGCTTTGGCGTACACGCGGTTCCAGCCCATATGCGGCAGAGGCAGGCCGTGGTCGGTCATTTTCGGCACGTCTTCTTCAATAATGCCCAGCAGGTCGACGCCGTTGCTCTCTTCACTGCGGCGGCCCAGGATCTGCATACCCAGGCAAATGCCCAGCACCGGCTGGGTACAGGCTTTGATCAGGTCGACCAACTCGCGTTCGCGAATCTGATCCATCGCGGCCTGCGCGGTTCCCACGCCCGGTAAAAAGAGTTTGTCGGCGCGCAGCACCACGTCCGGGTCACGGCTCACCACCGGCTCATAGCCGTGGCGCGCAATCGCCGATTTTACGGAGTTCAGGTTGGCGCATCCGGTATCCAGAATCACCACATTCATTACAGCACTCCTTTCGATGAAGGCAGGGCGTCACCTTCCACGCGGATCGCCTGGCGAAGGGTACGGCCAAAAGCCTTGAACAGACTCTCCACGCGGTGGTGGTCGTTTTTGCCCTTGGTCTTAAGGTGCAACGTCAGGCCCATGGTGTAGGACAATGAACGGAAGAAATGTTCAACCATTTCAGTGCTGAGATCGCCCACGCGCTGGTAGTTGAAATCGGCTTTATATTCCAGGTGCGGACGTCCGGAGATATCCATAGCGCAGCGCGCCAGGCACTCGTCCATCGGCAGGACAAAGCCAAAACGGTTGATGCCGCGCTTATCGCCAAGCGCCAGCTTCAGGGCTTCACCCAGCGCCAGGCCGGTATCTTCCACGGTGTGGTGATCGTCAATGTAAAGGTCGCCTTTTACGGTAATTTCCATGCGGAAACCGCCGTGGGTGGCAATCTGATCCAGCATATGGTCGAAGAAACCCACACCGGTGTGGATCTTGCTGCCACCTTCGCGATCCAGCCAGACCTTCACGTCAATCTGCGTCTCTTTGGTGTTACGTTCAACGTGGGAATAGCGGTCACGTTTGGTTAGCTGCTCACCAATTTTTGCCCAGTTAAGACCGTTACGATCGTAGCGCAGCCCCTCAATACCCATGTTTTCCGCTAGCGTAATATCGGTAATGCGATCGCCGATGACATAGCTGTTGGTTTTATCCAGCACATCTTCCGCCAGATAGCGCTCCACCAGTTTTACTTTCGGCTTACGGCAGTCGCACTCATCGGCCGGCATGTGTGGGCAAATCAGCACTTCATCAAAGACCACGCCCTGAGAGGTCAGCACCTGCATCATCAGATTATGCGGACCGTCAAAGTCCGCCTGCGGGAAGCTGTCGGTACCCAGACCGTCCTGATTAGTGATCATCACCAGCTTATACCCGGCGTTTTGCAGCTTAAGTAGTACGGGGATCACGTCCGGTTCAAAAGCCAGCTTGTCGAAACGATCAACCTGAAAATCGGCTGGTGGCTCCGAAATAAGGGTGCCGTCACGATCGATAAAAAGGATCTTCTGGGTCATACTTTCTCCGCTTTCAGGGCGTCAATCACGCGCTGGCTCTCTGCTCGGGTGCCTACGGTAATGCGCAGGCACCCGCTCAGGGAAGGTTGTTTATTCTGGTCTCGTAAGATAATGCCCTGATCCCATAAAGATTTAAATACGGCACTGGATGCAGTGAAACGCACCAGGATGTAGTTGGTTTCCGAATCGAACACCTGCTCCACGCACGGGATATCCTTCAGGGCGGTCACCAGATACTGACGTTCCTCCAGGATTTGCGCCACACGATCGCGCATCGCGTTGATCCCCTGTGGGGTCAGCGCCTGTGCTGCAATATCGGCAACCGGCGTGGAGAGCGGGTAAGGGGCGATCACTTTCAACAGCAGGTCGATGACCTCTTTATTGGCGAGCGTGAATCCACAACGTAGACCGGCGAGGGCGAAGGCTTTCGACAACGTACGCAGCACGACCAGGTGCGGATATTCTTCCAGCCAGCCTGTCAGCGTCGCCTGCGGGCAGAACTCGATGTAGGCTTCGTCAGCGACCACCAGGGCTTTGCCGCGCGTCATCTCCAGCAGGGTACGGATATCCTGCGGGTTGATAATCTGCCCGGTCGGGTTGTTTGGGCTACACACAAACACCACCTTTACACCATCGAGATTATCGGCAATGCCCTGCAGGTCCAGCTGCCAGTTCTCCAGCGAGAGGACGTTGCGACACGCCACACCGAAGGTTTCCGCGCTGACGCTATACATGCCGTAGGTAGGCTGGCAGTACATCACCGCATCTTTGCCCGGCTCGCAGAAGGCGCGGATCAGCAGCTCAATACCTTCATCGGCTCCACGGCTGACCAGCACCTGCTCCGGCTTCACTCCTGCATACTGCGCGTAGTTTTCGATAACGGCCTTTGGCTGGCATTCCGGATAGCGGTTCAGGGTTTGCTGAGAAAGCTCAAACTGGACCGCTGTCGGGAATTCGTTAGCGTTCAGCCAGACATCACCTTTACCACCTAAACGACGTGCAGACTGATACGGAGTCAGTTGACGGACATTTTCACGGGCTAATTCTTCAATGCTCATGCTTGCTCCTTCAGGGCTGCAACGCGCAGCGTTACGGCATTTTTGTGGGCGGTCAGGCGTTCAGCGGCTGCCAGCGTTTCAATGGTGGATGCCAGCGAGGCAAATCCTTCGCGGGACAGTTCCTGCACGGTCATGCGTTTCTGGAAATCCGCCAGGCCGAGGCTTGAACAGGTTGAGGTATAACCATACGTCGGCAGGACGTGGTTGGTGCCGGACGCGTAATCGCCAGCGGATTCCGGTGACCAGTCACCCAGGAAAACCGAACCTGCGCTGGTGATGCTGTCGACCAGATCGCGTGCATTTCGGGTCTGAATAATCAGGTGCTCCGGGCCGTACTGGTTAGAGATGGCAATGCACTGCGCCAGATCGCGCGCCACAATCAGACGGCTGGCGGCTAACGCCTGACGTGCCGTTTCGGCGCGGGGCAGGTCAGCAAGCTGGCGCTCGACGGCTTCGCCGACGCGTGTTGCCATATCGGCATCCGGCGTCAACAGAATGACCTGCGAGTCAGGGCCGTGTTCCGCCTGAGACAGCAGGTCGGACGCGACGAAGTCCGGCGTAGCGCCGCTGTCGGCAATGACCAATACTTCAGACGGACCGGCAGGCATGTCAATTGCCGCACCGTCCAGACGCTGGCTGACCTGGCGCTTGGCTTCGGTCACGAAGGCGTTGCCCGGGCCAAAAATTTTGTCGACCTTTGGAATGGATTCGGTGCCAAACGCGAGGGCAGAAATCGCCTGTGCGCCACCCACTTTATAGACCGCCTGTACGCCGCACAGCTTTGCTGCGTAGAGGATCTCATCGGCAATCGGTGGCGGAGAGCAGAGCACCACTTTCTGACAACCCGCAATACGCGCCGGGGTAGCCAGCATCAATACGGTGGAGAACAGCGGAGCCGAACCGCCAGGGATATACAGTCCAACGGACGCTACCGGGCGGGTCACCTGCTGGCAACGCACGCCAGGCAGGGTTTCAACATCCACAGTTTGCAGCTTTTGCGCGGTGTGGAAGGTCTCGATGTTTTTCACCGCGACGGCCATCGCCTGCTTGATGTCATCACCCAGACGATTACTGGCATCAATGATTTCCTGTTCGGTAACCTTCAGCGCATCCACTTCAGTCTTGTCGAATTTGGCACTGTATTCACGCAGCGCGTCATCGCCACGGGCTTTGACGTTCTCAAGGATCTCCGCCACGGTGCGTGAAATGCTTTCGGAGGCGGAAATCGCCGGGCGCATCAGCAACTCACGTTGTTGTGCGTCGCTACAATTATTCCAGTCGATGATTGTGTTAAAACCCATGGCCGTTACTCCATCATCTTCTCAATTGGCAGCACCAGGATTGAGCTTGCCCCCAGCGCCTTCAGTTTTTCCATGGTTTCCCAGAACAGGGTTTCGCTACTGACCATATGCATCGCCACGCGCTGCTGATCGCCCGCCAGTGGCAGAATAGTTGGGCGCTCGGCGCCTGGTAACAGAGCAATCACTTCATCCAGACGCTCGGTTGGCGCGTGCATCATGATGTATTTGGATTCACGCGCCTGGATCACGCCCTGAATACGGGTCAGGAGCTTGTCGATCAACTGCTGCTTGGCATCGGCCATGTCGCCGTCACGCTGAATCAGACAGGCTTTTGAGCGATAGATAACTTCCACTTCGCGCAGGCCGTTCGCTTCCAGCGTCGCGCCAGTTGAGACGAGGTCACAGATGGCGTCCGCCAGACCTGCACGCGGGGCGACTTCAACAGAGCCATTCAGCAGACAGGATTTAAACTGCACGCCTTTCTGGTCCAGGTAACGCTTTAACAGGTGAGGGTAGGAGGTGGCGATACGTTTGCCGTTCAGTGCAGCCGGGCCGTCCCAGGCTTCATCGACCGGCGTTGCCAGCGACAGGCGGCAGCCGCCGAAATCCAGGCGACGCAGGGTGAAGTAACGCGGGTCTTCGCCCTGTGCACGGCGGGTCAGGAGTTCTTCTTCCAGCACGTTTTCACCGATGATGCCAAGGTCAACGACGCCATCCATCACCAGGCCTGGGATATCGTCATCACGCACGCGCAGAATGTCGATGGGCATGTTTTCAGCCAGAGCAATCAGGCGCTGGGTGTGCAGGTTAATTTTGATCCCGCAGCGGGCCAGCAGTTCGCGTGAATCGTCACTCAAACGACCTGATTTTTGAATAGCTATGCGTAAACGTGAGTTATCTAACATTCTTTATTCCTCGTTAACCTGTTTTAACCTGTCTGAATTTGGTCCAAAAAAAAGCCCCCGGAAGAAGATCTTCCGGGGGCTTTTTCATGCGTTCATGCACCACTGGAAGATCCAAACGTCTTCCAGCACACATCGCCTGAAAGACTAGTCAGGATGATGGTGATGATGGTGGTGTTTAAATTGAACGCGTGTCATATAAATTCTCGATGAATGCTTATTCATTTGATGTCTTTTAACCTAAACCAGTTGTGCAACATATTGCAAGGGCTTTTTTTGATCATTAATTCATTTCATATTGATGCTATGAATTGTGTGTTCTGCCGGGCTGGCGTAGCCTTATGAAAGACGAGTACGAGTCAGGAGAATTCGCATGAAAAAGGTCGCGATTGTCGGTTTAGGATGGCTGGGAATGCCGCTGGCGATGTCATTAGCCGCGAAAGGCTGGCAAGTGACCGGGAGCAAAACCACGGCGGATGGGGTAGAAGCAGCGCGCATGTGCGGTATTGATGGTGTCGAACTGCGTCTGGAACCCGAGCTGGTGTGTGATGCTGACGATCTGGACACGCTGATGAACGTCGATGCGCTGGTAATTACGCTACCCGCGCGGCGCAGTGGTCCGGGCGAGTCGTTTTATCTGCAGGCGATGCAGGAGATTGTCGACAGCGCGCTGGCACACCATGTTCCGCGCATTATTTTTACCAGCTCGACATCAGTCTATGGCGATGTTGAAGGTGTGGTGAAAGAGAGCTCCGGGCGCAATCCTGTTACCGTGAGCGGCCAGGTACTGAAAGAGCTGGAAGACTGGCTGCATAATCTACCCGGCACGCAGGTTGATATCATCCGTCTGGCGGGGCTGGTGGGGCCAGGGCGCCATCCGGGACGTTTTTTTGCCGGAAAGTCAGCGCCAGACGGGCAACATGTTGTCAATCTTGTGCATCTTGACGATGTTATTGGCGCAATTGAGCTACTCTTACAGGCTCCAAAAGGTGGACACATCTATAATATATGTGCGCCTTCTCATCCGACGCGTAGTACGTTTTACCCGCTAATGGCACGTCAGTTGGGCCTGGCTCCGCCGGTTTTTGGTGAGACAAAGGATGAAAGCAAAGGCAAAATTGTTGATGGCAATCGCATTTGCCATGAGCTGGGATTTGAGTATCAGTATCCCGATCCGCTGGTGATGCCCATGGAATAAGTCTCGCAGCGGAGACGATCGCACACCAGAAGGGGGCGAGCATGAAACCGCTGCTTGATGTTCTTATTATTCTGGATGCACTGGAAAAAGAAGGGAGCTTTGCAGCCGCCTCAGCAAAGCTCTACAAAACCCCTTCGGCGCTGAGCTATACCGTTCAAAAACTGGAAAGCGATCTCAATATTCAGATCCTCGATCGCTCCGGGCACCGCGCACGTTTTACCCGTACCGGGCAGATGCTGCTGGAAAAAGGACGTGAAGTCCTCCATACCGTTCGAGAACTGGAAAAACAGGCCGTCAAGCTTCATCAGGGATGGGAAAATGAGCTGGTTATTGGAGTCGATGATACCTTTCCGTTTTCGCTTCTGACGCCGCTGATTGAGGCATTTTATCAACACCACAGCGTGACCCGGCTTATCTTTATAAACGGTGTGCTGGGCGGTTCCTGGGATGCGTTAATCCAGGGAAGGGCGGATATTTTCGTCGGTGCACTCCATGAACCTCCCCAGTTGAGTGATTTTGGTTTTGCCCGTCTGGGCGTGCTGGAGCAGGTTTTTGCCGTTGCGCCGCATCATCCGCTTGCTCAGGAGCCGGAGCCTATTAATCGCCGGGTTATTAAAGGCTACCGTGCGATTGTGGTGGGGGACAGTTCACGGCCAGAGTGTGCGGTTTCCTCGCAATTACTTGATGAGCAGGAAGCCATTACCGTTTTTGATTTTAAAACCAAGCTGGAATTGCAAATCAGTGGTCTGGGTTGCGGCTATTTGCCTCGTTATCTTGCGCAGCGGTTTATTGATAGCGGGGCGCTGGTTGAAAAACAGGTGCTTGCTCAAAGCAGTAATGAATCAGCGTGGGTGGGCTGGAATGAACAAACCTCTGGACTGGCAAGCAGCTGGTGGCGAGACGAAATTTTAGCAAATAGTGCTATCGCTGCCGTTTACTCTCAGGCCAGCGTCGAGAAATCAGCCAGTTAGCAAAAAGAAAATCACCCAGGGCATTGCAAAGTATTGCCTTTTGTATCCGATGTGGGGCAAAATGCGGCCGCTGCAACCAAATGAATAATCGACGATATAAAAGGCGTCGGTTATTTTTTTTTGCATGTACGAAACGAAACTAAAAACCAAGAGGCCGGGCTTCGTACCGGATAGATATTTACTAAAATCCGACAGTTGTTGTCGCTGAGGAATAAAGAAATGGGGCAATTTTTCGCTTACGTGGCGGTTATCACCGTAAAGGAGAATAACTATGTCGCATAACGCAACTCCAAACACCTCTCGCGTGGAATTACGTAAAACACTTACGTTGATTCCGGTTGTTATGATGGGCCTGGCCTATATGCAACCAATGACGCTGTTTGATACATTCGGTATCGTATCAGGCCTCACTGACGGTCACGTTGCAACGGCGTACGCCTTTGCGCTGGTCGCTATTCTCTTTACTGCGCTGAGCTACGGTAAACTGGTTCGCCGTTTCCCGTCCGCAGGCTCTGCGTACACCTATGCTCAGAAATCCATTAGCCCGGCGGTAGGGTTTATGGTGGGCTGGTCATCACTGCTGGACTACCTGTTCATGCCGATGATCAACATTCTGCTGGCAAAAATTTACTTTGAAGCGCTGGTACCTTCCGTACCGTCGTGGATCTTCGTTGTGGCGCTGGTGGCCTTTATGACCATCTCTAACCTGCGCAGCATCAAGACCGTGGCGAACTTCAACACCCTGATTGTTATTCTGCAGATGGGTATTGTTGCGGTAATCGTTGGCCTGATCATCTACGGTGTTTCTCACGGTGAAGGTGCAGGTACATTGACCAGCACGCGTCCATTCTGGTCTGAAGGTGCGCATGTAGTGCCGATGATCACCGGTGCGACGATTCTGTGCTTCTCGTTCCTCGGCTTTGACGGTATCTCTTCTCTGTCAGAAGAGACCAAAGACGCTGAACGCGTGATCCCGAAAGCGATTTTCCTGACCGCGCTGATTGGCGGCATGATCTTCATCGGTGCTTCTTACTTCCTGCAGCTGTACTTCCCGGATATCTCTCGCTTTAAAGATCCGGATGCGTCACAGCCTGAAATCATGCTGTACGTGGCAGGTAAAACCTTCCAGTGGGGCGTGCTGATCTTCTCAAGCGTAACCGTACTGGCATCCGGTATGGCGGCACACGCAGGCGTTTCTCGTCTGATGTACGTGATGGGCCGTGACGGTGTGTTCCCGACTCGCTTCTTCGGTTATGTTCATCCGAAATGGCGTACTCCTGCATGGAACGTGCTGCTGGTCGGTGCAATTGCTCTGCTGGCGATTAAATTTGACCTGGTGACAGCAACTGCGCTGATTAACTTCGGTGCGCTGGTGGCGTTCACCTTCGTTAACCTCTCTGTGATCTCGCAGTTCTGGATCCGTGAGAAGCGCAACAAAACGCTGAAAGACCACTTCAACTATCTGGTGCTGCCAGTGTGTGGCGCGCTGACTGTTGGCGCACTGTGGATTAACCTGGAAGAGAGCTCTATGGTTCTGGGTCTGATCTGGGGTGCTATCGGTCTGATTTACCTGGCTTGCGTAACAAAAAGCTTCCGCAACCCGGTTCCTCAGTACGAAGACGTTGCCTGAGTTTTAACGCACTAAAAAAAACCGGAGACCATCGCCTCCGGTTTTTTTATATCTCTAATTCAGACTATCTCTTGTGCGTACTGGAACAGGGATTTCAACAGTGCCTGTTTTTCAGCATTCCCTTCATACTGAGCATAAAGCATCTCCAGCTCCTGAGCATAGCTATGCAGGAACTCTGGCGTAAAGACATTACGACGATGTTGCAACCAGCGTTCCTGTTCCGCTTCATCGAGGGTTCCCGGGTAGTTACGCGCACGGTAATTAAACATCAACTTTTCAATGCGCTTATCAGCGAACGTGATATCCAGTGCCGGCAGGTTACGCGGCTCGGTTTGCAGGACGATATTCATCGCCGCGCGGTCGGCATCGCCGAAGAAACCGTTGTATAGCTGGGCATCCACGTTTTCAGACGGAACGAACGGTTCTGCTTCTGCAAAAATGGCGACCACTTTCTCACGCACCTGCGGGTTTTCGCGCAGCACTTTCAGGTTATCCAGGCAGTGTTGTCGGTTAATGCCCAGTCTGTCAGCATCTTCCGGGCGCAGTGTATTGGCCTGCGCCAGTACCGGACATTTATTGATATGCACCAGTTTAACCGGCACCGCAGGCAGATCGCCGAGTTCATTTTTCGGTGTGTAAAGCCGTTCACGCAGGGTAGCGCTGTCGAGCTCCAGCAGCGGCGAGATATCGCCAGCTAAATCCACCATAATGACCGCATTACGGTTGTCCGGATGCCAGGCCAGTGGCGCAACCCAACTGGTGTTGCCGCGCCAGGCACCGAACATACCGGAGATATGCACCAGCGGTTTCATCTGCGGTACATCAATCAGCGTGGTCAATTTCTGTTTGCTGCGGTGGCTCAGCAGATACTCAAACAGCCTTGGCTGAGCGGTTTTCACCAGCTTCGCCATGGCAATGGTGGCATACACGTCTGCCATCGCATCGTGGGCATTACTGTGCTCAATGCCATTGGCGCGCGTCAGATGTTCCAGCCTGAAGCTCGTCAGTCCTTCATCATTCTCCGGCCAGTTAATACCTTCCGGGCGTAATGCGTAGCAGGCGCGCATGATGTCGAGTAAATCCCAGCGAGAATTACGGTTCTGCCAGCTCCAGGCATACGGGTCGTAGAAGTTGCGATAGAAAATATTGCGCGTCACTTCATCATCAAAACGGATGTTGTTATAACCCACCACGCAGGTATTGGGGACGGTGAACAGATCGTGGATGCGTCGGGCGAATTCTGCCTCGTTAACGCCTTTTTCCCGCGCTTCCTGCGGGGTAATCCCGGTAACCATAACCGCCCCAGGCTGCGGCAGGTAGTCATCAGCCGGTTTGCAGTAAAAGACCTCAGGCTCGCCGATAATATTGAAGTCGTCATCGGTACGGATGGCGGCAAATTGCGCCGGTCGGTCCAGCGCCGGGTGCGTACCAAAGGTTTCGTAGTCGTGAAATAAAAAAGTCGGGCGAGCGGCAGAGTCAGACACCAGTAATACCATCCTGTTAAAAAATGACGTCACTATGGTAAACGATCGTGCGGGTCAGACCGAATAAAAAGCGCCGCAGCCGCGCAAATTTGCGCGTCAGCTTCAGAGAAAAATCTGCGTCCTGTCACATTTTTTTGCAATTAAGCCAGGTAACGACATCAGAACTCCCGTAAAAAGGTCAGCGATTTTTAATGACCTGAGGATATACCGTTGAAACGCCGTCTGTTTATTGCTGTTTCTTTACTCGCTTCGAGTGTCTCATCTGCTTTTGCGGCCGAACCACTGGATTTTTCGCCGCAGCCTCCTGCTATTCAGGCTGGCTCCTGGGTGCTGATGGATTACACGACTGGTCAAATCTTAACGGCGGGCAACGAACATCAACAACGTAATCCGGCAAGCCTGACCAAGCTGATGACGGGGTATGTGGTTGATCGGGCCATTGATAGCCATCGTATTTCCCCCGATGACGTTGTGACCGTCGGGCGCGATGCCTGGGCAAAAGGCAACCCGGTTTTTGACGGTTCGTCGCTGATGTTTCTGAAAGAGGGCGATCGCGTCACCGTGCGCGACCTGAGCCGTGGTCTGATTGTGGATTCCGGTAACGATGCCTGCGTGGCGCTGGCCGATCACGTGGCGGGCGGGCAGCCGCAGTTTGTGAAGATGATGAACGACTATGTGCAAAAGCTGAACCTGCGCGATACCCATTTCGAAACCGTTCATGGGCTGGATGCGCCAGGACAGCACAGTTCCGCTTATGACCTGGCCGTCCTCTCCCGGGCCATCATTCATGGCGAACCTGATTTTTACCATATGTACAGTGAAAAGAGCCTCACCTGGAACGGGATCACCCAGCAAAACCGTAACGGCCTGTTGTGGGATAAAACCATGAACGTTGATGGGCTTAAAACGGGGCACACCTCGGGCGCAGGTTTTAATCTGATTGCTTCCGCAGTTGATGGTCAGCGCCGTTTAATCGCGGTGGTGATGGGGGCCGACAGTCCGAAAGGGCGTGAGGACCAGGCCCGTAAACTGCTGCACTGGGGGCAGCAGAATTTCGATACGGTGCAGATCCTGCAAAACGGTAAAAAAGTAGGTACAGAGCGTATCTGGTACGGCGATAAGGAGCAGGTGAAACTGGGTACCGACCAGGACTTCTGGCTGGCGCTGCCAAAAGCGGAAGTCCCGAACATCAAAGCCAAATATGTGCTGGATAAAAAAGAGCTGGAAGCACCGATTGCTGCGCATCAGCGGGTTGGGGAGATTCAGCTCTATGATCGTGACAAAGTGGTAGCACACTGGCCGCTGGTGACGCTGGAAGCCGTTGATAAAGGCGGCCTGTTCTCACGCCTGAGCGATTATCTACACCACACGCTCTAACTGCAGATGAGCAGACTGGCAGGGTTGCGAGTCTGCTCACATAATAAACACTCTTCGTTTGCTGAACAGTTAAAATCTGCTTTATAGTGTATAAATATACAGTGATGGGTGGAGGCAGCATGGACTACAGCATTAAGCAGCAACAGAAACGTAAGATTGCCGGTTTTCATTTGGTTGGACCGTGGGAACAAACGGTAAAACAGGGCTTTGAACAGCTGGTGATGTGGGTGGACGGTCGCCACATTCAGCCGCTTGAGTGGGTTGCAGTTTATTACGATAACCCGGATGAAGTTCCGGCAGAAAAATTGCGCTGTGATACGGCTGTGACGGTACCGGACGATTTCGTTATTCCGGAAAACAGCGAAGGCGTCATGATGACGGAAATCGTGGCCGGTGATTATGCCGTGGCGATGGCGCGCGTGGAAAACTACGACTTTGCGACCCCGTGGTATCAATTCTTCAACTCCCTTCTACAGGACAATAAATACCAGATTGCCCCTAAACCCTGTTTCGAGCGCTATCTTAATGATGGCAACGCAGACGGCTACTGGGATATCGAAATGTTTATCGCCGTTGAGCATAAAACGGTTTAAGCCTGCTAAATGAAGGGTTTTTCAGTCGGGAGTGATCCGCCCGGCTGAAAACACAGTACAATTGTGGTTTGCCGTGTAGCTGGAGAGCGGGTGTGCGTCCCGACAAATCATTAACCCCTTTTGAAATTCGGTTGTACAAACATTACCGAGTGGTGCATGGGTGTCGCATCGCGCTGGCGTTCGTGTTGACGTTTGTCCTTGTCCGCTTGCTGGATGTTCCGGAAGGAACGTGGCCGCTGATCACGCTGGTAGTGGTGATGGGGCCCATCTCGTTTTGGGGAAACGTTGTTCCTCGCGCCTTTGAGCGAATTGGTGGGACCGTTTTAGGCTCGGCTCTCGGGCTTATCGCCCTGAAGCTGGAGCTGATTTCGTTTCCGGTCATGCTGGCATGGTGCGGTGCCGCCATGTTCCTGTGCGGCTGGCTGGCGTTGGGCAAAAGACCGTATCAGGCGCTGCTGATCGGGATTACTCTCGCGGTGGTTGTCGGTGCCCCTGCCGGGGATATGACCACGGCGCTGTGGCGAAGCGGGGATGTTATCCTGGGGTCACTGCTGGCCATGCTCTTTACCGGTATCTGGCCGCAGCGTGCTTTTCTGCACTGGCGTATTCAGATGGCCAACTACGTCACCGCGTTTAACCGCGTCTATCAGGCCGGTTTTTCCCCTAATCTGGTTGAGCGACCCAGGTTAGAAAAGCATCTGCAAGCCATCCTTAACGATGTAGTCAAAATGCGTGGTCTGATTACCCCGGCCAGCAAAGAAACTCGTATTCAGAAAGCGATTTTCGAAGCTATCCAGACGGTAAGCCGCAATCTGGTCTGCATGCTTGAGCTGCAAATTAACGCGCACTGGGCTTCTCGCCCGAGCCATCTGTTGATGCTTAACGCACAGACCCTCAAGGAGACCCAGCGGATGACGCAGCAAACTCTGCTGACCATCGCCCATGCGCTCTACGAAGGTAACCCACAGCCTATACTGGCGAACAGCGAGCGTCTGAATGAGATCGTCGCTGAGCTGAAGCAGTTAATCAACGAACGCCAGAGCGATAACGTGGCCGAAACACCTATTCATGGCTATGTCTGGCTGAGCATGGAACTGGCGCGACAGCTTGAGCTGTTATCACACCTGATTTGCCGCGCACTGCGCAAATAAAACGCGGATGTGACGCCTGCTGCTTCGATTCAGCAGCAATTGGGGTTATGATAGCTTTAAACGATATACTCATTGTCATTCGCGGCCGCTGTCAGTAAGGTTAATGTTACAACGGTTGCTTTAACGAATCCGAATCTCACATTATCAGGGGTGTAAAAATGGAAACTACCAAGCCTTCGTTCCAGGATGTTCTGGAATTCGTCCGCCTGTTCCGCCGCAAAAACAAACTGCAGCGTGAAATCCAGGACGTTGAGAAGAAGATCCGTGACAACCAGAAACGTGTTCTGCTGCTCGACAACCTGAGCGACTACATTAAGCCAGGCATGAGCGTTGAAGCTATTCAGGGCATCATTGCCAGCATGAAAAGCGACTACGAAGACCGCGTTGATGACTACATCATCAAAAATGCCGAGCTGTCTAAAGAGCGTCGTGACATCTCTAAGAAGCTGAAAGTGATGGGTGAAATCAAAAACGGCGAAGCAAAAAGCGAATAATCGCAGTGAATTGTGAAAAAGGCTCTCTGGTGACAGAGAGCCTTTTTTTATGACTCAGAGCGCGGTTGTAGCTGGTAGATCCAGGCCTTAACCTGTTGCTCGTCAGGTGTGGTCACCATGACCTCAACCCGATCATAACCGTCTTCAAATTCATCCAGCATTTGCCAGTGTGCGGCAAGGTTATCGGAAATAAACAGATAACCTTCGACGCGGGGGCCATCAGGGTGGAGGACAATCCCCGGAAAATCTGCCGCCGCTCCCCAGCCACGTTCATAGAACGTGCCGGTTACGAAACCGGTCTGCCATTCGCCGCCAATGTTTTCAAGGATATGTGCGTTAGAGTGGCCCGGGCGCAGCGTGCCGTAGACAAACAAAGCGTTCATATTTTCCCTCACCAGCAAAGCAAAAAGCCTGCTTTAAAAGCAGGCTTTTTAAATTTGGCTCCTCTGACTGGACTCGAACCAGTGACATACGGATTAACAGTCCGCCGTTCTACCGACTGAACTACAGAGGAATCGTTGTGGAGGCTTATCTTAGCGGCGAAAAAAGTTTTGTCAAACCTGATCTTAGGGAAAATCGATCGATTGCTGATTCTGTCGTCAGTTTGTTGTAAATCCAAACATTTTTTAATTGAAAATACTTTGCAGGATTAGCATTTCTCCCCCATTATTTGAAATGGAGTTTCAACTTTTCTCGCTAAGGTCCATTTTGAACGTCACTGCTCCCCTGCGCCAGGTGATAACGCGCACACCATGGTACGCAAAACGTAAAAGTTATCGTGTTCTGTTCTGGCGTGAAATCACCCCTCTTGCGGTACCTATCTTTCTGGAAAATACCTGCGTTCTGCTAATGGGTGTACTGAGTACCTTCCTGGTAAGCTGGCTGGGAAAAGAAGCGATGGCAGGGGTCGGGCTGGCGGATAGCTTTAATATGGTGGTGATGTCATTCTTCGCCGCCATAGATCTCGGGACGACGGTGGTGGTTGCGTTTAGCCTGGGTAAGCTTGATCCCAAACGCGCCCGTGAGGCGGCACGCCAGTCGCTGATGATCATGACCATCTTTTCAGTCATCCTCGCGGCAGTGATCCACTATTTCGGTAAAGAGATTATCGACTTTGTCGCGGGTGAGGCGACGGCCGAGGTTAAGGACCTGGCGCTGACCTATCTGGAAATGACGGTCTTAAGCTATCCGGCGGCAGCCATTGCGCTGATTGGCAGCGGCGCGCTGCGCGGGGCAGGCAACACCAAAATTCCGTTACTGATTAACGGTGGGATGAACATCCTGAATATCATCATCAGTAGCGTACTGATCTACGGTGTGTTCTCGTGGGATGGGCTGGGATTCGGCGGTGCCGGGCTGGGGTTAACCATTTCACGCTATATCGGTGCGGCGGCCATCCTTGGTGTGCTGATGACGGGGATTACCCCCTCGCTGCGGCTTACGCTTAAAAGCTATTTCCGCCCCTTTAATTTCGCCATTATCTGGGAAGTCATGGGGATTGGTATTCCCGCCAGTATTGAATCGGTATTGTTCAACGGAGGTAAGCTGCTCACGCAGATGTTTGTTGCCGGGATGGGGACCGACGTGATTGCCGGTAACTTTATCGCCTTTTCCATCGCTTCCTTGATTAACCTGCCTGGTAATGCGCTGGGTTCGGCATCGACCATCATTACCGGTAAACGACTCGGTAAAGGGCAGATAGGGCAGGCGGAACGACAGCTGCGACACGTATTCTGGCTGTCGACCATTGGGTTAACGTTGATTGCCTGGGGGAGCGCGCCTTTTGCCGGGCTGATGGCCTCATTCTATACCCACGAAGACGATGTAAAAGAGGTTGTTAAGATCCTTATCTGGCTCAACGCGGCCTTTATGCCCATCTGGGCGGCTTCATGGGTACTGCCCGCCGGGCTGAAAGGGGCGCGCGATGCCCGTTTTGCCATGTGGGTGTCGATGCTCGGCATGTGGGGTTGCCGCGTTGTCGCGGGTTATACGCTGGGGGTGATGCTCGGATGGGGAGTGGTTGGCGTCTGGCTGGGGATGTTCCTCGACTGGGCCGTGCGCGGGGCGTTGTTCTACTGGCGTATGGTGAGTGGGCGCTGGCTGTGGAAATATCCACGGAAGAATGCCTGATAAATGCGCGAAATGGAGAATAAATCGGCAAACAATCAGAAATATGCATTCTGCCTTTGACATCCCTGGGGAGCCTCGATAATATGCGCCCCGTTCACACGATTCCTCTGTAGTTCAGTCGGTAGAACGGCGGACTGTTAATCCGTATGTCACTGGTTCGAGTCCAGTCAGAGGAGCCAAATTTAAAAAGCCTGCTTTTAAAGCAGGCTTTTTGCTTTTCTGCGCAAGGTAAACGCAAAACGGCAACCTTGTTGCCGTTTTTAGTGTTTGCTCCCTCTCCCGTGGGAGAGGGATGGGGTGAGGGCACCAGACCGCACGAAATTACACGCGAATCGGTGCCGTTGCCTCAACCAGCCACGGGCGTGCATCGCTTTCCACCAGTGGTGAGAGGGTCTCGCGGACCTGCTGGTGATACTCATCCAGCCACTGTTTTTCCTGCTCGCTCAACAGATGCAACTCAACCTGGCTTAAGTCGATAGGGATGAGCGTCAGCGAAGAGAATTTGCAGAATCCTGGGCGGCTTTCAACAATCTCTACCTGGTTCTCAATACGAATACCGTGGCTATCGCCGAGATAGTAGCCTGGTTCGATAGTCATGATATTGCCCGCTACCAGCGGCCACGGGTTGACCTTTTTGGCGATACGATGCGGGTTCTCGTGGATCAGCAACTGATGCCCCACGCCGTGCCCCGTACCGTGATCGTAATCCAGCCCCATCTCCCATAGCGGGCGACGCGCAAACGCATCCAGCTGATGCCCCTGAGTCCCGGAAGGGAACTGCAGGGTAATAAGCGACAGGAAGCCTCTCAGCACGGCAGTGTAGTGCAGGTGCTGCTGCGGGGCGACCTTACCCCATGCCAGCGTGCGCGTGGCATCGGTGGTGCCGTTAACATACTGACCGCCGGAATCATTCAGGTAAAAATGGTCATGCCCGATGGGCTTGTTGCTGGCTTCGCTCGAATGATAGTGGCACATCGCCGCATTGCTGGAGGAGGCGGAGATAGTCGCAAAACTTTGTTCAATAAAACCAGGCTGTTGTTGACGGAGCGCAAGCTGCTGCGCCTGAACCTCCAGCTCGGTCAGGGGTTGTCCCGCAGCCTCACGCTGCGGCACCTCACGGCTCAGCCACGCCAGGAAGTTCACCCATGCGGCACCGTCCTGGTGATGGCATTCGCGATAACCTGCCAGTTCTACCGGGTTTTTGGTGGCCTTCATCAGGGTAATGGGATCGGTTTGCCAGACAATTTCCCCCTGTGGCTCAATGGCAAAGCGCAGGGCTACCGGCGCGGAACCGGCATCCATCATCACCCGTTTGCCTTCGGTGTTCTGCTGACAGCGCGCGATAAAGGCGTCCTGAGGTGCAATGGTGAAAGCATTACGCACCGCGTCCGGAAGGGCGCTGAGCTTAGTGTTGTCAACAAACCACTCAACGTTTCCGTCCCGGCCCAGAAGGGCAAAGGAGAGGGGAACCGGGCTGTATGTGATATCCGAACCGCGCACGTTTAACAACCAGGCAATGTTGTCCGGCAGGGTAACGGCCAGATAATCGGCATTGTTCGCAGCCAGCACTGCGGCGACGCGCTGACGCTTGTCAGCACTGCTTTCGCCACTCATCTCGATCGGCATTTCACGGATAAGCCCTGTCGGAGCCGCAGGGCGATCGGTCCAGAGCACGTCGAACGGAGAGGCAGTCAGAGGGACCAGCTTGCACGGTGTAGCAGAGAGTTGCTCAAACTCCGTATTGGTCATCAGCAGTGCTTCAAAACCGATACGTGTACCCGCCTCAACGTTTGCGGATAACCATTCTGCCAGCGGCTCGTTGTGCAGATGATGGATCTCAACCTCATCCGTATTCACCTGAACGCGGGCCTGAACCTGATAGCGGCCATCAACGAACAGCAACGCTTTGTTTTTCAGTACCAGGGCCAGACCAGCAGAACCGTCAAAACCTGTCAGCCAGGCCAGCTTTTCGTCGTAAGGCGCGCAGTATTCGCTCTGCCAGGCATCCGCGCGCGGGACGATCATCCCGTCGAGATTGTTTTCCTGTAGCCACTGACGCAGGGCTGCTAACGGTGATGTAGAGTACATTTTTTTTCCTTATTGTTATTAGCGGAATGGCGGCTCGTTGAAGGTACGTAGCTTGCGGGAATGAAGCTTGTCACCTTCGGCCCTCAGCAAATCAATGGCACGAATACCAATTTGCAGATGTTCGGATATTGCCCCTTCATAAAAACGGTTGGCCTGGCCGGGCAGCTTAATTTCACCATGCAGCGGTTTATCAGAAACGCACAGCAGCGTGCCGTAAGGGACGCGGAAGCGATATCCTTGTGCGGCAATGGTGGCGCTCTCCATATCAATCGCTACCGCGCGGCTGAGGTTGAAGCGCAGCGCAGAGGCGGAGTAACGCAGCTCCCAGTTGCGGTCATCCGTAGTGACGACCGTACCGGTGCGCAGGCGCTGTTTAACCTCTTCACCCGGCATGCCGCTGACCTCTTTGGTAGCGTCATACAGCGCCCGCTGTACTTCGGCGATGCTTGGAATAGGAATATCAGGCGGAAGAACGGCATCAAGTACATGGTCATCACGCAGATAGGCGTGAGCCAGCACGTAATCGCCAATCAACTGGCTTTCACGCAGCCCGCCGCAGTGTCCAATCATCAGCCAGACGTCAGGACGCAGTACCGCAAGATGATCGCAGATGGTTTTGGCATTAGACGGGCCAACGCCGATGTTAATCAACGTGATCCCCTGACCGTCGGCGGTGATCAGGTGCCAGGCGGGCATCTGGTGTTTTTTCCACGCCAGGTCGGAAATGGCCTGCTCGGGGGCTTCGGTCTCTGCGGTGATCCAGATCCCACCCGCACAGGAGAGCGCGATGTAAGGACTCTCCGGGTCGAGGATCTGGCTGCAGCCCCAGCGCACAAACTCGTCGACATAGCGGGTGTAGTTGGTAAACAGCACAAATGGCTGGAAATGTTCAGCGGGCGTGCCCGTGTAGTGGCGCAGGCGCGCCAGGGAGAAGTCGACGCGGCGAGCATCAAAGTGCGACAGAGGAGCGTACTCCGCCGGATGGAAGATGCCGTCAGCCGTCTCATCGCCAATCTGGGAAAGCTCTGTCGTCGGAAAATGGCGGGTCAGACCCGCGCTCATGGAACGGTCAAGGGTTAACGCTGAACCGTCAATGACATAAGGATAGGGGATTTCATGTTGCGATGGCTCAACGGCGATATGCGCGCCGTAATCCTGATACAGCAGCGTGAGTTGCTCTTCAAGATAGGGGCGGAACAGTGCAGGGCGGGTGACGGTGGTGCTATAGCAGCCGGAGTGGGTAAAACGGGCGTAGGCGCGGGTTTTCGGGGTATTACTGGCGCTACCGTCCCAGGTCACAGAGAGCGATGGATAAACAAAAAGGCCCTCGGTTCTGGCCTTTTCATCGGGAAGTTTCCCTGTTTCGATGTATTCGCTGATGGCGCTGCGCAGCGCGTTGACGGACTGTTCATACAGTGCGTCAAGTTTTTCCAGCGCCTGAGCCGGGGTCAGGCTGGAGCCCTTATTATTCATCTCTGTCTCCTTGTTCCACAGGTGTGCGACTCTACCCGATAGTATGTCACACGGCTGTGAAACAAAAGTGAGATCAGCGGTGGCTCGTCTCTTTCATAAACAGGGCTGTGGCGGCGGACAGCAGGCAACCGACCAGCAGATAAATCGCCACGCTGTGCCAGTTCCCGCCGGAGAAGGTCACCAGCGCGGCAGCAATAAACGGCGTAAACCCGCCACCGACCACGCTTGCCACCTGATATCCCACGCCTGCACCACTGTAGCGGTAGCTGGCGCCAAACAGCTCGGTAAACATCGGCTGCTGGACACAGACCACCATATCGTGAGCGATGTTCGCGAGCATGATGGCAAAGAAGACAATCCAGAAGATCGACTGCGCTTCCAGCGCCATAAAGAATGGCCAGGCGCTGAGGGTGCCGATCAGCGCCCCGGTGATGTAGACGCGACGGCGACCAAACCGGTCTGCCAGCCAGGCGAAGCAGGGGATCGTCAGGCAGCTGAGCCCACCAACCACCAGACCGATATTCAGGAACAATTCACGCGGCAGTCCGAGGTTCTGCGTCGAGTAATTCAGTGCAAATGCGGTGACGATATACATCGTCAGCAATTCGCACAGGCGCAGGGCGATGATTTTCAGAAAAGCGCCAGGATGCTGAACCAGGGCTTCCATCACCGGCAACCGCGTTTTGACGGCGGTTTTTTCGCGCTGCTGCTGTTCGAATTCAGCGGACTCTTCCATTCCATTACGGATCCACAGGGCGGCAATCACCAGCACGATGCTGAAGATAAACGGAATGCGCCAGCCCCAGCTCAGGAACTGTTCGTCGGTGGTGAGCTGACTGATTAAGGATACCAGCCCGGTAGAAAGCAGCAGACCCACGCCATACCCGACCTGCACACCGCTGCTGTAAAACGCTTTCTTATTTTTCGGCGCACTCTCAACGGATAGCAGCGCCGCGCCACCCCATTCGCCACCCACGGCAAATCCCTGAATAGCGCGTAGCGTCACCAGCAGCACCGGTGCCCACCAGCCAATAGTGGTAAACGAGGGGAGAATGCCAATCAGCGCGGTGGCGAGCCCCATCATCCAGACGGTAAGCATTAACATGCGCTTTCGCCCGAGACGGTCACCAAAATGGCCGAAAATCACACCGCCTAACGGTCGAAAAAGAAAACCGACACCGAAGGTGGCAAACGCCGCGAGCGTGCCCATCGCGGGGCTAATCTGCGGGAAGAATTCACGGTTAAACACCAGCGCGGCGGTGATGCCGTAGAGCAGAAAATCATACCAGTCGACGACGGCGCCAGCGAAGCTACCCAAAGCGGCACGGCGGGCGCGGTTCAGCGAAGGGGTCTCCTCGTTGGGGCGATCGGAGATGAGGGTGGAGTCCATAGTAGTCCTGTCTGTACTGATTTTTAATTATTGGTATAAGAAAAGGTCACTCACATAGCAGCCGTCATATAAACGGAACCTATGAGACTACCGCGACAGAACGCTGGAGAAAACGTTTTTATCTTTCCGGAAGGTGCAGAATAAATAAATTTCATCGACACCTGCTACAACATAAATCAGGCTGTTTGACTCTGGTTCGCACTCAATGGTTTACAGTTATAGAGACCGCTGCGTGACGGAAGCTGAGGGATTAACGATGCAACGTACTTTTCTGACATTCTGGATTGTCCTGTCTTTATTCATGGCACCGCTCCATGCTGAATCCAAAGTCTATGGCGAACAGCGTCTGGGCGGCTGGTGGAATGCGCTGACGGATGATATTTCGCAAACCTGGGAGCAGCCTCAACGCTACGATCTCTACCTGCCGTTTCTGAGCTGGCACGCGCGCTTTATGTACGACAAAGAAAAAACGGACAAATACAACGAAATGCCGTGGGGCGGCGGGCTGGGCGTCTCCCGCTACAACGAAGAGGGCAACTGGAGCGCGCTTTTCGCAATGATGTTCAAAGACTCGCACAACGAATGGCAGCCCGCGATGGGCTATGGCTGGGAGAAGGGCTGGTATCTGGATAATGCCAAAGACTTCCGGCTTGGGCTTGGTGCCGCCGCGGGGATTACGGCGCGCGATGATTTTGCGAACTATGTGCCCCTGCCGTTTATCTTCCCGCTGTTCTCTGCTGGCTATAAGCGCGTTACCGTCCAGTTCACCTATATTCCCGGGACCTATAACAACGGTAACGTGCTCTTTGCCTGGTTGCGCTTGGGTTTTTAAAGGGTGATCACTTTTTTTGCTACGGCGTTTGAAAGCACCAGCATGGAGAACAGAACCGAGGTGACGAAAGTGAGCACGATCAGGGTCAGCTTCATACCGAGAGACGTCACCGGGAAAAGCGCCGTCAACAGGTGAAATACCGAGTAGTGCACAATGTATACGCCGGTCATCGTTTTACTGATGGCGGCCAGAATGGACTCTTTGAATTCTGCATTGCGGCGAAAGCGTACGCCGTTCGCCGCGATCACCAGCGCAACGATCAGAATGTAGATTTGCGAGCCGGTGAGAATAAAGGCGTTTCTGTCAGCCTTGAACAGGGCAAAAAAGAAGTGGCGCTCGTAAAACCAGGTGAAGAGATAAATAAACGGGATGGCGATAACCGCGGCCCTGACCACATTCCTGCGGCTTATCCACTCGGCGATGCGGGGATCGCAGAAAAGCTGCCCCGTCAGGTAAAACAGTAACCACGTCCACAGGCGGTACTGTGGCGAAAGGGAAAAGACGTGGACGTCCGGATAGAGCGCTGAAAGCAAATCATACCCGTAGGAGAAGATCAGCAGGCAGGCAATCACGCCGCAAAACAGCGCGCGCCGCTGGCTGAGCCACTCCACCGCCGGGTGGAAAGTGTAAATCACGACAAACGCAAACACGAACCACGGCTGGATTAAATACCCGCGCTGATACGGTTCCCACAGGTAGTAGATCGTTATCCAGAACAGAAAGACAATCACCAGGCTTTTAATCTTGCTCAACTGCCAGCGGGTGCCGTGCCGGGACTGGCCGTCGAGATAGCCCGCGACCACAAAAAACAGCGGCGTGGCGATGGTCGAGATAAAGGTTAAAAACCCCAGGATCCAATGATAGTCATAATCATAATGATCCCAGGTATTGTAGATGGTGAAGAAGGTGACCGCCGTCATACAGCCCAGCGTCTTGATAATGTTCAGGCCTGTCGCATTCATTGTTGTTCCGCTTTGTCCTTACGATGGAAGCACGCATAAATCACGGGAAGTACCAGCAGCGTCAGGATTGTCGCAAACCCAAGTCCGAACATAATCACAACGGCCATGCTCTGGAAGAAAACATCCAGCAGCAGCGGCGCCAGCCCCAGAACGGTGGTGAACGCGGTGAGCAAGATAGGGCGCAGGCGCGAGGTGGCGGCGTAAACGATCGCCTCGTGCTGTTCTTTATGCGCTTTCTGCTGCTCGATCTCTTCCACCAGCACAATGCCGTTACGGATCAGCATCCCGCTCAGGCTCAGCAGTCCAATCAGCGCCATAAAGCCGAACGGAATTCCGGTTACCAGGAATCCCGGCGTGACGCCAATCAGCGCCAGCGGTACGGTCAGCCAGATGGCCACGGCGTTTTTCACCGAGCTGAACATCAGAACCGTAATGACAAACATCACCAGGAACCCGATTGGCAGCGTGGTGAAGAGCCCCTGCTGTGCTTCGCTGGAGTTTTCAGCATCGCCTCCCCACTCGATGCTGTAGCCATGGGGCAGGGCAAGGGCGTCAATGTGCGGTTTCACCCGGGCGAGAATGTCGCCTGACGTTTGCTGGCTAAGCGGGTCAGGATCGGTCTGAACCGTCAGCACCCGCGAGCGGTCGCGTCGCAGAATAAGCGGATCTTCCCATTCCAGCGAAAAGCGGCTGACGACGTTACTCAGCGGGATATACTGCTGCCGGGTCTGGCTCCAGACCAGCACGTTGTTCAGGTGATTGGCGTCCAGCCGTTCGCTTTCCGGCGGGCGTACCACGACGGGAAGCAGATCGCTCCCTTCGCGATACAGCCCCGCACGACTGCCGGAGAAATTCATCTCCAGCGCGTTGTCGACGTCCTGTTTATCCACGCCAAGTTCGCGTCCCAGCGCGGCGACATATTGAGGACGGATCACCTTGCTGCGGTTTTGCCAGTCGTTTCTGACGCTACCTGTGGCCGGATCGCGTGCCAGAATATCATCCACCTGGCTGGCAATCAGACGTAGTCTGTCAGGATCGGGGCCCTTGATGCGCACCTCTATGGCGCTGTCGCCGGAAGGGCCAAACATTACGCGTTTGGTGCTGGCGTTGACCTGCGGGTAGTTCCGGGCGATGTACTCGTCGACGTAGCGCGTCAGTGCGGAGATGTTGCGCTGGTCATCCATGCGCACCATGATCTGCGCGTAGTTGCTGTACTGCCGCTGTCCGCTGTAGGTCAAAATAAACCGCATACTGCCCTGGCCAATGGTTGAAACGGTGGTTTCTACGCCCGGCTGGCCGTTAATGGTTTTCTCAATATCGCTGGTCATTTTCTCGGTCCATTTGATATCGGTGCCGTAGGGTAACCAGAGGTCGACAAAGAAAATCGGCGTATTGGACGACGGGAAAAAGTTTTGCCGCACCGCGCCGAAACCCCAGACAGACGCGGCCAGCAGGGCGGCCATCACTACCAGCGTCGGTGCCTTATAGTGCAGCAGCGTGTTAAGCAGGCGCTGGTAGAGGCGGTACAGACGTTTGTCGTAAGGATCTGACTCGTCGGCGTTGTCCGGCGCGCTGTCGTTTTTAAACAACCACCACTTAATCAGCACCGGCGTGATGGTGAGCGCCGAGAACCAGCTCAGCATCAGGGAAATCAGCAGTACCTGGAACAGGGATTTACAGTATTCCCCGGTTGAATCCTGCGACAGCCCGATAGGCGCAAACGCCAGGATGGCGATCACCGTCGCCCCCAGCAGCGGCAGCGCGGAGCGACGGATGATGTAGTTAATGGCGGTCAACAGCGAGGAGCCCTGCTGCCTCGCAATCAGCACTCCTTCAACAATCACGATGGCGTTATCCACCAGCATACTGAGGGCGATAATCAGCGCGCCAAGCGAGATGCGCTGCAGTTCAATGCCCCACAGATACATGATCAGCAGCGTGCCGAGCACGTTGAGCGCGAGGGAAAAGGCGATGATAATCCCGCTGCGCACGCCCATAAAGATCAATAGCACGCCGATGACAATCGCCAGCGCCATCAGGAAGTTAATGATAAAACCGTTAACCGAGTGGCCCACTTCGGCGGCTTGATCGTAAAACAGATTTATGTGTATTCCCGCCGGTTTTTCCGCCGACATCTGTTTTAGCTTTGCTTCCAGGGCGTGACCCACGTCAATCACGTTCACGCCAGGGATAAACGAGACGCCCATGGTAACGGCTTTTCTGCCGTTGGCATGATAGATACTGGCAGGTGACTCGTTCAACCCGCGCGACAGCGTGGCGATATCCCGCAGACGCGTCGCTGCCCCGGTACCGGACGGCGTAATAATCAGGTCCGCCAGCTCGTCAAGATTTTCAAACTCACCGGTCGGATGCAGGCGAATCGACTCCGTGCCGGAGGTAATCTCCCCGGCGCTGGACACCACATTAAGGCGACTCAGCAGGGCCGAAAGCTGGCTAAGCGTAATACCGCGCGAGGCCATTTTGGTCAGGGAAATATCAATATTGACCTGCTGGCTAATGGCCCCACCAATTGCGACCTTCGCGACGCCGGGGACCAGAATTAATTCGCGACGCAGCTGCTCAGCGTAACGCACCAGCTCAGGGTTGCTGAATTCGTCTCCGGAAATTGCGAAGAAAAAGCCGAACACGTCGCCGAAATCGTCATTCACGAAGGGCGTGACGACGCCGGGCGGGAACTGGCGTGAGGCATCGCCCACGCGGCGGCGCAGTTCGTCCCAGATCTGCGGCAGTTCGTTCGAATGATAGCGTGAGGCAATGTTCACGGTGATCTGCGACAGGCCGTTTGAAGAGATGGAGCTGACATTGTCCAGATAAGGCAGCTGCTGGAGGGCATTCTCCAGCGGCAGCGTAACCTCCTCTTCAACCTGCTGAGCAGAGGCGCCGGGATAGTGGGTGATGACCACAGCAGTTTTGATCGTAAACGCGGGATCTTCCAGCCTGCCGATATTCAACAGGGCGAAAATGCCCCCGACGCCCAGCAGCAGAATCGTCAGCCAGACACGAATGGGGTTATTGATGAATTGACGAGAGATATCCATTACAGTCCCCGTTCACGCGTCCAGATGCGAACCGGCTGGTTAGCATGGAGCTCTCCTACGCCAGCGGCCACCACGCGTTCGCCTGCCTTAAGGCCACTGGTAATTACCACGCCCTCTGTGGTCACTTGCCCCACGCTGACCTTGCGATCTTCCAGGTGGAGCGTGTCGCCTTCCCCGGCCACAACCCAGACGTGCGGTTCATTGCGCGGGCTGTTGTCCGGGTTAAAGACCGCCTCGACCGGCACAACCAGCGCCTGAGCGCCTGCGCCAGCCGGAAGGTTGGTTAGATTGATGGTAACCGTACCGCTTACACCTCCCACGACGGGAAAATCGTCCGGGCGGGGCATGGTTAAAATCACCTGCCAGGTCAGCGTATTGCTGTCGCTGCTGCCCGAGTGTTCTTTGTAGACGGCGGTAAATTCACGATCCGGAATGGCGTTAATTCTCACTACGGGGCGATACTGCGCGTTACGGATATCAAAGGTGTTGAACAGGTTCTCAGGAATACTAAACACCACGTCCAACAGGTCGGTGCGGGTCAGGGTTGCAATCGGTTGACCGGCAGACACCACCTGATGGTTTCGAACGTGTACGCTAGCCGCCGTCCCGCTGAAGGGGGCGACGAGCGTCATCTGATTCAGCTCTTCACGGGCTATTTGCAGCGCTGCATTCGCCGAATCGCGGTTAGCACGCTGTACGTCCATTTCTGCTTTCGAGACAGCCTGGCGTCCCGCCAGCGTCTGGAAGCGTTCGAACTGCCGCTGGGCGAGTGTCGCTGCGGTTTGTCTGTCGTTTACCCGCTGCTGGGTTTCACGGGCGTTGAGCCTGGCGAGCTGCTGTCCTTGCTTAATAGCTGCACCCTGACGTATATCGAGCGCCTCGATTTGACCTCCTCGCTTGAAGGAGAGGTCTGTTGCATCACCCGATTCAATACGTGCGGGAAAAACACGCTGCTGGGCGTGAGCGGGGATAGTTACCTCCGCCACTTTAACCATTCGCGGCAGGGGTGCGGCTTGCTCGGGTTTCGGGTCGCACGCCGTGAGCGTTAGGATAACGAACGGTAAAATGAGGTAGCGGTTCACTGTATTCCCCTAATAAATAACTGTTTTATTTCTTCCGTAGCAAGGGCAGGGGGTGACACTATTCTGCCAGAACAGTGACAACCATATAGGTGAATAGTCCAATTGCCGTGCTGGCAATAATGGCAAGTGCAATAAACAAACCAAGACGGAAAAGGCTTAAACCGTACATTCATTCCTCCATGCGCTGTATAGAGCGTCTTTCTAAGAGCATAGTTGGAGAAAAGATAAATGTTAAATACCCAATATCAGTGGGTAAGCGTTAAACCTGATATTCCTGTGCTACGTTTAATATCATTCATCTTTTTTTCCCGTAACTGGCATTAAGGGTAACTCCCTGCATTTAATGCATTTTATTACTTCACTCACTACTGTGTTGGTTATAAAAAGGATGCTCGATATGTACAAAAATATTCTGGTTCCGGTGGATGTTTACGAGACTAGCCTGGCTGATAAAGCCCTTCAGCATGCACAGTTCCTGGCACAAAGCGCATCGGGTGACATTCATCTGCTGCACGTCATGCCTAAGTTTTCTGCCGAACTGACGCGTGGTTTTATTTCAGATGCGCGCAAGATGGATGAGTATATGATTAATAATTCTAAAGAAAAACTGTCTGACCTGGTCAAAAAACTCAATCTGCCAGAAGAACGTGTTCACCTCCATGTCCGTAGCGGAAATGTTCGTGATGAGGTTATTAAGCTGGCGGATGAACTTGCTGCCGGGGCAATTATTGTCGGCTCTCGAAATCCCAATATTCAAACCCATCTCCTGGGGTCAGAGGCGGCAAGTATTGTGCGTTACGCACATGTTCCTGTTTTCGTTATTCGTTAATTGCATGAAAGCAAGGTGATTTCTGAAAAGAACCTGAGGAAGGAACGATGAAAACAGAAAAACCTGAACGTCCTTATTATCAACAAACCGTTGACGACACCCTGGCGAATATCAACTCCACTGCGGAGGGGCTGAGCAGCAGTGAGGCATCGGTCCGACTCCAGCAGTATGGTGAAAATGCGTTACCGCAAAAAAAAGGCAAACCCGCCTGGCTGCGCTTCCTGGCCCATTTTAACGATGTGCTGATTTACGTTCTGCTGGTGGCTGCACTACTCAAGCTCTTTATGGGCCAGTGGGTCGATATGTTTGTCATCCTCGGGGTTGCCATCGTTAACGCGCTGATTGGTCACATTCAGGAGAGCAATGCTGAAAAATCGCTGCAAAGTATTCGCAATATGCTCTCCAGCGAAGCCGTGGTGGTTCGACAAGGTAATCATGAAACGATCCCTACCACGACGCTGGTTCCGGGCGACATCGTGGTGATCCGCGCCGGGGATCGTATTCCTGCGGATTTGCGTGTGATTGAAGCGCATAACCTTCGCGTGGAGGAGGCCATTCTGACCGGTGAATCCACCGTTGTAGAGAAAAACAGCGATGTGTTAAGCGGGGAATTGCCTTTAGGTGACCGGTATAATCTGCTTTATTCAGGTACTACCGTCAGCTCCGGCGGTGGAAAAGGCGTGGTGGTGGCAACCGGGGGCGAAACCGAGCTTGGACACATCAATCAGATGATGTCTGATATCGAAAAACACCGCACGCCGCTGATGGTGCAGATGGATAAGCTCGGTAAGACTATCTTCATCACTATCCTGGTGATGATGGTGGCGCTGTTTGTCTTCAGTCTGCTGTTCCGCGATATGCCGGTTTCCGAGCTGGTGTTGTCGCTCATCAGCCTCGCCGTTGCTGCAGTGCCGGAAGGCCTGCCGGCGATCATTTCCATCATCCTTTCGCTTGGCGTACAGGCTATGGCGCGCCGCAAGGCCATCATCCGTAAGCTGCCTACGGTGGAAACGCTGGGCGCGATGACGGTCATCTGCTCGGATAAAACCGGCACCCTGACGATGAATGAAATGACGGTCAAAGCGGTGATTACCGCTGACACAACCTATCGCGTGGAGGGAGACAGCTACGAACCGGTGGGGAACATTCACCCCGTAGACGACCCGACGCCCGTCAGCGTGGTGCAGGGTTCGTTACTGGAACGCTACCTGCGCACCATCGACCTCTGTAATGACAGCCAGTTGATCAAAGACGAGCAGGGGCTGTGGAAAATCACCGGGGGGCCGACCGAGGGTGCACTGAAGGTGCTGGCGGCGAAAATTCAGCTCCCGCCGCTCGATACCGAAATGCGCAGTAAAATCCCGTTTGATTCGCAATATAAATACATGTCCACGCTTTACCGTCTGGACGATGAAGAAGTGATTCTGATTACCGGTGCGCCGGACGTGCTGTTCCGCCTCTGTCAGTACCAGCAGACGAATGACGGAATGCAACCGTTCGATCTGCCTTACTGGGAAGGGAAGATTGAAGAGTATGCCCGTGAGGGGCTGCGCATGGTGGCTGCGGCCTGGAAACCCGCCCGCGACGGTCAACGAGAGCTGGATCATCCGGACCTGCAGGATGGAGTGATCCTGCTCGGGATTGCCGGAATGATGGATCCACCGCGTCCGGAGGCCATTACCGCGATTGCCGACTGCCTGCAGGCGGGGATCCGCGTGAAGATGATCACCGGCGACCACCCGCAAACGGCGATGAGTATTGGGCAAATGTTGGGTATTGGTAACGCTGCAAGCGCTATCACCGGACGTGAGCTGGAGGCGATGGACGATCGTCAACTGAGCGATGCCGCGCAGCAGTACGATATTTTTGCGCGAACCAGCCCGGAGGATAAATTCCGCCTTGTGCAGGCCCTGCAAAGTAAACAGGAAGTGGTGGGCATGACCGGGGACGGCGTGAACGATGCCCCGGCGCTCAAGCGGGCGGACGTGGGTATCGCCATGGGGATTAAGGGGACAGAAGTCACCAAGGAAGCCGCCGACATGGTGTTAACGGATGACAACTTTGCCACTATTGCCCGCGCGGTACATGAGGGACGGCGGGTTTACGATAACCTGAAAAAAACCATTCTGTTCGTTATCCCCAGCAACATCGCACAGGCCCTACTGATCATCATCGCGCTGCTGGCGGGGAACCTGATCCCGCTGACGCCGGTCCTGATCCTGTGGATGAACATGGCAACATCGGCGACGCTCTCTTTTGGGCTGGCGTTCGAGGCGGGCGAGAAAGACATCATGAACCGGCCGCCTCGCAAGGCGAATCTGCATGTGATGGACGGCTATGCCATCTGGCGCGTGGTATTTGTCGGCCTGATGATTGCCATCAGCGCCTTCATCCTGGAGGCCTGGCTGCAACCGCGTGGCTACTCGGCGGAATTTATCCGTACCGTGCTGCTGCAAACCCTGGTGACGGCGCAGTGGTTTTACATGCTCAACTGCCGCGTGAATGATGGTTTCTCGTTGAGCAAAGGTCTGCTGGCAAATAAAGGGATTTGGATCGTGAGTGGTGTGCTGCTGGCGCTTCAGCTCCTCATTATCTACGCACCTTTCATGCAGATGCTGTTTGGCACAGAAGCGCTGCCGTTCCGCTACTGGGTCATCACCTTGCTGATTGGTTTTGTGATGTTCCTTATTGTTGAAGCGGAAAAAGTTCTGACACGCAAGTGGCGCAAAACTGAGGCGAAATAGCGTAAACTGAGAAAGCCTGCTTACGTTCAGGCTTTCTCTATTTTCGAGCTCAGGACACTATGATTCGACTTGCCTCGTTCGTTCTCACGCTTTGTGCCGCCGTTCCCGGCGCGTTTGCCGTGACCTATACCTTGCCACCCGAAGGCAGCCGTCTTGTGGGTGCTCCGATAACCATCACTGTTCCACAGGGTAACACGTTGCCCCTTGAAGCCTTTGCCGCGCAGTACGGACTGGGGCTGAGTAATATGCTGGAGGCCAACCCTGGCGTGGATCCTTTTCTCCCCAAATCAGGTACGACATTAACGATCCCTCAGCAGCTGATTTTGCCTGATACTGTCCGCGAAGGAATTGTGGTGAATGTGGCAGAAATGCGTCTCTATTACTATCCGCCGGGCGGCAACACCGTTGAAGTGCTGCCCATCGGCATCGGTCAGGCCGGGCGTGAAACACCGCGTAACTGGGTGACGGTCGTTGAGCGTAAGCAGGTGGGGCCGACCTGGTCGCCTACGCCGAATACGCGCCGTGCCTATGCGGCTGAAGGTAAAACACTGCCAGCGTTTGTCCCTGCCGGGCCAGATAACCCAATGGGGCTGTATGCGATCTATATCGGCAGGCTGTATGCCATTCACGGCACAAATTCGAATTTCGGAATCGGACTGCGGGTGAGCCAGGGCTGTATTCGTCTGCGTAATAACGACATCAAATACCTTTTCGATCATGTCCCTGTAGGGACCCGAGTACAGCTTATCGATCGGCCCGTTAAAGTCACCACGGAGCCAGACGGTAGCCGCTGGGTCGAAGTGCATGAACCATTATCACGTAACCGTGCGGAATTTGAATCGACCCGAAAAGTGCCCCTGCCAATTTCAGCCGCGCAGCGGACGCAGTTGATTAACGAGGGCGCAGGAACTGAACTTGAACGGCGCTCGGGGATGCCGGTTAAGCTTGGCATGTGAAGCCCTTTTCGCCCCCGGCAATTTGCCCTGGCGCAGAAAAGCAAAAAGCCTGCTTTAAAAGCAGGCTTTTCAAATTTGGCTCCTCTGACTGGACTCGAACCAGTGACATACGGATTAACAGTCCGCCGTTCTACCGACTGAACTACAGAGGAATCGTGTGAACGGGGCGCATAGTATCGACGTCAGCCGAGCTTGTCAAAGGGTGGAGCATCGCCTTTTGATCGTTTGCTGACAAAATCGGCAAAGTGATGTTTTTGACAGCGGAATGCACCGTAATGGTGCGGTTATACCTCTAATGGGGCAGATCATAAACTGCTGTTTCAGTAATATATGCCCCCTCCATGATTAGGTTTCCTTATTTTCAGCCGCTTAGCAACAAATCAGACCTCTTCGAAAAACTGGCATTCATATTGCAAAACCTGTTCAACAACGACAGCCGGTTACGGCACAGCATTTCGAACAGGGGGCAAAATGAACTTAAGACGACTGAAATACTTCGTAAAAATCGTCGATATCGGCAGCCTGACTCAAGCGGCAGAAGTACTGCACATCGCGCAGCCTGCGCTGAGCCAGCAGGTGGCTACTCTGGAAGGCGAGATGGATCAGCAGCTGTTGATCCGCACCAAACGCGGCGTTACGCCAACGGAAGCAGGTAAGATCCTTTATACCCACGCACGCACCATCCTCCGCCAGTGTGAACAAGCGCAGCTGGCGGTGAATAATGCCGGTCAGACCCTGAGCGGGCACGTCTCCATCGGTCTGGCACCGGGAACGGCCGCATCGTCTATTACCATGCCGCTGCTGCAGGCCGTGCGCGCCGAGCTGCCGGAAGTGCTGGTGTACCTTCACGAGAACAGCGGTTCCGTGCTCAATGACAAGTTGCTCAACGGCCAGCTGGATATGGCGGTGCTTTACGATCGTTCCCCGGTTGCCGGGATCACCAGTCAGCCATTGCTGAAAGAAGATCTTTACCTCGTGGGCACTCGCGACTGCCCGGGGCAGAGCGTAGACCTGACCGCCGTGGCTGAGATGAATCTCTATCTGCCGCGCGATTATAGTGCCGTGCGCGTGCGCGTGGATGAAGCATTTTCTCTGCGCCGCCTGACGGCAAAAATCATCGGCGAAATCGACTCTATCTCCACGCTGACCGCAGCTATCGCTAGCGGAATGGGAGTGACGGTTCTGCCGGAATCCGCTGCACGCTCGCTGTGCAGTGCGGCAAATGGCTGGATGGCGCGAATCACAACGCCGTCTATGAGCTTACCTTTGTCGCTGAACATGTCCGCGCGCGGTTCGCTGTCACCGCAGGCGCAGGCGGTAAAAGAGATTTTGATGTCGCTGGTCAGCAAGCCTTCGCTGGAGAATCGTGAGCTGCAGCTCGTGAGTTAATATTCCATAAAAGAATAAGATGCTGGTTTTTATTATTTGTTCTGCAGCTCAGCTGACTCTAACAATAGAGCTATGTCAGATGCGCCGGAGTGAATCGTGAATTTCCAGCAACTTAAAATTATCCGTGAGGCGGCCAGGCGGGACTTTAACCTGACCGAAGTCGCCAATATGCTTTATACCTCTCAGTCCGGCGTGAGCCGCCATATCCGCGAGCTGGAAGAGGAGCTGGGTATAGAGATTTTTATCCGTCGTGGTAAGCGACTGCTTGGCATGACGGAGCCTGGCAAGGCATTGCTCACCATCGCGGAGCGGATCCTCAACGAGGCCAGCAACGTTCGTCGTCTGGCGGATCTCTTTACCAATGATGCCTCGGGCGTACTCACCATCGCCACCACCCACACACAGGCTCGCTACAGCCTGCCGCCGGTGATTAAAGCGTTCCGCGAACTTTTCCCTGATGTCCGTCTGGAGCTTATCCAGGGCACGCCGCAGGAAATTGAAGTGCTGCTGCAAAACGGGGGAGCGGATATCGGTATTGCCAGCGAACGCCTGAGCAACGACCCGCTGCTGGTGGCGTTCCCGTGGTTCCGCTGGTACCACAGTTTATTACTTCCTGTTGATCATCCGTTGAATCAGGTATCCCCCCTGACGCTGGAAGCCATCGCTAAGTGGCCACTGATTACTTACCGCCAGGGCATTACCGGGCGCTCGCGCATTGATGAGGCCTTCAACCGCAAAGGGTTAACGCCGGACGTGGTGCTGAGCGCGCAGGATTCTGATGTGATTAAAACCTACGTCGAACTGGGTCTGGGTATTGGTCTGGTGGCGGAACAGTCCAGTGGAGAACGTGAAGACGGGAACCTGGTGCGTCTTGATACGCGTCATCTGTTTGACGCCAACACCGTATGGCTTGGCCTGAAACGCGGGCAGCTGCAGCGCAACTATGTATGGCGTTTTCTCGAGCTGTGCAATGCCGGGCTATCCGTTGATGAGATCAAGCGCCAGGTGATGGAACCCGAAGAAGTGGCGATTGATTATCAGATTTAAGTGCTGGCTTGCCCGGTAGCGCTGCGCTGACCGAATCAGGGGGGAGGGATGTCGTCACTTGTTGTAAGTAATGGCGACATGCTGCCGCATCAATTCAACGATCCAATCAATAAAAACGCGCAGTCTGGCGTTGACATGGCGGTTAGGCGGAAATGCCAGGTACAGGGGCATTGGATTAATACGCCAGTCTTCAAATAGCGGAATCAAAGAGCCAGCAGTCTGATGCGCTGCCGCCATATAGACGGGGAGCGCAATCACGCCTAATCCCGCGAGCCCAGCTTCGAGGTAGGTGTTGCCATCATCAACTGCAAGCAGATAGCTTCCCGTGATTTCAATATGTTCACTCTCACAGCGCAGTACCAGAGGATCAATCTTACCGGTGCGTGAGGACAAGAATCCCACTATGCGATGGTCGGTGTTTTCCAGCTCTCGCGGATGCGCTGGGGCGCCGAGGCGTTCCACATAGCTTGGCGCGACGTAAACACCGATTTGCAAATCGCCGACGTGGCGTGCGATCAGGGACTGGTCATTGATTTCGCCACCGCGCAGGACGCAATCCACGTTGTCGCCGATCAGATCCACCACCCGGTCGCTCACGCCCATGTCGAACTGAATATCAGGGTATCGCGCGTGAAAAGCCGGTAGCGCGGGCACCAGCACCAGGCGGGCGAGAGGAGTGGGCACATCTATCCGTAGCCGTCCCCTGGGCGTCATCGCCGAACTGGACAGGCTGTTTTCAGCATCTTCCATATCCGCCAGCAGACGGATGACGCGCTCGTAGTAGACCGCGCCATCAGGAGTGACACCGAGCCTGCGGGTGGTGCGATGGAGCAGCTTAACGCGCAGGCGCGCTTCAAGCTGCTGAATAAGCTGCGTCACCGTGGTTTTGCTCATATGAAGCGTGTGGGCAGCCTTTGTGAAACTGCCTGCCTCCACCACGCGAGCAAAAGCGCGCATCGCATCGAAACGGTCCATCCCTTGTCCTCTCTTTTCACAGATTGTTTGGATATTACAAACAATGATGGACAAAGTCGCTTGTTTATCCGCCCGATCCTGCACCTGTAAAGTGTCTTTATGTTCACCGGGCAGATTTCGCCCCATTACAAAGGTACAAACATGACAACACGCGAAGCCGTTTTTCCCTTCGGACGCCAGGCGCTCTACGAGCACAATCGCTATTCACCGGCCATCAAATCCAACGGTTTTCTGTTTGTTTCGGGGCAGGTTGGTAGCCGGGAGGATGGTTCGCCAGAAGAGGATCTCAACGCGCAGGTTCGGCTGGCATTCGATAACCTTAATGCTGTTCTTACGGCTGCGGGCTGCACGTTCGCTGACGTGGTTGATGTTACCCTCTTTGTCGTCGATCCCGAGTCAAACCTCGACGCTATCTGGAGTATCCTGCCAGAATATTGGGGAGAAGCGCCTTACCCTACGTTGACCGGCATCGGCGTAACGTGGCTGTACGGATTCCAGTTTGAGATTAAGGTGATTGCCAGGCTGGATGCGATTCTGAGTTAACATCAGAGACGTAGATAAGCAAAAAGCCTGCTTTAAAAGCAGGCTTTTCAAATTTGGCTCCTCTGACTGGACTCGAACCAGTGACATACGGATTAACAGTCCGCCGTTCTACCGACTGAACTACAGAGGAATCGTGTGAACGAGGCGCATAGTAGCGACCTCAGTACGCCTTGTCAAAGGGTGAAAACGCACTTTTCGTTCGTTTGCCGACAATTTCAGCAAATCGCTGATTTTATAGTAAATTTGCTTCGAAATTACACAGCAAAATGCGCCGCCCGCAGGCGGCGCGCGGTATTAGAACAGTACGGAGTAGTTCAGACCAAACGTGCGTCCACGGCCCTTGTAGGTATAAAGGCCCGGTGCACCGTAGGTTGGGCTATACAGCCCCGGCGCGCGCTGGCCCCAGGCGGTGGTGTAGTCTTTGTCCAGCAGGTTTTCCACGCTGAAGCTGACTTTACCCACCGGCAGGGCGTAGCTGCCCAGGAAGTCGACCGTGTTATAGCCATCAATCTTCTTACCGTCGGAGTCAGAGACGTCAAAGGTCTGCGTGCTCTGTACTCGCAAGGTCCAGTCGCCTGGCGCCCAGTTGACCCATGCGCTGGCTTTCGACGGGCTGGCGCTGTCAACCGTCAGCTTCTCCCATTTCCCATTTTCACGGGTTTCAGACTTGATGGCGTTAAAGTTCGCGCCCGTGCTCCAGTCGCTGTCGGTGAAGAAATAGTCCACCTGACCTTCCACCCCGTAGATACGACGTTTGTCGTCTTCGAGGTTAATGGTCATGTCCGTCTTGTTGATGGTGATGGTTTTATCCGAGAGCGAGTAGTAGGCCGCGACCTGCGTGCGCAGGTTATCGCCGGTGTAGCGCCAGCCCAGCTCGTAAGCGTTAACCTTGATACCGTCCAGTTTTGAGTCGTTCACGTTCACGCTATTCAGCAGGCGATAGTGACCATTGCTGAGCTGATAGGTGCCGGAACCGTAGTACTTCGCCAGGTCAGGAATTTCAAAGCCCTGCGAGAAGTTAAACCACACCTGCTGCTGCTCGGTCAGGCGACCGAGGATCCCGGCGTTAAACAGGAAATTGTTGTAATCGGTTTTCCCGCCCGGCACCGCGTCTGCGGAGGTGGCTTTGCCAGTGGCGATAGCCTGCTGCTGCGCGTAACCCACAAAGTCATCTACTTTGTTTTCGGTGTACTGGTAACGCACGCCGCCACTCAGGGTGATGGCGTCAATATCGTAGCTGGCCTGCAGGAACGGGGCGAGGTTGGTGATGCTGTAACCCGGGTAACGACCTACGTTATACGCGTTGTCCAGCTCCATGCCGCCACTCGCCGCGGCTTTGCTCAGGTTGAAGAACTGCTGGTTGGCATCGAAGGTTTCGTGGTCGGCGTCGACACCCCAGGTAAGGTTCAAATCATCCACTGGCTTGCTGTTCAGCGTCAGCTTACCGCCGTAAAAATCGGTTTTCTGCTGAGAGGCACCGATACTGGTCACCACACCTTTGGTCAGGGTCGGGAACGGATAATAGGTCAGGCTCTCGTCACGATAGTAAATCTGCGCAACCAGATCCTGACCCAGGAAATCGGTATTGGAGTACTGCAGGTTTATCAGATGGCGCTCGGTACCCGGCACGCGGTCAGAGTCGAGATTCCCTTTGTTGTACGCGTTAGCATCTCCCGTTACCGCTGAGAAGTTCTTCCCGAGGTACAGCCCATGCTTACCGTCTGACTCACTTTTGTAGTACTGCGTCGTCAGCTGCAATTGCTGGTGATCGTCGATGTTGATGGTGCCGGTCCCCATCACATCAATACGGTCTGAATACTGTAAGCCGGTCTGGGTGTTATCAATGATCACCTCGTTGCCTTTGCCGTCGTACCAGCCACCGTAGCGCTGATAGGAGACCGACAGGCGACCGGAAGCATTGTCGTTGCCGCCGCTGACGGCTGCCGACACGTTTTCATCGTGGTCGTTATGGCTGTTAAAGCCACTTTTTGTTCCGGTCTGGAACTCAACTTCAGTCTCTGGCTGGCCTTTTTTGGTGACGATATTCACCAGACCGCCGGTACTGCCGCCGCCGTAGAGCGATGTGGCACCGGAGATCACTTCAATACGGTCGATGTTGAACGGATCGATGGAGTCCAGTTGTCGGCTGTCACTACGGGACGAGTTCAGGCGCACACCGTCGACCATGACCATCATCGAACGGCCGCGCAGGTTCATTCCGTAGTTGGTACGCCCCTGGCTACTGACGTCCATACCCGGGATCAGCTGTGCCAGTACCTCTTTAATCTCTTTTCCGCCCTGAACCTGCTGCTCAATTTCAGCCCGCTCAATGACCCAGGTGGTCTGCGCCATCTCCGCCACGCTGCGATGCGCACGGCTGGCGGAGACAACGATATTTTCTTCCTTTTGTTCTTCCGCCCACGCAGAGGTAGAAAGCATTGCAAGCAAACAAGGATTTAAAACCCAAAGATGAGAACGTTTCATTGTTATGTCGATCCTGATTGTGTGTCAGTACTCAGTCGTTTTTGATAACGATTTAAAAACCTGGCTGCTTTCCGGGCTGGTGGTGGTACGCCAGTGGATCACGCCAGGGGAGGTAGCCAACTCAAACGGCTCGTCAGCATGTGCGCGATTCAAAATTCGTGCGGCACGCCAGGCCATCAGGCTGAGCTGGGGTTCAGCAATACCGAGACGGTGCATCCCGGCATTCACGGCAAACAGGCGGTTGCTCTGCGGGCCGTCCCATTCGAGGGTGAAATCGTTGTTAATGCAGAAGGCTTCGTCCGTATCCAGATGGAGGCGGTGAGACAGTGGGGCGAGGAAAGCAGGCTGTACGCTGCGGTAACCGGTGGCGAAGATCACCACATCGGTCTCCAGCTGTTCGCGTCCGCCGTCGAGATGATGCTGTATTGCCAGGCGCTGTCCGTTTTGCAGCCTCGTAAGCTCGGTCACCGAGCGGGACGGCAAAAGGTGCGCCCAGGGTTTTTCACGCAGCACTTCGAAGCGGTGGTACATGGCGCGATAAATCGCCAGCAGAGACTCGGTGGTGATACCGTCGGAGGTCATCTTCTGCTCGTGCAGCATCTGGCGGCGCGCCTCTTCACCGAGCGTGGAGAAGCTGTCCACGTACTCCGGCGTGAAGTACTCGTTGGCAAAAGCGGCTTCATCCAGGGCGTTGTAGTTATTACGTCGCGATACCCAGTTCAGGCTCAACGGTTGGCCCCACTCGCCACGGAAAATATTCAAAAACAGGTCGGCACCGCTCTGGCCGCCACCGACAACAGTGACGCGCTTGCCCGCGAGATCCGGCGTGCGCAGCATCATCTCGCTGGCGTGGAAGCAGGTATCGTCCTGAGTTGTGACGCAGTCAGGAAGATTGATCTGTTTGCCAATCCCCACGCAGACATGGCGTGCCAGGAAGCGGTCACGCTGAGTGACCACCTCAAACAGGCCGTTTTTCTCATCAAAACTCACCTGCTGTACCTGCTGGCTGAATGACAGGTTGGTGAGGTTTTCCGCCGCCCAGCACAGGTAATCGGCAAATTCCTCACGAGAAACGGTGCGCTGCTCGGTGGTCAGAAAGCGGTAGAACTTTTTACGCTGTACCAGGTAGTTGAGAAAACTATGTCGGTTGGTAGGCTCGACGGCACTGACCAGATCCTTGAGGAAGCTGGTTTGCATATGGCAGTCCGGCACCATCATGCCAGGGTGCCAGGAAAAATGCGGCTTGCGCTCAAGGAACAGCGAGCTAAAACCGTCCAGCCCTTCCGCCAGCGCGGCGATGCTGAGGTTAAACGGGCCAATACCAATGCCGATGAAATCATAGGTTTTCATTGTGCTGACTCCCGGGAGGCCAGAAAAAGAGGGTTATCAAGGTCGGTGACATAGTTCGGCAGCATGCGGCTGCCGCCGTCGTGTTCGGAGAAGGTCAGTTTGACCGGGTTGAGGATCACGCGAATAATTTGCGGTTTGAACAGGTCGAATTTCGCGAACCGCTCAGCAAGATCCGGGTGAGCCGCCATATACTGGCGCAGCACTCCGGCCAGGATCTGATAGAAACGCGTTTCGCTGATGCCGCTTTGCAGGGTGAGACGCGAGATAAAGCGTAGCACCGTGACAAAGTTGCCGGTTTGAAGGTCATGGATGATGTAATCCGCGCTCAGGCGTGCCGTCACGGCTTTCACCTGTTCCGGCAGGCTTTCCGCCTGCGGGAAGTCTTCATCCACCAGACGCATGTCGCCCTGGAAATCTTTCAGCAGGATGCGCTGCGGAATAGAGTCTTTCATCACCAGCGTCACGTTCTGGCCGTGGGCGATCAGCGCCACGCCGTAGCGGCAGAGCAGGTGGTAGAAGGGGATAACCGTCGCTGCAAACAGCTTTTCCAGCCATGCTTCAGCAGTTAACCCGGAATGGTTGATCCACGCGTCGATCAGTGGGCGCCCGGCATTGTCGGTTTCCATCAGCGCCGCCATCAGCACCGCCTGTTCACCGTCCTGCAGATAACACGACGGATTTTCGCGCCAGATCACGCCCAGCATTTCCTGATAGCGATAGGGCGCTTTCGGCAAGGCGGCATAACCCGGATGCGACAGATACCCGGCTGCGGGTTCGCCAAGCACCTGTGCGCCTGAGCGGGTAAGCGTGGCGTCGGTGGCGAACTGCTGCTGCAGCCAGCGCGAAGCCAGCGGCCCGGCGGCAATGTACTTGCCAGGAATGCCGCGATAGCAGGAGGTGTTGTAGATGGTCAGCGGCAGCTTGATGTCATACGGCGCGCGACGGCTGGCGTTGGTCAGCGTGCGCAGAGATTGTTGCGCCAGATACTCATCGCCAAATTCCCCCAGTTCCACCATCTCACCACGCGCGAGCTGCGCCAGGAAATGAATGGCAATTTTTTGCTGCCACTGCCACGGGTGTAGCGGCACCGGCAGCCAGCTTTCGTCGAGACCCAGCGTCTGCCAGCGGTCGTTAAACCGCGTGCGTTCGGCATTGTCCATGGTGCTTGCCAACAGGACGTTGATATCGCAATCGGCGTCGCTGCTCCAGACCAGATGCTCACGTTGAACGGCAACCCAGTGCAGGCGAAAACGCCCGCGGTATTCCGGGGCGTACTGGCGCAGCGCATCCAGACCCCATCCGCGGCGTCCTTTGTTAAAAATAAACTTAGGATGACCGCTCATCAGGCACTGCAATTCATCCGGGTCGAGATGAATGAGCGCGTCGGCATCCAGCGTTTCACGCGCCTGTAAAAGCTGAATATCGCCCCGCAACGTCGCGTAGAGATCTTCCAGATGCTCCGCCGTTTGCGCATCGCTCATCTCCAGCACCGTCGCCAGCTGCAGCAGCGCGCTTTCCGCTTCCACGGCGGCACCGCTGGTGGTGGTCAGGCTATTTGGATCGATATGCAGCCAGCCCCAGATCCCGCGCGTGGCATGAAACTGCCAGGACTCGTTGCCCATGGTGATGCGCCAGGCGTCCGACGAAAGCGGCTCGGCGCGCAGTGTGCGTTCATATTCCAGCTCGGCGAGGATCTTCGCCACCATCTCATGGTTCACTTTTTGCCAGAGCGCGTTCACAGTCCCACCTCGCTGAAGAAGCGGTGACGCTGGCTCATGATGAGGCGCGAACGTTTATGCGGGAAGTCGAACTCTTTCACGGTATCAAAACCGGCAGACGCCAGATGGCGGAACAGGCGCTGGTTGTCGAAGCGCGGCTCGGCGACAATGCGCGTGGTGCGCGGTTCATCGAGATACAGATAGTGGTTAAGGCCGCGCAGCCAGCTACGGATGTATTGCGCACCACGCCAGTTCTCTTCGCCCACCAGCATGTGCAGACCACGGTCAAATGGCTGCCAGCGGTAGTGGCGACCAATACGGTCTTCTGGAGCCCAGTAGAGTTCAAAATAGCCGAACGGCTGGTCGTCGAAGCAGCCGATAACCGGGTAGCAATAGGTCGAGTCGAGCTGACGACGCAGGTAGTTTTCCTGCTCGGCCTGCGGGCCGGCCATCTCCCAGAAGGCATTGACGCGCGGGTTATTCATCCAGTGGGTGAAGCGCTCGCCGTCCAGCGCCACGTCGGCCACGCGGAAGCTGAGGGTGCGCTTGATTTGTGGGTCATAACGGCGGTATACCTCGCCCTGCGGGCGGTGAGGACGCAGCGGGAAGTACAGCTGACGGCTCTCATCAAACTGCATACCGCCGCTGGCCAGGGGGCGTTCACCTTTCAGCCACAGCGGCAGCTGCCAGAAAGTTTCGCGCGCCAGATAATCGCCACACGCGTGGTTAAACAGTGCCTGTGCCTGCGGTTCATCCTTCCAGGTCGCCCAGGGGAGGGTGATCCCGCTGAGGGTAGGCGCGGCGACAAACAGCTGATCCAGCGCTTCAACCAGCCAGCCGTCCGGGATATCGCGCAGGCGCTCCAGCACCGCGCTACCGTCGAGACCCAACGTCAGCGGCAGGGGCGCGTCCGTTGCGGTGCAACGAAAGCCGTAGCCGGAATGAACGATGTTCGCGTTAGCCATCACACCTTCTCCTTGTAAAACGGGTTGCTAAAGTCGAAATAGATCACTGCCGGGTCGGCAATCGTGTTTTCGTTGCGATCGTGCAAATAGCAGAAAAAGTTGCCTTTGCAGTTCCAGATCGGGCTGTCGAGCACGTAGTCGAGACAGCGGGTCTGCTTGGCCGTGCGGCGCAGTTCCGCCAGCGCGTCACGCACGCGTGCCATCAGGTTTTCTTCGCTGTCGAAACCAGCGGCGGCGAGGGCTGCGGTGACGGCAAGGGTAGAGTTCAGCAGCAGGTAGTAAGGGAAGTAGCGCAGCAGCTGGCTCTCACCGAAGCGGTTTTCCACATCAGTTTCGCCCGCCTCTTTCAGCCATGCGTCGGCTCCTTCGGTCCAGGCGCTGCCCTGGCAGTCGCGGTAGATAAGCCCGACGGGGAAATCCTGCTGCATCTCAACGAGAATGTTTTGCTGGTGTGCCAACAGGACCAGACCGTAATCGGCTTCGGCACTGAACAGCGGAAGTAATACGCGGTCGCAATAGGCGTCCAGCCAGCAGCGCGCGGCCCGGGCGAGCGGTAAATCCAGGCGCTCACTCAGACGACGCACCGCAGCGGCAAGCAGGCTGTCGCCGCCGTCTGGGGCGGCCTGCGTCAGGCTCACCAGCACATTGGTTTGCGTATCCGGAGTATCAAACAGCAGATTGACGCGCAGGGCCATCAGGCTCTCTTCCTGAATCACGCCGTTTTCGTCGCGCAGCCCCGCCCAGCCATCTTCCTGCATCACGCGCATGGTCGGGTAGCGCGCCTGTAGATCTTGCCAGCGTTCGGTTTTAGCCAGACGAGCCAGACGCATCCCGCGCTTAACTTCTTTCACCGACAGCGTGCGCACGGAGTTGGTCAGGCGCACGCTGAGGGAAAACTTAATCATGTCGCTGTTGGTTTCGCTGTACAGCGAGCGTGAAGAGCTGGTTGGCAGCCACTGTGCGCCCGCTTCACCCAGGTCTTGCAGCGAACCGTTGGTCACCAGCCGCTGGCACCACTCCTGGCCGAGCAGGTACTCCGCCTGCCACGGATGCATCGGAAGCAGCCAGCGGGTGTCGGTGAAGTGGCCGAGAAGTTCAGGGGCGCTCTGGGCTGCAAAGCGCAGTAAACGTTCGCGCAGGGAAACATTCAGGCTGTCACCGGCAATAAGTGTGCTCTCAACCGCGAACCAGCGCAGCGGGAAGCGAGAAGCGAAATCGGGTAAATATCGACGCGCCTCGGTTTCGTTAAACGGCTCGTGCGACTTTGGCGCAGGGTGGAATGCATGGCCGACCAGCAGCGCCTGTTCCGCTTCGGCAAAGGTTAGTGGCTTATCGCGCAGGGTTGGCCAGCTGTGGCGCAAATCAATCGCCTGCCAGGTGTGCGCGTGGCTTTCAAGGGCGCGTTGCTTAAAACGCGCCAGCGTCTTGGCATCCAGCGAACCTTTTACTGACGGTTTTTCAAGAATTAAATCAACCAGTTGGTGGAATGTGACGGCGTCACTACTGTCATTGTCACTCTGGATAAGCGTTGCCGGGAAACAGTACTGATGATGCTGGGTCGGGGAAAAATACCGTACCGGAACCCGAAGAGCCTGGGCTGGAGAAAGCGGAATATGTATGTGCGATAACTCATCCGCAGAGGTTGCGGAGTGATAGTGCCAGTCCTTCGTTTCACGCAACAGGGCGTTTAAAAAACACTGGGCCGCAACGTCTGTACCGGCGGAGCGGGGCAGAGTACGCATAGATGAACCTCATTCCATGATTGATAATAATTCTCGTTATGATATTCATTCTGTTTACAGTCGCAACCATTTTTGCAATATTTGTTTTCATAAACTTCATGATTTCCACACATTTATTGACACTATGTTCACATTCTCATGCGCACTGACTCTAAAACGTTGACGGAAAACGTCACCCCAAAAGCCAACTGGCCCCTGGCGTTATGTGCAGGTTTATTAGGGATTGGGCAAAACGGTTTGCTGGTCATGCTTCCGCAATTGGTCACCCAGACAGGGCTTTCGCTTTCGGTCTGGGCCGGGCTGTTGATGTTCGGATCCATGCTCTTTTTACCCGCATCGCCCTGGTGGGGACGCCAGAGCGAGCGACATGGCTGTAAGGTCGTGATGCTGGCCTCGCTGAGTGGCTATCTGGTCAGTTTCGGGGTGATGTCGCTGGTGGTCTGGGCGATGGCGGCCGGGATGCTGGATAAGGTCTGGGGCCTGACGGGGTTGGTTCTCTCGCGCACGCTCTATGGTCTGACGGTCTCAGGTCTGGTGCCTGCGGCTCAGACGTGGGCTATCCAGCGCGCGGGGCTGGAAAAAAGAATGACCGCACTGGCGACAATTAGCTCCGGCCTGAGTTGTGGTCGTTTGCTTGGGCCACCGCTGGCGGCGCTGATGCTCAGCGTCAATCCGGTAGCACCGCTCTGGCTGATGGCGATTGCGCCTTTCATCGCTTTGCTGCTAGTGCTTCGCGAAGTGGCGGACCCACCGTTACCGCCAGTGGCGCATCAGTCGACACGTTTGCGGGCTTCAATGCTGCCGTTCCTGTTATTGGCGCTGCTGCTGGCGGCCCTGGTGAGTTTAATGCAGCTTGGCCTGTCACCGCATCTTAGCCCGCTGCTGGAGGGTAACGCCCGGGACATCAGCCATCATGTTGCTCTCCTGCTGAGCCTGGCCGCGCTGGCCACGCTCGCGGCGCAGTTTCTGGTGGTCCGCCCGCAATATTTCAGCCCGGTGACACTGCTCTGCATGGCCGCGGTATTGATGGTAGTGGGGCTTGGGTTGATGTCTGTGGCGGGTCTGGCTCTTTTCTACGTGGGGATTGTCATTACGTCGCTCGGGGCAGCCATGGCAACACCGGGATATCAGCTACTGCTTAACGATCGGCTAACCACGGGCAAAGGGGCGGGAGCGATCGCCACCAGCCACACATTAGGCTACGGTGTTAGCGCGCTGCTGGTACCTGTAGTGACACGTTTTTACGGTGAACAGTTTTTAACGATGGCTGCATTAGGCATGGCATTGATGTTTTTAGTGCTCAGCATAGGGGTGCGATCAACTGAGCGTCCCCTTGCTGAAAAAAATTAATGGACCTGGCGGGGAGAATGGCCGCCAGCATCCTCATTCTGCCGTAAACGCTGCAGGGGATCTTGCTGGTAAAACTGGCAGAATCGCTGCCACAGTGCCGGGAATCGGGGGGCGAAGAGTTCTGGTGCGCTGAAGAAGTATTCAGAGAGTACCGCAAAGCACTCTGCGGGATCGGTCGCCGCATAGGCGTCAATGCTGGCTGCGCTTTCCCCCACCAGGTCTATTTCATCCTGGATATTATCCATCGCGGCATGCAGGTCGTGCTCCCATCCCGCAACCTCACGAAGCGGAATCAATGGCACGCCGCTGGCGCGATCGCCATTGCGGGTATCGAGCTTATGCGCCACCTCGTGAATAATCAGATTAAAACCTGACGCATCGAACGAGTCCTGAATATCGAGCCAGTTGAGGATAATTGGTCCTTGCTGCCAGCTTTGTCCGGACTGAACCACGCGCTGGTTGTGTACCAGCCCGATATCGTCCTGCCATTCGTCATCGACAACAAACGGCGCGGGATAGATAAGCACTTCGTGGAAACCGTCCAGCCACTCGATACCCAGTTCAAGAACCGGCAGGCAGAACAGCAGGGCGATACGCGCGTTTTTCAGCGGGTCTAGTTCGAATCCCTGCAGCGGAACCAGGCGTTTTTGCTGCAAAAAACGATCCGCCAGCTGAACCAGTTTCGATTGTTCATCCGGGTTTAGATTAGCCAGAACAGGGATCGTCAGCGCGTCATCCCATGGCAGCGCCACATCCCGGCCAGCCTCATTCGTTTTCCAGGGCCACTTTATCATCGCTTTGCTCGCAAACTCGTCACTTGAACAAAAATGGGAAAGTCAGGTTCGGTTAAGATGCCAGAAAATCGCTCACTGCGACAATTCCAGCCTGAATAAACTATCATTCGTACGTAGCGGTGGGTAGCTGTTTGCGGGCATCACCTTCATTTTGTGAAGTCTGTCGTGGCCTTGTCTGTAGTCTCAGTGAATTCACCGACAAAGAGAAACCATCGTTACCTTGACTACAACGAACGCTAATCTGAATTTCAACACCTCACCGGTTGCGGTAGGTCAATAAGACGCTATTATTTTTGACTTTGTTGCGTATTCCCTGACAGGACATCCAGACGCCATGCCCGTGAATTTTGACCTTAACGATCTTTATGCTTTCAGAGCGTTAGTGGAATACGGTAACTTCCGTGTCGCTGCTGAATCTATCTGCTTATCCCAGTCGGCGCTGAGCCGCAGGATTGAAAAGCTGGAAGCCGCGCTGGGAAACCGGCTGTTCGATCGTACCACCCGCCGCGTGGCCTTAACGCTATACGGGCAAAACTTTGCTGAACGATCCGCTCAGCTGCTCGACAGCGTAGAGTCAATGCTGGCTGATGTTGATAAAGTGAGTGAAGAACGGACAGGGCTTATCACGGTCGCCACGGTACCCTCTGCGGCCTGTTATTTTATGCCTGACGTGATTCGTCGTTTTCAGTCTCGCTATTCACGCGTTCGCATTAAGCTCATCGATAGCAGTGCAGGAAATGTGATTGACGCCGTGGCCCGAAGCCAGGCGGATTTTGGTATCTGCTTCGCAGGAAACTTGCCGTCTGACATCGAATTTTTTCCGCTGGTGGAGGATGTTTATGTCGCGGCGTGCAGAAAGGATCACCCGCTGGCACAAAAAAGTCACCTGACGTGGCAGGCGTTTTATCAGCAGGATTATATCTCTCTCGATAAAACGTCAGGTAACCGTAACCTGCTCGATCGGATGCTGGGAGATATTGTTCCCGAGCGCCCCAGCGTCTGTGAAACCCGTCACGTCACCACGATGCTTGGTATGGTAGAGGCGGGGATTGGCATTGCTGCCGTTCCCGCCATGTCGATGCCGACGTCAGAGCATACGCTGTTGACGCATCTGCCGCTGGTGGCGCCGGAAGTGAAACGCACCGTGGGGCTTATCCGGCACCGGGGGCGCATCCAGTCTTACATAGCGGCTGAACTGGAAAAGCAGATCACCGAGCAGTATCGCCGGACGTAACGGGGATCATCCCCGTCTCCTTGATGACGGCCCTTGAGGGCGGTGAGGCGAGATAGGTCAGCAGCGCTTTCCCCTCCGCGGGATGTTCGGCATGGCGGGTAACCGCACCCGCGAAGCGCGTGATGTACTGCAGACTATCAGGGATTTTCCCGATAAAGGTAACGCCCTGAACCGGCAGCAGCTCGCTGACCTGCTGGAAGCCCACGGCGTATTTTCCTTTCGCCACTTCTGAGGCAACCGGAATACGCTCGACCTTTGTCGCTTTACCTGCCACCTCTTTTTCTATTCCCAGCTTTTTGAACAACGCCTGGCTGACGTACCTGCCGCTGGCGCTGTCAGAGTAGGCGATGGAGCTGGCCTGCAGCAGCGCGTTACGCAGGGTCGCCTCGCTGCTGATATCAGGAACATCCGCACCTTTTTTCACCACCATGCCAACGGGAGAGTCCGCGAGTTCAGTTCGTGAACCCGGCTGGGTCTGGCTGGCTTTTTCGAGCTTCTCCAGCGCATCGCCCACCATAATCACCACGTCGGCTTTCTCGCCGCGCGCCAGGCGGTTTGGGATCGCCTGCGGCGTCGTGCCCATTGAGGGGCCGGGGATGATCACGATTTTATCCCCGGTCTGGTGTTCATATTCCGGGGCCAGCTTTTCCAGGGCGGCTTTGAAGCCGCCTGAGATCATGACCTTCACGTCCTGAGCACAGGCATTGGCGCTCAGGAACGTCAGCACCAGCGCGCTGGCGGTATAGCGATAAGTGCGTTTCATACAGCCTCCTGTGACTTGACGGTGTTTTGCAGCGATACCGCACGGCGGCGGTAGAGGTAGAGCGTGGCCAGCAGGGCACACACGGCAGCGAAACTCATCCAGTAGCCAGGCGAGGCTTTGTCACCGGTGTATTCAATCAGCGCGGTGGACATTACCGGGGTAAAGCCGCCAAAGACCGCCGTTGCCAGGCTGTAAGCCAGAGAGAAGCCCGCCACGCGCACTTCGGCAGGCATAATCTCCGTCAGGGCCGGGATCATCGCGCCGTTATACAGGCCGTAGAGGAAGGAGAGCCACAGCAGTACGCTCAGCATCATGGAGAAGCTGGGGGCGCTCGCCAGCAGCGTCAGGGCCGGATAGCTGGTCGCCAGCGCCAGCAGCGTCATGGCAATCAGCACCGGCTTGCGCCCGAAGCGATCCGACAGCGCGCCGCCCACCGGCAGCCAGACGAAGTTAGAGATAGCCACCAGCAGCGTGACCAGCAGGCTGTCCGAGGCGCTGAGCATCAGCACCTTTTTGCCAAAGGTGGGGGCGTAGACGGTGATCAGGTAGAACGCGGTGGTGGTCATCGCCACCATCAGCATGCCTGCGACCACCACCTGCCAGTTGCCAAGCAGCGTTTTAAAGACCTGACGCATCTCCAGATGATGGCGGCGCGCGCTGAACTCTTCCGTCTCCTCCAGCTTGCGGCGCAGGAAGAAGATAAACGGCACGATTAAACAGCCGAACAGGAACGGGATGCGCCAGCCCCATTCGCGAATGGCGCTCTCCTCCATCAGGGCATTCAGGGCAAAACCCATCGCCGCGGCGACCATAATGGCGACCTGCTGGCTGCCGGACTGCCAGCTGGTGTAAAACCCTTTGCGGCCCGGTGTGGCGATTTCAGCCAGATAGACCGACACGCCTCCAAGCTCTGCACCGGCGGAAAAGCCCTGCAGGAGACGGCCCGTCAGCACCAGCAGCGGTGCCCACAGACCAATGCTTTGATAAGAGGGGATAAGCACAATCAGGAACGTCCCCGCCGCCATGATGGAAAGCGTGACGATCAGCCCCTTTCTGCGCCCCACCTTGTCGATATACGCACCAAGCACAATGGCCCCGATGGGCCGCATCAAAAAGCCCGCGCCGAAGACGGCGAAGGTCATCATCAGCGACGCAAATTCACTGCTCGCCGGGAAGAACGTGTGGGCGATGTAGGTGGCATAGAAGCCGAAAAGAAAGAAATCGAACTGTTCAAGAAAGTTGCCGGACGTCACGCGAAGTATCGCGCCCGCCTTAGACCGTACGGTTGCAGGTGAGGTTGAGGAAAACATGGTTATCTCCAGTTATTGTTGACGTTTTACGCGTCTGTTTCTGAAAACTGGATCAGGACGAGGAAATAGATAAGCGCAAATGCCGCATCGGCTGATGCATTTTTTGCATGAATATCATTCACTGTGTAAATACAATTAATGGCAACAATAACTTAACAAGTTATTGTCTTTTTATTCACCAATATTCTGTAAGTCTCTGATATTGCGATTTTGTGATGTTGCGCAGAGGGGCGCTTCAGAAAGTGCCGGGTAACCGCTTCATTACCCGGCGGGGGCAATTTAGCGCAGCGCCCGGGCAATGGCGCTAAACATCAGAGAGGCCTCCAGCGGCTGGGCGCTAAAGGACGGCTCCGCCTGCGGCCAGGAATTCTTACCAACCCATTTTCATGCCGTGCAGTGGCAGAACGAAATAAGGCTGCGCACCGAAGTGGGCAGCCGGGGGATTAGTCAGACGATGGTCACCATCTGGAAGCCGGGAAGCGCTCAGCGCTGTGAACACCCTTTGCACTGTTGGTTCTGGATCTGCTGGAAGAAATCGTTGCCTTTGTCATCCACCAGGATAAACGCCGGGAAGTTCTCGACTTCGATTTTCCAGATGGCTTCCATACCCAGTTCAGGATACGCCACGCATTCCAGACTCTTAATACTGTTTTGCGCCAACACCGCAGCCGGGCCGCCGATGCTGCCCAGGTAGAAGCCGCCGTGCTTATGGCAGGCATCCGTTACCTGCTGGCTGCGGTTGCCTTTTGCCAGCATGATCATGCTCGCACCGTGGGATTGCAGTAAGTCCACATATGAGTCCATACGTCCCGCGGTGGTCGGGCCGAGTGAACCAGACGCATAGCCTTCCGGCGTTTTAGCAGGGCCCGCATAGTAGATTGGATGGTCTTTCACGTACTGCGGCAGTTCTTCGCCATTGTCGAGCAACTCTTTCAGCTTCGCGTGGGCGATATCGCGCGCGACGATGATAGTACCGTTCAGCGACAGACGGGTAGAGACCGGGTGCGCGGAGAGCTGCGCCAGGATCTCATTCATCGGCTTGTTCAGGTTGATGCTGACCACGTCGCCTTCGCCCTGCTGACGCAGAGATTCAGGAATATACTGGCCCGGGTTGTGTTCCAGTTTTTCAATCCAGATCCCGTCGCGGTTGATTTTTGCTTTGATATTACGGTCTGCGGAGCAGGAAACACCCATGCCGATTGGGCAGGAGGCGCCATGGCGTGGCAGGCGGATCACGCGGATATCGTGGGCGAAGTATTTGCCGCCAAACTGTGCGCCGAGACCCAGGTTCTGCGCTTCCTGGAGTAGTTCCTGTTCGAGCTGAACATCACGGAACGCCTGGCCGTGTTCGTTACCTTCCGTTGGCAGTGCGTCGTAATAGCGGGTGGACGCCAGTTTCACGGTTTTCAGGGTGCTTTCCGCAGAGGTACCGCCAATCACAAACGCGATATGGTAAGGCGGGCAGGCTGCAGTGCCCAGAGTACGCATCTTCTCAACCAAATAATTTTTCAGTTTCGCCGGAGTAATCAGCGCTTTGGTTTCCTGGTAGAGATAGGTTTTGTTGGCTGAACCGCCACCTTTTGCCATGCACAGGAATTTGTATTCGTCCCCGTCCACGCTGTAGAGATCAATCTGCGCGGGTAGGTTGGTGCCGGTATTCACCTCTTTATACATATCCAGCGCGGCATTCTGGGAGTAGCGCAGGTTGTCTTCGATGTAGGTGTTATACACCCCCTGGCTCAGGGCTGCTTCGTCGCCGCCACCGGTCCAGACGCGCTGGCCTTTTTTCCCCATGACGATCGCCGTTCCGGTGTCCTGGCAGGTTGGCAGCACGCCTTTGGCGGCAATCTCGGAGTTGCGCAGGAACTGCAGGGCAACGTACTTGTCGTTCTGGCTGGCTTCAGGATCGTTAAGAATGGCGGCAACCTGCTTCTGATGAGAAGGACGCAGCATAAACGCAGCATCGTGGAAAGCCTGCTGTGCCAGCAGCGTCAGGGCCTCTGGCTCGACTTTCAGGATCTCCTGACCCTCGAACTCGGCAACGGAGACGTGCTCTTTAGTCAGCAGATAGTATTCGGTGTCGTCATGCGCGAGAGGGAAGGGGTTCTGGTAGATAAACGGTTTGTTTGACATAGCGTATTGCTCCACAAAAATAAAACCGCCGGAGGATGAGCCCGGCGGTCAGGAATCAGAACATCATGGACATCCACGGATAACCAATCAGCAGCAGGGCCGCCAGGAAAATGGCACCGAAGATGGTGCCGAGGCGCCAGTAGTCTTTGGTTGGCAGGTAGCCACTACCATAGTAAATCGGGCTTGGGCCGGTACCGTACGGGGTGATGATCCCCATCACGCCCAGCGAGGTCACCATCAGCAGAACAAACACTTCCATATTCATACCAGGAATGGTGGAGGCGATGGTCAGCATCGCTGGCAGCAGCGCGGTGGTGTGCGCGGTGGTGCTGGCAAACAGGTAGTGCAGCAGGTAGAACGCCAGCAGCAGAACGATGGTCGCAACACCCGGTGAGATCCCGCTCATTAACAGACCACCTTCTTTACCCAGCCAGCTGATAAAGCCGGTAGACGAGAGGCCATCCGCCAGCGCAACCAGGGTGGCGAACCAGACGAAGGTGTTCCACGCGGCTTTGTTGCCGGTGATATCGTTCCACTCCAGCACGCCGGTCCACAGCATCAGGCCGACGATGAGCAGGGCAGCCATGGCAGGTTCAATCCATGCGGCAGCGAAAATCCACATCAGCAGTGCACAGCAGACGAATACCAGCAGCAGGATTTCGTTGCGGGACAGTTTGCCCAGTTTTTCCAGCTCACGGGTCGCCCACAGCGGCACTTCGTTGTTCACTTTGACTTCTGGCGGGTAGAACCAGTAGGCCAGCAGCGGCATGGTCAGGATCAACAGGATGCCCAGCGGCAGGAAGGCGAGGAACCAGGTACCCCAGGAGATATCAATCCCAACCGTACTTTTCACCAGCGCCAGCGCCAGCAGGTTCGGCGCGAGTGCGGAGAGGAACATTGAGCTAGTAATACAGGCTGCAGTGATCGCCACCCACATCAGATACGAACCAATTTTACGCGCGCTTGGATCGTTTGGTTTTGAACCATACAGCGGCGGAAGGTTAGCGATAATCGGGTAGATGGTCCCGCCGCTACGCGCGGTGTTGGACGGTGTGAACGGTGCCAGCAGCAAATCTGCGAAGGTAATGGCGTAACCGAGCGTCAGGCTGCGACGGCCCAAATACTTCACCAGAATCAGCGCCAGACGGCGTCCGAAGCGGGTTTTATCATAACCAGCGGCGAACATAAAAGCGCCGAAAATCAGCCAAACGGTTGAGTTACCAAAACCGCTCACGGCCCATTTAAAAGAGGCACCGGCCAGCTTGAATTTCGGGTCGGCCAGCTGTTCGGGGCTGAACAGTACCCACTGGCTACAGAGCGCAATGGCCACCACGCCCGTCAGGCCAATCACCGCGCCCGGCAGCGGTTCGAAGATCAAACCAACGATCACACCGACAAAGATGGCGAAGTAGTGCCATGCGTAAGGAGGCAGCCCTTCTGGTACCGGAACAAACAGCAGCAGTACGGCGACGATGACGGGCAGTGCCATCATCAGCAGACGTTTTGCGTTTCCATTTGATGCCTGGTTCGCCACAGGGGGCGTTACAGCAGTTTTTGTATTCATAGTTTCACGTCTTAAGTTGTCAAAAATTCGGTCGTACTGAAAAACAAAATGGCTTTCTTAAGTTTCTTTGATTTTTTTAGTTATTAAAGGTGCGATTTTGTATTTTCAGTAATAGCGATTTAACGCATTTTTGATTGCGCTAAATTAAAAAATGATGATGTTTTTATATTGCGCTTTTGGATGCCATAACTATTGATCACGATCAAAAAAACAGAATGGCAGCGTTATTTTTATTCTTTTATTAATAACCACTCAGACGTATGTGGGTATTACGTGTTTTATTGGTTTGTTTTATCATTTTCGTAACATTTATGTTTTATTTGTTTTGTATCTTGTTGTTTTTAATTGTTTTATTATTTATGTGGAAATTGGTTTTACCAATTTTTATTTAACGTATTTTAAATTATTGTGAATGACTGAATTACATTCGCTAACACCAATGTGTTATTTGTGTTATTGCAGGGATTAAATAGTTTATTAACTAACGTAATAACATTAGAAACTAAAAAAATCATTATATTAATATCATGACATCGGCAAAGAACGACGAAATAAAAAATCAATCCGATAACGAATTCTTAATTTTTAAAAGTTTGGAGTTTTCTATTATGAGCACTAACGAACGCATTCTGAGTTCCTTCACATTACCGAATGGTACCGAACTGAAAAACCGTTTGTTAATGGCCCCAATGACAACCTGTACCGGCTACTATGACGGTACGGTGACCAGCGAGCTAGTGGAGTACTATCGGGCCCGTTCCGGCAGCATTGGCACCATTATTGTTGAGTGTTGCTTTGTCGACGATCTCGGCCTTGCCTTCCCGGGTGCGATCGGTATTGATAATGACGAAAAAATCGCCGGGCTGGCGAAAATCGCTGAGGCAATTAAATCTAAGGGTTCTAAAGCCCTGCTGCAGATCTACCACGGCGGCCGTATGGTTGACCCGAAACTGATCGGTGGCCGTACGCCGGTTGGGCCAAGCGCTGTTGCCGCTCCACGTGACGGTGCCGCGACGCCGGTTGCGCTGACCACTGCCGAAGTCGAAGGCATGATCGGTAAGTTTGGTGAAGCCGTGCGCCGCGCGATTCAGGCTGGTTTTGACGGTGTCGAGATCCACGGGGCCAATACCTATCTGATCCAGCAGTTCTACTCCCCGAACTCAAACCAGCGCACGGACGAATGGGGCGGCAGCCGTGATAACCGTGCGAAATTCCCGCTGGCGGTGCTGGAAATTACTCACAAAATGGTGCGCCAGTACGCGGACGACGCGTTTATTATTGGCTATCGCTTCTCCCCTGAAGAGCTGGAAGTGCCGGGCATCCGCTTTGAAGACACCATGTACCTGCTGGAGAAACTGGCGGCGCGCGGTGTGGATTATCTGCACTTCTCCGTGGGTGCCACTCTGCGTCCTTCTATTGTTGATACCCAGGACCCGACTCCGCTTATCGAAAAATACTGCACCCTGCGCTCTGAGACCCTGGCGCAAATTCCAGTCATGGGCGTGGGCGGCGTGGTGAATGTGTCAGACGTGAATGAAGCGCTGGACCACGGTTACGACCTGATTGCCGTTGGCCGCGCCACCATCGCTTACCCGGACTGGACTGACCGCATCGCGGCCGGTGAAAACCTTGAGCTGTTTATGGACAGCACCAAACGTGAAGAGCTGAACATCCCTGAACCGCTGTGGCGCTTCTCGCTGGTGGAGGCGATGATCCGCGACATGAGCATGGGTGAATCCAAATTCAAACCGGGCACCTTTGTTGAGAAAGTGCAGGACGATGCTAACGAGCTGGTGATTAACGTCAGCCTGGAGACCGACCGCATTGCGGATATCGAACTCGCATCGGGTCCGAGCGAAGACGTTGAGTTTGTGACAAGCTTTGAAGAGATCCGTACCCGCATTCTGGATGCCAACACCCCGCATGTGGATGCCATCACTGGCGCAACCAGCCAGAGTGAGGCGGTGAAGAAAGCGGTCTCGAAAGCAATGCTGAAATCCAGCAAAGCGCTGGCAGCAGAAGAGGGCGCCGACCCGAATGAAACCCGCAGCGTGGACGTGGTGGTGGTTGGTAGCGGTGGTGCCGGTCTGGCCGCCGCCATCCAGGCTCACGACGAAGGCGCAAGCGTGCTGATTGTTGAGAAAATGCCAACCATCGGTGGGAACACCATTAAAGCCTCTGCCGGGATGAACGCCGCCGAAACCCGCTTCCAGCGCGTGAAGGGCATTCAGGACAGCAAAGAGCTGTTCTACCAGGAAAGCCTGAAAGGCGGCGGTAACAAGAACAACCCGGAACTGCTGCGCCGCTTTGTTGAGAACGCGCCGCAGGCGATTGAGTGGCTGGCAACACGCGGCATTATGCTAAACGACATCACCACCACCGGCGGGATGAGCATCGACCGTACTCACCGTCCAAAAGACGGCTCTGCGGTGGGTGGCTACCTGATTAGCGGTCTGGTGCGTAACGTCAACAAACGCAACATCGACGTCATGCTGGACACCTCCGTCAGCGATATTATCTTCGAAAACGGTGAAGTCACCGGCGTGCGCCTGACCACCGAAGAGAATGAAACTATTACCGTAGCAACCAAAAGTGTCATTGTTGCCACCGGTGGTTTCAGTGCCAACAGCCAGATGGTGGTGAAATACCGTCCGGACCTGGAAGGTTTCGTTACCACCAACCACAAAGGGGCGACCGGTGGCGGTATTGCGCTGCTGGAACGTATTGGTGCAGGCACCGTTGATATGGGCGAAATCCAGATTCACCCAACCGTTGAGCAGAAAACATCGTATCTGATTTCCGAATCTATCCGCGGCGGCGGGGCGATTCTGGTAAATCAGAAAGGGGAACGCTTCTACAACGAAATGTCGACACGCGATAAAGTCTCGGCGTCAATCATCGCGCTGCCAGAGAAATACGCCTACATCGTCTTTGATGAACATGTTCGTGCCAAAAACAAAGCCGCAGATGAGTATATCGCCAAGGGGTTTGTGACCAGCGCCAGCTCGCCAAAAGCACTGGCTGAGGCCCTAGGGATGGATTACCACGCTTTCCTGGCGACGCTGGAACGTTACAACGGTTTCGTTGAAAAACAGCATGACGATGATTTCGGCCGTACCACCGCGCTGCGTGCGCCAATCAACGAAGGGCCATTCTACGCCATTCAGATTGCACCAGGCGTGCACCACACCATGGGCGGCGTGACCATCAATACCGAAACCTGCGTACTGGACAGCAACCACAACGTACTGCCTGGGGCGTTTGCTGCCGGTGAAGTGGTCGGCGGGATCCACGGCGGTAACCGTATTGGTGGTAACGCAGTGGCAGATATCATTATTTTTGGTACTCTGGCTGGACACCAGGCGGCTATGCGTTCGAAAAAGAGGTAAGGCACCTGTTTCTCAGGCCGGATGAGCGCAGCGCCATCCGGCATATTCCCCGGCGGCGCTGTGCTTGCCGGGGTTACATTTGAGGATACATCCTATGCCTGATAGCCATCGCGTTTACAGCTACTCCGCCGTCCTGATGGGCTCACCCATCCTCCTGAAACTCTTCTCCCATGACGAAGCCCTCGCTTCCCGCGTGTTTCGCCTGATCAAACAGTATGAAGATCTGCTCACCGTCAACCGCGCGCACTCGCAGGTCATGGACATTAATCATGCTGCAGGCCAGCATCCGGTCACCGTCAGCCGACCCGTATTTGAACTGATCCGCTGTGCAAAAGCGGCAAGCCTCCTCAAGGACAGCGCCTTTAACCTGGCCATTGGCCCGCTGGTGAAGCGCTGGAAAATTGGTTTTCAGGGAGACAGCGTTCCGCCTGCCGATGAATTAGCGTCACTGCTGGCGATTACCCGTCCTGATGATGTCATCCTTGATGAGGCCCGCAGCAGCGTTTTTCTGACCAGCACGGGTATGGAAATCGATCTGGGGGCCATCGCCAAAGGATATATCGCCGACAGAGTTCGGGATTATCTGCACAAAGAGGGGGCCGATCTGGGGCTGATTAACCTCGGCGGCAATATCCAGACATTAGGCTCGCCGGAAGGGGGCTGGAGCGTGGGGCTCAAAAAACCGTTCGCCGGGGATGCGTTGATCGGCACGATGACGGTCGAGAACATGTCAGTCGTGACGTCCGGAACATACGAACGCTACTTTGAACAAAACGGCAAACGCTACCACCACATTCTCGATCCGCGCACCGGGTATCCCCTGGATAACGAACTGGATAGCGTGACCATCATTTCTAAAAACTCCATTGATGGAGATATCTGGACCACGTTGATGTACGGCATGGGCGTAGAGAAGGGGTGTGCAACGCTGCGCGCGCGCCCCGATATTGAAGCTATCTTTGTGACAAAAACAAAAGAAGTGGTGCTCTCTTCAGCGCACCACTTCCGGTTTACCTTGCTGGATAACAGCTACTGCGTTACTGACAATACTGCTTGAGCAGGCCTGTTTGTTCCGGCTGGAGGCGGTAGCGATACACCGGACGCCCGGTGGCACCGTAGTGAATGCTGGTGAACAAAATGTTGATTTGCGCCAGCCAGATCAGATATTTGCGGCAAGATACGCGGGAGATATTGACCGCGCCTGCCAGGTCATCGGTGGAGAATTCTGTCTCCGGATGGGCATCAATCCACTGACAAATCGTGCGCAGCGTCTGCGGCGTTAACCCTTTCGGCAGCTTTTTGCTGTCCGCCAGCTCTGGCGCTCCGCCGTGGATCAGTCTGTCAACGTCGGCCTGCTCGTAGTACTGGTGCGATCCCATCAGACTGTGCTTCGCCTTCCAGCCGTTTAGTGCCTCCTCAAAGCGTGGGAACTGGAACGGTTTAATCAGATAATCCATCACGCCGTAATGGATGGAGGTCTGGATCGTGGCGGCGTCAGCAGCGGAGGAGATCATAATGACATCAATCGGGCGGCCCGAAGCGCGAATAACGGGCAACAGATCCAGCCCGTTATCCTGCTGCATATAAACGTCCAGCAGCACCAGGTCGACAGGCTGGTTGGGGTTATTGATAAAGGCCTCGGCCTGGTTGAGCGTAGAGGCGACACCGCAGCAGCTAAAGCCTTCAACACGGTTGACGTACAGACGGTTGAGGTCAGCTACCATGGCATCATCATCGACAATTAATACATTTATCACGCGATATTCCTCTCGCTATCCCAGGGGATGTGAACAAAAAATTGGGTAAAGACACCAGGCTCAGACTCGACGGAGATGTCTCCGCCCAGGTTCTGGATTTGCTGGCGAGCAAGGAACAACCCAACACCGCGGTTTTCACCTTTGGTTGAGAATCCCTTTGTAAAAATAGCCTCCAGCTGAGTGGGATCAATACCGGGGCCATCATCACTGACTTCACAACTGAGCCAGCCATTCTGATAATGCAACAGCAGAGTGATTTCGCCTTCCTGCTGTCCTTCCATCGCGTCGAGTGCGTTTTCAATAAGGTTACCCAGCGCGGTGATCAGCACTGCAACCTGCTCTTCACTGGCGGTATCCGGAATCTGGCACTCATCGGCCAGCGACAGGGTGACGCCCGCTTCTTTCGCCCGGTTTATTTTACCCAGCAGGAACCCCGCAATCACCGGAGATTTTACCTTGCTCTGTATCTCACCGATATCTGTCTGGTAATTGTGCGCGGTCTGGATGATGTACTCTTCCAGCTTGTCGTAGCGTTTCATGTGCAGCAGGCCAAGGATCACGTGCAGTTTGTTCATAAACTCATGTGTATGGGTGCGCAGGGCGTCGACGTAACTGACCATGCCATCAATCCGCTGCATCAGCTGGCTGATTTCCGTTTTATCGCGGAAGGTGGTGATCGCGCCGATCACCCGATCCTGGCTTTTGACTGGCACCATGTTGCACAGCAACAGCCGCCCGTTACAGCTGATCTCCTGATCCTGGCGGGCAATACCCGTTTTCGAGACTTCCCGCAGGCTGGCCAGCAGCGGCGCGCTGGCGTTTTCAGTTTGCTTCCCTGAGGGCAGGAGTAAAATCTCTCTGGCGGTTTGATTAATCATTGTCACCCGGCCATGAATATCGACAGCCAGCACCCCTTCACGGAGCGACTGCAGCATTGCCTGACGCTGTTCGAACAATGCGGAGATTTCGTAGGGTTCGAGCCCGAACAGGATGCGTTTCAGTACCCGAACCAGACCCCAAATCGCCATGGAACTCATAAAGATACTGAATAAGATGGTCCAGACGGCGTTCATCCGTCCACGGGCGATCTGATCTTCCACTTTTTTGAGAGAGATACCGACCACCACCACACCGATCTGATCGTGCTGGCTATCATAAACAGGGGTGAAAACACGGAGCGCTTCGGCGAGCGCACCACGGTTTACGGAGACATTCTCTTTACCTTCCAGCGCAGGCTCGAGGTCATTACCAATAAAGTGCAGGCCGATCAGCGCTTCGTTCGGGTGCGAGTAACGAATCCCCCGCATGTCAGTCACCACCGTGAGCAGCAGATCGTTGCGTTGGGTAACGGCTTTGGCGATGGGCTGAATGATATCTGCCTGCGGGGGCTGCATCAGGCCTCGCTGGATCTCCGGGCTGTTAGCCAGCGTTCGGGCGATACCCAGAGCGGTATCTTTAACATCATCGCGGGTCGCCCGGGTAATTTGTACTGAATAGAGTGCAAAGACCACCAGCAGCACAGAGGCAATAATCGCGCATACCATCAACGTGACCAGCGTATTCAGTTTCATGGGGCGCTTGCGCGTCAGAAGGAAAGGCTGCAAATCGCTCATCAACACTCCGCGATGATTAAGAAAGGGGGTAATTATCGCCGATGACGCGCTTTTCTTAAAGCCATGTAAAGGCGTGGATTTGCTCCTCTTTTCGTGACCCTCCTCGCATGTCATCCATATAAAACACTTTATAGTGTGTGGGTACTCATAATAAGGAGGCTGTTTATGAGCATTATGCTTACCGGTTCGGTCAAGGAAAGACGGCACGCCAGCACGATGAATATTGATAGATTGTCCACGCTGGACATGCTGAAAGTCATTCACCAGGATGATGCACTTATCACTGCTGCTATTACCCCCTGTTTAACAACTATCGCCCGCGTGGTGGATAACGCCGCCGCGACCCTCAGCCACGGTGGTCGTTTAGTCATTGTTGGCGCAGGCCCGTCGGGCCGTGTCGCGCAACAGGTAGCGGATGAATATGCTCCGGGTAAAACTCCTGTCATTGCCGTTACAGCAGGCGAGGGAGAAGGAAGCTATGAGCGTGGCGTTGCTGACCTGCAGGCCATCACCTTTGGCGAACACGATATGATGCTGGCGGTGACCATTAGCGGAAAAACACCGTGGGTTTGGGGCGCGATGCGGCATGCATGGTCGCTGGGCTCTTCGGTTGCTGTCATTACCGGCGACGCGCAAAGTGAAGCGGCGCAGCTGGCGAGCATGGTGATTGCCCCGGAACTGGGTGCTGATGTGGTCGCAGGCTATATCAATACCAAAGCGGGGATTGCGCAGAAAATGATCCTCTCGATGATTGCTACCGGATTGGCCGTCCGAACCGGTCGCGCATACAGCAACCTGCGTGTGGATCTTGAGGCAAGCAATACCAAATGGGCCGAGCGACAAATCGCAATAGTGATGGAAGCAGGCGGATGTACCCGGGCGGAGGCGAAAGCCGCGCTGGAAGGGTGTAACCATAACTGTAAAACAGCGGTATTGATGGTGCTGACAGGGCTGGATGCCTGGAAAGCCCATGAGCTACTGGCGCAGAATAACGGATTTATTCGCGTGGCGTTGCAGGAAGCGCCGTAGAGCCTGACAAATGGCATAAAAAAGCCCGCGAAAGCGGGCTTTAGTATTTTAGATATTAGAACTGGTAGGTCATACCGATGCCAACGATGTCATCGGTGGAAATACCGTATGTTTCATACAGCGCTTCGTCGTTGTCCAGCATGTTGATTTTGTAATCAACATAGGTAGAGAAGTTCTTGTTGAAGCTGTAGGTCATGCCCAGGTCGATGTAGTTAACCAGATCCTGATTGAATCCCTTACCGTCCAGGTCTTTACCTTTTGAGTAAACCCAGGCCAGGGAAGGGCGCAGGCCGAAGTCGAACTGGTATTGTGCAACCGCTTCAAAGTTCTGAGTCTGGTTAGCGATACCAAAGTTACCGATTGGCGTCATATTGCGGGTTTCCGCATACATCATTGCCAGGTAGATGCTGTTTGCATCGTATTTTGCGCCAACGGTCCAGGCTTCAGCTTTTTCGCCACCGGCATAACCGATGCCTTCCGCGGCTTTGCCATAAGCAACCTGCTCGTTAGTACGATCAGAAGACGAATACGCTGCACCCAGGCTCAGGCCGGACAGGTCGCCAGAGAAGTCGTAGGAAGTCGACATACCGAAGCCGTCGCCATTCTGGAAACGCACATCTTTATGACCATTTTTCGTGCCTTCCTGAACATCAATATTATTACCGAATTGATCTTCGTGTGGACCACTTTCGTTATTACCTTGATATTGCAGCGCAAAATTCAGACCATCAACCAGACCAAAGAAATCTTTATTACGATAAGTCGCCAGACCGTTAGCACGGCCATTCATAAAGTTATCGGTCCAGGTGTAAGAATCACCGCCAAATACCGGCAGCATATCGGTCCAGGCTTCAACGTCGTACACGACGCCGTAATTACGGCCATAATCAAATGAGCCGTATTCACCATATTTCAGACCTGCATATGCCAGACGGTTAAAGGATTTATCACCCGCGCCTTCAGTATCATTTGCGTAGGTTTTATATTCCCACTGGCCGTAACCGATCAGATCGCGAGTAATCTGGGTTTCGCCTTTGAAACCAATCTGTACATAGGTTTCATCGCCGTCGTCACCTGGGTTGTCAGAGAAGGTATGACGTGCATCGACTTTGCCATACAGGTCAACTTTGTTGCCGTTTTTATTGTACATCTCTGCCGCATTTACCGCGCCAGCCATTAATAAAGCGGGTACAAGAAGTGCCAGAACTTTTCTTTTCATTATATATTCCCTTTAAAGATAATTTATATGAATATATGTAATTACTCTCCGCAATTACATGGCTGATACTATTCTATGGATTGTTATTTTGGTTCAAAAATAAATGTAATTAAAGTTGTATAAATATTGCAAAATATTTCTAAATGTCGCTTTATTTTTCTTGTGAATTATTCGATTGAACATATAGGGGTTAATTATTATTAAGTATTTCACGCTATTATTATTTCATTTTTATAATTGCTTGAAATTATATATCTCGGCCTTTCTGAGCAAAAATAACACAACCGTTAATCTTGCCTGAGATCAACTTAACGCAAACTGAGCGTAAGAAATCTTCCCACACTGCCGCGTTTAATGACAAAATGTGATGATTGTCACAAAACTAAGTGAGCAGGTGAAAACGATAGTGCAGCTATCGTGGAGTGAAGGATAAAGATGGAACGAAAAATTGAACGCAGCCTGGGAGGCAAACTGGCTCTGTGGGTGTTCTACGCATTTTGCGGTTATTTTGTCTGGGCTATGGCGCGCTACGCGTGGGTGGTAAGTAAAATTCCATCACTGCCTGATACCGTGGCTGACGGGGATTTAGGGTCGACCAGCGGGAAGTGGCTTGGAGCCATTCTGGGGTTTATGGTGCTGGGCACCGTCGGTCTGATTCTGGGCGCGATTGCCTGGTATACGCGTCCCCGTCAGGACAACCGGTGATAGCAGCGGGGAAAGTTGCTATTGTTACCGTTTCACCGACAGGATGTGATCATGGAACTTACGCAGTGGCAGCACCGCTTTGAACGCTGGCTCGACGAAAACCACACCACCGACGACGCCGCTCATGATATTTCACACTTTCGTCGTGTCTGGATGACCGCGCAAAAAATTATGGACAACCAGACGGTTGACCCGCTGGTTGTGCTGACCGCATGTTATTTTCATGACATCGTTAGCCTGCCAAAAAACCATCCGGAACGCAGTCAGTCATCCCGTCTGGCGGCGCGTAAGACACGTAGCATTCTGCAATGCGATTTCCCTGATTTTCCGTCCGAATGCTATGCCGCAGTGGAACATGCCATCGAGGCACATAGTTTCAGCGCCGGGCTGACGCCGCAAAGTATTGAGGCCAAAATTGTCCAGGATGCAGACCGTCTGGAAGCACTGGGTGCCATTGGTCTGGCGCGAGTCTTTGCCGTGTCAGGCGCTTTGGGGGTGGCACTGTTTAATGCTGACGATCCGTTCGCCGATGCACGAGCCCTTGATGACCGGGCGTTTGCCCTTGACCATTTTCAGACCAAGCTGTTGCGCTTGCCTGATACAATGCAAACGGATGTCGGGCGCGAGCTCGCGCATCACAACGCCGATTTTCTGATCCAGTTTATGGCGAAACTCAGTGCCGAATTACACGGCGACTGCATCGGGCTGGATAGCCAGGTTCAGAGCCGCTTCCGTCGCAGTTTGCGCAAATGAACTGTGGTAATCTGTTTCCAGTCTTTATTGTCCGGTTAAAAGAATGCAGGAAAATCGATCAGTGACTGAGCCCGCACCTGAGCAGGCTGAGAAATCAACGGCAACGGTGCAGGCGTTATTGCACCAGTTGTTAGATATCTATGATGCTAAAACCCTGGCAAATCAGCTGGTAGCACACGGTGAGAGCCACTGGAGCCCGGCAATCCTGAAAAGACTGCTGACCAGCGAGCGGGCAGGGCGTCGCCTGAGCGAAGGCGAGTTTCGTTACCTGCAGAGCCTGCTTCCACGCCCTTCAGCCGCGCACCCGAATTATGCCTTCCGCTTTATCGATCTGTTTGCCGGTATCGGTGGCATCCGACACGGCTTTGAAGCCATCGGCGGTCAGTGCGTGTTTACCAGCGAGTGGAACAAACATGCTGTGCGCACCTACAAAGCAAACTGGTACTGCGATCCGCATGAACATCATTTCAACGCGGATATCCGCGATGTCACCCTGAGCCATAAAAGTGGCGTGAGCGATGCACAAGCCGCGGAGCACATTCGCCAGACGATCCCGGCGCATGATGTGCTGCTGGCGGGTTTCCCGTGCCAGCCTTTCTCCCTGGCGGGCGTGTCGAAAAAGAACGCCCTCGGACGTGCCCACGGTTTCGCCTGTGATACCCAGGGAACGCTGTTTTTTGATGTGGCCCGCATTATTGACGCCCGACGCCCGGCGATTTTTGTGCTGGAAAACGTCAAGAATCTAAAGAGCCATGATGGTGGAAAAACCTTCCGCATCATCATGCAAACGCTGGACGAGTTGGGCTATGACGTGGCCGACTCACAGGACATGGGCGCGGATGACCCAAAAATCATTGATGGGAAACATTTTCTGCCCCAGCATCGAGAACGAATCGTGCTGGTGGGTTTCCGCCGCGATCTCAATCTGAAGGGGGATTTCACCCTGCGTGATATTCCTTCTTTATATCCGGCGCACCGTCCCACCGTGGCTGAGCTGCTGGAGTCTGTCGTCGACGCGAAATTTATCCTCACTCCGGTGCTGTGGAAATACCTCTACCGCTATGCCAAAAAACATCAGGCGAAGGGCAACGGCTTCGGTTTTGGGATGGTCAACCCAAACGATCCGCACAGCGTCACCCGCACGCTTTCTGCCCGCTACTATAAGGACGGTGCAGAAATTCTGATCGACAGAGGCTGGGACAAGGCGCTTGGCGAGCAGAATTTCGACGACCCGGACAACCAGCGTCATCGTCCACGGCGCTTAACGCCTCGGGAATGCGCCCGGTTAATGGGGTTTGAAACCCCGCAAGGCTACAGCTTCCGCATTCCGGTTTCGGACACGCAGGCTTACCGCCAGTTTGGTAATTCTGTGGTGGTTCCCGCGTTTGCGGCGGTGGCAAAACTGCTGGCCTCCCGCATCAAACAGGCTGTGGCGCTACGTCAGAGTGAGGCCGTCAATGACGGATGTTCACGATAAAGCAACACGCAGTAAAAACATGCGTGCCATCGGCACGCGTGATACCGCAATTGAAAAACGCCTGGCCGCGCTTCTGACGCAGGCCGGCGTTGATTTCCGCGTGCAGGATCCTTCGCTTGCGGGTCGCCCGGACTTCGTTGTCGACGCGTACCAGTGCATCATCTTTACCCACGGCTGTTTCTGGCATCATCACGACTGCTACTTGTTCAAGGTTCCGGCGACACGCACCGATTTCTGGCTGGAGAAAATTGGTAAAAATGTTGATCGTGACAACCGGGATCTCACCACGCTTATTGCTCAGGGCTGGCGAGTGCTGATCGTCTGGGAGTGTGCCCTGAGAGGCAGATTAAAACTGAACGATGACGATCTCACGGAACGGCTGGAAGAGTGGATCTGCGGCGGCGGTCAGACCGCGCAGATCGACACACAGGGTATTCATCCGCTTACGGTTTTTCCACCTCGCAAGGTGTGACAACCGGTTTGGCAGGCAGCAAATATTTGCCCAGCGTGACCAGCACAACAGCAAAAACAATCACCCCGAGTGCCAGCCATTCTACCGACGAGAGCGTTTCACCGCCCAATCCTGTGCCGAGCAGCACGGCCACGACCGGGTTGACATAGGCATAGCTGGTGGCGACGGCCGGAGAAACATTGCGGATCAGGAACATGTAGGCATTAATGGCGATGAGCGATCCAAACAGCGCCAGATAACCGACCGCCAGAAAGCCCGACAGACCCGGCATTGTCGTCAGCTTTTCTCCCGTCAGCGTTGAGGCGAGTAAGAGCACAATCCCCGCAGCGAGCATCTCTATTGCGCCTGCCATCATGCCGGAGGGCAGCTCAATACGGGAGCCGTATACGGAACCGAACGCCCAGCTCATAGAGCCGATCAGAATAATCACGGCGCCCCATGGGTTCCCGCTCAGATTACCGCCGCTGTTGAGCAGAATAATGCCAGCAAGCCCGATGCCAATCCCCAGCCATTCCAGTTTGCGGGTACGAATGCCAAAAAGGCGGCTAAAACAGAGGGTAAACAGCGGGACGGTGGCCACAACCACGGCGGCGATCCCTGACGGTACATTCTGGTGCTCGGCAATGGTCACAAAACCATTGCCCACGGCCAACAGCAGCAGACCAATCAATGCAGCATTAAGCAGCGGGCGAAGTGGGGGAAGTTTATGACCGCGTAGCAGCAGGAATGCCAGCAGAAGCACCCCAGCCGAGAGGAAGCGAATACCCGCCATCATCAGCGGCGGCCAGCTTTCTACCCCGATGCGAATGACAAAGTAGGTTGAACCCCAAATGATATACAGTGAAAAAAGTGCCCCAATGAGCGGTAGCAATTGCCGGAAACGCATAATCCCTCACGACGAAATAAAAAGGTCGCTGATAGTAAACGCGAAAACTATCGTGCTGGCGAGCCCTTTAATTGTGTGGTTGATGTGAATTTTTTGTTGACGAAAGGTGCCTGTTTCCGGGTTCACGCTTTTGCTCCATACTATTCACTACATTAGCAAAAAAAGAAGGATTGAGATTTTGGCAGGAAGTAGCTTATTAACATTGCTGGATGATATTGCCACCTTGCTGGATGACATTTCAGTGATGGGGAAACTGGCAGCGAAGAAAACCGCTGGCGTTCTGGGAGATGATTTATCGCTTAACGCCCAGCAGGTGAGTGGGGTTAGGGCTAATCGTGAACTGCCGGTGGTGTGGGGCGTTGCGAAAGGTTCATTCCTGAATAAAGTGATTCTGGTACCACTGGCGCTACTGATCAGCGCGTTTATTCCCTGGGCCATCACGCCGTTACTGATGATTGGTGGGGCATTTTTATGCTTCGAGGGCGTCGAGAAAGTCCTGCATTCGTTCGCGGCACGTAATAAGAGCGATACGCCTGAAATGCGCCAGCAGCGTCTTGAAGCACTGGCCGCGCAGGATCCGAAAACCTTTGAGCGCGATAAAGTGAAAGGGGCTATTCGTACCGACTTTATTCTCTCTGCTGAGATCGTCGCCATTACGCTGGGGATTGTGTCTGAAGCACCGCTGATGAACCAGGTTCTGATCCTCTCCGGGATCGCTATTCTGGTCACGGTAGGGGTGTACGGTCTGGTGGGGTTGATCGTTAAGCTGGATGATATCGGCTACTGGCTGGAAGAGAAATCAAGCGCGGTGGCAAAAGGGGTAGGCAAAAGCTTACTGGTGCTGGCGCCCTGGCTGATGAAGAGTTTATCCGTAGTCGGCACGCTGGCGATGTTCCTCGTTGGCGGCGGTATTGTGGTTCACGGTATTGCGCCATTGCATCACGCTATCGAACATTTCTCCACTGCGCAGGGTGCTGTTGTCGCGGCGATTCTGCCCACGCTGCTGAATCTTGTGTTGGGCTTTATCATTGGCGCTATCGTGGTGGCGGCAGTAAAGTTGGTCGAAAAAATGCGTGGCACGGCGCACTAATTGCTACCTGTTACAGATGCAAAAAGACCATTCCTCGTCTAAATTGAAAAAGTTTCACCCTGATACAGGAGGCAGGTATGGTCTTTTTGGTCAGTGATGAAGTTAAGCCTAAGAAGGGCGGCCCACGTATGATTGTCACCGGGTATTCCAGTGGAATGGTGGAGTGTCGGTGGCACGATGGCTACAGCATCAAGCGGGAAGCATTTCGTGAAGATGAGCTTCAGCCGGGTGATGGGCAGCAGAAACGAGACAAGGCTTAATCACATAACGCCCGGCTTTGTCGGGCGTTTTTTATTTCAGGTACCGGGTGTAGGCAGTCATCAGGGAGAGTGTGTGTGCAGCGCGATACATTTGTTGTAAGACGATCTTTTTTTCAATGGCTGCAAAAGCGCAGCAACCCTGGCCTGATTGTTAATTCCTGTTTTCTCGTCGTACTGATCTTCTCCACTCTTCTGACCTGGCGCGAGGTGGTGGTGCTGGAAGAGGCCTATATCTCCAGCCAGCGCAATCATCTGGAAACGGTTGCCAGCTCGCTCGACAGACAGCTGCAATTTGGCGTTGATAAGGCGCTATTTTTCCGCAACAGCATGCGGGACGCACTGCAGAAACCGCTGGCATTTGACGTTTTGCATCAGGCTGTTGATCGTTTTGACCTCCTCCGGAATCGACCTGCCTGGCAGCTGGCGGTGGATAAAGAACGCACACTCCCCATTAATGGCGTATCAGACGCCTTTGTTGAAAAAACGGTACTCCTCAACCGTGACGATGAACGTATCCGTAATGAAATTTCTGCTGCACTTGAAGTCGGTTACTTACTACGTCTGGCCTCATCGACGGTACAGAATGAAGAGCGGATTATCTATATCTCCCGCGCCGGGTTTTATCTTTCCACGGATACGCCTGCGCAGAGTGACGACATCATTACGCGTTATTACCACCTGGTGACCCAGCCCTGGTTTACGCAGCAGTCTGAACGTAACAATCGTGCGCGGGCGGTGCGCTGGTTTATCTCTACCGCGTCCTCCTGGACCGGCAACGAACGCATGATTACGGCCAGCATACCCATCTATTTTGAACATTACTGGTACGGCGTAGTGGCGATGGATTTTTCGTTTAGCACCATGAAGCGTTTGCTGGCAGATGCCACGGACGATCATGCCGAAGGGGAATATCAGCTGTACGATTCGCGCCTCAACTTGATTGCCTCTTCGGAATCCCCTGCCAGCCTGATGAACCGTTTTGACGAACGTGAAATGGCGCAAATCGCACATGCCATTGAAAGTGACACGGAAGGCGGAGTCCGTCTCGGCAGTCGTTTTATCAGTTGGGAACGGCTCGATCACTTTGATGGCGTCGTTCTGCGAGTGCATACCCTGCATGAAGGTGTTCAGGGTGATTTCGGTAGCATCAGCATCGTGCTGGCTCTGCTGTGGGCACTGTTCACGGCCATGCTGCTTATCTCCTGGCTGGTGATTCGCCGAATGGTGAGCAACATGTATGCACTGCAAAGCTCACTGCAGTGGCAGGCCTGGCATGATCCGCTCACCCGTCTGAATAACCGTGGTGCGCTCTTCGAACGGGCCAGAATACTGGCACAACAATGCCAGCAACAGTCGCTACCGTTTTCCGTGATTCAGATCGATCTGGATCATTTCAAAAGCATCAATGACCGCTTTGGCCATCAGGCGGGTGATAAGGTGCTGTCTCATGCTGCCGGGATTATTGCCAGCGGACTGCGTGAAAACGATGTCGCCGGGCGCGTCGGCGGGGAAGAGTTTTGCGTGGTATTACCTGGGGTGGCGCTTCCCGAGGCCTCGGTGGTAGCAGAGCGCATCCGCGCAAGGATTGACAGCAAAGAGATTCTGGTGAAAAAAAGCACCACATTACATATCACTGCATCATTTGGCGTGAGCTGTGCCCATGAAAAAGGGAACTACAACTTTGAACAGCTGCAGTCGATTGCCGATACCCGTCTGTATCTGGCAAAACAGGGGGGACGTAATCAGGTTATCTGGCGCGATGACGACAAGAAGTGATCCAGCCCCTCACTCCAGCCAGCCGGTCCGGGCTGCTGAGTGTAATAGACCCGCGCAGGGGAAGTGTCTCGCAGCACGATACCCTGTCGGTTTATCCCTTTGATGACGACAGCGAAGTCCATGCTGTCCAACAGGGGGGCATCATTGGGGCCATCACCGAGTCCCAGGGTGACAGGAGTGATATCTTCCTGCTCACGGTACTGCTCAATAAGCCAGTTAACCGCAACGTCCTTACCACAGCGGGCGTCCAGAATATGCCAGAAACGGGCGCCTTGCAGGCATTTCAGGCCACTTCGCGCCAGCACCTCTTCAAACTCAACCATTTTCTCATCGGTGTCGCGCCAGATAAGCGTGACGGAGGCTTCATGCTTACGTGCAAGGGCTGAGCGATAGCGCGTCAGCCCGGTCCACTCGCTGATAACCCGTTCATCGACGTCGTCAAAGGTGGTGAATTTAACGCGCAACTGCAGGCGGATTTGTTCAATCAGCCGGTGGATATCCTGGTGCGACATCCCTCTGATGTGGCGCTGACCCATTTCCCAGCGGACATCAGGCTGAATCACTGCGCCGTTTTCGGCAATAAGCGGTAAACCTTCCAGCCCCAGATCCTGCTGGATCTCAAGCATCTCTGCCACCGTCTTACTGCTGCAAAGAATGACCGGTACCTGGTTATCCAGCAGCCTGTCGAGCCAGGGTATCGCTGGCTGCCAGTCATAGGTATGAATATCCAGCAACGAGCCATCCAGGTCAGAAAAAATCAGCAGCGTGTCCTGCAGTGAAGGCATAGTGGCTCCAGATAACGGATGCGTCAGAGATTAAGAATATTCCTAAAAAATAACGGAAAGGGAAATCCTGGAAAAGGGAACTATCCCAGGCAAACCCGCATTCGGCGTATGTTATCGCTCATAACAAAAATCAATATGTTAAAAATGTTATATTCATTCCGAGAATATATGCTTGTCAGGCAAAATTGTTGGGGATAGTGTGGCATGTACATCAGGTTTCCTGGTGTAACGAATTTCAAGTGCTTCTTGCATAAGCAAGTTTTGATCCCGGCCATCCCCATGACCGGGATTTTTTTCGTGCTACCGATTTGCTTCAGACACGCTAAAGTCATGAATATCAAGCTCGAAGGCCTCAGCCAGTTCACGATAGGTGTGATAATCCCTTCCGTTAACAATGACGCGGTCAGAATTATCGTCCATACGACGGACTTCTGATTCACTGATCTCATTGATCGCGGCCAGCAGGGCATCGACATCCACTTCGACGTCGCGTTTGATGGTGTCGCTGTAAGCTTTGTCGGTCTTCATTACGGGACTCCTCTTTCAACCTACAAACGTGTCCAGGGTTAAGTATAGCCTGTGTATAAAAACGCCATTCGCGCCGGACGGCGATGTGCGTTTTTGCGTTTTGTTCTACACTGGCTCAAAACCAGAGGAGGAATGTATGAAGGTCAACGATCGGGTAACCGTTAAAACGGACGGTGGGCCGCGCCGCCCGGGTGTGGTACTGGCAATTGAAGAGTTTAGCGAAGGCACAATGTACCTGGTATCACTGGAAGACTACCCGCTTGGCATCTGGTTTTTTAACGAACTGGGGCATCCTGACGGCATTTTTGTTGAGAAAGCAGAGTAGCTCGGCGTCGGGTGGCACAGCGCGTACCCGACAACGTTCTCAGAAGCAAAAATCTCTGGCCAGGCCAGAGATCAAAGGTAGGGTGCACAGGGTCTTAAGCGACTAACGCATGTTGACGAAAATCCCGTTCGTCACATTATCGGTCAGGCGTACTACGTGGTAGATCACTTGCTTATTATGCGTTTTAATTTTCCTTTTAATATTTCCTTTGTGTGACGAAACGGTTTTAGCTTTAATATTCATCTGGTCTGAGATCTGAATAGTTCCTTGGCCCGCCATCCACATTCTCAGCATACTTGATTCAGTCCTGCTTAATGATAGGGTGGGTAAGTTAACCGCTCCTACATTTTTAACTTCTTTATTCAAATAATCACCCAGAATGTCATCCAGCGACTCTGGTTTAATCGATTTAGAGCTGATTAATAAGTTTTTACGGACCAATAAATACTCATCGAAATGGATATTCGCGATCGCCATAAAAACAATAAACAGGGTTTTTGGATGCTGATTAATGATTTGCTTAATGTGCTGACTGTTGGCTGGATCGTGAATGAAACAGTCCTCATTAATAAACACCACGCCTGGTTTTAGTTCGTCACAAGCGGCTGCGAGTTCGTCAACGGTGTGTGCATCGTTGATGTCTCTCTTTCTTACCCCTCTGCTTGCCAGGTACCCGGTTAACCCTAGCCGGGTGTAGCTGCATAAATCCATAATGATCGTTGACATGGCATACCCTCACTCAATGCGTAACGATAATTCACCATCTGCCTGAGAGCTCAAAACAGCCATACGGGATGGAAAAAAATAATAAACCTGTGAGCATGACAAAGACTTTCAGGCGGACTCACTATCCCGTAAAGTTACGTATAATTTGCCAGGAATCTTCTTAAAGTAAAGTAATTATTAAGTATTGTGAGGTGCTTAGAAACAATTAAACCGCGTCAGATATATCCTGGAAGATGTTTTTCAGGTTTTATTTTAGGAATATCCTCAGAAAGACAATATCAATAGTGAGGGCTATTATTTACGTGGCAGTTCGCTGACAATATCCGCTAACAGGTTGAATATCTCGCCGAATAAATGTTCACAGAAGGGGGCGATAAGTGGCATGAGTAATGACATTAATAAAATTCCGACCGTCAACGTCAGCGGAAAACCAATGACAAACACCGATAACTGCGGCGCCATTCGGTTCAGTAAACCTAATGCCAGGTTTACTGTCAGCAGCAGCGTGATAATCGGTAGCGCGAGCATCAGCCCGTTCAGGAATATCAGCCCTGCGGCACGGGTGAGCGCCAGAAAAGCATTGCTGTTCACCGGGTTCTCACCAATTGGCAGCGTATGGAACGTATCCACCAGCATGGAGATGAGCCACAGATGACCGTTGAACGACAAGAACAACAGCATGGCCAACAGGTCGATAATGCGCGCCAGCACAGGCATGTTGAGATGGCTGCCGGGATCGACGAACGTGGCGAACGATAAGCCCATCTGCAGGCCGATGAGTTCCCCTGCGGTGCGCACGGCGGCAAAGGCGAGTTGCATGGTAAAGCCGACGGCGACGCCAATCATCACCTGCTGCAATGCCACCCATACCGCATTGGCCGAGAAAATCGGAATATCCACGGGAGGGAGAGAGGGCGCGACGATAATGGAAATGATAATGCCCAGCCCCACTTTGACACGCTTGGGGATCGATTTCTCACTGAGAATCGGGGCTGTTGAGATCAGCGCCATGATGCGCAGCATTGGCCAGAAATAGACGCCAAGCCACTGAACCCACTGGTCGCTGGTGAAGTGCAGCATCGTCAGGTCAGCCGATGATGTACGGCAGATTGGTAAACAGGTTGCGCATATAGTCCAGCAACAGGTTCAGCATCCATGGCCCGGCAACGATAATCGCCACGAACACGGCGATGATTTTCGGGATGAATGACAGCGTCATTTCGTTAATTTGCGTGGCGGCCTGCAGAATACTGATAATCAGACCGGTTACCAGCGCGACAAGCAACAAAGGCGCGGCAACGGCTATCGCGATTTTCATCGCTTCCGTGCCCATCATCATGACCGATTCGGGTGTCATCGCCGTTCCTTAACTGTAGAAACTCTGGGCCAGAGAACTGACCAGCAGCTGCCAGCCATCGACCAGCACGAAGAGCATGATCTTAAAGGGCAGGGCAATAGTGGCGGGAGGAACCATCATCATACCCAGCGCCATCAGCACGCTGGCGATCACCAGGTCGATAATCAGGAACGGAATAAAAATGGTAAAGCCAATCTGAAACGCGGTTTTCAGCTCGCTGGTGACATAGGCGGGCAGCAGAATACGCATTGGAACCGCTTCCGGTCCCTGAAGCTCACCGGTGTTGGACAGGCGAGCAAAGAGCGCCAGATCCGCTTCACGCGTCTGGCGAAGCATAAATTCCCGTAACGGCTGAGCGCCTTTATCCAGCGCCTCCTGCATGGAGATTTTGTCTTCGCTGAACGGCTGGTAGGCGTCGGTGTAAATCTTATCGATCACCGGCGACATAATGAAAAAGGTCAAAAACAGCGCCAGCCCCAGCAGAACCTGGTTTGGCGGTGCGGAAGGGGTTCCTAGCGCGTTTCGCAGCAGACCAAAGACGATGATGATGCGGGTGAAGCTGGTCATCATCAGCAGGATGGCCGGAATAAACGTCAGCGAGGTGATGAAAACCAGTGTCTGAACCGGGAGCGACCAGCTTTGGCCGCCGCCAGCGAGGGGCGTTGAGACCAGACCAGGCAGTTGCGCATAAACCGCGGGAGCAAACAGACCCACGCCCGCAAGCGTAAGGGATAACAAACGGCGCATCAGGATCTCCCGGAACGCTTAAGCAAACTCTTCATAACGGACTGGAAATCCGCAGGGGCGTCTGCGCGCTCGTCCACCAGAACAGGAGCGGGCGGCAGTTTATGTAATACGTTGATGTTTGAGGCAGTGACGCCCAGAACCAAACGCGCATCTTCCACATCGACAATGACCACGCGTTCCCGTGGCCCCAGTGTGGTGCTGGCGCTGACCCTCAGACCGCGGGTACCGGCGGTTTTACCCGCCAGACCAACGCGTTTCGCCAGCCATGCGGCGATAAGAATAAAGGCAATAATACCGAACAACGCCCCGCTCACCTGGAGCAGAGGTGAGCCGGGGACGGCAGAAGGTTGTGATATTGTTGCCTGAGTTTTCATGCTTAACGGCTCAGACGACGCATACGTTCTGATGGGGTAATGATGTCGGTGATGCGTACGCCGTATTTATCGGCAACCACCACCACTTCACCCTGGGCAATCAGATAACCGTTGATCAGAATATCCAGCGGCTCACCGGCCAGACCGTCCAGCGCCACCACGGAACCCTGCGTCAGGCGCAGCAGTTCTTTAATGGTCATACGGGTACGTCCCAGTTCCACGGTCAGCTTAACAGGGATGTCCATAATCAGGTCGATGTCCTGCAGCGTGCCGCTGACATCACCCCCACCGAGCTGCTGGAATACCGCATCCGCCGCGCTTTTGCTCGGGGTGGATTGTTGCTCGTTTAACGCGTCAGCCCACAGATCGTCCAGTGCTCCGCTGTTTTCATCGGACGGATTGTTCATGTCACTCATTTGGGCTGTTCCTCATTCAGCGAATTCAATATCGGGTTGATCAAGTGCTCAACGCGTAACGCATACTGACCGTTAAGTGTGCCGTACTGGCTTGTCAGCACCGGGACACCATCCACATGGGCAATAATGCGGTCGGGTTTTTCTATCGGCAGAACATCGCCGGGTTGTAATTTCAGTATCTGGGATAACCGCAGCGGGATATCGGCAAAACTCGCGATCAGCTCAAGCTGCGAATGCTGAACCTGACGTACCAGGTTTTCACGCCAGTTCTGGTCTTCGTTGCGTGAGTTCTCCAGCGGGGGGTTAACCAGCAGTTCGCGCAGCGGTTCGATCATGCTAAACGGCAGGCAAATGTTGAATTCCCCGGTCAGGTTACCGATTTCTACATGGAACGGTGTGTTGACGACGATATCGTTTGGAGAGGTGGTGATATTGGTAAATTTCACCTGCATCTCAGAACGTACGTACTCCACGTCCAGTGGGTTAATGGCTTTCCACGCGTCGCTGTAAGATTCCAGCGCCAGCTTCAGCATACGGTTAATCACGCGCTGCTCGGTGTGGGTAAATTCACGACCTTCTACTTTGGTCGGGAAACGCCCGTCGCCACCGAACAGGTTATCCACCGCAATGAACACCAGGCTTGGCGAAAACACCACCAGTCCAGTGCCGCGCAGCGGCTTCAGATGAATCAGGTTAAGGTTGGTTGGCACCGGCAGGTTGCGGGCAAACTCATGATACGGCTGAATACGGATCGCACCGACCGTGATGTCCGGGCTACGACGCAGCAGGTTAAACAGCCCCATACGGAACTGACGTGCAAAACGTTCGTTAATGATCTCCAGCGCCTGCAGACGTTCACGTACCACGCGACGCTGGGTATTCGGGTCATAGGGGCGAATATCGCTATCGCCGCCAAGACCCGGTTGCGGATCATCACTCTTATCGCTGTCGCCGTTAAGCAGCGCATCGATTTCTGCCTGAGAAAGAATACTGTCGCCCATGTCGTTACCGCAGAATGAAGGCTGTATACAGAACGTCAGTGACTTCCTGCTTAGGTTGGCCGTTTACCAGCGGGGTCGCCAGCGTTTGTTTAATGGCGTCGACCAGCTTTTGCTTGCCGACATCGGTGGCCAGCGTCGAAGCATCCTGACGAGAGAACAGCAGCAGAAGGCGGCTACGCACTTCAGGAAGATAATCATTCAGGCGCGCACGCGTGGCCTCATCCTTCAGGCGCAGCGTAATACCGACATACAGCACACGATCCGCATCACCGAGATTCACGGTGAAGGTATCGAGAGGGAAAAATACCGGTGCCGGCGGTGGTGCTGGTTCGGCTTTGGCCGCAGCGGTCGAAGGTTCCTGCTGCATACGCCAGTAACTATAGCCCGCGGTGGCGCAGGCGGCGAGCGTGATCAACACCAGCAGCGGGATCCAGATGGAACGCTTACTTTTTTTGGTGATAGCGGAGTCAGTCATCTGATACGAGCTTCCTGTTTCGGTACAGCTTAATAAGGTGATTATCCCGTGTCCTGCCGACGTCAAAGCGTGGAAAAGACGGGGATAATCACGTTACCTCTGGCGTTTAGGCGAAGATGTCTACGGCGCTGTTGCCACGTGCTGCGGATTGCAGGGCGGCAGGGGTAGGCAGTATCTCATCACTCTCTTCATTAAAGCCGCCGGTATTACCGGAACGCGAAGCCTGCTGTTGCTGCTGGGAGAAGGACTGCTGCTGCCCGGCAAAGCTCTCACTGCTGACGCTGCTCTGCGCAAGCTGAATACCGTTCTCAGCCAGCGATGTCCGTAGTACCGGCAGGGCTGCTTCCAGTGCTGCACGCACGTGGCTGTGCGCCGAGACCATCTGCAGTTGCGCCTGGTTATCATCCAGTTTAAGCGAAATTTGCACCTGACCCAGATCTTCCGGGTGCAGACGCAGCTCCGCTGTCTGTTGTCCCTGCTTAGTGAACAGCGTGATGTGCTGGCTCAGCGATTGCTGCCATTCGTGAGTTCCCAGAGGCTGGCTTAACACCGGCGCAGTGGCAACGGTGGCGGCCGGCTGGCTGGTCGCGTGGCTGGACATCACTGGCGCCAGGGTTGCGGTCGGCGATGTTGAAGACGACGCGCTGGCGAGTTCTTGTTTCTCCACGGCAGCGGTTACAGCCGGTGTCGCGGGCGCGTTGTCAGGCAGAACAGGGTCGCTGTGTTTGCCCTGACTCTGATACGACGCAGAAAGCTGGGCTTTGTCATGGCCTGCCAGCGGGGTGTTCTGGGACGATTGTCCCGCGCCATTCTGTGCAAGCGTCGCTGAACTCAGAACAGACTTCGCGGTAATACCGTCAGTGCCTGTCGCGTGAGCTGTGCTGGTCTGCTGGTGGGGGAGCATCGCCATCAGCGCACTCAAACCTGCCAGTTCTTCTTCGCTCAGTTCGCTTTTGCTGTCATCTTTGCTGGCTGTATTCAGGGTCTTCAGGGCATCTCCCTTTGACAGCGGCGTCAGTCCGGAGACCAACGTTTCCAGCGGCGTGGTTGAGGACGCTTCATCGCTATTCAGCACACCCTGACGCGAGAGCAGGTCCGTTATTTTAGCCTGCAGCGTGGTATCGCCGCTGGCGTCCTGAGCGACTTTTGACAGCTTACTGCCAGCGGCTTTCAGGTCAGCCAGGGTCAGTGGCGCATCCTTGCCTTTGCCGGTTGCATCCGTCAGGGCGCCCGCCAGCAGAGAGAGAAAGTCTTGCGCACCGTCAGTGCCTTTCCCTGTCAGCGTGCCGCCTGACAGGTCGCTGTCGCTCATCAGCAGTTGTTGCAGTGTGATCATTCCGGTTTCCTCATTGATGCGCGCTGGGCAAACTCATCCATTTTTTTCTGATCCAGACGGTTTTCCGCCAGGGTCGAGGCTGCAATCTGCCGATCCTGTAAGGTTTGCCAGGCCTGCAGCCGCTGTTTTTTCTCGCGCCAGAAATTCAGCGCGGTATCCACTTTCTGGGTCCACTGGTTAAGCTGCTGGCGATGCTGCTCTATCGCCTTCTCCAGCGTCTGGATAAACTGCTGATAGTTAATCCAGCGCTGACTGCCAATGCCCTGTGTCATATCGGTATTGAGGTTGGTGCGATATTCATGCTGATAGTCGATTAACATCTTCAACTGTTCTTCAGCCTGCTGGCACCCGCGTCGCATTGCGCCAAGCTGCAATGCGGCATCATCAACTTCTTTTTCAGCCAGATCTTTCAGCGTTGATAACGCGCTGTTTTGCGCCATAACCTTCGCCCTCCACCTGTGTTACACCTGCGGGAAAATCAGCTCCAGTGCCTGAATTGAATCTTCCCAGTCGGCACGTTCAAAAATGCCTTGTTGCAAAAACGCCTCCAGCTGCGGCCACAGGTTAATCGCTTTGTCGAGCATCGGGTCGCTGCCTTTGGCATACGCCCCCACGCTGACCAGATCGCGGTTACGCTGGAAGCTGGAGAGGAGTTGTTTGAAATTACGCACGCGGGCGTAGTGCTTCTCGGTTATCAGCGCCGTCATTGCGCGGCTGATAGAGGCTTCAATATCAATGGCCGGATAGTGCCCGGCTTCGGCCAGACGACGCGACAGCACAATGTGACCGTCAAGGATCGCACGCGCGGAATCGGCAATCGGGTCCTGCTGATCATCTCCCTCGGTCAGTACCGTATAGAACGCGGTAATGGAGCCGCCGCCGCTGATGCCGTTCCCTGCACGTTCTACCAGAGCAGGGAGCTTGGCGAATACCGAAGGCGGGTAGCCTTTGGTCGCCGGAGGCTCACCAATAGCCAGCGCGATTTCACGCTGTGCCATCGCGTAACGGGTCAGGGAATCCATGATCAGCAGCACGTGCTTGCCGCGGTCACGGAAATCTTCGGCGATACGGGTGGCATACGCTGCACCCTGCATACGCAATAACGGCGAGACATCTGCCGGTGCGGCGATAACCACCGAACGGGCGCGACCTTCCGCCCCCAGAATGTTTTCGATAAAGTCTTTAACTTCACGCCCACGCTCGCCGATCAGACCCACGACGATAACATCGGCTTGAGTGTAGCGCGCCATCATGCCGAGCAGGACGGATTTCCCCACGCCAGACCCGGCGAACAGGCCCATACGTTGTCCACGGCCTACAGTCAGCAGGGCGTTGATCGGACGCACGCCGGTATCCAGCACATGCTCAATAGGTGTTCGTTGCAGAGGGTTAAAGGGCTGAGTAATGAGTGCGCCGGTTTCCGTGGTGTCCGGTGAAGGCAGACCGTCAAGCGGTTTACCGCTGCCGTCCAGCACGCGGCCCAGCAGGGCAGGGCCAAGCGGCAGCTGTTTCCCGCTCTGCAGTCCATCACCGATAATGTTTTTGGCGTATACACGAGCACCGGGAAGAATGCCTTCCACCTCTTCAAGCGGCATCAGAAACAGACGCTGGCCGTTAAAACCGACCACTTCGCTTTCGACTTCGCGCGTTTCCAGACCATCCTGACGCTCAATGACGCAGGTCGCACCCAGCGGAAGCTGCAGGCCGGTGGCCTCCAGTACCAGCCCGGTGGCGCGCGTCAGTCGCCCATAACGACGAACAGATGGCAGTTGCGCCATCTTCGTCTCAAAGTTGTCGAGCGTGGTGAGCCAGCGGGTGAGGCGTGCGGTCATCAGACGACTCCCGGTGCCGCAAGGCGACACAGTTCCTGCCAGCGGGTAGCCACGCTGGCATCCAGGTCACCTTCATCGGCAGAGACTTTGCAGCCGCCGTGATGTAACGACGGGTCGCCGCGCAGACGCCAGCCGTGCAGGTTTAGCGTCGCCCCCAGGCTCTCTTCCACGCGCTGCAGGTCGTCCGGGTGAACGCGTAGCTGAGGCTTCCCGCTGAACAGCGGCTCTTGTTGCAGCAGACCCTGAATTTGTTTGATCAGCGCAGTGTTATCCACCACCGGCGTCTGGCCGATAACCTGACGCGCGGCTTCCAGCGCCATCTGCATTAGTCGTGATGCAATCACGCTGTCCAGCGCATCCAGCGTGTGCTGGAACTCGCTGACCAGCTGCTGCATGCGGGCATGGATCGGCGCCTGCTGCTGACGCGCCTGATCAATACCGTGCTCTAACCCTTTCGCCAGACCTTCCTGATACCCTTGCTCGTGGCCCTTCTGCCGGCCTTCGTTCAGACCGGCATTATAACCTTGCTCGTGTGCCTGCATTTGCAGCTGAGCCAGCATCTGTGCTTGTTGCTCCTCTTCACTCAGTTCGGGCTGCTCAGCGTCCGGGTCGAGCTCCACGGGCGATACCACCGCTGGTGTGAATTCGGAGAGGGGAGGTGCCAGATCGTCCGGTGTCCAGCGCTTCCACGGCATCTCATTAGACATAGGTGTCGTCTCCGCTGCCAATCACCATCTCGCCGGTTTCTGCCAGACGACGAACAATAAGCAGGATAGCTTTCTGTTCGTTTTCCACCTGAGACAGACGTACCGGGCCACGGTTGGCAAGGTCGTCGCGCAGGATATCTGCCGCACGCTGAGACATGTTGCGCAGGAACTTCTCGCGCAGTGGCTGCTCGGCACCTTTGAGGGCGATAAGCAGCGACTCGGAGTCCACTTCCTGGAGCAGGCGCTGGATGCTGCGATCGTCCACTTCGACCAGGTTTTCGAACAGGAACATCTCGTCGATAATTTTCTGTGCCAGCTCGCCGTCGAATTCGCGTACTGCGGTAATAACCGCCTCTTCCTGCTGGGTTTTCATCAGGTTGATGATTTCCGCCGCCGTTCTCACGCCGCCCATTTTGCTGCGCTTGAGGTTCTGACCGTCGAGCAGGTTGTTCAGTACTTCTGTCAGCTCCGCCAGTGCGGCTGGCTGCACGCCGCCGAAGGTCGCGATACGCAGCATCACATCGTGGCGCAGACGCTCTTCGAACAGCGCCAGAATATCGGCCGCCTGACCACGTTTGAGGTGGACAAGGATGGTGGCAATAATCTGCGGGTGCTCGTCGCGAATAAGGTCGGCGGCACTCTGCGGTTCCATAAAGTTGAGCGTTTCGATACCGCTGGCGGTATCGCGCGTTTCCAGAATATCTTCCAGCAGGCTGGCGGCACGCTCTTCGCCCAGCGCCTTGACCAGCACGGAGCGCAGGTAGTCGTTGGCGTTGACGTTGAGCGCGGCAAACTGTTCGGCTTCCTGCTCAAATTCCGACAGCACTTCGGTCAGCTGTTTATTGGAGATTTGACGCACGTTGGCCATGGCCGCACTGAGAATTTGCACTTCTCGCTGGGAGAGGTGTTTAAACACCTCTGCCGCGCGATCTTCGCCAATGGTCATCAACAGGATGACGCTTTTATCGGTGCCTGTAAGCGTATTACTCATGTTCGTTACCCATCCACTGGCGGATGACCAGCGCCACGACGCGCGGATCGTTATCTGACATTTCGCGAATGCGCTGGCTCATCACCTCAGCGCCCATGCGCTGGTTAGCACGGCGTTGCTGCATTTGTTCATCTTTGCTGAGGCGTACTTCAACCGCTTCTTCCACTTCCTGACGCGCGCTCATCTGTTCGCGAGCGGCTTTCTCGGCTTCAGCACGACGCTGGAGCTGCGGACGAACGCCTTTACGCCACAGCAGCCACGCGACAATCAGCACCAGCAGCCAGCGTCCCGCGGACATCAGCTGATCGATAAACGCCTGCTGTTGCCAGAACGGCAATTCACCACCGGTCTCATCCACCGCGTTGAACGGTGAGTTCACCACGTTGAGGCTATCGCCACGCTTCTCGGAGTAACCCATTGCTTCACGGGTCAGGTCTTCGATCTGCTTCATCTGCTCGGCTGTCAGCGCCAGCGGTTTGCCATTTGGAAGCGTCTTGTAGTTCACCACTACCGCAACAGAAAGACGCTGAATATCGCCCACGTTCAGTTTAGTGTGGCGAATCGTCCGATCCACTTCGTAGTTCGTGGTTTCGTTACGGCTGCTGGTATGTGGACCGGCATTATTGGCCGTTGACGTAGTCTGCTGGTTATTTTGCTGACCGTTCTGCTGGTTTGCCGGAGGTGTAGAAATAGGTGCTGCGTTAGCAGGGGCGGGCTGGTTAGACAGCGCACCCGGAACACCGCCAGGGTATGCTCCCCCAGACTGTTCGCTCGAATTGATCTGGCGAGAACGCATCACCGCCTGAGCGGCATCACCGTTCGGGCTGTACTGCTCTTCGGTCTGTTCTTTATTAGAGAAGTCGATCTGCGCGGTCACCTGCGCGTGCACGTTACTGTTGCCCACAACCGGACCGAGGATCGCTTCAATACGACGCTGGAGACGGTTTTCAACATCCGCGGCATATTTCAGTTGCGCGTCATTCAGATCGCGACCGGCGGTATTGGATTGCGTCAGCAGATGACCACTCTGGTCAACCAGCGTCACGTTACCCGGTGGCAGACCGGCGACAGCGCTGGAGACGAGATGCGTCACCGCGCTAATTTGCCCTTCGTCCAGCGCGCGGCCAGGTTCGAGATTCACGGTAACGGAGGCGGAAGGTGATTTCTGCTCGCGGACAAATAACGAAGGTTTAGGCATCGCCAGGTGCACACGGGCGCTTTTCACCGGGCCTAATGTTTCAATGGTACGAGCCAGTTCGCCTTCCAGCGCACGCTGGTAGTTCACCTGCTCGCTGAACTGGCTGATACCGAATTTTTCCTGATCCAGTAGTTCAAAACCGACTGCGCCACCTTTCGGCAGCCCCTGCTGCGCCAGACGCAGACGCAGTTCGTGCACCTTATCCGCAGGAACCTCAAGCGCCCCCCCGTTATCGGCAAAGCGATAAGGGATGTTCATCTGGGTAAGCTGGGTGACGATGGCACCGCCATCCTGATCGGAAAGGTTACTGTAGAGCGTCCGGTAATCAGGGCTTTTCGCCCACAGGACCATCGCTACAAGGATCGCAATTGCGGCAGCGCCTGCCACGATCAACGGGATTTTAGGATTCGCGCGAAGGCGGTTCATCCACTCGAGTGATTTATTTTGTGGCGCTGTCGATGCTGTTGCACTCATTGCGCACCTCTTAAATCCTGGTGGTTTACGTTATTCGTGTAGAGAAACAAAACTGACTCCCGGGTCGGCAAACACGACAAAAGTTCCATATTGATGGCCCTGCCATTATTTGATGATTCGTGATTTTCTATGCGTCAAATAACCTGGTTTTTTCACGCTATTTACCGCCATTATCTTATTGACAAGCTGTTAGTCTTGACCGCGTAAAAAACCATCCAGGGGAGAGTCATGGCTATACAGGGTATTGAAGGGGTAATCAGTCAGCTGCAGGCAACGGCGATGACGGCCCGTAATCAGAATGTGGCAGAACAACAGCCGAGCATCAGCTTTGCAGGGCAACTGCATGCCGCTCTTGACCGTATCAGCGATACCCAGACCGCCGCACGGACCCAGGCAGAGAAGTTCACCCTCGGTGAACCGGGTGTGGCCCTGAATGATGTGATGACCGATTTACAAAAAGCTTCGGTGTCCCTGCAGATGGGGATCCAGGTGCGTAACAAGCTGGTGTCGGCTTACCAGGAAGTGATGGGGATGCAGGTTTAAGACCTGTCGATCTTCGCTGGCAGCCTTAGCGCTTTAATGCCACAATATTTTTTTCTTCGAATGCAGGAAAGGTGATGAAAAAAATAGCAATTGCTGGTGCGCTGCTGGCACTGACCGGGTGCGTTCAGGTCGATAACTATAAAGAAGTGATCAAGCATCCTGTTCCGGCGGAGCTGGCGGGATACTGGCAGTCAAAAGGGCCGCAGAGCAAAATGGTCAGCCCGGAGGCGATTGCCACGCTGGTGGTGACGGAAGAGGGCGATACGCTTGACTGCCGTCAGTGGCAGCGCGTGATTGCCGTGCCGGGTAAAATCATGCTGCGTTCAGACAGTTATTACAATGTAACCCGCAAGCTGGATATCTATCCGCTGGAACGTGATGGTTTAACGCTTGAGTACGACGGACTGGAGTTGCAGAAGGTGGACCGCCCTACGGTTGAGTGTGCTGATTACCTGAGCAAAAATCCGCTGGAGAGTAAGGCGCCTTAACCAATTTTGCCGGGTGGCGCTGACGCTTACCCGGCATTGTTTCTACAACACTTCCTCTATTACCCACACGCTGACGCTCCCGCCTTTACAGGTAAACGTCCCTTCGCCATCTGCAGCCGTGGTGATGGTCTCTTCGCGATTGCCGAGGAAATCCCGCCACGTTTTATTACCGTAGTTTTCCCCAAGACAAATCACTTTCTCTCCATCGTCACCATTTGACAACACGACCACACAGCCGGGATCGTCCTCGGTACCGCTGCGGCTGAAGGCGATACAGTTAGGATGGTCAAAAAAGAGCGTCTGCACGCCGTGGGCAAAGCGCTGACGAGCGAGGATCAATTCGTGGAGCTGCTCAATGACCGGCATGTCTATATGGTACATTTCACCGTCGCCCCCCGTATCGTCATAACTGGCACCGAAGAGATCGGGATAAAAGACGCTCGGCACACCATTTTCCCTTAGCAAGATCAACGCATAAGCCAGGGGTTTAAACCAGGGTTCGACCGGTGCCTCCAGGGCCTGCAAAGGTTGGGTGTCGTGGTTAGCCACAAGGGTTACCGCATGAAACGGATCGGCTTCCACCAGCGTACCGGTGAAGATTTGGCTCATGTCGTAATCCCGTCCCTGGCGTGACGCTTCGTGGAATTTCATCTGCAGGGGGGCGTCAAACAGCATCGTTTTACCCTCAACCTGGTCAATATAGGCCTGAAGCTTATCCACTTCGTGGGACCAGTATTCCGCCACGATAAACAGCGGCTGGTCCGCGACTTCCTGTACGTGTTCAATCCACTCTTTGTAAAACCAGGCGGGAATATGTTTAACGGCGTCCAGACGAAAACCGTCGCAGCGCGTCTGTTCCATGACCCAGCGGGCCCAGTATTTGATCTCTTCCGTGACGGCGTGATTGCGAAAGTCGATATTTTCGCCCATCAGATAATCGAAGTTACCCATTTCATCATCAACCTGATCGTTCCAGCCTTCGCCGGTGTAGTCGTTGACGATTTTAAAGATGCCGTCTTCAGCAGGGTTTTCAATATGGTCGACGCCGCTGAAACATTTGTAATCCCAGATAAACTGCGAATATTGCCCGGCGCGGACAGGGAAGGTGTAACGTGTCCAGGCTTCACACTCGATGACCTCGTCATCAATTTGCGTGCGGTCCTGTTCGTTTACACGCTGAACGCGGACAGACTCTTTCTCATCTGCCCCCATTTTATGATTCACCACCACATCCAGCAGCACCGCAATGTCGTTGCTTTTAAGCGCGTCAATGGCTTCCAGCAACTGTGCTTTGTCGCCGTATTTGGTGGCGATGCTGCCTTTCTGGTCAAACTCACCGAGATCGAATAAGTCGTAAGAATCATACCCAACCGAATACCCACCAGACGCGCCTTTATAAGCGGGTGGCAGCCAGATCATATTGATGCCGATTTCGTTAAGATTGGGGGCTAATGCCGTGACCTCTCGCCACAATTCACCGCCAGCAGGGTAGTACCAGTGAAAACATTGTAACAGGGTGGGGTTTTTCATCGTCCGTGCTCCGTTTTGAGAACACAGTGAGTATGAGCGAAAAGGGGATAAAACGCGGATGAAATCACAAAATAATATTCATCCGCAAAAGACCATATCCAGACTAGAGATCAGAGGGAAAGAGAACATTTCCTGATAAACGTCCATAAGTTGAGTTCAGATTATGTTGTCTCGACGTCTGTCCAACCAGTGCTTTCAGCTCTTCCATACGCTGGTGCAGCAAGGTTTTCAACTCGATTTCATTATCGAGTATTTGTTTCAGAATAGGGCGTATTTGCGCCTGAATATGAGGCGGAATTTCGCTGGCATCCTGGAACATGGTAAGTTTTTCAACTGATGTCAGATAATCAACCTCGTAAGCGATAAGCTCGTCCCAGCGCCCTGCCTGGGTAAGAACAAGCATCGTGTTACTGGTTGTTAATAACTGCTGATAATGTTGGAGCAAGCCGAGATGGACGTCCATTAGTAATTGTCCCGCATGTTTTGAGAATGAGGGCCTATCTCTTTCCAGGCATCAGCAATGTTATTGAGTAACTCCACTACTTCATTAATGGCATTGATGTCGTTATGAAGATTAGCCTGTAAAAGACGCCTGGTCATATAGTCATAAAGACTATCGAGATTTGCCGCCAGGTCGCCACCAATCTCATGGTTTAGACCTGACTGCAAACCGTTACTGATGATATTGATTGCTTTACTTATGGCCTGCCCTTTACCGGGAATATCACCTTGTTCAATCAAAATGATGGCTTTCTTCATGGCACTTAATGCGCCATCAAAAAGAAGCACAACCAGTTGATGTGGGCTGGCACTCAGAACGGCCGATTCAACGCCGACCTGAGCATATGCCTGAATTCCCGATTTTGTATACATGGTAAAACCTCAATTCATCATTTATTAACGGTTCATGGCGTTGAACTGTTGGGTCAGATAACTTCCGGTCTGATCCATCTTTGAGACAAGCTGGCTCAGACTGGTAAATTGCGTTTTATAACGTGCCATGGTGGCAGTGATCTGCGCGTTTACGCGATCGTATTCGTCCGACAGTTTTTTCAGCGTCTTGTTAATGCCCGCGGTGGCATTCTGTACGGAACCATCAGTTCCGAGCATGTCTTTCAGCAGACTGCTGGTCTGGGTGGCAAACCCGGTGGTTTTTCCATCGCCGGACAGGAACGCGACGACGTCAGCCGATTTTTCGTTCAGTGCCTTGTTGAGTTTGGTACTGTCCACCGTCAGCTTACCGGTGATATCCTGCGTAATCCCAATCTGGGATAAAGTGGCCAGATCGCCTGAACCCTGACTGGCCGAAATCATCGAGCGCAGACGGGTCTGAATATTACGCAGCGTTCCGTCGCCCAACAGATCGCCGTTGCTGCTGTCCTGGTTGGTGCTTCCCTGATCGACCGCCGTATATTTCGTCTGATTGGCAATAGTGGTCTGCAGAGAGTTATACGCATCCACAAAAGCCTGAATGGCATCGGTCATTGGCTGGTTGTCTTTGACAATTGACAATGTCTCCGGGCTGCCTTTATTGGTCTTCGTCAGGTTTAGGGTAACGCCCTCTGGTGCATCCGTGATGGCATTACTGCTACGAACGATCTCGATACCGTTGATATTGACTTTAGCGTCGGCGGCTGGAACCTGTTCACTCATCACGTTGGTGGCGCTGGATGGGTTGTAGCTGACGTATTTCGCCAGTTGGCTATCATCCGTCGTAATGGTCATCTCGTTTGCTGTACCAGTATCACGGGAAGTCAGCGCTAAGTAATAACTGTTGTCATCCGCTTTGATGATGCTGGCGCTTACGCTTCCCTGCCTGGCGTTAATAGCGTCACGCACATCGGCAAGGCTGGTCTTATCGCTCGCCAGGGTGATCGTTAACGGATCTTTCTGGCCCGGCTGAGTGATTGTGAGGGTGCGCGTGCTCATGCTGCTGTCGCCGAGTTCGGTATCCTTACTGCCGACTTTAGGGCTCAACAGAGACTGCGCAGCCGCCAGTTGCGTTACTTCAACGGAATAAGATCCTGCCGCTGCGCTGCTGGCAAGCGTTGCACTAAACGCCGTGTTAGTGCTGGAAACTTTTGATTGTGCAATAGCAGAGGTATTTTTTAATGCATCTGAAGCAGTCTGTAATTTAGTGAGTGCTGTCTGCACCACCCCCCATGCTGTCAGCTTGGCTTTATATGACGTTTGCTGGGTAGTGATAGGCTTTAGCTTGGTTTGCTCAGCTGTCTGTAAATTGTCATACAACGTATTGAGGTCCAGTGAAGTACCTGCGCCGAGTGAACTAATACTTGCCATTTTTTCATCCTTTATTGAGACAATCGCTGGATGGTCTATCGGCAGAAACGAGAAAAAGATTAGCGCTATTTAAAAAAAACAATGCGTAAATAAAGAGGGAGAAATTCGGGCAGTTTACAGGTTTAAAAAAATGTTTTTTTTCCTAAAGCTTGAGAAAGGACGGTCGATAACCTCATTGACGGTGAGAAAGCCGTAGGCAGATGCCTAAATCTGATAACTTTTTCAAAGGAATACATCATGGCTGTTATTAATACTAACACCCTGTCTCTGATGACTCAGAACAACCTGAGCAAATCTCAGTCTTCTCTGGGCACCGCGATTGAGCGTCTGTCCTCCGGTCTGCGCATCAACAGCGCAAAAGACGACGCTGCTGGTCAGGCGATCGCTAACCGCTTCACCTCTAACATCAACGGTCTGACCGTTGCTGCACGTAACGCCAACGACGGTATCTCTCTGGCGCAGACTGCTGAAGGCGCACTGGGTGAAATCAACAACAACCTGCAGCGTATCCGTGATCTGACCGTGCAGGCGCAGAACAGCTCTAACTCTGCTTCCGACATTGACTCCATCCAGGCTGAAGTTAACCAGCGTATGGAAGAAGTGAACCGTGTGACCAAGCAGACCGACTTCAACGGTATCAAAGTTCTGGATACCGGCACTGGCTCCAGCACCTACAACTTCCAGGTTGGCTCAAAAGATAACGAAACTATCGGTATCACTCTGAGCTCCAGCGATAGCTTTAACCTGGCCGCTGCTGGCAACACCGGCGCGACGCTGAACACCAAAGCAATGACCACTGGTGACGTTGTTAACGGTAACCAACGTACGACTGCAGCAGAAGGCTTCGACGTTCTGCACGGTGCGGTAACTGGTGGCACTGGTGGTACTGCAGCAGGTACTACCCCACTGGCAGACATCGATAAGGCAATCAAATCTGTAGACAACCAGCGCAGCCTGCTGGGTGCGTCTCAGAACCGTTTCGAGTCCACCATCACCAACCTGAACAACACCGTGAACAACCTGTCCGCTGCCCGCAGCCGTATTCAGGATTCCGACTACGCGACTGAAGTGTCCAACATGTCCCGCGCGCAGATCCTGCAGCAGGCTGGCTCTTCTGTACTGGCTCAGGCCAACCAGGTTCCACAAACTATGCTGTCCCTGCTGCGTTAATCGCTGTTATGACAGACAAAAAGCGCCGCATGTCGGCGCTTTTTTCTTTTAAAATCAAGATGAAATAAGAAAAGAAAAAAAGATCAAAAGATCTAAAGTTTGTAAGTGCCCTGTCGATAACCTTTATGAAGGCGATGAAGCCCCTGGCAGCTAGCCGGAACTCATAATCAATTAAAGGATACTTACCATGGCAGTGATTAATACTAACACTCTGTCGCTGATGACTCAGAACAACCTGAGCAAATCTCAGTCTTCTCTGGGCACCGCGATTGAGCGTCTGTCCTCCGGTCTGCGCATCAACAGCGCAAAAGACGACGCTGCTGGCCAGGCGATCGCTAACCGCTTCACCTCTAACATCAACGGTCTGACCGTTGCTGCACGTAACGCCAACGACGGTATCTCTCTGGCGCAGACGGCAGAAGGTGCACTGGGCGAAATCAACAACAACCTGCAGCGTATCCGTGATCTGACCGTTCAGGCGCAGAACAGTTCTAACTCTGCTTCCGACATTGACTCCATCCAGGCTGAAGTTAACCAGCGTATGGAAGAAGTGAACCGCGTAACGACTCAGACGGACTTCAACGGCATTAAAGTTCTGAACACCGGCACTGGCTCCAGCAGCTACAGCTTCCAGGTAGGCTCTAAGGATCAAGAAACTATCTCTATCAGCCTGAGCAGCTCTAACGCCTATAACCTGTTCAACGCCTCTGGTGCAACCTCTGTTACCTCTGGTCAGAGCATCAACGGTACCGCACGTACTACTGCAGCAGAAGGTTTCGACGTTCTGAGCGGTACGGTGACCTCCGGTGGTACTACCGATGGTAGCCCGCTGGCAGATATCGATGCGGCAATCAAATCTGTAGACAACCAGCGTAGCCTGCTGGGTGCGTCTCAGAACCGTTTCGAGTCCACCATCACTAACCTGAACAATACCGTGAACAACCTGTCCGCTGCCCGCAGCCGTATTCAGGATTCCGACTACGCGACTGAAGTGTCCAACATGTCCCGCGCGCAGATCCTGCAGCAGGCTGGCTCTTCTGTACTGGCTCAGGCCAACCAGGTTCCTCAAACTATGCTGTCCCTGCTGCGTTAATTTTGATAACGCAAAAAAGGCATCTTCGGATGCCTTTTTTATTTCCCAATCGCCGGATTTAAACCCAATTACACAAGCTATTTTTCCTCTTGAACCGTCCTCTATCCCTCACAATATTGCATTACTGAAAATAGATCTGTAGGCGTCCTTGTGGCGGCGTTAAGGATAAAAAATGCCTGAAATTCTGATAAGTGTGGACAAACTGGACGCATGGTCTGCTTCCTGCACGGAAGTGCTCGACATAGCTGATGCCCTGCTAAGACGGGAATGGCGCGTGATTTTATGTACCTCGTTTATCGGGAAGCGTCTTCAGCCTGAAGTGGCGCGACTGGAGGCAACTGGAGCCCTGGCGATTGTTACAGAGAATTCGGGAGAGCTGGCCGCACACTATGACGTTATATGGGTCGTCAAAGGCTTTTTTAGCGAGAAACTGCTTACTGCTCTGCATGAGCAGAAAACTGCGGGATCTTTTATCTTCCGTCATTACAGCGATTACAATGATCTTTATATTCCATGGGGTGCCGAGCTAGAGAATGCTCTGGCAACCCGCGTGCTTGGCCTTTCAGCATTTACTCAGACTATCCTGCTACAGACGGGGATCCAGGAAGACAAGCTACACCTGATGCCGTGGATCGTGCCGGACGCTTTCTCCGACGTTTACGCGAAGCGTGAGGCGCAAGAGTTGCGTCGGATTCTCTATATCGCGGATAAAATGTCCGCTGAAATGTATGAAGTGCAGCAGCGCGCAGCTCAGTCGCAGCTACGCATCGAATGGCTCGATTTAAGTGTTCAATCCGGGCGAATTGAACCGGAGTGGCTCGCGGGTTATGACGTTATCATCACCGATGAACAGTATGCTCCTAAAGCACTTGTTCTCGGCGTACCAGTCTTTTTAGCCCACGGGAACTACGTTGAAGGGTATCTGAGCGATGCAAATCTTCCGCACTATGAAGCTAACTATTTCTCCGGGGTAAATCTGCGTTTTTGCCCGGGAGCAGATGAGTGGATTCAACTGCTGACCGACGGCTATGACGATGCCATGAAATGGGTGCAGAGAAATCATCAGACGTTCGTATCACGCTGGAGCCTTGAGCAAAATATTCTCGCTGTGCTGGATTTTCCTGCGTCGCAAACGCCTTATACGCTTTCTGAAAAAGATCGCTATGCGCTGGCATTCCACAGCAAAGCACTGCTGGTCCAGCAGAGCGAAAACTACTCCATCACCCGCTGGATGAAGGATCGAAATATCACGAACGCGCGTCGTGAAGCTTTGCGTGCCTTTGCTGATGCCTTTCCGGCTAGATCCAGCCTTGGTGTTGTTATCCTCGCGCAGAATAAAACGAATGAAGAGTACCTGATTACCCATGCATCGGCGCTCGCTCAATCGCTAGCGCCGATCTCCGTAGAGGTGGCGCATTCTATTTCCGATATTAATGCGTTACTGGAAAACAGCCCTGCTCAGGCGCTGCTGATGCTACCTGCGGGCTACACCCTGTTAGATGACGCGCTGCTGCGGTTTGCTGAGCACCGAATTCATCATCCAGAGGCAAGTGTCGCCTATTGTGACGAAATGACGATTGCCGAAAATGATGAACCTGTTGTCACCTTGCGCCCCGGGGTTAATATCGATCTCCTGCGCAGTCAACCTTACATTGGACAGGCGCTGCTTATTGATTGCCATGCGGCAAGGGCCGCAGGAGGGTTGGACCCTCTCTTTACCAATACGCCATTTATTGATTTGCTCTGGCGTCTGGTCGAGAAGCAGGGTACCCGTATCTTAACGCATGTGCCGGAAGTGCTGATCTGCAATTCGGAACCTGCGCAACGCTGGACAGAGCAGCCAGGTCTTATGGATCAGCATCGGAATGGCGTACTGGCCCACCTTATGCGGCTTGGCATCTTTGCCTCCTATGAGCAGGCATCCGCTCACGCTCTGCCTCGCCTTCGCTATCACTGGGACGCCCAGCCGATGGTCTCTATTATTATCCCCACGCGCGATCGGTTTGCTTTACTAAAGAACTGCATTGAAAGCCTGATGGAAAAGACCCGCTATGCGCGCTATGAGCTGATGATCGTTGATAACCAGTCGGTAGAGGACGATGCCTGCCAGTTCCTGAACGATTTAGCGAGTCTTGGGCTGGAACAGGTGCGGATATTGCGTTACGACGCGCCATTCAATTTTGCTGAGATGGGCAACGCCGCCGCGCAGCAGGCGAGGGGGGACGTGCTCGTTTTCCTTGATAACGATTGTGAAATCATTGATGGCGGGTGGCTGGAAGCGTTACTGGAACACGCATTACGCCCGGAGGTGGGTGTGGTAGGGGCTCGACTGGAGTTTAAGGATGGACGGATCCAGCATGGCGGCTATCTGACTGGCGTTCAAAACGGTGTGGAGGTTGCTTTTGCCGGGGCTGGAGGGGCTGACTCAGGTTTTCAGGACTATCTTTGCGCTCCACATAATGTAACTGCAGTGAGTGGTTCTTGTATGATGCTGCGAAAAGAGGTTTTCTTTGCACTTAACGGATTTACGCAAGAACGTTATCCCGTCTATTTTGCCGATGTTGACCTGGGAATAAGGCTGCAAAAGCAGGGCTACTTAAACGTCTGGACCCCCTATTCGCGCGTTCAACATATGGGCGGAGCGACACGTCTTCTGGCCGATAAGTACCAGATTCCCGAACGACCGATGTTGGAACACTTTACACAGTTGCGTAACGAGTGGAAGGCAGAGCTGCTCAACGATCCTTCTTATCATCCGCTGATGCAAAAATCCGGCGCGCTTTTCACCCTGAGTGTAAACACCGCGCGTCTGCATGCACCTTTGCCGGGACGTCCTGTGCCGGTTGTGCTGGCGCATCATGTTGACTGGAATGGCTGCGGGCATCACCGGGTTATGCAGCCGTTTAAAGCGATGGAGCGCCATCATATGCTGGAGGGAGGAATGATGAACAGCATCCCTTCCGTCATGGAAGCCGCGCAACTTCAGCCAGATGTGATTTTACTTGAATCCCTCACCGGTAGCCGTTTCCCGGACATTATTCAGCAGTTGCGTGAGGTCTGTAATGCCAAAGTTATCATTGAATACGATGATTTCTTACTTAACGTGCCGTTGAAAAATGGTAATCGTAATAACTATCCGCAGCATATGGTGAAGAGCTTCCGCAAAATACTCGAAAGCGCAGACAGAATTGTTGTCTCAACGGCGCCGCTTGCTGAAGCCTATAGCCGTTACCATCACGATATCCGCATTGCACAGAACCGCCTTGCACCCGACCAATGGGGACATTTGCAGAGTCAGCGTGGGGTGGGTAAAAAATTACGTGTTGGCTGGGCGGGGGGGAGCACCCATGCCGGGGATCTGCAAATTCTGCTACCTCTGATTAAGGCACTGGAAGATGATGTTGAATGGGTCTTTATGGGGATGAAGCCGCGTAATGTCCATTGTGAGTTCCACCCTGGCGTTCCTTTCGAGATGTACCCGGAAAAGCTGGCCAGCCTGAATCTCGATCTGGCCCTGGTTCCTCTGGATATCAATCAGTTCAATGAATGTAAGAGTAATTTACGTCTGCTGGAAATTGGTACCTGTGGAGTACCGATCGTTGCCACGGATATTGCTCCGTACCGTTGCGGACTACCGGTGACGCTGGTGGAAAACCGTTATAAGGACTGGATGAAAGCCATTCAGCCGTATCTCAATGACGCGGATTACCGTATCCGCCAGGGGGATGAACTCCGGGATGCCGTGCAGCGTGACTGGTATCTACGTGATAATGGACTCAATGACTGGCAACAGGGGTGGCTGGCATAATGACTATGCATATAGATCTTCATTCTCCCTACCTGATTGCCGCGCCGGACTACCGCGAGTCGTCGTTGGGTATTCAGGTACTTCACCGTTTATGCCATATGATCAATGAGCGCGGTGGTCGCGCTTGGATGGTCGGTTGTACCGTCAACCCCGACTGGAATGCGCCAGCGCTTACGCAAGAAGCCTATGAACAGGTCATCTCCAGCGGCAAGTCCTGGATTGCTGTTTACCCGGAGGTAACAACGGGAAATCCCTTTTCTGCGCCAGTAACCGTTCGCTACATGCTAAACAGGGAAGGGGTCATCATGCAAAATGCCATTGAGGCCAGTGCTGACGATCTCTTTTTCTGGTATCGCCCTGAGTTTGCAGACAAAGAACCCAATCCGAACATTCTGGGGATTGAATGTTATGACCTCTCACTCTTTCAGGATGACCAGCCAGTTAAAGATAAAGACTTTCTCTACCTGAACAGGATCCCTGAATCTGCGCTTGATTTATCGGGGCTGCCAGAAAATATCACTATTTTGTCGATGCGTAATCCTTTGTCATTACGCGATCTGGCGATGCTTCTCAAACGCGGGCGGGTACTTTACACCTATGAGTCGTCAGGAACCTGCCTGCTAGCCATGCTATGTGGCTGCCCGGTCGTTTCGTTGTCGGCTCCGGGCTACGAACATTATGCGTTGAATGAGCAATCGTTACAGGATATCGGTGGTGCCGGTTTCGGTTACTCCGATTCCCCGGAAGCACTGGACGAGATTCGGGCAGGGCTACCGCTTGTCCGTGACGTTGTTCTGGCCAAAAGGCGGCTTCTGGATACCCAGTTTGATCATTTCCTGTCTCTAACCCAGGCGAAAGCGCAGCAGCACGATGACGTAAAGGAGCGCACCTCATTCAGCCACTGGCTTTCTCACCGTACCCTGCCGACGACGGTTACGGCGGAAACCCGTCTGCTGCACGTTATCCTGTGCCCGAATGCGCAGGTGAGTGCTATCGACGCATCCGTCGCCTCACTTACCCGTCAAGGTGTTGATCCACATACAATTCTTCTTGTTGCGCCAGAGCCAGGGTATCGCGCTAAGACCATGGATATTCGCGCGGTTACGGGAGATAGCTGGGTTAGTGCTGTAAGGCAACTGGCAGAAACAGAGGCATTCGACTGGCTGCACTGCATCGAAGCGGGTGTTGAATATACTGCGGCAAGCATCGGGATGATGCGTAATATGCTCTCACATGCCGGGGAGTGTCAGGCCATTTATACGGATGAGGCGGTACGCGCTGACGGTGGTGAAATCACTCCGATACGTAAACCAGATTTCAATCTCGACCTGTTCCTCGCTTCGCCTCACCGCTATTTACGGCGCATCTGGTTCCGGCGCGAGAGCTGGCTGAGCGCGGGTCAATTTAATCCTGAATTCAGCCAGGCTTTCGAATTTGACGTGTTGATCGATTATCTGTTGCAATGGGGAACTGGCTGTATCGGGCATATTGCAGATATTACTACCCTGGTGCCTGCCTCCGTATTTGACTCCCCAGCTTCGCTCGAAGAAGCACAGATCCTCCAGCGTTATCTGCAGCATCGTGGATTCTCTCAGGCCCAAGCCGGGCAGCAAAAAAATCTGACATGGCGGATTAGTTACCCACAGCCAGAACATGAAAAAGTCAGCATTCTGCTCGACGCGGGCGACGATCCGGCGTTACTGATCCGCTGCGTTGAGAGCCTCATAAATAATACCGAGTGGCAGAACAAAGAGATTCTGCTGGCGGTGGCTGAAAATGCCAGTTCAGCAATGATTGATCTTATCAAGCAGATGCAGGAGGTGATGCCATTGACGGTGATCGTCTGTGGAGTTGAGCAAAACTTCGCAAGTCGCATGAACCTCCTGGAGCAAAATGTGACTGGCGATTTTATTTTACTTCTGGATCTCCACACGCTTTTTGTCCTGAAAAACTGGCTGACAACATTGCTGAGCCATGTAATTCGCCCTGAAGTGGGAAGCGCTGGGCCGAAATTTATCACCACCGACCAACGGTTGCTGAGTGCGGGTATGATCGCTGGGGCCGATGGTTGGGTCGGACATGTAGGTCAAGGGGAACCCTGGCAAACAGAAGGGGAGCTGTCGCGCTACCAGTGCGAGCAAAACTATACCGTTCTGAGCAGCAACTGCCTGCTGGTAAAGCGTGAGGCATGGCAACGGGTCGGAGGGCTGTCGGTTGAATATGACGACCAGCACGTCATTGATATTATTCTGCCTCTGAAGCTAAAGCGTGCTGGTTATCTTGCCGTCTGGACGCCGTTCAGCGTTGTAGTATCGGACAATACCCGGCTTCTCGAAAAGATTTGCGTCAGCGAGAGTACCCAGCGCCAGACATTACTCGCGGAGATGCCGGAGTTTTTCACTGACGATCCGGCCTATAACCGCTATCTCAGTCTACAACGTCCATTATTCCGTCACGGGCCTTTTATAACCAACGGATCTGAAGATTTCTCCTCGACGCGCGCAAATGTTCTGTTGCTGAAAAATGGTGAGGACTGCGAATACTCGAAACGTATCGCCGACTTGCTGCAGAATCTGTCGACAGATAATGCTATCTGCCTGAAACGAGATTACTCCGACCTCACCGTGCCAGAAATATTGCGTCTCGTACCGAATATTGTGGTGCTAACCCACGCCCCGGATAAGGCGCTTTCAGCACGTCTTGCGGCGGTGAGCCAGATTATTCCTTTGCGAATTTATGCGCTGGCGGATTCAGGCGGGCCAGGGAATAACACTCAGGACCAGGTAAGCGTGGTGACGCACTGGCTTACCTGGTCTGCAGAGCGTGAAGCTCAGTTAAGCAAACGAAAACGGCCGGTGTCGTGCCTGCCGGTGTTGCTGGGGCGTGAATGGGTGGCGCAGGCAAGGTCGACTTTGACCGAACGCAGACGCGTATTGTGTATACCGGAGGCGTTATCCGTAAAAGAGCGAGAATTCATTAGCCGGATTATCGCCGCCACGCACACCAGGGTGGATTGGATCATTTTGGGGGCCTGGCCAGCGGCGTGGTTGCCGATGGTCGCAGAAACGGTTCGCTGGCGCGGAGAACGGATGTCACCTGAACAGCTGCATCAGTTGCAAGCCGATATAGCGATTATTTTCAGGCTGAACAGCGACCAAAACCGCTTCAAAGATGACTATCAGGCGGTTCAGCTCGCAGCCTGTGGGATAGGGATACTGGCTAGCGATGTTCCTTCATTGCAAAACGATCTCCCTTTCCGACGCCTTAATGCTGACCCTCAGGTCTGGCAGAACGAAATCGCTAATGCTAACAGCCACGTGGTTAGCCAGCAGGAGATTAACGCCTTCATTTACCATCGGGAGTCCATCCCGGAGGTTGTCCGCAGGCTGTTTATGTAACAAAGGGCACTTTCCGGGGCGTTTTTTGCCCGGAAAGCTGAGCCGTTTGGGTAATTGAGTCCTGAAAGGTGTCTTGTTTTACCGATAGCAACTGCGTGCTCATCGCTATGATGGGACACCGCCCCTTAGTCCACAGGTTCTCATATGAGTGATAACGTCTATGTTACCAGCCCGCTTTTGCCTCCTCTCGAGGAATTTCTTCCTTATCTGGAAAAAATCTGGCAAAACCGGATCCTGACAAATGGCGGCGAGTTTCACCAGCAGCTTGAACAGGAATTGGCGCGTTATCTTGGCGTAAAGTACGTGAGTTTATTCTCAAATGGTACGCTTGCCTTGCTGACTGCTATGCAGACACTGCGGATCCGTGGTGAGGTGATCACCACCCCATACTCCTTTGTTGCAACCTCTCATAGTTTGCTATGGAATGGACTAACTCCAGTCTTTGCGGATATTGATCCCGACACCTTCAATATTGATCCTGAGAAAATTGAATCGCTCATCACGCCGCAAACGTCAGCAATATTACCGGTGCATTGTTACGGGATTCCTTGTGATACCGTACGTATTCAACAGATCGCCGATACGTATGGACTAAAGGTTATTTACGACGCTGCCCACTGTTTTGGCGTAAAAGATAACAATATTAGTGTCCTGAACCATGGCGATCTGTCGGTCGTGAGTTTCCATGCCACCAAAGTATTTAATACCTTCGAAGGTGGCGCGATTATTTGTCATGACAGTAAAACCAAACAGCGAATTGACTATCTGAAAAACTTTGGTTTTGCCGATGAGGTCACCATCATGGCCCCTGGTATCAATGGCAAAATGAATGAGGTCCAGGCGGCAATGGGGTTGCTCCAGTTGCAGCATATTGACGCGGCTCTGGCGGAACGCAAAGCGATCTATCAGCAGTATGTACAGATGCTGGATGAATGGCTGCCGGAGCTTCGCTATATAATCCCAGCTCACTCGATTGAATGGAATTTCGCCTATTTCCCCGTCCTCTTTGACGGTAGCATTATAAGCGCGCGCGATGAAGTCTATAGTGCCTTACGACAGCAGGGGATTTTTGCACGACGTTATTTCTATCCTCTGATCAGTGAGTTTCAGATGTATCGTCAGTTTGTTACAGCAGATGTCCGGCATCTTCCTGTTGCGTGGTCAATTTCGCGAGGTATTCTCTGCCTGCCTATTTATCCCGGCCTGTCATATGAAGAACAGTTCCGGATCGTGGAAATTATTAGAAACACATTTTCGCCGCATAAAAATCAACAATGTGTCGAGTATAGTGAGTGATAAATAAGGACTATCGGCTGTGAAAATTGCAGTAATGCAACCTTACTTTCTGCCCTATATTGGTTATTTTCAACTGATGTCAGCGGTTGACCGCTTTGTTTTGTTTGACAACGTGCAGTACGTCAGGCAGGGCTGGATCAATCGCAATCGTATTTTGCAACACAATCAACCTGGCATTATTACTATTCCATTAGCGAAGGATTCTCGCTTTCTCGCAATCAACGGTCGTCACTTGTCAGAAAGTTTTATTCGTGAGAATTTGCTCAATCAATTTCTTGATGCTTACCGTTATGCGCCTTACTTTCATACGGTATTTCCGGTTGTTGAAGAGATTGTCAATTGTTCTCACGAGAATTTGTCAGCCTATCTATGTAACTCTTTGATGATATTGCGTCAGATGCTATCTCTGGAGTGTGAAGTTATGCTCTCGTCTGACGTCGACATTGATCATAAATTGCGTTCTCAGGACAAAATATTGTCCATTTGCGCGGCTCTGGGGGCGCATACATATATCAACCTGCCTGGTGGTCGCGAACTTTATGATAGCGAAAGCTTTCAGCAGCAGGGTATTAATTTACAGTTTATTCAGCCGGAAAATGTTAGTTATCCGCAGTTTGGTGCTGAGTTTGTTCCCTGGCTCTCAATTATTGATGTCCTGATGTTTAATAGTAAAAATGAGGTAATCAATTTTTGTCGTCATCGCTGGACTATGAGTGGTTAAGGAGTATGCGATGATATTACGCCTTAACACCGCCACTGTCATGCAGATTGCAGGGCATCTGAACGTTGGTGAATCCGATTTTGTCGAGCATCTCATGGCGCAGGTTAATATTGAATGCTATGCGGCTAAAATTAAAAAATATGGCTGCACCTTTGAAGCGTGGAGCGATAACCAGTTGATTGGTCTCGTCGCAGCATATCTGAATAAGGAAAATCGGACCGGATTTATTACTAACGTCTCTGTACTACCCGCTTGGCAATCATGTGGCATTGGGAATCAGTTATTGCGTAACAGTATTCGTTATCTTGAAGAGGCGGGTGTTGAACAGATCGCCCTTGAAGTGCTTAGCATCAGAGAAAAGGCTATTAGATTGTATTCAAAACATGGCTTTATCATCTCTTCTGCAGAACAGGATACGCTCATAATGGTGCGAAAAAGTAGAATGTCCGGTCCGTCCCAATCCCTTTAATTTGGGCCAGGGAAAGTGTAAGGCAGAAATAACCCCCCATTTCACCCACTATTCATCCAATTGAACGCCCTGCAGAATCGGATAATCATGCCGATAACTCAACTAACGCAGGGCTGTTTATCGTGAATTCACTCTATACCGCTGAAGGTGTAATGGATAAACACTCGCTGTGGCAGCGTTATGTCCCACTGGTGCGTCACGAAGCATTGCGCCTCCAGGTGCGCTTGCCGGCGAGCGTGGAACTGGACGATCTGCTACAGGCGGGCGGTATCGGGTTATTGAATGCAGTTGACCGATACGACGCTCTGCAAGGAACGGCATTTACGACTTACGCAGTTCAGCGTATTCGTGGTGCGATGCTGGACGAACTGCGCAGTCGCGACTGGGTGCCGCGCAGTGTTCGCCGTAACGCCCGCGAAGTGGCGCATGCGATAGGGCAGCTGGAACAGGAACTGGGACGTAACGCAACGGAAACTGAAGTGGCGGAACGTCTTGGCATTGCTGTTGAAGAGTATCGTCAGATGTTGCTCGATACCAACAATAGCCAACTCTTCTCTTATGACGAGTGGCGCGAAGAGCATGGCGATAGCATCGAGCTGGTGACGGATGAGCATCAGCAAGAAAACCCGTTACACCATTTAATGGAAGGTAATTTACGCCAGCGCGTAATGGAAGCGATTGAAGCTTTACCGGAACGCGAGCAGCTGGTGTTGACCCTTTATTACCAGGAAGAGCTAAACCTCAAAGAGATTGGCGCTGTTCTGGAGGTGGGAGAATCGCGGGTGAGCCAGTTGCACAGCCAGGCCATTAAACGCTTACGAACAAAGCTGGGTAAGTTATAGGTGATTAATTCACCTGGGAAATGCCGCACAACGTATTGACAACCAGGAGTTATCATGACGGTGCAGCAATCTAAAAGACGGCCTTTAAGCCGCTACCTGAAAGACTTTAAACACAGCCAGACGCATTGCGCCCACTGTAACAAGTTACTCGATCGTATCACGCTGGTTCGTCGTGGCGAAATCGTCAATAAGATCGCGATTTCTCGTCTCGACACGTTGATGGATGAATCAGCATGGCTCGAAGAACAGAAAGAGTGGGTGGCGCTTTGCCGTTTCTGTGGCGATCTCCACTGCAAAGAGCAAAGCGACTTCTTCGATATTATCGGCTTCAAACAGTTCCTGTTTGAACAAACGGAGATGAGCCATGGGACCGTTCGCGAATATGTCGTTCGCCTGCGTCGCCTCGGGCAACATCTGACCGTAAACAACATTTCCCGCGATCTGCTGAAGACCGGTTATCTGGATGAAAATCTGGAGCCGTGGCTGCCTGCAACCAGCACCAACAATTACCGTATTGCGCTGCGCAAGTATGCACAATACAAGGTGCAAATGCCGGGTGTTATGAAGCAGAAAGCGCTCGCCGGAACAACTTCTGATATATATTAAAAAAGAATAAGATGTAGCGCAGTCGCCTTTGACGTTGCAGGCGATTTCTCTACACTACGTAAAAATTCCACTATATCGGGGTATTTATGAAATTTGCACTTCTGGGTCGTCAGGCGCTGATGGGTGTTATGGCCGTTGCGCTGGTTGCGGGCATGAGCGTGAAAACGTTCGCCGCAGAAAACCTGCTGAATAAAGTAAAAGAGCGCGGTACGCTGCTGGTCGGGCTGGAAGGAACCTATCCTCCGTTCAGCTTCCAGGGCGATGACGGTAAGCTGACCGGTTTTGAAGTGGAGTTTGCAGAAGAACTGGCGAAGCACCTTGGCGTTAAAGCGTCCCTGAAACCGACCAAATGGGACGGTATGCTGGCGTCGCTGGATTCTAAACGTATTGATGTGGTGATTAACCAGGTGACCATTTCTGACGAGCGTAAGAAGAAGTATGACTTCTCCACGCCGTACACCGTGTCCGGTATTCAGGCGCTGGTGAAGAAAGGCAACGAAGGTACCATCAAAACCGCTGCTGACCTGAAAGGGAAGAAAGTCGGTGTGGGTCTGGGAACCAACTACGAAGAGTGGTTGCGCCAGAACGTTCAGGGCGTGGATATCCGCACCTATGATGATGACCCGACGAAATACCAGGACCTGCGCGTGGGCCGTATTGACGCGATTTTGGTTGACCGCCTGGCGGCGCTGGATCTGGTGAAGAAAACCAATAATACCCTGGCAGTAGCGGGTGATGCGTTCTCTCGTCAGGAATCAGGTGTGGCCGTTCGTAAAGGCAACGAAGACCTGGTAAAAGCCATTGATACCGCGATTGCTGACATGCAGAAAGACGGAAGTCTGAAAGCACTCTCTGAGAAGTGGTTCGGGGCAGACGTCACGAAATAAGTTTCTGACGTTAAAAAAAGGCGCTTTTAAAAGCGCCTTTTTTATTTCTTACGCGTCTGCGTGCATAATGAAAAATATCACATTTTGTCTGAGCTACCGGAGAACCCATGTCACTACAGAATTTAACGCGCTTTCCTCGCCTGGAGTTTATCGGCGCACCGACTCCGCTGGAGTATCTGCCGCGATTTTCTGATTATTTAGGACGCGATATTTTTATTAAGCGTGATGACGTGACGCCAATGGCAATGGGTGGCAACAAACTGCGCAAGCTGGAGTTTCTGGCGGCTGATGCGCTGCGCGAAGGAGCGGATACGCTCATTACTACCGGGGCTATCCAGTCCAACCACGTTCGTCAGACGGCGGCAGTGGCAGCAAAACTCGGGCTCCATTGCGTGGCCTTACTGGAAAACCCGATTGGGACGCGGGCAGAAAACTATCTGACCAACGGTAACCGTCTGCTGTTAGATCTCTTTAACGTGCAGGTTGAGATGGTGGATGCCTTGAACGACCCGACCGCACAGCTTGATGAACTGGCGACACGTCTGGAAGCGCAGGGCTTTCGTCCCTACGTTATTCCTGTCGGTGGCTCGAACGCGCTGGGTGCGCTGGGGTATGTGGAAAGCGCACTGGAAATTGCTCAGCAGTGCGAGGGCGCGGTTAACCTCTCATCCGTCGTGGTGGCCTCAGGCAGTGCGGGCACGCATGCCGGGCTGGCGGTAGGGCTTGAGCAGTTGCTACCGGATGCTGAGCTGATTGGCGTGACGGTCTCTCGTAGCGTCGCGGACCAGAAACCGAAAGTGGTCACCTTGCAGCAGGCGGTAGCAGAACAACTGGAGCTCAAGGCAAAGGCCGATATTGTGCTCTGGGATGACTACTTTGCACCGGGTTATGGCACGCCTAACGAAGAGGGCATGGAAGCGGTTAAGCTGCTGGCTCGCCTTGAGGGTATTTTGCTTGATCCGGTCTATACCGGTAAAGCGATGGCCGGGCTTATTGACGGCATTGCACAGAAACGCTTTAAGGATGAAGGGCCAATTTTATTTGTCCATACAGGTGGAGCGCCCGCGCTGTTTGCCTACCATCCTCATGTCTAAAAATCAGGTCGAAAAATAATAATGCAAGAAAGTATTCAACTGGTTATTGATTCGCTGCCGTATCTGCTGAAAGGTGCGGTATTTACGTTACAACTCAGTATTGGCGGGATGTTCTTTGGGCTGGTGCTGGGCTTTGTGCTGGCCTTAATGCGCATGTCACCGGTTTTACCGGTGCGTTGGCTGGCGCGTTTTTATATCTCTGTGTTTCGCGGTACGCCACTTATCGCTCAGCTCTTTATGATTTACTACGGTTTACCGCAGTTTGGTATCGAGCTGGATCCGATTCCGGCGGCAATGATTGGCCTGTCGCTTAATACCGCGGCATATACCTCAGAAACGCTGCGTGCGGCCATCTCCTCTATTGACAAAGGACAATGGGAAGCCGCCGCCAGTATCGGGATGACGCCATGGCAGACGCTGCGCCGGGCCATTCTGCCGCAGGCCGCGAGAGTCGCGCTTCCGCCACTCAGCAACAGCTTCATCAGCCTGGTGAAAGATACTTCTTTGGCGGCGACGATTCAGGTGCCGGAGCTGTTCCGCCAGGCGCAGCTCATTACCTCGCGTACGCTGGAAGTCTTCACGATGTATCTGGCGGCCTCGCTGATTTACTGGGTGATGGCGACGGTGCTGTCTGCCCTGCAAAACTACTTCGAAAACCAGCTTAACCGCCAGGAGCGTGATCCAAAATGAGTGCTATCGACGTCAAAAACCTGGTGAAAAAATTCCACGGTCAAACGGTGCTCCACGGGATTGATCTGGAAGTTGAGCAAGGGGAAGTGGTGGCAATTATCGGACCGAGTGGTTCGGGAAAGACGACGCTGCTGCGCAGCATTAACCTGCTGGAACAGCCGGAAGGTGGAACCATCCGTGTCGGTGATATAACCATTGATACCGGCAAATCCATCAGTCAGCAGAAAGGGTTAATTCGCCGTTTGCGCCAGCATGTTGGCTTCGTTTTCCAGAACTTCAATCTTTTCCCGCACCGCACGGTGCTGGAAAACATTATTGAAGGGCCGGTAATTGTGAAAGGGGAATCAAAAGAGGAAGCAACAGTTCGAGCGCGTGAACTGCTTGCCAAAGTCGGGCTGGCGGGTAAAGAGACCCGCTACCCGCGCCGTTTGTCAGGGGGGCAACAGCAGCGCGTGGCAATCGCGCGCGCGCTGGCCATGCGTCCTGACGTGATCCTGTTTGATGAGCCTACCTCTGCACTCGACCCTGAGCTGGTGGGGGAAGTGTTGAACACTATTCGTCAGCTGGCTCAGGAAAAACGTACGATGGTTATCGTGACCCATGAAATGAGCTTTGCCCGCGATGTTGCCGACAGAGCCATCTTCATGGATCAAGGGCGAATTGTGGAGCAGGGGCCGGCGAAAAGCCTGTTTGCTAACCCTCAGCAGCCGCGAACTCGCCAGTTCCTGGAAAAATTCCTCATGCAGTAGCATTTTTGCACTAATTTGCTCCAGGAATTTAGCCTGGGGCAAATTATTCTCCTTTATCGCCTTATCCCATGTTTTTTTATTCCATCCAGCTCGGATAAACCTTATCAATAGTAAAGTTAATTGTGCTATTGCCGATATTTTGTAGTTAGAAATAAGTTTTATGTGTTAATTTATATTCACCATAATAATGATTATCTTTTCAGAGGCTTCATTTAGTAAGTATGAAGGATTCAGACTTTTTCACCTGGCGACGGGATTGCTCCCTCCGGTTTCAGGAATTGACCTGTGCCGACGAGGTATATCAGGAACTACAGAGACAAACTCAGGCGCTTGAATTTGATTATTACGCACTCTGTGTGCGTCATCCCGTGCCATTTACGCGTCCTAAGATTGTAGTGCATACCACTTACCCAAAGCAGTGGATGGCGCAATATCAATCTGCGAACTATTTCACGGTTGATCCAGTGTTAAAACCCGAGAATTTCATTCATGGTCATTTACCCTGGACCGATGAATTATTTGCGGATGCTCAGGAATTATGGAGCAGCGCGCAAGACCACGGTTTACGTAAAGGAATAACGCAGTGTCTGATGCTGCCGAATCACGCACTCGGTTTTCTGTCGGTTTCCCGTACTAGTGTGCTGGAAATACCCTTAGCCAGCGAAGAAATAGAATTACGCTTGCAGATGCTGGTACAAATGGCCTTAACCACGCTGACCCGTTTTGAAGATGAGATGGTCATGCAGCCTGAAATGAAATTCAGCAAGCGTGAGCGCGAAATTCTGAAATGGACCGCGGAAGGGAAGACGTCAGCGGAAATAGCGATCATTCTTTCAATTTCGGAGAATACCGTTAACTTCCATCAGAAGAATATGCAGAAGAAATTCAACGCGCCAAACAAGACGCAGATTGCGTGCTATGCGGCGGCAACGGGACTGATCTGATTAAACTCTACGTTCTGCGTGCCAGACGAGCTAACGGCTGAATGCAATGCATCCAGCCGTTTTTTATTACTGGCGGTAGGCTTGTTTGATTTGCTTAACGGTGTTGGCAAATACCGCTGATTCCGCCTGGTCTTCCATCTGCGCGATTTGTTTTTCCATTTTAATGATCACACGACCGGCATCAGCCTGGCCCATCGCCTGTAGCATCAGTGTTAGCAACGCCTTCAGACAGTTTACTTCCTGTGCCAGTTCCTGGTTATTCTCCGCAGTGGCAAATTCAGGTGTGCTCATTTATTTTCCTCATTATTAAACGGCGCTAAAGCGCGACGACGAAAGTCAAGGCGGCGGAGTATACCACAAGCTGCAGCAAAAAATGCAGCGGTTGTTTTTCGTACTTTTACGCAGATGTTTAATTGCGTAAACAGAACGTGCCCGTAAACTGAGCGACAGCCAGTGGCTATTAATTGTTTATGTCCGGTTCGCTTGCCGTTAATTATTGTTACAAAAATTTGAACGCTGTTTTCTGGTGGGGAATCTCTGCAATTTTTTTGTAACTATTTGAATACAGATGCTTAAAAATAGCCGCAAAAGCCCTGAATGCACGGACCCGCTTTCCAGAGTCTGTACAGGCTAATTTCCAGAAACGAGAGCAAAATCGAATAGCCAGTTTTTTAACGTTTTAATCTTGTGAGGAAAACCGTTAATATAAACCAAATTATCACTCAGTAGCGTTATCCCTATTCTGGAGACATTTCCTTTGATCAACGTCCTTCTTGTTGATGACCACGAACTGGTGCGCGCAGGGATACGACGCATTCTTGAAGATATTAAAGGTATTAAAGTTGCCGGTGAGGCGTGCTGTGGGGAAGATGCCGTAAAATGGTGCCGCACAAACTCGGCCGATGTGGTGCTGATGGATATGAACATGCCCGGTATCGGTGGACTCGAAGCAACACGCAAAATTGCGCGGACTTTCGTCGATACGAAAGTCATCATGCTGACCGTGCATACCGAAAATCCTCTGCCCGCGAAAGTGATGCAGGCGGGTGCTGCGGGTTACCTGAGTAAAGGTGCCGCACCACAAGAAGTTGTTAATGCTATCCGCTCTGTGTTTGCCGGACAGCGTTACATCGCCTCCGACATTGCTCAGCAGATGGCGCTAAGTCAGATCGAGCCTGAGAAAAACGAATCACCGTTCGCCAGTTTGTCTGAGCGTGAATTGCAGATTATGCTGATGATCACCAAAGGTCAGAAGGTGAATGAGATCTCGGAGCAACTGAATCTCAGCCCGAAAACGGTGAACAGCTATCGTTATCGGATGTTCAGTAAACTGAACATTCATGGTGATGTCGAACTGACTCATCTGGCCATCCGACATGGTTTGTGTAATGCGGAGACGTTGTTAAGTCAGTGAGCGATGTGTTCGATTCAAAAGCGTTTCTGAAAACCGTAACCAGCCAGCCTGGCGTCTATCGCATGTATGACGCTGGCGGCACGGTTATCTATGTGGGGAAGGCAAAAGATCTTAAAAAACGCCTCTCCAGCTATTTCCGCAGCAACCTTGCCTCCCGTAAGACCGAAGCATTGGTCTCACTCATTCAGAACATTGATGTCACCGTCACGCATACCGAAACCGAAGCGCTGCTGCTTGAGCACAACTATATAAAGCTCTACCAGCCGCGCTATAACGTCCTGTTGCGTGATGATAAATCCTATCCATTTATCTTTCTGAGTGGTGATACCCATCCGCGTCTTGCTATGCACCGCGGTGCAAAGCATGCGAAAGGTGAATATTTTGGACCGTTTCCTAACGGCTATGCCGTTCGCGAGACGCTGGCGCTGCTGCAGAAAATTTTCCCGATCCGCCAGTGTGAAAATAGCGTCTACCGTAACCGATCGCGCCCGTGCCTGCAGTACCAGATTGGGCGTTGTCTGGGGCCCTGCGTTGCCGGGCTGGTGAGTGAAGAAGAGTATGCCCAGCAGGTTGATTATGTGCGCCTGTTTTTGGCTGGAAAGGACGATCAGGTATTAACGCAGCTGATCGAACGGATGGAAAAAGCCAGCGCCGCACTCGAGTTTGAAGAGGCAGCGCGTATCCGCGACCAGATCCAGGCGGTGCGCAGAGTCACTGAGAAGCAGTTTGTCTCAAATACTGGTGACGATCTCGACGTCATCGGCGTGGCCTTTGACGCCGGGATGGCCTGTGTGCACGTTCTCTTTATTCGTCAGGGCAAAGTGCTCGGCAGCCGCAGCTATTTCCCAAAAGTGCCTGGCGGCACCGAGCTGGGTGAAGTGGTGGAAACCTTTGTCGGCCAGTTCTATCTGCAGGGGAGCCAGATGCGCACGCTGCCATCGGAGATCCTGCTTGATTTTAACCTCGGTGATAAAACGCTGCTGGCCGATTCGCTTTCTGAACTCGCCGGTCGTCGGGTTAACGTACAAACCAAACCGCGTGGCGATCGCGCGCGTTATCTGAAGCTGGCACGAACCAACGCGGCGACGGCGCTCACGACGAAGCTGTCTCAGCAATCTACGGTGAGCCAGCGCTTAACCGCCCTGGCGACGCTGCTGAAGCTGCCGGAAGTGAAGCGTATGGAGTGTTTCGACATCAGCCATACGATGGGTGAACAGACGGTAGCGTCCTGCGTGGTGTTTGATGCCAATGGCCCACTGCGCGCCGAGTATCGCCGCTATAACATCACTGGAATCACGCCGGGCGATGACTATGCGGCGATGAATCAGGTGCTGCGCCGTCGCTATGGTAAAGCGATTGAAGAGAGCAAAATCCCGGATGTGATCCTGATTGACGGTGGAAAAGGGCAGCTCGGCCAGGCGAAAGCGGTATTTGAATCGCTTGATGTCAGTTGGGATAAAAACCATCCGCTGCTGCTGGGTGTTGCAAAAGGGGCCGATCGCAAGGCTGGTCTGGAAACGCTTTTCTTCGAGCCGGAAGGTGAGGGGTTCAGCCTGCCGCCGGACTCCCCGGCGTTGCATGTCATTCAGCATATTCGCGATGAATCACACGATCATGCTATCAGCGGTCATCGTAAAAAACGGGCAAAGGTAAAAAATACCAGTACCCTGGAAACGATTGAAGGCGTGGGGCCAAAACGTCGTCAGATGCTGCTGAAATATATGGGTGGATTGCAAGGATTACTCAACGCCAGCATGGAGGAAATTGCAAAAGTGCCGGGTATTTCGCAAGGGCTGGCAGAAAAGATCTACTACTCGTTGAAACATTGAGGGCTCTGTAGCAACATAGAGCTAAATTTTACTGACAACAAACAGTTACCGTCATTATGCAATTTAATATCCCTACGTTGCTCACTCTCTTTCGTGTCGTGCTTATTCCGTTCTTTGTACTGGCGTTTTACCTGCCGGTTGTCTGGGCACCTTTCGCCTGTGCATTGATCTTCCTGATTGCAGCAGTCACCGACTGGTTTGATGGCTACCTGGCACGTCGCTGGAATCAAAGTACTCGTTTTGGTGCCTTTCTCGATCCCGTTGCTGATAAAGTGATGGTCGCTATCGCGATGGTGCTGGTGGCCGAGCATTATCATACCTGGTGGGTGACGCTGCCTGCGGCGACGATGATCGGCCGTGAAATTATTATCTCTGCACTGCGTGAGTGGATGGCTGAACTGGGTAAACGCAGCAGCGTGGCGGTCTCCTGGATTGGTAAAGTGAAAACGACTGCGCAAATGGCTGCGCTGGTCTGGATGCTCTGGCGTCCGAACGCCTGGGTTGAGTGGGCGGGGATTGGCCTGCTGTGGGTTGCGGCAGTGCTGACGCTGTGGTCAATGCTGCAATATTTGAACGCTGCCCGCGGGGATTTGCTTGATCAGTGATCGTTTCGCCGTAATTTTCAGCAAACGATCCTGGGATGCAAAAAATAACGTTGACTCATAACGTCATATCAGTAGAATGCAACGCATCGAACGGCGGCACAGCAAGCCGGACGATAATGAAATCAAGTGGTTATAAGTCAACTTGATGACATGCGGGAATAGCTCAGTTGGTAGAGCACGACCTTGCCAAGGTCGGGGTCGCGAGTTCGAGTCTCGTTTCCCGCTCCAGATTAAAGACATGCGCAATAGCGGGTGTCAGTTTGAAAGATTTAACGGCGCGTTAGCAAAGCGGTTATGTAGCGGATTGCAAATCCGTCTAGTCCGGTTCGACTCCGGAACGCGCCTCCACTTTCTTCCCTGGCCGGATGGTGGAATCGGTAGACACAAGGGATTTAAAATCCCTCGGCGTTCGCGCTGTGTGGGTTCAAGTCCCACTCCGGCTACCATGGGAACAGAAGAATAAAATCAATGATAAGCAGTGTCGTATAAACCACCGAAAGGTGGTTTTTTATTGCCTTTTCCACCCTCCACTACAGTAATTTTCCTGTTTCCCCTATGCGTGACTAGAGCCTTTGCAGTGGTTTACTGAATTTGCTCATCTGAACTCGACCAAAGCGTAACGATCGATTTCGGTCTGAAGCGAAAAGTAGACCTTGTGTATATGTAAGTAAAACGACCCTAAGTGTTAAACAAAGGGTCATTAGTTAGGCTTATTTTACCGTTTCAATTTTCGGTGGCTGCCAGGTGCCATCGAGAATCGACTGCTCTCCCCAGTAAGCGCGGATATAGAGTGACAGGTTACCGTCAGGTGCTGTTACCAACGGTGCAAAACTGATCCACCCCAACGGTTGAAAATTGATCCAGGGGTTAATCTGCTCCTCTGAATACAGGGGAGCTTATGATCACTTTTGAGATTCGTATGGAAATTAAAGTCCTGCA
>NZ_JAFBJM010000019.1:0-1956 GCF_016809815.1 Enterobacter sp. E1 | reverse complement strand
TGTCAACGACGGGTAAAAAGTGATCCACTAACCGTCACCACCAACGGTTTAATATTGATCCACCTTATTTACTCAGGATTAGCTTCCGCTATAACCCCGGCCTTTCGTTTTTGCTTCAGTCGATAGCTCTCTCCTTTTATCTGGACTACGTGTGAGTGATGTAAGATACGGTCCAGCATCGCCGATGTCAGGGCTGCATCCCCGGCGAACGTCTGATCCCACTGCCCGAACGGCAGGTTGGAGGTCAGGATCATCGCGCTCTTCTCGTAACGTTTGGCGATGACCTGGAAGAACAGTTTGGCTTCCTCCTGACTGAACGGCAGATAACCTATTTCATCGATGATTAGTAGTTTCGGGGCCATGACACCGCGATTGAGTGTCGTTTTGTAACGGCCCTGGCGCTGTGAAGTGGATAGCTGTAGCAGCAGATCCGCTGCTGTTGTGAAGCGAACCTTGATACCCGCCCGGACTGCTTCGTATCCCATCGCTATCGCCAGATGCGTTTTTCCCACGCCCGATGGCCCCAGCAGTACGATGTTTTCGTTACGCTCGATGAAGCTCAGGGAGCGCAGCGACTGGATTTGCTTCTGAGGAGCGCCGGTGGCGAAGGTGAAGTCGTACTCCTCGAACGTCTTCACCGCCGGGAAGGCTGCCATCCGCGTGTACATCGCCTGTTTACGCTGATGCCGGGCCAGTTTCTCCTCATGTAACAGATGCTCCAGGAAGTCCATGTAGCTCCATTCCTGCTCCACCGCCTGTTGTGACAGCGCCGGTGCTGCGCCGATAAGACTGTCCAGTTGCAGCTGTTCTGCCAGCACCATCAGCCGTTGATGTTGCAGTTCGACCATCATGCGGCTCCTCTGCAGAAGGTGTCATAGATGGAGAGTGGATGATGTAACGGCTGCCTGTCGAAGGTCACCAGGCTTTCATCGACCTGCACGTCATACTGTTTTTTCTCCGGTGGCAGAGCCAGCATGGATTGCTGTTCCTCCACCCAGCGATCACAGGGGCGGGTCTGGATAGTTTCATGCTTCCGTTGGTTTGCCACATCGTACAGCCAGCGCAGGCCGTAACGGTTTGCGGTCTCAACATCTACGGCGATCCCCATCGGGCGCAGGCGCGTCATTAACGGGATGTAGAAGCTGTTACGGGTGTACTGCACCATCCGCTCCACCTTTCCCTTAGTCTGTGCCCTGAAGGGACGGCACAGTCGGGGAGAGAAGCCCATCTCTTTGCCGAACTGCCACAGGGAAGGATGGAACCGGTGCTGCCCGGTCTGGTAAGCATCACGCTGCAGTACCACCGTTTTCATATTGTCGTACAGGACTTCCCGCGGTACACCGCCGAAGAAGCGGAACGCATTGCGGTGACAGACTTCCAGCGTGTCGTAGCGCATGTTGTCGGTGAACTCGAGATAAAGCATTCTGCTGTACCCCAGAACAGCAACGAACACGTGCAAAGGGGACTTGCCGTTTCGCATGGTCCCCCAGTCAACCTGCATCTGCCGTCCGGGCTCGGTTTCGAAGCGAACGACTGGCTCTGCCTGTACGGGAAGGGTCTGCGAACGGATGAACTCTCTCAGGATGGTCAGCCCTCCACGATAGCCCAGCTCCATGATTTCCCGGGCAATAACGGTCGCCGGGATTTTGTAGGGATGTGCATCGCTGATCCGCTTAGAGATGTAATCACGGTATTCATCGAGCAGTGATGATGATGCCGGGCGTGATGAATATTGCGGCTTTTCAGATTTGGCTTTCAGGTGGCTGCGGACAGTATTGCGCGAAATACCCAGTTCCCTGGCGATGGCCCGGATGCTCATTCCCCGCTTGTGCAGGACTTTAATTTCCATACGAATCTCAAAAGTGATCATAAGCTCCCCTGTATTCAGAGGAGCAGATTAACCCCTGGATCAATTTTCAACCGTTGGGGTGGATCAGTTTTGCACCGTTGGTAACA
>NZ_JAFBJM010000018.1:3067-4793 GCF_016809815.1 Enterobacter sp. E1 | reverse complement strand
GCTGAAATTTGATTGTCTGTCTCTTCGCCGAAACAGCTTCGGCGTTGTAAGGTTAAGCCTCACGGTTCATTAGTATCGGTTAGCTCAACGCATCGCTGCGCTTACACACCCGACCTATCAACGTCGTAGTCTTCAACGTTCCTTCAGGACCCTTAAAGGGTCAGGGAGAACTCATCTCGGGGCAAGTTTCGTGCTTAGATGCTTTCAGCACTTATCTCTTCCGCATTTAGCTACCGGGCAGTGCCATTGGCATGACAACCCGAACACCAGTGATGCGTCCACTCCGGTCCTCTCGTACTAGGAGCAGCCCCCCTCAATTCTCCAGCGCCCACGGCAGATAGGGACCGAACTGTCTCACGACGTTCTAAACCCAGCTCGCGTACCACTTTAAATGGCGAACAGCCATACCCTTGGGACCTACTTCAGCCCCAGGATGTGATGAGCCGACATCGAGGTGCCAAACACCGCCGTCGATATGAACTCTTGGGCGGTATCAGCCTGTTATCCCCGGAGTACCTTTTATCCGTTGAGCGATGGCCCTTCCATTCAGAACCACCGGATCACTATGACCTGCTTTCGCACCTGCTCGAGCCGTCACTCTCGCAGTCAAGCTAGCTTATGCCATTGCACTAACCTCCTGATGTCCGACCAGGATTAGCTAACCTTCGTGCTCCTCCGTTACTCTTTGGGAGGAGACCGCCCCAGTCAAACTACCCACCAGACACTGTCCGCAACCCGGATTACGGGTCTACGTTAGAACACCAGCCATTAAAGGGTGGTATTTCAAGGTCGGCTCCACGCAGACTGGCGTCCACGCTTCAAAGCCTCCCACCTATCCTACACATCAAGGACCAGTGTTCAGTGTCAAGCTATAGTAAAGGTTCACGGGGTCTTTCCGTCTTGCCGCGGGTACACTGCATCTTCACAGCGAGTTCAATTTCACTGAGTCTCGGGTGGAGACAGCCTGGCCATCATTACGCCATTCGTGCAGGTCGGAACTTACCCGACAAGGAATTTCGCTACCTTAGGACCGTTATAGTTACGGCCGCCGTTTACCGGGGCTTCGATCAAGAGCTTCGCGTTGCCGCTAACCCCATCAATTAACCTTCCGGCACCGGGCAGGCGTCACACCGTATACGTCCACTTTCGTGTTTGCACAGTGCTGTGTTTTTAATAAACAGTTGCAGCCAGCTGGTATCTTCGACTGATTTCAGCTCCACCCGCAGGGGCTTCACCTACATATCAGCGTGCCTTCTCCCGAAGTTACGGCACCATTTTGCCTAGTTCCTTCACCCGAGTTCTCTCAAGCGCCTTGGTATTCTCTACCTGACCACCTGTGTCGGTTTGGGGTACGATTTGATGTTACCTGATGCTTAGAGGCTTTTCCTGGAAGCAGGGCATTTGTTACTTCAGCACCGTAGTGCCTCGTCATCACACCTCAGCGTTAATAAGGTACCGGATTTACCTGGAACCTCCGCCTACATGCTTAAACCGGGACAACCGTCGCCCGGCTAACATAGCCTTCTCCGTCCCCCCTTCGCAGTAACACCAAGTACAGGAATATTAACCTGTTTCCCATCGACTACGCCTTTCGGCCTCGCCTTAGGGGTCGACTCACCCTGCCCCGATTAACGTTGGACAGGAACCCTTGGTCTTCCGGCGTGCGGGCTTTTCACCCGCATTATCGTTACTTATGTCAGCATTCGCACTTCTGATACCTCCAGCA
>NZ_JAFBJM010000018.1:1733-2967 GCF_016809815.1 Enterobacter sp. E1 | reverse complement strand
GTCGCTGCCGCAGCTTCGGTGCATGGTTTAGCCCCGTTACATCTTCCGCGCAGGCCGACTCGACCAGTGAGCTATTACGCTTTCTTTAAATGATGGCTGCTTCTAAGCCAACATCCTGGCTGTCTGTGCCTTCCCACATCGTTTCCCACTTAACCATGACTTTGGGACCTTAGCTGGCGGTCTGGGTTGTTTCCCTCTTCACGACGGACGTTAGCACCCGCCGTGTGTCTCCCGTGATAACATTCTTCGGTATTCGTAGTTTGCATCGGGTTGGTAAGCCGGGATGGCCCCCTAGCCGAAACAGTGCTCTACCCCCGAAGATGAGTTCACGAGGCGCTACCTAAATAGCTTTCGGGGAGAACCAGCTATCTCCCGGTTTGATTGGCCTTTCACCCCCAGCCACAAGTCATCCGCTAATTTTTCAACATTAGTCGGTTCGGTCCTCCAGTTAGTGTTACCCAACCTTCAACCTGCCCATGGCTAGATCACCGGGTTTCGGGTCTATACCCTGCAACTTAACGCCCAGTTAAGACTCGGTTTCCCTTCGGCTCCCCTATACGGTTAACCTTGCTACAGAATATAAGTCGCTGACCCATTATACAAAAGGTACGCAGTCACACCACGAAGGTGCTCCCACTGCTTGTACGTACACGGTTTCAGGTTCTTTTTCACTCCCCTCGCCGGGGTTCTTTTCGCCTTTCCCTCACGGTACTGGTTCACTATCGGTCAGTCAGGAGTATTTAGCCTTGGAGGATGGTCCCCCCATATTCAGACAGGATACCACGTGTCCCGCCCTACTCTTCGAGTTCACAACCTGTGCATTTTCGTGTACGGGACTATCACCCTGTACCGTCGGACTTTCCAGACCGTTCCACTAACACACAAGCTGATTCAGACTCTGGGCTGCTCCCCGTTCGCTCGCCGCTACTGGGGGAATCTCGGTTGATTTCTTTTCCTCGGGGTACTTAGATGTTTCAGTTCCCCCGGTTCGCCTCGTTAACCTATGTATTCAGTTAACGATAGTGTGACGAATCACACTGGGTTTCCCCATTCGGACATCGCCGGGTCAAAGGTTCATATCACCTCGCCGGCGCTTTTCGCAGATTAGCACGTCCTTCATCGCCTCTGACTGCCAGGGCATCCACCGTGTACGCTTAGTCGCTTAACCTCACAACCCGAAGATGTTTCTTTCGATTCACCATCGACTTGCGAAAATTTGAGAGACTCGAACACA
>NZ_JAFBJM010000018.1:0-1633 GCF_016809815.1 Enterobacter sp. E1 | reverse complement strand
CAAAGGCAGGTTCTTTAAGGTAAGGAGGTGATCCAACCGCAGGTTCCCCTACGGTTACCTTGTTACGACTTCACCCCAGTCATGAATCACAAAGTGGTAAGCGCCCTCCCGAAGGTTAAGCTACCTACTTCTTTTGCAACCCACTCCCATGGTGTGACGGGCGGTGTGTACAAGGCCCGGGAACGTATTCACCGTAGCATTCTGATCTACGATTACTAGCGATTCCGACTTCATGGAGTCGAGTTGCAGACTCCAATCCGGACTACGACGCACTTTATGAGGTCCGCTTGCTCTCGCGAGGTCGCTTCTCTTTGTATGCGCCATTGTAGCACGTGTGTAGCCCTACTCGTAAGGGCCATGATGACTTGACGTCATCCCCACCTTCCTCCAGTTTATCACTGGCAGTCTCCTTTGAGTTCCCGGCCGGACCGCTGGCAACAAAGGATAAGGGTTGCGCTCGTTGCGGGACTTAACCCAACATTTCACAACACGAGCTGACGACAGCCATGCAGCACCTGTCTCAGAGTTCCCGAAGGCACCAATCCATCTCTGGAAAGTTCTCTGGATGTCAAGAGTAGGTAAGGTTCTTCGCGTTGCATCGAATTAAACCACATGCTCCACCGCTTGTGCGGGCCCCCGTCAATTCATTTGAGTTTTAACCTTGCGGCCGTACTCCCCAGGCGGTCGATTTAACGCGTTAGCTCCGGAAGCCACTCCTCAAGGGAACAACCTCCAAATCGACATCGTTTACGGCGTGGACTACCAGGGTATCTAATCCTGTTTGCTCCCCACGCTTTCGCACCTGAGCGTCAGTCTTTGTCCAGGGGGCCGCCTTCGCCACCGGTATTCCTCCAGATCTCTACGCATTTCACCGCTACACCTGGAATTCTACCCCCCTCTACAAGACTCTAGCCTGCCAGTTTCGAATGCAGTTCCCAGGTTGAGCCCGGGGATTTCACATCCGACTTGACAGACCGCCTGCGTGCGCTTTACGCCCAGTAATTCCGATTAACGCTTGCACCCTCCGTATTACCGCGGCTGCTGGCACGGAGTTAGCCGGTGCTTCTTCTGCGGGTAACGTCAATTGCTGAGGTTATTAACCTCAACACCTTCCTCCCCGCTGAAAGTACTTTACAACCCGAAGGCCTTCTTCATACACGCGGCATGGCTGCATCAGGCTTGCGCCCATTGTGCAATATTCCCCACTGCTGCCTCCCGTAGGAGTCTGGACCGTGTCTCAGTTCCAGTGTGGCTGGTCATCCTCTCAGACCAGCTAGGGATCGTCGCCTAGGTGAGCCGTTACCCCACCTACTAGCTAATCCCATCTGGGCACATCTGATGGCAAGAGGCCCGAAGGTCCCCCTCTTTGGTCTTGCGACGTTATGCGGTATTAGCTACCGTTTCCAGTAGTTATCCCCCTCCATCAGGCAGTTTCCCAGACATTACTCACCCGTCCGCCGCTCGTCACCCGAGAGCAAGCTCTCTGTGCTACCGCTCGACTTGCATGTGTTAGGCCTGCCGCCAGCGTTCAATCTGAGCCATGATCAAACTCTTCAATTTAAAAGTTTGATGCTCAATGAATTAAACTTCGTAATGAATTACGTGTTCACTCGTTGAGACTTGGTATTCATTT
>NZ_JAFBJM010000017.1:0-5866 GCF_016809815.1 Enterobacter sp. E1 | reverse complement strand
GCTTCCGCTTCGCGAAGAATACTGATGATCTGTTCGTCGGAAAAACGCTTCTTCATGGGGATGTCCTCATGTGGCTTATGAAGACATTACTAACATCGGGGTGTATTAATCAACGGGGAGCAGGTCACGTAGTGTTACCAGTGCAGAACGTAAGGCCAAGAAAGCAGGTTACCAATGGGACGGAGTGAAATGGGTCTTACCTGGTTCCCGCCGTAATGCCGTTGCTTTTCAGGCAGGTTCTGATGGGAAAATAGATAAAATTATTGAGTGGGAAGGAAACAAAATCAATATGATTGAGTGACTTATTGTTGTTTTTTTTCTTCTCATAAAAATCCAGTAGCCACTGATAAATCCGTCGGTGGCCTGTCTACCAAGAAGTATCAGTCAGACTGTCGACGTGCTTAGTAGGGCTGGCAGAGTCAGTTACTCTTCCTAGCAAAATCCTAAAGTATTGGGGGAGATACGAAAAAGACCGCCCTAAGGCAGTCTGCAATGGGGAGTTATGACGTGGTCTTATTGGGTCTGTAGTGCTTTAACCTTTGCCACCATACCAAGTGAACAATCACAGAGTTTTGCTATCTCCGCATAGGTATACCCACCTTTCCCAAGATAGGTTGAAATCTTGTCACGTAGCACTGTGTTTGCTGGTCTTCCCTGATACTTCCCCTGCTCCTTTGCCTTGCTGATACCTTCTGCCTGACGCTTACGGCGCTTTGTATAATCTTCATGGGCGTAATGTGCTGCAATATCCATCATGAGACCATTAATAAGCTGAACAATGCGGTCATCAGCATCAGCTTTAAGTGCTCCGTGGCTGGTGGGCAGGTCGACAGCGACAACCTTCAAACCACGCTCATTGATACGAGCTTTTAGCGCTTCGTACTGGTCAGCAGGAAGACGAGTCAGGCGGTCAATAGACTCAACGATAATCAAGTCACCCTGCTCTGCCTGTGATAAGAGTCTGTTCAGTTCAGGACGCTCAAGCTTTGCACCAGAGAAGTTCTCAATATATGTCGCTGTAGTTGTCAGACCGTTCTTAGCTGCAAAGTCTGTGACCGTCTGCAAAGCGCGGGATGCATCCTGGTCATCAGTCGAAGCACGAAGATAGAGATGGGCTGTTTTCATGATGATTTTCACATTGGGTTTCAATGCAACAACCATACGTGAAATAACCACATAGAGTCAACTAAAACAACCCATTGTGAACGAGATTTTCATGAATTGTAGCCTTCAGATAAGGCATACCCTATGTGAAAAGAGAGTTTAGCTGAGTAGCCTGGGTGTCAGACAGCTTTGAGGGTGGTCTTTGAAGGGGTTGGGTTAAAAGTGGCTTTCTTACCAGCTTGTGGAGGGGTCACCGTCTGAGGTTCTTTATCACCAAGAACAGCAGCAGCCTGAACGCGCTTAGAAGTAGACCTTGCTTTTGTGTTCTCTGACTGTAAAAGCAGCTTAGCAGCATCTGAACGTGCTGATGTTGTATCGAGTTCTTTGACCTGCTCTTTCGTCAGGCCATAGGTCAGGAGCTTCTTAGAGTCTCCGGTAAGGATAGCTGTAAACCATTCCTGAGCTAGGGATGGCTGTTCAATGTCCTGAACAGATGAATCACCGGATGTTGTGTTAGTAGTCATTAAGACCTCTATATGTTGTGTGTCTTTTATGGGGTTGGGTAAGTGGGAAATCATATCGAAGGTTGAAGTATTACAGCATCTAAAGAGACACCAAAAATACAACAACAAATCAATAAGTTAACTCATTTTATTGAGTGTGCAGCTTTACGAGTCTGAGTAATGATGTGATTCACGTAGCTGGGTGAAACGCCAAGGATAGAAGCGATTTGCTTATGTGTTTTGCATTCAGCTTTCAACCGCAGGACATTAGTCACAAGTTCATCAGTGCTCCTCTTCTGTGTTGCGAATTTAAAAAGATTGATGTGTTCGGGGGTAATGTTCATTAGGTATTTACTCCGGTGTATTCCTGAATCTTCAGCAGCACACGGTTGTATAAAGATTGGTTGCACTCAAAGATTGGGTCTTCAAATTGCGGATTATTGAATTGATAAAAGATAAAATGCCTCGCTATACGGGCAGCTTTACGATTCATGTTGATTTCAATTTGTCTGATTTGGTCAGGTGTGTATGCCATGGCTTTAACCTTGTTTCTGTAGTCCATTGGAGGATTTGGAAAATCCGATTAATGATGATGTGATGGGTAAACAGTGTTTGTTAACCTTTTCTCTCGCTCATCATTAGCTCGATGCTCACGTATAAGTGGCTTTGTTCATGTTTCTGAACAGAGACTTATCAGTGGACAAGATGAGTCATAGTGAGTGACGAAGAAGGGTTTTAAGTTTGATAAATGGTCTGTTCAGTAGGGTAAGAATTTGGTCACAGCAAAAGACGGCTCTCGCTTCGCCGTGTAGCCTATGGTCGCCATGCTCGATGACTCCCGTAGCTGTACAGAAAAACTAATCAGAGGCTCTCTTATATATAACTCGTTATATTTTTGACTTACCAACCGAACATTTCGCCTGTGTTCGAATCAACGTAACATTGCAGTTCAGGTAACCACTGAAGACTACCCACATTATCAGGGTCACTGTGTTCAAGGGGGTAGTCAGAAACAAGCTGAATAGAAATCCCAGCTCTAGAGCGAATGCTGAAACCCCACACAACCTTTTCACCGTTCATATGAGTTTCAACCTGAGATGGTGTTAATCCAGCCTGAACAAGTAACTCCCTTTTCTGCTCAGGAGTCTGGACTGGCTGAATATGGTTTCTGTAACCTTCCGCATCAGATTCAATGTCAAAGTCATCGTATAGAGTTCCCTCTATATAATAACTCGTTATATTTTTGACTTCTGAGTGATGTTCAAAAGCACTGATGACATTCCGACAAGCGCAAGCTAACAGTTGAGCGTATCTTACATCAATGTGCTCTGCTTTCGGTCTGCGACAGTTAACCGCCATGTAAACAGATTCTGTAGAAACCGTGTTTAGAGACTTCAGCAGATTGAAAACAACATACGGGTTCAAGTTAGAACCTGTTGTAGTCTGTCTTACAGCCCCCATGAAGATATCTTCCACTGTAGACGGCATATTGTCATAACTGTGAATATGTCTGAACTCAGCATGGAAGAGGTTAGGAGTCTCTTTGCCCGTGCGAGGCTTACGTTGCTTACCAGTCTTGGTAATGGTCACTGCTGGATTGGATAATGGCGCTGGTGCAGATGGGAGGATTTCTTCGAGAACTTCTTGTACAGCTTTTTTGATATCTTGCTCTGTTGGGACTCTGAAACTATCAGGTAATCCGTACTGACGATTAATTTTTAACTGGTCATACATTAACACCTCAAAAATAGAAATAAACCTTAAAGCCACTAAGAACTATAGTACCAGAACAGAGGTTGATTGTCAACAAATTGTTATATTTTTGTTACCAAATTGTTATATAAAACGATTATAAGTGCTTTTTAACAATCCCGTTGTTGCGCCAATCCCCTATCACATATTCATTAACGCCTTAATTGCTTTTCCCTTCATTTTGTGTGACATATAGACCTTTGCGTCCCAGATGAACCAACTGAGACGCCACCAGCAATTAAAACACTCAGGAGACCAAATGCTTAATAGTCTGACCCTGCAAGCTCTCGCCACCAGTGGCTCCGGCATGATTTTAGATGCCCGAAACCATACAAGTCTCGAACTTCAGACCATTGCGGGCATAGCGGGCAATCGAAGCACTTCAGGAGCGCCTATCACTATACGCAACGCCTCATCACTTCAGTCTCTCACCCTTCAGGCAATAGCAACCGCTTCGAAAGGGCGTGTGATTTTTGATTTCACAAGCTAAACCTCTGGGGTGTGATGGTTACGCACCCCAAATTCCCTCTCAGCGCTTGAGCAGTGATGGGGAGAACCCAGCATTTTGGCCTGGGACCTGCCAGCCGCCAGCCAACCCTTGAGAGGTCATCAGAATACTTTCCATGTGGCCAGCCATCATATTCTTTACTTCTGCCTGTGTGGTGTACGTACTGCCGTCAGGCATCGGGATATTCAGGGTTAATGGTGCAAACTGTACCTGAGACATCGTGACTTCAATTTTCTGTGTCTGTGGGATTGAAGGAGCTTGCTGTGATGACAAGCCAGGAAGTGTAGACATTCCAGTATAGTTACCCGCAACACTACTTAGATTTGCTCCAGCCCAATCAAGGAATTGATTCAGACGAGAGTTCTTAGCGGGTACACCAGGAATCCCCTCTTCGTTAGTTTGCACATAACCAGGCTCGTACCCTGCCTCTTTTAATCCGAGATAGGTTAACAGTGATGCTCCAGCGATAGGCAATAAAGGGGCACCAGCAGCAGCTACAGCACCACCTTCAGCAAGGGCTACACCACCACCAAGACCAAGCAATCTCATCATCCATGAACCACCCTTTTTAGCCACGCCAGCTCCACCAAATAGTGCCGCAGTAGCAAGCATACCTAAAGCCCACGTTTTAAAGATGTCACCGATAGTGTCTAGTGCCTTCTGGACTGGTTCAGGGAGGTTTTTATAGAAGTCAGTCCACATATCAGAGAAATCAGCGTAGAAAGCTTTTGCTGTAGAAATCCAGTCATCGAGCTTATACACATACTCTGCAAGCGTATTAAAGAACCCACCCAGCACTTTACCCAGCCACAGGAACACATCACCATTGTCACCAAGAATCCCTGTCAGAGCGTTCAGGAGGCGTTTAAACCCACCGCTAAAGCCATTATAGAATTGCTCCATGCTGTCTTTCTGTGCATTGGCAAAGCGCCCTTGCGTTGCTTGCATAGAGTTCATAGCCTTAGCTGCTGCACCTGTTGACTTATTCAGGTTTTCCATGGCGGTCACCATGAGTTTAGCGACCTCACCACCTGTCAGAGTTTTAAGCTTTTCACGTAACTGACGTGTATCACTTGTCCCCGTAAGTTTCTCAAGAGGTTTAATTAAAGCGGGACTTGCGTTCACGACCTGGAGCCAGTCCTGTCCAATTAATTTAGAGCTTGCTGCAATCTGGGATAAGGCATAGTTGAAACGCTCAACACTATCAGCAGTCATACCTGTCTGGTGCGCAAATACTGATTCGGTCTCTAAAAGCGTAGGGATATCAGTGTTAGAGAATTGCTTTTCAGGCAGGGTGAATCGTAACTGTGCTGCTTGTTGCTGGGCTGTAGCCTTATCTGCACCGTAACGGTTAGCGTAATCATTCACTGCCGCTGTGATGGCCTGTGTATCAGCACCATAAGCTGAAGAAAGCATTGTACGCGCCTGGGCACGTTTATTACCTTCCTGAAGTGACTCACCGAATAATTCCACTGCTTTCTGAAGAGTCAAGAAACCAGCAGCTAATGATGTTGCAGCAACTGATAAGCGAGAGAAAGCGCCTGAACCCTCCATTGCAGTCATACGCTGTTGAGCGCGTTGGTGTGATGCTGCTCGTGCTTGCTGTGCAAACTCAAAGTTCAGTTCACGTAGATTCCGTCTGAAGGTGTTAACGTCACCTGCACCACTGCTGATGTGCTGGTCACGTAGAGCGTTCAGACGGGCTGTATAGGCTGCTGCTGTCTCTGGTGTACGTAGCTGCATCTGCCCGAAGAATGCAGAGGTCTGTTGACGGTGTACAAGGTCATGGATACTGTCAGCGCCTGTAAGACCACTTCTGGGACGTGGAGTGTATGGACGTGGAGTAGCACCACCTTCAGGTCTCCCTGCTCTTGCTGTTACCAACGGTGCAAAACTGATCCACCCCAACGGTTGAAAATTGATCCAGGGGTTAATCTGCTCCTCTGAATACAGGGGAGCTTATGATCACTTTTGAGATTCGTATGGAAATTAAAGTCCT
>NZ_JAFBJM010000016.1:0-26308 GCF_016809815.1 Enterobacter sp. E1 | reverse complement strand
GGTGGCGTATATTACGCTTTCCTCTTTCAGAGTCAACCCGTTATTTCAGGATTTTTTCTCTTCAACCGACCGGGTTGTTTGTGAAGTGATTCACATCCGCCGTGTCGATGGAGGCGCATTATAGGGATCCCATTTTTTAGCACAAGTACTTTTTGGATCTTTTTTTCCGACTGACGATTTTCCGCGCTTTTCGCTGAAAACCCACCCGATCTGCTTAAATATTGACGCATTTTACCTTGCCTCGATCCAATATTATGATCAAAGTCTTCTATATAGCGCTCATCCATAGAGGTAGATATGCCCTCAGTATTACGTCCCTATAAAGATCTGTTCCCCAAAAAAGGCGATCGCGTGATGATCGATGCCAGCAGCGTGGTCATTGGTGATGTGCGAATAGCCGCTGATGTCAGTATTTGGCCACTTGTCGCCATCAGGGGGGATGTCAACTATGTGTCGATTGGTGCCCGTACCAATATTCAGGATGGTAGCGTTCTGCACGTCACACACAAATCCTCATACAACCCTGAGGGCAATCCGCTCATCATTGGAGAGGATGTCACAGTCGGCCATAAAGTGATGCTTCACGGCTGCACTATCGGTAATCGGGTGCTTGTGGGGATGGGCTCGATTTTGCTGGATGGTGTGATAGTAGAAGATGATGTAATGATTGGCGCTGGAAGTCTTGTCCCGCAAAACAAACATCTGGAAAGCGGTTATCTCTATTTAGGTAGCCCGGTGAAACAGATCCGCCCCTTAAAAGAGGCGGAAATAGAAGGGTTGAGATACTCAGCGAATAACTATGTGAAATGGAAAGATGAGTATTTGGCTCAGGACAACCAGACCCAGCCCTGATCGTCTTCCTGCTGATCGCGGATCAAATCGCTGGCTTCCTCTTCGAGATCCCAGCGATTCTCACAAAAGACGTCTAGTGGATGAGAACCGCCAAAGCGACTCAGCAGCGTTTCTCCGCCGATCGCACAGGTCAATTGCATCCCGTGCACCAGCACCGGAAAGCAGACAGCCTGTTTGCTCTCATCCCAGACTTCTCTATCAGGAAAATGAATTGCCTGGTTCAATCAGTCAATTCCTGCTTCAGCTTTTCAATCACCGGTTCGACCGCAGGTAACACTCCGTGCCAGAGCAGCACCGCATGTGCCGCCTGCCCCACCAGCATACCCAGTCCATCCGCCAGATGCTTCGCGCCGTGTTGCTCACACCAGTTCAGGAACGGTGTCTTCCCTTTCTGATAAAACATGTCGTAGAAATAGATGTGGTGACTCACCAGTGCAGAAGGGATCGCCGGAACTTCGCCACCAATACCGCTAGAGGTGGCATTAATGATCAGATCGAACTCGTGACCCGCCAGATCATCAAGCGCAACTGCGCTTACACTGCCGGTATGTGCGAATAACCCCGCTAACGCTTCTGCTCTGGAAAACGTGCGGTTGGTAATTGTCACAGCACAATCAAAAGATAAGAGAGGAAGCAGTACGCCACGAGAAGCCCCGCCCGCACCTATCAGTAGAATTCGAAAACCCGGTTTAATAAATGACAGTCTTTCCAGGTCGCTAAGCAACCCGATACCATCCGTGTTATCGCCAAGTAACCGCCCATCCTCAAGCCGTTTTAGCGTATTCACGGCACCGGCAAGAGAAGCACGTTCAGTCAGTTCATCTGCCCGTTCAAAAGCTTCTTCTTTGAAAGGTACCGTCACATTTGCACCTTTACCGCCCGCGTCGAAAAAAGCATTCAGGGTCGGAACAAATGCGTCAACAGGTGCCAGCACGCGGCTATAGGGATGAACTATCTGGAGCTGGTCAGCAAACTGCTGATGGATCCAGGGTGACTTACTGTGCGCTATCGGGTTACCAAAAACAGCATAAGCTTCCATCATATTACCCCTGGCGAAAACGTTCGCCGGTCAAAGCGTCGCGGATTTCCGACGGATTCAGTCGACCACCCGTTTCACCCAATGCTACCGGGAAATCGCTCCCGAACTGCGCCAGTACTTCTTCAGTTGTTCGGCACGGAGGCAGCCCGGTCAGGTTGGCACTGGTGGAGACCAGTGGTTTGCCAAACGCCAGGCACAGTTCCACCACCAGCGGATGGTCGGTGACGCGGACGGCGAGGGAATCAAACTTTCCGGTTAACCAGCGCGGTGTCGAAGGTTGCGCCGGAAAAACAAAGGTCACAGGCCCTGGCCACGCGGAGAAGACAGTCTCCCGCTGAGCCGGTGTTAACATGGAATCATCAATATAAGGCTTTAGTTGTTCATAATTGGCAGCGATTAAAATCAGCCCTTTTTCGACGGGCCTCTGTTTGAGTGCCAGTAATCGGCCAACGGCCGTCTCGCTGTCAGGATCGCAACCGACCCCAAAGACAGCTTCAGTTGGATAGGCGATGACTTCTTCATTTTTCAGGACATCCACCGCATGCGCAATGGAGCCTGATGGCAGGTTATTATTCACTATTTTGATCCGCCGAAACCGGCTTTCCACATTGTTTACTGGCGCAAAAGCGTTTCATACCTTGCGCCGTTTTCTTCTCAATAAGTAGCGGATAATTGCAATGAGTGCAGACGCCCGCTACCGGTTTGAAATTGATAACGAACTGGCATTCAGGATAGCGATCGCAAGAATGGAAGGTCTTACCAAAACGAGAACGACGCTGTACCAGTTGCCCACGCTGGCATTGAGGACAAGCAATAGCCGTTTCATCCGGTTTATCAATTTGTTCTGTATGTTCGCATGCAGGGTAACGGCTACATCCAATGAACATGCCGAAACGCCCCTGACGCAGCGCTAACTCACCGCCGCAGAGAGGGCAAAGCTGCCCCTCCAGAATTTTAACGATATGTCCGTCCGCCTGGCTTTTCAGGGGACGGACATAATCACATTCCGGATACTGTGAACAACCGAGAAACGGGCCGTGTTTCCCGGACCGAATAACAAGTTCAGCCCCGCACTGCGGACAGGGCTCATTTTTATGCACCGTGAATAGTGCTGATTTGGCCATAACAACTCTTGGTGCTGCATATTGAATTAATGCAGCATACCTTCATTCACTTCAAAGAGTAATTCTTCCATCTGCTGATAGGCATTTTCACAGCCTGGAATATTAAACAGAACCATCAGGATCACCCATTTGAGGTCTTCCAGTTCAAATTCTGCTGTATCCAGCGCCATGACGCGCTCTATCACCATTTCTCTCGTTTCGAGGTTTAGCACCTGAATCTGCTCAAGGAATAAAATGAATCCCCGGCAGCTGGCGTCCAGCCTTTCACACTCTTCAGCGGTATAGATGCGTACAGACAATGGGTCAGAAGCAAGCTGCATAGGTTCGGCAAGGCCTTCCTGATAATCAGCTAACTTTTCCAGCCACATCAACGCATTATAGATATCTTCCCGCTCAAACCCCGCATCGGTAAGATCCTGTGTCAATTTGTCCTGATCCACTCGCATTTCTGCTTCGTTATGGATGTAAGTCTCAAACAAATACATCAGTACGTCGAACATGGCATGCCCTCCTTAATCGGACATAGCCGCCGGGTACAGCTGCGATCCACCCTGCTAACTCCAGTTCGAGTAGCTGTGCTACCGTTACTGGCACAGGTTGGCCGGCACGTTCAGCGACAACGTCAACAGGTGTTACCTCATCTCCTACGTTAGCCAGGAGCTTGGGAAATGGCAATGCCACCTTTCCCTGATCTGATGAATATTGTCGCTTTTCGGGATCTTCCTGCAGCCATTGCAACCCATATTGCAAATTTTCAAGAATGTCCCCGACTTCCGTTACCGGTGTTGCCCCTTGCTTAATCAGCCAGTGGGGCCCCTCGCATCCGGGATTGCCTATCGGACCAGGCAGGGCGAAGACTTCTCGCCCCTGTTCGAGCGCGCATCGAGCTGTGACCAGTGAACCGCTTCTCCGCGCCGCTTCAACGACCAGTACGCCTCTGCTAAGCCCGCTGATAATTCGATTACGACGCGGAAAGTTTGCTGGTCTGGGCTGCGCCGAAAGTGGGAACTCAGACACTATCGCACCGCCAGATTCGATGAGACGTATAGCCAAAGCCTGATGCCGACGGGGATAAATGCTAAAAAGACCGTTCCCCAACACGGCTACACTACGACCTTTTACTGACAGCGCAGCGTTGTGGGCAACGCCATCAATACCACAGGCCAGCCCGCTGGTGATCGTGAACCCGCTTTGAGAAAGCTGCTCGCACAGAATTTTCCCCCATCGCTCGCCGTACCATGACGGCGCACGGCTACCTACAACAGCCAACTGGATAGTGTTAAGCGCCTCTGGGTTGCCTTTTACAAATAACGCCCCCGGATAATCAGGAATAGTTCGAAGCAAGGGAGGATAAAGCGGATCATGTGCCGTTAATAATTGATTGTCCGGCTGCTCAAGCCACATCAGGCTGCGTTCCAGCTCATTTTCATCTGGAGCAAAGAACCTTTCAGCTTGCTTTGCTGTCAGCCCGGCGTTTCTGAGAACAGGAACATCTATGCTTTTCTGATTCTGTAGCCGTGCGACGGCGTCCAGCATTGCATCACCACAAAGAGACCCTGTATGTATTAACCGTAACCATATCTCGGTAGATGTCATCCTTTCCCCTGCCATAAGCGGCCTCCGCAATCATTGCGATTGGTCACTGATGCTGTCAATCAATGGGGGATTTGTCTAGAATAGAGGTATTATTGTTATCAACTCCTGAACACGACTCTGGAAATTTATGGCAGTTTTGCAAGTGTTACATATTCCGGACGAGCGCCTTCGCATCGTCGCTGAACCGGTTAAAGAAGTGAATGCAGAAATTCAGCGTATCGTAGATGATATGTTCGATACCATGTACGCCGAAGAAGGCATTGGCCTTGCGGCGACTCAGGTGGACATTCACAAGCGCATTATCGTGATCGACGTTTCTGAAAATCGCGATGGTCGTCTGGTGCTGATCAATCCTGAGTTGCTTGAGAAAAGTGGCGAAACCGGTATTGAGGAAGGCTGTCTGTCCATTCCGGAACAGCGCGCTTTAGTGCCGCGTGCCGAAAAAGTGAAAATTCGCGCTCTGGATCGTGACGGTAATCCGTTCGAGCTGGAAGCAGACGACCTGCTGGCGATTTGTATTCAGCATGAGATGGATCACCTGGTCGGTAAACTGTTTATCGATTACCTCTCACCGCTGAAACAGCAGCGTATTCGCCAGAAAGTAGAGAAACTGGATCGTATGCGTTCTCGTGCATAACATCCCGGGATACAAGGAATAACGTGTCTAAATCGCTACGTATTATCTTTGCAGGAACACCTGATTTTGCAGCGCGTCATCTTGACGCGCTGTTGTCTTCTGATCACCAGATTGTGGGTGTATTTACTCAACCAGATCGTCCGGCTGGCCGCGGCAAAAAGTTGATGCCAAGCCCGGTAAAAGTGCTGGCAGAAGAGCATGGATTACCGGTATTCCAGCCAGCCTCCCTGCGTTCACCGGAAAATCAGCAACTTGTTGCTGACCTGAATGCCGACGTGATGGTGGTAGTGGCTTACGGTTTAATTCTGCCAAAAGCTGTGCTTGATATGCCTCGCCTGGGCTGTGTAAATGTGCACGGTTCTCTGCTGCCTCGCTGGCGTGGCGCCGCGCCTATCCAGCGTTCTTTATGGGCAGGTGATGCAGAGACTGGCGTCACTATCATGAAGATGGACGTAGGTTTAGACACTGGCGACATGCTCTATAAACTCGCCTGCCCGATTACCGCGGAAGACACCAGCGCAACGCTGTACGACAAGCTGGCGGACCTTGGCCCTCAGGGTCTCCTCGAGACGCTGCAACAGCTTGCGGATAATACGGCGCAACCTGAAGTTCAGGATGAATCGCTTGTTACCTATGCCGAAAAGCTAAGCAAAGAAGAAGCGCGGATCGACTGGTCACTGTCTGCTGCTCAACTCGAACGCTGCATTCGTGCGTTTAATCCATGGCCAATGAGCTGGATGGAGATCGATGAGCAGCCAGTGAAAGTCTGGAAAGCCTCGGTCATTAGCGGCAATACCACGGCTGAACCCGGTACGATTATTGATGTCAGCAAGAACGGTATCCAGGTAGCGACCGCCCAAGGGATCTTGAATCTTGAAGCGCTGCAACCGGCCGGTAAGAAAGCCATGAGTGCTCAGGACCTGTTAAATTCCCGTCGCGAATGGTTTATCCCTGGCAATCGCCTTGCCTGAACAAATTTATTCTTAAGGCCCGGAGTTTCCGGGCATTTTTATTTTTACGGTTATGAAAAAACAAAATCTACGCAGTATAGCGGCCCAGGCCGTTGAGCAGGTTATCGAGCAGGGCCAGTCACTGAGTAACGTCCTGCCTCCACTGCAACAAAAAGTCTCTGATAAAGACAAAGCCCTGCTTCAGGAGCTCTGCTTTGGCGTCCTGCGCACACTCTCTCAGCTTGAGTGGTTGATTAATAAGCTGATGTCGCGGCCAATGACCGGCAAGCAACGCACCGTACATTATTTAATTATGGTAGGTTTCTATCAGCTTCTTCATACCCGTATCCCACATCATGCCGCGTTGGCTGAGACAGTGGAAGGTGCAGTTGCGATCAAACGTCCCCAACTGAAAGGTCTGATCAACGGAGTACTGCGTCAGTTCCAGCGACAGCAGGAAGAGCTTCTTACTGAGTTTGCTCAAAGTGAAACACGTTTCCTGCACCCGGAATGGCTTCTGAATCGCCTGAAAAAAGCTTATCCACAGCAGTGGCAGGACATTGCCGAAGCCAATAACCAGCGCCCGCCAATGTGGTTGCGCGTGAATCGCAATCATCATTCTCGCGATGGCTGGCTGGCCTTGCTTGAAGAGGCTGGAATGAACGGCTTCACACATGACGCCTATCCTGATGCCGTACGTTTAGCATCGCCTGCACCGGTACATGCATTACCCGGTTTTGACGAAGGCTGGGTAACTGTACAGGATGCCTCTGCTCAGGGTTGCATGACCTGGCTTGAACCACAAAATGGAGAGCAGATCCTCGATCTCTGCGCCGCGCCAGGCGGCAAAACCACGCATATTCTGGAAGTTGCGCCTCAGGCCAGCGTATTGGCAGTGGACGTTGATGAACAACGTCTTTCACGCGTCTACGACAACCTGAAACGTCTGGGTATGAAGGCGCAGGTTAAGCAAGGTGATGGACGCAAACCCGCAGAATGGTGTGGCGAGACGAAATTTGATCGGATTTTGCTGGACGCCCCCTGCTCGGCAACCGGTGTTATTCGCCGTCATCCGGATATTAAGTGGCTGCGTCGTGACCGTGATATTAAGGAACTTGCCCAGCTGCAATCCGACATTCTTGACGCCATTTGGCCGCATCTTAAACCAGGCGGAACGCTGGTCTATGCAACCTGTTCCGTACTGCCGGAAGAAAACAGTCAGCAAATCGCGGCCTTCCTTAAACGAACTCCGGACGCTGCATTAAGAGATACGGGGACGCCTGAACGCCCCGGTCAGCAGAACCTGCCAGGTGCAGAAGAGGGTGATGGTTTCTTTTACGCTAAGCTAATCAAAGAGTGATGTTGAGAACAGGTCACGAGATATGAAAATTATCATTCTGGGCGCAGGACAGGTTGGTGGAACGCTGGCGGAAAACCTGGTTGGTGAAAACAATGACATCACTATTGTTGATACCAACGGCGATCGGCTGCGCGTGTTGCAGGACAAGTTTGACCTTCGTGTTGTGCAGGGTCACGGCTCGCATCCACGGGTCCTTCGTGAAGCGGGTGCCGATGATGCCGACATGCTGGTTGCTGTAACCAGCTCTGACGAAACCAATATGGTTGCTTGTCAGGTGGCTTACTCACTTTTCAACACACCAAACCGAATCGCGCGCATCCGCTCTCCTGATTATGTCCGCGATGCAGAGAAACTGTTTAATTCCGAAGCGGTCCCGATTGATCATCTCATCGCGCCAGAGCAACTGGTTATCGACAATATCTATCGCCTGATCGAATATCCTGGCGCACTGCAGGTGGTGAATTTTGCCGAAGGTAAAGTGAGTCTTGCAGTGGTTAAGGCCTATTACGGTGGGCCATTAATCGGCAATGCGCTCTCCACAATGCGTGAGCATATGCCGCACATTGATACTCGTGTCGCAGCCATTTTCCGTCACGACAGACCGATTCGTCCGCAAGGCTCCACCATTGTCGAAGCCGGTGATGAGGTCTTCTTTATTGCGGCCTCTCAGCATATTCGCGCAGTAATGAGTGAGCTTCAGCGTCTCGAGAAGCCATATAAACGTATTATGTTGGTCGGTGGTGGCAATATCGGTGCTGGCCTCGCGCGTAGACTAGAAAAAGATTACAGCGTGAAATTGATCGAACGCGATCAGCAACGAGCTTCTGAACTGGCAGAAAAGTTGCAGAACACGATCGTATTTTATGGCGATGCGTCGGATCAGGAACTACTGGCTGAAGAACATATTGATCAGGTTGATCTGTTTATTGCCGTCACCAACGACGATGAAGCAAATATCATGTCGGCTATGCTCGCCAAACGAATGGGGGCAAAAAAGGTGATGGTGCTTATTCAGCGCCGGGCTTATGTTGACCTTGTTCAGGGGAGTGTCATTGATATCGCCATTTCGCCACAGCAAGCGACCATTTCCGCCCTCCTGAGCCATGTTCGCAAAGCGGATATTGTCGGCGTTTCATCTCTGCGTCGCGGTGTGGCAGAAGCCATTGAAGCCGTAGCTCATGGTGATGAAACCACATCACGCGTTGTGGGACGCGCCATTGATGAGATTAAACTTCCCCCGGGGACAATTATCGGGGCCGTAGTACGGGGGAATGATGTCATGATTGCCAATGATAATTTACGTATCGAGCAAGGGGACCACGTTATTATGTTCCTTACCGATAAAAAATTTATTACCGATGTCGAACGCCTGTTCCAGCCAAGTCCATTCTTCCTGTAATCATTCAGGTGCTCCTCAAAGAGCACCTGAACATAATCCCTCTATTTAACATGCCTTTTATTTTTCATAACGATTATTTATCCCCAATGGCAAATAGCTAATCATTTGTTAAACTTATAATCGTCAGCTGGCACAAGGAGAGCATAATGAGTTTTATTAAAGAGTTTCGCGAATTTGCGATGCGCGGGAATGTGGTGGATTTGGCAGTGGGTGTCATTATTGGTGCGGCGTTCGGTAAGATCGTCTCATCATTAGTTGCCGACATTATCATGCCACCGTTGGGGTTATTAATCGGGGGCATTGATTTCAAACAATTTGCCGTCACGCTCCGGGATGCGCAGGGCGATGTCCCGGCGGTCGTAATGCATTACGGTGTGTTCATTCAGAACATATTCGACTTCGTGATTGTGGCGTTTGCCATTTTTATGGCCATAAAGCTTATCAACAAGTTAAATCGTAAAAAAGAAGAGCCTGCAGCAGCACCAGCACCAACAAAAGAAGAAGTATTGCTGGCAGAAATTCGCGATCTGTTAAAAGAGCAGAATAATCGCTCTTGATCAGAAACTAAAAGCAAGAAGGCCAGTGGTAAAAAAGCGATCCGCTTGTTTGCCACTGGCCTCCCAGTTACCCCGTTTTGCATACTTGTCTTTACGCAGATAACTTCCTTTCCCTTTTTTACTTTTCTCGACACGCTGTCTAAAGAGCGGGTCATGTAGTAAAGCTTCAATAGCGTTATCTTTAATTTGTCCCTTCGTATGCTGATAGCGGCTCATCATTTCTCCTGAGCATGGTTTATGTCGACGGAAGTCTAGCCCCGGGCGGACAAAAAATCAACTGCCCTCCATTTCTCCACTGGCCCCCTGTTCAAGAGCTTCCAGAATTGAACAATAGATACTGCTGTGCGCCGTACCACAGCAGGCGTCATTCAGCCTTTGTAAAGAACGCTGCATAGTCTGCAACTCCTGAATGCGCGCTTCAACCTCATCCAGTCGGGCCTGAACAATACTCTTCGACTCCTGGCAGGTATGATGTTCCGGATCAATACGGATCGATAATAACTCGCGGATCGAATCCAGTGTGAAACCAAGCTGACGCGCATAACGAATAAAGCGCAGACGCTGTAGATCGTTATCGGTATAAAGGCGAAAACCGCCTTCAGTGCGTACTTCATGATCAATCATCTGCTGCTTTTCATAGTATCGGATGGTATCCGGCGTTACGTTCGCGAGCTTTGCAAGTTCACCGATACGGTACATAACTATTCCTCGTTTATTTTATGCATCAATCTTTCGCCGTATTCACCGCGCAGAAAATCAGTATTCATTCCAGCCTGGTGAAGCTTGAGTTCAATCAGGGCGAGCCGACGGGAAAGTTCAGAATGTCGAGGATCGTCCTGACGGATGCCTCTGAGTAGATCAGCAAGCTCAACCGCCTCCCTGCGCTGTTCGAGTTCAGGAGGAAGACAACCTGCATTTTTCAGTAATCGGTATCCTGCACGTAATTCTGGCGCGATGTGCGAATCGTCTTCCAGCACAAGGGGAGCGCCACTTCCTGGAAGATCATCAAATTCACCTTTTTTTTGGGCATCGCGAATATGGCGTTCTGCCCACTGATCGAGCAACCACATTATCAGCTCCAGAGAAAGAACAGATTTGATACAAACATTGTAGAGAAGTTGGGGATCTACCGGATATAAAAAAACCCGCCGAGGCGGGTTTTTTTACGTTACTGCAGATTACTCTGCAGCAGCTTCTGCTTTCTCTGAACGATCAACCAGCTCGATGTAAGCCATCGGCGCGTTGTCGCCTGCACGGAAGCCACACTTCAGAATGCGAGTGTAACCACCGGCACGGCTCGCGAAACGCGGGCCCAGTTCGTTAAACAGTTTTGCCACGATCTCGTTATCACGAGTACGGGCGAATGCCAGACGACGATTAGCAACGCTGTCAGTCTTGGCAAGAGTAATCAGCGGCTCAACTACGCGACGCAGCTCTTTCGCTTTAGGCAGGGTCGTCTTGATGATCTCATGACGAACCAGTGAACCTGCCATGTTGCGGAACATAGCCTGGCGATGGCTGCTGTTGCGGTTCAGTTGACGACCACTCTTACGATGGCGCATGACCTTATCCTTCTCAGTAAAACCTTAACCTGTGATCCGGTTACTCGTCAGCAATACTAGCTGGTGGCCAGTTTTCCAGGCGCATGCCCAGAGACAAACCACGTGAAGCCAGCACGTCTTTAATCTCAGTAAGAGATTTTTTACCCAGGTTCGGCGTTTTCAGCAACTCAACCTCGGTACGCTGTACCAGATCACCGATATAGTGGATAGCTTCTGCCTTGAGGCAGTTAGCAGAGCGGACAGTCAATTCGAGATCGTCAACAGGGCGCAGCAGGATCGGATCGAATTCTGGTTTCTCTTCTTTCACTTCCGGCTGACGTACATCACGTAAGTCAACGAAAGCTTCCAGTTGTTCTGCCAGGATGGTTGCCGCACGACGAATCGCCTCTTCAGGATCGATTGTGCCGTTGGTTTCCATTTCGATGACCAGCTTGTCCAGGTCGGTACGCTGTTCTACACGCGCTGCTTCAACATTGTAGGCAATACGCTCTACAGGGCTGTAGCATGCGTCGACCAGCAGACGGCCGATTGGGCGCTCATCTTCTTCCGAATGAATTCGGGCAGAAGCCGGCACATAACCACGACCGCGCTGAACTTTGATACGCATGCTAATCGCTGCGTTCTCATCGGTCAGGTGGCAGATCACGTGCTGCGGCTTGACGATTTCAACATCACCGTCGTGGGTGATGTCGGCTGCAGTCACAGGGCCAATGCCAGATTTATTCAGAGTAAGAATAACTTCATCTTTACCCTGAACTCTCACCGCCAGCCCTTTCAGGTTGAGCAGGATTTCAAGGATATCTTCCTGAACGCCTTCTTTGGTGCTGTACTCATGAAGTACACCATCAATCTCAACCTCGGTCACCGCGCAACCCGGCATCGATGAGAGCAGAATACGGCGCAGTGCGTTACCCAGAGTATGGCCAAAGCCACGCTCTAAAGGCTCAAGGGTCACCTTGGCGTGCGTCGAACTCACTTGCTCGATATCTACCAGGCGCGGTTTTAGAAACTCTGTCACAGAACCCTGCATTGTGTCCTCTCTTTGGTACTAAGCTTTACTTGGAGTAAAGCTCGACGATCAGGTGTTCGTTAATGTCCGCAGACAGATCAGAACGTTCTGGCTGACGCTTGAACGTACCTTCCATCTTGCCAGCATCAACTTCCAGCCAGGTTGGCTTTTCACGCTGCTCAGCCAGCTCCAGAGCGGCCTTCACGCGAGATTGCTTTTTCGCTTTCTCACGAATGCTAACAACGTCATTCGCTTTAACCTGATAAGAAGCGATGTTAACAACACGACCGTTTACCATGATTGCTTTGTGGCTAACCAGCTGACGTGATTCAGCACGAGTAGCGCCGAAGCCCATACGGTATACAACGTTGTCCAGACGACCTTCCAGCAGAGCCAGCAGGTTTTCACCCGTGTTGCCTTTCAGACGTGCTGCTTCTTTATAGTAGTTACGGAACTGACGCTCCAGCACACCGTACATACGGCGAACTTTTTGCTTTTCACGCAACTGCACACCATAGTCAGACAGACGCGGTTTACGCGCACCGTGCTGGCCAGGAGCTTGTTCAATTTTACACTTGGTATCGATCGCGCGAACGCCAGACTTAAGGAATAAGTCGGTGCCCTCACGACGGCTCAGCTTGAGCTTAGGACCCAAATATCTTGCCATTTTCTATCTCCAACTAACCTAAAAAACGAGCGTTATACGCGACGTTTTTTCGGCGGACGACAACCGTTATGAGGGATCGGAGTCACATCAGTAATATTCGTGATGCGGAAACCAGCGGCGTTCAGAGCGCGAACAGTAGATTCACGACCCGGACCCGGACCTTTAACCATAACTTCCAGATTCTTGATGCCGTATTCTTTTACGGCTTCAGCGCAACGCTCTGCTGCAACCTGAGCTGCGAACGGAGTGGATTTGCGAGAACCACGGAAACCGGAACCACCGGCTGTTGCCCAACCCAATGCGTTACCCTGACGATCAGTAATAGTAACGATGGTGTTGTTGAAAGAAGCATGGATATGAGCCACGCCGTCAGAGACTTGTTTTCTTACACGTTTACGTGCACGAACTGGTGCCTTTGCCATTATTCAATCACCCCGATTATTTCTTGATCGGTTTGCGCGGACCCTTACGGGTACGTGCGTTGGTCTTAGTACGCTGACCGCGCACTGGCAGACCACGACGATGACGCAAACCGCGATAGCAACCAAGATCCATCAGGCGCTTGATGCTCATGCTGATTTCACGGCGCAGATCACCTTCAACGACAAATTTGGCAACTTCGTCACGCAGCGTGTCGATTTGTTCTTCAGACAGCTCACTGATCTTAACATCTTCAGCGATACCCGCTGCAGCCAGAATGGCTTTAGAACGGGTCTTGCCGACGCCGTAGATCGAAGTTAATGCGATCACAGCATGTTTCTGATCAGGAATGTTAATGCCTGCTATACGGGCCACTATGCACTCCTACTATTTAATATGTACGCACCATGCTGAAAAGCCCGTTTTCAGGATACTCAAATGGAAACGTACAGACATACAAAAGATTGGCTGGCTAATCTAGCCAGCTCAACCCAACTTTGCAAGAAAAATATGCGAAATAATCAGCCTTGGCGCTGTTTATGCTTCGGCTCGGCACTGCAAATCACACGGATGACACCATCACGCTTAACGATTTTGCAGTTACGGCATAATTTCTTGACGGAAGCACGAACTTTCATTTTTACTCTCCGTAACTTCTCAGGCGACCAATTAGCGGCCGTAGCCTTTCAGGTTCGCCTTCTTCAATGCAGACTCATACTGACTGGACATCATCAGAGTTTGCACTTGAGCCATAAAGTCCATAATCACGACAACAACGATAAGCAGTGAGGTTCCACCGAAGTAGAACGGTACTTTCATTGCATCACGCATGAACTCCGGGATCAGGCAGATAAAAGTAATATAAAGCGCACCAACCAAAGTCAGGCGGGTCATTACCTTATCGATATACTTCGCCGTTTGCTCTCCCGGACGAATTCCTGGTACAAATGCACCGGACTTCTTCAGGTTATCTGCTGTTTCACGCGGGTTGAAGACCAACGCCGTGTAGAAGAAACAGAAGAAGATGATCGCAGACGCATAGAGTAACACATAAAGTGGTTGCCCAGGCTGCAAATACAGCGAAATTGTTGTCAGCCAGTTCCAACCAGTCCCGCCCCCGAACCATGACGCGATGGTCGCCGGGAACAGAATAATACTGGAAGCGAAGATCGCCGGGATTACCCCTGCCATATTCACTTTCAGCGGTAAATGTGTGCTCTGTGCAGCATAGACACGACGACCTTGCTGACGTTTAGCGTAGTTCACCACAATGCGGCGTTGACCACGTTCAACGAAGACAACAAAGAACGTCACTGCAAATACTAATACTGCAACCAACAGCAACAGGAGGAAGTGCAGGTCGCCTTGACGCGCTTGCTCGATAGTATGGGCGATGGCTGGCGGGAGGCCCGCAACAATACCGGCGAAGATAATGATCGAGATACCGTTACCGATACCACGTTCAGTAATCTGTTCGCCGAGCCACATCAGGAACATTGTCCCTGTGACCAGACTAACAACAGCGGTGAAATAGAATGCAAAGCCTGGGTTTAATACCAGGCCCTGCATACCAGGCATATTCGGAAGACCGGTAGCAATACCGATCGACTGGAATATTGCCAGCACCAGAGTACCGTAACGGGTGTACTGACTAATCTTACGACGTCCAGACTCCCCTTCTTTCTTCAACTCTGCCAGGGCCGGATGAACGACCGTCAGCAGCTGGATAATAATAGATGCCGAAATGTACGGCATAATACCCAGAGCGAAGATAGAAGCACGGCTGAGAGCACCACCAGAGAACATGTTGAACATTTCAATGATGGTGCCTCGCTGTTGCTCAAGCAGTTTGGCAAGTACAGCGGCATCGATACCAGGGATCGGAATAAAAGAGCCAATACGGAACACAATCAGCGCGCCGATAACAAACAGCAGTCTGCGTTTCAGCTCGCCAAATCCACCTTTGGCACTTTGAAAATCTAATCCCGGTTGCTTAGCCATCTGCTACTTATTCCTCAATTTTACCGCCAGCAGCTTCGATAGCAGCACGAGCACCTTTAGTAACACGCAGGCCACGAACAGTTACCGGAGTAGAAACTTCACCAGCCAGGATCACTTTCGCGAACTCGATCTGGATACCGATAATGTTTGCTGCTTTCAGCGTGTTCAGGTCTACAACGCCGCCTTCAACTTTCGCCAGGTCAGACAGACGGATTTCCGCTGTGATCGCTGCTTTGCGAGAGGTGAAGCCGAACTTCGGCAGACGACGGTACAGTGGCATCTGGCCACCCTCGAAACCGCGACGTACGCCACCGCCAGAACGAGAGTTCTGACCTTTGTGACCACGACCACCGGTTTTGCCGAGGCCAGAACCGATACCACGACCCAGGCGTTTACCCGCCTTTTTAGAGCCTTCGGCCGGAGACAGAGTATTTAAACGCATCTCTTACTCCTCAACTTTAACCATGAAGTAAACCGCGTTGACCATACCGCGAACAGCAGGAGTATCCTCGCGCTCAACGGTATGACCAATACGACGCAGACCCAGGCCAAGCAGCGTTGCCTTGTGTTTCGGCAGACGACCGATTGCACTGCGGGTTTGAGTGATTTTAATAGTCTTTGCCATGGTCAATTACCCCAGAATTTCTTCAACGGATTTACCACGCTTGGCAGCGACCATTTCTGGAGAATTCATATTTTCCAGGCCATCAATAGTTGCACGAACCACGTTGATCGGGTTGGTGGAACCATATGCTTTAGCCAGTACGTTATGAACCCCAGCAACTTCCAGAACGGCGCGCATTGCACCACCGGCGATGATACCGGTACCTTCTGAAGCTGGCTGCATGAATACACGAGACCCCGTGTGAACACCTTTAACTGGGTGCTGCAGGGTGCCGTTGTTCAGCGCGACGTTAATCATGTTGCGACGGGCTTTTTCCATCGCTTTCTGGATCGCTGCTGGAACTTCACGCGCTTTACCGTAACCAAAACCAACGCGACCGTTACCATCACCCACTACAGTCAGAGCTGTGAAGGAGAAAATACGACCACCTTTAACGGTTTTAGATACGCGGTTTACCGCGATCAGCTTTTCCTGCAGTTCGCCAGCCTGTTTTTCGATGTGAGCCATCTTACACCTCTACCTTAGAACTGAAGGCCAGCTTCACGGGCAGCATCTGCCAGTGCCTGGACACGACCATGATATTGGAACCCGGAACGGTCAAAGGAAACATTGCTGATGCCTTTTTCCAGAGCGCGTTCAGCAACAGCTTTACCTACAGCTGCAGCGGCGTCTTTGTTACCGGTGTACTTCAATTGTTCTGCAATAGCTTTTTCTACAGTAGAAGCAGCTACCAGAACTTCAGAACCGTTCGGTGCAATTACCTGTGCGTAAATATGACGCGGGGTACGATGTACCACCAGGCGAGTTGCACCCAGCTCTTTGAGCTTGCGGCGTGCGCGGGTCGCACGACGGATACGAGCAGATTTCTTATCCATAGTGTTACCTTACTTCTTCTTAGCCTCTTTGGTACGCACGACTTCGTCGGCGTAACGAACACCCTTGCCTTTGTAAGGCTCAGGACGACGGTAGGCGCGCAGATCTGCTGCAACCTGACCGATCAGCTGTTTATCAGCGCCTTTCAGCACGATTTCAGTTTGAGTCGGACATTCTGCAGTGATACCGGCCGGCAGCGGATGCTCAACAGGGTGTGAGAAGCCCAGAGACAGGCCTACTGCATTCCCTTTGATAGCTGCACGATAACCTACACCAACCAGCTGAAGCTTTTTAGTGAAGCCTTCGGTAACACCAACAACCATTGAGTTCAGCAGGGCACGCGCGGTACCAGCCTGAGCCCATCCATCCACGAAACCATCACGTGGACCGAAGGTCAGAGCGTTATCTGCATGTTTAACTTCAACAGCTTTGTTGAGGGTACGAGTCAGCTCGCCGTTTTTACCTTTGATCGTAATAACCTGACCGTCGATTTTTACATCAACGCCGGCAGGAATAACGACCGGTGCTTTAGCAACACGAGACATTCTTTCCTCCGATTAGGCTACGTAGCAGATAATTTCGCCACCAAGACCAGCCTGGCGCGCTGCACGATCAGTCATAACACCTTTAGAGGTAGAAACAACTGCGATACCAAGACCAGCCATAACTTTTGGCAGCTCATCTTTTTTCTTATAGATGCGCAGGCCTGGGCGGCTGACACGCTGAATGCTTTCTACAACAGCTTTACCCTGGAAATACTTGAGAGTAAGTTCCAGTTCCGGCTTGGTGTCGCCTTCAACTTTAAAATCTTCGATAAAACCTTCTTCCTTCAGCACGTTGGCAATTGCCACTTTCAGCTTGGCGGAAGGCATGGTGACCGCAACTTTGTTCGCGGCCTGACCGTTACGGATACGGGTCAGCATATCCGCGATCGGATCTTGCATGCTCATCTGTCTTTACTCCCGTGATTCAATTGGTAATTACCAGCTAGCCTTTTTCAAGCCTGGTACTTCACCGCGCATGGCGGCTTCACGCAGTTTGATACGGCTCAACCCAAACTTGCCCACATAACCATGTGGACGACCTGTTTGACGACAGCGGTTACGCTGACGAGACGGGCTGGAATCACGCGGCAGAGACTGCAGCTTGAGAACCGCATTCCAACGATCTTCGTCGGAAGCGTTCACATCAGAAATGATCGCTTTCAGTTCAGCGCGTTTAGCGAAGAATTTATCAGCTAAAGCTACGCGCTTTACTTCGCGTGCTTTCATTGATTGCTTAGCCATTCAGTAACCCTACCTTACTTGCGGAACGGGAAGTCAAAGGCAGCCAGCAGAGCACGGCCTTCTTCGTCAGATTTCGCAGTAGTGGTAATGGTAATATCCAAACCACGCACGCGGTCGACTTTATCGTAGTCGATTTCTGGGAAGATGATCTGCTCACGGACACCCATGCTGTAGTTACCACGACCGTCGAAAGACTTAGCGGACAAGCCACGGAAGTCACGGATACGTGGAACAGCAATAGTGATCAGGCGCTCAAAGAACTCCCACATGCGTTCGCCACGCAGAGTTACTTTACAGCCGATCGGATAGCCCTGACGGATTTTGAAGCCTGCAACAGATTTGCGTGCTTTGGTGATCAGCGGTTTTTGACCGGAGATTGCTGTCAGGTCAGCTGCTGCGTTATCCAGCAGTTTCTTGTCAGCGATCGCTTCACCAACACCCATGTTCAGGGTGATCTTCTCGACCCGAGGGACTTGCATGACAGAATTGTAGTTAAACTCAGTCATGAGTTTTTTAACTACTTCGTCTTTGTAGTAATCATGCAGTTTCGCCATCGTACTACTCCAAATTACTTGATAGTTTCGCTGTTAGACTTGAAGAAACGGACTTTTTTACCGTCTTCGAATCTAAAGCCTACACGGTCAGCCTTGCCGGTAGCCGCATTGAAGATTGCAACGTTAGAAACCTGAATAGCAGCTTCTTTTTCAACGATGCCGCCTGGTTGGTTCAGGGCCGGAACTGGCTTCTGATGTTTCTTAACCAGGTTGATACCTTCAACGACGAGTTTGCCGGAAGACAGAACATTTTTTACTTTACCGCGTTTACCTTTATCTTTACCGGTTAACACGATAACTTCGTCATCACGACGGATTTTCGCTGCCATGATTCGCTCCTTAGAGTACTTCTGGTGCCAGAGAGATAATTTTCATGAACTTCTCAGTACGAAGTTCACGAGTTACCGGCCCAAAGATACGCGTGCCGATAGGCTGCTCGCTGTTATTGTTTAAAATAACGCATGCATTACCATCGAAGCGAATGACAGAACCGTCAGGGCGACGAACACCCTTCTTGGTGCGCACCACTACCGCCTTCAGCACATCACCTTTTTTGACCTTACCACGTGGAATTGCTTCCTTGATGGTGATCTTGATGATGTCGCCTACGCCTGCGTAGCGACGGTGCGAGCCACCCAGAACCTTGATACACATTACGCGACGTGCACCGGAGTTGTCGGCGACGTTCAGCATAGTCTGTTCTTGGATCATTTTAGTGCTCCGCTAATGTCAACTACTACCTGAGACTCTAAAATCAGAGCCGTTAAAAAGCCCCATATCGAGGGCGCGGCATTATAACACCGCTTCTGCAATATGGGTAGAAAAAATAAACGGCTCATCGCTGAGCCGTTTATTCGTATTGAGAATGCGTACTGTATTACAGAACCGCTTTCTCTACAACGCGAACCAGCGTCCAGGACTTAGTCTTGGACAGTGGACGGCATTCACGGATTTCAACCTTGTCGCCGATACCACATTCGTTGTTCTCGTCATGTACGTGCAGTTTGGTCGTACGCTTGATGAATTTACCGTAGATCGGGTGTTTCACAATACGTTCGATAGCTACAACAATGGATTTCTCCATTTTGTCGCTAACAACACGACCTTGCAGAGTACGGATTTTATCGGTCATTACGCACCCGCCTTCTGAGTCAGTAAAGTCTTAACGCGTGCAACATTGCGACGCACTTGCTTCAGCAGGTGAGTCTGTTGCAGCTGGCCACTTGCAGCCTGCATACGCAGGTTGAACTGCTCACGCAGCAGGTTCAGCAGCTCAGCGTTCAGCTCTTCAACGCTTTTTTCACGCAGCTCTTTTGCTTTCATTACATCACCGTCTTAGTTACAAAGGTGGTTTTGATAGGCAGTTTCGCTGCTGCCAGGCCGAAGGCTTCACGGGCCAGCTCTTCCGGAACACCGTCCATTTCATACAGGACTTTGCCCGGTTGGATCAAGGCAACCCAGTACTCCACGTTACCTTTACCTTTACCCATACGAACTTCCAGCGGCTTCTCGGTAATTGGTTTGTCCGGGAATACACGGATCCAAATTTTACCTTGACGCTTAACTGCACGGGTCATTGCACGACGTGCTGCTTCGATCTGACGTGCAGTCAGACGACCACGGCCAACAGCTTTCAGACCGAAAGTGCCGAAGCTAACATCCGTACCCTGCGCCAGACCACGGTTGCGGCCTTTGTGCACTTTACGGAATTTTGTACGCTTTGGTTGTAACATCAGCGACGCTCCTTATTTACGGCCTTTACGCTGCTGCTTTTTAGGTTGAGCAGCCGGTTTTTCCGGTTGTTCAACAGCAGCCATACCACCCAGGATCTCACCTTTGAAGATCCATACCTTAACGCCGATTACACCGTAAGTGGTGTGCGCTTCAGAGGTGTTGTAGTCGATGTCAGCACGCAGAGTGTGCAGCGGTACGCGACCTTCACGGTACCATTCGGTACGTGCGATTTCCGCGCCGCCCAGACGGCCGCTAACTTCAACTTTGATACCTTTAGCGCCCAGACGCATTGCGTTCTGTACAGCACGCTTCATAGCACGACGGAACATAACACGACGTTCCAGCTGTGAAGTGATGCTGTCAGCAACCAATTTAGCGTCCAGTTCAGGCTTACGAACTTCAGCGATATTGATCTGTGCAGGAACGCCAGCGATATCCGCTACGACCTTGCGCAGTTTTTCTACGTCTTCGCCTTTCTTACCGATAACGATGCCAGGACGAGCAGTGTGGATAGTCACACGGATGCTCTTAGCTGGACGCTCGATAACGATACGAGATACAGACGCTTTAGCCAGTTCCTTAGTCAGGTACTGACGTACTTTAAAATCGCTGTCCAGGTTGTCAGCGAATTCTTTGGTGTTCGCAAACCAGGTAGAGTTCCATGGTTTTACAATACCCAGGCGAATACCATTAGGATGTACTTTCTGACCCATTGCTAGTCTCCAGAGTCTCAGCGATCGGACACAACCACAGTAATGTGGCTGGTGCGCTTCAGGATGCGATCTGCACGACCTTTCGCACGCGGCATAATGCGCTTCATGCTTGGGCCTTCATCTACGAAAATTTTCGCGACTTTCAGATCGTCGATGTCAGCGCCATCGTTGTGTTCAGCGTTAGCAATGGCAGATTCCAGTACTTTCTTGACCAATACCGCAGCTTTCTTGTTGGTATAGGTCAGGATGTCCAGGGCCTGCGACACTTTCTTACCGCGAATCAGGTCAGCAACAAGGCGAACCTTCTGTGCAGAAGAACGAGCATGGCGATGTTGAGCTAAAGTTTCCATCTCTTCCTCCTACCTTATTTCTTCTTCGCTTTTTTATCAGCAGCGTGGCCGCGATAAGTACGAGTCGGTGCGAATTCACCCAGTTTGTGACCAACCATTTCGTCGGTAACAAAGACTGGAACGTGCTGACGACCATTATGGACAGCGATGGTCAAACCGATCATGTTAGGAAAGATCGTTGAACGACGGGACCAAGTGCGCAGGGGCTTCTTGTCTCCGCTTTCCACCGCTTTCTCTACCTTCTTCAGCAAGTGCAGGTCAATAAAAGGACCTTTCTTGAGAGAACGTGGCATGGCTTATCCTCTAAAATTATTTGCTACGGCGACGTACGATAAATTTATCAGTACGCTTGTTGCTGCGGGTCTTCTTACCTTTGGTCTGAACGCCCCACGGAGTTACCGGGTGCTTACCAAAGTTACGACCTTCACCACCACCATGTGGGTGGTCGACTGGGTTCATCGCAGTACCGCGAACGGTAGGACGAACACCACGCCAGCGTGCAGCACCTGCTTTACCCAGAACGCGCAGCATATGCTCAGCATTGCCAACTTCGCCCAGGGTTGCACGGCAGTCTGCTTCGACTTTACGCATTTCACCAGAACGCAGACGCAGGGTGACATAAGCACCATCACGAGCAACGATCTGAACGTAAGTACCAGCGGAACGTGCCAGCTGACCGCCTTTACCTGGTTTCATTTCTACGTTATGAACGGTAGAACCAACCGGGATATTGCGCATCGGCAGGGTGTTACCTGCTTTGATTGCAGCATCAACGCCAGACTGAATCTGGTCGCCAGCTTTCAGGCCTTTAGGGGCCAGGATGTAACGGCGTTCGCCGTCTTTGTACAGAACCAGCGCGATGTTCGCGGAACGGTTCGGATCGTACTCAAGACGTTCAACAACTGCTGGGATACCGTCTTTGTTGCGTTTGAAGTCAACAATACGATAAGCCTGCTTGTGGCCACCACCGATGTGACGAGTGGTGATACGGCCATTGTTGTTACGACCACCGGATTTGCTGTTTTTTTCCAGCAACGGAGCAAAAGGTTTGCCCTTGTGCAGCTCAGGGTTAACCACTTTAACTACGTGGCGACGACCCGGAGATGTCGGTTTACATTTAACAACTGCCATTGTATTACTCCTCCGACTTACTCAGCGCCGCCAACGAAGTCCAGATTCTGGCCTTCTTTCAGGGTGACGTAAGCTTTTTTCCAGTCGCTACGACGACCGATACGCTGTCCGTGACGTTTAACTTTCCCTTTAACTACCAGGGTGTTAACGACTTCGACTTCGACTTCAAACAGTTTCTGCACAGCAGCTTTGATCTCTGCTTTGGTCGCGTCTTTAGCAACTTTGAGAACGATGGTGTTTGTTTTTTCCATCGCAGTAGACGCTTTTTCAGAAACGTGCGGTGCGCGAAGCACCTTCAGCAGACGTTCTTCACGAATCATGCCAGCATCTCCTCAACTTGCTTAACAGCATCAGCAGTCATTACGACTTTGTCGAAGGCGATCAGGCTAACCGGGTCGATACCAGTCGCATCGCGTACGTCAACCTTGTGCAGGTTACGTGCGGCCAGGAACAGGTTCTCGTCCAGCTCACCGGTGATGATCAGCACATCTTCCAGAGCCATGTCTTTCAGTTTCTGTGCCAGCAGCTTAGTTTTAGGCGCTTCTACAGAGAACTTCTCGACAACGATCAGACGATCCTGACGTACCAGTTCGGACAGGATGCTTTTCAGCGCGCCGCGGTACATCTTTTTGTTAACTTTTTGACTGTGGTCCTGTGGACGCGCAGCGAAGGTCACGCCACCTGAACGCCAGATCGGGCTCTTGATAGAACCTGAACGCGCACGGCCGGTACCTTTCTGGCGCCATGGCTTTTTGCCGGAACCAGTTACTTCAGCACGAGTCTTCTGAGCACGAGTACCCTGACGAGCACCAGCTGCATAAGCAACAACAACCTGGTGAACCAGCGCTTCGTTGAAATCACGACCGAAGGTAGTTTCGGAAACAGTCAGCGCGCTCTGCGCGTCTTTCAATACTAATTCCATTGCTATCCCCTTACGCCTTCACAGCTGGTTTAACGATCAGGTCGCTACCGGTTGCACCCGGAACTGCACCTTTAACCAGCAGCAGGTTGCGCTCAGCGTCAACACGTACTACGTCCAGGCTCTGAACGGTTACACGTTCGTTACCCAGCTGACCTGCCATTTTCTTGCCTTTGAACACTTTGCCCGGAGTCTGGTTCTGACCGATAGAACCCGGAACGCGGTGAGACAAGGAGTTACCGTGAGTAGCGTCCTGGGTACGGAAGTTCCAGCGCTTAACGGTACCAGCAAAACCTTTACCTTTAGAGGTACCGGTTACGTCAACTTTTTTAACGTCAGCAAACAGCTCAACGCTAATGTCCTGACCTACGGTGAACTCTTCGCCTTCAGCAAGACGGAATTCCCACAGACCACGGCCAGCTTCTACGCCAGCTTTAGCGAAGTGACCCGCTTCTGGTTTGGTTACACGGTTAGCTTTTTTAGCACCAGTGGTAACCTGAATAGCGCGGTAGCCATCGTTAGCCAGATCTTTAACCTGAGTAACGCGGTTTGCTTCAACTTCGATTACGGTTACTGGGATAGAAACGCCATCTTCAGTGAAGATGCGGGTCATACCCACTTTTTTACCGACTAAACCAATCATTGTTTCAACCTCTCAATCGCTCGATGACCTGATTAACCCAGGCTGATCTGCACGTCTACACCGGCAGCCAGATCCAGACGCATCAGAGCATCAACGGTTTTCTCAGTTGGCTCAACGATGTCAACCAGACGCTTGTGAGTGCGGATTTCGTACTGATCACGCGCGTCTTTGTTAACGTGCGGGGAGATCAGAACGGTGAAGCGCTCTTTGCGGGTCGGCAGCGGGATCGGACCACGGACTTGCGCACCAGTGCGCTTAGCAGTCTCGACGATTTCCGCGGTTGATTGATCGATCAGACGATGATCAAACGCTTTAAGGCGGATACGGATTCTTTGGTTCTGCATGAGACCAGAGCTCCAATTATTTTATAAACGAAAATGATTACTCCTCAAACCCATTACGATTGATGGGAGAGTGTAACCGTTCTTACGTAGCTCCCCAATTGGGAGCATTGTTGAGTAACAAAATGAGCTACTCTGGTTCTGATTGAACCCGCCGTCAATTACGACAAGCCCGCGCATTATACGTAAATCTGGGCAAGACGCAAGTGCCGTTTAGAAATTAAGCGCCAACGACGCAGCTTGCGTAAGGGCGCGCAACTTTTTATGCAATGTATTCCTTGTCGAATCTTTGTCTGAACCCGCTACGCAATTGCTGCTTTTGTGTATTGCCGGTTAAGCAGGTTACAACGAGTATGCGCTCAAACCCCTTTGAGGCCTTTTCGATGTTAACCACCCTCACCTTTTTGCTGATCTATTCTTCGCTGACTGCCTTTCTTGTTCATGCTGATATTCGCTACGGACTGCTTCCCGATAAATTTCTCTGTCCGCTGCTATGGGTAGGCCTGCTCTTTCAGCTTTGTATCCATCCTGATTTTTTGCCGAGTGCGGTGGTGGGGGCAATGGCAGGATATTTTGGCTTTGCCGTTATTTACTGGGGCTATCGATTTATCTGCCGGCGTGAAGGGATGGGATATGGCGATGTTAAATACCTGTCTGCGCTTGGCGCCTGGCATGGTTGGTGCGTACTGCCAACCCTGGCATTACTCGCTGCGCTTATGGCATTACTTAGCCTTCTTGTTTTTTCGTTACTCACCTCTGATAAAGAGGCAATAAAAAACCCGCTGCCTTTTGGGCCATTTCTGGCAGCTGCGGGTTTATGCGTTGGCTGGAAGACGCTGTTTACTCTTCCACTTTAATCTGCGACTGAAGGTAGTTTTGCAGGCCAATCTTAGCGATGAGATCCAGCTCAGTTTCCAGCCAGTCAATATGACCCTCTTCGTCGGCCAGGATCTGGATCATCATGTCGCGGCTGACGTAATCATGGACGCTATCCGCATAGGCAATAGCTTCACGGAGATCTTTGGCGCCTTCAAGTTCGAGCCTGAGATCAGAACGCAGCATCTCTTCGACATCTTCTCCGATGCCCAGCTTTCCTAGATCCTGCAGGTTTGGAATGCCTTCAAGGAATAAAATACGCTCGATATATTTATCAGCGTGTTTCATCTCATCAATAGATTCATGGTACTCAACGTCGTTTAGACGTTTAAGTCCCCAGTTTTTAAACATTCTCGCGTGAAGAAAGTACTGGTTGATTGCGACAAGCTCATTTCCCAATAATTTATTGAGATAACTTATGATTTTAACATCACCTTTCATTATATAGTCCCTCCGCTTCCACTCATTGAAGCGTAGATCGGGCTACAGGGATGTCAAAAAAAAGATGGGCGCTTACGCGATCTCTTTGTATTCCGGGATCTGCATCAATTCGTCCTGCATGATCTCTCGCGCAGCACGTACACATTTACCACATTGATTTCCCACCGGAACAAATTTGCGTAGCTGCTGAAATGACTGAGGCTGAAACTGGCGAACGGCCTGGCGTATTTTTTTGTCACTGACACCATTACATAAACAAACGTACATAGAGACTCCCGTTCAAATTATGCGCAAAGTGTAAGTGAGAATGGTTATGATTACAATAGCACAAACACCACAATACGGGGCGGGAGCAGGCAAAAAATGCGAAATTTTGTGACAGTGCTTGAGTGGCAGAAAACAAAAAAGGACGCCGAAGCGTCCTTTTTTTATTCGGGGATAATTAATTAGCCCAGAACTTTAGCAACAACGCCCGCGCCAACGGTACGGCCGCCTTCACGGATTGCGAAACGCAGACCGTCATCCATCGCGATTGGGTGGATCAGAGTCACAACCATCTTGATGTTGTCGCCTGGCATTACCATCTCTACGCCTTCTGGCAGTTCGATGGTACCGGTCACGTCAGTAGTACGGAAGTAGAACTGTGGAC
>NZ_JAFBJM010000015.1:0-29169 GCF_016809815.1 Enterobacter sp. E1 | reverse complement strand
GTCCACAGTTCTACTTCCGTACTACTGACGTGACCGGTACCATCGAACTGCCAGAAGGCGTAGAGATGGTAATGCCAGGCGACAACATCAAGATGGTTGTGACTCTGATCCACCCAATCGCGATGGACGACGGTCTGCGTTTCGCAATCCGTGAAGGCGGCCGTACCGTTGGCGCGGGCGTGGTTGCTAAAGTTCTCGGCTAATTGCTGATAACATTTGACGCAATGCGCAATAAAAGGGCATCATTTGATGCCCTTTTTGCACGCTTTCACGTCAGAACCTGGCTCATCAGTGATTATTTTTGTCATAATCATTGCTGAGACAGGCTCTGCAGAGAGCGTATAATTCGAAAAGCGAATTAGCATTTCGATTTGGTTTGCCTCGCGATCGCGGGGTGAAAATGTTTGTAGAATACTTCTGACAGGTTGGTTTATGAGTGCGAATACCGAAGCTCAAGGGAGCGGGCGCGGCCTGGAAGCGATGAAATGGGTAGTGGTAGCCGTTTTGCTGATCGTAGCGATTGTTGGCAACTACCTTTATCGTGACATTATGCTGCCGCTACGTGCGCTTGCAGTGGTAATTCTGATTGCTGCAGCGGGTGGTGTCGCGCTGTTGACGACGAAAGGCAAAGCGACTGTCGCTTTTGCTCGCGAAGCGCGTACCGAAGTCCGCAAGGTAATTTGGCCGACTCGCCAGGAAACATTGCACACCACGCTGATTGTAGCGGCGGTTACCGCTGTAATGTCACTGATCCTGTGGGGACTGGATGGTATTCTGGTTCGCCTGGTATCCTTTATCACTGGCCTGAGGTTCTGAGATGTCTGAAGCCCCTAAAAAGCGCTGGTACGTCGTTCAGGCGTTTTCCGGTTTTGAAGGCCGCGTAGCAACATCGCTGCGTGAGCATATCAAATTACACAACATGGAAGAGTTATTTGGCGAAGTTATGGTTCCGACCGAAGAAGTGGTCGAGATCCGTGGCGGCCAACGTCGCAAAAGCGAGCGTAAATTCTTCCCGGGTTACGTGCTGGTTCAGATGGTTATGAACGACGCGAGCTGGCACCTTGTGCGCAGCGTACCGCGTGTGATGGGCTTTATCGGCGGCACATCTGACCGTCCGGCGCCAATCAGCGACAAAGAAGTTGATGCGATTATGAACCGCCTGCAGCAGGTGGGTGATAAGCCGCGTCCGAAAACGCTGTTTGAACCGGGTGAAATGGTTCGTGTTAATGACGGTCCATTTGCTGACTTTAATGGTGTGGTTGAAGAAGTGGACTACGAGAAGTCCCGCCTGAAAGTCTCTGTTTCTATCTTTGGTCGTGCGACCCCGGTAGAACTGGACTTTGCCCAGGTCGAAAAAGCCTAAGCAGCGATCAAAAAAGCGACGATTTAATCGTTGCACAGGGCGCGAGATTGGAATACAATTTCGCGCCTTTTGTTTTTATGGGCAACGGCCCGTAAAACGAATTTTATTCACGGGGAGCCTCACTGAGGCGTTATTACCCAATCAGAGGATTTTAGAATGGCTAAGAAAGTACAAGCCTACGTCAAGCTGCAGGTTGCAGCTGGTATGGCGAACCCAAGTCCACCAGTTGGTCCAGCTCTGGGTCAGCAGGGTGTGAACATCATGGAATTCTGTAAAGCGTTCAACGCAAAAACTGAATCCCTGGAAAAAGGTCTGCCAATCCCAGTCGTAATCACTGTTTACGCTGACCGTTCTTTCACTTTCGTTACCAAAACCCCTCCAGCAGCAGTTCTGCTGAAGAAAGCGGCTGGTATCAAGTCTGGTTCTGGTAAACCGAACAAAGACAAAGTGGGTAAAATTTCCCGCGCTCAGCTGCAGGAAATCGCGCAGACCAAAGCTGCCGACATGACTGGTGCCGACATTGAAGCGATGACTCGCTCCATCGAAGGTACTGCACGTTCCATGGGCCTGGTAGTGGAGGACTAAGAAATGGCTAAACTGACCAAGCGCATGTCCGTGATCCGTGACAAAGTTGATGCGACCAAACAGTACGACATCAACGAAGCTATCGCTCTGCTGAAAGAACTGGCTACTGCTAAGTTCGTTGAAAGCGTTGACGTTGCTGTTAACCTGGGCATCGATGCTCGTAAATCTGATCAGAACGTTCGTGGTGCAACTGTACTGCCACACGGTACTGGCCGTTCCGTTCGCGTAGCTGTATTTACTCAGGGTGCAAACGCAGAAGCTGCTAAAGCTGCTGGCGCTGAACTGGTAGGTATGGAAGATCTGGCTGACCAGATCAAGAAAGGCGAAATGAACTTCGACGTTGTTATCGCATCTCCAGATGCAATGCGCGTTGTTGGCCAGCTGGGCCAGGTTCTGGGTCCACGCGGCCTGATGCCAAACCCGAAAGTGGGTACCGTTACTCCTAACGTTGCTGAAGCGGTTAAGAACGCTAAAGCAGGTCAGGTTCGTTATCGTAACGACAAAAACGGCATCATCCACACCACCATCGGTAAAGTGGACTTCGACGCTGACAAACTGAAAGAAAACCTGGAAGCTCTGCTGGTTGCGCTGAAAAAAGCAAAACCAACTCAGGCGAAAGGCGTGTACATCAAGAAAGTTAGCATCTCCACCACCATGGGTGCAGGTGTTGCAGTTGACCAGGCTGGCCTGAGCGCTGCTGCAAACTAATGCCTTTACGTGGGCGGTGATTTTGTCTACAATCTTACCCCCACGTTTGCTAACGAAAGTTAGCGGCTAAAAGATTTGTTCGTTGGAGCCTGGCCTATCCAGGCCTCCGTCGAAGACCGCAGGTGTTTCGTAAGAGACTTAATCCCCTGCGTAGACGGTGACAGAACGCTAAGATTATTTTTTGAATACTCTGGCTTGTTTCTGCTCACCGTATTTAGACGCTCTTCCCGTTGGGTCGAGTGAAGTGAGTTCCGGAACATGAGTTCCGGCAAACATCCAGGAGCAAAGCTAATGGCTTTAAATCTTCAAGACAAACAAGCGATTGTTGCTGAAGTCAGCGAAGTAGCCAAAGGCGCGCTGTCTGCAGTAGTTGCGGATTCCCGTGGCGTTACTGTAGACAAAATGACTGAACTGCGTAAAGCAGGTCGTGAAGCTGGCGTATACATGCGTGTTGTTCGTAACACCCTGCTGCGTCGCGTAGTTGAAGGTACTCCATTCGAGTGCCTGAAAGACACGTTTGTTGGTCCGACCCTGATTGCATACTCTATGGAACACCCGGGCGCTGCTGCTCGTCTGTTCAAAGAGTTCGCGAAAGCGAATGCAAAATTTGAGGTCAAAGCTGCAGCCTTTGAAGGTGAGTTGATCCCGGCATCGCAAATCGATCGCCTGGCAACCCTGCCGACCTACGAAGAAGCAATTGCACGCCTGATGGCAACCATGAAAGAAGCTTCGGCTGGCAAACTGGTTCGCACTCTGGCTGCTGTTCGCGATGCGAAAGAAGCTGCTTAATCGCAGTTGTCTTTATAAAGCATTTGCTTACGTATAAACTTATTCTGATTTTCAGGAACAATTTAAATGTCTATCACTAAAGATCAAATCATTGAAGCAGTTGCAGCTATGTCCGTAATGGACGTTGTAGAACTGATTTCTGCAATGGAAGAAAAATTCGGTGTTTCTGCTGCTGCCGCTGTAGCTGTTGCTGCTGGCCCAGCTGCTGACGCTGCTGAAGAAAAAACTGAATTCGACGTAATTCTGAAAGCTGCAGGCGCTAACAAAGTTGCTGTTATCAAAGCAGTACGTGGCGCAACTGGCCTGGGTCTGAAAGAAGCTAAAGACCTGGTAGAATCTGCTCCAGCTGCGCTGAAAGAAGGCGTGAGCAAAGACGACGCAGAAGCACTGAAAAAATCTCTGGAAGAAGCTGGCGCTGAAGTTGAAGTTAAATAAGCCAACTTTTCTGGTTGCAGCCTAAGTAATTAGGCTGATGGCTGGTGACTTTTTAGTCACCAGCCTTTTTGCGCTGTAAGGCATCAGTAGCATTTCACACTGTTTGACTGCTGGTTGTCCTGACAATGCTTGTTTCTATCGACGACTTAATATATTGCGACAGGGTGCTCGCTCTGTGTAAATCGCAACGAAATGGTTTAAGCGTGATAGCAACAGGTATTGCGGAAAGTATTCAATTTTCCGGTCCACAAAATGGTGTTGCACAAACTGTCCCTTCGTCGGACAGATGGGTCGACTTGTCAGCGAGCTGAGGAACCCTATGGTTTACTCCTATACCGAGAAAAAACGTATTCGTAAGGATTTTGGTAAACGTCCACAAGTTCTGGACATTCCATATCTCCTTTCTATCCAGCTTGACTCGTTCCAGAAGTTTATCGAGCAAGATCCTGAAGGGCAGTACGGTCTGGAAGCAGCCTTCCGTTCCGTGTTCCCGATTCAGAGCTACAGCGGTAATTCCGAGCTGCAGTACGTCAGCTATCGCCTTGGCGAGCCGGTGTTTGACGTTCAGGAATGTCAGATCCGTGGCGTGACCTATTCCGCACCGCTGCGCGTAAAATTGCGTCTGGTGATCTATGAGCGCGAAGCGCCAGAAGGCACCGTAAAAGACATTAAAGAACAAGAAGTCTACATGGGTGAAATTCCACTCATGACAGACAACGGTACTTTCGTCATCAACGGTACTGAGCGTGTTATCGTTTCCCAGCTGCATCGTAGCCCGGGCGTCTTCTTCGACAGCGATAAAGGTAAAACACACTCTTCCGGTAAAGTACTGTATAACGCGCGCATCATTCCTTACCGTGGTTCATGGCTGGACTTCGAGTTCGATCCAAAAGACAACCTGTTTGTCCGTATCGACCGTCGTCGTAAACTGCCTGCAACCATCATTCTGCGTGCGCTGCAATATACCACTGAGCAGATCCTGGACCTGTTCTTTGAGAAAGTGATCTTTGAAATCCGCGACAACAAGCTGCAGATGGAGCTGGTGCCGGAACGTCTGCGTGGTGAGACCGCGTCGTTCGACATCGAAGCCGACGGCAAAGTGTATGTGGAAAAAGGTCGCCGTATCACCGCGCGCCACATCCGCCAGCTGGAAAAAGATGATATCAAACACATCGAAGTTCCAGTTGAATACATTGCAGGAAAAGTAGCCGCGAAAGATTACGTTGATGAATCAACTGGCGAGCTGATCTGCCCGGCGAACATGGAGCTGAGCCTGGATCTGCTGGCTAAGCTGAGCCAGTCTGGCCACAAACGTATCGAAACGCTGTTCACCAACGATCTGGACCATGGTCCATACATCTCTGAGACTATCCGCGTCGACCCAACGACCGATCGTCTGAGTGCGCTGGTTGAAATCTACCGCATGATGCGTCCTGGTGAGCCACCAACTCGCGAAGCGGCTGAAAGCCTGTTCGAGAACCTGTTCTTCTCCGAAGACCGCTACGATCTGTCCGCGGTTGGTCGTATGAAGTTCAACCGTTCTCTGCTGCGTGATGAGATCGAAGGTTCCGGTATCCTGAGCAAAGACGACATCATCGAAGTGATGAAGAAGCTCATCGATATCCGTAACGGTAAAGGCGAAGTGGATGATATCGACCACCTCGGCAACCGTCGTATCCGTTCCGTTGGCGAAATGGCGGAAAACCAGTTCCGCGTTGGCCTGGTACGTGTAGAGCGTGCGGTGAAAGAGCGTCTGTCTCTGGGCGATCTGGATACCCTGATGCCTCAGGATATGATCAACGCCAAGCCGATCTCTGCAGCAGTGAAAGAGTTCTTCGGTTCCAGCCAGCTGTCTCAGTTCATGGACCAGAACAACCCGCTGTCTGAGATCACGCACAAGCGTCGTATCTCTGCACTCGGCCCAGGCGGTCTGACCCGTGAACGCGCAGGCTTCGAAGTTCGAGACGTACACCCGACTCACTATGGTCGCGTATGTCCAATCGAAACGCCTGAAGGTCCAAACATCGGTCTGATCAACTCCCTGTCCGTGTACGCACAGACAAACGAATACGGTTTCCTTGAGACGCCGTACCGTAAAGTGACTGACGGTGTTGTAACCGACGAAATTCATTACCTGTCTGCTATCGAAGAAGGCAACTACGTTATCGCTCAGGCGAACTCCAACCTGGATGACGAAGGCCACTTTGTAGAAGATCTGGTTACCTGCCGTAGCAAAGGCGAATCCAGCTTGTTCAGCCGCGACCAGGTTGACTACATGGACGTATCCACCCAACAGGTGGTATCCGTCGGTGCGTCCCTGATCCCGTTCCTGGAACACGATGACGCCAACCGTGCATTGATGGGTGCGAACATGCAACGTCAGGCCGTTCCGACTCTGCGCGCTGATAAGCCGCTGGTTGGTACCGGTATGGAACGTGCTGTTGCCGTTGACTCCGGTGTTACTGCGGTTGCTAAACGTGGCGGTACTGTTCAGTACGTGGATGCCTCTCGTATCGTTATCAAAGTTAACGAAGACGAGATGTACCCGGGTGAAGCAGGTATCGACATTTATAACCTGACCAAATACACCCGTTCTAACCAGAACACCTGTATCAACCAGATGCCTTGCGTATCTCTGGGTGAGCCAGTTGAGCGCGGCGACGTGCTGGCAGACGGTCCGTCCACCGACCTCGGTGAACTGGCGCTCGGTCAGAACATGCGCGTAGCGTTCATGCCGTGGAACGGTTACAACTTCGAAGACTCCATCCTCGTCTCCGAGCGTGTGGTTCAGGAAGATCGTTTCACCACCATCCACATTCAGGAACTGGCATGTGTGTCCCGTGACACCAAGCTGGGGCCAGAAGAGATCACCGCTGACATCCCTAACGTGGGTGAAGCTGCGCTCTCTAAACTGGATGAATCCGGTATTGTTTACATCGGTGCGGAAGTGACCGGCGGCGACATTCTGGTTGGTAAGGTAACACCGAAAGGTGAAACCCAGCTGACGCCAGAAGAGAAACTGCTGCGTGCAATCTTCGGTGAGAAAGCGTCTGACGTTAAAGACTCTTCTCTGCGCGTACCAAACGGTGTTTCCGGTACGGTTATCGACGTTCAGGTCTTCACTCGTGATGGCGTTGAAAAAGATAAGCGTGCGCTGGAAATCGAAGAGATGCAGCTCAAACAGGCTAAGAAAGACCTGTCTGAAGAACTGCAGATCCTCGAAGCAGGTCTGTTCAGCCGTATTTATGCGGTGCTGGTTGCCGGTGGCGTTGAAGCTGAGAAGCTCGACAAACTGCCACGCGATCGCTGGCTGGAACTGGGCCTGACCGACGAAGAGAAACAAAATCAGCTGGAACAACTGGCTGAGCAGTATGACGAACTGAAACACGAGTTCGAGAAAAAACTCGAAGCGAAACGCCGTAAAATCACTCAGGGCGACGATCTGGCACCAGGTGTGCTGAAGATTGTTAAGGTATATCTGGCTGTTAAACGTCAGATCCAGCCTGGTGATAAGATGGCAGGTCGTCACGGTAACAAGGGTGTTATCTCTAAGATCAACCCGATCGAAGATATGCCGCACGATGCTAACGGTACGCCGGTAGATATCGTACTGAACCCACTGGGCGTACCGTCTCGTATGAACATCGGTCAGATTCTGGAAACCCACCTGGGTATGGCTGCAAAAGGTATTGGCGACAAGATTAACGCCATGCTGAAACAGCAGCAGGAAGTCGCGAAACTGCGCGAATTCATCCAGCGTGCCTACGATCTGGGTACCGATGTGCGTCAGAAAGTCGACCTGAACACCTTCAGCGATGAAGAAGTGCTGCGTCTGGCAGAGAACCTGCGCAAAGGTATGCCAATTGCAACGCCGGTATTCGACGGTGCAAAAGAAGCTGAAATTAAAGAGCTGCTGCAACTGGGTGGTCTGCCAACGTCTGGTCAGATTACGCTGTTTGACGGCCGTACCGGTGAACAGTTCGAACGTCCGGTAACCGTAGGTTACATGTACATGCTGAAACTGAACCACCTGGTCGACGACAAAATGCACGCTCGTTCTACCGGTTCTTACAGCCTGGTTACTCAGCAGCCGCTGGGTGGTAAGGCACAGTTCGGTGGTCAGCGCTTCGGGGAGATGGAAGTGTGGGCGCTGGAAGCATACGGCGCGGCATACACCCTGCAGGAAATGCTCACCGTTAAGTCTGATGACGTGAACGGTCGTACCAAGATGTATAAAAACATCGTGGACGGCAACCATCAGATGGAACCGGGCATGCCAGAATCCTTCAACGTACTGTTGAAAGAGATTCGTTCGCTGGGTATCAACATCGAACTGGAAGACGAGTAATTCTCGCTCAAACAGGTCACTGGTGCCGGGTTAACCCCCGGCACCAGATTGTGCTAACTCCGACGGGAGCAAATCCGTGAAAGATTTATTAAAGTTTCTGAAAGCGCAGACTAAAACCGAAGAGTTTGATGCGATCAAAATTGCTCTGGCTTCGCCAGACATGATCCGTTCATGGTCGTTCGGTGAAGTTAAAAAGCCGGAAACCATCAACTACCGTACGTTCAAACCTGAGCGTGACGGCCTTTTCTGTGCGCGTATTTTCGGGCCAGTAAAAGATTACGAGTGCCTGTGCGGTAAGTACAAGCGCCTGAAACACCGTGGTGTGATCTGTGAGAAGTGCGGCGTTGAAGTGACCCAGACCAAAGTGCGCCGTGAGCGCATGGGCCACATCGAGCTGGCATCTCCAACCGCTCACATCTGGTTCCTGAAATCTCTGCCGTCCCGTATCGGTCTGCTGCTGGATATGCCGCTGCGCGATATCGAACGTGTTCTGTACTTCGAATCTTATGTGGTTATCGAAGGCGGGATGACGAATCTGGAACGTCACCAGATCCTGACTGAAGAGCAGTATCTGGACGCGCTGGAAGAGTTCGGTGACGAATTCGACGCGAAGATGGGTGCGGAAGCTATTCAGGCCCTGCTGAAGAGCATGGATCTGGAGCAAGAGTGCGAGCAGCTGCGTGAAGAGCTGAACGAAACCAACTCCGAAACCAAGCGTAAAAAGCTGACCAAGCGTATCAAACTGCTGGAAGCGTTCGTTCAGTCTGGTAACAAACCAGAGTGGATGATCCTGACCGTTCTGCCGGTTCTGCCGCCAGATCTGCGTCCACTGGTTCCGCTGGATGGTGGTCGTTTCGCGACTTCTGACCTGAACGATCTGTATCGTCGCGTCATTAACCGTAACAACCGTCTGAAACGTCTGCTGGATCTGGCTGCGCCAGATATCATCGTACGCAACGAAAAACGTATGCTGCAGGAAGCAGTAGATGCCCTGCTGGATAACGGTCGTCGCGGTCGTGCGATCACCGGTTCTAACAAACGTCCTCTGAAATCTTTGGCCGACATGATCAAAGGTAAACAGGGTCGTTTCCGTCAGAACCTGCTCGGTAAGCGTGTTGACTACTCCGGTCGTTCTGTAATCACCGTAGGTCCATACCTGCGTCTGCATCAGTGCGGTCTGCCTAAGAAAATGGCACTGGAGCTGTTCAAACCGTTCATCTACGGCAAGCTGGAGCTGCGTGGCCTGGCCACCACCATCAAAGCCGCTAAGAAAATGGTTGAGCGTGAAGAAGCTGTCGTTTGGGATATCCTGGACGAAGTTATCCGCGAACACCCGGTACTGCTGAACCGTGCACCAACCCTGCACCGTCTGGGTATCCAGGCATTTGAACCAGTACTGATCGAAGGTAAAGCTATCCAGCTGCACCCGCTGGTTTGTGCGGCATATAACGCCGACTTCGATGGTGACCAGATGGCTGTTCACGTACCGCTGACGCTGGAAGCCCAGTTGGAAGCGCGTGCGCTGATGATGTCTACCAACAACATCCTGTCTCCAGCGAACGGTGAACCTATTATCGTTCCTTCTCAGGACGTTGTATTGGGTCTGTACTACATGACCCGTGACTGTGTTAACGCCAAAGGCGAAGGCATGGTGCTGACTGGCCCGAAAGAAGCTGAGCGTATTTATCGCGCTGGCCTGGCCTCTCTGCATGCGCGCGTTAAAGTGCGTATCACCGAATACGAAAAAGATGAAAACGGCGAGTTCGTTGCGAAAACCAGCCTGAAAGACACGACCGTTGGCCGTGCCATTCTGTGGATGATCGTACCGAAGGGGCTGCCTTTCTCCATCGTCAACCAGGCGCTGGGCAAGAAAGCGATCTCCAAAATGCTGAACACCTGTTACCGCATTCTGGGTCTGAAGCCGACCGTAATCTTCGCTGACCAGACAATGTACACCGGCTTTGCTTATGCAGCGCGTTCAGGTGCATCTGTTGGTATTGATGACATGGTCATCCCAGAGAAGAAACACGAGATCATCTCTGAAGCGGAAGCCGAAGTTGCTGAGATCCAGGAGCAGTTCCAGTCTGGTCTGGTAACCGCGGGCGAACGCTATAACAAAGTTATCGATATCTGGGCTGCGGCGAACGATCGTGTATCCAAGGCGATGATGGATAACCTGCAGACCGAAACCGTGATTAACCGTGACGGCGTTGAAGAACAGCAGGTTTCCTTCAACAGCATCTACATGATGGCCGACTCCGGTGCGCGTGGTTCTGCTGCACAGATTCGTCAGCTGGCAGGTATGCGTGGTCTGATGGCGAAGCCAGATGGCTCCATCATCGAAACGCCAATCACCGCGAACTTCCGTGAAGGTCTGAACGTACTCCAGTACTTCATCTCTACTCACGGTGCTCGTAAAGGTCTGGCGGATACCGCACTGAAAACAGCGAACTCCGGTTATCTGACGCGTCGTCTGGTTGACGTTGCGCAGGATCTGGTTGTAACCGAAGACGATTGTGGCACCCTCGAAGGTATCACCATGACCCCGGTTATCGAGGGTGGTGATGTTAAAGAGCCACTGCGCGATCGCGTACTGGGTCGTGTAACCGCGGAAGACATTCTGAAGCCGGGTACTGCAGACATTCTGGTTCCACGCAATACGCTGCTGCACGAACAGTGGTGTGACCTGCTGGAAGCAAACTCTGTTGACTCAGTGAAAGTACGTTCCGTTGTATCCTGTGACACCGACTTTGGTGTATGTGCGCACTGCTATGGTCGTGACCTGGCGCGTGGCCACATCATCAACAAAGGTGAAGCAATCGGTGTTATCGCGGCACAGTCCATCGGTGAGCCGGGTACACAGCTGACGATGCGTACGTTCCACATCGGTGGTGCGGCATCTCGTGCGGCTGCTGAATCCAGCATCCAGGTGAAAAACAAAGGTAGCATCAAGCTCAGCAACGCGAAGTCTGTTGTTAACTCCGCAGGCAAGCTGGTTGTGACCTCTCGTAACACCGAGCTGAAACTGATCGACGAATTCGGTCGTACCAAAGAGAGCTATAAAGTACCTTACGGTGCGGTTATGGCGAAAGGTGATGGTGAGCAGGTTGCCGGCGGTGAAACCGTTGCAAACTGGGATCCACACACCATGCCAGTTATCACCGAAGTAAGTGGTTTCATCCGCTTCACTGACATGATCGACGGCCAGACCATTACTCGTCAGACTGACGAGCTGACTGGTCTGTCTTCTCTGGTGGTTCTGGATTCCGCAGAGCGTACTACTGGCGGTAAAGATCTGCGTCCTGCACTGAAAATCGTTGATGCTCAGGGTAACGACGTTCTGATCCCGGGTACCGATATGCCTGCGCAGTACTTCCTGCCAGGTAAAGCGATTGTACAGCTGGAAGATGGCGTACAGATCAGCTCTGGTGACACCCTGGCGCGTATTCCTCAGGAATCCGGCGGTACCAAGGACATCACCGGTGGTCTGCCACGCGTTGCGGACCTGTTCGAAGCACGTCGTCCGAAAGAGCCGGCAATCCTGGCTGAAATCAGCGGTATCATCTCCTTCGGTAAAGAGACCAAAGGTAAACGCCGTCTGGTTATCACTCCAGTAGATGGCAGCGAGCCGTACGAAGAGATGATTCCTAAGTGGCGTCAGCTCAACGTGTTCGAAGGTGAACGTGTAGAACGTGGTGACGTGGTTTCCGACGGTCCAGAAGCGCCGCACGATATCCTGCGTCTGCGTGGTGTGCATGCTGTTACTCGTTACATCGTTAACGAAGTACAGGACGTATACCGTCTGCAGGGCGTTAAGATTAACGATAAACACATCGAAGTTATCGTTCGTCAGATGCTGCGTAAAGCAACCATCGAAAACGCAGGTAGCTCTGAGTTCCTGGAAGGCGAGCAGGTTGAATACTCTCGCGTTAAGATCGCTAACCGCGATCTGGAAGCGAACGGCAAAATCGGTGCGACCTTCGCACGCGATCTGCTGGGTATCACCAAAGCGTCTCTGGCAACCGAGTCCTTCATCTCTGCAGCATCGTTCCAGGAAACTACGCGTGTCCTGACCGAAGCGGCTGTTGCTGGTAAACGTGATGAACTGCGCGGTCTGAAAGAGAACGTTATCGTGGGTCGTCTGATCCCGGCTGGTACCGGCTATGCGTACCATCAGGATCGTATGCGTCGTCGTGCTGCGGGCGAACTGCCAGCTGCACCGCAGGTCACTGCTGAAGATGCATCCGCGAGCCTGGCAGAACTGCTGAACGCAGGTCTGGGTGGTTCCGACAACGAGTAATCGTTGATTCAGCTAATAAAAAACCCGCTTCGGCGGGTTTTTTTATCTCTTTTTTCAGTTAATCAGCGGTAGCCGACGGTACAGCTCTATCATATCGCCCGCCAGGTCCTGAATGACCATCGCGTTCATCAGGTGATCCTGAGAATGGACGGTGATCAGGTTAACCGGCAGCTTCCCGGTACCTTCATCAAGACCAATAAGCTGCGTCTGAATCGTGTGCGCATGCTTCACATATTCGCGCGACTCTTCCATCGCCTTTTCGGCTTCGGCAAAGTCACCTTTACGTGCCATCTGCAACGCCGTAAGGGCAGCACTGCGTGCCGCACCTGCGTTGACCAGCAGTTCCATGATTGTGGTTTCTAAGTCTTCCATTATGACTCCAGCAGTTTGAGCGCTTTTTCCAGTACGGCATCGCCTTTCATCATGCCGTAATCCATCATGTCGATCACCGCGACCTTTTTACCCAGTGGGTCGGCCTGTGCCTGTAGTTTAGCCTGCTCGTATTTAACCTGTGGCCCCAGTAATACGATGTCGGCCGTCGCGATGTTGTCTTTAAACTCCGCAACCGGAACGGCTTTAATGGTGACTTCAACCCCTTTTTTCTGTGCGGCATCTTTCATACGTTGAACCAGCATGCTGGTTGACATTCCCGCTGCACAGCATAAAACGATGTTCTTCATAATCAGCCTCGATCTACATGTGTTTATTGATAATTATCCCGTGCAGAACGCTTCAACAACCGCTTTACCGTGATTGTGTGTGAGGCATCACAAAGAAACCGACGATTTTCTGAAACCGGTTACAATTTTGCATTGGTGAGCAGCTTACCCGCCGAAACGGGCAGGCTGAAAGGTGAGGATTAGCTGATGGACGTGCGGATAATGCGATTTTTTCCCTGCTGCTTCGCGCTGTAAAGTGCGTTATCAATACTACCCACAAATTGTTCCAGCGGTTCGTGGTGCCATTCTCCCAAGCCACCACTGAACGTTACCCGCAGGTTTTCTTCCCGCCAGGCGCGTTTTTCAACGGCGGTACGCCACGCCTCAAGTAATGAAAGTGCCGAAGCAATCTGCTCAGCCTGGAAGACTACCGCGAACTCTTCCCCTCCGTAACGGTAAACCGAGACGTGATGTGGCTGCATTATCTGGAGCCCTTCGCGGGCCACGTTGCGCAGGACGATGTCACCGGTTAAGTGACCCAGCGTATCGTTAATCGACTTGAAGTTATCAATATCCACCAGCGCCATTGCAAAAGGCTGGTGTGCTTCCAGAAGCTCCGCCACATCGCTATCGAACGCGCGACGGTTTTTGCAGCCCGTCAGCGCATCGTGCGTTGCCTGGCGGACATACGCCATCTCACGCTCTTTATTGGACTGGATAGTGTGGCTCAGCATCGCTTCCAGACGCGGCGCTTCGCTGACGTCGCCGGTTTTGATGGCATTGATAATGTGCATCAGCACGGTACGCGATGCATGGCGCAGGTATAAACCAAAGAGGATGATGATGATGGCCGCCAGGGCAAACCCCCAGCCAACAATCGTCGTTTCGTGGCGAGTAATATCAGTGAGCGTCGCACCCGATACCCGGTAAATAACAAACCAGTCCGGGTTAGTAAACGAGTAATAGTAATACCAGGCGTTGCTTTTCTTGTCGTAAAGATGCCCTTCGCCGCTGGTCATTTTGTCCATCAGCGCTTCGCTCACGTACTGCTTGAAGAGTGCACCGGTATCCGGGTGCAGCACCACAGCACCGTCGCGTTCGACGATGAAGAACTCCCCCTGAACGGGTGCTACCATCTGGCGCAGAGTATAGCCCATTGACGTGAGATCGAGATGAAAAGCGAGCGTTCCCTTCAGCCTGCCTTCTGGTGAAATCACGGGCTTATAAAGAGTGACCGTGGGGTGACCCGTAAAGTAATCCATATAAGGGCGGGTATAGTGGCTGAAGATGCTGGCTTCCGCCTGGGCGACAAACCACGGTCTCGTCCGGGGATCGAAGGTTTTACTCGTCTCCGTGGGGAGCACTTCCGGTGCGCGGAGATAATGCCCCTGCGTGTCTGCCAGTGAAATGGAGGAGACGGTCGGCATCAGGTTCTGCAAATGCATCATCATCTGCAGCCCCTGCGTCGGGTTAACGTTTAGCGTCTCGTTTAGCCTGTCGTCGCGCGCGAAGTACATCGCGGAACGGCCAAGGATATAGTCATTTTCACGCAGGATAGATTCGGTGTAATTCACCGCCAGGTTATGCGTGAAATTGCTATTAATCTTGTGATAATCCTCAAGAAAATCCTTTCGTTGCGAAAGCGTCACCGCGACCGCGATCAGCACAAAACTGCACAGGATCCCCGCGAAGCTGAGCATAATTGGCCGGGTGAAAGAGAGTTTTTTGCTGTGAAGTGCCATGAGTTGTACATCGATCCTGATGGTGAATGCTTTTTGTCTGCCGATATCCTCTCAGCATAGTCGCTGTCCTGCGATTGGCTGTGAATTATACGATGTACGGTTTCAGACGAGATGATTTATATTAAGAATCACTAAGAAATTACTTATGAACATTCTGGATTCAGGCAGAGGCAGGGCGAAACGAGGAAGAAGCTTTTTCGCCCTGGCCAGCGTCCGTTGCTGGCCTTGAGACAATAAAAAACCGGACGATTGCTGACAATCATCCAGTTGTGACTCTCCGAAGCGTCTCGACAATTTTTTCCCGGGTTCCGGTGTGTTTCAACGCAATTGCGAGGTTCTTCCCAGCCAGCTGTCCCAGTCTTTCCAGACAGGCTGTAGACCCTGTTCAGTCAGAGCGGCAGCGACGGCTTCCGGACGTCGCCCGTCATGTGGCGCAAACTGCTCCAGTTCCGGATGGTCGTCGGCGTAGCCGCCGGGCTGCGTTTTGGAAAATGCGCTAACGTTGTTGATCGCAAGTGGGATCACGCGATCGCGAAACGCCGGGGACTCGCGCGTTGAGAGAGACAACTCAACCTCCGGAGCAAGCAGGCGGAATGCACAGATGGTTTGCACCAGTTGACGCTCATCCATCAGAGAAGCCGGTTCAACCCCTCCCGTGCAAGGCCGCAGCCGGGGGAAGGAGATAGAGTAACGGCTCTGCCAGTAGCGTTGCTGGAGCCATAGCAGATGTTCTGCCACCATGTAGCAATCTACCCGCCAGCTATCCGATAGCCCGATCAGCGCCCCCAGACCGATTTTGTCGATCCCGGCGCGTCCCAGTCTGTCCGGTGTCTCCAGCCGGAAAAAGAAATCCTGTTTCTTTCCCTTGAGGTGATGCCGGGCATATGTCGCCTCGTGGTAGGTTTCCTGATAGACCATGACCCCGTCCAGCCCGAGCGTTTTTAACTCCGCGTATTCCTCTTGCGACAGGGGCTGCACTTCCATTTGCAAAGAGGCAAACTGACGACGAATGGCGGGGAGGTGCTGACGAAAATAGTCCATCCCCACTTTCCCCTGATGTTCACCCGTGACCAGCAGAAGATGCTCAAAGCCCATTTCACGAATGGCCGCACACTCACGCGCAATTTCACTCTCATCGAGCGTTTTCCGCTTGATGCGGTTACTCATGGAAAAACCGCAATAGGTACAGTCATTGGCGCACAGGTTAGAGAGGTAAAGCGGGACGTAAAAACTCACCGTGTTGCCAAAGCGCTGGCGTGTCAGCCTCTGAGCACGCTGTGCCATCGGTTCAAGATAGGCGCTGGCTGCCGGGGAGAGCAGGGCCATCAAATCCTCACGGGTGAGGTGACGGGCGTTCAATGCTCGCTCCACGTCAGCAGCCGTCTTGCTGTTGATGCGCAGGGCAATGTCGTCCCAGTTAAGCTGCCGCCAGCGCTCGGTAAACGTACTCATGAGATTGCCTCCAGAAAACCGGTCAACGGGCTGGTGGCCTGAGCCTGAAAACTGCGCGAGCCGGGGCCGGACGCCCTTGCCAGCACGCCGGCCTCTACGGCCATGCGGAACGCGCGCGCCATCATGACCGGGTCATCAGCTACCGCGATGGCCGTGTTCACCAGCACGGCGTCTGCGCCCATCTCCAGCGCCTGCGCAGCATGGCTTGGCACACCAATGCCCGCATCCACAACGACTGGCACGGTGGCCTGCTCAATAATGATTTCAAGCATCGCACGGGTTTCCAGCCCCTGATTGGAGCCGATGGGGGCGCCCAGCGGCATAACGGCGGCACAGCCGACCTCTTCCAGACGCTTGCACAGTACGGGGTCGGCTCCGCAGTAAGGCAGAACGATAAACCCCTGCTGAACCAGTTTTTCGGCTGCTTTCAGCGTTTCGATAGGGTCAGGTAGCAGCCAGCGGGCATCCGGGTGAATTTCCAGCTTCAGCCAGCGGGTGCCGAGCGCTTCTCGCGCCAGTTGTGCGGCAAAAATCGCCTCCTCTGCCGTTTTCGCGCCGGACGTATTGGGCAGCAGCGTAACGCCTGCTTCCAGTAAAGGTGCCAGAATGGCATCGCTGTGGTGACGCAGGTCCACGCGCTTCATGGCCAGCGTCACCAGCTGGCTGCCGCTTTCCCGGATGGCCTCCACCATCAGCTGTGGAGAGGCGAACTTTCCGGTTCCGGTAAACAGATGTGAATCAAAGACTTTATCGGCAATACGTAACATCTCAGCCCCCTGCGATAACCTGAAACAGCAGGATCTGATCACCTTCATTGACCTGCTGAAGCTCCCACTGCTCGCGCGGCAGGATCTGTTGATTGAGCGCCAGCGCTGTGCCTGGTTTAAGCTGACGTAATTTATCGAGCAAAACGGCAACGGTAAGCCCGTCGTCGCAGCTCATCGGCTCATCGTTAAACAGAATGCGCATCGTGGCCTCCGCATACCGGGCAGTGGCTGGCACGGTGAAGCGCCAGCTGTCGCCAGCCGCTGGAGCGGGCATCAAACAAGCGCAGCGTATTGCGTTCCGTCTCCATGCCGCTAAGCAGCTTGATAGCTTCCAGCGCCTGCATTGTGCCCATCACGCCGACCACCGGACCAAGAATGCCCGCCGTCCGGCAGTTGCGCGTTGGCTCGGCATCATCCGGCCACAGGCAGCGATAGCAGCCCTGCGACCACGGCGGAGTCAGGACCATCATCTGCCCGCCGAAACCCACCGCGCTGGCGGTGATAAGCGGCGTATTATTTGCCACGCAGGCGGCGTTGATCGCCTGACGCGTCGCCATATTGTCGGTGCAGTCCAGCACCACGTCGGCCAGGGCAACTTCGCGTTGCAGGCTTTCACCGCTGAGCCGTTGCTGTAAGGCAATCAGTTCGATATCCGGGTTAAGCTGGTTCAGCCGCTGGCGGGTGATTTGCGCTTTAGGCTGGTTAATATCCTCGGTGGTAAAGAGAATTTGCCGTTGCAGGTTGCTGAGGTGAACGTCGTCGTCATCGGCCAGTACCAGCGTGCCGACGCCCGCCCCTGCCAGATAGAGCGCGGCAGGGGCTCCTAACCCGCCCAGACCCACAATCAGAACCCGGCTGGCGAGCAGCTTTTGCTGTCCGTCAATGGCGATATCCTCCAGCAGAAGCTGACGGCTGTAGCGCATAAAATCACGATCATTCATCGCCTGCTCCTGCCAGCTGTAACAGCTGCTCGGTAGCCGACTGCCAGTCTGCTGCCTGGGTAATGGCGCTGACGACGGCAATGCTGCCGACCCCGGTCTCCAGCACCGCCGGGGCACGTTCAAGGCTGATGCCGCCGATGGCAACAGTGGGATAATCGGCAAGGCGTTCAACGTGACTCGCCAGCTGCGCCAGACCTTGCGGTGCGGAGGGCATCTGCTTGGTTTGCGTCGGGAAGACGTGGCCGAGGGCGATGTAAGAGGGGCGGGCGGTCAGCGCGACGTCGATTTCCATATCGTCATGCGTTGACACCCCCAGACGCAGCCCTGCGTCGCGGATCGCATTGAGGTCGGTTGTCTCAAGGTCTTCCTGACCCAGATGTACGCCGTAAGCCTGATGTTTGATCGCCAGTCGCCAGTAGTCGTTGATAAACAGGCGAGCGTCATAGCGACGCCCCAGCGCGATGGCAGAAACCACATCCGTCTCTACCTCTTCATCGTGTTTATCTTTAATGCGTAGCTGGATTGTGCGAACGCCCGTCGCAAGCAGGCGCTCTATCCATTCCACGCTATCCACCACCGGATAGAGCCCTAAACGAAAGGGCACAGGTGGAAAATCGGGCTGGTACATTACGCCTCCTCTTTTTTGAGGTAGATTTCACCGCCTTTGGCGCGGAAGGTTTCTGACATATCCGCCATGCCCACTTCAATGGTTTGTGCGGCAGCGTAGTCACGTACCTCCTGGCTGATTTTCATCGAGCAGAATTTCGGCCCGCACATGGAGCAGAAGTGTGCCACTTTGCCTGATTCCTGCGGCAGTGTTTCGTCGTGATAGGCGCGAGCAGTGAATGGGTCGAGCGCCAGGTTGAACTGATCTTCCCAGCGGAATTCGAAGCGTGCTTTCGACATGGCGTTATCACGGATTTGCGCGCCCGGGTGGCCTTTCGCCAGATCGGCTGCGTGGGCGGCAATCTTGTAGGTGATCAGACCCTGTTTTACATCTTCTTTGTTTGGCAGGCCGAGGTGCTCTTTCGGCGTGACGTAGCAGAGCATGGCGCAGCCGAACCAGCCAATCATTGCCGCACCAATCCCGGAGGTGAAATGGTCATAGCCCGGCGCGATATCGGTGGTCAATGGCCCGAGGGTGTAGAACGGCGCTTCGTGGCAGTGCTCCAGCTCTTCAGTCATGTTGCGACGGATCATCTGCATTGGCACATGTCCCGGGCCTTCAATCATCACCTGTACGTCATATTCCCAGGCGATTTTGGTGAGTTCACCCAGCGTGTGCAATTCGGCAAACTGCGCTTCGTCATTGGCATCGCGGATGGAGCCAGGACGCAGACCGTCGCCCAGCGACAGAGAGACATCGTACGCGGCGCAGATTTCGCAAATCTCACGGAAGTGTTCGTAGAGGAAGTTTTCCTGATGATGGGACAGACACCACTTCGCCATGATCGAACCGCCGCGCGAGACGATGCCGGTCAGACGTTTCGCCGTCATCGGCACGTAGCGCAGCAGTACACCTGCGTGAATAGTGAAGTAGTCTACGCCCTGTTCAGCCTGTTCCAGTAACGTGTCGCGGAAGGCCTCCCAGGTAAGATCTTCGGCAATGCCGTTGACCTTCTCCAGCGCCTGATACACAGGTACCGTCCCGATAGGAACCGGGCTGTTACGCAGGATCCATTCGCGGGTTTCGTGAATATAACGGCCAGTGGAGAGGTCCATCACCGTGTCCGCACCCCAGCGCGTCGACCAGACCAGTTTTTCCACCTCCTCTTCAATGGAGGAAGTAACAGCAGAGTTACCGATGTTAGCGTTGACCTTCACCAGGAAATTACGGCCGATAATCATTGGCTCAGATTCCGGGTGATTGATGTTGGCAGGGATAATCGCGCGGCCAGCGGCGACTTCGTCACGCACAAATTCCGGCGTAATGTTTTCCGGCAGGCGAGCGCCAAAACCTTCCCCCGGATGCTGGTGGCGCAGAATTTCGCTACGGATGCGCTCACGGCCCATGTTTTCGCGGATGGCGATGAACTCCATTTCGGGGGTGACGATCCCCTGACGCGCGTAGTGCAACTGGGTCACGCATTTGCCCGCTTTAGCGCGTTTCGGTGTCAGCAGGCCGGTGAAGCGCAGCTCGTCCAGACCGTCGTCGGCCAGGCGCTCTTTGGTATAGGCAGAACTTTGCTCGTTTAGCTCCTCGCTGTCCAGGCGGGCGTCGATCCACGGTTGGCGCAGCTTAGCCAGGCCTTTCTGAACGTTGATGGCAATTTCAGGGTCACCGTAGGGACCGGAGGTGTCATACACCGGCACAGCTTCGTTGTCTTCATACTGTGGGTTATCTTTGCTGCCGCCGATAAGCGTTGGGCTAAGCTGAATTTCACGCATCGGCACGCGGATATCCGCCTGAGAGCCGGTGATGTAGATGCGTTTAGAGTTCGGGAAAGCGGTGCCTTCCAGGGTATCAATGAAGTGTTGGGCGTGTGCGCGCTGTTCGCGACGGGTCAGTTTAGTGGTAGACATAGCTCATTCCAAAAGTGAAGGACATGGCTTGTCAGACGACGGATGAAGCAAGAGAAGATCGCCCGCAGGCGATACAACAGCAGTGTGACTCTTGTTCCCTTCGCAGGTATTAGCCTGATCAGGTTCCGCGGATCCCGAATTAACGGTCTCAGCCCGCGTTTTTGCAAACGCTGGGCACTCCGACAAGAAAAATCCCCCTCGTGAGAGGGGCGAATGTTTGTAAATTACTCGTTAACGATTAAGAACTCAAGCAGGGCGCGCGATGTTATCTTCGTTGCTGGCACTGAGATTGCTATCCAGCACGAGGGCGATCAGCTTATCTTCCAGTGTGAATCGTTCTTCCAGCGCTTCGCCAAGGTCGGAAAGCGCCTGCTGAAACTCAAGATAGTTATCGTGATCGATCGCATTCTCAAGCGTGGAATCGTAGTAGTCCATAATCTGCTGGGTATTGGCTTCCAGCAGCGGATAGAGTTTGCTGGCCGCTAAATACGGCGTAGTCCCTTCCATTTCGCGGATAATGCGTTCATAAATATTGAAATGGCCGTCGGACAGGTAGTCGACCAGGCTCTGACAAAAATCATCCAGCGCTTTTTCATTCAGACGCATAAACGATTCTTTGCCAGGCTTAATACCGACCAGATTGTAATAAGCCACGAGTAGATGCTTGCGCACATGTAGCCAGCGATCCACCAGTTTGTTACTTCCTCTAACGCGCTCAGTCAGGCTTTCTAGCTGGTTTAACATGTTCGACTCCGCAAAGTTTAGAATTGAATCTGCTTATCCAAAATGTAACCACAATGCTAACAACATGTCAGTGAAGCGAAGGTAGTGCAATAGATATGGATCGTATTATTGAAAAATCAGATCTTGGTTGGTGGATCGTCAGTCACGAACAAAAATTATGGCTCCCCGTCGGGGAAATTCCCTATGGTGCGGCGGAAAAATTCGATCTTGTTGGTCAACCTGCACTGAGGATCGGTGAGTGGCAGGGCGATCCCGTGTGGATGGTCCAGCAGGCTCGACGTCAGGACATGGGATCGGTTCGTCAGGTGCTGGATCTGGATGTTGGGCTGTTCCAGCTGGCGGGCCGTGGTGTACAGCTGGCGGAGTTTTATCGTTCGCATAAATACTGCGGTTACTGCGGGCATACTATGCACCCGAGCAAAACCGAGTGGGCGATGCTCTGCAGCCACTGCCGCGAACGCTACTATCCGCAGATTGCGCCGTGCATTATCGTCGCTATCCGTCGCGAGGATTCTATCCTGCTGGCACAGCATACCCGTCACCGCAACGGCATTCACACTGTGCTGGCCGGGTTTGTCGAAGTGGGCGAAACGCTGGAGCAGGCGGTGGCGCGCGAAGTGATGGAGGAGAGCGGGATTAAAGTGAAGAACCTTCGCTATGTTACCTCCCAGCCGTGGCCGTTCCCGCAGTCACTGATGACGGCATTTATGGCCGAATATGATAGCGGGGACATCGTCATCGACCAGAAAGAGTTACTGGAAGCGAACTGGTATCGGTATGACGATTTACCTCTGTTACCGCCGCCAGGTACGGTGGCGCGTCGGCTAATAGAAGATACTGTGGCAATGTGTCGGGCTGAGTATGAGTAGTGTTACACTGAGGCCATGACGCTTAAGGAACTGCAAAAATGACCGAACTGAAGAACGATCGTTATCTGCGTGCGCTGCTGCGCCAGCCCGTTGATGTCACCCCGGTGTGGATGATGCGCCAGGCGGGACGCTATCTGCCAGAGTACAAAGCCACGCGCGCGCAGGCAGGCGATTTTATGTCGCTGTGCAAAAACGCTGAGCTGGCCTGTGAAGTGACGCTCCAGCCGCTGCGCCGCTTCCCGCTGGATGCTGCGATCCTCTTCTCGGATATTCTGACCATCCCGGATGCGATGGGCCTTGGGCTCTATTTTGAAACCGGTGAAGGTCCACGTTTCACCTCCCCAATCAAAAGCAAAGCCGACGTCGACAAGCTGCCTGTTCCCGATCCTGAAGATGAACTGGGCTATGTGATGAATGCCGTGCGCACTATTCGCCGTGAGCTGAAAGGTGAAGTGCCGCTGATCGGTTTCTCTGGTAGTCCGTGGACGCTGGCGACTTACATGGTTGAAGGTGGCAGCAGCAAGGCTTTCACCGTGATTAAAAAGATGATGTACGCGGAGCCGCTGGCGTTGCATGCGCTGCTCGACAAGCTTGCGAAGAGCGTCACGCTCTACCTCAACGCGCAGATTAAAGCGGGCGCACAGTCAGTGATGATTTTCGACACCTGGGGCGGCGTACTCACCGGACGCGATTATCAGCAGTTCTCGCTCTATTACATGCACAAGATCGTTGATGGCCTGCTGCGTGAAAACGAAGGCCGCCGCGTGCCGGTGACCTTGTTCACCAAAGGCGGCGGTCAGTGGCTGGAGGCGATGGCTGCAACGGGATGTGACGCGCTGGGTCTCGACTGGACAACCGATATTGCCGATGCGCGCCGTCGCGTGGGTGACAAGGTGGCGCTGCAGGGCAATATGGATCCGTCCATGCTTTATGCACAGCCGGCTCGCATTGAAGAAGAGGTGGCAACCATTCTCGCCGGTTTCGGCCAGGGCGAAGGGCACGTCTTTAACCTCGGGCATGGTATTCATCAGGACGTGCCGCCAGAACACGCTGGCGCGTTTGTGGAGGCGGTACACCGACTCTCTGCGCAATACCACAAGTAAGGAATCTCTATGGATCTCGCGTCATTACGCGCCCAACAAATTGAACTGGCTTCATCCGTGATCCGCGAGGATCGTCTGGATAAGGATCCCCCGCAGTTTATCGGTGGAGCTGACGTCGGGTTTGAGCAGGGTGGGGACGTGACGCGAGCGGCGATGGTGGTACTGAAATATCCCTCGCTTGAGCTGGTGGAGTACAAAGTGGCGCGTATTGCCACCACCATGCCGTACATCCCGGGCTTTCTCTCCTTCCGCGAATACCCCGCGCTGCTGGCAGCGTGGGAACAGCTCTCGCAAAAACCTGACCTACTGTTTGTCGATGGGCACGGTATTTCGCATCCGCGCCGTTTAGGCGTGGCCAGCCACTTTGGCCTGCTGGTGGATGTTCCCACCATCGGCGTAGCTAAGAAACGCTTGTGCGGCGCGTTTGAACCGCTTTCTGCCGAGCCTGGCGCGCTGGCGCCGCTCATTGATAAAGGTGAACAACTGGCGTGGGTATGGCGCAGCAAAGCCCGTTGTAACCCGCTGTTTATTGCCACCGGACATCGGGTGAGCATGGATAGCGCTCTGGGGTGGGTGCAGCGCTGTGTGAAGGGTTACCGGTTACCAGAGCCGACGCGCTGGGCTGATGCGGTGGCTTCTTCACGCCCAGCTTTTGTTCGTTGGCAGGAAATTCAGCGATGATTCAGGTAAACTGCGCCTAATTTTCGATTCGAGAGATCATCATGTTACAAAACCCGATTCACCTGCGCCTTGAGAAGCTGGAAAGCTGGCAGCACGTCACCTTTATGGCTTGCCTGTGCGAGCGCATGTATCCCAACTATGCCGCGTTCTGCAAGCAGACGGGCTTTGGTGATGGTCATATTTATCGCCGAATTCTGGATCTGATCTGGGAAACGCTGACGGTGAAAGACGCGAAGGTGAATTTCGACTCTCAGCTCGAAAAGCTGGAAGAGGCGATTCCGGTTGCGGATGATTTTGACCTGTACGGTGTCTATCCGGCGATCGATGCCTGTGTGGCGTTAAGCGAGTTGATTCACTCCCGCCTGAGTGGTGAAACGCTGGAGCATGCTATCGAAGTCAGTAAGGCATCGATTACGACCGTTGCGATGCTGGAAATGACTCAGGAAGGTCGTGAAATGACCGACGAAGAGCTGCGTGCGAACCCGGCGGTAGAACAAGAATGGGACATTCAGTGGGAAATTTTCCGCCTGCTGGCAGAGTGTGAAGAGCGCGATATCGAGCTGATAAAAGGGCTGCGCGCGGACTTACGTGAGGCCGGTGAGAGCAATATTGGTATAATTTTTAACCAATGAGACAATAAAACTTGAGATAACGCCCGTTTTGTCGCTCCTCGACTCTTCCCTTTCGCCCCTTGTCTGGTCTACATTTGGGGGGCGAAAAAAAGTGGCTATCGGTGCGTGTATGCAGGAGAGTGCTTTTTTGGCATTTTCGTCGCACTCGATGCTTAGCAAGCGATAAACACATTGAAAGGATAACTTATGAACAAGACTCAACTGATTGATGTAATTGCGGACAAGGCTGATCTGTCTAAAGTGCAGGCTAAAGCTGCTCTGGAATCTACCCTGGCTGCAATTACTGAGTCTCTGAAAGAAGGCGATGCTGTACAACTGGTTGGTTTCGGTACCTTCAAAGTGAACCACCGTGCTGAGCGCACTGGCCGCAACCCGCAGACCGGTAAAGAAATCAAAATCGCCGCAGCTAACGTGCCAGCATTCGTTTCTGGTAAAGCTCTGAAAGACGCTGTTAAGTAAGACGCGTGGCAGTGAACAGTTTTAACGAAGGGGCGGTAACGCCCCTTTTGTCTGTCTGGCGTGGTGCGCTCGCGCTGGCCGGCGTGCTGTTGCTGTCAGCCTGTAGCCATGACTCCACTCTGCCACCGTTTACTGCCAGCGGCTACGCTGACAACCAGGGGGCGGTCAGGATCTGGCGCAAAGATTCCGGCGGGGAAGTGCATCTGCTTTCTGCTTTTAGCCCGTGGCATAACGGCAATACCTCGACCGCGGAGTATCGCTGGCAGGGCGATGACCTCACGCTGATCGAACTGAACGTCTACAGTAAAACCCCCGAACATGTGAAAGTCCGTTTTGATGACCATGGCGAGCTGAGCTTTATGCAGCGTGATGTGAGTGGTCAAAAACAGCAGCTTTCCAGCGATCAAATTGCTCTCTATCGTTATCGTGCTGAACAGATCCGCCAGACCAGCGATGCGCTGCGTCAGGGACGCGTTGTACTGCGCCAGGGGCGCTGGCACGCCGATGGGACGGTAACAACTTGCGAAGGGCAGACAGTGAAGCCTGAGCTTGAATCCTGGGCAACCGAACATATTGAACGTCGTCAGCGTCATTCATCTATGGAGGTGAGTGTGGCGTGGCTTGAAGCACCGGAAGGTTCTCAACTGCTGCTGGTGGCGAACGAAGACTTCTGCACCTGGCAGCCGACAGAAAAAAGTTTCTGACGTAAATCCCCTCTCCCTTGAGGGAGAGGAGTTGGGTGAGTGTAACAGACGCTTCCGTTACTCCCCTTGCTCACGCGCAATCGCGCGATAGCCGATATCCTGACGGCTAAAGCTACCGTTCCAGTGAATATCCGCCATCAGCGCATAGGCGCGCTTCTGTGCTTCTGCAACGCTATGACCCAATGCGGTCGCACACAGCACGCGGCCACCGTTGGTCAGTACGCGATCGTCGTCAGACAGTTTCGTACCCGCATGGAACACTTTACCGCCTTCGAGCTCTTCCAGCGGCAGACCGTGGATCTCATCTCCGGTGTTGTAATTGCCTGGATAGCCGCCAGCGGCAATCACCACGCCCAGAGATGCACGTTCGTCCCACTCGGAAGTTTTCTCATCCAGCTTACCTTCACAGGCTGCCAGGCACAGATCGACCAGATCGGATTTCATGCGCAGCATGATCGGCTGAGTTTCTGGATCGCCAAAGCGGCAGTTGAACTCGATGACCTTAGGGTTACCCTGTTTATCGATCATCAGACCCGCATAGAGGAAACCAGTGTAAGTGTTCCCTTCGGCTGCCATACCTTTTACGGTTGGCCAGATGATGCGATCCATCGTGCGCTGATGTACTTCGTCAGTCACGACCGGAGCGGGTGAGTAAGCGCCCATACCGCCGGTGTTCGGGCCGGTATCCGCATTGCCTACGCGTTTATGATCCTGGCTGGTAGCCATCGGCAGAACGTGCTCGCCGTCGACCATTACAATGAAGCTCGCCTCTTCACCATCGAGGAACTCTTCGATCACGATGCGATGGCCTGCGTCGCCGAATGCGTTACCTGCCAGCATGTCCTGCACCGCGGCCTCCGCTTCTTCGAGAGTCATCGCCACGATAACGCCTTTACCGGCAGCCAGGCCGTCGGCCTTAATGACAATCGGCGCGCCCTTTTCACGCAGATAAGCCAGGGCTGGCTCAACTTCCGTGAAGTTCTGATATTCCGCCGTCGGGATGTTGTGACGCGCGAGGAAATCTTTGGTGAAGGCTTTGGAGCCTTCGAGCTGTGCTGCACCTTCGGTTGGCCCGAAGATTTTAAGGCCGGCCGCGCGGAACGCATCCACCACGCCAATCACCAGCGGCGCTTCCGGGCCGACGATGGTCAGATCGATTTTCTCGTTCTGGGCAAAGCTCAGCAGTGCTGGAATATCGGTCACGCCGATAGCCACGTTCTGCAGCGCAGGCTCCAGCGCCGTACCGGCGTTGCCCGGTGCCACAAAGACGGTTTTCACCAGCGGAGACTGTGCCGCTTTCCACGCCAGAGCGTGCTCGCGTCCGCCATTACCAATCACTAATACTTTCATTTTCTACTCCGGGAATTAATGGCGGAAGTGGCGCATGTCGGTGAAGATCATCGCAATACCGTGTTCATCGGCAGCGGCAATCACTTCGTCATCACGAATGGAACCGCCAGGCTGGATCACACAGGTGATGCCTACTGCTGCGGCAGCATCGATACCGTCACGGAACGGGAAGAAGGCGTCAGACGCCATGGCGGAGCCTTTCACTTCCAGACCTTCATCACCTGCTTTAATCCCGGCGATTTTTGCAGAATAAACACGGCTCATCTGGCCCGCACCTATCCCGATGGTCATGTTCTCTTTCGCGTAGACAATGGCGTTGGATTTCACGAATTTCGCCACTTTCCAGCAGAACAGCGCGTCACGCAGTTCCTGCTCGGTTGGTTGACGTTTGGTCACCACGCGCAGGTCGGCTTCTGTCACCATACCCAGGTCGCGGTCCTGAACCAGCAGACCGCCGTTCACGCGTTTGAAGTCCAGGCCTGGTACACGCTCAGCCCACTGACCGCAAACCAGCACGCGCACGTTCTGTTTTGCAGCGGTGATTTTCAGCGCTTCTTCGGATGCGGATGGCGCGATGATCACTTCGACAAACTGACGGGAGATGATGGCCTGCGCCGTTTCAGCATCCAGCTCGCGGTTGAAGGCGATAATACCGCCGAACGCGGAGGTCGGGTCGGTTTTGTAGGCGCGATCGTAGGCATCCAGAATAGAACTACTTACCGCGACGCCGCATGGGTTGGCGTGCTTGACGATAACGCAGGCAGGCTCACTGAACTCTTTCACACATTCCAGCGCAGCATCGGTGTCAGCGATGTTGTTATAGGAAAGCGCTTTGCCCTGAACCTGTTGAGCGGTAGCAACCGAGGCTTCTTTGACCTCTTCTTCTATATAGAAGGCTGCCTGCTGGTGGCTGTTCTCACCATAACGCATATCCTGCTTCTTAATGAAGTTCAGGTTCAGGGTGCGCGGGAAGCGGCCTGAAGGATCTTTGCTTTCACTGTGGTAAGCCGGCACCAGGCTACCGAAGTAGTTGGCGATCATGCTGTCGTAAGCGGCGGTGTGTTCGAATGCTTTGATGGCGAGGTCGAAACGCGTTTGCAGAGTCAGTGACCCTTCGTTGGCATCCATCTCATTAATAATGGTGTTGTAGTCGCTGCTCTTTACGACGATGGCCACATCTTTATGATTCTTGGCCGCGGAGCGCACCATGGTCGGGCCGCCGATATCAATATTCTCTACGGCATCTTCCAGCGAGCAGCCTTCGCGGGCAACAGTCTGAGCGAACGGATAGAGGTTAACGACGACCATGTCGATTGGCGCGATATCATGTTTTTCCATAATGGCGTCGTCCTGACCGCGGCGGCCAAGAATACCTCCGTGGACTTTCGGATGCAGGGTTTTGACGCGTCCATCCATCATTTCCGGGAAACCGGTGTAATCGGACACTTCGGTTACCGGCAGACCTTTATCTGCTAACAGGCGAGCGGTACCGCCTGTGGAAAGCAGCTCCACACCACGTGCAGAAAGTGCCTGAGCGAATTCGACGATACCGGCTTTATCAGAAACACTGAGCAGAGCGCGGCGGACTGGACGACGTTGTTGCATGGTAAATCCCCTGGATTTCACGATTACAGAGAGCGTTAGATGAATTTTCCAGCGAAAAACTCATCTAACACACCTGACAGGGCATCCTTGTTAAGCGCGAGCATTTTAACGAAAACGTTTGCGCAGCGCTCGCACATTTTCACTTTTTCGTATCATTGTGGATAAGTCTGTGTGTAAAAAGGTATAAAGCGGGGTTTTGCTGGGGAATACAGCAGTCAGTCATTTTTTTGCAACTTTTCGGTTGCGGCCTGCGGAGAACTCCCTATAATGCGCCTCCATCGACACGGCGGATGTGAATCACTTCACAAACAACCCGGTCGGTTGAAGAGAAAAAATCCTGAAATAACGGGTTGACTCTGAAAGAGGAAAGCGTAATATACGCCACCTCGCAACGGTGAGCTGAAAGCCGC
>NZ_JAFBJM010000014.1:0-81570 GCF_016809815.1 Enterobacter sp. E1 | reverse complement strand
AGTGCCCACACAGATTGTCTGATAAATTGTTAAAGAGCAGTGCCGCTTCGTTTTCGCTGCGGCGCGGGGTGTGCATATTACGCTTTCCCGCTACAGAGTCAAGCGTTTATTTTGCTTTTCTCTGCTGGCCCGGCGGCGTGTGTGCCGTTGTTCCGTGTCAGTGGAGGCGCATTATAGGGAGTTATTTCGACGTGACAAGCATAAAATACAAAAAACTTTTCGTTCGCTCACTTTTCAAACTCAACGCTTATTTAACCCGCGAATCGCCCGATAAATGCGCGATTTCACGCGCAAAACTGGCCACCTGCGACCAGTCGGTATAAACCACTTCTTTACGCGTATCGGTTTCGCCCCCCGTCATCTTCATAATCAGGCGGATCATGAAGCGGTCATACCAGCGATAGCGAGGATAACGCAGCGCACCAGCAAAGACGGCACAAAGGTCTGGCTGCCATGGAGAGTTCAGCAAGAACTTGCGCGTGTAGCTGTTGGTCTGCGGCGTACGCTTCTCTGCTTTACGAGCAACCAGATTGACCGAGTAGAACGCGCCAGGCAATTTGTTGAGCACCGCGGTGTGCTTTTTCACGAAGCGATCGAGTGCCGGATGAAAATGACCGTAACGAATTGACGCGCCAATCACCACGCGATCGTAATCCTGCCAGGTAATCTGTCCGACACGATTCAGGTTCACCACATCAGAGTAAATTCCCAGCTCTTTTAATTCCGAAGCCAGATACGCAGCAATCTCACGCGTTTGTCCGTCTCGCGTAGAGAAAAGAATAAGTGTTTTCATCAACGGCTCCTTATTCGCGCCAGAACGTTGGGGTGAACAGCACCAGCAACGTAAAGACCTCAAGACGGCCAAACAGCATATTGGCAATGAGGATCCATTTCGCAACCGGGTTCATACTGGCAAAGTTATCCGCCACAACCCCCAGGCCTGGCCCAAGGTTATTTAATGTTGCTACGACGGATGCAAAAGCAGAGAAATCATCCACCCCCGTCGCGATGATCGCCAGCATACTGACGATAAAGACCAGCGCATACGCCGAGAAGAAACCCCACACGGCTTCGAGGATACGTTCCGGCAGTGCCCGGTTTCCCAGTTTGATGCTGTAGACCGCGTTCGGGTGGACCAGACGTTTCAGTTCACGGTTGCCCTGCTTGAACAGCAGCAGAATACGAATCACCTTCAGACCACCGCCCGTGGAGCCCGCGCAGCCGCCGATAAACGCGGAACACAGCAGGAGCACCGGCAGGAACAGCGGCCAGCGCGCAATACTGTCCGTGGTAAACCCGGCGGTCGTCGCCATCGACACCACCTGGAAGAACGCCTGGTTTAACGTGGTCAACGCGGAGTTATAGACATCATGGAACCACAGCACCAGGGTACAGATGATAACCAGCGTAAGCTGAACGCCAATGAACATGCGGAACTCGGGGTCACGCCAGTACACTTTCAGGCTGCGCCCGCTGAGTAAAGAGAAGTGCAAACCGTAGTTACAGCCGGAAATCAGCAGGAAAATAGCAATGATGGTGTTAATCGTAGGACTGTCAAAGTAGCCCACGCTGGCATCGTGGGTGGAGAACCCGCCGATAGCAATCGTCGCAAAGCTGTGTCCGATAGCGTCGAATGCAGGCATCCCGGCAAACCATAATGCCAGCGCACAGGCCACAGTAAGCAGGACATAAATCAGCCACAGGGTTTTCGCCGTCTCGGCAATACGCGGGCGCATCTTGTTATCTTTCAGCGGTCCGGGCATTTCGGCACGATAGAGCTGCATCCCACCGACGCCCAGTATAGGCAGGATAGCCACCGCCAGGACGATGATCCCCATACCGCCGAACCATTGCAGCATCTGGCGATAAAAGAGAATAGCGTGCGGTAACGAATCCAGTCCCACCAGCGTCGTCGCTCCGGTTGTTGTTAAACCAGAGAACGATTCAAAAAATGCGTCCGTGATGCTCAGATTCGGTTGTTCGGAGAAGATAAAGGGCAAAGAACCGACACTTCCCAGTACCGTCCAGAACAGGACGACAATCAAAAATCCTTCGCGTGACTTCAGCTCGCCCTTCTGACGACGGTTAGGCCACCACAACAGAGAGCCGATCGCCAGCGCAACAAAGAAAGTCTGGGTAAATGCCCGCCCCGCGCCGTCCCGGTAGATAAGCGCCACCAGCCCAGGGAGAATCATCGTCCCGGAAAAGAGTATGACCAGCAGTCCAACGATTCGGGTTATGGCACGAAAATGCATCTCTGCCGCTTCCTTTGGTATTCAAAAAAGTGAGGTGGGGATTATTCTTCAATCGGCAGCAATTGCAACGAACCACGACTAAAATCAGCCAGTTTTGCTGAAAAAGCAGCCAGTTCCGCCTGAGGAAGCGCCACGCGTAATTGCACCATTGCCTGATATTCACTGTGCGCGATAACGCCGTTAAACTGCTTCAGCAACGCTTCGATACCGGATAACTGTCCGTAATCGCACAGTAAAGTATATTCTGTGAGTGGTGTTTTGCGGGTAGTTATCAGCAAATTCAGTGCCTGCTGAACTCCGCCGCCATACGCTTTAACCAGCCCACCCGTGCCTAACAGGATCCCGCCGTAGTAGCGCACCACCACGGCGGTAATTTCACCCACACCGCTGCCCATCAGCTGCGAAAGCATGGGTTTTCCGGCTGTGCCAGCCGGTTCACCGTCGTCGGAAAAGCCCAACTGCTGCGAATCGTCCGGAGGCCCCGCGACCCACGCCACACAGTGGTGACGTGCGTCAGGATGCTCCGCCCGAACAGATTCAACAAACGCCTTTGCCGCCTCTACGCCATCGGTATGTGCCAGCAGCGTAATAAAGCGGCTTTTCTTGATTTCCTCAACAAAGGTGACCGGTTCAGCCGGTATCAGCCAGCTTTCCATCAGGCCAGCTTCAGATCTCGCGTCATATTCTCGATACCGTTTTCGTGAACGACCACGTTATCTTCAATACGAATACCACCAAACGGTTTCAGCGCTTCAATTTTTTCCCAGTTGAAGTGTTTGCTGAACTGACCTTCACGCCAGGGTGCTAACAGCGATTCGATAAAGTAGATCCCCGGTTCAATCGTCAGCACCATACGTGGTTCAAGAATGCGGGTGCAGCGCAGGTAAGGATATTTAGACGGTGCCGCCAGGTGCGTGCCGGTATCATCCTGCATAAAGCCTGCAACATCGTGAACCTGCAGACCCAACGGGTGACCGATCCCGTGCGGCATGAATGGCCCGGTCAGATCGTTCTCGACCATCGCCTCTTCGCTCATGTCTTTCACAATCTGGTGCTTACGCAACAGCTTCGCGATGCGCTGATGGAACTGGATGTGGTAATCCACGTAACTGGTTCCCGCTTTCATGGTACTGATAAGGGCCAGCTGTTCGTCATTGACGTCTTTGATCAGATGCGCAAAGTCAGTATCCGCGTTTGCCGCCCATGTACGGGTCAGGTCAGCCGCATAACCGTTGTACTCCGCACCCGCATCCAGCAGGAAGCTGCGCATCTCCGACGGCACATGGTGATCGAGTTTGGTGTAGTGCAACACGGAAGCGTGTTCATTCAGCGCGACGATGTTGCTGTACGGCACGTCCGTATCACGGTGCCCGGTCGCGGTCAGGTAGGCCTGGTTGATGTCGAACTCGCTCATGCCAGACTGGAATGCTTCATGCGCGGCGCGGTGGCCGTTCACTGCCGTTTTTTGCGCTTCACGCATGCAGTAAAGTTCGTAGTCGGTTTTATATGCGCGATAGTAATGCAGGTAATCCAGCACCCCTTTCGGGTTAAGCTTGTCAGCCGGAATATCCAGGCCCAATGCACGCTCCGGAACAGGGCCAATATAGGCGATGTCGCCGCGTGCGGCAGGCAGTTGACTGCCAATGCCGTCGGCTTTTGGTAATGCAATGATATCCACTTCTTCCGTCCAGAAGCTGGTCGGCAGCGGTTCCACGTTGTGCCAGTAATCGACAGGCAGATAGAACCACAATTTTGGCTTATTCACGCCATCCACCAGCAGCCAGCAATTTGGAACCTGGGTTACCGGCACCCAGGCCTTAAACTGCGGGTTGACCTTAAACGGATAAGCATGGTCATCCAGAAAAGTATTCAAAAGCTCGCCAGAGTGGATTAACAGCGCATCCAGCTTAAAGCGGGCCAGTACATCGCGGGTACGTTCCTGTAGGGTAACGATATGATTTTTATAAAGCGAAGCCAGTGAGTCCATCATTCTTCCTTTCGTTTTATTGACCTCAAGTCATCGCATCTTAGCACACCTCACTCCGGCTGCGTGATTTACACCGACCGTGATCAATGCAGCAATTTCTTAATGAGTAATTTGCATTTTATTAACATAAATTCCACACTCCGATTCATCTGGTATGACCAGATCCAATTGCTGGATTCAGGAGACTGACATGCTCTACAAAGGCGACACCCTGTACCTCAACTGGCTGGAAGATGGCATTGCCGAACTGGTGTTCGATGCCCCCGGCTCAGTGAATAAGCTTGATACCGCGACGGTGGCCAGTCTTGGCCAGGCGCTGGATGTACTTGAAAAACAACCTGAATTAAAAGGGCTGCTGCTGCGTTCGAACAAAGCGGCCTTTATTGTCGGTGCCGATATCACCGAATTCCTTTCTCTGTTCCTGGTCCCGGAGGAACAGCTGAGCCAGTGGCTGCACTTTGCTAACAGCGTCTTTAATCGTCTGGAAGATCTGCCTGTCCCGACCATTTCCGCCGTTAATGGCTACGCGCTGGGCGGTGGCTGCGAATGCGTATTAGCAACTGATTACCGTCTGGCGACGCCGGACCTGCGCATCGGCCTGCCGGAAACCAAGCTGGGTATCATGCCGGGCTTTGGGGGTTCAGTGCGTATGCCGCGTATGCTGGGTGCCGACAGTGCACTTGAGATCATTGCCGCAGGTAAAGATGTTGGCGCAGAACAGGCGCAGAAAATCGGTCTGGTCGACGGCGTTGTGAAACCTGAGAAGCTTGTTGAAGGCGCACTCGCCATTCTGCGTCAGGCGATTAACGGCGATCTCGACTGGAAAGCCAAACGCCAGCCGAAGCTGGAACCATTAAAACTCAGCAAAATTGAAGCCGCCATGAGCTTCACCATTGCCAAAGGCATGGTGATGCAGACTGCAGGTAAACACTACCCTGCCCCCATCACCGCGGTGAAAACCATTGAAGCTGCGGCCCGCTTTGGCCGCGATGAAGCCCTGAAACTGGAAAACCAGAGTTTTGTCCCGCTGGCACACACCAATGAAGCTCGCGCGCTGGTTGGCATCTTCCTCAACGATCAGTTCGTGAAAGGTAAAGCGAAACAGCTGACCAAAAATGTGGAAACGCCGAAACATGCGGCGGTACTCGGTGCCGGCATTATGGGTGGCGGCATCGCTTATCAGTCAGCCTGGAAAGGCGTACCGGTGGTAATGAAGGATATCAGCGAGAAATCCCTGACGCTGGGCATGACCGAAGCGGCCAAACTGCTGAATAAACAGCTGGAACGCGGAAAAATTGACGGACTTAAGCTCGCAGGCGTGATCTCCACCATTCAGCCTGTGCTGGAATATACCGGCTTCGACCGTGTTGACGTAGTAGTCGAAGCCGTCGTTGAAAACCCGAAAGTTAAAAAAGCGGTGCTGGCGGAAACGGAAGACAAGGTTCGCCCGGATACCGTGCTGGCCTCTAACACCTCTACCATTCCTATCAGCGAACTGGCGAGCGTGCTTAAGCGTCCGGAAAACTTCTGTGGGATGCACTTCTTCAACCCGGTACACCGGATGCCGCTGGTCGAAGTGATCCGTGGGGAAAAAACCTCAGACGAAACCATCGCCAAAGTAGTGGCGTGGGCAAGCAAGATGGGCAAAACGCCGATCGTGGTTAACGACTGCCCGGGCTTCTTCGTCAACCGCGTACTGTTCCCTTACTTCGCCGGTTTCAGCCAGCTGCTGCGAGACGGTGCAGACTTCCGCAAAATCGACAAAGTGATGGAAAAACAATTCGGCTGGCCGATGGGCCCCGCGTATCTGTTGGATGTGGTCGGCATTGATACCGCGCATCACGCCCAGGCGGTGATGGCGGCGGGCTTCCCGCAGCGCATGCAGAAAGATTACCGCGACGCCATTGACGCTCTGTTCGACGCTAACCGCTTCGGTCAGAAAAACGGTCTTGGCTTCTGGCGTTATAAAGAAGACAGCAAAGGCAAACCGAAGAAAGAAGAAGACGCGGCGGTGGATAGCCTGCTGGCCGAAGTTAGTCAGCCAAAACGTGACTTCACTGACGATGAGATCATCGCCCGCATGATGATTCCGATGATCAACGAAGTGGTGCGTTGCCTGGAAGAAGGCATCATTGCCAGCCCGGCAGAAGCAGACATGGCGCTGGTGTACGGACTGGGCTTCCCTCCGTTCCACGGCGGCGCGTTCCGCTGGCTGGACACGCTCGGCAGCGCCCGCTATCTCGATATGGCTCAGCAATATCAGCACCTTGGCCCGCTTTATGAGGTGCCGGAAGGGCTGCGTAACAAAGCGCGCCATAACGAACCCTACTATCCAGCAGTTGAGCCAGCCCGTCCGGTTGGCGAGCTGAAAACGGCTTAAGGAGTCACAATGGAAAAGGTTGTCATTGTTGATGCGATTCGCACCCCGATGGGCCGTTCAAAAGGCGGTGCATTCCGTAACGTGCGTGCGGAAGACCTCTCCGCGCACCTGATGCGTAGCCTGCTGGCGCGTAACCCGGCGCTGGACCCAACCGCGCTCGACGATATCTACTGGGGCTGCGTACAGCAGACCCTGGAGCAAGGCTTCAACATCGCTCGTAACGCCTCGCTGCTGGCGGAGATCCCACATTCGGTTCCGGCAGTCACCGTCAACCGTCTTTGCGGTTCGTCAATGCAGGCGTTACATGATGCAGCACGTATGATCATGACCGGCGATGCTCAGGCCTGCCTGGTCGGCGGCGTGGAGCACATGGGGCACGTGCCGATGAGCCATGGGGTCGATTTCCACCCGGGTATGAGCCGCAACGTAGCAAAAGCGGCGGGGATGATGGGCCTGACCGCAGAGATGCTCTCCCGCCTGCACGGTATTAGCCGTGAAATGCAGGATACCTTTGCCGCACGCTCTCACGCTCGCGCATGGGCGGCGACACAGTCCGGTGCGTTTAAGAATGAGATCATCCCAACCGGTGGTCATGATGCAGACGGCGTTCTGAAGCAGTTCAGCTACGACGAAGTGATCCGCCCGGAAACCACGGTCGAAGCCCTTTCCACGCTGCGTCCGGCATTTGATCCAGTCACAGGAACAGTAACGGCAGGTACTTCTTCCGCGCTGTCCGACGGGGCTGCCGCGATGCTGGTGATGAGCGAAAGCCGTGCCCGCGAGTTAGGTTTAACCCCTCGCGCCCGGGTACGTTCAATGGCGGTCGTGGGTTGCGATCCTTCCATCATGGGTTACGGCCCGGTTCCAGCTTCGAAGCTGGCGCTGAAAAAAGCAGGATTAACCGCCAGTGATATCGACCTGTTTGAGATGAACGAAGCCTTCGCCGCGCAGATCCTGCCGTGCATTAAAGATCTGGGACTCATGGAGCAGATCGACGAGAAAATTAACCTCAACGGCGGCGCGATCGCCCTCGGGCATCCGCTGGGCTGCTCCGGGGCGCGTATCAGCACCACGCTGATTAACTTGATGGAGCGCAAAGATGCCCAGTTTGGTCTGGCAACGATGTGTATCGGGCTGGGTCAGGGTATCGCGACGGTGTTTGAGAGAGTGTAAATCAGGAAAAGTATCTCAAAGCCAATGCCGTCAGAACAAGGCGGCAAGCGAGCGAATCCCGATGAGCTTACTCAAGTAAGTGATTCGGGTGAACGAGCGCAGCCAACGCAGTTATGGCGTCATTGGCGAAGAGAGACAGTTTAGTTGCCGTTCTTCCCGCCTGTCAGGGGCGGGTTTTTTATTTAGATGAAGGCAAAAGCATCGCCGAAGAGACGGTCTTCACGCGCATCACGTTCGTTACAGAACAAGTCACGGGCAATTTTCGCCATCTCAAAACGGCCAGCGATATAGATATCGTGCCCTGCCAGTGTGCCATGATCCTGTAGCACCGCCGTCAGTACCGTACCGCTGCGTCCACGCCAGCCTTCTTCCGGCTGCTCAACCACCGGCTCTATGCGCAGGTTAGGATGGGTTACGCTCAGCGCTTCCAGTTCAGACAGGTCATAGAGATGTTTCTCTTCACGGCCACCCCAGTAAATGGTGATGTCACGGTCCGGGTTACGCGCCAGTGCGGTCAGCAGAATAGAGCGCACATAAGAGAAGCCCGTACCGCCCGCGATCAGGATCAGCGGACGGTCTTCGTCATCGCGCAGCCATGCATCACCATGAGGAATGTCGACCACAATCTCACGCTCTTTAAGAATGCGGTCCATGACGGCCATCGCATACAGGTTAAGCTCTGACGCACCAATATGAAGCTCAATAAATTCCTGCTCCGCTGGCGTTGAGGCCATAGAGAAAGGACGCTTATCACGCTCATCCATCACGACCATCAGGTACTGACCCGCGCGGAAAGAGAATGGCGCTTCTGGCACTAAACGGACGCGATATACGGTGTCGGTGATGGCATCTACCGAGGTCACTTTACAGCTTAAGGTTGTCATTCGCTCTCTCTGTCGGGAAGTCTATAGGGCTTAACGGTCAAGCTCAGGGTTTACCGTTATTCATTATGGCCAGCTTGTCCCAGATCGCGTCAATTCGCGCGGTCACTGCAGGATCTTTTTTGATCGGGCGACCCCATTCACGATCGGTTTCGCCAGGCCATTTATTGGTGGCATCCAGTCCCATTTTTGAGCCAAGACCGGAAACCGGCGAGGCAAAATCCAGGTAATCTATCGGCGTGTTTTCGACTAACACCGTATCGCGCGCCGGGTCCATTCGCGTGGTAATGGCCCAGATTACGTCATTCCAGTCGCGGGCGTTAACATCATCATCGCAGACAATAACAAACTTGGTATACATAAACTGGCGCAGGAAAGACCATACGCCCATCATCACGCGTTTCGCGTGACCAGGATACTGTTTCTTCATCGTGACCACCGCCATGCGATATGAGCATCCTTCAGGCGGCAGATAAAAATCAACAATTTCCGGGAACTGCTTTTGCAGGATCGGCACAAACACTTCATTCAGCGCCACTCCCAGTACCGCCGGTTCGTCCGGTGGACGTCCGGTATAGGTGGAGTGATAGATCGCATCTTCACGCTGTGTAATGTGCGTAACGGTAAACACCGGGAAGTTATCCACTTCGTTGTAATAGCCGGTATGGTCGCCGTAAGGGCCTTCTGGCGCCATTTCACCCTGCTCAATGTAACCTTCCAGCACAATTTCCGCACTGGCCGGAACTTCGAGATCGTTAGAAATACACTTCACGACTTCGGTTTTGGTTCCGCGCAGCAGGCCTGCAAACGCGTATTCAGAGAGTGTATCCGGCACGGGGGTCACCGCACCCAGAATGGTGGCCGGATCGGCACCTAACGCGACAGAGACAGGGAAACGTTCACCCGGATGCTCAGCACACCACTCCTGGAAATCAAGCGCGCCGCCGCGATGCGACAGCCAGCGCATGATGAGTTTATTCTTGCCAATTAATTGCTGACGGTAAATACCGAGATTTTGCCGCTCTTTGTGAGGGCCGCGCGTAACCGTCAACCCCCAGGTGATCAGCGGAGCAGCATCTTCAGGCCAGCACTGCATAATAGGGATTTTGGTCAGATCAACCACATCGCCTTCCAGCACTTTCTGCTGGCACGGCGCGCCGCGCAGGCGTTTAGTTGGCATGTTCAATACTTGCTTAAACTGTGGCAGTTTGTCGAACAGATCGCGGAAGCCTTTCGGCGGCTCTGGCTCTTTCAGAAACGCCAGCAGTTTACCCACTTCACGCAGCGCCGTAACGTCTTCCTGCCCCATCCCCAATGCAACACGACGTGGAGTACCAAACAGGTTGCACAACACCGGCATGGCGTACCCTTTCGGATTTTCAAACAGTAATGCGGGGCCACCGGCACGCAGGGTGCGGTCAGCAATTTCTGTCATCTCCAGATAAGGATCAACAGGAAGTGTAATGCGTTTGAGTTCACCCTGCTTTTCCAGCAGCGTCAGGAAGTCGCGGAGATCGTGGTATTTCATGCAGTTAGTCATGGCCTCTCTGTAAGCGCTTCATTATACGGCGTAAGCCTGCTTGATGCTGTAATTTTGTTAAATTAGCGTGAACTTATGCGTTCTGTTCCATTTTCCCCCATTATAATCAACTTAGCGATCCCGCCAGGGTTTTGATATGCTTGCGCCCCGAACTAAGGGAAAGAGTGATTATGCAGGCCTGGTATTTACTTTATTGCAAACGCGGGCAGCTTCAGCGCGCGCAGGAACATCTTGAACGTCAGTCTGTAAATTGCCTGACACCCGTGATCACGCTTGAAAAAATGCAGCGCGGGAAGCGCACAACCGTCAGTGAACCCTTATTTCCGAACTATCTGTTCGTGGAGTTCGACCCGGAAGTCATCCACACCACCACCATCAGCGCCACACGCGGTGTCAGCCACTTTGTACGCTTTGGTACCAGCCCGGCGATGGTTCCGTCAACGGTGATCCATCAACTTTCGGTTTATCAACAACCCGAAGGTATCACCGACCCGGAAACACCTTACTCAGGGGACTGCGTCGTCATCACGGAAGGTGCTTTCGAAGGGTTGCAGGCGATTTTCGCTGAACCGGACGGCGAAGCACGCTCCATGCTGTTGCTCAACCTGCTGAACAAACAGGTTCTGCAAAGCGTTAAAAACACCGACTTCCGCAAAGTTTAAAAATCGATCCCAAACAGGTGACGCACGTTGTCATCCGTCTGCGCGGAAAGCCAGTGGGGATCTTCTCCGCGCCGTTTCGCCACGTTCTCAACGATGTGCCCAAGATGTGCAGGTTCATTTCGCCGCGACGTCGGTTTGGGTTTCATGTCTCTCGGCAGCAGATAAGGCGCATCCGTTTCCAGGAGCAAACGATCAGCCGGGATTACCGGCAACAGCTCGCGAAGCTCAAGCCCGCGGCGCTCATCACAAACCCAGCCAGTGATCCCCAGAAAGAGCCCACGTTCCAGGCAATCCAAAGCCTCCTGTCGCGAACCGGTAAAGCAGTGCAGCACCGCACCGGGTATTTTATCCAGCCACGGGTTCAGAAGGGCAAGAAAACGCTCATGCGCGTCGCGGCAGTGCAAAAACACCGGCATTCCAAGCTCAGCTGCCAGCGCAAGTTGTGCCGTGAACGCTTTTTCCTGCTCTTCAGGCGTGGAAAAGTTACGGTTGAAATCGAGACCGCATTCGCCGATCGCCACCACTTCTGGCATCTTCGCCAGCCTGTACAGGGTATCGCCACTTTCCGCAGTCCACTGGCTGCTGTCATGAGGATGTACACCAGCGGTCGACCAGCAGCGCTCGTAGCGTTGCGCCAACAGCTGCGCCTGCTCGCTTTCATGCAGGTTGGTTCCTGTCAGCAACAGTCCTTTCACTCCGGCAGCAAACGCACGTGCAACGACCTCATCACGATCTTTCGCAAACTGCGAGCTGGTCAGGTTGAGTCCAATATCAAACATGCGAATCTCCATATAACAACCGCCCTGACGGGCGGTTGATTTTACTCTTCAGTGGTCTTGTCTGACGTATCGTCTTCGTCATCTGTTCGACGTCCTTTACCCACGTAGAAACGCGAGAAGAAGACACCGACCTCGAACAGGCAATACATCGGTATGGCCAGCAGCGTCTGGGAGAACACATCCGGCGGTGTCAGCAGCATGCCAACCACAAATGCACCGACCAGGATATACGGACGCTTCTTACGCAGATCATCAGGGGTAGTCACCCCTACCCAGCAAAGCAACACAATGGCCACCGGCACTTCGAATGCCACGCCAAAGGCCATAAACAGTGCCATCACAAAGCTGAGGTAGCTAGCGATATCCGTCGACACCTGGACACCTTCCGGCGCGGTATGCGTCAGGAAGCCAAAGGCCAGCGGGAAGACAACGAAATAGGCAAACGCCATGCCGATATAGAACAGCAGCGAGCTGGATACCAGCAGCGGGATCACCAGCTTGCGTTCGTGTTTGTACAGTGCCGGCGCCACAAATGCCCACACCTGGTAAAGAATGATCGGCGCAGACGCAATCAACGATACCCAGAAAGTAAGCTTAATAGGGGTGAAAAACGGTGATGCAACATCTGTTGCAATCATCGTTGCCCCCAGCGGCATCTGCTTGATCAGCGGCGCAGAGACCACTTGATAGATGTCATTGGCGAAGTAGACCAGACACAGGAATATGAGTAAAACTGCAATAATGCAGTTTAACAGTCGCTTACGCAGCTCTATAAGGTGCGTAATAAGCGGTTGAGTATCATCTACTGCCATGTTTACGCTTTATCACTCGACGATGGGGATGATTCGGAAACAGGTGCTACGGGCTTAACTTCAGCCGCTTTTACCGCTGGCTCTTCCGGCTGCGCCTGTTTTTTCGGTTCAGGTTCCTGCGGCGTTTGTTCAGGCGCTACAGCCTGATGTTCAGCGCTAGCAGGCGTTACGCCCTCGCGCTGCTCCTCGCTGCCCTTCACCACCGGGTTATGGATGGTGTTCGCTTCATCACTCGCTTTTTCAGGATCGTTAATGCTAAAGGAGCGCTTCATTGATTCCGCCGCTTCGCGCAGCTCATCCATTGAGGCTTTCAGTTCCGGCGTCAGGTTATCCATGCTCGCCTTCTCTACCTTTTTCAGGCTTTCCTGAAACTCCTGCAACTTAAGTTCCTGTGCCAGCTCATTCTGAACGGTCGATGCAAGCGATCTCAGCGCACGAACCCAGCCCGCAACAGTTTTCACCGCCACCGGCAGACGCTGCGGCCCCAAAACGATCAGGCCAATCACAAAGACCAGCAGCAGCTCACTAAAACCAATGTCGAACACGACTTACACCTGCTCTTTATCGTGGCGTTTAGCGTCTTCCTTTTTGGTTTCGTCTTGCTTGTCGGAGATGGATTTAGCAGTAAAGTCAGCGTCCTGGCTGGTTTTATCCTGCTTGCTCTCATCATCGCTCATCGCTTTCTTGAAGCCTTTGATAGACGCGCCCAGATCGGAACCGATAGAACCGAGCTTTTTGGTGCCGAACAGCAGCACGACGATGACGGCAATGATCAACAATTGCCAGATACTGATACCACCCATACATGTTCCTCAGGGATAGATGATTAATTAGTCAGGTCGCATTATACGTATGCAACCTGTCGATAGCGACGCAAAATCAGCGCGTCTTTCTCCAGCCAACGAGCCAGACAACCACGCCACCAGCCATCAACCAGGCGGGCATCATCTGCCAGTCCGGACGGTTGATCAGAAGCAGCGTACCACTTAGCAGCAGCGTTGCTCCAATCCCAAAAAGATAGCGTGACTGACCCTGGCGAGCACGGCTGGACTGAAGTTCGCGGGCGATTTTATCCATGCTGTGCTGAAGGTTCTTGCTCTGACGCAAACTGTCGTAAACCAGTTCAGGAATTTCAGGCATTTTTTCGATCCAGAACGGGCCTTTCTCTTTCAGTGAACGCACCAGTGCCGGAATGCCAACCTGATCTTTAATCCAGGATTCAAGGAAAGGTTTCGCGGTCTTCCACAAGTCTAACTGAGGATAGAGCTGTCGGCCTACACCCTCAACGTAAAGTAATGTTTTCTGAAGTAAAACTAACTGTGGCTGTACTTCCATGTTAAAGCGGCGAGCCGTGTTAAACAGGTTTAAAAGCACGTGTCCAAAGGAGATTTCCGCCAGTGGCTTCTCAAAAATCGGTTCGCAGACGGTTCGAATAGCAAACTCAAACTCTTCGACGTTGGTATCCGGTGGCACCCATCCGGAATCGACGTGCAGCTCGGCCACCTTACGGTAGTCGCGGTTGAAGAAAGCGATGAAATTCTCAGCAAGATAGCGTTTATCTTCTTTGTTCAACGACCCCACAATCCCACAGTCGATACCGATATACTTCGGATTCTCAGGATGTTCGTAGCTCACGAAGATATTGCCCGGGTGCATGTCCGCATGGAAGAAGCTATCGCGGAACACCTGGGTAAAGAAGACCTGTACGCCACGTTCGGCCAGCAACTTCATGTTCGTTCCCTGTTTCTCCAGGGCCGTCACATCCGAGACGGGAATACCGTAAATACGCTCCATTACCATCATATTCTGGCTACAGTAGTCAGAATAGACTTCGGGTACGTAGAGCATCGGGCTGTTTTCAAAGTTGCGACGCAGCTGAATGGCGTTTGCCGATTCACGCAGCAGATTAAGCTCATCAATCAGAGTTTTTTCATATTCCCGCACCACTTCCATCGGGCGCAGACGACGTCCATCAGGCAGCAAACGGGGCACCCAACGGGCCAACCGGTAAATCAGCTTCATGTCCGCTTTGATGATCGGCAGGATGTCCGGGCGAATAACCTTAATGACAACTTCTTTACCGTTTTCTTTCAGACGTGCTGTGTGGACTTGTGCGATAGAGGCCGACGCCAGAGGCTGGATGTCGAAATCGTCAAACCAGGTTTCGACGGGAATGTTGCCCATCGCCTCTTCGATCTGCTTTTTCGCGCGTGCGCCGTCAAACGGTGCAACGCGATCCTGCAGCATCGCCAGCTCATCCGCAATCAGAGGCGGGAAGAGATCGCGGCGAGTCGAAAGCATCTGACCGAATTTAATCCAGACCGGACCGAGCTCCTGCAGCGCCAAACGCAGACGTTCACCCAGCGGCTGTCCCTTATGTCGATTAGGCATCCAGAACAGCATCCGCCGCCAGATACGAAGCGGCAGCGTGATACGCATTTTAGGGATAAGCTCGTCGAGCCCGTAGCTCAAAAAGATGCGAATAATGAAATAGAGGCGCCGCATTTCACCAGGCGTCATTTGCCCTCCAGTTTTTCCAGCCGTTTGGTTAACGCATCAACCGCACGTTCAACAGCAGCGGTCTCTTCCGCAAACCACGCCACTTCCAGTGGTCCAGGGGCCATACGCCACTCTTCCGTCAGCACTTCCGCCGCATAGCGTTGTTGCCGTTGCAGGTTTTTACGCAAAAAAGCCGCCCCACCATGAATAGCTTTACCGACCCCTTCGGCGGCAATGTCACCAACAAAAGGTGCAAGCAGCTCTGCGGGGTCGAACTCGGCAAGGTCACTGAGCGCAACGAAATTCTGTACAACCTGAATGTCGCCTTCCACTTCCAGCTCACCGCTGCGGATCAGTGCAGTTAATTGCTGGCGGTCGCGTAATTTTGGCAACACGCTCATGTGCGTGATAACAGAGCAGTCGGCTTCACCCTCCCACTCACCCAGAACGTCAAGCTGGCGTTCGCTGAAAACCAGCACCAGCGGCGTCGAGAACTCTTTTAAAACAATGCGTAATACCTTCCCGTTAAGCCGCTGACGTGCAGCTTTCAGCGCCGGGGCGCGATACAGAAAGGCATTCAGTACATTCTCGATGCCAGCAGTGACCAGGGGTTTAAAGGGCACAAGACACCTCCACTCAGAATTTGTAACCGCGATGCAGCGCGACGACACCCGCCGTCAGGTTGAAATATTCAACGTTCTCAAATTCCGCATCCTGCATCATGGCTTTTAATGTGTCCTGATCCGGGTGCATACGAATAGATTCAGCCAGATAACGGTAGCTTTCCGCGTCGTTTGCCACCAGCTCACCAATGCGAGGGAGCACGTGGAATGAATAAGCGTCGTAAGCTTTGCTCAGTGGTTCAATAATCGGTTTAGAGAACTCAAGCACCAGCAGACGTCCACCCGGCTTCAGCACGCGATACATAGAGCGCAGCGCTTTCTCTTTATCAGTGACGTTACGCAGACCGAAGGAGATGGTAATGCAGTCAAAAGTGTTGTCCGGGAATGGCAGCGCTTCGGCGTTCGCCTGCACATATTCCACATTCCCCACCACGCCGATGTTACGCAGCTTTTCGCGTCCCATTTTCAGCATTGAATCATTAATATCTGCCAGAACGACACGGCCAGTTTCGCCTACCAGGCGAGAGAATTTCGCGGTTAAATCGCCCGTGCCGCCAGCTAAATCAAGCACCGTTTGTCCACGACGCACACCGCTGCAGTCGATGGTGAAGCGCTTCCACAAGCGATGAATACCGAATGACATTAAGTCATTCATCACATCGTACTTCGCCGCCACAGAGTGAAATACGTGGGCCACCATGTCAGCTTTCTGCGCTTTGGCAACAGTCTGAAAACCAAAGTGCGTCGTGTCTTGTGAATCGTCAACCATCTCAGAGCCTGCTTATCAGTAAAATGTTTGTGAAGTGTACCAGATTGGACGCGTTTGCCCTACGATTCAACCACCGCGAAACAAACGCGTCGGCTGCTCATCTGGCGATAATTCCGCTGCTAGATCGTTGTCTTCACTGTTTGTCTTTTGTTCAGCACTGCCTTCACGCAGGCGGAACTCCTCGTCCTGCGACGTGGCCTGTTCAACCAGTTCCGGATTAATCTCGCGTTTTACTTCGACGCCCAGACTACGGAATGCCTCAGCTTGTGCCAGTAAGTTGCCACGTCCGGAGGAGAGTTTTTTCATTGCCTGACGGTAGTTATCCTGCGCGCGGTCAAGGCTTTGCCCGACCGAGGACATATCGTCCACGAACAGACGCATTTTGTCGTACAGCTTGCTGGCTCGATCGGCAATCTGTTGCGCATTGCGGCTCTGGTGTTCATAGCGCCACAGGTTCGCAATGGTTCGCAAGGCCACCAGCAACGTGGTCGGGCTGACCAGCATAATGTTATTTTTCAGCGCTTCGGTGATCAGTTCAGGCTGCCTGTCGAGTGCCAGCAGGAAGGCCGGTTCAACCGGAATGAACATCAGCACGTAATCCAGTGAGCGCAGGCCCGGCAGTTGCTGGTAGTCTTTTCTGCCGAGCAGACGGATATGGTTACGCACGGAAGCAATATGCTCCTGCAATGCCGACTCTCGGGTGTAATCATCTTCCGCATTAAAGTAGCGCTCATATGCCACCAGCGTCATTTTGGCGTCGATGACAACGTCTTTGCCCTGAGGCAGACGCACTATGACATCGGGCTGCATGCGCGAGCGAGCATCATTTTCGATGCTGACCTGAGTCTCATACTCATAACCTTCACGCAGGCCTGAGGCCTCGAGCACGCGGGTCAGGACCACTTCCCCCCAGTTTCCCTGGGTTTTGTTATCCCCTTTCAGCGCGCGAGTCAGGTTGACCGCCTCCTGTGCCATCTGTGCATTCAGTTGCTGAAGATTGCGAATCTCATGCGCCAGCGTGTGCCGCTCGCGAGCCTCCTGACCAAAACTGTCCTGCACCTGACGACGAAAACCGTCCAGCTGTTCACGCAGGGGCGTCAGAAGGCTGTTCAGGCTCTGGCGATTCTGTTCATCAACGCGGCGGTTGCTGTGCTCGAAAATGCGGTTGGCGAGGTTTTCAAACTGTTCGCTGAGGCGTTGCTCGCTGTTGATCATCTGGCGGATTTTGTCTTCCGCATGCAGTTGGGTGGATTCAAGACGGGTGGTCACTTCGCGGAGATCGGCCTCCAGCGAGGTGTTGATATCCCGCAGGTTGCGTAGTTCGTTGTTGAGCAACTCGCACTCATCGCGCCAGTGCTCGCTCAGAGCAAGTTGCTGTTTTGCCGCGCTTAAATCGGCGACCATCTCTTCTCGCTCGGCCAGTTGGTCGGCCTTCTGCTGTGCATGCTGGTAGCTGGAAATGAGCCAGCCAATCCCTAAGCCCACCAGCGCAATCACCGCGTAAATCAGGATCGAGATATCCACAATGCCCCCTGCATCAACGTATTACCCGCACAAAATAGAATTGTGCTGTATAAACGTCCAGTTTGAAAGGGTTTTCCTGCGAGGTGCTACGCAAAAAATAAAGGCCGAACGTGTCGGCCTTTTATTGCATGCAGAAGAGAGGACTAGATCAGGCGACGCGCCGCTTCCACCACGATTTTCACGGCATGACTTTCGGTCTGTTTCATGGTTTCGGCGTTCGGGATCTCCTGCTGGGTACGGTTGACGATAACGCCCGCCACCATACCGGCACGCAGACCCTGGCTTGCGCACATGGTCAGCAGCGTCGCAGACTCCATTTCGTAGTTCATTACGCCCATAGACTGCCACTCTTCCATAGAACCTTTGAAACGGCTCACCACGCGACCAGAGAAGGTGTCATAGCGCTCCTGGCCTGGGTAGAAAGTATCGGACGAAGCGGTCACGCCCACGTGCGTGGTCGCGCCCACAGATTTCGCCGCTTCAACCAGCGCAGTGGTACATTCGAAGTCTGCCACTGCCGGGAATTCCATTGGCGCGAAGTGCAGGCTTGCGCCATCCAGACGAACAGATGCGGTGGTGACCAGCACGTCACCGACATTGATATGCGGCTGAATAGCGCCGGTGGTACCGATACGCAGGAAAGTACGAATGCCCAGTTGCGCCAGCTCTTCAACAGCAATGGAGGTCGACGGGCCACCGATACCGGTAGAACACACGATCACGGCTTTGCCATCCAGCTCTGCACGCCAGGTGGTGAATTCACGATGGGCTGCCAGCTTAACCGGCTTATCCATCAGCGCGGCGATCTTTTCCACACGCTCAGGATCACCCGGGACGATAGCGAGCGTAGCCCCTTGTAAATCGTTTTTGGTGAGGCCGAGATGAAAAACATCAGACTTAGACATAGGTGACTCCTCTGTGGGTCGGTTAGTCAGAAGAAGTAAAATGGTACTTTACAGAAGCAATACGCATAATTTCGTGACGCACTTCACCATGAATGAAAATGATTGCAGTAAATTTCCATAAAAAAGTGATTTACATCACATTAACAAGTTATATCGTGGTGTGCTGCACAAAAGATAGACCGTTTAAGGCACTGTGGGTTGTTAACCTGGTGTCTATATTTACCTTTGCGCTAACTCATTGGTACGGAGAATGCCATGACTGAAAAAATCGGTTTTGCACCTGCTGCAGCCCCGCATGCTTCAACCATCGTTTCAACGCCCGAAGAGGCCATAACGGCGGGTGAGACCTCCATCCCCTCGCAGGGGGATAATATGCCGGCTTACCACGCGCGGCCAAAATCGGCAGAGGGTCCGCTGCCCATCGTCATTGTGGTTCAGGAAATTTTTGGTGTTCACGAACATATCCGCGACCTCTGCCGCCGGCTGGCGCTGGAAGGGTATCTGGCCGTTGCGCCAGAGCTCTACTTCCGTCAGGGCGATCCGAACGACTACAGCGATATTCCAACATTACTCAGCAACCTGGTCAGCAAAGTCCCTGACGCGCAGGTCATGGCCGATCTCGACCACGTTGCCAGTTGGGCAGCACGTAACGGCGGTGATGCACATCGTCTGATGGTGACGGGTTTCTGCTGGGGAGGGCGTATCAGCTGGCTGTATGCCGCCCATAACCCGCAGCTCAAAGCCGCTGTCGCCTGGTACGGCAAACTGGTGGGTGAAAAAACGCTGAATTCACCGAAACATCCGGTTGATATCGCCACCGAGTTGAATGCCCCCGTGTTAGGGCTTTACGGCGGTCAGGACACCGGTATTTCGCTGGATTCGGTAGAAACCATGCGCCATGCGCTCCGCGCGGCAAATGCGAAGGCGGAGATCGTGGTATACCCGGATGCCGGGCACGCATTTAATGCCGACTATCGTCCGAGTTATCATGAGGAATCTGCAAAAGACGGATGGCAGCGAATGCTGGCGTGGTTCAGCCAGTACGGCGGTAAAAAAGGGTAAAAGCAAAAAGCCCGGCGGCGATGACGCCTTACCGGGCCTACAACTTATCACGCCTGACGCAAATTCTGCGCCGCCTGCACCATGTTCGCCAGTGCAGCGCGGGTTTCCGGCCAGCCGCGGGTTTTCAGTCCGCAGTCCGGGTTCACCCACAGACGCTCTGCCGGAATGCGCTGGGCCGCTTTTTTCAGCAGAGCTTCGATCCACTCCACGCTCGGCACGTTCGGAGAGTGAATGTCGTACACCCCCGGTCCTATTTCGTTCGGGTAGTCGAACTCTTCAAATGACTCCAGCAGTTCCATGTCTGAACGCGATGTCTCGATGGTGATCACGTCGGCATCCAGCGCGGCTATCGAATCCATGATGTCGTTAAATTCGCAGTAACACATGTGGGTGTGGATCTGGGTGTCATCCTTCGCGACCGCGGCGTTGATGCGGAAAGCCTCCACGCCCCATTTCAGATAGGCATCCCAGTCGCTACGACGCAGCGGCAGACCTTCGCGCAGCGCCGGTTCGTCGATCTGAATAATGCCAATGCCAGCGGCTTCCAGATCCGCCACTTCATCACGCAGTGCCAGCGCGATCTGTTTGGCGATGGTTTCGCGGCTCACATCTTCACGCGGGAAGGACCAGCAGAGAATCGTTACCGGACCCGTGAGCATTCCTTTCACCGGTTTATCTGTCAGAGACTGGGCATACTTCGCCCATTCAACGGTAATCGCTTCTGGACGGCTGATATCACCAATCACCACCGGCGGCTTCACGCAGCGGGAACCGTAACTCTGCACCCAGCCATTTTGGGTAAACACGAAACCGTCCAGGTGTTCACCAAAGTATTCCACCATGTCGTTACGCTCGGCTTCACCGTGCACCAGAACATCCAGACCTAAACGTTCCTGCTCGATAATCGCCTGTTTAATGTGTTCAGCGATACCGGTGCGGTAATGATTCGCATCCAGATTGCCCTTTTTGAAGTCCAGACGCAGGCCGCGGATCTCGGTAGTCTGCGGGAAAGAACCGATCGTCGTGGTTGGCCAGGCTGGCAGGTTAAAGCGAGCGCGCTGGGCTTCAGCGCGCACTTCATAGGCGCTCTGGCGCTGACTGTCCTGAGCCGTGATGGCTGCCAGACGTTTTTCGACTGCCGGGTTGTGTACGCGAGCCGAGTCACGGCGCGCCTGGATCGGTGCGCTCCATTCGGTAATCGCTGCCGTGTCCCCCGTGTTCAATGCATCACGCAGCAGCGTCAGCTCCTCACATTTCTGCAAGGCAAAGGCAAACCAGCTCTTCACTTCTGCGTCCAGACGGGTTTCAGCGCTGAGATCAATTGGGCTGTGCAACAGTGAACAAGACGATGCCACCCACAACTCACGTTTGCCGACGATGTCTTTAACCTGAGCGTATTTCTCAGTGAGATCGGCACGCCAGACGTTACGGCCATTCACCACACCGGCCGAGAGCAGCCAGTCCGCAGGCAGGCGTTTGTGCAGCTCCGCGACATCATCTTTACCGTGTACAAAGTCAACATGCAGACCCTGCACTGGCAGCGCGGTGATGGTCTTCAGGTTTGGCGTCACGCCTTCGAAATAGGTAGTCAGCAGCAACTTCACCTGTCCGGCAAGTGCGTCATACGCCGGTTTGAAGGCATCTAGCCATTCCTGCGGCAACTCGAGCACCAGAGCAGGTTCGTCGATTTGCACCCACTGGATACCGCGTTTGCCCAGCTCAATCAGCACCTGTTTGTAGACCGGAAGAATGTCGTTCAGCAGGCTGAGGCGATCAAACTGCTCACCCTTCACTTTGCCAAGCCACAGGTACGTAACCGGCCCTAGCAGCACAGGCTTCACCTGGTGACCCAGCGCCAGCGCTTCGTCCACCTCATCCAGTAATTGCGTCCAGGTCAGTTTGAACTGCTGACCTTTAACGAACTCCGGCACCATGTAGTGATAGTTGGTATTAAACCACTTGGTCATTTCAGCCGCTGCCGCTGGCTCACCTGTTGGCGCGCGACCACGGCCGATGCGGAACAGGGTGTCGATATCTACCGATCCATCTTTGTTCTGATGACGAGCCGGCACATTGCCAAGCAGCAGGCTTGTCGTCAGAACATGGTCGTACCAGGCAAAATCGCCCACCGGCAGCAGGTCAATGCCCGTCTGTTTTTGCTGATCCCAGTGACGCGCACGCAGTTCGCGTCCAACGGCCAGCAGTTCTTCACGGGTGGTACTACCCGCCCAGTAGCTTTCTTGCGCTTTTTTCAGCTCGCGACGCAGGCCAACGCGAGGGAAACCGAGAGTGTGATTGCGGATTGTCATGTCATGCCCCTTGTCAATTTTCGGTATTTAGACGTCCAGATGTTTACACATCCATAATTGGCGGTTACTGTATATTCCTCAAGCGCAAAATGTTCATGGCGAAGTGAAGGACTTTCATGATCGAGATAAAACACCTGAAAACGCTACAAGCGTTGCGGAACTGCGGTTCTCTTGCGGCGGCGGCAGCCTCGCTGCACCAGACCCAGTCCGCCCTTTCTCACCAGTTCAGCGATCTGGAACAACGCCTCGGCTTTCGTCTTTTTGTGCGTAAGAGCCAGCCGCTACGCTTTACGCCTCAGGGTGAGATTTTGCTGCAGCTGGCAAATCAGGTGCTGCCGCAAATTGCCAGCGCCCTGCAGTCCTGTAACGAGCCGCAACAGACCAAACTGCGTATCGCCATTGAATGTCATAGCTGCATTCAGTGGTTGACCCCCGCACTTGAGAATTTCCGCCAGAAGTGGCCGCAGGTGGAGATGGACTTTACATCCGGGGTGACGTTTGACCCGCAGCCCTCGCTCCAGCAGGGCGAGCTGGATCTGGTCATGACCTCTGATATTCTGCCGCGCAGCGGCCTGCACTACTCCCCAATGTTTGATTATGAAGTGCGTCTGGTGCTGGCACCGGATCATCCGCTGGCGGCCAAAACGCGCATCACACCGGAAGACCTGGCGACGGAAACGCTGCTGATTTACCCGGTTCAGCGCAGTCGTCTGGATATCTGGCGTCACTTCCTGCAACCGGCAGGCATTAGCCCTCAGTTGAAAAGCGTGGATAACACTCTGCTGTTGATTCAGATGGTGGCGGCCAGAATGGGTATCGCGGCACTGCCGCACTGGGTGGTGGAGAGTTTTGAACGCCAGGGCCTGGTGGTGACCAAAACCCTGGGCGAAGGACTGTGGAGCCGGCTGTACGCCGCCGTGCGCGATGGCGAGCAGCGCCAGCCGATTACGGAGGCGTTTATTCGCTCAACGCGGAACCACGCGTGCGACCATCTTCCGTTTGTGCGGAGCGCGGAGCGACCCAGCGGCGATGGACCCACAGTGAAGCCAGGATCACCGTTCCCCCAATAAGGAAACTCGGCCAGTGGGGTTGCTGCTGCCAGATTGCAAGGTTAACCAGCAGACCCGCGGGCACATGCACGTTGTTCATGATCCCCAGCGTACCGGCGTCGACTTGGGTCGCGCCGTAGTTCCACATGAAGTATCCCAGCCCTGAGGCCACCACACCCAGCCAGACCAGAACGCTCCATTGCACCGTAGTGGTCGGCAGTTTTTGCGGGTTACCGAGCATGAACCACGCCGCTACCGCGATAATCGCGGCCCCCATATAGAACCATGCGAACGCGTTATGCTGCGGCATCGGACGGGTTTCCATCAGACGTTTGTAGCCCACCATACCGATGGCGAAACTGATGTTGGCGAGCTGGACGAACATCAGCCCGGTCCAGAAGTGGTCGCTGACTTTGTCATAGCGAATAATCGCCGCCCCAATAACTGCCAGTGCCGCGCTCAGCAAGTATCCCCAGCGTAAACGGCGCTTGCTGAGCAGATCGTAAATCAGCGTGATATAGAGCGGCGTGAGTACGGTAAAAAGCAGAAACTCCGAAACAGACAGGTAGACGTAGGCCCGAAAGCTGAACAGATACATGATGCCGAGCTGCATCGCCCCCACCAGCATATACAGCACAATGGTTTTCAGCGATTGCCCGCGCGTACGCAGAAACGGCAGGAATACCAGCGCCGCCAGCCCAACACGCATCAGCACCGAGAAATAACTGTCGACCGAACCAGCAAGATATTCGCCAATCAGGCTAAAGGAGAAGGCCCACAGGATAGTGGTGATAATGAGTAGCGCCACAATGCTTGTCTCTCAGAAAGAAGGACAGGCATTGTAGCGAACTCTTTAGTTGACAACTGAGCAATAAATAACCAAATGAAGATTATTCAAGGAACAGCTTGCGCAGATATTTCGGTACCGCGTTGTCACCGTTAGTGCCGATCACTTCCAGCTCCGGGTGCAGGTCTTTCAGACGCTGGTGCGCGTTCTCCATAATGCAGCCCTTGCCTGCCATCGAAAGCATTTCGGCATCGTTCATACCGTCACCAAAGGCGATACAGTCTTTCAGCTCGAAGCCCAGACGCTTTGCAACCGCTTCCAGCGCATGGCCTTTGGATACGCCCCCGGCCATCACTTCCAGACAGGTCAGCGTTGAGAAACTCACGTTAACACGGTCGCCCCAGCGAGCGTTGATCGCCTGCTCCAGCGGCAGCAATTCTTCGTGGCTTTCGCAGGTGAAGAACACCTTGCTGATACCTTCAGGTTCAAGCAGGGCTGGCTCGTACAGGGTGTAGTTGAATACCGCTTCCTTGAAGAAACGCATTTCGTCAGGGCGGTGGCGGTTCATAAACCACTCATCATCACGATAGACGTTAGTCACGATATCCGGGTTATTGTGCACCACGCCGAACAGATCGGCGGCGATATCGCGATCAAGGTTATGCGCGAAAATCAGGTTGCCGTCCGTATCGTGTACGCGCGCACCGTTAGAAGTGATCATGTACGATTTGATTTCCAGATTATCGCGGATCTGCCCCACGTCTACGTGGTGGCGGCCGGTGGCAAACACAAAGTTCACGCCACGGGCAGTCAGAAGCTTTAAGGTCTCTTTCGCGTAAGGCGACAGGGTGTGGTCGGGGGAAAGCAGCGTGCCATCTAAATCAGATGCAACAACCTGGTACATAGGGAAATTTAACCTCAATAAAAAAATCAGTTATGCCTGTTGAAAAATTCAACAATAGCGTTGAGCGCGACTGAGCGCATAGCGTCCTTTTCAAAAAGGATCTCATGGTACGCGCCGTTGATGACCAGCGGTTTTCCCCCTTCACAGGGGTGACCGGCGGCAGCGCGGAGTTCACAAAAACGATCGTGCATGCGGTTATCCACCACACGCTCTTCTTCAGCCTGAATCAGAAGTGTTGGCGTGTCATCATCACCCGCGCCAGCAAGCACCTGTTCCCCGGCAAGAATACCTTCCCGCACCCAATGATAGGTCGGACCGCCAACGCGCAGGCGTGGTTCATCGGCATAAAAACGCAGGTTACGACGATAACGCTGTCGGCTGTGGGTTAACACGTTCATTGCAAACGGCAATGCACGCCAGCGCCCCGTCCCGATGGCATAGCCTTCACGAATGCGCTGATGGCCCTCAGCCCAATCGAGAATATGGCGCACCATCCAGTCAGGAAAACGCATGACGATGCCATACATTGGCGCAGTAAGCGCAATGGCATCGCACTGGTGCTCATAGCGCTGCAAAAATAACGTAGATATGGCCCCACCCATAGAGTGCGCCAGAATATAGCGCTTACGCCATGGACCAGGTTCAACTTCCTGCTGCCAGAACGCGGCAAGATCGTCGACATAATCGCTGAAATTATCCACATGACCGCGGTGCGTGTCCGATAACAGACGACCAGAAAGCCCCTGCCCACGATGGTCGATAATCAACACATCAAAGCCAAGATGGACAAGATCATAAGCCAGTTCGGCGTATTTGATGTAGCTCTCGATGCGCCCAGGGCAGACGACGATCACCCGATCGTTTTTCACATTGCGGAAACGCACGAAGCGTACCGGAATATCACCGACGCCCGTAAACTCATCTTCCTCACGCTGCCGCCAGAAATCGGTCAGCGGCCCCATAGAGAAAGCAGCAAATGCGTTTTCTCGTGTTTCCCAGTCCTTTTTCTGCTGAAACATCGGGTTTCCACTCACGTAAGCCAAGGAATATCGTTTTTTCGTAACAGGTCACAAAATGACTCAACAATAGCGTATTGTGGCATAAAAATAGACGGTTCGGGAGCTTCAAATGACCTTCGAGTGGTGGTTCGCCTACCTGCTGACATCCATTATCCTCAGCCTTTCACCGGGCTCAGGTGCTATTAACACAATGACCACCTCCATCAACCACGGCTATCGCGGTGCGGCGGCGTCGATTGCCGGTTTGCAGACCGGGCTGGGCATTCATATTGTGCTGGTCGGGATTGGTCTGGGGACGCTGTTCTCCCGCTCTGTGCTGGCGTTCGAAGTACTGAAATGGGCCGGTGCAGCGTACCTGATTTGGCTGGGTATTCAGCAGTGGCGCGCGGCCGGTTCGATTAATCTCAACACGCTTGCCCAGTCGCAAACCCGTGGTCGTCTGTTCAAACGTGCAGTATTTGTAAACCTGACCAACCCGAAAAGCATTGTTTTCCTGGCTGCCCTGTTCCCGCAGTTTATCGCTCCACATCAACCACAGGTGATGCAGTATGTGGTGCTGGGCGCGACCACCATTATCGTCGATATCATCGTGATGATTGGTTATGCGACGCTGGCACAGCGAATTGCGGCGTGGATTAAAGGGCCTAAACAAATGAAGGCCCTGAATAAAGTGTTTGGTTCGCTGTTTATGCTGGTGGGCGCGCTGCTTGCATCAGCGCGTCACGCTTAGCGAGAAATGATGAGATGAATACCAAAGCCGGCGAACAGCGCGCCGGCAAAGCCGTCGATCCACTTCGCGATGCGCTGATAGCCACGGCGCATCGCCGGTAAGGCAAACAGGCTTGCAACAATGGTGAACCACGCAAACGTCTCAACGACGATCAGCAGGAAAATACCCCAGCGTGCGCCCGCACCAACGCTATCACCCACAAACAGCGAGAACACGGAGCCGAAATAGATAATCGCTTTTGGGTTTGCCAGATTGGTCAGCAGCCCCTTCACAAAGCTGCGGCCACCCGTTGCCAGCTCAACCTTTGGCTCTTCTGGTTTTTTCTCTTCTTTCTTCAGCGCCCCGCGCAGCATCTGGTAGCCCATCCAGCACAGGTACAGCCCGCCGCCAACCATAATGATGTTATGCAGCCAGGCCATCTTTGCCAGGATCAGGTTCAGACCGAGCAGTGCCACCGCCGCCCAGACCATCACGCCCATGGTGATACCCAGTACCCCCATCATCGCCTCTTTGCGGGAGCGGCTGACGGCCGTTTGTGATACGAAGAAAAAGTCAGGACCCGGGCTCATCAGCGCAACGATGTGCACTAACGCCACGGTGAGAAATAGCATTAACATAATTCGCTCGCGGGGAAATAATTCAGTGAGTCATCATCCTGGCACTTTTTCGCCCGGCTGACTACTCCTCATCATCACCGTCGGCGTGAGAGCGAATGAGCGCCATAAACTCTTTGCCAAAACGTTCGAGCTTACGCGTGCCGACACCGTTGACGCTGAGCATTTCGCTGGCGCTCAGCGGCATCTGTTCGGCCATCTCAATCAGCGTCGCGTCGTTGAAGACGACATAAGGCGGGATATTCTCTTCATCGGCAATGGCTTTTCGCAGCTTGCGCAGTTTGGCGAACAGCTTACGGTCGTAATTGCCGCCGTAGGATTTCTGCATCACGCGCGGTTTGAGAGCAACTACGCGCGGCACGGCGAGTTTCAGTTCCACGTCACCGCGCAGCACCGGACGCGCGGCTTCGGTAAGCTGCAGTGCGGAGTGCTGGGCGATATTCTGTGTGGCAAAGCCAAGGTGAATTAGCTGACGAATAATACTGACCCAGTGCTCGTGGCTCTGGTCCTTGCCAATACCGTACACTGGCAACTTGTCGTGGCCCATGTCGCGGATACGCTGGTTATTGGCACCGCGCAGCACTTCAACCACGTATCCCATGCCGAAGCGTTGATTGACACGGTAAATGGTCGAGAGCGCCTTACGCGCATCCATCAGACCATCGTACTGTTTAGGAGGATCAAGACAGATATCGCAGTTACCGCACGACTCCTGACGCCCTTCACCAAAATAGTTGAGCAACACCAGACGGCGGCAGGTTTGCGCTTCGGCAAAGGCCCCCATCGCGTTGAGCTTATGGCGCTCGATATCCTGCAGCTGTCCCTGCGGTTTCTCTTCCAGACAGCGGCGCAGCCATGCCATATCGGCCGGATCGTAAAACAGCATTGCTTCCGCAGGCAGGCCGTCACGCCCGGCGCGGCCGGTTTCCTGATAGTAGGATTCAATATTTCGCGGGATGTCGAAGTGCACAACAAAGCGCACGTTGGGTTTATTAATCCCCATCCCAAATGCCACCGTCGCGACAACAATTTGCAAGTCATCACGCTGGAATTTCTCCTGCACGTCGGCGCGGATGTGGTTTTCTAACCCGGCATGATAAGCCGCAGCGCTAAAGCCACGGTTTTGCAGACGCGCAGCCGTGTCTTCCACTTTTGCGCGGCTGTTGCAGTAAATAATGCCTGACTTGCCGCGCTGTTCCTGCACATAGCGCAAGAGCTGATCCAGCGGTTTGAATTTTTCCATCAGCATGTAGCGGATGTTCGGGCGATCGAAACTGCTGACCTGAATCAACGGGTCGTTCAGCCCCAGCAGACGGACAATATCCAGCCGCGTGGTGTCGTCCGCCGTGGCGGTAAGCGCCATAAACGGAAGCTCGGGGAAGCGCTGACGGAGCTGGCCGAGGGCCGCGTATTCCGGGCGGAAATCGTGTCCCCACTGGGAAATACAGTGTGCTTCATCTACCGCCAGCAGCACCGGATTCCAGTGCGCGAGATGGTCGAGGAAGTTATCCAGCATCAGGCGTTCCGGCGCGATATACAGCAGGCGGATCTGCCCGGTGCGGCACCCGGCCATCACCTCTTGCTGCTGCTCGCGGGTCTGCGTGGAGTTAAGACAGGCCGCCGCCACGCCGTTGGCAAGCAGCTGGTCAACCTGGTCTTTCATCAGAGAAATAAGAGGAGATACCACGACCGTCAGGCCGTTAAGCACCAGCGCGGGCACCTGATAACAGAGTGATTTACCGCCACCGGTCGGCATCACCACCAGGCAATCACGACCTTCCAGCACGGTTTCAATGATGGTTTCCTGGCCAGGGCGGAACTGCTGGTAGCCAAAGGTTTCATGCAAAACCTGTTTAGCCAGCGACTCCTGATTCAATACTTCCGCCTGCGCCACATTAACCCCATATGCCAGAAATGAAACAGGCGCTATTTTCAGCGCCTGAGAGAGAAACTTCAACGTTTAACGCAAAAACATTCGAGCAGTCTAGAAAATATCGTTCAGCATCACGCCCACACCCACGCGGGTCTGGTTGAAGTTATAGTCGATGAGCGACTCGCCGTAACCGCTGTAGACCTGGGTATAAATACGCACATGTTTGGTCATCGGGTAGCTTAAGCCCAGTTCTGCGCCGCCGTAGCCGGTATTCCAGTTGTACTGGCCTTTGGCGCTCAGCACCGCATCACCCAGTTGATAACCAATCTTGAGCTGATAGTAGCCCATATATTTGGTGATATCCGGGTTGTCATCGGTGCTCCCCACCACGTACCACGGCTTCACTTCCACCATCAAATTGCCATTCTGCGCCATCAGGCGTGTGTAGGCGCGGTTCCAGCTACGTGACGTTGGGTCAGAACGACCGTTTGAATCATGGTTGAAACCTACCTCGACGTCACGCAACGTCCAGCCGGCGAACTCGTAATCCGTAGCAAAACCAAGGAACAGCTGCGGCTCATAGTTGGTTTCACGGAACGGCGATGACTCCCCGCTGTTAGATAACTGCCACCAGGATTTCTGCGTATAAGACGCGCCGAATACCGAGTTTGGCCCCAGAATGCCGCGCCAGAACGGGAATGCGAGGCTGAGCTGATACTTCACTTCATCTTTACGCGCATTATCAGCCCAGTTATAGGAGCTTATCGCCTCTTTATTGAGATCGCTGGTCTGAGTGTAAATCACGTAGTTGGTGTCATAAGGATAGAGCGTGAACGGATTGTCATGCTCCTGAAGAAGGTTCGCGATAATGCTGCCGTGAACGGCAGGTTGATCATGCACCTCTTTAATCGTCGCTTCCTGCGCAATTGCTGTGAAGGGCAGCGCAACTGCCACCAGTAACCAGGCCAGATACGTCCGCATCGGTGGTGTTCTCCTGCAAAAAATTAAGATGACTTGAATAGTTATGTGGCGGACATTCTACAGACTTCTGCGACAACTGCTGCATCCTCGTTTCTGAAAGTGGAATTCCTTATTGCCACGGCATAAAATCAACATTTCGTTAACAATAAGGATGTGATGTCTCATGTCAGCCATGCTTACCGCCGAAGAAGTTTTAAAACTCGTGGGCGAGATTTTTGTCTACCATATGCCGTTTAACCGTGCGCTGGGGCTGGAACTGGAGCGTTACGAGAAAGACTTTGCCCAGCTGAGTTTCAACAACCAGCCGATGATGGTGGGCAACTGGGCACAAAGTATTTTGCACGGCGGGGTGATTGCCTCCGCGCTCGACGTGGCGGCAGGCCTGGTCTGCGTGGGCAGTACGCTGACGCGTCATGACACCATCAATGAAGATGAACTGCGCCAGCGCCTGTCGCGCATGGGCACTATTGATTTACGTGTCGACTATCTTCGTCCTGGGCGCGGAAATCGTTTTACCTGCACCAGCAGCCTGCTGCGCGCGGGGAATAAAGTTGCCGTGGCGCGCGTTGAATTACACAACGAAGAACAGGTTTACATTGCCAGCGCAACCGCCACTTATATGGTGGGTTGAGACGATAAAATCGGGTAAAATTAATTCACTTTTTTGTAACGGATTTTCCCGATGGATGCTAAACAGACGCGGCAGGGCGTTTTACTCGCTCTTGCCGCTTATTTTATTTGGGGTATCGCCCCGGCGTATTTCAAGCTTATTGCCTACGTTCCGGCTGATGAGATCCTCACTCACCGCGTCATCTGGTCGTTCTTCTTTATGATCGCGCTGATGAGCCTCAGCCGTCAGTGGTCGGGTGTCAAAACGCTGCTGCAAACACCGAAGAAAATTTTCCTGCTGGCGCTCTCTGCGGTGCTGATTGGCGGTAACTGGCTGCTGTTTATCTGGGCCGTGAATAACCACCATATGCTTGAAGCGAGCCTCGGTTACTTTATTAACCCACTGGTGAACATTGTGCTGGGGATGATTTTCCTCGGTGAACGCTTCCGACATATGCAGTGGCTGGCGGTGATCCTTGCATTCTGCGGTGTACTGGTGCAGCTATGGACCTTCGGTTCACTGCCGATCATCGCGCTGGGGCTGGCGTTCAGCTTTGCGTTCTACGGTCTGGTGCGTAAGAAAATCGCGGTGGAAGCACAAACCGGGATGCTGTTTGAAACCCTGTGGCTGCTGCCGGTCGCGGCAATTTACCTGTTTGGTATCGCTGACAGCGCCACCAGCCACATGGGCAGCAACCCATGGTCGCTGAACCTGATGCTGATGGCAGCAGGCGTGGTGACCACCATTCCATTGCTGTGCTTTACCGGAGCGGCAACGCGCCTGCGTCTCTCCACGCTGGGCTTCTTCCAGTATATTGGCCCGACGCTGATGTTCCTGCTGGCAGTGGTGTTTTACGGCGAAGTGCCGGGGGCGGATAAGATGGTGACATTCGCCTTTATCTGGGTGGCGCTGGCGATTTTCGTTGCCGATGCCATTTATACCCAGCGCAGGACCCGCAGAGGAATGTAGGTGTTTTGTAGGGCGGGTAAGCGTAGCGCTACCCGCCAGATTTTTACAGCCAGTTACGACGCTTAAAGTACAGATACGGCGCCAGCCCGGCGAGGATCATAAAGATAATCGCGCCAGGGTAACCAAAACTCCACTTCAGCTCTGGCATAAACTCAAAGTTCATCCCGTAGCTCGACGCCACCAGCGTCGGTGGCAGGAACACCACGGAAACCACCGAGAAGATCTTGATAATGCGGTTCTGCTCGATGTTGATAAAGCCCATCGCCGCCTGCATCAGGAAGTTCACCTTCTGGAACAGGGATTCGTTGTGCGGCAGCAGGGATTCGATATCTCGTAAAATCTCACGCGCCTGCTCCAGCTGACCACCCGGTAGACGCGCTTTACGCACCAGGAAGTTCAGCGCACGCTGGGTATCCATCAAACACAAACGCACCTTCCAGCCGATATCTTCCAGCTCCGCCAGCGTGGAGAGTGCTTCATCGTACTCATCGCCCTGATGGCCCTCCATGATCACGCGGCTCAGCTTTTCCAGATCGCTGTAGATGTTTTCAATCTCATCCGCCAGCTGTTCAATTTTGGTTTCGAACAGGTCAAGCAGCAGCTCATAGGCATTGCCGTCCACCATCGCCTGGCTACGGGCGCGCATGCGATAGAGACGAAACGCAGGCAGTTCGCGTTCGCGCAGCGTAAACAAGCGACCATCGCGGATGGTAAATGCCACGGTGGAGTTGCCCGCGTGGTCTTCGGCGTCTTCAAAGAAGAAGAAGGAGTGGATGTGCAGACCGTCTTCATCTTCAAAAAAACGCGCAGATGCTTCGATATCTTCCAGTTCCGGGCGAGTCGCCAGGCTTTGTCCCAGCTCAGATTGTACGCGAAGGCGTTCATCGTCGTCCGGCTCGACCAGATCCACCCATACGGCATCAATGAGGGGCTGTGACTCTTCGGCTTCAAGCCGAGTCAGTCGGTTATTTTCGAGTTGAAATGCGCTCAACATGACCGGGACTCCCAATGCAAAAAATATCGGACAGTTCGGTGGGCACACAGAAACAAATTGGGTTTCAGACCATTAAACAGCCTGACTCAGCGCGACAGGAATAATGCAGGTCGCTGACAACCACTAAGGCCATCAGCAAGAGGAGATAGCCTTAGGAGTTGTTCCTGGATGACAGGGAATTGAGCCAGTATCTACTGGGTGTGTCCAAGGCGAATGTCCTCTTAGCGTAATCGTGCGCGCATGTTACGCCAGCAATAACTGTGGCGTCAACACGCAACGGGACGCTGAAGGGCATTAATTGACCTTCAATGTATAAGGCTAGCAGATTATTACAAAAATATTATATTTTTCTGAATGTTAGACTGTTTCCAGCTTCGCATAGGCCGCCACCAGCCATTTGATCCCTTGCCCCTGGAACGCCACCTGCAGGCGGCTATGCTCGCCGCTGCCTTCCAGATTCACAATGGTACCTTCGCCAAACTTCGAATGGCGCACGCGCTGGCCCAGCTTGTAGCCGGTGTCGGTTTCCGCAATCGGCGAGCCCATACGCTGATGGCTGACCGGACGGCTGATGCTCGCACGCAGACGCACCTCTTCCACACACTCTTCCGGCAACTCGCCAATAAAGCGCGATGGACGGTGATACACCTCTTTACCGTACAGACGTCGGGTTTCGGCGTAGGTCAGCGTCAGCTTTTGCATCGCACGGGTGACGCCCACATAGGCCAGACGACGCTCCTCTTCCAGGCGGCCGCCTTCATCCAGCGACATCTGGCTCGGGAACATCCCCTCTTCCATGCCGACGATAAACACCTGCGGGAATTCCAGACCTTTTGCGGAGTGCAGGGTCATCAGTTGAACCGCATCCTGCCAGGTATCCGCCTGCCCTTCGCCCGCCTCCAGCGCGGCGTGAGAGAGGAACGCCTGCAGCGGCATCAGGTCTTCGTCTTCTTCGTTGTAGCTGAACTGGCGCGTTGCCGTGACCAGTTCCTCTAAGTTCTCAATACGGGTCTGGCCCTTCTCGCCCTTTTCCTGCTCGTACATGGTTCTCAGGCCGGAGTCTTTAATCACCCGGTCGGTCTGCACGTGCAGCGGCATATCGGCGGTTTCCTGCGCCAGAGCATCAATCAGTTCGAGGAAACGCTGCAACGCACTGGCGGCACGGCCGGCGAGCGCTTTTTCCTGCAGCAGCTCGCGGCACGCCTGCCATAGCGTGAGCTGACGATCGCGAGAGGCCTGACGTACGACGTCCAGCGTACGGTCACCGATACCACGGGTTGGCGTATTCACCACACGCTCAAAGGCCGCGTCGTCGTTACGGTTCGCGATCAGGCGCAAATACGAGAGCGCATCTTTGATTTCCTGGCGTTCGAAGAAGCGCATACCGCCGTAAATACGGTACGGCATGCCCACCTGCAGCAGCGCCTCTTCCAGCACGCGTGATTGGGCGTTGCTGCGGTAAAGAATGGCGCACTGCTCCAGCGCACCGCCGTTGTCCTGCCAGGTTTTGATGCGATTCACCACGAAGCGGGCTTCGTCGAGTTCGTTGAAGGCGCAGTAAATCGAAATCGGTTCGCCGTCGACGCCATCGGTCCACAGCTTTTTACCCAGACGCCCGTTGTTGTTTTCAATCAGGGCGTTGGCCGCGCTCAGAATGTTGCTGGTTGAGCGGTAGTTCTGTTCCAGACGGATGGTCTGTGCACCGGGGAAATCGTTGAGGAAGCGCTGGATGTTCTCCACTTGCGCCCCACGCCAGCCGTAGATGGACTGGTCGTCATCGCCAACGATCATCACCTTACCGGTATCACCGGCCAGCAGGCGGATCCACGCATACTGGATGTTGTTGGTATCCTGGAATTCGTCCACCAGGATATTGGTAAAGCGTTCACGGTAGTGCTGCAGGATGTGTGGTTTGTTAAGCCACAGTTCGTGAGCGCGCAGCAGCAGCTCCGCGAAGTCCACCAGACCGGCGCGATCGCACGCTTCCTGATAGGCCTTGTAGACGTTCTGCCAGGTCTGCTCGACCGGGTTGCCAAAGCTCTGAATATGGTGCGGGCGCAGCCCCTCGTCTTTCTGACCGTTGATGTACCACATCGCCTGACGCGGCGGCCACTGCTTCTCGTCGAGGTTCATCGCCTTAATCAGGCGCTTCAGCAAGCGGAGCTGATCTTCGCTGTCGAGGATCTGGAAATCCTGCGGCAGGTTGGCATCCATATGGTGCGCGCGCAGCAGACGGTGCGCCAGGCCGTGGAAAGTCCCCACCCACATGCCGCCCTGGCTGGTGCCCATCAGCTGTGCGATACGGTGGCGCATCTCTGCCGCCGCCTTGTTGGTAAAGGTTACCGCCATGATGGAGTATGGCGAACAGTTCTCCACGCTCTGTAACCAGGCGATACGGTGAACCAGCACGCGCGTCTTACCACTGCCCGCCCCAGCCAGCACCAGCAGGTTAGTACGCGAGGCCGCTACGGCTTCACGCTGTTTGTCATTAAGGCTGTCGAGCAGGTAAGAAACGTCCATTGGCACCGTCACGTCATGTCGGGCAGGCGAATATTTCCACTCGCCAAAACCCTGTTAATTTATACAGAACAATTGATGATTATATCAGCGTCGTGAGGGATGCCAACCGCGAAATTTCCACGTGCGGCAGAAGACGGCTATCGGAGGCGATCATCAGGTCAGCGTTTTCCGGCTTGATCCAGCAGGCCTGCATACCGCAGCGGATTGCACCGGCCACGTCAGTGGTCAGGTCATCGCCTACGTGCAGAATTTCACCCAGCGACAGATTCAGTTTTTCTGCCGCCAGATGATACATATCGCTGAATGGTTTGGAGCGCCCATGCGGGCCGGCACGCAGCACAAATTTGAAGTAATCGCCAAGACCAAACAGCTCCGGCTGGGCATTACCATTGGTGATCGCCACCAGCGGCCATTTTTCGGCCAGAGCAGCCAGCGTGTCGTGGGTTTCCTGTGGCACGTCGATACGGCTACGCCATTTGGCAAAGTTTTCCATCGACGCTTCAGCGCCTATCGCGGCATCACGCGCACTCATGCCGACGTTGAGCATGGCTTGCTCTACCGCACGGCGACGCCATTCGGTCACGTCGTGGTAAATGTCGGGTTCGGTCTCCCGCAGGGATTGACGCAGCTTCTGGAAATCCTTGTTCTGCATCGCCTTCAACGCCGGATGGTAGTTCTGCACAAACGCCAGTGACTCCTGCTCGGTACGCAGAATTACCTCGCGGTTGTCATAAAGGGTGTCATCCAGGTCAAAGGTCAGAGCTGAGATCTGCCCAAGTGGGCGGTAAAAACGCATTATTTCCCCCGTTTGGCGCGTGGATGCGCCGCGTCATACACCGAGGCAAGGTGTTGGAAGTCTAAGTGGGTATAGATTTGAGTGGTCGACAGATTCGCGTGGCCAAGCAATTCCTGCACGCCCCGCAGATCACCGCTCGACTCAAGCATGTGTGTCGCAAAGGAGTGACGCAGCTTGTGCGGGTGAACGTGGCTGTTCAACCCCTGCTTAATGCCCCACTCCGCAAAGCGCTTCTGCACGTTACGCGCCGAGATCCGCTTGCCGAGTTTCGACAGGAACAGCGCATCTTCTTCCGCGCCAAACAGCCCGCGCAGATCCAGCCAGTGCTCAATCCAGGAGACCGCATTGCGGCCAATCGGCAGACGGCGCTCTTTGCTGCCCTTACCCATCACCCACACTTCGCCGGTGTCCAGGTCGAGATGTTTTAAATCAAGATTGACCAGCTCAGATAGACGCAGACCGGCGCCGTACATCACCTCCAGCATTGCGCGGTCACGCACGGCCAGCGGATCGTTAAGATCAATATCCAGCAGGCGATTCACATCGTCAACGTCAATATTTTTAGGTAAATGGCGCGGCGCTTTTGGTGTGGCAATTCCTTTTGCCGGGTTGGCTTTTAACCCACCCTGGCTGACAAGCCAGTCGAAGAAACTGCGTAATGCAGAGAGCCTGAGTGCCAGACTCGCCGGGCCTAGTCCCTTGCGGCGACTACGCACCACAAAGGCTCGCACGGTTGCAGCGTCACATTGTTGCCAGCTTTTCAGGCCGATCTCTTCGGCAATCTGCATGATGGCATCAAGCTGACGCTGATAGTTCAGTAGCGTAATCGGGCTAAGCTGACGCTCCACGCCCAGATAGCGCAGAAAGCGCGTGACGTCAGTGGTGAGTAGTCCGTCCGTCATACGCGCTCAATCCAGCGCTCCAGCAGCTCAGGCAGCATCAGAGCGATCTCTTGTAACAGGTGCGTAGCTTGCCCCTGCTCATAATGATGCGCATCGCGGCTGGTAAATAACATCACGCCCAAATCGCCATCGCGCCCCATCAGCGACATCGCCACCGAGCCAATCGCTTTGGCCTCCGGTAATACCACCAGCAACTCAGGTCCGTTTAGCGGTCCCAGGTAGTGGTGCTCGTGGCCCAGACGCTGAATACGCAACGGTTCAAACGCCTGACGGCTGAGAGCCAGATGGGTAAAACCAGACGGCGCGCCAATACGCCAGCGGTCAGGGAAAAGACGAATCGTTGCGCCCGCCAGCCCAAGCTCGCGTGCCCAGCGGTGGAAGCGACTCAGGAACTCTTCAAGGCTGTGCGCCGACGCCAGACGCGCCTGCAGATGCAGCAGACGATAGAACAGACTTTCGTTGGTGCTGGCCTGTTCCATCAGCAGCGTCATGTTCTCTTCGAGCTGATTGATGTGGTTGCGCGAGCGTGCCATGTGCCATTCGACCAACGACACGGTCTCACGAACCGGATGCGGCACGCGCATCTGTTCGACGACGCGTGCATTGCGAATAAAAAACTCAGGATTGCGCAGCAGATAATCAACAACAGCTCTGTCGTCCAGTTCCGTCGCTGTTTCCTGCAGTTCTTCCCCTGGTTGTTTCATAGATGGATAAACCCGTCATAGACATGTGCCGCCGGGCCAGTCATATACAGTGGATGACCCGGTCCTTTCCAGGCGATATCAAGCCGACCACCTGGTAACTCCACGCGAACTTCTTCTGCCAGTAACCCTTGCGAGATGCCAACGGCCACAGCAGCACAGGCACCGCTTCCGCAGGCCTGAGTTTCGCCCGCGCCGCGCTCGTAAACCCGCAGACGGATGTGCTCACGCTTCACCACCTGCATAAAACCGATGTTCGCGCGCTCCGGAAAACGCTCGTGGCTTTCCAGCACCGGGCCGAGCGTTTCGACGGCGGCGGTTTCCACATCATCAACCTGAATCACGCAGTGTGGGTTACCCATCGAGACGACGCCGCACAATACTGTCTGCTCGGCCGCACGCATAATATAGGTCTTTTCCGCTTTGTTTGCGCGGAACGGTACTGCCGAAGGCTCGAAGTTAGGTTCACCCATGTTAACGCGAACCAGCTCGTCATCAGTCACGCTGAGCACCATGCGACCATTGGCGGTGCTGACGCGGATATCACGTTTGTTGGTTAGCCCCTTCAGGCGAACAAAGCGAGCAAAACAGCGCGCGCCATTACCGCACTGGTTAACCTCACTGCCGTCCGCGTTAAAAATACGGTAGTGAAAATCGAGGTCGGGATCGTACGGCGGCTCAACAACCAGCAGCTGATCGAACCCCACGCCCAGATGCCGATCCGCCAGGCGACGGATCAGTTCCGGGGAGAAAAACACATTCTGCGTTACCGCGTCGACGACCATAAAATCGTTGCCAAGGCCATGCATTTTAGAGAACTGCATCATTTGCTCCATTGCGCGGGTACAGAACGTTGTCGTCAGAGATTAACCTGAGTCGGGCCACCGTTGTCGCCACGATCGTTAGTATCTGGCGTAGAAGACTCAATGCCGCTTTGCACAGGTTTCGTCGGCGGCGGTGCGGTTTTATCCGCTGGCGGGAAATACAGTGGTCCTTTCAGTCCACAGCCAGTCAGGCTAAACAGCGTGATGAGAACGGCAAGCGTTCGAAAAGCGTTTTTCATTATAAAATTGCCCGTAAGTTCAAATCTGGTTCTATCATCGCAGGAGAAGACACAAAAGCAAGAGTTTGCCGCTTTCCTGCAACGGGAATTATTTAGCGTTATACTGCCGCCATCACGAAAAACAGGAACAAAACTATGAACGACAGTGAATTCCATCGCCTTGCCGACAACCTGTGGATGACCATCGAAGAACGTCTTGACGACTGGGACGGCGACAGCGATATCGATTGTGAAATCAACGGCGGTATCCTGACCCTGAGCTTCGAAAACGGCAGCAAAATTATTATTAACCGTCAGGAGCCGCTTCACCAGGTATGGCTGGCAGCCAAACAGGGTGGCTACCATTTCGACCTGAAAGACGGTGAATGGGTTTGCGACCGTAGCGGCGTCACGTTCTGGGATCTGCTGGAGCAGGCGGCGACCGCGCAAGCGGGTGAGGTCGTGAGTTTCAGGTAGTTTTGTTGCCCGGTGGTGCTTACGCTTACCGGGCGAAAAGACTCAGGAGAAATACTGCTGCAACAGTGGCGTGGTGTCCTGATTTGCAGGCACCGCAGGCGTGACGGCCTGGGTCCGGAACGGGATCACCTGCACGCGGCCATCGACGTTCACAATCTGGTAGAACTGCGGCAGGTTGAAGTTGATAAAGCTTGAGCCGTAGGTGAAGCGGTCGTGTGAAGAGGAATAGAAGCGGCTGACGTCGCGCACCAGTTCCTCTTTACTGCCTTCACAGTGGTGATAGACCTCGGCGCGGTTGGTCTCATCCAGAATGTAGATGTTGAAACCGGCATCGTCGCCCGACTCTTCAAAGAAGAACTGAATAATCCCTTCGCTGGCAAAACCATCCACCACCTGCGGCAGTTTGACGTGGTTGGTTTCCACCTGCACGGACAGGCCATGCAGCTTGTTGTGCGAAATTGCGCCATAAAATTCGATAGCGTTTTCCAGTTTCTGTACCGACACATTCAGACGTTCAAAGAACAAGCCCCAGGTCTGACCGGAGACGCGCAGCGCTTTAAAGCGCCCGGTTTCCTGGCGAGTACTGGAGAGGCGCAGTTCAATACATTCAGAGACCAGCTGCTGCACACGAGTACGAATCAACCCGCGCAGGTGCTGGCTGTAGCAGAACACTTCTACGCTGTCCGGCGGCGCGGCATCCTGGTGCATCTTACCGAGAATGGTTTTCAGCGCTTCGATCATCGCCTGCTCGCCGTTGAAATGCAGGGTACGCACTTCGTTCCACGAGTTGCGGTACAGCAGGTCAACGCTGCCCACCAGGCAGTTTTGCTGCTCGCCAAAGCTAAAGACGTCCAGCTTGCGGAAATCAAAATGAACCACCTGATTGCGGAAAGCCGCCGTCGGGTCGTATTCCAGGTTGACGATAATCGCCAGATGGCGGATTTCACACGGGCTGTAGAGCGCTTTTGGCGTTGGCGCAGGCAGGCGCAGCGGGAAGTGATGGGACACATCCGCTACCATCTCCTGCAGTTTGGCTAAATCGACGACCTCGTTACCCTTGATGAACAAACGGGTACGTGAAGTCAGCAGGCCGTTAAACCAGGCCCAGGCCACCAGCTTGTTCAGGTAGCGGTTATACTCCAGCGGCTGATGGCTGATGATCGAATCCATGCTTGGCGCACGGTTGTACAGATACCACCCGGTGCGGTTCGCGCGTCCCGGCGGCACATAGATAAACGTCAGATTCGGTTCAGACAGGTCAGGCGAAATCTGCGGGTTAACCAGCGTGACTTTACCTGGCAGCGCTTCAAACGCAGCGTACAGTTTACGGGTCAACACCCCGATATCCTGCGGGCTGGCGGAGACGCTGAGATTATTGCGGCGCGCAAAGCGGATCAGGTTACGGTAGCTTTGCATCATCGCATCAAGCAATTCGTTGTGCGCTTCACGCACCTGGTCGATTTTCCAGTTGGCGCGGTTGTCGAGCATGGACAGACGCTCTTCGTCCCATCCCCACTCTTTGACTAACTGACTAACTACCTCACGACGCCAGCCAACGCAGGCACGTTCGCGGCTCAATTTTTCACAGACTTTGAGATAGAAACATCGACGCACCAGGTCAAGACGCGTGGTGTCTTCAATGGCATTCAGGTATTCGGTGACGCGTTCGAGCATCATGCAGTAGGCATCAAGCCCGAAGGAGACAATCTCGCCATCGTGCAGACGCTGTTTGATGTCTTTCGCCAGCAGGCGTGGCGTGGGGTATTCCCAGGAGTAGGCTTCGAGCAGCAGCGTTTTCAGCACCGCTTTATACGGGGAGTCAATGCTCTTATAGAGCTGCCAGAGGCTCGCGCCAAAGTACTCTTCGGCCGAGAGAGAGCTCAGGCCGCCCAGGTCCAGCCATTCGTTTGGCGTCAGCACGCCCTGCGCATACAGCGACATGACGTAATCGTCGTAATGCTCTTCTTCTTCGCACGGCACCATATTCCAAAGAATACGCTTACCGGCCAGACGAACGGCAGTACGGTAAAATTCATCCAGCAACAAAATGTGCTGGGTCGAGCCGCAGTCCTCACCACCCAGACTGCCGCTTTCGTTATGACGGAAACGGTTTTCATCAATCAGGAAGAAACTCACTTCCACGCCGAGCGACGCAGCCCAGCTCTCCAGCAGGCTGCATTTACGCTGCAGCAGCTGACGCTCTTCGTTATCGAGCCAGGACTGATGGCAGACCCAGATGTCCAGGTCAGAAGAACAGCTTTGCCCTACCGATGAGGTACTTCCCATAGAGTAAACGCCGGTAATCGGCAGTTCACCTTTCGGGGACTCCTGCGGCGGCATGCCACGGTAGAGTTCCAGCTCATTCAGATAATGCTGTTGGGTTTCATCAGGCGTGAAAAGGCAAATGCCCTGGGGAACGTTACCATCGAGGTAACCCGGCATCAGCGGATGGTGATAGTGCAATAATGTCGGCAGCAGACTGTATACCTGCTGGAAAGCAGGGCCCATAGCAGCAAGCGCGCGATCCACACGCAGTTGATTTATGGCATCCAGTCTCTGTTTCAGAGTCTCAATATAGAGGTACAAGACGTATCGCCTGATGTTTCCGGGTGTCGCAAACTATTCAAAACACGAATAACAGCGGACCCGCAGTATTTCAAAAAGATAACCGTTACCCTTTTTCGCCCTTATCATTTTTGGTGGTACCGACGAAAAAATGGTCTAAAACGTGATCAATTTAACACCTTGCCGATTGACCGTAAAGAAAGATGCGCTACATACAAGTGTAGCACCGTTCTGTACGTGTAAATTCCTGAATACGGCTATGGCTGACGAATACGCCGCCTTGTCCCTCTCACTCTTCATCAACCGTAAAACTGCCATCCCAGAGTCAACAATGTTAGGATGGTTAGCGATTGATAATGACGGTAACAAGCATGTTAGACAATGTTTTGAGAATTGCCACACGCCAAAGCCCTCTTGCGCTCTGGCAGGCACATTATGTGAAGCAGCGCCTTGAAGCCTGCCACGGTGGATTGCGCGTCGAGCTAGTGCCGATGGTCACGCGTGGTGATGTGATCCTTGATACGCCGCTGGCGAAAGTGGGCGGCAAAGGCCTGTTTGTCAAAGAACTGGAACTGGCATTGCTTGAGAACCGCGCTGATATTGCCGTACATTCGATGAAAGACGTACCCGTCGAGTTTCCGGAAGGGCTGGGTCTGGTGACGATCTGCGAGCGCGAAGACCCGCGTGACGCGTTTGTCTCTAACCACTATGACTCGCTTGATGCGCTGCCTGAGGGCAGTGTGGTTGGCACGTCCAGTTTACGCCGTCAGTGTCAGTTGGCAGAGCGTCGTCCGGACCTGATCATCCGCTCGCTGCGCGGTAACGTCGGCACGCGTCTGAGCAAGCTGGATAACGGCGATTACGATGCCATTATTCTTGCGGTGGCGGGTCTGAAGCGTCTGGGGCTGGAGTCGCGCATTCGTGTGGCGTTGCCACCGGAGCTGTCGCTGCCCGCCGTGGGTCAGGGTGCGGTCGGCATTGAGTGCCGTCTGGACGATGCGCGAACCCGCGCACTCCTTGCCCCTCTGAACCATGACGAGACCGCTATTCGCGTAAAAGCCGAACGTGCGATGAATACCCGCCTCGAAGGGGGATGCCAGGTGCCGATTGGCAGCTATGCTGAATTAATTAACGGTGAGCTGTGGTTGCGTGCACTGGTTGGCGCACCGGACGGTTCGCAGATGGTACGCGGTGAGCGTCGCGGCAAAGCACAGGATGCCGAGCAGCTTGGCGTGTCGCTGGCAGAAGAGTTACTGGATAACGGCGCCCGCGAGATTCTGGCTGACGTTTATAATGGAGAACCCCCTGCATGAGTATTCTTGTCACCCGCCCTTCTCCCGCAGGAGAGCAATTAGTGAGCCGTCTGCGCGCACTGGGGCAGGTGGCCTGGAGTTTTCCGCTTATTGAATTCTCCCCGGGTCGGGAACTGTCTGTGCTCGCCGACCAGATGAATACCCTTCAGGAAGGCGATCTGCTGTTCGCGCTGTCGCAACATGCCGTGGAATATGCCCACGCACAGCTGCAACAGCAAGGTCTGACCTGGCCAACCGCCCCCCGCTATTTCGCGATTGGCCGCTCGACGGCGCTGGCTTTACATACCATCAGCGGTGCGAATGTGCGTTACCCGTTAGATCGGGAAATCAGCGAAGTCTTGCTACAATTACCTGAATTACAAACTATTGCCGGCAAGCGTGCGCTGATTTTACGCGGTAACGGCGGACGTGAACTGTTGGGTGAAACGCTGCTGGAGCGTGGAGCTGATGTCACGTTCGTTGAGTGTTATCAGCGCTGTGCAAAACACTACGATGGCGCGGAAGAGGCGATGCGCTGGCACGCGCGAGGCATCAATACGCTGGTGGTGACCAGCGGCGAAATGTTACAACAGCTTTGGGCACTGATACCGCTTTGGTATCGCGAAAACTGGTTACTCCGCTGTCGACTTCTGGTCGTCAGTGAGCGTCTGGCGAACAAGGCCCGGGAACTGGGCTGGCAGGATATTCGGATCGCTGATAACGCCGACAACGATGCGCTGCTGCGCGCATTACAATAACTCTCAAATGGGAAGCCATAATGACGGAACACGATAAATCCTCCGCCGTGGTTGAAGAGACCAGGGAGACTGTGGACGCGACGCCACAGCCAGAGACGAAAGAGAACATCGCTGAGAAGAAAAACGGCAGCAACAAAAAAAGCCTCGCGCTGAGCGCGATTGCCATCGCTATTGCGCTGGCGGCCGGCGTTGGCCTGTACGGTTTGGTGAAACAACAGAGTGCTAACCAGACGGCCACCAGCGACGCACTGGTGAATCAGCTTACGGCTCTGCAAAAAGCGCAAGAGACACAGAAAACCGAACTGGAAGCGGTGATTAAACAGCAGGCAACCGCACTCGCCGAGGCGAACAGTAAACAAGAAGAGTTGACCAAACAGCTGGGCGACGTGCAGCAGAAAGTGGCGACGATCTCCGGCACCGATGCTAAAACCTGGCTGCTCTCCCAGGCTGACTTCCTGGTGAGGCTCGCCGGGCGTAAGCTCTGGAGCGATCAGGATGTCACCACTGCCGCCGCACTGCTGAAAAGCGCCGATGCGAGCCTGGCGGACATGAACGATCCAAGCCTCATCACCGCACGTCGCGCGATCACCGAAGACATCGCCAGCCTCTCCGCCGTCTCACAGGTGGATTACGATGGCATTATCCTCAAAGTGAACCAGCTTTCGAATCAGATTGATAACCTGCAGCTGGCAGATAACAACGACGACGACTCCCCGATGGATTCCGACGGCACCGAGCTTTCCAGCTCCCTGAGCGAATGGCGTGTGAACCTGCAAAAAAGCTGGCAGAACTTTATGGACAGCTTTATCACTATCCGCCGTCGCGACGAAACCGCCGTTCCGCTGTTAGCGCCGAATCAGGATATTTATCTGCGCGAAAACATTCGTTCCCGCCTGCTGGTTGCCGCCCAGGCCGTGCCGCGTCATCAGGAAGAGACCTACAAACAGGCGCTGGATAACGTCTCTACGTGGGTACGCGCCTACTACAACACCGATGATGCGACGACCACCGCCTTCCTCGAAGACATTGATAAACTGAGCCAACAGAACATCACCATGAACGTGCCAGATAAGCTGGAAAGCCAGCCGATTCTGGAGAAGCTGATGCAGACGCGAGTGCGTAATTTGCTGGCACAGCCAGGTGTACCGGCTGAGCAAACTGGCGGAGCCGCTCCTGCTCCTGCACCTGAAAGCGCGCCGCAAGGAGAGTAATGATGCTAAAAGTCCTCTTACTCTTCATCCTGCTGATCGCCGGGATCGTGCTGGGTCCAATGCTTGCCGGTCATCAGGGTTACGTCCTGATCCAGACCGATAACTACAACATCGAAACCAGCGTAACGGGTCTGGCGATCATTCTGATCCTCGGTGTGGTCGTGCTGTTTGCTGTCGAGTGGGTCCTGCGCCGTATTTTCCGCACCGGCGCGCATACGCGTGGCTGGTTCGTGGGTCGTAAGCGCCGCCGCGCCCGTAAGCAAACCGAACAGGCACTGCTGAAACTTGCGGAAGGTGACTATCAGCAGGTTGAAAAGCTGATGTCAAAAAACGCCGATCATGCCGAACAGCCAGTAGTGAACTATTTGCTGGCCGCGGAAGCCGCGCAACAGCGGGGTGACGAAGTCCGCGCTAATCAACACCTGGAACGTGCGTCTGAACTGGCGTCTAACGACCCGATTCCGGTGGAAATTACGCGTGTTCGTCTGCAACTGGCACGCAATGAAAATCACGCTGCACGCCACGGCATCGACCGCCTGCTGGAAATTGCGCCACGTCACCCGGAAGTTCTGCGTCTTGCTGAACAGGCGTATATTCGGACCGGTGCATGGGGTTCACTGCTGGACATCATTCCATCAATGGCGAAGGCCGAAGTGGGTGATGATGAACATCGTGATGAGCTTCAGCGCCTGGCATGGATTGGCCTGATGGATCAGGCTCGCGCCGATTTGGGCAGCGACGGTCTGAAAACCTGGTGGAAGAATCAGAGCCGGAAAACGCGTCAGCAGATCCCACTGCAGGTGGCAATGGCAGAACATCTTATTGAATGTGACGATCATGACACCGCGCAGGAGATCCTTCTCGACGGTCTCAAACGCCAGTATGACGATCGGCTGGTGATGGTGATCCCACGCCTGAAAACCAACAATCCAGAACAAATTGAAAAAGTGCTGCGTCAGCAGATTAAAACCGTCGGTGACCGTCCGCTGCTGTGGAGCACGCTGGGTCAGTCGTTGATGAAGCATGGCGAATGGCAGGAAGCGAGCCTCGCCTTCCGCGCGGCACTGAAACAGCGTCCGGATGCGTTTGACTACGCATGGCTTGCCGATACGCTGGACAAACAGCATAAGCCCGAAGAGGCAGCCGCCATGCGACGTGATGGGTTGCTGTTGACGCTGCAAAACAACGGTACTCAGCAGTAAATAAACAGGAGGCCAAATGGCCTCCTTTTTTTATCGCCCATCTCCTGCTACATTCTGTGTACCCATATCTGCAAACGCACCCGCCAATGTAACGATGTCTTTTCATTAACCTTTTTCACACACGCGCACATTCTGCAGCGCGGACTAAATTGTTTTTGAAAGGAAATCTTCATGAACTCGCTTTTGTATGCGCTTATTGAAGCGCTGCGCGGCCACCGCTGGCTGCGCCTGCTTGCCTGTGCTTTTATCTTTACTTCGCTGGGAAATGGTTTAACCCAGGTTGTGGTCTTCGGTTTGCTGTTAGCGTGGTCAGCCTCGCCAGCACTGCTAACCCTCGCTTTTCTTTTCGCTACGGTACCAGGATTTGTCGGTAGCCTGATCGGTGAAAAGCTGTGCTCGAGCTTTTCTCCAATATCTCTGCTGATACTGACCGAAGGACTGGGCTTGCTCGCCCTGCTTTTTCCCTTGTTTGGCGTGGGTTATCACAGCATTGCCGCTTTACTCGCCGTGCAATCCACCGAAGCGCTGCTCAGCGGGATGAGTTGGCCCGCGCTGACGTTGCTCTTTAAGCGCGGTCTCAGTGAAGCGGAGTTACCTGCGGCAACCTGTCTGGAAACTGTGATTTTTGCTTCTCAGGTGTTGTTAGGAACCGGACTGGGCGTAGTGCTGTTCCAGAAGACATCCGTGTTTACACTGCTGGCTGTTGATGCCGCCAGCTTTCTCGGGTCACTGTTAATGCTATGGCTGGCTGAGCGCCAGTTTTCTGCACCATCACTCCCGCCCCCTGATGAAAAGAAAGCGCCTGCGGCGTTACGCTGGCGAGCGTTGACCAGTCGGCAAAAACGCAGCCTGCTCATCCTCCCAGCGCTGGCAGCCGTCGGTTCACCGGCGATGGCGCTCCTTCCGGCACTCGCGCAACAGATCCATCCTCAGAATGCGGCGGGTCTTGCGCTGCCTCTGCTTTTCGCGAGGAGTATGGGACAGCTTTGCGGCCCCATGCTGCTAAAAAGAGACAGCCTGGCGCACTTTGCTGCCCACACACCGCGAATCATCGTTTGTCTCGGTATCTTTCTGGCCGCTTATGGCATGCTTCCGTTTTTATCCGGAGGGCTGGCCTGTGCGCTGGGGATGATCTTTATCGCACATCTGGCTTCGAATGTTCTCTTTGCGGCTGGCACGTTTGCTGTTCTTAGTAGCTTTGATGACACGCAAACCGCTTCAGCCAGCGGTAAAGCCTGGCGCTGGCAAACGCTCAGCGCCTCTCTTTTCACTGGCATCGCAGCGATGGTGGCAACCGGGTTTGGCTCAGTGCAGGCACTCTATACCGTCTCGTCAGTGGCTCTACTGATCGTTGCTCTGATCATGTGCTTTTATCGGGAGTAAGACATAAAAAAACGCCTGCTATAAAAGCAGGCGTTAAAACAGGTCTATAAGACAACATATTTGGTGCTTCACTCAACGTTGTGTCCATGGTGTTTGATGAGGCCGAAGCGACATCTGTCAGTGGACGATAAGCACCGTAAATGGCTCTGCGTCATTCCTGAGTTTATGAGGCACTAAGGCGAACATAAGAGATGGAATGAGCATCTACACGCATATTATTGCACGTAACGTGCCAACATAACACTCCGAACTTTTACACCGCGCAACATTTTAAGATAAAAGAAAATTATGCTGTTAAGCACCCTCTGAGGCCCGACAATAATCCGGCAAACACAACAATATGTCTCCTGGAGGAGACAGTAAAATCAGCAAAGGATTTTTTTCTATTTTTTCAATTAATTGCATGTCGCTAAATCGCGACAATAAATGTAGGTGCTGTCGGGGGATTGCTACAGGATGAAAAGGAGCAGAAAACAAAAAACCCCGCCGAAGCGGGGTTCAAAATTGGTCGGCGAGAGAGGATTCGAACCTCCGACCCACTGGTCCCAAACCAGTTGCGCTACCAAGCTGCGCTACTCGCCGATGTACTGCTTTTTGAATTTTTAGTTCAATTCATTTAAAAAGTCGTGGTGCGAGGGGGGGGACTCGAACCCCCACATCCTAAGGACACTAACACCTGAAGCTAGCGCGTCTACCAATTCCGCCACCTTCGCAATTCACAACTCTTTCAATAATGGGGTGGCTAATGGGATTCGAACCCACGACAACTGGAATCACAATCCAGGGCTCTACCAACTGAGCTATAGCCACCACTGTATTCTTAACTCACGCGGTACTGACTACTTCTCAGACCACCGCAGCTCCAGCACCGGGTAAATGGTGCGCCCGACAGGATTCGAACCTGAGACCTCTGCCTCCGGAGGGCAGCGCTCTATCCAGCTGAGCTACGGGCGCTTAGCGCCGTTGCGGGGCTGGATATTACGTACCTCCGTCCCCGCTGTCTAGTGCTTTTTTGAAAAAAATGCGCGTTTGGTTATGGTTTGCACATTTTGCCGCTTATTCCTCCACTTTCTGCGTGGTGGCACGGCTACCCAGGCCAAAAAGCTTATACGCAGCTGTCACTGCCGCCAGGAAGATCACCCCGACAAACAGCGACATGCGGGTATCTTCATTAAAGTACATTCCAATTAATACGCAAACCAGGAACGCCATCGTTAAATAGTTCGCATACGGGAACAGAATTGAGCGGAACGGATGGCTTTCAATCGCCTTTTTATGCGCATGGCGGAAACGCAGCTGGCTTATCAGGATAACAAACCACGGCACCATGCCTGGCAGCACGCTGGCGCTATAGACGTAAACAAATACGCGCTGCGGGTTAGGAATGATGTAATTCAGACAAGAGCCAACCAGCAGTATCGCAATGGAGACCGCCACGCCCGCAACCGGAACGCCAGAACGTGAGACTTTACTCATCGCCGCAGGCAGCTGGTTATTCTTCGAGAGTGCATAAAGCATACGACCACAGCTGTACATTCCACTGTTACAGCCTGACAATGCCGCCGTCAGTACCACAAAGTTGATGATACCTGCCGCCGCCGTGATGCCAATTTTCGCGAAGGTTAAAACAAACGGGCTACCGGTCGTGCCAATTTCGTTCCACGGGAAGATGGTCACGATGACGAAGATCGCGCCCACATAGAAAATCAGGATACGCCACAGCACCTTACCCACCGCACTACGCAGCGTGACTTGCGGGTTTTTCGCTTCACCGGCGGTAATACCGATAAGCTCCACGCCCTGATACGAGGCCACAACGATACACAGCGCCGTCAGGAAGCCCTTCCAGCCGCCAGCGAAGAAGCCGCCGTTTTCAGTCAGGTTACCAAAGCCGATAGCGTGTCCGCCGTTGCCAAAGCCGAAGAAAATCACGCCCAGGCCAACGACAATCATCACGATAATCGTGGTGACTTTAATCATTGCGAACCAGAACTCAATTTCACCGTAAAGGCGCACGGCGGCCAGATTTGCCAGCGCCACCAACCCTACGGCAATGAGCGCGGGTATCCACTGAACCATGTCCGGGAACCAGAACTGGACGTAGACCCCTATCGCGGTGATCTCTGAGATGCCTACCGCCATCCACATAAACCAGTATGACCAGGCCGTCAGGTAGCCGAAGAACGGGCTCATATAGCGATGCGCGTAAACGGCGAAAGAACCGGTCACTGGCTCCAGGAAGAGCATTTCGCCCATCGAACGCATAATGAAGAAAACAAACAGCCCGGCGATAATATACGCCAGTAATACGGAAGGGCCTGCCCATTTGAGCGTACTTGCGGAGCCCATAAACAGGCCGACGCCGATAGTGCCGCCCAGCGCTATCAGTTCAATATGACGAGCTTCCAGCCCACGCTGTAGCTCCGGTTTTTTCTCTGCCATAGATCCTCGATTGTGTTTGCTGTTTCCCGACTTAAGACCGGGTATTGTTTTTTAGGGGTACTAAAATACGGAGCGAATGGTTTCTTAAAATCTGCCAAATGGCAAACGATGCATTAAAAAAATGAATGCATTGCACAGATTATCAGCAGTTTTGCAGGGGAGTTGCAGCGCGAATAGCATATCGCGCTACATTTTGATTACATTTTCCCGGTGTAATGCCAGGCGAGGTAGCGAAGCAGGCGAATCTGTCGTTTAATGCGCGTCGGTTGCGATAGCAGGCGGTACAGCCACTCAAGGCCCAGATTTTGCCAGACCTTGGGCGCACGCTTAACGTGGCCAGTAAAGACGTCGTACGTGCCGCCGACGCCCATGTACAGGGCATCCGGGCAGACCAGACGGCAGTCACGCATCAGGATCTCCTGGCGCGGGGAACCCATCGCCACGGTGACAATTTTCGCCCCGCTGTCGCGAACGCGCGCAAACAGCGCCTGCCGATCTTCCGGTTTGAAGTACCCATCCTGGCTGCCGACAATATTAACATTCCATTGACGACGCAGTTTCTCCTCCGTCTGGACCAGTATCTCCGGCTTCCCGCCAATCAGGAACACGGGCGTGCCCTGCGCACCTGCGCGGGCCATAAGCTGCTCCCAGAGATCGGCACCCGCCACGCGGGAAACATTAGCGTCAGGATACTTTTTACGGATTGAGCGAACCACGCTGATACCGTCCGCGTATTTAAACTCAGCGGCTTCAATCAGACTTTTGACTTCCGCATTATCCTCAACTGCCAGCATTTTTTCCGCATTGATGGCCACCAGCGTCCCGGATTTCATTTGGCCGTCGGCAAAAAGAAAATCCAGTGCGTGCTGCATGTCGCGCCAGCCAATAAGCTGCAAACCACGTAGCGCATAGCGCGGTGCAGACGTTTTATCAGTCATTACTATCCTTACTCAGACTTGCGACAGCGTTGTGCTGCCCTGCGGCTCGCGCTTGTGCACAAGCCCTGCACTGTCAAACAGCCAGTACAACAATTTAGCCAGTAACAGGCAGACGCCGAAAATGACCATGAAGAACACCACGCGCGAAACGAATGAGTCCAGCCCTTCGCGCGCCAGAACGATCATATTGAAAATGGCACCAAAGCAGAAACTGTGCAAAATGGCCGCTTTATAGCGGTTGGTCTCTTCGTTACCACGCACGTAAAGCCAGTCGAACCACTTAATAATCAACCCTACGGCAACGGCCCCGGGCAGAATGAACCACGCCCCACCCATCACGACCAGAGAGCCAATCAGCGTTGGCGAGATGGCCAGTCCGGAATGGTTGTTCAGTACTTCCCAGGTAAAATAGTTCGCGGTATTGAGCACCACGCCAGGACGGTCCGGCCATAGCCAGGAAGGGATAAAGACGTAGAAGTCGCGAACGATTGGCGCCAGGCCCTGGAAATCAATCTTGTCGTAGTTTTGCAGCAGTAATGCCAGGTTTTCCCACGGCGAGAAGGTATCACGCGTCAGGTAGAGGAACGTGTAAAACGCTTCATCACCCGCCACATTCATTCCGTAGCGCTTCAGTGCCAGCCAGAACATCCCGACAATGCCAAACACCCCAGCCGCCACCAGCATCCACAGCGAGATCCAGCCGCGAATAATGCCGATAAACAGGAAGATCGCGAAGGCGATAATGATGTTCGCGCGCGTCCCCCCCACAATCATGTAGGTCAGAATGCCGAACGCGACGGTACTGACCAGGAAGAACAGCCACGCTTTGCTGTCCTGGCGCAGGAAGAAGATCACCAGCATTGCCGGGATGAAGAAGTAGAAGAAACGCTTAAGCGCCACGCCTGAGACTTCGGCCGAAAAAATCTGGCTGTAGGAGTGCAGCTTAAACAGCAGGAAGCCGTTATGCATGAAGAAAATGCCGACACTGACCAGGGCGATGGTCATTAGCATCACCCATGTCAGGTGGGTCTCCACCCTGTTCATGGTAAAAAGCGCCCGGCGTGGTGCGGTTGCCTGCGTTGAACGCAGCCGCGTTTTATAGGTGACGTAGTAAACTGCATAGAAACAGGTTGCAGCCAGAAGTGCCTGGAGCAAAATTTCTGGTGGCGCGACGCTCACGTCGAAGCGGAAGACCAGAATGCTGGTCAGTGGGAAGCCAAAAAAGAACGTCAGCAAAAACAGTAACGAGAAGAACACGTTAAAGTTGAAACGCACGCGGCGGAATTCGAACCAGGTGAGCGTAGCGATAAACAGCGTGCTCAGGAGCCAAACGACCAGCAAACCGCTGAATTGCAACTGGCTCATGCTTTGCCTCCTGCAGCGATACGCAGCGCACGGTGCCACGGCGAGAGGTAATTCGGGCTAAAGAAGTCGATGGAATTTTTGTCCACCAGCGCCAGTTGTCGCTGTGCTTCCCGAACAACTTCTTCATTAAGCACATCGGTGGTAAACAGCACCGGCAGATTCTGCTCGACCATATCTTGCCAGAACGGATTATCGCGATTAAGTACACAGGGGATCCCGGCCTGAATCAGCAGACACAGTGTGCCAATCCCCTGCTGGCGGGCAAAGATAAAATACCCGAGATCGCATTTCCTCAGCAGCGCAAGGTACTCATCAAATTCCAGCTTATTATCGAGAATTTGCAAATTCCCGGCGCTGAATAACGCCAGCCCCTGTTGGCGAACCTCGTCGATATAGGCGTCGTTGTTGAGGGGGTAACCCATCGGGACAACCACATTGACGGTATCGCCAAATTGCTGATGAACAGCCCTGAGCGCGGCAGCATGTTCGTTGCTGCGATCGCCAGAGTTACCGACCAGAATCGTCAGTTTCCCCTCCCGTGGCGTGCCGGTCCCCATGGTGTTAAGCGCCGGGTTCATTCGGGTCGGGAAATAGAGCAATTCGCCGCGCACATCAGGATGCTGTTTCGCAAAATAATTCAGATCGCCACGGGTGGCAAAAACACAGCCCACGCGTCCCTGCGCCATGCGACGCAGCGGGTAGAAAAGCCGGAATTTCCAGCCGCGGGAAACCTCGTAAAGATCGGCCCCCCAGATATGCCAGCTGCACTGGGAGGGTTTAATTCCGCCGCTTAACAGTGCCAGCCACAGACCGGTATTAAACTGCCCGTGGAAGAAGAAGCGTTGCTCACGATCCGCTTTGGCTTTGGCAACGACCGCCTTCGCCAGCGTAGCCTTATCCGGCCAGAAGCGAATCTTCAGCGCCGGACACGCCTCGCTCAGGCCCTTATCCTGACCTGCAACCATAAATTCACGCGCATCAGGATCGTCCGATGCCAGCTCATCGTTAAAGAACCGCAATACGGTCTGGTTATGGTGTGGGATATCCGATCCCAGGATGTGAATCAGTGCAGTCATGCGCGTTTACGCCAAAGTAAAAATACGCCGCAACAGGCAGCAAAATAAACGATATAGGTTGCCATGTAGGCCTGAGCCGCTCCCAGTGCCCCGTGCGCGGGGATCAGCCAGTGCGAGAACACCGTCAGGAGCGTAAACTGGCTAATCTCAGCCAGGATATACAAACGCAGCGAGGCTTTCGCAATCACCAGATAGCCAAAAACGTAAGCCCCCACTTTCAGTACATCCCCCACCAGCTGCCAGGCAAAGAGATCGCGCATGGCGGTAAACTTCGCCGAGAAAAGCAGCCAGATGGCAACATCGCGCAATAACCAGACGGTAAAACTCGCAGCCGCAACAGCCGGCAACACAAAGCGCAGAGATCGAAAAATCTCACGGGTAATATCCTGTCTGGACGTCAGGCGCGATAAGGTTGGCAGTAAATAAACGCTAAAGGAAGCCGTTATAAACTGGAGGTAGGCGTCGGAAATGCTACTTACGCCCTGCCAGATACCGACCTCATCCCAGCTATAATGCGCCGCCAGCAGGTTTCGCATCATCACGTAGGCCACGGGTAGCGTGACGGAGGTGATGAGCGCCATCAGGGTAAATTTACCCAGCTGGCTGGCAAGAATCTTATCCCATTGAGGTTTCAGGTAGCTCAGAGGGATGACGCCACGACGCATCAGCATAAAGGCGGCAGGAACAACAACCAGCGCCGGGACGAGCGCCAGCCCCAGCAGTGCGCCTTCATACCCTCCAAGGCGATAGCAGAAGTAATAGGCAATAACGCCGATGACGCTCCCGAGAATTAACGCAAGGGCATTCCCGGCAGCATCACGAAAGCCTTTCATCAGCGCCAGCAGCAGGTTAGCCCAAGCAATCCCCATCTGAACCAGCGCAACCAGACGCACCAGCCCCTGGTAATGGGTGTGCCCAAACAACCCCTGGCTGATGGGTGCCGCCGCCAGCAGAAAGATAATCGCCATCAGGGTTGAAAACCCCGTGACCATCGCCGAGGAGGTGCCCACCACCCTGCGAAGCTGAGCCGCATCATCGTGATACTGCGCAACGTATTTGGTCACGCCGTTAAAGATGCCGGCACCGGCCAGCACCCCAAGAACGGTAACAAGCTGACGGAAATTACCCGCCAGCCCCACACCCGAGGGGCCAAATGAGACGGCCAGCAGCTTGACGACCAGCAGCCCGGCGCCAATTTTTACAAGCGTGGACGCGGCGGTCCACACCGATGCTTTTGCCAGAGACATATCAGCCGAAATAACTCAGAAGGGTATTAATCACCGTACGCTGGTTAACCGGCGCGAGGTTGTAGAACAGTGGCAGGCGAAGCAGACGCTCACTTTCTTTGGTAGTGTAACGGTCTTCACCTGAGAATACCCCAAACTCCTCGCCCGCCGGGCTGGAGTGCAGCGGAATGTAGTGGAACACCGCCATAATTTCGGCTTCTTTCAGCCAGGCAATAAGCTGGCTGCGATCGTCGTTATCGCGTAGCTTGATGTAGAACATATGCGCGTTGTGGACGCAATCTGCCGGAATGGTCGGCAGCTCAATACGCCCGGCTTTTGCCAGAGGTTCAAGCGCATCGTAATAGGTTTGCCACAGGGAGAGACGCTGAAGGTTGATGCGTTCCGCCGCTTCAAGCTGCGCCCACAGATAGGCCGCCTGCAGATCCGCCATCAGATAGCTTGAGCCAATATCGCGCCAGGTATATTTGTCGACCTGGCCACGGAAGAACTGGCTACGGTTGGTGCCTTTTTCGCGGATCACTTCCGCACGCTCCACCAGCGCCCGGTCGTTAATCAGCGTCGCACCGCCTTCTCCACCCGCGGTGTAGTTTTTGGTTTCGTGGAAACTAAAGCAGCCAATATGGCCGATCGTGCCCAGCGCGCGTCCCTTGTAGGTCGACATCACGCCCTGGGCGGCATCTTCCACCACGAACAGATTATGTTTTTTGGCGAGCGCCATGATGGTGTCCATTTCACAGGCCACACCCGCGTAGTGAACCGGCACGATCGCGCGCGTTTTGTCGGTGATAGCCGCTTCAATCAGCGTCTCGTCAATGTTCATGGTATCCGGGCGGATATCCACAAAGACGATTTTCGCCCCGCGCAGGACAAACGCGTTCGCTGTGGAAACGAAGGTATAGCTCGGCATGATCACTTCATCGCCGGGCTGGATATCCAGCAGCAGCGCCGCCATTTCCAGAGATGCCGTACAGGACGGGGTCAGCAGCACTTTGGCACTGCGAAAACGCTGTTCCATCCACTGCTGACAGCGACGGGTAAAACCGCCGTCACCACAAAGTTTGCCGCTGCCCATGGCAGACTGCATATAGTCGAGTTCCGTTCCGACGACGGGTGGTGCGTTAAATGGAATCATCTTGTCACCTGTATAACCAGTAGGCGGTGGCGTCGATGTTGGCACCACTCGCAATATAACGTTTAAGCGCAGCGGTGTTGCCCACCTGGGTCGCCACCCGCAGCGTCGAAACCTGCTGCTGTTGCGCCCAGTGCATCGCCGCCTGCATGAGTTTTTCACCCATGCCACGCCCGGCTAATAAGCCAATACGCGCCTCACGCTCGTTGAGCTTACGCAGCGAGACGAACCCCTGGATTTGACCGTCTCCAGCACGAAAAACCAGGCAGACGTGGTCAAAGGTGCCTTTGACCGCATTCTCCACCCACTGCGCGTAGAAACGACCGCTGTCGTCAGGCGCGTACCAGGGCGTGCGAAAACGGCTCTGAGCAAACGCCCGAACCGCCATCTGACGCAGCACGGGAATATCCTGTTCGGTTGCAAATTCCGCGCCTGACGCATCATGCCGGGTGAGCGTTATAGAAAGATCGACCTCACCTTCAACCAGCTTAAAGCCGTGTTGCTGGAGCGCATCAAGCAGGTCAGCACGGTCTGCTGGGATCTTAGCCTGAACCCTCTGCCAGGCCGTAAAGTCAGATTCCGTCAGTGCCGGCGCATTATCGCGCAGACGCACAATGGCCGAAGGTAGACCGAAAAAGGTACTCTCCCAGTTCAGAGGTTCAAGCACCCCATTCAGGCTACTCAACGCCAGACACCTTTGGTATCAACAATATACTGCTGACGAACAGCAGCGCCGGACGTTGCTTTAAATTCTTTATGATCCACCAGCAGCACCAGCACATCCGCCGTCGCCAGCGCATTCTCCAGCGCGGTCAGCGTACAGTGCCCCGCCAGTTTTGTCGGCAGCTCATGAATATTCGGTTCGACCACCAGCGTTTCGCCCTTGTGCCATCCGGCAATCATCTCAGCAATTTCCATTGCCGGGCTTTCACGCAAATCATCAATATTCGGTTTAAATGCCAGACCAAAGCAGGCAATTTTCAGTTCACTGGCGCGCTTGCCGCTCTCTGCCAGACAATCCGCAACCGTGGTTTTAACCTGATTGAGAACCCAGTGAGGTTTGCTGTCGTTCACTTCACGCGCGGTGCGAATCAGACGTGCCTGCGCCGGGTTTTGCGCCACGATAAACCACGGATCGACGGCGATACAGTGACCGCCCACGCCAGGGCCTGGCTGCAGAATGTTGACGCGCGGATGGCGATTCGCCAGGCTGATTAACTCCCAGACGTTAATCCCCTGATCGGCGCAGATCAGCGACAACTCATTCGCAAACGCGATATTGACGTCACGGAAGCTGTTTTCCGTCAGCTTGCACATCTCGGCGGTGCGGGAGTTAGTCACCACACACTCACCTTCCAGGAAAATCTTGTACAGCGCGCTGGCACGTTCGGAACAGACTGGCGTCATACCGCCAATCACGCGGTCGTTTTTAATCAGTTCGACCATGACCTGCCCCGGCAGCACGCGCTCCGGACAGTAGGCAATATTGACATCGGCCTGCTCACCCGCCTGCTGCGGGAAGCTGAGATCGGGACGCGCTTCAGCCAGCCACTGCGCCATCTGCTCGGTTGCCCCAACCGGAGAAGTTGATTCCAGGATCACCAGCGCCCCTTTCTTCAGCACAGGCGCAATGGATTTCGCCGCCGACTCGACGAAGGCCATGTCGGGCTCGTGGTCGCCTTTAAATGGCGTTGGAACAGCAATCAGGTACGCATCAGCTTCAACAGGCGTCGTGCTGGCACGCAGGAAGCCCCCCTCAACCGCCTCTTTCACCACGCGATCAAGATCGGGCTCCACAATATGAATTTCGCCACGGTTAATGGTTTCTACCGCACGCGCGTTGATATCCACACCGACAACCTGCTTTTGACGGGAGGCAAACGCTGCCGCAGTAGGCAAGCCAATATAGCCAAGACCAATGACAGAGATGGTAGTAAAACTCATAGCGATATCCGATTGTGTTTAAGTGCATGCAAAATACGACCACAAGCCTGCCCGTCTCCGTACGGATTATGGGCCCGGCTCATCGCCTGATACTCTTCATCGTCGTGCAGCAGGCGCGTGACCTCTTCGACGATCAACTGTGTGTCAGTACCGACCAGGCGTACCGTTCCCGCTTTGACGGCTTCCGGACGCTCGGTCGTTTCACGCATCACCAGAACGGGCTTGCCAAGGGACGGAGCTTCTTCCTGAATGCCACCGGAATCGGTGAGGATCAACCAGGCATGATTCATCAACCAGACAAACGGCATGTAATCCTGAGGTTCAATGAGAAGGACATTTTCGACATGACCCAGGATACGGTTGACGGGCTCGCTAACATTTGGGTTGAGATGCACCGGATAAACAATCTGTACATCGTCGTTCTGCGCGGCGATTTCAGCCAGTGCATGACAGATTTGCTCAAAGCCCCGGCCAAAGCTTTCTCGACGGTGCCCAGTGACCAGGATGGTTTTCTTGCCATTATTCAGGAACGGATAGCGGGCATCGAGGTCCTTCTGCAGATCGCTGTTTGCCAGTACGCGATCGCGTACCCAGATCAACGCATCAATGACCGTATTGCCGGTTACAAAGATTTTGTTATCAGCGATATTTTCACGCAGCAAGTTCTGACGCGAGTTTTCGGTTGGCGCAAAGTGGTACATGGCCAGATGACCGGTGAGCGTGCGGTTGGCCTCTTCCGGCCATGGGGAATATAGGTTTCCGGTACGCAGACCCGCCTCAACATGACCGACGGGAATACGCTGGTAAAACGCAGCCAGACTTGTCGCCACGGTGGTGGTGGTGTCACCGTGAACCAGGACAACGTCAGGTTTGAATGACTCCAGAATCGGCTTGAGCTCTTGCAGAATCCGGCAGGTTATCTCGGTCAACCCTTGCCCCGGCTTCATAATATTGAGGTCATAATCCGGGACGATGGAAAAGAGCGTTAAGACCTGATCGAGCATCTCACGGTGTTGGGCTGTGACGCACACTTTCGCTTCAATATCAGGATCATTGGCCAGCACGTGAACCAGAGGTGCCATCTTAATGGCCTCCGGCCTGGTGCCAAATACGGTAAGTACTTTCACATCGATTCTCTTCGATTAGACGATGAAGGCCTTAGCCTTCATCGTAGACGGCGTTCTTAGTTTGTGCGACGACGCGTTAACGCCACGCCAGCGCCCGTTAGTGCTCCTACAATCCCCCACATAATCATCAGGAATGCACGACGCGGACTATCGCGTTTTACAGGTTCTTCAGGCGTTCGCAAATAACGATAGGTCTGAAAACGCGGGTCCAGCGTTGGACCAACATTCAGCGTAGTGAGCATCGCGCGGTTTTGATCGTAGTCGAGGTCAAAATCAGGGCCAACGGCCTGGAGGTTTTCCAGACGAGCCTGCAACATTGGGCGACCAAGCAGGAACATTTCAGAATCAGGCAGTTCATCCGCCGGGACATCCGTTTCGCTGCGGGAAATATTACGCTGCTCCGCAATTTTCAGCGCCTGCTCAATATTGTGTACGCGGCGAGAGAAAATGGCTTGTGCCACCTCTTCCTGACGTTTTACCTGGGCTTTCATCTGGATGGTACGGGCCGCCCAGGCACCTTTAAGCTCTTCATTGAGATGGCTTGCAGCACGCTGGCTGGCAAAAGCAACATACTGACGCAACAGGTTATTAGCATCCGGTGCCGTTTCCGCAACCAGTTTGACGCTGTCATTAACGTTACGCAGCGCATCACCCGGCGTGAACTGGATGTTGTTTATCAGGTCATCCAAAAACGCGGCATCCGCTTTGCTGTTGCCCACCATACGCTGCTTGTAATAATCCGTCTGACTCCAGAAATCGCGGCGTGTATCCCACGAGGCCAGTTGCATCACAAACTCTTTGTATGCCTCATCCATGACGGAAGCCTGATCGGGTGCCGCCAGATTCGCCTTGATATCCAGATTACGCAAGAACTGCTGCTGGGAATAAAACCCGCCGAGCATGTTAACCGTTGGTCTGTCTGTAATTGCCGTGGCGCTCCACTCTTGTTTTGCAAAGAAAGTGTAGGCCAGCGCTAACAGTGCGAACACCAGCGCGATCCCCGCAATCCAAAGTTTGCCTGCCCATAACACGCGAAACAAACCCCGAATATCCAGTTCATTCTCAGTTACCACTGATTTCGCTCCCGCCAACGGTTGAGTCATCATAGTCCCGGTTTTACTTAGTTAATGTTGTGTTTTTGTCATTGTTACGACGCATCCTGCGTTTAATACGTTTAATGAATCGCGCTACTTTCCATGCGCGCTTAATGCAGTAGCCGTAGAAAGAAAAAGCTAGCAAGAACAATACCAACATAGCCCACTCAGGCACAAAATGTGTATATTCCGCCGTCACGCCAATCCCTGCTAGAATAGCAGCCGCCAGAGTAATAAGCACAAATGCCTGTCGGGAAGTGAATCCGGCTCGCATGATCAAATGATGAATGTGTTGACGGTCAGCAGAGAAAGGACTCATCCCTTTACGCAGGCGGCGATACATAATCGCAACCATATCCATTAATGGGATAGCAATAATCCATAATGCCGTTACCGGACTAATAGGATGAACATCACCCTGAGTGGTTTCCAGTAAGATCCAAATGATAGTAAAGCCAATAAGCGTGCTGCCCGCATCCCCCATGAAAACTTTATAGCGTCGCCCCAGTGCGCCAAGGTTTAACAAGATATAAGGCAAGATGGCCACAATCATGGCAAAACACCACATAGCGAGGCTATATTGTCCATCGAACCATAAAATGAAACCAATTGCGGCAAATGAGACGCAGGACAACCCTCCCAGCAAACCATCAATACCATCAACCATATTAAACGCGTTGATCGCAACCCACACTGCGAATAGGGTCAAGAAATAGCCAAATGGACCAAGCTCCATCTCCCATGAGCCAAAAATATAGCCCAGGCTACTCAAGTGCAATTTTGCGAACACCATCATTGTAATCGCGACCGCTGCCTGAACGAAGGCGCGAATTTTGACACTAATATCGTATCTATCATCAAGAGCACCAATCACTACAAGGACGGCGGCACAAGAGAGATACAACCTGGCATGCGGGATATAGTAATCTGCGATAGCAAACGTGAAGCCAATCCCCGCGAAAACAGAGATACCCCCGACCAAGGGGATCATACCTTGATGACGTTTACGGAAGTTGGGTTTATCCACTAATCCCAGATATTTCGCCACCTTACGCGCAAAAAACAAAAAACAGGTGGTAAACAAGAAAATACTGGTTAGTTCAGTAAACGTATCAAGTAGGTTCACAATGGATGTTCTCAACAAATGTTAGTCAAGGAAGTATAACCATCAAGGCGCTTAGCCTGAAGTTATAAAGCAAACCTCTTACAGTTCCATTTGTTTATTATTCAAGCTATTAATGTTTTTACTGTGCGAATTATCTTATTGTTGCACCTACACGTCAAAATTGGGAGTAGGTGGTACTAGCGTATAGTCCATAAAAGAAAAACGCCACGTAAAAACGTGGCGTTCGCTGGCTTTATTTGCGTTACGAGCGTTTCATCATGTCGAAGAAATCGTCGTTGGTTTTGGTCATCGCCAGTTTATTAATGAGGAACTCCATTGCATCGATTTCACCCATTGGATGGATGATTTTGCGCAGGATCCACATTTTCTGCAGCTCTTCCTGTGTGGTGAGCAGCTCTTCTTTACGGGTACCGGAACGGTTGTAATCGATAGCCGGGAAGACGCGTTTTTCTGCAATCTTACGAGAGAGGTGCAGTTCCATGTTGCCTGTACCTTTAAACTCTTCGTAGATAACTTCGTCCATTTTGGAGCCGGTATCGATCAGCGCCGTCGCGATGATGGTCAGGCTGCCGCCCTCTTCCACGTTACGTGCAGCACCGAAGAAACGCTTCGGACGATGCAGGGCGTTGGCATCCACACCACCGGTCAATACTTTACCGGAAGCCGGAACCACAGTGTTGTACGCACGGGCCAGACGCGTAATGGAGTCGAGCAGGATGATCACGTCTTTCTTGTGCTCAACCAGGCGTTTCGCCTTCTCGATAACCATTTCCGCAACCTGAACGTGACGAGATGCAGGTTCGTCAAAGGTAGAAGCCACAACTTCACCTTTAACCAGACGCTGCATCTCCGTTACTTCTTCCGGACGTTCGTCAATCAGCAGCACCATCAGCACACAGTCTGGGTGGTTATAGGCAATGCTCTGCGCGATGTTCTGCAGCAGCATGGTTTTACCCGCTTTTGGCGGTGCCACAATCAGACCACGCTGACCACGACCAATTGGTGATGCCAGGTCCAGAACACGCGCAGTTAAGTCTTCGGTAGAACCATTACCACGCTCCATGCGCAGGCGAGAGTTCGCGTGCAGCGGCGTTAAGTTCTCAAAAAGGATCTTGTTACGTGAGTTTTCTGGTTTGTCGTAGTTAACTTCATTAACTTTCAACAGCGCAAAGTAGCGTTCACCCTCTTTAGGAGGACGAATCTTACCTGAAATGGTGTCACCAGTGCGGAGGTTGAAACGGCGGATTTGGCTAGGGGATACGTAGATGTCGTCAGGGCCGGCGAGGTAGGAGCTGTCTGCAGAGCGGAGGAAACCAAATCCGTCTTGCAATATCTCCAGCACACCGTCGCCAAAGATATCTTCGCCACTCTTCGCGTGCTGCTTCAGGATGGCGAAAATGATGTCCTGCTTGCGCATACGAGCCTGGTTTTCCAGCCCCATATTTTCGCCGAGAGTGATCAGCTCAGAAACCGGCGTATTCTTTAATTCGGTAAGATTCATAATGGTGTGGGTTCTTAAACTCGGGGTGATTCTCGAACTTAATGTTGTGAATGGTATGGCAGGGTCATCCATGCCTGTTTAGCGGCCATCAACTCATGTCTGTTCGCTGTCTGGTCACAGGGAAAGAACGCAGAACTGAAACGACAAGACGGATTGAGTGACAAGCCCGGAATTTAGCCACTTCACGCACTGTATAAGTCAACAACGGGAAGTATCGGGTAAAACAAGATTCAAACAACAAGATATGTTTAAAACGAAGTCATAGCTAACTTAGCACGACTTCAGCCGGGCGTCCAGAGTTCCTCATCATTTAGCCGGGAGCTCTGAACGCACAGCGGAGAAACCTTACGCCAGGTTAGCGTCGAGGAACTCTTTCAGTTGACCTTTGGACAGCGCGCCCACTTTGGTCGCCGCCACTTCGCCGTTTTTGAACAGCAGCAGGGTCGGAATGCCACGGATACCGTATTTTGGTGCGGTGCCCGGGTTCTGGTCGATGTTCAGCTTGGCAACGGTCAGTTTGCCCTGATATTCGTCGGCGATCTCATCCAGAATCGGGGCGATCATTTTGCAAGGACCACACCATTCAGCCCAGAAATCGACGAGGATCAGCCCGTCAGCCTTAAGTACGTCCGTGTCAAAACTGTCGTCAGTCAGGTGAATAATTTTATCGCTCATATATAACTCCACAGGAATAAGCCTGGTACGTTGGTTTTGTCTCCACCAACGACGTGTTGATGTCGCATTAACCAACTAAAGGTTGACTTTATTTCACCGGATACGCTTTCGTAAAGCAATAGTAAGCTGATATTCTACCACACTATGAGCAAAACACATTTAACAGAACAGAAGTTTTCCGACTTCGCCCTGCACCCAAAGGTGACGGAAGCCCTTGAAAAAAAAGGGTTTCATAACTGCACGCCCATTCAGGCCCTCGCGCTGCCGCTAACGCTGGCCGGTCGCGATGTTGCAGGGCAGGCGCAAACCGGTACTGGCAAAACGATGGCGTTTTTAACGTCAACGTTTCATTATTTACTTTCTCATCCAGCGATTGCAGACCGCAAAGTTAACCAGCCGCGTGCGCTAATTATGGCCCCAACGCGAGAACTGGCGGTACAGATCCATGCAGACGCTGAGCCCCTGGCGCATGCTACCGGCCTGAAGCTTGGCCTGGCCTATGGCGGCGACGGCTACGATAAACAGCTTAAAGTGCTGGAAAGCGGTGTGGATATCCTAATCGGTACCACGGGCCGCCTCATTGATTACGCTAAACAGAACCACATTAACCTCGGTGCCATCCAGGTTGTGGTGCTGGATGAAGCTGATCGTATGTACGATCTGGGCTTCATTAAAGACATCCGCTGGCTGTTCCGTCGCATGCCTCCGGCAAATCAGCGTCTGAACATGCTGTTCTCCGCGACCCTTTCTTATCGTGTACGTGAGCTGGCGTTCGAGCAGATGAACAACGCCGAATACGTGGAAGTGGAGCCCGAGCAGAAAACAGGTCACCGCATTAAAGAAGAGCTCTTCTATCCATCCAATGAAGAGAAAATGCGTCTGCTGCAAACGCTGATCGAAGAAGAGTGGCCAGACCGCGCCATTATTTTCGCGAACACCAAACACCGCTGCGAAGACATCTGGGGTCATCTGGCTGCAGACGGTCACCGTGTTGGCCTGCTGACCGGCGATGTGGCGCAGAAAAAACGCCTGCGTATTCTTGAAGAATTTACCCGTGGCGATCTCGATATTCTGGTCGCAACCGACGTGGCAGCACGTGGTTTACACATTCCAGCCGTGACGCACGTCTTTAACTATGACCTGCCAGATGACTGCGAAGACTATGTTCACCGTATCGGTCGTACCGGTCGTGCGGGCGCAAGCGGTCACTCTATTAGCCTTGCGTGTGAAGAGTATGCGCTGAATCTTCCAGCCATTGAGACCTACATCGGTCACTCTATTCCGCAGAGCAAATACAATCCGGAAGCGCTGTTAAGCGAACTGCCGCCGCCTAAGCGCCTTACCCGCGCCCGCTCCGGCAATGGCCCGCGTCGCTCTGGCGCACCGCGTAATCGTCGTCGTTCAGGTTAAGAAAATATGCTCAGTTCCACCTCGCTTTATGCGGCAATTGATCTCGGTTCGAATAGTTTTCATATGCTGGTTGTGCGCGAGGTGGCGGGAAGCATACAAACGCTGACGCGTATTAAGCGCAAGGTCCGCCTCGCGGCGGGCCTGAGCAGCGATAACCACCTATCCCATGAAGCCATGGAACGTGGCTGGCAGTGTCTGCGGCTCTTTGCTGAGCGTCTGCAGGATATCCCGCATTCCCAAATTACCGTTGTCGCCACGGCGACGCTCCGCCTGGCAGTTAACGCCGTAGATTTTATTGCTAAAGCGCAGGAAATTCTGGGGTGTCCGGTTCAGGTTATCAGCGGTGAAGAAGAAGCCCGCCTGATCTATCAGGGCGTTGCCCATACGACAGGAGGTGACGATCGCCGTCTGGTCGTGGATATCGGCGGTGCCAGCACCGAACTCGTGACCGGCACCGGCGCCCAAGCAACGTCACTGTTCAGCCTGTCGATGGGCTGCGTGACCTGGCTTGAGCGCTACTTCACTGACCGGAATCTGGGGAAAGAAAACTTCGACGAGGCGGAGAATGCCGCACGCGAGGTGTTGCGTCCGGTCATGAATGAACTTCGTTATCACGGCTGGAAAGTCTGCGTGGGTGCTTCTGGCACTGTGCAGGCCTTGCAGGAAATCATGATGGCGCAGGGAATGGATGAGCGGATCACGCTTGCCAAGCTCCAGCAGCTTAAACAGCGCGCTATTCAGTGTGGGCGGCTGGAAGAGCTTGAAATTGAAGGCCTGACGCTTGAACGTGCGCTGGTTTTCCCGAGCGGGCTGGCCATTCTGATTGCGATTTTCACCGAGCTAAACATTCAGTGTATGACGCTGGCTGGCGGCGCACTGCGAGAAGGCCTGGTCTATGGGATGTTGCATCTGTCGGTTGATCAGGACATTCGCAGCCGTACTCTGCGCAACGTGCAGCGTCGTTTTCTGGTTGATATCGACCAGGCGGGTCGTGTGGCGCAACTGGCATCACGCTTCGCCGATCAGGTTGCCACCGGCTGGGATCTTGACCCTTTGAGCCGTGATTTATTGCTGAGCGCCTGCGCGCTACATGAAGTGGGGCTGAGCATTGATTTCAAACAGGCCCCTGTTCATGCGGCCTATCTGGTACGTAACCTCGATTTACCGGGCTACACGCCTGCACAGAAAAAGTTGCTGGCAACCCTGCTGCTGAACCAGACCAACGCCGTTGACCTCTCCTCTTTACATCAACAAAACGCCGTACCGCCACGCGTGGCCGAGCATCTTTGCCGACTGCTACGTCTGGCGATTTTGTTTGCCAGCCGCCGCCGCGATGATTTGCTACCTGCCATCAATCTGGTCGCTGATGGCGAGAAGCTTTCGCTGACGTTACCGGAAAATTGGATTGATAATCATCCACTTGGGGCAGAGATGATCGAACAGGAGTGCCAGTGGCAGAGTTATGTACACTGGGTTCTTGAAGTGAAGTAATACCCTGAGCATTGCCGGGTGGCGGTTTCGCCATACCCGGCCTTCGAATAATTATCCTTTCTCTTTGGCTTTCGCGAGCATCGCGCGAATGTTCGCCACGTTAGCCTGCCCCTTGTGCATCCGCTCTTCTGCCGTAATCACTTTGCGCTCCTGCTCCCAGATCAGATCGTCCTGCGGTAGCTCCAGCAGAAAACGACTCGGTTCCGGACGCACCAGTTCGCCATACTGACGGCGCTCTTTGCACAGCGTGAATGTCAGCTCCTTCTGCGCGCGGGTGATCCCGACATAGGCCAGACGGCGTTCCTCGTCGACGTTATCTTCATCAATGCTGCTCTGGTGCGGCAGCAAACCTTCTTCCATACCGACCAGATATACATACGGGAACTCCAGTCCTTTTGACGCGTGTAACGTCATCAGCTGAACCTGGTCAGCCTCTTCCTCGCTCTCGCCACGCTCCATCATGTCGCGAAGGGTAAAGCGGGTGACCACCTGAGTCAGGGTCATTGGCTCATCTATCTCCGAGCCTTCCAGCATTTCGGTCATCCAGCTGAAGAGCTGGTTAACGTTTTTCATCCGCATCTCAGCCGCCTTCGGGCTGGCGGAGGTTTCGTATAACCAGGATTCGTAATCAATACCGTGAATGAGATCGCGCACTGCCGCGACAGGTTCACGTTCCGCAAGGCGCTGCACTTCACCCAGCCAGTGGGTGAAACGGGTTAACGAATCGTAACCACGTCCGGTCAGCGTCTGACTCAGCCCCATATCAAAGCTGGCGGTAAACAGGCTTTTGTTGCGGGTCATCGCCCATTCGCCAAGCTTTTGTAGTGTCGCCGGGCCGATCTCACGTTTCGGGGTGTTCACGATGCGCAGAAACGCGCTGTCATCATCCGGGTTGGTGAGCACGCGCAGATAGGCCAGCAGATCCTTGATTTCAGGACGCGAGAAGAACGACGTACCACCCGAAATTTTGTAGGGGATGCGGTTTTGCATCAGCATCTTTTCAAAGACGCGCGACTGGTGGTTACCGCGATACAGGATGGCGTAATCCTTGTACTCGGTTTTATTCACGAAGTGGTGGGCAATGAGCTCGCCGGTAACGCGTTCAGCCTCATGCTCTTCATTATTGGCACTGAGCACTTTCAGCTCGGTGCCGTAACCCAGTTCGGAGAACAGACGCTTCTCAAACACATGCGGGTTATTGGCGATCAGGATATTCGCCGACTTGAGGATACGCCCGGAAGAACGGTAGTTTTGCTCCAGCTTAATCACCTGCAACGCAGGAAAATCTTTGCTTAACAACACCAGGTTTTGTGGACGCGCACCGCGCCAGGAGTAAATTGACTGGTCATCGTCACCCACCACGGTGAAACGCGCGCGCTGCCCCACCAGCAGCTTCACCAGTTCGTACTGGCTGGTGTTGGTATCCTGATATTCATCCACCAGCAGGTAGCGGATCTTGTTCTGCCAGCGTTCACGTACCTCTTCATTACGCTGAAGCAGCAGCGTTGGCAGGAGGATCAGATCGTCGAAATCCAATACGTTGCACGCTTTCATATGCGCGTCGTACAGACCATAACAGTGTGCGAAGATCCGATCCCGTTCGCCCTTCGCACTCGCTGCCGCCTGTGCAGGCGTCATCAGATCGTTTTTCCAGTTTGAGATCGTCGAGATCAGCTGTTGCAGCAGAACTTTGTCGTCTTCGATCAGGCCTTCGGTGAGCTCTTTGAGCAACGCCACCTGGTCAGTGTCATCGAAAAGAGAGAAGTTAGACTTCATCCCCAGTGCGGCGTATTCGCGTTTAATGATATCCAGCCCCAGGGTATGGAAGGTGGAGATCATCAGCCCGCGCGCCTCTTTGCGCCCCAGCGTCTGGCCAACACGCTCTTTCATCTCGCGCGCTGCTTTATTGGTAAATGTCACCGCCGCAATGTGGCGTGCCTGATAGCCACACCCACGAATTAAGTGGGCGATTTTATTCGTGATCACGCGGGTTTTACCGGAACCCGCCCCTGCCAGCACCAGGCATGGTCCAGTAACGAATTCGACCGCTTGTTGTTGTCCAGGGTTTAAACGCATGGGAATATTGCTCAATCTTCGAACGGGGTGTGGATTGTAGCAGAAAGCCGGGCGCAGATTTACCGGCTAATGATAAAGTGGATAAATCGCGTTTAACCCGTAGAGCAGAACCATGAAAAAGAGCGCAGCAGCCCTGCATATTCTGGTAAAAGAAGAGAAACTGGCCCAGGAGATCCTTGCCAAGCTTGAGCGCGGCATCAGCTTTGATCATCTGGCAAAGCGCTACTCTAAATGTCCGTCCGGACGCAATGGCGGGGATCTCGGGGAATTTCAACAAGGTGCGATGGTCGGCCCGTTCGATCAGGCAGTCTTTAGCTGCCCGCTCCTGAAGCCCTACGGCCCGGTAAAAACCAAATTTGGCTACCATATCATTAAGGTGCTGTATCGCCGCTGACGCGTGGTATATTGCGCCCCGATTTATTTCAACCAATTCAAGGCACGATCATGGCAAAAACAGCAGCAGCAGTGCACATCCTCGTTAAAGAAGAGAAACTGGCTCTGGATCTTCTGGAGCAAATTAAGAACGGTGCCGACTTCGGTAAGCTGGCGAAGAAGCACTCCATCTGCCCATCAGGCAAACGCGGTGGTGACTTAGGTGAATTCCGTCAGGGTCAGATGGTTCCGGCGTTCGACAAAGTGGTCTTCTCTTGCCCGGTACTGGAGCCAACCGGCCCGCTGCACACGCAGTTCGGTTATCACATTATTAAGGTTCTGTATCGCAAATAAAAAGCCGGGTAGCGGCTGCGCCTTACCCGGCTTACGTCTTAGCGTTTTGTAAGTCGGGTAAGCGAAGCGCCACCCGACAAGGTTGTTAACCCGCTACCGCGATACGTTTCATATCGGTCATGTAGCCACGCAGTTTGTGACCCACTTTCTCGATCTGATGGCTGCGAATCGCTTCGTTTACATCGCGCAGCTGCGCGTTATCCACGGCTCCTTCTGCAATCGCTTTACCCAGATCGCCTGTCTGCAGCGTAGTCATGAACTCTTTCAGCAGCGGTACGCAGGCGTAAGAGAACAGGTAGTTACCATACTCAGCGGTATCAGAGATCACCACGTTCATTTCGTACAGACGCTTACGGGCGATGGTGTTCGCAATCAGCGGCAGCTCGTGCAGTGATTCGTAGTACGCAGACTCTTCGATGATGCCGGAATCCACCATGGTTTCGAACGCCAGCTCAACGCCTGCTTTCACCATGGCAATCATCAGTACGCCTTTATCGAAGTACTCCTGCTCGCCGATTTTACCTTCATACTGTGGCGCGGTTTCAAACGCGGTTTTACCGGTCTCTTCACGCCAGGTCAGCAGTTTCTTATCGTCATTCGCCCAGTCAGCCATCATGCCGGAAGAGAACTCACCGGAGATGATGTCGTCCATATGTTTCTGGAACAGCGGCGCCATGATGGTTTTCAGCTGTTCAGACAATGCGTAAGCACGCAGTTTCGCCGGGTTAGACAGACGGTCCATCATCAGCGTAATACCACCCTGCTTCAGGGCTTCAGTGATGGTTTCCCAGCCGAATTGAATCAGTTTTTCAGCGTATGCAGGGTCAGTACCCTCTTCCACCAGCTTGTCGAAGCACAGCAGAGAGCCAGCCTGCAACATGCCGCACAGAATGGTCTGCTCACCCATCAGGTCAGATTTCACTTCTGCAACGAAGGAAGATTCCAGCACGCCCGCACGGTGACCACCGGTTGCGGCAGCCCATGCTTTGGCAATCGCCATACCTTCGCCTTTTGGATCGTTTTCCGGGTGAACCGCGATCAGGGTTGGCACGCCGAAGCCACGTTTGTACTCTTCACGGACTTCCGTACCTGGGCACTTCGGAGCCACCATCACAACGGTGATGTCTTTACGGATCTGCTCGCCCACTTCAACGATGTTGAAACCGTGGGAATAACCCAGCGCCGCGCCATCTTTCATCAGCGGCTGTACGGAACGCACAACGTCAGAGTGCTGTTTGTCTGGCGTCAGGTTAACCACCAAATCCGCCTGCGGGATCAGCTCTTCGTAGGTACCCACTTTAAAGCCGTTTTCGGTCGCTTTGCGCCAGGAAGCACGCTTCTCGGCAATCGCTTCTTTACGCAGGGCGTAGGAGATATCCAGACCGGAGTCACGCATGTTCAGGCCCTGGTTCAGACCCTGTGCGCCACAGCCGACAATGACCACTTTTTTACCCTGAAGGTAGCTCGCGCCATCGGCAAATTCGTCGCGCGCCATGAAGCGGCATTTGCCCAGCTGCGCCAGCTGCTGGCGCAAGTTCAGTGTATTAAAGTAGTTAGCCATGGGTGATACCTCGTGATGTTGTGTGTCTTATTGTTCGGTTCGCTGTTCAGCGAGAATGTACCCACATTACAACAGGAAATTCATTGCGGAAATTGATATATTCACAACGTCACGTTGCAATATCTGCAATGTAAAAAAGGGGAGTGACATCAGTGGATTTACGCGATCTGAAAATGTTCCTGCATCTTGCGGAAAGCCGCCACTTTGGCCGCAGCGCCCGGGCGATGCACGTCAGCCCCTCTACGCTTTCGCGGCAAATCCAGCGCCTTGAGGAAGATCTCGGCCAGCCGCTGTTTGTGCGTGATAACCGTACCGTTACCCTCACGGAAGCGGGTGAAGAACTGCGCATTTTTGCCCAGCAGACGCTGTTGCAGTACCAGCAGCTGCGGCACTCGATTGACCAGCAGGGGCCGTCACTTTCCGGCGAGCTGCATATTTTCTGCTCCGTGACCGCCGCTTATAGCCATCTCCCGCCCATCCTTGACCGCTTCCGCGCGGCACATCCGTCGGTTGAAATTAAGCTCACTACCGGCGACGCCGCCGATGCAATGGAAAAAGTGGTGACTGGCGAAGCGGATCTCGCCATTGCCGGGAAACCCGAAACCTTACCGGGTGCGGTGGCATTTTCAATGCTGGAGAACCTGGCGGTAGTGCTGATTGCCCCGGCACTGCCCTGCCCGGTGCGTAATCAGGTATCGGTGGAGAAACCGGACTGGTCAACGGTGCCGTTTATCATGGCCGATCAGGGACCGGTACGCCGCCGTATTGAGCTGTGGTTCCGCCGTCAGAAGATCAGCAATCCGTCGATTTACGCAACAGTTGGTGGCCATGAGGCGATGGTCTCAATGGTGGCGCTCGGCTGCGGCGTGGCGCTGCTGCCGGAAGTGGTGCTGGAAAACAGCCCGGAGCCGGTACGTAACCGCGTGATGATTCTGGAACGCAGCGACGAGAAAACACCGTTTGAGCTTGGCGTGTGTGCACAAAAAAAGCGGCTGCATGAGCCGCTTATTGATGCGTTCTGGCAGATCCTGCCAAACCATTAACCCGCGAGGAAGAACCTGAACGCCGGGTTATGCGTCTCATCGTGACAGTCATAGCCCAGTTCGTTCAGCCGCGTTTCGAAATCAGGCTCATGTTCGCCCAGTTCAAACGCTGCCAGCACGCGACCATAGTCCGTGCCGTGGCTGCGGTAGTGGAACAAAGAGATGTTCCAGTGCGTACCCAGCGTATGCAGGAACTTAAGCAGTGCGCCCGGAGATTCCGGAAACTCAAAGCTGAACAGACGTTCCTTGAGCGGTTTCGATGGACGTCCGCCCACCATGTAGCGCACGTGCAGCTTCGCCATCTCGTCGTCAGAGAGATCAACCACGCTATAGCCGCCCTCATGCAGCAGATTGAGGATCTCTTTGCGTTCTTCCAGACCGCGACTCAGGCGCACACCGACAAAAATGCACGCATCTTTGGCGTCAGCAAAACGGTAGTTAAATTCCGTCACTGAGCGGCCGCCGAGTAGCTGGCAGAATTTCAGGAAGCTGCCCTTCTCTTCCGGGATGGTCACCGCCAACAGTGCTTCCCGCTGTTCACCCAGCTCGCAGCGCTCTGAAACATAGCGCAGACCGTGGAAATTAACGTTAGCACCGGAGAGCACATGCGCCAGGCGTTCGCCGCGAATGTTGTGCTGAGCGATGTATTTTTTCATCCCCGCCAGCGCCAGCGCGCCGGACGGTTCCGCCACCGCGCGAACATCCTCGAACAGATCTTTCATCGCCGCGCAGATCGCGTCGCTATCAACCGTGACAATATCGTCAAGATACTCCTGGCACAGGCGGAAGGTCTCATCGCCGATGCGCTTAACAGCCACACCTTCCGCAAACAGCCCGACGCGCGGCAGGTCTACCGGATGACCGGCATCCAGCGCCGCTTTCAGGCAGGCAGAATCTTCCGCTTCAACGGCAATGACTTTGATCTGCGGCATCAGCTGTTTGATCAGCACCGCCACGCCCGCAGCCAGGCCGCCGCCGCCGACCGGTACAAACACGCGGTCAAGATGGGCATCCTGTTGCAGCAGCTCCAGCGCCAGCGTGCCCTGCCCGGCAATCACCATCGGGTGATCGAACGGCGGCACCCAGGTGAACCCCTGCTGCTGCGCCAGCTCAATCGCTTTGGCTTTTGCTTCGTCGAAGTTAGCCCCGTGGAGCAGCACTTCACCGCCAAAACCTCGCACCGCATCGACTTTGATGTCTGCGGTAGCGACCGGCATCACGATCAGCGCTTTCAACCCTAAGCGAGCAGAGGAGAATGCGACGCCCTGAGCGTGGTTACCTGCAGAGGCGGTAATTACGCCGCGTGCTTTTTGCTCGTCGGTTAACCCGGCCATCATCGCGTAGGCCCCGCGCAGCTTAAAACTGTGTACTGGCTGACGGTCTTCGCGCTTCACCAGGATCACGTTATCAAGGCGCGAAGAGAGTTTTTCCATTTTCTGCAGCGGGGTGACCTGCACCGCTTCATAGACCGGCGCGCGTAGCACCGCTCTTAAATATTCCGCCCCCTCAGGGGCGGCAGATAAGGGTTGTGATTCGGCCATCATTAGCCCCCAAGTTTCGATTTATCGCGCACCGCGCCTTTATCTGCACTGGTGGCAAGGCTTGCGTAAGCACGCAGAGCGAAGGAGACTTCACGCTGACGATCTTTCGGCGTCCAGGCTTTGTCGCCGCGCGCTTCTTGCGCCTCACGACGAGCCGCAATTTCCTGGTCGCTGAGCTTCAGCTGAATACCGCGATTTGGAATATCGATTTCGATCAGGTCGCCATCTTCGATAATGGCGATGTTGCCGCCACTCGCTGCTTCAGGGGAAACGTGGCCGATGGACAAGCCGGACGTACCGCCAGAGAATCGACCATCAGTGATCAGTGCGCAAGCTTTACCGAGTCCCATGGATTTCAGGAAGGTGGTTGGGTAAAGCATCTCCTGCATACCCGGCCCGCCTTTCGGACCTTCGTAGCGGATCACCACCACATCACCTTCCACCACTTTGCCACCGAGAATCGCCTCTACCGCCTCGTCCTGGCTTTCATACACTTTTGCCGGGCCGGTGAATTTCAGGATGCTGTCGTCCACGCCTGCGGTTTTCACGATGCAGCCGTTTTCCGCAAAGTTACCGTACAGCACGGCCAGACCACCGTCTTTGCTGTAGGCGTGTTCCAGCGAGCGGATGCAGCCTTCGGCGCGATCGTCATCCAGGGTGTCCCAGCGGCAGTCCTGCGAGAACGCCTGGGTGGTGCGAATACCCGCTGGACCCGCGCGGAACATCTTTTTCACCGCGTCGTCTTTGGTCAGCATCACGTCGTACTGGTCCAGCGACTCCGGCAGCGACAGGCCAAGCACGTTTTTCACATCACGGTTCAGCAGCCCGGCGCGATCCAGCTCGCCCAAAATACCGATTACGCCACCGGCACGGTGCACGTCTTCCATGTGGTACTTCTGGGTACTCGGCGCGACCTTACACAGCTGCGGGACTTTGCGGGACAGCTTGTCGATGTCGCTCATGGTGAAGTCGATTTCGGCTTCCTGCGCGGCGGCCAGCAGGTGCAGCACAGTGTTGGTGGAACCGCCCATGGCGATATCCAGCGTCATAGCGTTTTCGAACGCCGCTTTGCTGGCGATATTGCGCGGCAGCGCGCTGGCGTCGTCCTGCTCGTAGTAGCGTTTCGTCAGCTCAACAATGCGTTTACCGGCGTTGAGGAACAACTGTTTACGATCGGCGTGGGTCGCCAGCAGCGAGCCGTTGCCCGGCTGCGACAGGCCGAGCGCTTCGGTCAGGCAGTTCATGGAGTTGGCGGTAAACATCCCGGAACAGGAGCCGCAGGTCGGGCACGCGGAGCGTTCCACCTGCTCACTCTGCTCATCAGAGACTTTCGGGTCCGCGCCCTGAATCATCGCATCAACCAGGTCGAGCTTGATGATTTTGTCGGAAAGCTTGGTTTTTCCAGCTTCCATAGGGCCGCCGGAGACGAAGATCACCGGAATGTTCAGACGCAGGGAAGCCATCAGCATCCCTGGGGTGATTTTGTCACAGTTGGAGATACAGACCATCGCATCCGCGCAGTGGGCGTTAACCATGTATTCCACTGAGTCGGCGATCAGTTCGCGAGATGGCAGTGAATAGAGCATGCCCCCGTGACCCATCGCAATACCGTCATCCACCGCAATGGTGTTGAACTCTTTCGCCACACCGCCAGAGGCTTCGATTTGCTCGGCAACCAGTTTACCGAGATCGCGCAGGTGCACGTGACCCGGCACAAACTGGGTAAAGGAGTTCACCACGGCGATAATTGGCTTGCCGAAATCGGCGTCGGTCATTCCGGTGGCGCGCCACAGTGCGCGAGCACCCGCCATGTTACGGCCGTGGGTGGTGGTGGCTGAACGATACTTAGGCATGCTTTATTTACTCCCGTCTGACTATTTAAATGGGACGGTGCGTGCCGTCCCATATTTATACTTAGTGATTAACCTGATCCAACCAGCCGTATTTATCTTCTGTTTCACCGGTGAAGAGGCCAAAGAAGGCTTGCTGAATACGTTTGGTGACCGGGCCGCAGCGGCCTTCGCCCACCTGGATACCGTCTACGCTGCGTACCGGCGTAATTTCAGCCGCAGTACCGGACATAAAGACTTCATCCGCCAGGTAGAGAGATTCGCGGGACAGTACCTGCTCGCGCACTTCGATACCCAGATCTTTCGCCAGCTTGATGATGGCGTCACGGGTGATGCCCGGCAGCGCAGACGAGGTAAATGGTGGCGTGAACAGAATGCCATCTTTTACTTCAAACAAGTTTTCGCCCGCACCTTCTGAGATGTAGCCATTCACGTCAAGGGCAATACCTTCCTGATAGCCGTGACGGCGCGCTTCGCTACCGACCAGCAGTGAGGAGAGGTAGTTACCGCCCGCTTTAGCCGCGGTCGGGATGGTGTTCGGCGCAACGCGGTTCCAGGAAGAGACCATTGCGTCGATCCCCTGCTCCAGGGCTTCCGCTCCCAGGTAAGCACCCCATGGGAACGCGGCAATGATCACATCGGTGGTATAGCCTGCTGGTGGGTTAACGCCCATGCCCACATCACCCACAAACACCAGCGGACGAATATACGCGCTGGTCAGGTTGTTTTTACGGATCACGTCACGGCAGGCTTCCATCAGCTCATCAACGCTCTGGGAAACCGGGAAACGATAAATTTTGGCTGAGTCATGCAGACGCTGCATATGTTCACGATGACGGAACACCACTGGCCCTTTGTGAGAGTCATAGCAACGGATGCCTTCAAACACAGACGTACCGTAGTGCAGCGCGTGGGACATCACGTGAACCTTCGCGTCCTCCCAGCGAACCATCTCACCGTTGAACCAAATGTAATCAGCTTTTTTTGTCGTCATTTTTTCGTCCTGTCACGCTTAAGCGCGGATTTGTTGTGATGTGGTTGTGCTCTGGCAGATGGCTACATGGGCAACGTCTACCAGCTTTGATAACTGACTAAACAGTAAGTCGACCGGGCGCGGACTGGCAACGGTTAATTCGATACTGATATTTTGCGCATCAGTGGCCGTCTCCATATTCATAGAGCAAATCTGAAAACCACGATGACGGACCACACGCAAAACGCGTTCTAAGGTTTCTGGATTGAAGCGAGCCTGCACGGCGACCTGATGTTGCATCATGATAATTTCTCCAGCATTTGTGAGTTACTGGCACCTGGCGGTACCAACGGCCAGACATTCTCAAGCTCGTCGATTGAGACATGAAGCAGGTAAGGCCCTTCGCTTGACAGCATGGTGTCGAGTGCCGCTTCAACCTGGTCTTTACGGGTAATGTGCTGGCCAGGGATGCCAAAGGCGCTGGCCAGAGTGAGGAAATCGGGGTTATCGGTCAGGGTGGTTTCGCTGTAACGCTCCTGGAAGAACAACTGTTGCCACTGACGAACCATCCCTAAACGCTGGTTATCGAGTAACACAATTTTCAGCGGCAACTGCTTACGCTTCACGGTGCCCAGCTCCTGAACATTCATCATGAAGGAGCCATCACCGGAGATACAGATAACGATATCGTTCGGTCGGGCAACCTGCGCGCCCACTGCTGCTGGCAAACCGAAGCCCATCGTCCCTAACCCGCTGGAAGTGATGAAATTTTCCGGGCGAGTGTAGGTCATGTGCTGGGCTGACCACATCTGATGCTGGCCCACGTCGGTGGTAACGACGCTGTCTGCGGGTTTACGATCGGACAACTGTTTCAACAGCAGCGGTGCGTAGATGGCCTCACCGGGGTGGTCGTAACGCCAGGCATGCTCAGCGCGCATATCGGCGGTGTGCTGACGCCATGCGTTAATGTCCAGCGGCTGCTGTAATGCCGGTAACAGCGCATTGAGATCGCCCTGCAAGGCGACATGCGCCTGACGCAGCTTGTTCATCTCCGCCGGGTCGATATCCATATGGATAACTTTGGCATTCGGCGCGAAGGTGTTCAGCTTGCCGGTGACGCGGTCATCGAAACGTGCCCCTACGGCGATGAGCAGATCGCACTCCTGCACCGCCAGGTTTGCGGCTTTGGTGCCGTGCATCCCCAGCATACCGAGGTAGTACGGATAGTCAGCATCTACCGCGCCCAGACCTTTCAGCGTGCAGGTCGCTGGCATCTGCGTTGTTGCGATAAATTCGCGCAGGGCTGGAACGGCCTGTGCCATGCCTACGCCACCGCCGACGTACAGCATCGGCTGTTTTGCCTGCGCCAGCATCTGGCGCGCCTCTGCAACGTCCTCATGTGGAAACACATCGTCGCTTTCAACGGTGGAGAAGTGCGGTTCCAGATCGCCGAGAGCCACCTGGATATCTTTGGGGATATCCACAAGAACCGGGCCAGGACGGCCAGAACTGGCAACAGCAAATGCTTCAGCCATCACACGCGGCAACTCTTCCAGAGACTGGACGAGGAAACTGTGTTTGGTGCAAGCCAGCGATAAACCAAGTACATCCACTTCCTGGAAGGCATCGGTACCGATAAACGGAGAAGCGACTTGACCAGTGATTGCCACGACAGGAACAGAGTCGAGCAGTGCATCAGCCAGACCGGTGATCAGGTTGGTTGCACCCGGTCCTGAGGTTGCCATGCAAACCCCAGTTTTGCCGGTAGCCCGCGCATAACCAATGGCTGCCATTGCTGCGCCCTGCTCGTGTCGGCACAACAGGTGTTCCACGCCGCCGTCATACAATGCATCGTAAATCGGCATAATTGCGCCACCCGGATAACCGAATACTGTCTCGACTCCCTGCGCGCGCAACGCATGTACTACCCACTGTGCCCCATTCATAGTTAGTTCCCCGTCATAAATCGGGAGAAACAGAATTTTGTGCTAGTGTTCATTCTCTGCTCCTCGCTTAAGTTTTTTAGTCATAAAAAAACCCCCGGACCTTTCGGTGCGGGGGTCTTAGTTCGTTAAGGCTTGATTTCTAAGCCTTTCCTCGTCCAAGTGCAGCCCCGCACGGTGGGATAATAATCACCACCACGCTAATCACGACCAGGCTAATCACTCGTAGAAGGGCTGTCATTTTCAGTTCTTTTTGCATCTTGTTCGAAGGAATACCTAAAGAGTTATCACAGTTTTTAAATCAAACACAAGATTTATTTATGACCATTTTGATTAGCACACAAATCATACTCCGAAAAATCATTGTTTTATATGAGAAAAACAGAGTGTGAATATTTTTCATAATTTCAAGCGTACTCAGGTCATCAAAACGAACCGCTCTTTTTCTGCGAGAAGGCTTCCGCCAAGACGTAATGGTTGCATTTTGTCGCCAAAAGCCTGGAACAAGCGTCGTAAAACACAGAACTGACACTAAAGGTGTGATCGAGATACTGGCATAGTCGGCCCTCAAGGAGGTGCTTATGTCACTGTCAGTTGTTTATACGCGTGCGGCTATTGGAGTCAAAGCACCGCTGATTTCCGTAGAGGTCCATCTGAGCAATGGGCTTCCCGGATTAACGCTCGTCGGCTTGCCGGAAACAACGGTGAAAGAAGCCAGAGATCGGGTACGCAGCGCAATCATCAATAGCGGTTATACCTTCCCCGCAAAGAAGATCACTATCAACCTGGCGCCTGCGGACCTACCCAAAGAGGGAGGTCGATATGATTTACCTATCGCTATAGCGCTTCTCGCGGCCTCTGAACAGCTTAATGCGTCCAGGTTAGGGTCGTATGAGCTCATCGGTGAACTGGCGCTTACAGGTGCATTGAGGGGCGTTCCTGGTGCAATCTCAGGTGCACTGGAAGCCATTCGTGCTGGTCGACAAATCATTGTTGCCAATGAAAATGGTTCCGAGGTGAGCCTGATAGCCGAAAAAGGATGCCTGATAGCAGGGCACTTGCAGGAGGTCTGTGCATATCTTGAGGGGCGACATGAGTTAGCAGAGCCTGAAGAAACAGGGGATCTCCTACCTGAAAGCCTGGACGATCTCAGCGATATTATCGGTCAGGAGCAGGGGAAACGGGCACTGGAGATTACCGCTGCCGGAGGGCATAACCTGCTGTTGATTGGTCCGCCGGGTACGGGGAAAACGATGCTGGCAAGCAGATTGAATGGTCTGCTTCCCCCACTCAATAACCATGAGGCACTTGAAAGCGCTGCGATATTTAGCCTGGTGAGTTCTGTGTCGTTACAAAAACAGTGGCGACGTCGCCCCTTCCGCTCTCCGCATCACAGTGCCTCACTAACAGCCATGGTAGGGGGAGGTTCTATACCGGGGCCGGGAGAGATCTCACTGGCCCACAATGGCATTCTGTTTCTTGATGAGCTGCCTGAGTTTGAAAGGCGAGTGCTGGATGCTCTGAGGGAGCCTATCGAATCGGGTGAAATTCATATCTCCCGTACACGTGCCAAAATAAGCTACCCCGCGCAGTTCCAGCTGGTTGCAGCAATGAACCCCAGCCCGTCAGGACATTATCAGGGTAATCATAATCGCTGTACGCCTGAGCAGACGCTGCGATATCTGGGGAAACTCTCTGGCCCTTTTCTGGATCGTTTCGATTTATCCCTGGAGATCCCTTTGCCTCCTCCTGGCCTGCTCAGCCAGAGTAGCGTCAGAGGGGAGAGCACGGTAGAGGTTCGCGAGCGGGTTATCGCCGCTCAGGCCCGACAGTATATACGTCAAAATAAACTGAATGCCCGTCTGGATAATGCTGAGATTCGGCAGTTTTGCCAGCTAAAGGCTGAGGACGCAAACTGGCTGGAAGAAACATTGACGCGATTTGGGCTCTCAATTCGTGCGTGGCAGCGTCTCTTAAAAGTCGCCCGAACTATTGCCGATGTGGAAAGGTGTAATGAAATTGAGAGACAACATCTGCAGGAAGCGTTGAGCTATCGTGCAATCGATCGTCTGCTTTTGCACCTGCAAAAGTTACTGGCGTAAAAAAGGGGCCGTAGCCCCTTTCTTATTAGTCGTCAGACTCGGTGTAGTCTTCTGCACCTTCCATCTGTGGCTTACCGCCAGACAGCGTATGGAAGCGCTTTGGACGCTTAATGCGCGCCATGTACTTGATCCATACACGTTCCGCTTCAGACTGCGGCTCACGCTCGCCACGGCAAACAGAAACAAACTGTTTTTCGTCTTCAGTTGCAGGTTCACGCTTACCCAGATCCAGCTCGTTAAAGGCATAACCATGGCGCTCAAGCAGTTGAGCTTCTTTGATGGTGAAATCGCCGTGACGAGAGAACCCGCGCGGATAATGTTTATTGTCGAAAAAACGATTAGTCGTCGTAAAGCTTTCCGCCATCCTACACGCTCCTAATTCTTTGGCCGAGCTATTTATGGCGCGGAGTATTAGTTACGCTTGACAGAGTGTAAAACAAAACATTTAAATCATAACGACAAATAATTTTGCGGAGAAAGATGTGGATACGGAATTGCTAAAAACTTTCCTTGAAGTGAGCAGAACGCGCCACTTTGGGCGAGCAGCTGAAGCCCTTTACCTTACGCAGTCAGCAGTCAGTTTTCGTATTCGACAGCTGGAAAACCAACTGGGCGTGAATCTTTTTACCCGCCATCGCAACAACATACGTTTAACCCCTGCCGGAGAGAAACTGCTCCCGTACGCAGAAACGCTGATGAATACCTGGCAGGCTGCCCGCAAAGAGGTTGCACATACTTCCAGGCATAATGAGTTTTCAATAGGGGCCAGTGCTTCACTGTGGGAATGCATGCTAAGTCAATGGCTTACCCGGCTATATCATTCTCATGGGCATTTGCAATTTGAAGCCAGGATTGCACAACGGCAGTCGCTGGTTAAGCAACTTCATGAACGCCAGCTTGATCTTCTGATCACAACCGAAGCCCCCAAGATGGACGAATTTAGCAGCCAGATTGTGGGTCAGTTTGGCCTGGCGCTTTATGCTTCTGAACCTTCAATGATGAAGGCAGACTTGACCTATTTGCGACTGGAGTGGGGGCCTGATTTTCAGCAGCACGAGACGGGGTTGATTGCAGTTGATGATGTTCCGCAGTTAACAACCAGCTCTGCAGAGATCGCCTGCCAGCAACTTTCCTTGCTGAAGGGTTGCACCTGGTTACCTGTCCGCTGGGCTGATGCTAAAGCCGGGCTTCACACTGTATTGGATTCCACAACGCTTACCAGGCCGCTGTATGCGATTTGGCTGCAAAACAGTGATAAACAATCACAGATAAAAGATCTATTAAAAATCAATGTAATAGATTGATACATCAGCCAGCAGGAATGCTGGCTGAAAATTAAGAAGAGAGTTTTCTGTAGTGTATCAGGCAAAAAAAAATCCTTTGCCGGAGCAAAGGATTATATATGGCAGGGGCGGAGAGACTCGAACTCGCGACACCCGGTTTTGGAGACCGGTGCTCTACCAACTGAGCTACGCCCCTAAAGTTTTTTGCCATTAAGCCTGCCAATAAGGCAGGCTTAATGTCTTAATAAGTGGCGGAACGGACGGGACTCGAACCCGCGACCCCCTGCGTGACAGGCAGGTATTCTAACCGACTGAACTACCGCTCCACCGAAGACTGCTGTAACCACCGGATTTATGCACCGGCTTAC
>NZ_JAFBJM010000013.1:0-104719 GCF_016809815.1 Enterobacter sp. E1 | reverse complement strand
GTCCGAGGACGTTAAGAATCCATGTCACTTTGAGTGCCCACACAGATTGTCTGATAAATTGTTAAAGAGCAGTTGCAACGCGGCTTTCAGCTCACCGTTGCGAGGTGGCGTATATTACGCTTTCCTCATTCAGAGTCAAGCGATTATTTTCACTTTTCTCTGTTGGTGTTCATCTCTGAACCCCGCTAACCCGGCGGCTTGTAAGCCGTTGTTCCGTGTCAGTGGAGGCGCATTATAGGGAGTTCTCAGACGTTGACAACCCCTCTTTTGAAAAAAACTTTCAACCGCCTCTTTTTTGCTCAAAACCGTGCTACAACGCCAGTTTTTCGAGCGTTTCAAAGCCGTAACGATGTAAAACGGGCAAAAGTTGTTCAGTTTCTTTTGTGATCGCCATACAAAAAGCGATATTTGCATCGGTAGATTTTGCATCTGGCGCTTCATGTTCCAACAGCCAGGCAGTACGACGCGCAATGGCCGCACCGGAATCCACCAGACGAGTCCCCTCTGGCAGAACAGCCAGAAGCTCTTCCTGTAAAAGAGGGAAATGGGTACATCCCAGAACAACGGTGTCTGGCGGCTCCGGCATCCGCAACCACGGGCGCAAAATGCGGCGCAGCTCTTCCAGCGAAACAGCGTGTCCATGCAACTTCGCTTCAGCCATTTCGACAAGCTCCGCCGATCCGAGCATTGCTATCTGGCATTCATTAGCAAATCGGTCGATCAGTTCACGCGTATAAGGACGCTTCACGGTGCCACGTGTTGCCAGCAAACCAACGATACCGTTCGCCGTCAGACGCGCGGCTGGCTTTATTGCAGGAACGACGCCCACAACCGGGAACTGGAATTTTTCACGCAAGGCAGGAAGGGAAACCGTACTCGCCGTATTGCAGGCGATAACCGCCAGCGCAAGGGGGTAACGCTTTTGTACCGCGGTAACAATTTCAACCACACGCTCAACAATAAACTCTTCGCTTTTTTCCCCGTACGGAAAAGCGACGTTATCAAAAGCGTAGATGTAATGGAGATTCGGCAGGAGATGCCGAATCTCATCATAGACCGAAAGCCCACCAACGCCGGAATCAAACACCAGTACAGTGGGACGCGGATCAGAAGGTGTAGCTGCCAGACAAGGTGTATTCCCGTCCTGCAGTTTGATAGCCATAAACTGTCTCGTAATCTTTATCGAACAGATTGGCTATTTTACCACGAACTGTGAGGTGAGAGGTGACAGGATATGAAACTGCGATATCCCACAAACTTACGCCACCCATTTTCACACGTTCTGACGCATAGGTATTCGGATCGATCGCAACGTCGTAACGAGTTCCCAGATAACGGTACGCCAGATTCCAGTCGAGATCCCAGACCTGCCAGTCAAGCTGATACTTAACCTGCTGCTTAGAGCGGCGTGCCAGGACTTCGTTGGTTTTCGCATTACGTGGGTCAACATAATCGTAAGAAATCTGATGGCCTACCGGGCCAGTGTCAAACTGCGCCGTGGTTTCCACGCCTTTGATACGCGCTTCATCAACGTTGTAGTAACGGTATGTATGCGGATCGCTGCTGATCAGATTATCAATATCATTACGATAACCTGTAATACGCCAGTTAACCGGTCCCGTCAGGCCTTCAAAACCTCCTTCCCACTGCTTACTCTCTTCCGGTTTAAGGTCCGGATTACCATAGTTCGCACTGTGGATCTGACTCATCGTAGGCGCTTTAAATGCGGTACCGTAGGAGGCTATCACGCGATAACCATCCACAAACTCCCACGCTGCGCTGGTTTGCCATGTTCCATGGTTACCAAAGTTGGAGTTGTCGTCATTACGCGCCGCCGCTTCCAGCGTCACGCTGTTGAACTGCTGCATCGCTGAAACGAACACGCCGGTATTACGCTGCTCGTAACCTTTATCCAGGTAGCCCGTTCCGGCCTGCGTCTTCTGCTTTTGCCAGTCCAGTCCTGCACCAATGTTGCCGTGACCGACTTCAACAGTATTGAGCCACTGGGTGGTGTACTGCTTCACATCATCCATCGTTGCGGAATCAGCATAGCGCCCTTTCTTCGGGTCATAGTTCTGATCTTTACTGCGACCGTAACCCGCCACCAGTTGCGACTGGAAAATCCCCTGGTTGTAACGTAGTCCCGTATCCCAGTTCTGGCTGTAGAGCTGGCGAGTATCCGGTCGCCCATCAACCATAAAGTTGGCGTCATAGTGATCGTAACCGTCATACGCCGTGCGGTTGTCATAACCAAAACCACGGAAGAAGCCGCTCACGCTGTCGGTAATCTGCTGTTCCACAGAACCGTACAGTGACTTACTCATAAAGCCATCGCGGTCAGGCTGACGCGGTGCGTCCTGGGCTGCAATATCAAAACCACGGGTATAGGTATAGTTACCCGCCATCGTGATCCTGGTTTTATCAAGAACCTGCTGGAAAGAGCCATCATAGGTTTGGTAACCCTTAGACCCCACACCTGCAGAAATTTCCGCGCCCGGTTTATCGCGTCCGGTAATGATGTTGATCACACCGCCAATCGCGTCAGAACCATACAGGGCCGAACGTGGGCCACGAATGTATTCAATACGCTGAATCAGGGAAGTCGGGATCTGGCTCAGGTCAGGTACGTTGCTGATCCCGGCGTTATTCAAAGGAATACCGTCAATCAGCACCAGCACATGGCGAGATTCAGTTCCGCGAATAAATGTCGAAGAGTTCGAGCCCATTCCACCGCTTTGCGCGATATCCACGCCAGGCAGACGTGACATGATTTCCACCACACTCTTTGCCTGCCAGCGTTCAATATCTTCACGCGTCACAACAGATGTCGGAGCCAGAACGGTTTTTGCCGGTTGTTCAAAACGGTTTGCAGTCACCACCAACGAGTCTGCGCTATCCTGCGCCCAGCCCGAAAATGCCGTGACGGACAACGCCGTCAGCAGCGATACTTTTTTAATCATTGTTAAAGCATCCACAATATAAGAAGGATGCCGCAGGATTCATCTATAGCACGCGATGATGAAACCAAATGCGACGTGATCCCGGCAGGTCTTCGGGCTAGGTGGCTTTAGAAGGATGAAGACTTCCCATTTTCACAGTGTCTACAACGCTCATCCCGCCAGTCTTTACCGCTGCGCGTCAGCTCCAGATTTACACTGGATTCCCTTTTCACTCTCAGGAGACCGGAAACAGAATGCTACAATTAGACACGTATAGATGTCCAGATAGCTATTAGCCATTAAATCTGGACATCCCCTGAACAATGCCTACAATCCCCGCGTAATTCTTTATCACTCAGGACGCATCATGACCCCAGAACACCTCCCGACAGAACAGTACGACGCGCAGCTGGCAGAGAAAGTTGTCCGCCTGCAAAGTATGATGACGCCTTTCAACGCGCCCGTTCCCGAGGTGTTCCGCTCTCCTGTCAGCCACTACCGCATGCGCGCCGAGTTCCGCATCTGGCACGACGGTGACGACCTGTACCACATCATTTTTGATCAGCAGACAAAATCCCGTATCCGCGTAGACAGTTTTCCGGCGGCAAGCGAGCTGATTAACCAGCTCATGACCCACATTATGGACGGTGTGCGCACCAACCCAGTGCTGCGCAATAAGCTGTTCCAGATTGACTACCTGACTACCCAAAGTAACCAGGCGATTGTCTCTCTGCTGTATCACAAAGCGCTGAATGACGAGTGGCGCGAGCAGGCAGAAGCCCTGCGCGATGCGCTGCGCGCGCAGAACATCAATGTTCATCTGATTGGCCGTGCTACCAAAACCAAAATCATGCTGGATCAGGATTACATCGACGAGCGTCTGCCGGTGGCGGGTAAAGAGATGGTGTATCGTCAGGTAGAGAACAGCTTCACCCAGCCGAACGCCGCGATGAACGTGCAGATGCTTGAGTGGGCGCTGAAGGCGACGGAAGGGTCGACGGGCGATCTGCTTGAGCTGTACTGCGGTAACGGCAACTTCTCGCTGGCGCTGGCGCGTAACTTCGATCGCGTCCTGGCAACGGAAATCGCCAAGCCGTCGGTGGTCGCAGCGCAGTACAACATTGCCGCTAATCATATCGACAACGTGCAGATCATTCGTATGGCCGCAGAAGAGTTCACGCAGGCCATGAACGGCGTACGCGAGTTTAACCGCCTCCAGGGCATTGATCTGAAGAGCTACCAGTGTGAGACGATTTTTGTCGATCCGCCGCGCAGTGGCCTGGACAGCGAAACCGAAAAAATGGTGCAGGCGTACCCGCGTATTTTGTACATCTCCTGTAATCCGGAGACGCTATGCAAGAACCTCGAAACATTAAGCCAGACGCACAAGGTTGAACGTCTGGCGCTGTTCGATCAGTTCCCGTATACGCACCATATGGAGTGTGGTGTACTGCTCACGGCGAAGTAATTATCTGGCGTTTTTGGCAGGTGGCGCTTCGCTCACCTGCCCTACAAATAATTCATTACTCTGGTAACTGGCTCTTACGGCTACGCATGCGCGAGCCAATCCAGAACACCAGCGCCACAGACAGTACCGCAGGGAAGAAGTTAGAGCCGATATCCGGATACTCGGCACGCACCACAGTGCTATACAGCAACACACCCAGAATAAAGCAGGCGGCAGCCAACCCCGGTAACCCGACCGGCATAGTGCGGTTCAGGTAACGTTGATGCAGACAGTAAACCGTCAGCACCAGTGCAATTAGCGGGAAAATCGAAAAAGGTACGATTGAGCTAAAAATAGCGGCAAACGTACCATTAATGGATAAGCCAGCGATCAATGCCAGCAACAGCGTCCCTTTATCCTGACCTGACTGTTTCATTACTCACCTTCACTCTTCGGTTTGATGTGCCAGTTTCTCTTGTTCACGGCGATACCAGTAGTACGCACCTTTAGAAATCATGCGAAGCTGTAATACCAGTCGCTCTTCGAGCTGCTTGCGTTGTTCAATGCTGATATCCAGCGCTTCGGCACCCGCGCTGAAAACAATCGTCACCATCGCCTCAGCCTGTGCTTCAGTAAACGCACGCGGCATATGGTTTTCGAGTTCAAGATAGTCGGCAAGTTCCGCGATGAAATGCTGAATTTCACGCGCGACGGCAGCACGAAACGCCGCAGAGGTTCCGGAACGCTCGCGCAGAAGCAGACGAAACGCGTTGGGGTTATTGCCGATAAATTCCATAAAGGTCGACACGGAGGTGCGGATCACGCTGCCGCCTTTTGCGATACGCTGACGCGCCTGGCGCATGAGCTGACGCAGCATCAGACCACTTTCGTCGACCATGGTCAGACCCAGTTCATCCACATCACGGAAGTGACGATAGAAGGACGTTGGCGCAATCCCGGCCTCGCGCGCAACTTCACGCAGGCTCAAACTGGCAAAACTACGCTCGGCACTCAGTTGACTGAATGCGGCTTCCACCAGCGAACGCCGGGTTTTCTCTTTTTGTTGTGCTCTTACGCCCATCACGATAGTTGAATCCTTCCAAAGGCCTGATGGCACTATACCAGAGAATAAAATTAATCTGTTTGCCTGGCTTTGTGAATGATTGTTTACGCGCGGTTTGTGCTTCACTGCCCGAAAAAAGCACAACGATAATTGGGTTACTCTGGCAATGATGTTATGATTCTGTTGCTTTTATGTATAAGAACAGGTAAGCCTTGCCATGCCACATTCCTACGATTACGACGCAATAGTTATTGGTTCCGGCCCCGGCGGCGAAGGTGCTGCTATGGGTCTGGTGAAACAGGGAGCCCGAGTAGCGGTCATTGAGCGCTACCATAATGTTGGCGGCGGTTGCACCCACTGGGGCACCATCCCTTCGAAAGCCCTCCGCCACGCCGTTAGCCGCATTATCGAATTTAACCAGAACCCTCTCTACAGCGACCACTCCCGACTTCTTCGTTCATCCTTTGCCGACATCCTGAATCACGCGGATACCGTCATTAACCAGCAGACACGTATGCGTCAGGGGTTTTATGAGCGTAACCACTGTGAAATTTTGCAGGGTAACGCGCATTTTGTTGATGAGCACACCCTGGCGCTCGAATGCCACGACGGTTCGGTTGAAACCATCACCGCTGAAAAATTCGTTATTGCCTGCGGCTCACGCCCGTACCACCCGGCCGATGTAGATTTCTCGCACCCACGCATCTACGACAGTGACTCCATCCTCAGCCTGCACCACGAACCACGCCACGTGATTATCTATGGCGCTGGGGTGATTGGCTGCGAATATGCGTCGATCTTCCGGGGCATGGAGGTCAAAGTTGACCTGATCAACACCCGCGATCGCCTGCTGGCCTTCCTCGACCAGGAGATGTCGGATTCCCTCTCGTATCACTTCTGGAACAGCGGTGTCGTCATTCGCCACAACGAAGAGTACGAGAAAATCGAAGGCTGCGATGACGGTGTGATCATGCACCTGAAATCTGGCAAGAAGCTGAAAGCCGACTGCCTGCTGTATGCCAACGGCCGTACCGGTAACACCGATTCGCTGGCGCTGGAAAACATTGGTCTGGAAACCGACAGTCGCGGTCAGTTGAAGGTCAACAGTATGTACCAGACCGCCCTGCCGCACGTTTATGCAGTCGGGGATGTTATTGGCTATCCAAGTCTCGCGTCAGCAGCCTACGACCAGGGACGCATTGCGGCTCAGGCGCTGGTGAAAGGCGAAGCAACGGCGCATCTGATTGAAGATATTCCGACAGGGATTTACACCATCCCGGAAATTAGCTCAGTCGGGAAAACCGAACAGCAACTGACGGCCATGAAAGTCCCTTACGAGGTAGGTCGTGCCCAGTTTAAACATCTGGCGCGCGCGCAAATCGTGGGGATGAGTGTGGGAACGCTGAAGATTTTGTTCCATCGCGAGACGAAAGAGATCCTCGGTATTCACTGCTTTGGTGAACGCGCGGCGGAAATCATTCATATCGGCCAGGCGATAATGGAGCAAAAAGGGGGTGGTAACACCATCGAGTACTTCGTTAACACCACCTTTAACTACCCGACCATGGCAGAAGCCTATCGGGTAGCGGCACTAAACGGTCTGAACCGCCTGTTTTAACGCGCTGTCAAAGTGGCCATCCATTGAACTCCGGATGGCCTCTGCCAGCTGCTCATAGCGGCTGCGCAGCGGCGAACCCGGGCGATAAACCAGGCCAATCGTTCGGCGCGGCTCTGGCTTAATGCACGGCAGGTACACCACGCCATCTCGCGTGCGTTCTCGCGGTACGGCCAGCGCTGGCAGCAGTGTGATACCACTTCCCGCCGCCACCATGTTACGCAGCGTTTCCAGGCTGGTTGCGCGGAAATGGGTATCTTCATCAGCACCCGCTTCAAAGCAAAAACCCATCGCCTGATCGCGCAGGCAGTGGCCATCTTCCAGCATCAGCAGCTTCTCGCCGGCCAGATCGGCCATCGGCACGCGATCGCGGTTCGCCCACGGGTGATCTTGATAGATCGCCAGCATCATCGGCTCATCAAACAGCGGCACCTCAATAAAGGCTTCGCTCTCTTTGACCAGCGCCAGAATGGCACAGTCGAGCTTACCGCTATCTAACTGCGCCAGCAGCTGATGGGTCTGCGCTTCATGCAGGTACATTTCAAGTTTCGGGAACGTCTGGTGCAGCATCGGAATGATGTGCGGTAACAGGTACGGGCCAACGGTTGGGATCAGGCCAATATGCAGTGGGCCTGACATCGTTTCCCCCTGCTGGCTTGCCATTTCCTTGAGCACTTTGACCTCGCGCAGCACGGTGCGCGCCTGATCAACCAGCAAAAGACCTGCCTGGGTGAACAGTACCTTACGACTGGTGCGCTCCAGCAGCATCACACCCAGCTCATCCTCCAGCTTGCGGATCTGACCGCTCAGTGTAGGCTGGCTGACGTGGCAGGAATCTGCCGCGCGGCGAAAATGACGGTGCTCGGCTAACGCTACCAGGTATTCAAGATCACGAATATTCATTATTCATCCTCCGTCGCCACGATAGTTCATGGCGATAGATAGCATAGCAACGAACGATTATCCCTATCAAGCATTCTGTTGAATAATACACCACATAGACGAGGCGGCACGTGTTTGACCCAAAACGACCCCGCTCCGTCAGCGAGTTTCTCTCAAAACTCGAACAACTAAAGCCAACGTGAACTTTTGCGGACCCCGTGGTCCGCTTTTTTTTTGCGTAAAAAAGCCTGGCGTTAAGCCAGGCTCCGTTTTTCTCCCACTCCCCGTGGGAGAGGGCCGGGGTGAGGGCACCCGCCCGCACAGTTTAAACTAAGCGGTTTTTCGCATCCGCAATCGCCTGCGCGACCTGCTTAGGTGACACGCCGCCTTTCGCCGCACGCTTATCCAGGCAAGACTGTAATGCCAGAATCGGATAAACATCATCCCCGATAACCGCACTGAACTTCTGCAGCTCGGCAAGCGCCAGATCTTCCAGCGGTTTACCCTGGCGAATCGCTTCCACTACCGCTTCGCCCACAATATGGTGCGCTTCACGGAACGGTACGCCTTTCGCAACGAGGTAATCCGCCAGCTCAGTGGAGTTTGCATACCCCTGCTGCGCCGCTTCCTGGCAACGCGGGCGTTTCACCTGAATACCATCCAGCACCAGTGCGCCCATATGCAGACAGTCCAGCCAGGTGTCGAGCGCGTCGAACAGCCCTTCTTTGTCTTCCTGCATATCTTTGTTATACGCCAGCGGCAGCCCTTTCAGGGTCATCATCATGCCGGTCAGCGCGCCCTGGACGCGGCCACACTTGCCGCGGATAAGCTCCAGCGCATCCGGGTTTTTCTTCTGCGGCATCAGGGAAGAACCTGAAGTCACACGGTCAGACAACTCGACAAACCCGGCCTCACCGGAGTTGAAGAAGATCAGGTCTTCTGCGAAACGCGACAGGTGAACCATGCCGATAGAAGCATTTGAGAGCAGTTCCAGCACGTGGTCACGGTCAGACACGCTGTCCAGGCTGTTACGGGTGGCAGAGGCAAAGCCCAACCAGCCTGCCAGCTGTTCACGGTCAATTTCATACGCCGTACCGGCCAGCGCGCCGCTACCCAGCGGACTCACGTCCAGACGTTTCAGAGTATCCTGCAGACGGCTTTCATCACGCGCCAGCATCTCGACATAGGCCAGGCACCAGTGCGCAAACGTCACTGGCTGCGCACGCTGCAGATGGGTGTAACCCGGCATGACCGCGTCCTGGTTATTCTGAGCGGTTTCCACCAGCGCACTCTGCAGTTGACGGTTAGCGGCCAGCAGTTCGCCAACGGTATCTTTACACCACAGCTTCAGATCGGTTGCGACCTGGTCGTTACGGCTACGGCCAGTGTGCAGCTTCTTACCCAACTGACCGACTTTATCGATCAGTTTGCCTTCTACCCAGCTGTGAATGTCTTCGGCATCACTCTGGAGAATTTGCTCCGGGTTCAGACGCACTTCTTCCAGCAGGTTGTTCAGCGCTTCTTCCAGTTGCTGCTGTTCCTCTGCGGTCAGTACCCCCACGGTAACCAGCGCTTTGGACCAGGCCACAGAGCCGACAATATCCTGTTCGGCCAGGCGGTAGTCGAAGCGCAAAGAGTCGTTGAACTGTTTGAACCGCTGATCCGCTGCCTGTGTAAAACGCCCACCCCAAAGTGCCATAACATCGTTCCTTTATTCGTTAGTTCCGCCGGGTAGCGATACGCTTGCCCGGCCTGCGGTCATTCAAAAAAAACTTACGCTAAAATACGCGTGCCAATCGGCGTGCCGTTAAACAGCGCCGGGAGTTGCTCCGCGTGACGCCAGGAGGCGATATCTACCGGGCGGCCGAGCGTGCGCGCGGCATCCAGTGCAGCGTTCACTTTGACGATCATACCGTCGGTAATAATGCCCTGCGCAATCAGCTGCTCGGCTTTCGCCGCCGTCATTTCCGCAATGCGCTGACCTTTGCCGTCCAGAATACCGCTCACGTCGGAAAGCAGGATCAGGTCTGCGCCCAGCGTTGCCGCCAGTGCCGTTGCCGCCTGGTCCGCATTCACGTTCATCAGCTCACCCTCTTCGGTGACACCGATAGAACTGACCACCGGCAGGAAACCACCGTCCAGCAACGTGTTAATCAGCTTAGGCGAACCTGGCTGCGCCAGTCCAACATGACCGAGTTCTTCGTCGAGCTGAGTCACTTTTACGCTATCGCCATCGCCCAGGTAGAGGCCAACGGAAGCAATATGGTGTTTCTTCGCCCATGCCAGTAGCGTTTTGTTCGCCGTCCCCGCCAGCGCACCGGTGATGATGTCAATCTGATCGGCAGGTGTAACGCGCAGACCATTTTTCTTTTTCACCGGCAGGTTGAGCCCTTTCATCAGCTCATCCACCACGCAGCCGCCACCGTGAACAATCACCAGCGGACGTTGGTGCGATTCGCGATAGTTAACCAGCGCGGTAAAAAGACGCTCCAGCGCTTCTTCGCTGTCCAGCAGTACACCACCGAGTTTGATAATTAATGGGTTCATCATCACACCTTAAATAAGAGCCTGCGTTTCAGGGAAGCCGAAACGAATATTTGCGCACTGCATGGCCTGAGCGGCAGCGCCTTTGAGTAAGTTATCTTCTGCGGCGACCACAATCAGGTGCTCGTCCTGTACGGCAAAGCCGATATCGCAGAACGGCAGGCCGACTACGTTTTTCAGCGCCGGAACACCTTTTTCATACAGACGCACCAGCGGTTTATCTGCATACGCCTGAGTAAAGACCTCGCCCACCTGTTCTTTGGTCACACCCGGTTTCAGGCGGCAGGTAATGGTTTCGAGGATCCCTCTCGGGAAGCTGCCCAGATGCGGGGTAAAGATGACGTTCGCCCCAAGATGAGTAGTAATTTCAGGGTGATGACGGTGATTAAACACGCCATACGGCTGAAGGCTCACTTCGCAGAAGCTGTTGGAGATTGCGGCCTTGCGCCCTGCACCGCTCACGCCGCTGGTGGCGTTGATCACCGGCCACTGATTCAGATCCAGCAGGCCCGCGTCGATCAAAGGCTTAAGAGAAAGCTGCGCCGCCGTCGGGTAGCAACCCGGGACAGCAATCAGATCCGCTTCTTTCAGTTTGTCTGCGCTCCACTCCGCCAGGCCGTACACCGCTTTTTCAAGCAGATCCGGGTGCTGATGGGTAAAACCGTAATATTTTTCATAGAACGCGCCATCGTTAACACGGAACGCGCCAGAGAGGTCGAACACCACACAACCGGCCGCCAGAAATTGCGGTGCCAGGTCGTGGCTGACTTCGTGCGCAGTGGCCAAAAACACCACGTCGACGCCTTCGGTGAACTCACTGATGTCAGACATTGGCTGCAACGGCAGATCAACAATGCCCTTAAGTTGCGGATGCAAATCAGAAATTAACTTTCCTGCATCATTGCTTTGCGCTGACACGGTCAAAGCGGTTATGGTCATATGTGGATGGCGATTCACGTAGCTTACAAGCTCTGCGCCCGCATAACCGCTAGCGCCTACAATCAGCGTATTCAACATCGGGTTCCTTTATGCTCAACGTTAATGTATTTTTATTCACATTTATTGCATGAATATTGATACTATCACGACCTAAGGTGTGTCAACAATGAAAATGAACTTACCGCCATTTATCGAGATCTACCGCGCCCTGATTGCCACACCGTCCATCAGTGCAACCGAAGAAGCGCTGGATCAGAGCAATGAGTCTTTAATCAATCTGCTGGCGGGTTGGTTTAGCGATCTTGGGTTTAACGTTGAGGTTCAGCCCGTCCCCGGAACCCGCCACAAATTTAACCTGCTCGCCAGCACCGGAACCGGTGCGGGCGGCCTGCTGCTGGCCGGTCATACTGACACCGTACCGTTTGACGACGGCCGCTGGACGCGCGATCCGTTCACCCTGACCGAACATGACAACAAGCTCTACGGTCTGGGCACCGCCGACATGAAAGGATTCTTCGCCTTTATCCTCGACGCGCTGCGTGACGTCGACGTGACGAAACTGAAGAAACCGCTCTACATTCTGGCGACCGCCGATGAAGAAACCAGCATGGCGGGCGCTCGCTACTTTTCTGAAAACACGTCGATTCGCCCGGATTGCGCGATCATCGGCGAGCCAACGTCTCTGCAACCGATTCGCGCGCACAAAGGCCATATCTCGACGGCAGTGCGCGTGCTGGGCCAGTCCGGCCACTCCAGCGACCCGGCGCGCGGCGTGAATGCCATTGAGCTGATGCACGATGCCATCGGCCACATCATGCAGCTGCGTGATTCCCTGAAAGAGCGCTATCACCATGATTCGTTCACCGTTCCTTATCCGACGCTGAACCTCGGTAGCCTTCACGGCGGCGATGCCTCCAACCGTATCTGCGCCTGTTGCGAGCTGCACATGGATATCCGCCCGCTGCCGGGTATGACGCTGAGCGATCTGAACGGATTACTGACAGAAGCCCTTGCACCGGTGAGTGAACGCTGGCCAGGCCGTCTGACGGTTTCCGATCTGCATCCGCCAATTCCGGGCTATGAGTGCCCGCCGGATCACCAGTTGGTCGACGTGGTGGAAAAACTGCTCGGCGAGAAAACCGATGTGGTGAACTACTGCACCGAAGCGCCGTTTATTCAAACGCTCTGCCCGACGCTGGTCCTTGGTCCAGGCTCCATCAACCAGGCCCACCAGCCGGATGAATATCTGGAAACTCGCTTTATCAAGCCAACCCGCGAACTGATTACTCAGGTTGTGCATCACTTCTGCTGGCATTAATGACCTTTCCCCTCTCATCTGAGAGGGGAAAATATCGCGATCTCCGTCACATTCCCATAAGCATCACTTATCTGACGCGAAGCGAATTAAATTTCGTAAATTACCCACATTTATTCGTTTGCTGAACCGTTTTCGCAGCAATTGACGACGGGGGTTTTACGTGGCTTTATAAAGGGAGATGACAAAATAATGTCCAGAAGATTTTCGACTGGGCATAAACAAAAATGATGGGGTGACTGGGTTTTTATGAACGAACAATATTCCGCGTTGCGTAGTAATGTCAGTATGCTCGGCAAAGTGCTTGGAGATACCATCAAAGATGCGTTGGGGGAGAACATCCTCGACCGTGTTGAAACCATCCGCAAGCTATCGAAATCTTCTCGTGCAGGTAATGAGGCCAATCGTCAGGAGCTGCTAACCACGTTGCAGAACCTCTCTAACGATGAGCTGTTACCCGTTGCACGCGCATTCAGCCAGTTCCTTAACCTGGCAAACACCGCTGAGCAATACCACAGCATTTCGCCAAATGGTGAAGCTGCCAGTAACCCGGAAGTCATTGCCCGTACGCTTCGTAAACTCAAAGATCAGCCAGGCCTCAATGAAGACACCATCAAAAAAGCGGTGGAGTCCCTTTCGCTGGAGCTGGTACTGACCGCGCACCCAACCGAAATCACCCGTCGTACCCTGATCCACAAAATGGTGGAAGTGAACAACTGTCTGAAGCAGTTGGATAACAAAGACATCGCTGACTACGAGCGCAACCAGCTGATGCGCCGCCTGCGCCAGCTGATTGCCCAATCCTGGCACACCGATGAAATTCGTAAGCATCGCCCAAGCCCGGTTGATGAAGCCAAATGGGGCTTTGCGGTGGTAGAAAACAGCCTGTGGGAAGGGGTTCCGAACTACCTGCGCGAACTGAACGAACAGCTGGAAGAGAACCTGGGCTACCGCCTGCCGGTGGATTTTGTGCCAGTGCGCTTCACCTCCTGGATGGGCGGAGACCGCGACGGCAACCCGAACGTTACCGCAGAGATCACCCGTCATGTCCTGTTGCTGAGCCGCTGGAAGGCTACCGACCTGTTCCTGAAAGACATTCAGGTACTGATTTCCGAACTGTCGATGGTTGAAGCAACACCGGAACTGCGCGAGCTGGCTGGTGAAGAAGGTGCCAGCGAGCCGTATCGTTTCCTGATGAAAAAACTGCGCAGTCAACTGATGGCTACTCAGGCCTGGCTGGAAGCACGACTTAAAGGCCAGCGCCTGCCAAAACCCGAAGGTCTTCTGAGCCAGAACGAACAGCTCTGGGAGCCCCTGTACGCCTGTTATAAATCTCTGCAGGCCTGTGGGATGGGCATCATCGCGAACGGTGAGTTGCTTGATACCCTGCGCCGCGTGAAGTGTTTTGGCGTACCGCTGGTGCGTATCGATGTGCGTCAGGAGAGCACCCGTCATACCGAAGCCCTGGGCGAACTGACCCGCTATCTCGGCATCGGCGATTATGAAAGCTGGTCCGAAGCCGACAAGCAGGCCTTCCTGATCCGCGAACTGAACTCCAAACGTCCTTTGCTGCCTCGCAACTGGGAACCAAGCAACGACACCCGCGAAGTTCTCAACACCTGTAAAGCGATCGTTGATGCGCCGAAAGGATCGGTGGCGGCCTATGTGATCTCCATGGCGAAAACGCCGTCCGACGTGCTGGCTGTTCATCTCCTGCTGAAAGAAGCGGGTATCGACTACGCCCTGCCGGTCGCGCCGCTGTTTGAAACCCTCGATGACCTGAACAATGCCAATGATGTCATGACCCAGTTGCTGAACATCGACTGGTATCGTGGCTTTATTCAGGGTAAACAGATGGTCATGATTGGCTATTCTGACTCCGCAAAAGATGCGGGCGTAATGGCAGCATCCTGGGCCCAGTACCAGGCGCAAGATGCACTGATTAAAACCTGTGAGAAAGCCGGTATTGAGCTGACCCTGTTCCACGGACGCGGCGGTTCCATTGGCCGTGGCGGTGCACCTGCTCATGCCGCACTGCTGTCACAACCGCCGGGAAGTCTGAAAGGCGGCCTGCGCGTGACCGAGCAGGGCGAGATGATCCGCTTCAAGTACGGTCTGCCAGAAGTCACCATCAGCAGCCTGTCGCTTTACACCAGCGCTATTCTGGAAGCGAACCTGCTACCGCCGCCGGAGCCAAAAGCGTCCTGGTGTCATATTATGGACGAGCTGTCAGATATCTCCTGCGATCTGTACCGCGGCTACGTGCGTGAAAACAAAGACTTCGTACCTTACTTCCGTTCAGCGACGCCTGAGCAGGAGCTGGGTAAACTGCCGCTGGGCTCACGTCCTGCGAAGCGTCGCCCAACCGGTGGCGTAGAATCCCTGCGTGCTATCCCGTGGATCTTCGCCTGGACGCAGAACCGTTTGATGCTGCCAGCCTGGCTGGGTGCCGGTGCCGCGCTGCAGAAAGTGGTAGAAGATGGCAAACAGAGTGAGCTGGAAGCCATGTGCCGCGACTGGCCGTTCTTCTCTACCCGTCTGGGGATGCTGGAGATGGTCTTCTCGAAAGCTGACCTGTGGCTGGCGGAATACTACGATCAGCGCCTGGTGAAACCTGAGCTGTGGGCACTGGGTAAAGAGCTGCGCGAACTGCTGGAAGGTGACATCAAAGTGGTGCTGGATATCGCCAACGACTCACACCTGATGGCGGACCTGCCGTGGATTGCCGAGTCTATTCAGCTACGTAACATCTATACCGACCCGTTGAACGTCCTGCAGGCAGAACTGCTGCATCGTTCGCGTCTGGCGGAAGAAGAAGGTAAAGAGCCGGATCCACGCGTTGAACAGGCGCTGATGGTGACGATTGCAGGCGTTGCGGCAGGTATGCGTAACACCGGCTAATGCTTTATGCCCGGCAGCGCTGCGCTTGCCGGGCAATACCTCGGTATTCACATCATGCACCACGATATCACCCACATCCTGACTGACCTGATAAACGGCACGTTGCCTCTACGTCAGGTGCATTTTGCAAACTCAACATCCTCCGTTCCCGCACTTGCCTTGCAGGTCGATTTTCCTCGTCTGGAGATCGTGCTCGAAGGTTCGGTGAAAGACCTGGCTGCTTCCGTTTTACAGCAGGGTGATGTTTTATACGTTCCTGCTGGCGGCTGGAATGATCCGCAATGGCAAAAGCCCGCGACGACGTTGAGCATTCTGTTTGGCAAACAACAACTTGGGTTTAGCCTCCTGCACTGGGATGGCGTTGAAGTCCGTAACCTGGCAAAACGGCATGTTGCCCGCAGAGGTCCTCGTATTGGCTCATTCCTGCTACAAACGCTCCATGAAATGCAGATGCAGCCGCATGAGCAGCAAACCGCGCGGCTGATTATCGCCAGCCTGCTTAGCCACTGCGTCGACCTGCTGGGCAGCCAGATCCAAACCGCCTCGCGTAGTCAGGCTCTGTTTGAAGCGATTCGGGTCTATATTGACGAGCACTACGCCGCGCCGCTAACCCGTGAATCCGTGGCGCAGGCGTTTTACATCTCCCCCAACTATCTGTCGCATCTCTTCCAGAAAACAGGTGCAGTGGGTTTCAATGAATACCTGACGCATACCCGGCTGGAACACGCGCGTCAGTTGCTGAAAGGGTATGATTTAAAAGTGAAAGAGGTGGCACATGCCTGCGGGTTTGTTGACAGTAACTATTTCTGCCGGTTGTTCCGTAAAAACACAGAGCGATCCCCGTCAGAATACCGTCGCCAGTATCACAGCCAGCTAACAGGGAAAGTGGCTAGTCCAGAATGAGCTGAGTATGCTGCGGTGCGGAAAACATTTTACGCACCGCTCCCATCACCCTTTGCGGGTCACGTAAAAAGGCGTTAATCCCGCACTTCACGTAGCGGGTATGTTCGAAGCGTTCACTGCCAGCCAGTTCGATATCCGCGATCAGTAGAACAACATCGGCGCGACGAATATCGTCATCTGTGAGCTCGTTTTCAACGCCCAGAGCTCCCTGCGTCTCAATGTGAACGCTCCACTTCTCATGCAGGCAGAGTTTTTCAAGCCTTTCGGCTGCCATATAGGTATGTGCAACGCCACTGACACAAGCGGTCACCGCCACCAGGTGACGTTCCGTTATCACTGCCATACTTAACCTCCTACGGTGACATGGAAACCTTCGCGCTCAGCCATTTGACGCATCGCCGCAACCTCACTTTCTGTTGGCGGAACCACTTGCCGCATCCCCCACTCCTGACCAAGGAGACGATACTTTGGTTCCCCGTACTGATGGAACGGCAGTAAATGCAGTTGCCGTATTCCAGAAGGTAACAGAAACGCCAGCACGCGAGCCATGTTCGTTTCATTGAGCGTAAAACCCGGAATAAGCGGCACGCGAGGGATCACATTTACTCCGTCTGCCACCAGTTGCATAAAATTATCGAGCACTCTGGGCAGATTCATTGCTACCACTGAACGCGCCAGCTCCGTATCCATTATTTTCAAATCAAACAGCACTTCATCACACTGGTGCGCCAGTGGCAGTAAGCGAGATAAAGGCGCATCTCCTGCCGTTTCGATGGCTGTATGCACGCCATATCGACGCAGCCTCTGCAAAAGCAGTGTCGCAAAAGGTGCCTGCATCAACACTTCCCCTCCGGAGAGGGTGACGCCACCACCCGAAGAACGGAAGAACACATCGTCTTTCATTACCTCACGTTCGAGCACATCGAGCGTAACGTCTCTTCCAATATGCTCGAACGCGCCAGAAGGGCACTCATTAGCATCCCGCAGACAGGGGCTACAGTGCAAACATTTGCTCACGCGGCGCACTGTCTCGATTTTCGGTGAGATCGACTCAGGATTAGCACACCAGGGGCAGCGGTGAGGACAACCTTTAAAAAACACTACCGTACGAATGCCACGCCCATCATTCAACGAATAGCGCTGAATGTTGAAAATACGCGCCGCATCGGCGCGCGTTTCAACCTCGTCACAGCTGATGTGCTGTACGACGGATAATGTCATCCTGGATCTCCTTCGATAACTCAACAAAGAAGGCGCTGTATCCGGCAACCCGGACGACCAACCCAGCAAAATCCTGTGGGCGCTGCTGTGCTTCGCGTAGCGTGTCCGCGTTAACGATGTTGAACTGGATATGTTGCAGTTTAAGCTGGGTGAACGCGCGCAGAAAATCCGCCAGCTTTTGCAGCCCGGCATCGCCTTCCAGCGTCGCAGGCGTGAATTTAACGTTCAGAAGTGTACCGTTAGATAATAAATAGTTATCCAGCTTACTCACCGATTTCAGTACCGCCGTCGGGCCCTGCATATCTTGCCCGAGCATAGGAGAGAGCCCACCGTCTGCCAGCTGCTCACCTGCCAGGCGACCATCCGGTGTGGCACCCACGACTGCGCCCAGCGGTACGTGTGCCGACACGGTATATGAACCGGGGGTAAATTGCCCACCACGCGGGTTGCGGTATTTTTCGACCTCTTTACAGTAATGGCGCAGCAATTCAGCGCTGATATTGTCGACATCATCAATATCATTGCCGTATTTTTCGAAGCGGTTGATCAGCCTTGCACGCACTTTCTCGCCTTCAGGGGTCGCAAAATTGGCTTTTAACACGGCTAATAGCTCATCAAAACTTAAGCGTTGCTGTTCAAAAACCAGCCCTTTCAGAGCATGCAATGAGTCACTCAAATTCGCTATCCCTATCCCCTGCACGCCAGAGAAGTTATAGCGTGCACCGCCGTCGGTAATATCTCTCCCCGTAACCAGGCAATCACTGATAAACGAAGAGAGAAGCGGCACGGGCGCCCAGTCGCGGTGGCCGATATCGCAGATATTGCTCCCCTCGACCATCAGCGCAATGTAGTGATTAATTTTGGCGCGAATATGCCTCAGCAACTCTTCATAACTGAGATCCGCATTACCTTCGTTCTCCTGCATCGCGATTTCCATGACTTTCAGCAGGTTAAACATCGCGATATCGTGAAGGCCGTAGGTTTTACCCGGAATGGACAGTTCAACGCAGCCGACAACGGCGTAATCACGCGCATCTTCAAGTGACACACCACGATTCAGGAAAGCTGGCACCACCACTTCATCGTTAAATATCTGCGGAATACCGGTTCCCAGGCGGATCGTCTCTGCAGTTTTGAGCAGGAAAGGTCGGTCAATAAGTTCGTTCACTCGCACGCCAAGGTTGGGCTGCGGAAGCTGAACGCTCTGGTAGGCATCCAGGCACAGGAAGGAAAGCACATTCACCGCACTGCGACCACTCTCCGTCAGGCCGCCCAGCAGTGCAGTATATCCCGTCGGAAATCCGGCAAAATAACGTGCGCTGCTGGTCGAACGTAATAACACCACGTCATTGCACTTCACCCACAGTGATTCCAGAAGTTCTTGCAGAAACGCGGGATCGTCACCTTGCGAGAGCGAAGCCTGATAAAACGGCAACATATACTGATCAAAGCGCCCGATGGAGAGCGAGCTGGCGTTAGATTCGTACTGTAAAATAACGTTCATGTACCAGAATAGCTGACACGCCTGCCAGAACGTTTGCGGTTTATGCTGAACGTTATGACGAGAGTTTTCCGCAATCTTGAGTAATTCCTCGCGTCGAGAGCCATGGCTGATGGCAGCGACGTCTTCAGCCAGCACTGCATAGCGCAGAATGTGGCGCTGCGAGGCTTCAAGCAGAATCAGCGCCGCGGCATAGAAGGTGTTCTCCGTATCGCGGGTGCAGTGTTCACGCATTTCCTCTACCAGCGCACCCAGACCATTATTCAGCAGGCGTGGGTAATCAATGATGATATGCCCCTGCCCTTTATCCGTCTGATTGACGCTAAAAATCTGTGTCCCCACGGCGGCTTTCACTTCATCCGTCATCTGGCTGTTGATGAAATCTTTCATCGACCGTTTTTCCCACCAGGGATACAGCACTTCACGGTAGATCCGCTTATCCTCGTCGCTAATGTCGAAGCGATCCTGGGGTCGTGTGGCAAACTGATCCAACTCCTTAAGCAGCCAGTACGGGTCCATCTCAGGGGACATAATCCCTGCGCGCGGTTTAACGGTGCGGTTTCCGGCAATCAGTTCCTCATCACGAATCGCGATATTCACATGGTCGAGAATGTACGCCGTGGCTTTCGCGCGCCTGAGCATAACCGGCTCGCCTTCCGTCTGCTGATAACTGGCGGTATAGAGCAAAGCACGCTCAAGTGAGATTTCGCGCGGGTTAGCAAAGAGTGCGTCTTTCAGACGCTGGGTACGATTCGTCATGAGGTAACTCCTGTAACGGAAAAACGAGCCCGCCCCGAAGGGCGGGAGAGCATCAGGCGGTTTGTGTCAGGTGGGCATCAATTTTGTTCATGATGGCGTCAGCACGCTTTACCGCGTCGCTAATGTTGACGCGCACGATGGTTTTCCCGCTAAAACGCTCTTCGAATTTAATGCCGATATCTTTAGTCAGGATCACCATATCCGCTGCGGCGATATCCTCAGCCGTCAGTTCGTTCTCAAGACCTATCGACCCCTGCGTTTCAACTTTCACTTCCCAGCCTTTGGCTTTAGCGGCACTTTCCAGTGCTTCGGCCGCCATATAGGTATGCGCAACACCTGACGGGCATGCCGTTACTGCGATAATTCGGGCCATGTTCTCTTCCTCATTCAGTTAATTTCGAAATCCAGATCCAGGTCGTCCTCTTTTTCTTCGACCTGTTTTGCATTCTTGCGGGCAATACTTTTCAGCACGTTAACGCTGATGGCGGTAACCACCGCACCCACGGCTACTGCCGCGATGTAGCCCATTTTGCCCTCCACCACAGGGAGAACGATAAGCCCGCCCCATCCGGCATAACATTGTGCGCCCATCACGGCAGCCGTCACTGCACCGCACGCGGAGCCCAACATGATGGAAGGGATCACGCGCAGAGGATCGGCTGCAGCAAATGGAATCGCCCCTTCTGTGACCCCCACGCAGCCCATCACCAGTGCCGCTTTACCCGCTTCACGCTCTTCACCAGTAAAATTCTTGCGATTAATGAGCGTCGCCAGGCCTAACCCCAGCGGAGGCACACAGATACCCACCGCTGCGATTGCCACAACGGTGTAGACGCCCTGGGCAACACAAATCAACATAAAGGCATAGGCCACTTTGTTAATTGGCCCCCCCATATCGAAGGCCAGCATCAGCCCCATGATGACGGCCAGCACAACGATGCTGCCCTGCTGCATTCCTTGCAGCCACTGAGTTAACCCCGTGGTCAACGCCCCGACAGGCTCACCCAGGCCCCACATCATGATGCCCGCGGTAAGAAAAGTGCCGATGATAGGGATGATGAAGATAGGCATGACTGAGCGCAGCACTTTCGGAACCGGCAGTTTCTTCAGATACCAGACAACTATCCCACCGAGTATCCCGGCAATAATGGCGCCGAAGAAACCCGCACCGAAGCTGTTACCAACCCAGGCCGCAATCGCGCAAGGTGCAAGCGCGGCACGTTCGGCAATGGAATAGCCAATATAGGCGGCGAGGAAGGGGACCATCAGCGTTAACCCGGCCACGCCGATATCGAACAGTTTTTTCAGGTTGGGATCGGTTGCTGCATCCGGTACCGCGCCTTTGCCGTACAACATGACTGAAACCGCCAGCAAAATTCCGCCTGCAACCACGAACGGAATCATGTGCGACACACCTGTCATCAGATGCTGCCGCGTGTTCTTGAGAATATGCACCAACTCTTTCATATGTCGCTCCTGGCCTAAAGCCCTAAAGGTGTTGTGGCAAACAATAGGCAATCAGAAAGTCGGCGGACAGGAGACAAAAAGGCCATTTACTGGATTTTTGTAATGTTGAAATGAAAATGCGATCCGCCTCGACATTTCGCACAGACGGAAGCGTAAGACAAACCATCACAACCTGTGAGTCAAATCTCACTTTTCGAGTGATATTACATTTGTCCAGTTTTTGGCAGATTTGTCACATGGCGCGCGTCATCACCGCACTCGTATGCTGTTCCCCAATTAATGATGATTGGTTTGAGGAGTGTGTGTATGGCTCTGGTAGTGGAATTTACCTGTGAATTACCCAACGGGGTTCACGCGCGTCCGGCAAGTCATGTGGAAACGCTGTGCAATACGTTTAGCTCACAAATCGAATGGCACAACCTGCGCACTGGCCGTAAGGCCGATGCCAGAAGCGCACTGGCTCTTATTGGTACCGATACGCTGGCAGGTGATGCATGTCGCCTGGTGATTCAAGGGGAAGATGAGCAAAACGCCCATCAACAACTGGAACACTGGATCCGGGAAGAGTTCCCGCACTGTGATTCACCACTCGCAGAAACCATCACTACCGAGCTTGATCCATTACCAGAATCCCTCACGCGCCTTAACCCAACGCTGTTCCGCGCCATGCCTGTTTGCAGCGGTAGCGCCCAGGGTATTCTGACCTTACTGACCTCGTTGGATCTCAATGCACTGACTGATTTACCCGATGCGAAAAATGTTGAAGAAGAGCAGTCTGCGCTGAATAACGGTCTCACCCTGCTGGTGAAAAACATTGAGTTGCGTGCGATGGACAGCGAGAGTACCGCCAGCGCCATTCTCGATGCGCATCGATCGCTGGCGACGGATACCTCACTGCGCCAGCATCTTCTTGCAGGCGTGAGCCAGGGACTGAGCTGCGCGCAAGCAACAATCGCTACTGCAAACCATTTCTGCGATGCGTTTTCTCGTTCCAGTAGCAGCTACCTGCAGGAGCGGGTACTGGATGTGCGCGATGTCTGCTATCAACTTTTACAACACATTTATGGAGAACAACGCTTCCCGGTGCCAGGCCAGTTGACGCAGCCGACCGTCTGCCTTGCAGACGACCTCACTCCCGGTCAGTTCCTGGAACTGGATAAAACATTACTCAAAGGGCTGCTGTTAAAGAGCGGCGGAACCACTTCGCACACCGTTATTCTTGCGCGCTCCTTCAATATTCCCACGCTGGTCGGCGTCGATAGCGAAGGTCTTCTTCAATGGCGCAACCAGCCTGTCTTCGTAGATGGCAATGCGGGCGCGGTTGTGGTCAATGCCAGTGATGCGGTGGTGCGCTACTATCAGCAGGAAGCACGAGTACAACAGGCGATCCGCGAGCAGCAACGCATCTGGCTTGATCGGGAAGCCAGAACATCAGATGACCTGCGCATTGAGATTGCCGCGAACATCGCTCATGCAGTGGAAGCCGTGGCGGCATTTGGTAACGGTGCCGAAGGCGTTGGCCTGTTCCGCACCGAAATGCTGTATATGGATCGCACCAGCGCCCCCGGTGAAAACGAGCTGTACAACATTTTCTGCCAGGCCCTTGAAAGTGCAAATGAGCGCAGCATTATCGTGCGTACTATGGATATCGGAGGCGATAAACCGGTGGAGTACCTGAACATACCGGCAGAAAACAACCCCTTCCTCGGCTACCGCGCAGTACGTATCTACGAAGAGTATGCAACGCTTTTCACCACCCAGCTTCGGGCGATCCTGCGCGCCTCTGCTCACGGCAACCTGAAGATCATGATCCCGATGATCTCCTCCATGGAAGAGATCCTGTGGGTTAAAGAGAAGCTTGCCGAAGCGAAGCAGCAGCTTCGTACTGAACATATTCCATTTGATGAAAAAATCCCGCTCGGCATCATGCTGGAAGTGCCCTCGGTGATGTTCATCATCGATCAATGCTGCGAAGAAATTGATTTCTTTAGTATCGGCAGCAATGACCTGACGCAGTATCTCCTGGCCGTCGACCGTGACAACGCCAAAGTCACGCGCCATTACAACAGCCTGAACCCGGCTTTCCTGCGCGCACTGGATTACGCGGTACAGGCCGTCCATCGCCAGGGAAAATGGATTGGCCTGTGCGGTGAGCTGGGTGCAAAAGGTTCTGTGTTGCCATTGCTGGTAGGTTTGGGCCTGGACGAACTCAGTATGGGGTCGCCTGCTATCCCTGCGACCAAAGCGCGCCTGGCACAGCTTGATAGCCGCGCCTGCCGCCAGTTGTTGAACCAGGCCATGGCGTGTCGCACCTCGCTTGAAGTGGAACACCTGCTCGCCCAGTTCCGCATGAATCAGCAGGATACACCGCTGGTGACACCACGCTGCATTTCTCTGGAAAACGACTGGAACAGCAAAGAAGAGGTCATGAAAGGCATGACCGATAACCTTTTGCTCGCTGGGCGTTGCCGCTATCCGCGCAAGCTGGAAGCCGATCTGTGGGCGCGCGAAGCCGTATTTTCTACCGGGCTGGGTTTTAGTTTTGCCATCCCACACAGCAAATCGGAGCACATTGAGCAATCCACCATCAGCGTTGCACGCCTGAAAGCCCCCGTCATGTGGGGAGATGAGGAAGCGCAATTCATCATCATGCTGACGCTGAACAAACACGCCGCAGGCGACCAGCACATGCGAATTTTCTCACGCCTGGCACGTCGCATCATGCATGAAGATTTCCGCAACGCGCTGGTGAACGCCAGCTCCGGGGAGGCTATTGCTTCTCTGCTGCAACACGAATTAGAACTTTAATACGAGGAAGAGTGATGGAACTGTATCTGGATACCGCCAACGTGGCGGAAGTCGAACGCCTTGCACGCATTTTTCCCATTGCGGGCGTGACCACTAACCCAAGCATTATCGCTGCCAGCCGTGAATCCATCTGGGACGTGCTGCCGCGCCTGCAAAAGGCCATCGGGCCGGACGGCACGCTGTTTGCCCAAACCATGAGCCGCGATGCAGAGAGCATGGTGGCGGAGGCTAAACGCCTGAGTAATGTCATACCGGACATCGTGGTCAAAATTCCGGTGACGGCTCAGGGGCTTATCGCGATTCAGGCTCTGAAAAAAGAGGGCATTACCACGCTGGGTACCGCCGTATACAGCGCAGCCCAGGGGTTACTCGCCGCACTGGCAGGAGCAAAGTATGTGGCCCCGTATGTGAACCGCGTCGACGCTCAAGGCGGTGACGGTATTCGCATGGTGCAAGAACTGCAATCCCTGCTTGAAATGCATGCGCCAGAGAGCAAGGTACTTGCCGCCAGCTTTAAAACTCCACGACAGGCGCTGGACTGCCTGCTTGCCGGATGCGAAGCAATCACGCTTCCTTTAGATGTAGCGCAACAAATGCTCGGCACCCCAGCGGTAGAGTCAGCCATAGAGAAGTTCGAGCAAGACTGGAAAAACGCGTTTGGTAACCTCAACCTCTAAGGGAGAACTGTTATGGACCGTATCATTCAATCGCCGGGGAAATACATCCAGGGCGCTAATGTGCTAACCCGTCTCGGCGACTATCTGAAGCCACTTGCACAGCGCTGGCTGGTGGTTGGCGATAAATTTGTGCTGGGCTTTGCTGAAGAGACTTTACGCAAGAGTTTTAAAAACGCAGAACTGCATGCTGAAATCGCACCGTTTGGCGGCGAATGTTCGCAAAATGAAATCGATCGACTAAAAAAACTGGCAGACAGTGCCGACTGCATGGCGGTACTGGGTATCGGCGGCGGTAAAACGCTGGATACCGCCAAAGCGCTGGCACACTTTATGGATGTGCCGGTCGCCATTGCCCCGACTATCGCCTCCACTGATGCACCGTGCAGCGCGCTTTCCGTGATTTATACCGACAACGGCGAGTTCGATCGCTACCTGATGCTACCGCACAACCCGAACATGGTTATCGTCGACACCAATGTGGTTGCAGGAGCACCGCCGCGTCTGCTGGCTGCGGGGATTGGCGATGCACTGGCCACCTGGTTTGAAGCACGAGCCTGTTCCCGCAGTGGCGCAACCACCATGGCAGGAGGCAAATGTACGCAGGCTGCGTTAGCGCTCGCCGAGCTGTGCTACAACACGCTGATTGAAGAGGGTGAAAAAGCGATGCTGGCGGCGGAACAGCACGTCGTAACACCGGCGCTGGAACGCATCATTGAAGCCAATACGTATCTCAGCGGCGTCGGTTTTGAAAGCGGCGGGCTGGCTGCAGCACACGCCATTCACAACGGCATGACGGCAGTGCCGGACGCACATCACTTCTATCATGGTGAAAAAGTCGCATTCGGTACGCTGACGCAGCTGGTACTGGAAAACGCCCCGGTAGAAGAAATAGAGACCGTCGCGGCGCTTTGTCACAGCGTTGGTTTGCCCATCACGCTGGCACAGCTGAACATCAAAGAGGATATCCCGGCTAAAATGCGTCTGATTGCGGAAGCCTCCTGCGCGGAAGGCGAAACCATTCATAACATGCCGGGCGGCGTGTCGCCGGACCAGGTTTACGCGGCACTGTTGGTTGCCGATCAGTACGGACAGCGGTTCTTACAGGAGTGGGAATAGTCGCAGCCCACATGGTGTTAAAAAAATCCCCGCCGAAGCGGGGATTTTTTATTTACTGCAGGTCGAAACGATCCAAATCCATCACTTTCGCCCATGCTGCAACGAAGTCACGGACAAACTTCTCGCTGGCATCGCTGCTGGCATAAACTTCTGCCAGCGCGCGCAGGACGGCATTAGAGCCGAAGACCAGATCGGCACGGGTCGCGGTATATTTCACTTCACCGCTGGCGCGGTCGCTACCGGCAAACAGTTCGTTTGACTCATCGGTCGCTTTCCACTGGGTATTCATATCCAGCAGATTGACGAAGAAGTCATTACTCAGCACGCCCTCGCGGTCGGTGAACACGCCATTCTTGCTGCCATCGAAGTTAGCACCCAATGCACGCAAGCCACCCACCAGCACCGTCAGTTCAGGCGCGGTCAGCGTCAGCTGTTGGGCCTTATCAATCAGGAGTGATTCCGTGGTCGAGGCATTAACCTGGGCACGGTAGTTGCGGAAGCCATCGGCAATCGGTTCGAGCAGGTTAAACATCTCGATATCCGTCTGATCCTGACGTGCATCCACACGGCCTGGTGTGAACGGTACAGTGACATATACGCCTGCCGCTTTCGCGGCTTGCTCCACGCCTACTACGCCCGCCAGCACGATAATATCTGCCAGGGAAGCTTTGTTAGTGGTGCGCTGAATAGCTTCCAGAGCAGGAAGTGCACGAACCGCTGCGGCGTTCACATCCCAGTCACGCTGAGGTGCCAGCGCCAAACGTGCGCCGTTGGCTCCGCCGCGCTTATCGCCGCCGCGGAAGGTTGAAGCAGACGCCCAGGCAACAGAAACCAGCTCGCTTACGGAGAGACCCGATGCCGCAATTTCCGCTTTCAGACTTTCAATATCTTCCTTCGAAGGGTTGAACACCGCCTGTGGCAGCGGATCCTGCCAAATCAGATCTTCTTTCGGCACTTCCGGACCAATGTACCGCGCTTTTGGCCCCATATCACGGTGGGTCAGTTTGAACCATGCACGTGCGAAAGCTTCGTTGAAAGCCTGCGGATCGTTCAGGAAACGACGGGAAATTTTTTCGAATTCCGGGTCAAAACGCAGCGTCAGGTCGGTGACCAGCATGGTTGGTTTGCGTTTTTTCGACGGGTCGAACGGATCAGGCATAATGTCCGGCGCATTTACGGCTTCAAACTGAATGGCACCGGCCGGGCTACGTGTCTGCACCCACTCATATTTGAACAGGTTCTCGAAGAAATAGTTGCTCCACTGGGTCGGGGTTTGTGACCAGATGACTTCCAGACCAGAGGTGATAGCATCTTCGCCAACGCCAGAGCCGTGCGTACTATGCCAGCCAAGACCCTGCGCCTCAATCGGTGCGGCTTCCGGATCAGCACCTACATGGGTCGCTTCTCCTGCGCCGTGGGTTTTACCGAGAGTATGCCCCCCCGCAATCAACGCGACGGTCTCTTCGTCATCCATACCCATGTTACCAAAGGTGGCGCGAATCGCTGCTGCCGCTGACAGCGGTTCGCCGCTGGCATTTGGCCCTTCCGGGTTAACGTAAATCAGGCCCATTTCGGTTGCGCCGAGTGGACGCTTCGCCAGCTCTTCCGGGTCGCGGTGCTTCAGCCAGGTCGTTTCATCGCCCCAGTTAACGTCCATATCTGGTTCCCAGACGTCTTCACGCCCGGCACCAAAACCAAAGGTGCGGAAGCCCGAGTTTTCCAGCGCCACGTTACCCGCGAGGATAAACAGGTCAGCCCAGGAGATTTTTTGCCCGTATTTTTGCTTAATTGGCCACAGCAGGCGGCGTGCTTTATCCAGGCTGACGTTATCAGGCCAGGAGTTCAGCGGCGCAAAGCGCTGTTGACCGCGTCCTGCACCACCGCGCCCGTCAACGGAGCGATAGGTGCCTGCACCGTGCCAGGCCATACGAATAAACAGACCTGCATAGCTGCCCCAGTCGGCTGGCCACCACGGTTGAGAGTCGGTTAAAAGTGCTTTGAGGTCGCCTTTAAGCGCAGAGTAATCAAGTTTGCTGAATTCTTTGCGGTAGTCGAAGTCTTCACCCAGAGGGTTCGAACGGTTGGAATGTTGGTTAAGAAGGTCGACACGGAGTTGTTTTGGCCACCAGTCACGGCTGCTGGTACCTGCCCCCGCGCTCTGATCGTGACCGCCCTGATGGAACGGGCATTTGCCGACTTTATTGGTATCGTCTGACGTGCTCATCGCTATGCTCCCTTTTACAGTGTTACCGTTACGATATACGCCCTTATTGATAAGGTACAGTTGGGATAACCCACAGATTCGATAGTTAATTCCGTTTAATTACACTTTGAAAATTTGTGACTTTTGTACGTCTTTGGCAGAATTACCGATATGACAGGAAAATAAAACCCTTATAAATCAAAAAACCCTCCGAAGAGGGCTTTTTAGTTACACGCCTGGTCTAACACCGAGCGTGTGGCATATGGCGTAACTCATCTCCGCACGGTTCAGCGTGTAGAAGTGGAAATCCTTCACCCCTTCACGACTTAAAATCTTCACCATGTCCATCGCGATATTTGCGCCCACCAGCTTGCGTGTTTCCGGGTCATCGTCCAGCCCTTCGTACATTTTAGACATCCAAAGCGGAATGCGCACATTCGTCATGTCAGCAAATTTCTTCGCCTGTTTGAAGTTAGAGACCGGCAGAATACCTGGGATGATTTCAACGTCGATGCCTGCGGAAACACAACGGTCACGGAAGCGCAGGTAGCTTTCCACATCAAAGAAGAACTGGGTAATCGCGCGGTTTGCACCGGCTTCCACTTTACGCTTCAGGTTAAGCAGATCGGCCTGGGCGCTTTTCGCTTCCGGGTGAACTTCAGGATAAGCGGCAACGGAGATATCAAAGTCGGCCACGTCTTTCAGCAGCGCGACCAGGTCGGCAGCATACATTTCCGGCTTACCGCTACCCGGCGGCAGGTCACCGCGCAGGGCAACAATATGACGAATGCCGTTGTTCCAGTAATCCTGGGCGATAGCACGCAGTTCATCACGGGTTGCGTCAATACAGGTCAGGTGCGGGGCCGCTTCCAGACCGGTGCGATCTTTAATGCCTTTAATGATGCTGTGCGTACGGTCACGCTCGCCGGAGTTTGCACCGTAGGTTACGGAGACAAACTTCGGTTTCAGGCTGCTCAGGCGATCGATAGAGCTCCACAGAGTTTGCTCCATTTCACTGGTGCGCGGCGGGAAAAATTCAAAAGAGACGTTAATCTGGCCGTTTACTTCGGCCAGGCTCTGATTCAGGGCTTCCCGCTGGTTGGCGTGAAAAAAGCTCATACCGTACCTCTATCAATCGCGTGTCGTTGTGTGTTGTTTTGTGAACTTCTATACGTTTAGACGTCCAGATGTAAAAATGACGGAAAAGCGGGGGGACGTCAACAGAAATAATCAACAATAACGGTGAGGTTTGCTCAGGGAATATGAGGAAAATTCATGATGAGGGTAATTCCCTCTCCCGGAGAGAGAGGGAAATTCAGGCGTTACAGTAACTTAGCCAGGCGGTTAATGTCGGACTGGATCGCGCCGGCGGTCACATCGCGCCCCGCCCCCGGACCGCGGATCACCAGTGGGTTATCACGATACCAGCGGCTTTCGATCGCGAAGACGTTATCGCACGGCAAAAGTGCTGCCAGCGGATGTTCAGGACGCACCGCCTCAACACCCACACGCGCTTTTCCGTTGGCCTCAAAACGCGCCACATAGCGCAGTACCAGCCCCATCTCGTTCGCCGCTTCCAGACGCTGTACCATCTGCTCGTTAAGCTCTTCGCCATTTTCAAAGAAATGGTCTATAGAACCTTCTTCACAGCCAGCAGTCACCAGTGATTCGACGCGTACGGAATCCGGTTCGATGTCGTAACCGGCTTCACGCGCGAGGATCACCAGCTTGCGCATTACATCTTTACCGGAGAGGTCAACGCGCGGATCGGGCTCGGTTAAGCCCTGCTGCCACGCCTGATCCACCAGGTCGGTGAACGGTACGGTGCCGTCAAACTGCAGGAACAACCAGGAGAGCGTGCCGGAGAAGATACCGCTCAGCGCCAGAATACTGTCGCCGCTTTCAATCAGATCACGCACGGTGTGGTTAACCGGCAGGCCCGCGCCCACGGTGGCGTTATAGAGCCAGTGACGACCTGTTTTTTCAAACGCGTCGTGGATCTGACGGTATTTATCGGTGCTGCTTGCCCCCGCCAGCTTATTGGCGCTAATGACGTGGAACCCATGGCTGGCGAAATCAAGATACTGATCGGCCAGTTGTTCGCTGGCGGTGACGTCCAGCACTACCAGATCGTCATACGGGTGCGCACGCATCCACAGGAACAGCGACTCTTCATCCTGCTCGACGGCTTCATCATTAAAGAAGGCAAGCGCACGGCTGGCGTCCAGCCCTTCGTAGTTCAGCAGGCTGCGGCGGCTGTCCACCACGCCAGCGAGAATAAATTCAAACCCGGTACGTGCAGAGAGAGTGACCTGTTCGCGGGCAAACAGCTCCAGCCAGCGGGAACCGATGTTGCCTTTACCGAACAGCACCAGGCCAATGCGTTTTTCCGCGCGGAACAGAGAGGTATGCAGACCCTGAATCAGGCTCTCGGTAGGCCCTTTACGCAGCACGGCGACCAGGCTGATGCCCTCTTCGGACTGCCAGGTAAACTCAACCGGCTGTCCCTTCAGTTGCTGCCAGAAACGGTGGCAGTGCAGCGGGTTACGGGTGACGCCCGCGCCCACCATCGCCACCAGCGCCAGCCCCTGACGCAGGCGAAGCTCGCCCGGCAGGCCCGCTTCATCCAGAATTTTCAGCGCGCTGTCCGCCACTTCTGCGGTATAGCAGAACTGCAGCAGCTGGCGGTCGTTATGCACGCCAACGGCCAGCGGACGTACCTGAGCACGCTTTAACACCAGGTCGATGTCCTTATGTGCCAGTTTGAAATCCTGTCCTGCCGGAACCTGGAACTCAATCAGACAGATGTCGTCGTGGCTGGTAACAATACGCGCCCCGGTACCGGAAGCCAGCACGCGCTCAATGCGCGTGGAGCCCTGATCCGGGGTGTAACTGCAGCGTAGCTGCAGGTCAATATCGCTGCCGGAGACTGGCTGCAGCGTGCGCGCGTGCAGTACCGGTGCCGCCAGACGTGCCAGTTCGCTGGCTTCGTCGAGACGCAGCAGCGGCAGTAAACAGGCATCTTTCACTTTGCGCGGGTCGGCGCTGTAAACACCAGCCACATCACTCCAGATGGTGACGCGGGACACGCCCGCCAGAGCACCGATTTGCGTTGCAGAGTAGTCGGAGCCGTTACGCCCCAGCAGCACCGTTTCGCCCGCGTTGCTGCGGCTGATAAAGCCGGTGACGACAATGCGTTTACCTGGATGTTGCACCAGCAGCTGTTGCAGTAACGGGTAAGACAATCCTTCGTCGACCTGCGGCTGTGCAGCACGCTCAGCGCGCAGGAAATCGCGCGCGTCGAGCCAGGCGGCTTCAACACCAAGATGTTGCAATACGGCAGCCATCAGACGCGCAGACCACACTTCCCCGTGGCCGACCACTTCGGCATACACCGCTTCGGTAATGCCGCTGTCCAGCAGGGCAGCCAGACGCTCAAGGTCATGGGTGAAGGCACTGATCAACCCGTCCGCTACGTCTGCAGGCAGCAGGCCGGCAATCAGCTCGCTCTGATAACGACGTAAGGACTGTTGCACCTGATGCGCAGAAAGGCGATCGGTCTGGCTCAATTTCAGCCAGCTAATCAACTGGTTGGTGGTGCTGCCCGCCGCAGAGACAACCATCATGTCCCCCGGCTGCGAATACTCTGTCATGATCCCTGCGACACGCAGATAACATTTCACATCAGCAAGACTACTACCACCAAACTTGTGCAGCTGACGACCCTTCGCCCCTGCCTGCGCTATCACACTCATGATTACCCCTTGGCTGCGACCCGGAAGCCATTTTCCAGATCGGCAATTAAATCTTCAGAATCTTCAATACCGGTTGAGATTCGCAGCAGCGTCTCGGAAATCCCGGCGGCGGCACGTGCTTCGGGTGCCATACCTGCGTGCGTCATGGTCGCGGCGTGGGAGATTAAGCTTTCAACCCCACCTAAGGATTCCGCCAGCGTAAACAATGACAGCCCGCTCAGGAAGCGACGCAGCGTTTGCTCGTCACCGTCCAGTTCAAAACTTAACATCGCGCCAAATCCCTTCTGCTGGCGCGCGGCGATCTCGTGCCCCTGGTTTTCCGGCAGCGACGGGTGATAGAGCTTCTTCACCAGCGGCTGCGTTTTCAGGAAATCGACAATCGCCTGAGCATTGCGCTGCGCCACTTCCATGCGCGGCGACAGCGTACGAATGCCACGTAACAGCAAGTAGCTGTCGAAGGCACCCGCGGTGACGCCAATGTTATTGGCCCACCATGCCAGTTCCGTGACAACCTCGGGATCTTTTGCAATCACCACACCCGCGACCACGTCAGAATGGCCGTTCAGATATTTAGTGCATGAATGCAATACCAGATCAGCACCCAATGCTAATGGGTTCTGAAGGGCCGGACTGAGGAACGTATTATCCACTACACTTATCGCTCCCGCATCCCTTGCGAGCTGACAAATTTTCGCAATGTCGACAACGCGCAACAATGGGTTGCTTGGACTTTCCACCAGTACCAGCTTCGGTTTCTCTGCCAGCGCCTGTTTCAGCGCCTGTTCGTCGTTTTGATCGACAAACAGCACGCGATAACAGCCGCGCTTTGCCAGACTATCAAACAGACGATAGCTGCCGCCGTAGCAGTCGTGCGGCGCAACCAGCAGATCACCCGGTTTCAGGAACACCGTTGTCACCAGGTGAATGGCGGACATACCGGTATTGGTTAATACTGCACCTGCGCCACCTTCCAGCTCAGCCAGCGCGCGCTGGGTCACATCACGCGTAGGGTTGCCACGACGCGAGTAATCATGCGCGCGGGGTTCATTAAATCCGGTGAAATTATAGGTACTGGAAAGATGAATCGGCGGGACAACGCAGCCGTACTGCTCGTCATCATTTAATCCGCTACGCACTGCAATAGTGGCCTGTTTACGCGTCATGGTGAAGGCTTCCTGGCGAATGAGGTGAAAAGTCAGGCACCAGAGTAAACATTGAATGTATGGACGTCAATACATCTGGACATCTAAACTTCTTTGCGTATAGATTGAGCAATGCGCAAATAGCCGTTAAAATTATATGCTTTAGTGCACGCTGCAGCGGCAATATCCGTGCCACGGTATCGTCTCTACGGTAAACTAGGCAAGATTACGGTTCAAAACCCAGAGTTACAGGTTTTGCACCCTTAGATAAATGACTGAGAGGATTAAAGGTATCTCATGGCTGAATGGAGCGGCGAATATATCAGCCCATACGCTGAGCACGGTAAGAAGAGTGAGCAAGTAAAGAAAATTACGGTTTCCATTCCTCTGAAGGTGTTGAAGATCCTCACCGATGAACGTACGCGTCGTCAGGTGAACAACCTGCGCCACGCAACCAACAGCGAACTGTTGTGCGAAGCGTTTCTGCATGCGTTTACCGGTCAACCGTTGCCGAACGATGACGATCTGCGCAAAGAGCGTAGCGACGAAATCCCGGAAGAGGCGAAGGTGATCATGCGTGAACTGGGTATTGACCCGGAGACGTGGGAATACTGAAAAGCGGATACAAAAAAGGCACCTTGCGGTGCCTTTTTTTCGGGAAACTTATTTAGCGCCCGGGATGCTGAAACGCTTGTTGAAGCGGTCAACACGGCCACCGGTTGCAACATCACGCTGCTTACCAGTGTAGAACGGGTGGCATTTGCCGCACACGTCCAGGTTCAGATCGTGACCCACGGTAGAGCGGATCTGGATAGAGTTACCGCAAGAACAGTTTGCAGTAATCATTTCGTATTTCGGGTGAATATCTTTTTTCATGGGAGAACCTCAGTTAAGGCCGCGTCGCTCTTCCAGCCCTAACGCCAGACACCACGCGATGTTGATTGTAAGTTCTTTGGCGTAAAGTACACCAAAGGCGGCGAATCATACAGAATTTGACCAACGTATGCAAACTGATCCGCACGCCGCTTTTACTAATGTGTATACTAACGCGCCACTTTTCAAGTCAGGAAGATTAGATGCCCGTCGCTCACGTTGCCCTGCCCGTTCCGCTTTCCCGCACCTTTGACTATCTGCTGCCTGACAGCATGAGCGCCAAAGCGGGCTGTCGCGTGACCGTGCCCTTTGGCAAGCAGCAGCGCGTGGGGATTGTGGTTTCGGTCAGCGATAAGAGCGAGTTACCGCTTAATGAACTGAAATCGGTTGTTGAGGTGCTGGACAGTGAGCCGGTTTACTCCAGCAGCACCTGGCGACTTCTGCTGTGGGCGGCGGATTACTACCACCATCCCATCGGCGACGTCCTGTTCCACGCCCTGCCCATTATGCTGCGTCAGGGTAAGAGCGCCAGCCATGCGCCGATGTGGTACTGGTTTGCCACCGAAGAAGGTCAGGCTGTCGACATCAACAGCCTCAAACGCTCGCAGAAACAGCAGCAGGCGCTGGCGGCGCTGCGCCAGGGGAAAATCTGGCGTCATCAGGTCGACGAACTTGAGATCAGCGAAACGGCGCTACAGGCCCTGAGAAAGAAAGGGCTGAGTGAACTGGGCAGCGAAGCGCCTGCGCTTTACGACTGGCGAGAGAGTTTCTCCGTTTCAGGTGATCGCCTGCGTCTGAATACCGAGCAGGCCACCGCCGTCGGCGCGATCCATAGCGCCTCCGATCATTTCTCTGCCTGGCTGCTGGCGGGAGTTACCGGTTCCGGCAAGACCGAAGTCTACCTGAGCGTGCTGGAAAACGTGCTCGCACAGGGTAAACAGGCGCTGGTGATGGTGCCGGAAATTGGCCTGACGCCGCAAACCATCGCCCGATTCCGCGAGCGCTTTAACGCGCCGGTTGAGGTGCTGCACTCCGGCCTGAACGACAGCGAGCGCCTCAACGCCTGGCTGAAAGCAAAAAACGGTGAAGCGGCGATTGTGATCGGCACCCGCTCGTCGCTGTTTACGCCGTTTAAAAATCTTGGCGTTATCGTGATCGACGAAGAGCACGACAGCTCCTATAAACAGCAGGAAGGCTGGCGCTACCATGCCCGCGATCTGGCGGTCTATCGCGCGCACAGCGAGCAAATCCCTATTATTCTCGGCTCCGCCACGCCGGCGCTCGAAACGCTGCACAACGTGCGTCAGCGTAAATACCATATGCTGCGCCTGACGCGTCGCGCGGGAAATGCGCGCCCGGCCATTCAGCACATACTGGATCTGAAAGGACAGCAGGTTCAGGCGGGATTAGCACCCGCGCTTATCACCCGGATGCGCCAGCATTTGCAGGCCGGGAACCAGGTCATTCTGTTTCTCAACCGGCGCGGATTTGCGCCAGCTCTGCTGTGCCACGACTGCGGCTGGATTGCCGAGTGCCCGCGCTGCGATCATTACTACACCTTCCATCAGGCCCAGCGTCATTTGCGCTGCCACCACTGCGACAGTCAGCGCCCTGTTCCGCGCCAGTGTCCATCGTGTGGTTCAACGCACATTGTGCCGGTGGGTCTGGGGACTGAACAGCTGGAACAGGCTCTTGCGCCCTTCTTCCCTGACATCCCCCTGTCCCGCATCGACCGGGACACCACCAGCCGTAAAGGTGCGCTGGAACAGCAACTGGCGGAAGTGCATCGCGGCGGCGCACGCATTTTGATTGGTACCCAGATGCTGGCGAAAGGACACCATTTCCCGGATGTAACGCTGGTTGCCCTGCTGGATGTCGACGGCGCACTCTTCTCAGCAGACTTCCGTTCCGCGGAACGTTTTGCCCAGCTTTATACCCAGGTCGCCGGTCGTGCCGGACGCGCGGGCAAACAGGGCGAAGTGGTTCTGCAAACGCACCACCCAGAACACCCGTTACTCCAGACCCTGCTACACAAAGGCTATGACGCCTTTGCCGAACAGGCGCTGGCAGAACGCCAGACCCTGCAGCTACCGCCGTGGACCAGCCACGTGATCGTTCGTGCAGAAGATCATAACAACCAGCAGGCCCCACTTTTCCTGCAGCAGCTGAGAAACCTCCTGCAGGCCAGTCCACTGGTGGATAACCAACTGTGGATTTTGGGCCCGGTTCCGGCACTGGCACCAAAGCGCGGCGGACGTTTTCGCTGGCAAATTTTGCTCCAGCACCCTTCGAGAATTCGTCTCCAGCATATCGTCAGCGGCGCGCTGGTACTGATTAACACCCTTCCGGAAGCGCGAAAAGTGAAGTGGGTACTGGACGTCGATCCCATCGAAGGCTGAAGACGGATCGAAAAATTTAACGTTCCTCACACTTTTTATGAAAATTCTGTAACCGATTCCATTAACTATCTGTAAAAATGGTGATGTCAGAAGTTCGGTGTTCAGGCGAGGAGAAGACGTTGAAGTCCAGCAAAGAGGTTGCACCGGCGACCATGAAAGACGTTGCCCAGAAAGCACAGGTCTCTACGGCAACGGTATCCCGCGCATTAATGAATCCGGATAAAGTCTCCCAGGCGACCCGTAACCGGGTTGAGCAGGCTGCGCTGGAAGTGGGCTATTTTCCACAGGCGATGGGCCGTAACATCAAGCGCAATGAGTCGCGCACCATCCTGGTGATTGTGCCGGACATCTGCGATCCCTTTTTCAGCGAGATTATCCGCGGTATTGAAGTGACAGCGGCTGAACAGGGTTATCTGGTACTGATTGGCGACTGTGCGCACCAGAACCAGCAGGAAAAAACCTTTATCGACCTCATTATCACCAAGCAGATCGACGGTATGTTGCTGCTTGGCTCTCGCCTGCCGTTTGATGCCAGCATTGAAGAGCAGCGTAATTTACCGCCGATGGTCATGGCCAACGAGTTTGCGCCAGAGCTGGAGCTGCCGACGGTCCATATCGATAACCTCACCGCCGCATTCAACGCCGTCAACTATCTCCAGGAACTGGGGCATAAACGTATTGGCTGCATTGCCGGACCGGAAGAGATGCCGCTGTGTCACTACCGCTTACAGGGCTACGTTCAGGCGCTGCGCCGTACCGGCGTCACTGTCGATCCGCACTATATTGCTCGTGGTGACTTCACCTTCGCTGCGGGTGGACAGGCGCTGGAAAAACTTCTGGACCTGCCTGAGCCGCCCACCGCCGTATTCTGTCACAGCGATGTAATGGCGCTGGGCGCATTGTCGTATGCCAAACGTCGTGGCCTGCGCATACCGAAAGATTTATCGATCATCGGATTCGATAATATTTCGCTTTCAGAATTTTGCGATCCACCGCTCTCAACGGTCGCTCAGCCGCGCTATCAAATCGGCCGCGAAGCGATGCTTCTTCTGCTGGATCAGCTTCACGGTCAAACAGTTAGCAGCGGCTCGCGGTTGCTGGACTGCGAACTGATTGTTCGCGGCACTACCCAGGCATTGACTTAAAGTAAACGTCTTTCGGATACCCTTATCTGGTCAAAGCCCCGCCGCTTAAGTAACATGGCGGACTGACGAACGAATAAATACAGCGAAACGATAGTGGCACAACGAGATTATGTACGTCGCGGCCAGCCGGCACCTTCGCGACGCAAAAAGAGTAGCTCAAGGAAAAAGCAGAGTAACCTGCCTGCTGTCTCGCCAGCAATGGTCGCTATTGCTGCGGCTGTAGTCGTCGCCTTTATTGGTGGACTGTACTTTATTACGCACCATAAAAAAGAAGAGTCTGAGGCGCTTCAGGCCAGTAAAGTGGCCGGAAATGGTCTTCCTCCGAAGCCTGAAGAACGCTGGCGCTATATCAAAGAGCTGGAAAGCCGTCAGCCTGGCGTACGTGCGCCAACCGAGCCTTCCGCAGGTGGAGAAGTGCAGAATGCGAATCAGCTGACGGATGAACAGCGTCAGTTGTTGGCACAAATGCAGGCTGATATGCGCCAGCAACCCACGCAGCTGAATGAAGTCCCGTGGAATGAACAGACTCCGGCACAGCGTCAGCAAACGTTACAACGACGTCAGGCGCAACAGCAAATTCAGCAACAGCAACAGCAGCAACAACAGTGGGCGCAAACCCAGCCGGTGCAGCAGCCGAAAGCACAGCCGCGGGTAACGGAACAGCCTTACCAGCAGCAGACGCGTACGGTGCAGTCCCAGCCGGTTCAGCAACAGCCGAAGACTCAGCCGCAGAAGCAAACGGCTCAGCCATATCAGGATCTCTTGCAGACGCCAGCGCATACCACCGCTCAGCAGCCGAAAACGCAGCAGGCCGCGCCGATCACTAAAGAGACCGAGGCACCGAAGCAGACAGCGGAGAAGAAAGATGAGCGCCGCTGGATGGTTCAGTGCGGTTCGTTTAAAGGTGCAGAGCAGGCGGAAACGGTGCGCGCGCAGCTGGCCTTTGAAGGGTTTGATTCACGTATTACCACCAACAATGGCTGGAATCGCGTGGTGATTGGCCCAGTGAAAGGCAAAGAAAATGCTGATGGCACCATTTCACGTTTGAAAGTCGCCGGTCACACAAACTGTATTCGACTCGCATCCGGGGGTTGAAACCCCCAATTTCCCCCCCATCTATCATTCTATTCAGCCCTGAGCACAGGCTCAGGGCTTCTGTTTCCCGATTCTGTAACCAGGGGGTCTGCTCGTGACAACAATAGTAAGTGTACGCCGTAACGGCCATGTGGTAATCGCCGGTGATGGCCAGGCCACGCTGGGTAATACCGTCATGAAAGGCAACGTGAAGAAAGTACGTCGTCTCTATAATGACAAAGTGATCGCCGGTTTTGCTGGCGGCACCGCTGATGCCTTCACGCTATTTGAACTTTTTGAACGCAAACTGGAAATGCACCAGGGTCATCTGGTGAAAGCCGCTGTTGAGCTGGCGAAAGACTGGCGTACCGACCGCATGCTGCGCAAGCTCGAAGCGCTGCTGGCCGTAGCCGACGAAACCGCGTCGCTGATTATCACCGGTAACGGTGACGTCATTCAGCCGGAAAACGACCTGATTGCCATCGGCTCTGGCGGCCCTTATGCCCAGGCTGCAGCCCGCGCGCTGTTGGAAAATACCGACATGAACGCGCGAGATATCGCGGTGAAGGCGTTGGATATTGCAGGTGATATCTGCATTTATACCAACCACAACCACACCATCGAAGAATTACCGTCTAAAGCGTAAGGATCTCCCATGTCTGAAATGACCCCACGCGAAATTGTTAGCGAACTGAACAAACATATTATCGGCCAGGATAACGCCAAGCGCTCCGTGGCGATCGCCCTGCGTAACCGCTGGCGTCGTATGCAGCTTGACGAAGAGCTGCGCCATGAAGTGACGCCGAAAAACATTCTGATGATCGGCCCAACCGGCGTCGGTAAAACCGAGATCGCCCGTCGTCTGGCGAAGCTGGCTAACGCACCGTTCATCAAAGTTGAAGCCACCAAGTTCACCGAAGTAGGTTATGTCGGTAAAGAAGTGGATTCTATCATCCGCGATCTGACCGATTCTGCTATCAAAATGGTGCGCGTTCAGGCGATTGAGAAAAACCGCTACCGCGCGGAAGAGATGGCCGAAGAGCGCATTCTCGACGTGCTGATCCCACCGGCAAAAAACAACTGGGGCCAGGCTGAACAACAGTCTGAACCTTCAGCCGCACGTCAGGCGTTCCGCAAAAAACTGCGTGAAGGCCAGCTGGATGATAAAGAGATTGAGATCGATCTCGCGGCCGCACCGATGGGCGTGGAAATCATGGCACCTCCAGGTATGGAGGAGATGACCAGCCAGCTGCAGTCCATGTTCCAGAACCTGGGCGGCCAGAAGCAGAAAGCGCGTAAGCTGAAAATCAAGGACGCGATGAAGCTGCTTATCGAAGAAGAAGCGGCAAAACTGGTGAACCCGGAAGAGCTGAAACAGGATGCTATCGAAGCGGTTGAGCAGCACGGTATCGTGTTTATCGACGAAATCGATAAAATCTGTAAACGTGGCGGCAACAGCTCCGGCCCGGATGTGTCCCGTGAAGGCGTTCAGCGCGACCTGCTGCCGCTGGTTGAAGGCTGCACCGTTTCCACTAAGCACGGCATGGTAAAAACGGACCACATTCTGTTTATCGCCTCCGGTGCATTCCAGGTTGCCAGCCCGTCTGACCTGATCCCGGAACTGCAGGGTCGTCTGCCCATCCGCGTTGAGCTGCAGGCGCTGACCACTGAAGATTTCGAACGTATCCTGACCGAGCCAAATGCCTCTGCTACCGTACAGTACAAAGCGCTGATGGCGACCGAAGGTGTGAACCTCGAGTTCACCCAGGACGGTATCAAACGTATCGCCCAGGCCGCATGGCAGGTGAACGAAACCACCGAGAACATCGGTGCGCGTCGTCTCCATACCGTGCTGGAACGCCTGGTAGAAGATATCTCTTATGATGCGAGCGACCTTAACGGTCAAACCATCACCATTGACGCAGAATATGTGAGTAAACATCTGGATGCGTTAGTGGCAGATGAAGATCTGAGCCGTTTTATCCTATAATCGCGGTTACTGGATTCTCATCACGTTTAATGGGGGCTAAAGCCCCCATTTTTATTGGCTAAATAACTATGACTGATATCAGCCGTACTCAGGCGTGGCTCGAAAGTCTGCGCCCTAAAACACTTCCTCTGGCCTTTGCTGCGATTGTCGTCGGTACGGCTCTTGCCTGGTGGCAAGGTTATTTTGACCCGCTGGTCGCGGCACTGGCATTGATTACCGCCGGCCTGCTGCAAATTCTCTCCAATCTCGCCAACGATTACGGTGACGCGGTAAAAGGCAGCGATAAACCTGACCGTATCGGGCCACTGCGCGGGATGCAGAAAGGGGTGATTACTCAGGCGCAGATGAAACGCGCATTGATTATCACCGTGGTGCTGATTTGTTTATCGGGTCTGGCACTGGTGACGGTGGCGTCTAAAACCACCAGCGATTTTATTGGCTTCCTGGTGTTAGGTTTATTGGCCATTGTCGCGGCCATCACCTACACCGTCGGCACGCGTCCTTATGGTTATATTGGTCTGGGTGATATTTCCGTGCTGGTGTTCTTCGGCTGGTTGAGCGTGATGGGAAGCTGGTACTTACAGGCGCATACCCTTATCCCTGCGTTGTTCCTGCCTGCAACCGCCTGCGGACTGCTGGCAACGGCGGTGCTCAATATCAACAACCTGCGCGATATCGACAGCGATCGTGAGAATGGCAAAAACACGCTGGCGGTACGTCTGGGTCCGGTTAACGCGCGCCGCTACCACGCCTGCCTGCTGATGGGTGCGCTGGTCTGCCTGGCACTGTTTAACCTGATCTCGCTGCACAGCGTATGGGGCTGGCTGTTTGTACTTGCCGCACCCCTGCTGATTAAGCAGGCGCGATTTGTCATGCGCGAACTGAGCCCTGCAGCCATGCCACCAATGCTGGAACGCACGGTAAAAGGCGCACTCCTGACTAACCTGTTGTTCGTCATCGGGATTGTCTTAAGCCAGACACTTCGTTAGCTGACAAATATCAATTAACAATTGATGATTTTGCCAACAACGCATTTCGCACGATATACTGAACACATTCGCAGCAACTGAGCGTTAAACCTATGAAATACGATACCTCCGAGCTTTGTGACATCTACCAGGAAGATGTCAACGTCGTTGAACCGCTGTTCTCCAACTTTGGTGGGCGGTCGTCGTTTGGCGGACAAATCGTCACGGTGAAATGTTTCGAGGACAACGGGTTGCTGTACGATCTGCTCGAACAGAATGGCCGTGGCCGCGTTCTGTTAGTTGACGGCGGGGGTTCCGTGCGTCGCGCGCTTATTGATGCTGAGCTGGCTCGCCTTGCCGTGCAAAACGAGTGGGAAGGGATTGTGGTTTACGGTTCCGTGCGCCAGGTGGACGATCTTGAAGATCTGGATATTGGTATTCAGGCCATTGCCGCCATTCCGGTTGGTGCAGCGGGTGAAGGCATTGGTGAAAGCGATGTGCGCGTTAACTTCGGCGGCGTGACCTTCTTCTCCGGTGACCATCTGTACGCCGATAACACCGGCATAATCCTTTCCGAAGATCCGCTGGATATCGAGTAATAAAACCGTAAGCGTGGGCCATAAAAAAACCGCCAACAGCAATGTGGCGGTTTTTTTGTCCCTCGGGATTCGCGGTCCGTTGGGTTATCTTGCAACCTTTAACCAGGATTTTTATCTTACCCTGGTTCATCCCTCTGGTAACCCTCGTCGACCCTTTATAAATTCCTAATGTCCTCTGAAGGCCTTAACTACGCTACTGTTGCTCATTATGATGCACCGTCCCTTTCCGCCATTTCGCAAATGGGCACCGGTCACGGGAGAGGTATTTCCACAACCGTGAGTCAGGCTCCACACAGAGCTTGTGTCCACCGACTTATCACCGGTGGTGAACGGTGGAGCGGTTAGCTGCAGGGACCGCATAATGAAACGCTATTTATGTATCGCGTTCATTGTCGCCAGCGTACTCGTTGTAAAGAGTGATGAACCGAATGTGTTCGTTGCTTTTGCTATGACAGTGCAGGACAAGTAGCGTTAAGGCCGCCTCTGGCGGCCTTATTTATGGTTGGATGTCAGTTAGCGAGAACCATAAAAAAGCCGGGTAGCGGCATCGCCTTACCCGGCCTGTTCAGTTCATTCCAATGGGAATCAGACTTCTTCCATACGTCCCAGCAGCGCCTGCAGGCGATCCTGCCAGCCGTTCTGCTGTTCGCGCAGCTGGTTGTTTTCGCGCTCCAGTTCTTCGCGGCCGTGCTGAGCGTTCTGAACTTCCTGCGCCAGGCTGTTGTTCTTCTCTTTCAGCTCTTCAATTTCCATCTGCAGCAGGGTGATGGTGTCAATCGCCTGCTGTACTTTCGATTCCAGTTTCTCAAACACTTCTAAAGACATGATGCTACCTCTCCTGAATTGCAAGGCGACGCTTTAACGTAAACGCGCACGACATATACCGTCGATTGTATGGAGCACGGCGCTCTGTGTCCAGCGACACACCGCGCAGATCGCGGTTTGCAACACTTTTAGGTCTGGTCCTGGTGCGTTCGCGTCATATCACCCTAAATTGTTAACTCATTCGTTAATGAAATGATTCAGCTCACATTCCGCCACTGATGCAAAAATGTGCTTTATGGCGCGAAAACGATCATTTTATGACGAAGACCACACATTTTGATTTCGATATTTCTCGTTTTTGCTCGTTAACGATAAATTAACACTATGTCTACAGGGCATCGTGGCTGTCACGGGCGGCCATGCTAACAATAAACATCAATTTCTTCAGGATTCCGATTATGAGTCAGACATCAACCTTAAAAGGCCAGTGCATTGCCGAGTTCCTTGGTACCGGGTTGTTGATATTCTTCGGAGTGGGCTGTGTCGCTGCACTGAAAGTGGCGGGTGCCAGTTTTGGTCAGTGGGAAATCAGTATTATCTGGGGTCTGGGCGTGGCGATGGCCATCTACCTGACTGCAGGTGTTTCTGGTGCACATCTTAACCCGGCGGTGACTATCGCACTGTGGCTGTTCGCGTGCTTCGACGGACGCAAAGTTGTTCCTTTCATTCTTTCTCAGTTTGCCGGCGCGTTTTGCGCAGCGGCGTTAGTTTACGGGCTTTATTACAATCTTTTCATCGACTTCGAACAGACGCATCATATGGTGCGCGGCAGTGTCGAAAGTCTGGACCTGGCAGGCATCTTCTCAACCTACCCTAACCCGCATATCAATTTTGTGCAGGCGTTCGCAGTTGAAATGGTGATTACCGCTATCCTGATGGGCGTTATCCTGGCGCTGACTGACGACGGAAACGGCATTCCGCGCGGCCCGCTGGCACCCCTGCTGATTGGCCTGCTGATTGCGGTGATTGGCGCATCAATGGGCCCGCTGACTGGGTTTGCGATGAACCCGGCACGTGATATCGGACCAAAAGCGTTCGCCTTTATCGCAGGCTGGGGCGACGTCGCCTTCACCGGTGGCAAAGACATTCCTTACTTCCTGGTTCCGCTGTTTGCGCCGGTTGTCGGGGCTGCGCTGGGTGCATTTAGCTACCGCAAATTAATTGGTCGCCACTTACCGTGCGACACCTGTGTGGAAGAGGAGAAGGAAACGACTTCTACCGCACAACAAAAAGCTTCGCTGTAATCTGACTACGGGACACATACCATGACCGAAAAAAAATATATCGTTGCGCTCGACCAGGGCACTACCAGCTCCCGCGCTGTCGTAATGGATCATGACGCGAACATCGTCAGCGTGTCACAGCGCGAATTTGAGCAAATTTATCCTCGTCCAGGCTGGGTAGAGCACGACCCGATGGAGATCTGGGCATCACAAAGCTCCACGCTGGTCGAAGTACTGGCGAAAGCCGATATCAGTTCCGACGAGATTGCCGCGATTGGTATTACTAACCAGCGTGAAACGACGATTGTCTGGGAGCGCGAAACTGGTAAACCTATTTACAACGCCATCGTCTGGCAGTGCCGCCGCACATCAGAAATCTGCGAACAGCTGAAGCGCGATGGCATGGAAGAGTATGTGCGCAGCGCCACCGGTCTGGTTGTTGACCCGTATTTCTCCGGTACCAAGGTGAAGTGGATCCTCGACCACGTGGAAGGGTCGCGCGAGCGTGCAAAACGTGGCGAGCTGCTGTTCGGTACCGTCGATACCTGGCTTATCTGGAAGATGACCCAGGGACGTGTCCACGTCACCGACTATACCAACGCCTCACGTACCATGTTGTTCAACATCAACACCCTGGAGTGGGATGACAAGATGCTGGACGCGCTGGATATCCCACGCGCGATGCTGCCTGAAGTACGCAAGTCTTCTGAGGTATACGGCCAGACCAACATCGGCGGTAAAGGCGGTACGCGTATTCCTATCGCCGGTATCGCGGGTGACCAGCAGGCGGCGCTGTTCGGCCAGCTGTGCGTCAAGGAAGGGATGGCGAAGAACACCTATGGCACTGGCTGCTTCATGCTGATGAACACCGGCGAGAAAGCGGTGAAATCAGAAAACGGCCTGCTGACCACCATTGCCTGCGGCCCACGCGGCGAAGTGAACTACGCGCTGGAAGGTGCAGTGTTCATGGCGGGTGCGTCTATTCAGTGGCTGCGTGATGAGATGAAACTGATCAGCGATGCGTTCGACTCCGAGTACTTCGCGACCAAAGTGAAAGACACCAACGGCGTGTACGTGGTGCCTGCATTCACCGGTCTGGGCGCACCGTACTGGGACCCGTATGCACGCGGCGCGATTTTCGGTCTGACGCGTGGTGTGAACTCTAACCACATTATCCGCGCCACGCTGGAATCCATCGCCTACCAGACGCGCGACGTGCTGGAAGCGATGCAGGCTGACTCCGGCATTCGTCTGCACGCCCTGCGCGTGGACGGTGGTGCGGTCGCGAACAACTTCCTGATGCAGTTCCAGTCGGACATTCTCGGTACCCGCGTTGAACGCCCTGAAGTGCGTGAAGTCACGGCGCTGGGTGCAGCATACCTCGCCGGTCTGGCAGTAGGTTTCTGGCAGAACCTGGACGAGCTGCAGGAGAAAGCGGTGATCGAACGCGAATTCCGCCCAGGTATTGAAACCACCGAACGTAACTTCCGCTACAGCGGCTGGAAAAAAGCGGTGAAACGCGCCCTGGCATGGGAAGATCACGAAGAGTAATTCCCCTCTCCCTAACCCTCTCCCCACAGGGGAGAGGGAACTCGTCTCCCCACTCTGTGATAAACTTCGTGCAATTCCTTTTGATTGCACGAGTACCTCATGAAACGTGAACTTGCTATCGAGTTTTCCCGCGTCACCGAAGCGGCCGCCCTCGCAGGCTATAAATGGCTGGGTCGTGGCGACAAAAATACCGCAGACGGTGCGGCTGTCCATGCCATGCGCATCGTCCTTAACCAGGTCAACATCGACGGCACCATCGTGATCGGCGAAGGCGAGATCGACGAAGCGCCAATGCTCTACATTGGTGAGAAAGTCGGCACCGGCAAAGGCGATGCGGTAGATATCGCCGTCGATCCGATCGAAGGCACGCGCATGACGGCAATGGGTCAGGCCAATGCCCTGGCGGTGCTGGCGGTGGGCGACAAAGGCTGCTTCCTCAACGCGCCAGATATGTACATGGAAAAGCTGATTGTCGGCCCGGGTGCCAAAGGCGCAATCGACCTCAGCCTGCCGTTGGAAGAAAACCTGCATAATATCGCCAAAGCATTGGGTAAACCGCTCAGCGAGCTGACCGTCACCATTCTGGCGAAACCGCGCCACGATGCCACGATTGCGCAGATGCAAAAACTCGGTGTGCGCGTGTTTGCCATTCCGGATGGTGACGTTGCGGCCTCGATTCTGACCTGTATGCCGGACAGCGAAGTCGATGTGCTTTATGGCATCGGTGGCGCGCCGGAAGGAGTCGTATCAGCAGCAGTGATCCGCGCCCTGGACGGCGACATGCAGGCGCGCCTGCTGCCACGTCATGATGTCAAAGGCGACAGCGAAGAGAACCGTCGGATTGGCGAAGAGGAGCTGGCACGCTGCGAAGCAATGGGCATCGAAGCTCATAAAGTTCTCGCTCTGGACGAAATGGCCCGCAGCGATAATGTTATCTTCTCGGCGACCGGCATCACGAAAGGCGATCTGCTGGACGGCATTACCCGTAAGGGCAACATGGCAACCACTGAAACGCTGCTGATCCGCGGTAAATCACGCACCATTCGTCGCATTCAGTCTATCCACTATCTCGACCGTAAAGACCCGGACGTACAGACGCACATTCTGTAAAACCGTTTGATCGATAGAGCTTTCCGGCCCAAATGGGCTGGAAATCTTCACGACAAGACAGGAAGATAGAACAGAGAAACAGCACAGGAGAAGATCATGGCGGACTGGGTAACAGGTAAAGTCACAAAGATACAGTTCTGGACCGATACGCTATTTAGTCTCACCCTGCATGCTCCCGTTCACCCGTTTACGGCCGGGCAATTTGCGAAGCTGGGGCTGGATGTCGACGGTGAACGCGTACAGCGCGCTTACTCTTACGTTAACGCGCCAGATAACCCGGATCTCGAGTTCTATCTGGTTACCGTTCCGGACGGCAAACTCAGCCCGCGTCTCGCCGCTCTTAAGCCCGGTGATGATGTGCAAATGGTGAGTGACGCTGCCGGCTTCTTTGTGCTCGACGAAATTCCTGACTGTGACACGCTATGGATGCTGGCAACCGGTACGGCCATCGGTCCGTATCTCTCCATTTTGCAATATGGCAAAGACCTTGAACGCTTTAAAAACATCGTGTTGGTTCATGCCGCGCGCTACGCTGCAGACTTAAGCTATTTGCCGCAAATGCGCGATCTGGAACAGAAGTATGGCGGTAAGCTCAAAATTCAAACGGTGGTCAGTCGTGAAACGGCAGAAGGTGCGCTGACGGGTCGTGTGCCGGCATTAATTGAGAGTGGAGTCCTGGAAAAAGCAGTGGGTTTGCCGATGACGGCGGAAACCAGCCACGTCATGCTGTGCGGTAATCCGCAGATGGTTCGTGACACGCAACAACTTCTGAAAGATACCCGGCAGATGACGAAACATCTTCGCCGCCGGCCGGGCCATATGACCGCCGAACACTACTGGTAATCAGCGGTACTTCACCTCAAGGGTGTCTTTACCGTATTTGTTTTCGCTCTGGGTGCCAATAAACGCGCCCAGATCGACAATCATCATCACGAAGATAACTGACGGTAGCAGCCTGCCGACGACCCAGGGAAGAATGGACGGAAGCATCGCCCAGTTCCCTGCCACCAGCATCCACGCCAGAATAATCAGAAATGCCCACGCCCCGGAACGGCCGCGATCGTGCAGACGTTTTACCACCACGGCCGCTGTTGGCCATAGCAGACAGACCAGCGCAAAGGCCGCCGTTTGCGTACTCAGCCACGCGTTGTAAGCAACAAAAAACAGAACCAGCATGGCGACAACCCACGTCACCATCCAGATCCAGAAATCACGGCGTCCAATACGCCCTTTGAATGAAAACAGCCACTGCTGTATGGTCATGTAAGGTTCCTTATTATCGTATAGCGCGCATTTTACCCTGGAGTTGTGACCTTTTGACAAGCCGACCAGATATCGTTTTAATCATGAGCACTTACGGCCAGGGGCAATGTTGATGAAAATTTCGGCGCGTTCTCTTTTCCTGTGTTTAACGCTGCTTAGCGCGGGCTTTCCCCTGCATGCAGCCGAAACCACCGCCCCGACAACGGCGCCGTATCTGCTTGCGGGCTCCCCGTCTTTCGATCAGTCCATCAGCCAGTTTCGTGAAGCCTTCAATCAGGCCAACCCAACGCTGCCACTGGATGAATTTCGCGCCATTGATGGTTCTCGCGATACCCCTACGCTGACCCGTGCGGCAAGCAAGATTAACGAGAACTTGTATGCCTCAACGGCGCTGGAGCGCGGCACGCTAAAAATCAAAAGCATGCAAATCACCTGGCTGCCAATTCAGGGGCCAGAGCAGAAAGCAGCGAAGGCGAAGGCGCTGGAGTATATGAGCGCGGTGTTACAGGCCTTTACCCCGGCACTGACGAAAAAGCAAAGCCAGCAAAAGCTGCAAAAACTCCTCGCCGCCGGTAAAAACAAGCGCTACTACGCCGATACCGAAGGTGCGATTCGCTATGTTGTCGCAGACAACGGCGAAAAAGGACTGACCTTCGCAGTTGAACCGATTAAGCTGGCACTATCTGACACACTCGGAGGGGCGAATTAATGACAAAAAGCAAAGCCTTTCGAGGGAAAATCTCTATACTGATTCACAGACCATGCTGCCCGACAGGGTGGCCATATTCCTTAATTCGCTTATTTAGCGTGGAGAATTGAAATGCGACATCCTTTAGTGATGGGTAACTGGAAACTGAACGGCAGCCGCCACATGGTAAACGAACTGGTTGCGAACCTGCGTAAAGAGCTGGCTGGCGTGACGGGCTGTGCGGTTGCTATCGCTCCGCCGGATATGTACCTGGATCTGGCTAAACACGCCGCTGACGGCAGCCACATCATTCTGGGTGCACAGAACGTTGACGTTAACCTGTCTGGCGCATTCACCGGTGAAACCTCCGCTGAAATGCTGAAAGATATCGGCGCGAAATACATCATCATCGGCCACTCTGAGCGTCGTACCTATCACAAAGAATCCGACGAGTTCATCGCGAAGAAATTCGCTGTGCTGAAAGAGCAAGGTCTGATCCCAGTTCTGTGCATCGGTGAAACCGAAGCTGAAAACGAAGCAGGCAAAACGGAAGAAGTGTGTGCTCGCCAGATCGACGCAGTGCTGAAAACTCAGGGTGCAGCAGCATTCGAAGGCGCGGTCATTGCTTATGAGCCAGTCTGGGCGATCGGTACCGGCAAATCAGCAACCCCTGCGCAGGCTCAGGCAGTTCACAAGTTCATCCGCGATCACATTGCTAAAGCCGACGCGAAAGTGGCTGAACAAGTCATTATCCAGTACGGCGGTTCCGTAAACGCATCCAACGCTGCTGAGCTGTTCACCCAGCCAGACATCGATGGCGCGCTGGTTGGCGGTGCATCCCTGAAGGCTGACGCTTTCGCGGTGATCGTTAAAGCAGCAGAAGCGGCTAAACAGGCGTAATGCTGTTGTGGCGGGTGGCGCTTGCGCTTACCCGCCCTACTCCGCTACAAACGACCCAATACGCTAAACCACAAGTAATCCAGCGGCAACAGCACCAGATAGGTCGCTATCGCCAGCGCCAGACAGAGCACCATCCCCGCCTTTGCAGGCACCTTCCCGAGCCCTATTGCGACCACAATTGGCGACGCCTGATACGGCAGCAGCGGTGTGGAATAACCCAACACCTGGATCATGATCACCGACAGCAGCGGGAAACCCGTCGCGTCGGAAAAACTCTGTGCCAGCGTGGTATACAGCGCAGGAACACCGTTGGCGGTCATAATGAAGTTGAGCGCGGTGGTAATACCGGTCAGCGCCAGGAAACTGGTGAAGGGGTTATCAGCGTCCAGCGGCATTATCCGCAGCAATGCTTCACCTACGGCTGCACCAATCCCGGTCTGCGTCACCACAATCGCCAGACCAAGAATGCCCGCGACATAAATACAGGTACGCATATTCACCCCCGCAGAAAACTCTTCTCCGGTGATAAAACCGATGCGCGGTAGCATGACGATGACCGAGGCCGCCAGCCCCGTCCACGCGGGCCCCACACCGTGCCAGCTCTCCGTCACCCACATCCCCAGCACCACCGCCAGCAGCCAGGCGAGACGCTTTTCATCCCGCCCCATCGGTTCAGACGGTGCCAGATCCTTCTGTGGTTTTGGATTACCGGGAAAGAGCCAGCAGACCAGGCCAATCAGAATCAGACCTTTGAGAATGCCCAGTACGGGGGTGTGCAGCAGCAGATACGGGACGTAACTCAGGTGGATGCCGTACGAACCTTCCGCCGCACCGCTCATCACCAGGTTAGGGACGTTTGCAGGCAAAATAGTTGCCGAGAGCTGGAAAGTACCGAACCCCACAGCCAGCGCCAGGCCAAACCACGCCCGCGAACCGTCTGCGATACTCGCCCTTTTCGCCATCGCAGCAACGATAGGCATCAGGAGCGCAATACGTCCCATATTCGACGGCATCACAAACGCCAGCGCATAGCTCAGCAGCACCACGCTCGCCACCATCAACACCCAGGAGTCGGTGAGCTTTGCCGACAGCGCACGCGCAGCCCTGTCCGCCAGGCCGGTTTTACGGATCGCCACGCCGAGCACAAAACCGCTAAACACCAGCCAGAACGCCGACGAGGCAAAACCACCGAAGATCACCTCCGGCGGGGCGATTCTGGCGGTCATCGCGGCCGTGAAGAACAACAGCGCGGTGATAAATTCCGGTAATAGCGACGTCGCCCACAGCACAATGGTGACGCCAACGATCAGTGAGGGCAGCAGTAGAGGGTGAGCTAACCAGAGCGACATACCTGTCTCCCGTAGATTTTTTCAGCAAGTCTACGGTGACAGGCAGCCGGAGTAAACGCGATTTATAGTGGGGTCAATTCAGGATAGTGCATTGATGATCCTGCAGTTCCTCAGCCGATGCGCGATTAAGGGTAAGCAGGTTGCGTTCCGTTGCCAGTAAAACAAAAGAGCCATCTGACTGCTGCGCCATCGCCAGCGCAAAGCGTCCCATATGGTCGCGTGCTTCCGGCAGCTCTTCCGCCAACATCATAAACGGACTGCGCTGCACCAGCTCATTCTCCGTTACCCGACGGGCAAGATACTCATGCCCTTCCAGCCCACCCGGAAGAGGCAGCCACTGGGTGCTAATTTCGCCCTGAGCCGCGTTCAGCTTCTCGCGCACATCCGGGCGCAGGCAGGAGATATGAATATGAAAATGGTTCTGCGTACGGCCTGTCGGGGAGTTAATCGTCAGTGAAATGGCGCTGTCAGGCACCTCGGTTCCCCGCTTCAGGGTCATAAAACTGCGTGACTGCCACGCCAGCCAGAAAAAATTCGGCGTATGAGGCTCGGTCAAAAGCGGACTTTCTGTGCCGTTGATACGGTAGGTTGGCATCAGCAGATACTGCAGCGGTCCATTGCGGTCTTTAAACACCACATAACCTGCATCTGTTTTCACCTGCGCACACGGCGCCGGGTTACGGTTCTGGATTTGATTCGGCACACACTGGTCGAGAACGATATGTCGCAGCGCATCCGGATTACCCGCTTTCATCCAGTACCCGCCGCCAGCGGCAAGAGCGATGACAATCAGGATCAATAAGATAATTTTTTTCACAGCGCGTTCCCTGTATCCATTTGAAGTGAAAGAGTAACGCAAAATGATGACCAAATAAAAAACCCGGTGGATTTCTCACACCGGGTCACCGTGTCGTTCTTTGCGAAATACTTAGCGTTTGCTGATCTGGTCGAAGGTACCGCCGTTAGAAAAGTGCTCTTTCTGTGCTTTGGCCCAGCCACCAAACTCGTCATCAATGGTGAAGAGCTTCAGTTTCGGGAAGACGTTTTCGTATTTCTTCGCAACCGCCGGGTCACGTGGGCGATAGAAGTTTTTCGCTGCAATTTCCTGGCCTTCTGGCGAGTAGAGATACTTCAGGTAGGCTTCCGCCACTGCTTTGGTCTCTTTCTTCTCTACCACTTTGTCGACCACAGAAACGGTTGGTTCCGCGAGGATAGATTCGCTTGGGGTCACAATCTCGAATTTGTCTTTACCCAGTTCGTTGGTGGCCAGCAGGGCTTCGTTTTCCCATGCGATCAGCACATCACCAATACCGCGCTCGACAAAAGTGTTGGTTGCGCCACGCGCGCCGGAATCCAGCACCTCAACGTTTTTATACAGCGCTTTCACAAATTCCTGAGCTTTAGCCTGGTCACCGTTGTTGTGGTGCAGCGCGTAACCCCACGCCCCCAGGTAGTTCCAGCGAGCGCCGCCGGAGCTTTTCGGGTTCGGAGTAATCACAGACACGCCCGGTTTGATCAGGTCATTCCAGTCATGAATTTGTTTTGGGTTGCCTTTACGCACCAGGAAAACAATGGTCGAGGTGTAAGGCGCGGAGTTGTCCGGCAGGCGTTTGATCCAGTTTTTATCTATACGCCCACGTTCGGCGATGGCGTCGACATCGTAAGCCAGTGCCAGAGTGACCACATCGGCTTCAATACCGTTGATCACAGACGTCGCCTGCTTGCCGGAACCGCCGTGAGACTGGCGAACCACAACGTTATCGCCGGTTTGCTGCTTCCAGTGTGCGGCAAACGCTTTGTTGTACTGCTCGTAAAGTTCACGCGTCGGGTCGTATGACACGTTCAGTAACTGGATGTCCTTAGCCAGAACGCTGGTCGATGCCAGCAATAATGTTAAACCCACGCCCCATTTATTCATCGCCCAGCTCTCTTGTGTAGTGTTTTGATGAATGCAGCGTGCCAGAAAGCGAATCGAGGATTAAAGAATAAAAAAAGATTGGCTATAACTTAGAGGAATAAAAGCCCTCTCCGCAACGGAGAGGGCTTGAGGGATCAGTACAGTTTTTTCGCGCAGTCCAGCCAGTCACCTTTGAACGGACGTTTCATGTTTTCAATGGCGTCGATGATGTCATGGTGCACCAACTGCTCGTTCTGAATACCGACGCAGCGGCCACCGTGACCCTGCAGCAGCAGTTCAATAGCGTATGCCCCCATACGGGACGCCAGAATACGGTCGTACGGGCCAGGGGAACCGCCACGCTGGATGTGACCCAGTACGGTCGCGCGGGTTTCGCGTTTGGTTTCGGTTTCGATGTACTTCGCCAGCTCGTCAACATCACAGATGTGCTCGGTGATGGCAACAATCGCGTGTTTTTTACCTTTCGCGATGCCCGCTTTGATTTCAGCAACCAGATCTTCACGGCTGAATTCCACTTCCGGCACAACCACGAACTCACAACCACCCGCAATCGCGGCGGCCAGAGTCAGGTCACCACAGTAACGCCCCATCACTTCAACGATGGAGATACGCTGGTGAGAAGAAGAGGTGTCACGCAGGCGGTCAATCGCTTCCACAACGGTACCCAGCGCGGTGAAGTAACCGATGGTGTAGTCAGTGCCTTTGATGTCGTTGTCGATAGTGCCTGGCAGACCGATGCACGGGAAGCCCATTTCAGTCAGACGTTTTGCACCCATGTAAGAGCCGTCACCACCGATAACCACCAGGGCGTCCAGGCCACGTTTCTTCATGTTCTCGATAGCCACTTCACGAACGTGTTCATCACGGAATTCCGGGAAGCGTGCAGACCCAAGGAAGGTGCCGCCACGGTTGATCATGTCAGACACGCTGTAACGGTCGAGCTGAACCATACGGTCTTCGTACAGACCCAGGTAACCATCATAGATACCAAAAACTTCCAGACCTTCCGTCAGCGCTGCACGGACAACCCCACGAATTGCCGCGTTCATGCCCGGCGCATCACCGCCGCTTGTCAACACACCGATTTTCTTAATCATGACTACCTCTGAACTTAGGAATGCAAAATTGAAATCTGTTGCCGGAAGAAACTTATCGACCAACGAATACTGCAAATAGTATATCAATCACTTCCAGCTGAATTGATTCAGGTCAGACCAAATGGCGGTAATTTATACACAAAATGCTGGCCTGGCTCACTTTTTTACAACGAATTACGAAAGCCCAACATGTCCAGGTACTACCGAGCAGGGATCCTGGTGAATGATGACGTCTGAACCAGGAAAACGCTGCAAAATCGCCTGCTCGACCTGCTCAGCAATAACGTGAGCCTGAACCAGTGGCAGGTTGTCTTCCATTTCAATGTGAATCTGAATAAAGCGGGTCGGCCCTGACTGCCGCGTTCGAAGATCGTGCGCACCGCTGACGCCAGGCCAGGAGGTCACAATAGTAAAAATTTCATTACGTTCTGAGTCCGGGAGAGCGCGATCGAGCAGCGATTGCACCGCTTCATACCCCATCCGTAAGGCACTATATAAAATATAGATACCAATCCCTAACGCGAACAACGCATCGGCCCGATGCCAGCCGTACCAGGCCAGACCGAGCGCAATAAGAATAGCCCCATTCATCATAACATCAGATTGATAATGAAGCATATCCGCCCGTACTGCCTGACTTTGCGTTTTGCGAACGACCCAGCGCTGGAACGTTACCAGAACAAGTGTGCATATAAGTGCAACGACTGTCACAACGACGCCCACGCCGGGATCGTTCATCGGGGTCGGCGAGACGAGATGCTGAATGCCGGTTAAAAACAGGAACAGTGCAGACCCGGAAATGAACATGCTTTGCGCCAGCGCGGCCAGTGACTCCGCTTTGCCGTGCCCGAACGTGTGCTCTTCATCCGCCGGTTGCAGCGAGTAACGCACCACCAGCAAGTTGGTCAGTGAGGCTGCAATGTCCATCAATGAGTCTACCAGCGCCGCCAGAATACTGACCGAGCCGGTATACCACCAGGCAAAGATTTTGATCAGTAGCAGGCTAGAGGCCATGACGGTTGCCGCAATGGCGGCCCGGCTTACCAGCCTTCCATAGGATTGATTCATAAACACTCCTGTCATGTCATGCCGCTAGTATAACGGAAGCGTGAGGAGTCTAAGGATGAATAAACGGTTAACAAATTAGAATGAAGGCAAAAAAAACCCCCACATCATGTGGGGGAAGACAGGGATGGTGTCTATGGCAAGGAAAACAGGGTTTACTGGTTACTACGGGTACTGCTATTGCTACTGAAAAACGTCGTTTCCGAGTTTCGCTGCATCCGTGCAACCTCACGCAGCTGGTCCATACGCTGCTGATGTTTGGTGTTCAAAACCGCTTGCTGCTCGGGCGTTAGCAGGTGGAACATTTGGTTGCGGACCTTCGCCATCTCTACCTGGCGGGCAACTTGTTCCTGTGCCATTTTTTCTGCCTGAGCGCGTACAGCGCTTTCGTCAAAATTTTCTGCGGTGACAAGGCGATGCATTGTCTCCATTTCGCTAACATTAACAGGGGGCTGGTCATGTCTTGCCCTCTGCATCAGATCTCGCATCTGTTGACGCTGATGTTCGGTTAAACTTATGCCGTCAAACATATGGCTTTGGCTACTGTGCTGCGTTGTGCCCTCTTGTGAGGAACCGTTATCGCTGATGATAGCTACAGCAGCCTGGCTAAACGCACTGAACGCCAGCGTTGAGGCCATGACGGCAGCGGTAACTTTGCGCATCACTTGCTCCCAAAATCTTTCGTGTCGCGATTCAACGAGAGACAGTCTACGATTCAGGCTGCAAACATGCGTCAGGGGGTGTAAAACAACGTAAAGTCATGGATTAGACAGCCTTGATGTCGTAATTTCTGCCTCGGAGGTATTTAAACAATGAATAAAATCCTGTTAGTTGATGATGACCGAGAGCTCACATCCCTTTTAAAGGAGTTGCTCGACATGGAAGGTTTCAACGTTCTGGTTGCCCATGATGGCGAGCAGGCGCTGAGTCTCCTTGACGACAGCATCGATTTACTTTTGCTCGACGTCATGATGCCGAAGAAAAACGGTATTGATACGCTGAAAGAGCTTCGCCAGACACACCAGACACCCGTAATTATGCTGACCGCACGCGGCAGCGAACTTGACCGCGTACTTGGCCTTGAGCTGGGTGCGGATGACTATTTACCGAAACCGTTCAACGACCGTGAACTGGTCGCCCGTATTCGCGCTATCCTGCGTCGTTCGCACTGGAGCGAGCAGCAGCAGAATACCGACAACAGTTCGCCGACGCTGGAAGTGGACTCCCTGAGCCTGAACCCGGGCCGCCAGGAAGCCAGCTTCGACGGCCAGGCGCTGGAATTGACCGGCACGGAGTTCACCCTGCTTTATCTGCTGGCGCAACATCTCGGCCAGGTGGTATCGCGTGAACATCTGAGCCAGGAAGTGCTGGGCAAGCGTCTCACGCCGTTTGACCGCGCCATCGACATGCACATCTCTAACCTGCGCCGTAAGCTGCCGGAGCGTAAAGACGGTCACCCATGGTTTAAAACCCTGCGTGGTCGCGGTTATCTGATGGTCTCCGCTTCATGATAGGAAGCTTAACCGCCCGCATCTTCGCCATTTTCTGGCTGACGCTGGCACTGGTTTTAATGCTCGTACTGATGTTGCCAAAACTCGACTCACGCCAGATGACGGAGCTTCTCGACAGCGAGCAACGTCAGGGCGTGATGATCGAGCAGCACGTCGAAGCCGAGCTGGCAAATGACCCGCCAAACGATTTGATGTGGTGGCGCAGGCTGTTTCGCGCTATCGACAAGTGGGCACCACCCGGGCAACGCCTGCTGCTGGTCACCAGTGAAGGCCGAGTCATTGGTGCCGATCGCAATGAAATGCAGATTATCCGTAACTTTATCGGTCAGGCAGATAACGCCGATCACCCCCAGAAGAAGAAATATGGCCGCGTTGAGATGGTGGGGCCTTTTTCTGTCAGGGACGGGGAGGATAATTATCAGCTCTACCTGATTCGACCGGCGAGCAGTTCCCAGTCTGATTTTATCAATCTGCTGTTTGACCGTCCGCTCCTGCTGCTGATTGTCACCATGTTGGTTAGCTCGCCGCTGCTGTTATGGCTGGCGTGGAGCCTAGCAAAACCGGCGCGTAAGCTGAAAAATGCCGCCGACGAAGTGGCGCAGGGCAACCTGAGACAGCATCCTGAGCTAGAATCCGGGCCACAAGAGTTTCTTGCTGCAGGTGCCAGTTTCAACCAGATGGTGAGCGCGCTGGAGCGTATGATGACGGCGCAGCAACGGCTGCTTTCGGATATCTCGCACGAACTGCGTACCCCGCTAACACGACTACAGCTTGGTACCGCCCTGCTCCGTCGTCGCAGTGGTGAGAGCAAAGAGCTGGAACGTATTGAAACGGAAGCGCATCGTCTGGACAGCATGATCAACGATCTGCTGGTGATGTCGCGCAATCAGCAGAAAAACGCGCTGGTCAGCGAGACGGTGAAAGCCAATCATCTGTGGCATGAAGTATTAGACAACGCGGCGTTCGAAGCAGAACAGATGGGTAAATCCTTTACCGTCAACTTCCCGCCGGGGCCATGGCCGCTGTACGGTAACCCTAACACGCTGGAAAGCGCGCTGGAGAACATCGTACGTAACGCCCTGCGCTACTCGCATACGAAGATTGAGGTCGCCTTCTCGGTGGATAAAGACGGGATCACCGTGATCGTCGATGATGATGGTCCTGGCGTGAGTCCGGAAGACCGCGAGCAGATTTTCCGACCGTTCTACCGTACCGACGAGGCGCGTGACCGCGAATCTGGCGGCACGGGGCTGGGTCTGGCGATTGTTGAAACCGCCATGCAGCAGCACCGCGGTTGGGTGAAAGCTGACGACAGCCCACTGGGCGGATTACGGTTAACGCTGTGGCTGCCACTGTATAAACGTTCCTGACCCCACGACCCCCGATGTTGCATCGGGGGTCGTGGTTCATGATCTTATGCTGCCTCACTGACTGACATAACTTTCTGTTTTTTGATGCGTTTCACCAGCAATGTCGAGCAAATAAATCCTGAAAGACTAAAGGCAATCATCACGCTGAACACATAGTTGTATCCGGTGATCCCTTTAAAGTTATCCAGAATCCAGCCGTAGAGTGTGTACGCAAACATCGCGGGCATATAGCCGATAATACAACCAAATGCCATTGCCGAACCGGCATATTGCCGTGGGGTTCCAATTTCATCCATCGGGGCAAAGAAGATGGCACGCTGCGAGAAGATGATGGCGCCAAACCCTAACGTTGCAACCATCCCGATGTAAACGTTCATCGACTGATGAGGGAGTTGCATAAACAACATCATCGCAACGGCAGAAATCAAGAACGTCCACTTCAGGTAGACCGTGGGGGACTTAGCGACTTTATCTGCCAGGAAACCACCCACCGGTCCACCCACCATTTTAAGGGCATACTGGTTAATGATCCCGTACGCCCCTACCAGCGCAACCGGAAGCATGTAGATGTCTTTCAGGAACGGGATGAAATAGGTTAAACCGCAGTAAGCCGCATACACAAAGAAGATACCAAATGATGCTAACCAGACGTTCGGGCAGGTCAGAACATGCTTAATACCTTTCAGGGTTTCAATGTTTGCGCTGCTTCCTTTAGCGTTTTTGACATGGTCATCATCAACGATGAAGTAGGTGATAACACCGGCCATCAGGGTGATGAACGTGTAGTAGAGCAAACCAGCCTGCATCCCCGCTTTCCCTTCCCCAAAGTGCACAAAGACGAACAGCGCGCCAGAAGCCACAATAACGTCCACCACACCACGCCCTGCCTCCAGAAGCCCGAACAACCGCCCCTGTTCTTCTTGTGTCCCTAACAGGCGTACAGCTTTTAATAACACCGGCCAGTAAACGACATCAGCAAAGAAGGCCATCGCCGCAAAGCAAATGAGATAGCCAGTGAAAGACGGCAGAGTGGATAAATAGAGACCACACAGCCCCACACCAATTAACCCGAAGGGCAGAAGGATCTTCTTAGAATAGCGGTCGGCAATATATAAAGAGAGGAAAAGCCCCGTGGTTTGCACAATCGTATATACCGTAAAACTGAGCCCTATTTGTGTATTTGTCAGCCCCCAGTCACTTTGCATTGGGACATAAAAGACATCCTTCATGCTGGAAAGCTTAAATATCGTCCCACCACCTAATACCAAAAAGCACAGACGAGCCCATTTATTCATGAACATATTCGACACCCTCACTGCAATTTTGAGAGAAAACCGTTCTGTAATATATAAAAATCCAGGCCATCCCTGAAAAAGGAAGCCGTAAGACACTGTTAAATTAATTAAGCAGGTTGTTTTATATTTATAAATTTAGCGCACAAATTACGAATAAATTCAATTTGAGAAATAGCATACTCTTTTTCCTGTGCCAGACGAGCATCAACCAGTTCATTATCAGGAAGTGGCGTAAAACTTGCGTCACGCCACGGTATCCACGGGTTATCTCCTTCATCATCGAAACGAAATGCTGGTGCGTAATAATCAACCTCTTCTTCAAGGCCAAAAGAAGTGACCTGGGCCTGGTCGTCACCCAACAGTAAAAGTTCACGCAACATCATCTCTACAGGGAGATCGCCGAGCCCTGTACGGCAGGCTTCATGCGCCCATCCTTTACCCTCTTTTATCACTCTGGCATCCTTGATATGAACCTGAGTGATGTAAGGCGACATAGTCCGTAACGCAGCCATTGGCTCTTCATTAGCATTGATCATATTGCCAAAATCAAAGAGTATTGAGAGGTTTTTCATACCACTGTTTTTTACCAGTGTAACCAGCTCATGTCCTTTGAGATCTTCATGCTGTTCAATCGTAAACTGGATACCGCTATTATCAAACTGCGCCAGATAAGCAATATCCTGGGCGATTTTTTCCAGTACTGAATTTAAACGCCCTTCATAACGTGGATAAAATCTGACAGAGGTAGCACCTGTTGCCTGCGCAATAGCAATAGCCTCATCCAGTGTCTTTTTATCTGACGCGCTGGTTTCAATATGAATATCCAGCCCGTATTGCTCGGCTTTCTTTTTAAAAGAACCCAACTGCTCTGGTCGCATATTTCTCAGTGAAAAGGATTCACCGTCTTCAACATGCACTTTCACACCCGATAAATGATTCTGATATGCAATATCCAGTAAATCTTCAGGAAGAACTCTCTCATAGCGCATGTTTAAATGAAAGGCATAGGCGTGCAAATAAAGACGAATATTTTTTGCACGCTCAGCCAGTTTTTCTCTGATAACGTTTTCCATAATTTTTCTCACTCATCACGAATAACCAGTTCGACGGATTCAAGTCTCCAGTACTCCAGATCAACCTGAACCACTTTCTTTTCAGAGGTGGCACGATGCTTCTCTACCAAAATACCGTACGTATTGGGTGCTACTCCCAGCTCTTTGCAGGCAAGCTCAGGCATATTGACGGGTTTGAAAATCATCTCTTTGATGGTTAAGGCAAGCCCAAACTGCTCTTCCCAGACTTTAGAAAAAGCGTGGTTTTCCAGCTTCACCATAAACTCCGGGGCGGCTTCGGCATCAATCCAGGACTCATGGTAAAAAACTTTATGATCGTCCAGTCCGCACCAGCCGGTAATCAGGTAGGGAGCCCTGGAAGACGAAAAAGCTTTCTCAATATGACGAGGTACGGTATCAACAACATCTTTGGTCAAATAACCCCAGGAAGGTTTTCGCCCCTGCGCACGCGCCTCCGCATTAAAACTGGAGAGCGATTTTGGGTTGTAGATGAATCGCCGGGGAGAGATGAACCACCCGCTGCGGTTCTTGCGGAAAATACGTGCCGCAACCTCAAGCTCAATTAAAACCTGCCTTAAGGTCATGCGTTTAGCATCAAGCAATTCGCACAATTCGCGCTCGGAGGGAAGTCTGGAGCCCGGCGGAAAATCATTAGCCGCTAGCCAACTTTCGAAGCGGTCTCTCAGGAGATCAACATTGTTTTTTTCTTTCATGTCTCGCAATCTGGTTTAAACCAATTTGAAGACACAATATTTGAGCGGAGAAAATTCTCAAGTTTTTTCGGCAAGCTGACGCTATTTTTGTGGGCCAGGTATCAAGTTCATGATTAGCGAGGGCAGCGCCAGAAAGGTGCTGTCCTCTTGATTCAGGCGGAGGCTCTTGTTTTTGCAGAAACCGCTATTTCCCCCACAATCTCCGCGAATTATCCTCGATCTCCCCACTAATACGCCGCTTCTGCATCGTTCTTGTCCAGCTGGTTGATAACCCTGCCGCCGACAGGAGGCGATGATACTGGTCGTCATCAAACGGCATATGCCAGGCTATCGCGCAGGCGTCATACACTGAGACATCGCTCAGGCGTGATGCCAGTTCCAGCGGCGCGTCCGCAGAAACTTGCCCTGCCAGCACTACGCGGTACAGCCAGCCGGTTTTGCCTGCCGTTTGCAGTTGGGCAGACATATCGCTGATGCCAAAATGGTAGTTAAGTTTGAAGCACGGTGAGCGCGGCTGCGTCACCTGAATCAGGGTGTCGCCCCAGCGGTAGATATCGCCGATGAAAACATTCCTCTCCGTCAGCCCTTCGGTGGAGAGGTTCTCGCCAAAGGCTGGTGCGACAAAGAGGTCCGCCTGCTCGGGGAATTCGGCTATCCAGTATTGATAGTGCTCGCGCGGATAGTGGCACAGCGCCCGATCGGGCCCACCGTGGATTTTCTTCTCGGCCTGCTCGTCGCCCGCAAGCCCAAGCTCGGTTAACGTCAGCTCGCCGTCGACCTGCACTTTGGCGATAGCGCTCGGGCGGCTGCCGTCGTACTCCCTGACCTTGCCTGTAAATACATTCACCGGGTAATGCATTGCTGCTCCTTTTTGCAGATACAAAAAAGCGAGTCATCAGACTCGCTTTTCCTTATTCCTTTCGCAAGTTTTTTAGCGGTTAGTTCACGGTAAGATCCAGCGTTAACTTGTACTCAAATGCATAGCTGGTATGCCAGTCTTTACCCAGGAAGTGAACCAGCCCGGTGTAATGTCCGGCTGGTAAATCCGGATTATCCGTGCGAGCGTAGGTAAATTTCGCACGCATCCCACCATTGGTGCTGCAGCTCGCGGCTGCATTAAGCGGACGCAGAGAACAGTCAGACTCTCTGTACCCTTTCAAATTCACCATATACTGCTGCCCACTTTCGTCGGTCAGCATAACTGGTGTGGAAACGTCGGAATATCCGCTGGGCGCCCATTCCAACTGAGTCGGCCCATTTGTTGGATCAACCGTAACAAAACCTAATGACGGGAACCCACTGATCTTTGCTGAAGAATAATTTGATGAATCTGAGTTAATAACCCAGGTATCTTCAATCGTGTTAATAAACTTCACGTTAGCGTTAGACAACGTCGAGTTATTAATGGAAGCCGTCACCGTTGCCATCCCGATATCATGGCCTGAAAGTGTGACAGTGGCGATACCCGAAGCATCCGTTTTGGTACTGGCAGCCGACAGAGTGTTCATCGTGGTTTGCCAGTTTATCGACGCGTCCGGAACAAGGTTCTGGTTAGCGTCTTTTACCTCAACAGTGTATTTCGCAGAATCTACACCGTTGCTGAGTGCAACCGACTTATCCACATTGAGTGACACCAGCTCAGCGGTTTTAACATCGCCGATAAAACTGACCTTAGCCGCTGTAAGCGACTGACCACCTGCCGCCAGCGTTGCCGTCATCACAGCATCACCTGCTTTTGTCGTCGTGCCACTTATCGTCGCAATACCGTTCGCATCCGTCACGCTACTGTCGCCGGATAACGTCATGGCGGCATCATCACTACGCCAGTTCACAACTATCCCTGGCAAGAGGTTGCCATTCGCATCCTTCACCGTCACCGACCAGGTTACGCGCTCTGCGTTATCCGCCACAGCTTTCGACTTATCAGCTTTGATGGCAGACAACGTCGCGGTATCTGCGTTACCGATGTAGTTGACCGTCAACGTTTGCTGCGTATGGTTAATTCCCGCGCCAATGACCGTCGGTTGCGCTTTTGTAGCCGTAAATGTAATTTCGGCAATACCTTCGCTATTCGTCGTACTGCTATCGGCAGGCTGGAATTCACCGCTATCGTTATCCGACCCCCAATGCACGATGGCATTGTTAACCGGGTGGTTTCCCTCATCCACCACTGTGGCCTGGAGCGTAATGACATCTTTGCCAGCCACCACATCCGCCGTTTTGCTGGAGGTAATCTGAGACACTTTCTCTGTCGCAGCATCGGCAACATAACGCAATGTCGCAGAGGGTTTATTCACACCATTGAATGTTGCAATCGCTTTGCAGGCGACAACATCCGAGCTCGACAGCATAACGTTTGACTTACCAGCATCATCAGTCACCTGCTCCGCGGCGGATAACTGATAATTCCCCGCAGGCGTTACCTGCCATCCCACATTGGCCTGACTGACCGCGTTACCGTACCGATCTTTTACTGTTGCAGTTAATGCGATTTGATCCTCGCCATTGGCTGCAGCGCTGGATTTATCTGCCACAACCGTTACGGGTATTGCGCTCTGAAGATCGGGAACAATAGTGAGTTGCACTGTTTTTTCGCTATTATTGCTGCTCTTAGCCATCACTATGGTCGATGTTGCCAGCGTGCTGCTGTAGGTAACGGACGTTTTACCCTCACTATCTGTCGTTGTGCTGGTTTCACTGAATATGCCACTCGCGTTATCACCAGACCATACAACCGGAGCATCTGCGACAGGATGATTGTAATCATCCATAACCGTTGCCGTTAATGTCACCTGCTCGCTTCCCGCGCTGATATCGCTGGTTTTATCTGCAACCAGTGAACGGATCGCTGCCGTAGAAGAATCGATCGTAAACGACACGCTGTCAGATGTTTCTTCATGCCCATTAACAACCGCTTTCACACGATAGTCCGCGACCTGGTCTGATTTCAGGGTAACCGAGACATTTCCCTGGGCATCAGACTCACTCGTTGTCGAGGAAAGCACACCTGTCGCTGGCACCACAGACCAGGCCGCCGTCTCGCCACTCACTGGATTACCGTTTTTATCCGTTACCACGCCAGTGAACGTGATGCTGTCCACGCCGTTAGCCATCGCAGTCGCTTTGCTCACCGACAGATCGCCAATCTGCGCTGTCGTGCTATCAGCAGTGAAAGTCACCACCGGCGCATTCCAGGCGGATCCTGTTCCAGCCTGCGCGGTGAGGCTTACGTCCCCGGCTTTCAGCGTCGTCACACTTACTGACGCAGTGCCGTCTGCACCTGTCTGTGACGTTGCTAAAGACAGTTTCGCGGAAGAAGGTGTGACGCTCCAGTTTACATCCATTCCCTGAAGCGGATTGCCATTCGCATCCGTCCCGGTTGCGGTATAAGTCACCTTGTCTTTGCCATCGGCCATCGCGAGTGTTTTATCCGTGGTCACCTGCGAAACCTTGCCAGTGGCCGTATCGGCTACAAACACCAATTCAGGTGAATTCACCGCAGTTCCCGTCGCAGTATTCACCGATACGATAACGGTTCCCTGCTGCGTGGCGGTGAGTGTCACTGACCCCATACCTGACTCATTTGTCGCATTCTGTGATGCGCTCAATGTGCCTTGCCCCTGAACAATGGACCACTGCAACGTTGATGCAGGAACCGGATGATCGTTAGCATCGACAACTTCCGCCGTCAGCGTAATACGATCATTGTTATTCGCTGTCGCCTGAGATTTATCGACATTCAGCGTTTTCACCACTGCCGTTGTGCTATCCACGGTAAAATTAAGTGCAGGAGATGTCTGCGTTTGTCCGCCCATCGTCGCCGTCACTTCAAGCGTTTCAATGCTTGCTGAAGTGACTTCAATGGTCGCTATCCCGAGAGCGTTAGTTTCAGTAGATGTCCCGGAAAGGTGGGCGGTCGCGCTGCCCGTAGACCAATCGACTTTTGCACCCTTCACCGGGTTTTTGTTGGCATCTTCCACTTTAACTTCAAGTGAGATCGTATCCTGCCCGTTCGCCAGCGCACTGGTTTTACTGGCCGTGATAGTTCCAAGGGTTGCGCTTTCGCTATCGGCAACAAAGGTGAGTTTGTCAGAGGTGACGCTCTCGCTATTGCCGGCAGTGGCGGAAACAATTCCCTGCCCGGCTTTAGCCGAGGCGATCGAGATCGTCGCCACCCCTTGTTCATTAGTGTTGCTCTGTTTATCGGCGAGATGTACCGACGTATTTGCAGAGTCTATCGCCCATTGCACAGGCTGATTAACCAGCGGATGCTGACTGTCATCAGTCACCACCGCGGTAAGCGTGATCGTATCCTGATTATCCGCTTTGGCGACGGTCTTATCCGCTTCAAGATGCGTCACGACGGCGGAATCGGCATCAGCGGTAAATTGCAGCTCAGGGCCTGTAATCGATTCGCCATTTTCCAGTTGCGCGTTAACCGTCAGACTGAGTACATCGTGACTGGTGACCGATACCGTCGCATTACCTTGCGCATCGCTGGTGCTTTGCACAGCAGAGAAAACGGCATGCGAGTTATCCCCCTGCCATTTAACCTTCGCACCTTGTACCGGTTCATTCGCCGCATTAACCACATGCGCCGTCAGCATAATCGCATCCTGACCGTTCGCCAGTGCCGTATTTTTTGACGCCTCCAGATGGTCAAAGTGTTGAGAGTCGTCTGTTGCATCAAGAGTGACCACGGTTTTATTCAGCTTCGTCGTATCGTACAACGGCTGGATTGTCACATCCCCCGGCACACTTCCGCTGGTGAATGTACTCACATACACCCCTGCGGACTGTTCCCGAAACGCCGTCATTTTCTCGCTAACCAGGTCGGTACCCACGGTCTTTTTCCGTGCGGACACGCGGAGCAACTGGCTGCTCAGATGGCTGGCAAGCCCCGTAATTTTCTGCCCGCCACCGGATGTTATCGTCACCATGACTTGTGTGGTACTCACGCCATCGGCTGGCAAATGCGTATTTTCGGAAGTGGTATCAGAAGTGACCTGAGTGACGTCAAATCCATTCACCGCCACGGTCATATGCGCGGTATCAGATTTATTTCCTCGATTGTCATAAGCCGTTGCGGCTACCACATACATATTTTTCTCAGCACCGTTTTGCTCATAATGCGGTAATACAACAAACCAGGCGCCATTTTTCTCGCTAATTTTCCCGCCATTTTTAACCAGATTTTCGTCTTGCCAGACAATATGATCGACAGGGTATTTTGTCTTAACGTTCACAGTAACAGGCACTGTTTTCGATTCAACGCCTTCAATACGCTCAGGAAGCGAGAGCGAAATAAGATCCTGCTTACGGTATTCCAGCACAATGTTATTGTTACGATTAACCAGATCCATTCGACTGCCAAGTAATGTGCGGCGCTCTTTGACTTTTTCGGAGTCTAGCTGTGTTGCAATGGGTACACCCGGCATCCAGTTAACATTAAATTCAACCTGTGTATCATTGTGATCACCCTTACCCATTTTTTGGTTAAGACCAAATGAAAGAAGGGGGAATGGGGTAAAGTTAATTCCAGCAGTAACAGCATAAGGATTTTTTTGGCGGTCATCATCGTCGTCACCAAACAAGGCAACATCGTCGCCATAATATTGTTCCCAGACCAGTTTTGCGCCGAGCTGAGGATAAACGGGTAAATACCCCTCTGTACGCACATCATAGCCATCTGCGACGCGCTCTTCGTAATCCTGATGTGTTGAAGATGTTTTCCACCCGGAAAGGCGTTTATAACCGTTGGCACTGAGCTTCAAGTAGTCCCAACCTAATTCGCCACCGATACCCATTCGCTGGTGCGTATTGCCGGATACTTGCTGATCATAGAAGGCGTTCACCCCCCACATCCAGCTATCAGCAAAGTAGCGATAGCCAAGGCCGGCGTTGAAGATGTTACGATCGTCTTCGCGTCGCCCACCCAGTTGCGTGAATAATAAATTGGCGCCTTTATCATCATACAGCGGGAGCAGCAGATCCAGATTCGCACTCTCCAGCGAAAAATTCTGGTCAAGACCAATATTCACTCTGGCCGTGCCAAATTGCTGCAACCACTGTTGAATTTCATTAGTGGCTTTACTTGAACCGCTATTAATCAAGGAATTTATAATAGCGTCACTTTTATTATCCTGGCTTAATAATGAGCCAGCACCAGAAAGCACCCCGGCTATATCTTTATCACTATCGCGGGTATCTGATGGCGTATCTTTTACTTTTGTAGTATTATTTTCACCACTTTTTGTATTGATTTCTACGTTCCGATTTGTTTCAGCATGCGCGGGAAACGAGAACAAGAATGCATTACAAAACGTGAAGTGCAGGTAAAAAAACACCTGCAAACATATTGTTAGCTTTTTATTAACATGCATGGACATTGACCTGAAAAGGGTGGGAACAAAAGCGTTAGCAACTGTCAGACAGAATATTTTTCAGGTCAAATTATATTCATACAGATAAACCTCGAGTGCTGATATTTTCTTAATTAGAATTTAAGTAAAAATAATCTGATACGCTGAGAGGAAACAATTAAAAAAGCCTGGTGAAATTAACCAGGCTTCATTTATGAATTAACCGGTGATGCCGATATCAGGGATTATTTTTTAGCAGCAAAACGTGCAGCGGCTTCGTCCCAGTTAACAACGTCCCAGAATGCTTTGATGTAGTCCGGGCGACGGTTCTGGAATTTCAGGTAGTAAGCATGTTCCCATACGTCCAGACCCACGATTGGGAAACCGGATGCACCAGAAATTGCTTCACCCATCAGAGGGGAATCCTGGTTAGCCGTTGAAACTACCGCCAGTTTGTCACCTTTCAGTACCAGCCACGCCCAGCCAGAACCAAAACGCGTTGCAGCCGCTTTTTCGAATTCCGCTTTGAAGTTGTCAACTGAACCGAAGTCGCGCTCGATCGCCGCTTTCAGGTCACCCTGCAGGGTGGTACCGGTTTTCAGGCCTTTCCAGAACAGGCTGTGGTTCGCATGACCACCTGCGTTGTTACGCAGTACGGTTTTCTTGTCCGCTGGCAGTTGATCCAGTTTGGTGATCAGCTCTTCAGCAGACAGGTTAGCGAACTCTGGCAGGCTTTCCAGCGCCGCATTCGCGTTGTTCACATAGGTCTGGTGGTGTTTAGTATGATGGATTTCCATCGTCTGCTTGTCGAAATGCGGTTCCAGTGCGTCGTAGGCATACGGCAGGGATGGCAGTGTATAACTCATAATCCTCTCCATTATTGTCGGGCGGCACAGCTGTTAATGCCGCGTAAGCAGTTGGTTCATTATAGTTAATTAAATGATATTGAAAATGATTATCAATGCCGTAATTTTTATAAGGTTATTTGCTTTTAGGAAATGGAGAAATTGTTATTTCTATCATTGAGTTAACACAAAATTGCCCAGCGCTTTAATTCTGTTCCGCCACCAGCAGCGCATACGTGTCTGGCTCCAGAGCTTTAAAGATGTGCGGACGATCGGCGGGATAGCAGATGTAATCCCCCGCATTCAGCTCTTCCGCCGCGTCAATCAGGCCGACCAGTGCCCGCCCCTGCGTCACGATAATATGCTCTACCGAGCCAGGCGAATGCGGCTGAGAGAGTCGATCTGCACCCGGTTGGGTCATCAGAAGGTAAACATCGCGACGCGCGCCCGGTGGACACGCCGCCAGTAAAATGGCTTCATAGTTAGCCTGCCCGGCGACCACTTTGGTCCCTTCACCGCGGCGAATCACCTGCGTGGTCGGCTGTTGTGGTTCCAGTAAACGGGCGAAAGGAATATCCAGCGCCACGCAAAGCGACCACAGCGTTTCCAGGCTAGGGTTGCCATTGCCAGACTCCAGCTGGGACAACGTGGATTTAGCGATCCCGGCACGGCGGGCAATTTCCGCCAGTGAAAGTCCGGTTCGCTGGCGTTCTCGCACCAGACTTTTGGCGATTACGCTAATTGGCTGCGTCATATAACGGCCTCTTGTTCTATAAATCGAACGAATCGTTCGTCTTGAAAAACTGTTCTGTTGCGTTCATTATAATGGATACACGTTCGATATGGCTAAAATTGTATGAAGCATCATTTCTCTTGCCTGAAAGGCGACACGATAAAAGCAATCATCCTGGTTTGTCTCGCCGTTGGTGTGGTCGGGATGTCATACGGCTCGCTGGCGATAGCCTACGGTTTTCCTGTTTGGGTACCGTTTGTGCTTTCCATTACCGTACTCGCGGGCGCGTCCGAATTTATGTTTATCGGCATTGTCGCTAGCGGGGGTAACCCTCTGGCGGCTGCGGCTGCCGGGTTGCTGGTGAACGCCCGCCATGTGCCGTTTGGCGTCACGGTGCGTGAACTGGTCGGCAAACGTGGTTTGAGTTTTTTGGGCTGTCACATCATGAACGATGAAAGCGTGGTGTTTGGCCTGTCGCAAAAAACGCCCGAACAGCGTAAAGCTGCCTACTGGTTATGTGGTTTAGGTGTGGCGATTATCTGGCCGCTGGGAGCGCTGCTGGGTGCCATGGTCGGTAAACTTCTGCCAGATCCAGAAACCATCGGGCTGGATGCGGTGTTCCCGGCCATATTACTGGCCTTAGTGGTACCCGCATTTAAAAACCGTACCACGCTGATCCGTGCCTGTAGCGGCGCAGTGTTGTCACTGTCTGCCGTACCGTTTGCTCCGGTCGGTTTGCCGGTTCTGCTGTCTTTACTGGGCCTGGCGGCGAGGAAAAAATAATGGGAAACATGACATTCTTTATTCTGGGGATTGCCATCTTATCGGCAGGGACGTATCTGATGCGTCTGGGTGGTGCAAAGCTCGGCAGCAGGCTGGCACTGTCGGAGCGTTCACAGTCGCTGCTTTCTGACGCGGCAACGGTTTTACTCTTTTCCGTGGCGCTGGCGACAACCTTTTATGAAGGGGAACATTTTGCGGGTATGGCGCGCGTGCTGGGCGTGGCGTTTGCGGTGTTTCTGGCCTGGCGGAAGATGCCGTTAATTGTGGTGATCGTTGCGGCGGCGGTGGTAACGGCGCTACTGCGCCTGGCGGGGATACAATAAAAAAAGCGCCCCGGGGGCGCTCTTTCGACGGTAAAGCGAGATTATTTGTTCAGTTCAGCCGTCATGTGTACACGGTTACCGGAGAATGCCTGGGTAATTTTGTAAGATGACGCGCCTGCTTCCTGAGCCTGTGCAGCGATTTTCGCTTCTGCGCCGTCAATGGTAGAGGCTGTTGCGGTCACAGTCTGTGCTGCGAAAGAACCGAAAGAAGTAGCCAGAGCGATTACAGCGACAAAAGTTTTGATGCTTTTCATGATTTAAACCCTTTCGTTAAGTTGTTTAGATAAGGCGTTGTGCCTTGATGAGATAAATACTAGACCTCATCACCAACAACTAAAAGCGGAAGGATTTGCTAATATCATTCAAAATTATTGATCAACAATTAAGCGCTGAGGATGGGTATAAATTGTCGCCCTTCCCGGCTTGCAGAACCCTACCAGCGTCAGGTTACAGCGCTCGGCCACTTCCACCGCCAGCGTGGTCGCCGCCGACACGGCAAACAAAATTTCAACGCCACACATCGCGGATTTCTGCACCATCTCGTAGCTGGCCCGACTGGACACCAGCGCAGCACCATGCTGCCAGATGTCGTTTTCACGCGCACGGCGACCGAGCAGCTTATCCAGCGCCACGTGGCGACCCACATCCTCATGCCCACCGGCAATTTCACCTGATGGCAGCACCCAGGCTGCGGCGTGTGTACAACCGCTCAGTTGACCTATCGGCTGAACGTCGTTGAGGTGTTCAAGCGCATGGTCGAGATACGCCAGATTAAAGGTCTGAGTAAACGGCAGGGGCGTAACGGGTTTACCAATATCGTTGAGTTGCTCAACGCCGCAGACACCGCAACCGGTGCGCCCTGCCAGCGCACGTCGACGCTCTTTCAGCCCCATAAAACGGCGGCTCGAGAGTTCAATTTGCACTTCCAGGCCGTTGCAGGCCTGAACCACGTCCATGCCGTAGATCTCCTGCGGGTGCTCAATGATGCCCTCCGAAAGAGAAAAACCAATCGCAAAAAGCTCGAGATCTTTCGGAGAGGCCATCATCACCACATGCGAAATACCGTTGTAAACCAGGGCAACGGGAACTTCCTCGGCCAGAAAATCGGGCGTGGCGTGAGTGATGTGGGGTGGCCTGTGCACCGACAATTCCACAATGCCCGCAGGCAATGACGACGAGTGAGGAGCACGGTTTTGTTTAGACACAGCGGTATTCCTGAACAACCACGAAGGTGAGCCTGCTATTGCAACATAAACTGCAGGTCTTACGCATAGTATGGATCAACTTTTCAACAACCATTCTCCTACTCATTTCGGAGGGGTGCAACCCGACACCCGCTACACGGCTTTAACATGTCGAGCTTCCAGTGTGATCAATATCACACTTTATAATCAGCAAGGTGATAATACGTTCACTTTGTTTTAACGCCATGAGAACAGGCATACCGACATTGTGGTATTCTTATGATATCCCTCGTGGAATTGAGGGATTAACGCAAATTTTTCTCCTTTGCGGTCATTCTTTAGCCGCGAAGTCAAAACACCATATATAAGCAATGTCGAAACAAGGAGTGACCCATGCAGGTCAGCAGAAGGCAGTTCTTTAAGATCTGCGCTGGCGGTATGGCAGGCACCACGGCAGCGGCACTGGGCTTTGCGCCCGGCGTAGCGCTGGCGGAAACGCGGCAGTATAAGCTGCTGCGCACCCGTGAAACCCGTAATACCTGTACGTACTGCTCTGTCGGTTGCGGGCTGTTAATGTATAGCCTCGGCGACGGTGCTAAAAACGCCAAAGCGTCTATTTTCCATATCGAAGGCGACCCGGATCATCCGGTCAACCGCGGCGCGTTGTGCCCGAAAGGGGCCGGTCTGGTGGACTTTATCCACTCCGAAAGCCGCCTCAAATTCCCTGAATATCGCGCGCCTGGCTCCGACAAATGGCAGCAAATTAGCTGGGAAGAAGCGTTTGACCGCATCGCAAAACATATTAAAGAAGATCGCGATGCCAACTTTGTTGAGAAAAACGCCGACGGCGTCACGGTCAACCGCTGGCTCTCCACCGGGATGCTGTGTGCCTCTGCTTCCAGCAACGAAACCGGTTATTTAACCCAGAAATTTACGCGTGCACTCGGTATGCTCGCGGTCGACAACCAGGCGCGTGTCTGACACGGACCAACGGTAGCAAGTCTTGCTCCAACATTTGGTCGCGGTGCGATGACCAACCACTGGGTCGACATCAAGAACGCCAACCTCATTGTGGTGATGGGCGGTAACGCCGCTGAAGCGCACCCTGTAGGGTTCCGCTGGGCGATGGAAGCCAAAATCCACAACGGTGCGAAACTGATTGTGATCGATCCCCGCTTTACGCGTACTGCGTCAGTGGCGGATTTCTACACCCCTATTCGTTCAGGTACTGACATCACTTTCCTGTCAGGCGTATTGCTGTACCTGATGACCAACGAAAAATATAACCGCGAATACACCGAAGCCTATACCAACGCCAGCCTGATCGTGCGTGAGGATTACCACTTCGAAGATGGCCTGTTCAGCGGTTATGACGCCGAAAAACGCAAATACGATAAAACCAGCTGGAACTACGAGCTGGATGAGAAAGGCTTTGCGAAGCGCGATACCACCCTGCAACATCCGCGCTGCGTGTGGAACCTGCTGAAAGAGCACGTTTCCCGCTATACACCGGACGTTGTCGAAAACATCTGCGGTACGCCGAAAGCGGACTTCCTGAAAGTCTGTGAGCTTATCGCCGAAACCAGCGCGAAAGACAAAACCGCGTCGTTCCTGTATGCACTCGGCTGGACGCAGCACTCCATCGGTGCGCAGAACATCCGTACCATGGCGATGGTTCAGCTCCTGCTCGGCAACATGGGGATGGCAGGCGGCGGCGTGAACGCCCTGCGCGGTCACTCCAACATTCAGGGCCTGACCGACCTCGGTCTCCTGTCTCAAAGCCTGCCAGGCTATATGAGTCTGCCAAGCGAGAAACAGCCGGACCTGCAAACCTACCTGACGGCCAGCACGCCTAAACCGCTGCTTGAAGGCCAGGTGAACTACTGGGGCAACTATCCGAAGTTCTTCGTCTCCATGATGAAAGCGTTCTTCGGCGACAAAGCGACGGCGGAAAACAGCTGGGGCTTTGACTGGCTGCCGAAGTGGGACAAAGGCTACGACGTTCTGCAGTATTTCGAGATGATGCACCAGGGCAAAGTGAACGGCTATCTGTGCCAGGGCTTTAACCCGGTTGCCTCGTTCCCGAACAAGAACAAGGTTGTTGAGTCCCTGTCGAAGCTGAAGTTCCTGGTGACGATTGACCCGCTCAATACCGAGACCTCGACCTTCTGGCAGAACCACGGTGAATCGAACGACGTCGATCCATCGAAGATTCAAACCGAAGTGTTCCGTCTGCCATCGACCTGCTTCGCGGAAGAGAACGGTTCTATCGTCAACTCCGGACGCTGGCTACAGTGGCACTGGAAAGGCGCGGACGCCCCGGGCATCGCCATGAACGACGGCGAGATCCTGGCCGGTATCTTCTTACGCCTGCGTAAGATGTATGCGGCTGAAGGCGGCGCGAACCCGGAACCGGTGCTGAACATGAGCTGGAACTACTCGACGCCGGAAAACCCAGCGCCGGAAGAAGTGGCCATGGAAAGCAACGGCAAAGCGCTGGCGGATGTTATCGATCCAGCCACCGGGACCGTGCTGGTGAAGAAAGGCGAGCAGCTGAGCACCTTCGCGCATCTGCGTGATGACGGCACCACCTCAAGCGGCTGCTGGATCTTTGCCGGTAGCTGGACGCCGAAAGGCAACCAGATGGCCAACCGCGACAACGCCGACCCGTCAGGTCTTGGCAACACGCTGGGCTGGGCGTGGGCGTGGCCGCTCAACCGCCGCATCCTCTATAACCGCGCCTCCGCTGACCCGCAGGGTAATCCGTGGGATCCGAAGCGTCAGCTTCTCAAGTGGGACGGTGCGAAATGGGGCGGCGTGGATATTCCGGACTACAGCACTGCCGCACCAGGCAGCGATGTCGGGCCGTTTATCATGCAGCCTGAAGGGATGGGACGTCTGTTTGCTATTGATAAGATGGCGGAAGGGCCGTTCCCGGAACACTACGAGCCGTTTGAGACGCCGCTGGGCACCAACCCGCTGCACCCGAACGTGGTCTCTAACCCGGCAGCCCGTATCTTCAAGGGCGATTTCGAAGCGCTGGGTAAAAAGGACAAGTTCCCGTACGTGGGCACCACTTACCGTCTGACCGAGCACTTCCACTACTGGACCAAGCACGCGCTGCTTAACGCCATCGCGCAGCCGGAACAGTTTGTGGAGATCGGTGAAAAGCTGGCGAACAAGCTCGGCATTGCCCATGGCGATACCGTGAAAGTCTCCTCTAACCGTGGCTACATCAAAGCCAAGGCGGTGGTGACCAAGCGTATTCGCACGCTGAACGTTCACGGTCAGCAGGTGGATACCATCGGTATTCCTATTCACTGGGGGTATGAGGGCGTGGCGAAGAAAGGGTTTATTGCTAATACCCTGACGCCGTTCGTCGGCGATGCGAACACGCAGACGCCGGAGTTTAAGGCCTTCCTCGTGAACGTGGAAAAGGTGTAACGGAGACGACTTATGGCTTATCAATCTCAGGACATTATCCGTCGTTCCGCGACTAACGGTTTCACGCCCGCGCCTCAGGCGCGGGACCACCAGCAGGAAGTGGCGAAGCTTATCGACGTGACCACCTGTATCGGCTGTAAAGCCTGTCAGGTGGCCTGTTCAGAGTGGAACGACATCCGTGACGAAGTGGGTCACAACGTCGGGGTTTATGACAACCCGGCGGACCTGACCGCCAAGTCCTGGACGGTGATGCGCTTCTCTGAAGTGGAGCAGAACGACAAACTGGAATGGCTTATCCGCAAAGACGGCTGTATGCACTGCGCGGATCCGGGCTGTCTGAAGGCGTGCCCGTCAGAAGGGGCTATCATTCAGTATGCCAACGGTATCGTCGACTTCCAGTCTGAGCAGTGCATTGGCTGCGGCTACTGCATTGCCGGCTGTCCGTTCAACGTGCCGCGCCTGAACCCGGAAGACAACCGCGTCTACAAATGTACGCTGTGTGTTGACCGTGTAAACGTCGGCCAGGAGCCGGCTTGCGTGAAGACCTGCCCGACCGGTGCTATCCACTTTGGTTCGAAAGAGGATATGAAAACGCTGGCGGCAGAGCGCGTGGGCGAGCTGAAAACCCGTGGTTACGACAATGCGGGCCTGTACGATCCGGCCGGGGTTGGCGGTACGCACGTGATGTACGTGCTGCACCACGCCGACAAGCCGAATCTGTATCACGGCCTGCCGGAAAACCCGGAAATCAGCGCCACCGTGAAGTTCTGGAAAGGCATCTGGAAACCGCTGGCCGCGGTGGGCTTTGCTGCTACCTTCGCAGCAAGCATTTTCCACTACGTTGGTGTCGGTCCGAACCGCGCGGAAGAGGAAGATGACAACCTGCATGAAGAGAAAGACGAGGTGCGCAAATGAGAAAACGTGACACCATCGTGCGCTATACCGCGCCGGAACGTATCAACCATTGGGTCACCGCCTTCTGCTTCATGCTGGCGGCGATAAGCGGGCTGGGGTTCTTCTTCCCGTCCTTCAACTGGCTGATGCAGATCATGGGGACACCACAGCTGGCGCGCATCCTGCACCCGTTTGTTGGCGTCATCATGTTCGCGTCGTTCATCATCATGTTTTTCCGCTACTGGCACCATAACCTAATCAATCGGGATGATATCTTTTGGGCGAAGAATATTCGTAAGATTGTCGTCAACGAGGAAGTAGGTGATACCGGGCGTTATAACTTCGGTCAGAAATGCGTATTCTGGGCGGCGATTATCTTCCTGGTCCTGTTGCTGGTGAGCGGCGTGATCATCTGGCGTCCGTACTTTGCGCCTGCTTTCTCAATCCCGGTGATCCGATTCGCGCTGATGCTGCATTCATTTGCCGCAGTGGCGTTAATTGTGGTTATCATGGTGCATATCTACGCCGCCCTTTGGGTGAAAGGCACCATTACCGCGATGGTGGAAGGATGGGTAACCAGTACGTGGGCAAAGAAACATCACCCACGCTGGTACCGTGAAGTCCGCCAGAAACAGGAAAAGTCATCTGAATGAGTATTCGCATAATCCCGCAACATGAGCTGGGGTCGAGCGAGAAACGCACGGCGGAATATATTCCGCCGTTGTTATTCCCCAGGCTCAAGAACCTCTACAACCGCCGCGCAGAGCGTCTGCGCGAGCTGGCAGAGAACAACCCGCTGGGCGATTTTCTGCGCTTCGCCGCGCTGATTGCCCACGCGCAGGAAGTGGTGCTGTACGACCACCCTCTGCAAATGGACCTGACTGCGCGCATTAAAGAAGCCAGTGAGCAAGGCAAACCACCGCTGGATATTCACGTGCTGCCGCGCGATAAACACTGGCACAAGCTGCTGCATTCGCTGATTGCCGAACTGAAGCCAGAGATGAGCGGCACCGCGCTGGCCGTTATCGAAAATCTGGAAAAAGCCTCCGATCAGGAGCTGGAAGAGATGGCGAGCGCGCTGTTTGCTTCCGATTTTACGCTGGTCAGCAGTGATAAAGCCCCGTTTATCTGGGCTGCGCTGTCGCTCTACTGGGCGCAAATGGCGAGCCTGATCCCCGGTAAAGCCCGTGCAGAATATGGTGAAGCACGCCAGTTTTGCCCGGTATGCGGCTCTATGCCGGTATCCAGTATGGTGCAGATTGGTACCACTCAGGGGCTGCGCTACCTGCACTGCAACCTGTGTGAAACCGAATGGCATGTAGTGCGCGTGAAGTGCAGCAACTGTGAACAGACTCGCGATCTCAACTACTGGTCGCTGGAAAACGAAGAAGCAGCGGTAAAAGCCGAAAGCTGCGGCGACTGCGGGACTTACCTCAAGATTCTGTATCAGGAAAAAGACCCAAAAGTCGAAGCGGTAGCCGACGATCTCGCCTCGCTGATTCTGGACGCAAAGATGGAGCAGGAGGGCTTTGCCCGCAGCTCGATCAACCCGTTCCTGTTCCCGGGTGAAGGGGAATAATTCCCTGTGACAGTGCCGGGCGGCGCGTGCTTGCCCGGCCTACAGCTGGTACGGTGAAACAACCCCTGGAATACCCTGAAAGTCTTTGGTATTCCGGGTTATTAACGGGCTATTTCTGCTTTGGGCAGTCGCTAAAATAATGGCATCCGGCAGTTTCATGCCATGTTTCTCACGGAGCACGACGCTTCTTTCAGCAATCTCTCGGGTTACATCGATAATCTCAAATGCGCCCAACACTGTCGCTGTTTTCGCTTCGTGGCCATGTTTGCGTGCCCCCACCATGACTTCCATCCATGTAATTAGACTGATTGACCGGTGCGATGCTGTGTTTTCGATTGTATTTGCTGCCTCGACGCGATTATTGAAAAGGTCGATCAGGATATTGGTATCAAAAACCGCCATGTGTTCCATAGCTACCACTCCTCACGCAGCTTGCGTTCATACTCTAATCCATCTTCTTGCTGGTTCCCCCACAGACCAAGCGCATCACGGATAACGGATGAGCTTTGCTGATCGAGAAACTGCTCAATTGCTTCACGCAGTAATTCGGCACGAGGTTGGTTACGCAGCTGTTTGAGGTTATCGAGACGTTGAATAACGTCATCCGACAAATCGATCAGAATCCTGCCCATGTTAAGCTCCACGAGAAAACTCATATATCACCTCAGTATATCATTATTGTTTATTTTCAAGGCAACATACGCTTTCTCTCAGTAGAGTAAAAGTCCCCGCCAATAGTTTGCCTTCCATTTGCGAGGCGCTTTCCAGATTGTTGTCCTCAACAACATTCTTGTTTTCTTTTGAATTAAACCAGGCTATAAAGCTGTATATCCATACAGTTAAAGGGCATTTTCATGGCACTGGAAAAGGGTATTGCGCAGCTGGTTCAGGGATTTATCGCTGCAGGGCGGCCATCGTCGCGTCGACAGACCATTGAGGTACGACGAGCAGGGTATGTTGCCAGCACGGGGCTTGCCGGGAAGATAGAAACGCGCGTTCAGGTGGAGACGCTTGTCCTTGATGGACTTACCATCCGGGTGTTTTCACCTCTCAATGCGTCTGAATTATTGCCGGCAGCCATCTACTACCACGGCGGGTGCTTTATCAGCGGTGGGTTTGATACGCATGATAATCAGCTCCGCCAGCTGGCATTTTACGGTAACTGCCGGGTGATTGCGGTTCAGTACAGACTGGCACCCGAGCATCAATTCCCCGCAGCACATGACGACGCAGAACACGCTGCAGAGCTTGTCTGGCAGAATGCAGACAAACTGGGTGTAGATAAAAACCGAATCACCCTTTGCGGCGACAGTGCAGGTGGACATCTTGCGCTGGTGACATCACTGCGGCTCAAAGATAAAGGCCTGTGGAATCCAGCACAGCTCATCCTGATCTATCCCATGCTTGATGCCACAGCCAGCTTTGAAAGTTATGCCCTGAATGGCACGGATTATATTATCACTCGCGATACCCTGCTCAGCGGGTATGAAATGTATCTCGCAGAGACTGACCTTCAGCATCCGGAAGCCAGCCCACTGTGGCGCGATGATTTTCACGGCCTTCCGCCTGTGCACATTGTTACCGCTGAATACGATCCGCTATGTGATGAGGGAGAAATGCTGTTCCAGCATCTGACTGAGCAGGGTGTGAAGTGTACTGCTCAGCGCTGGCTGGGCGTTATCCATGGCTTCTTTCAGCTTGGCGGTGTTAGTCAGTCAGCTCGAGACGTTATGCGAGACATCGCCTGGCGAATTAGCTCAGCCAGGCAATAACAACGAAGGGATTATTCCTCTTCGTTCCCACCCTCTTCATACGCGCCGAATGGCTTCGCCGGAAGAACAATATAGGTGCCTTCAAACACCGCGCCAGATGTTTTGTCACCAAACAGTTCAACCTGCATTTGTACGCGGGCTTTGCGACCTCGGGCCAGGCGATCGAGGTCGCCCCCCAGTGAACCCAGATCGGCCACGGCGCTCGGTTTACCGCTGATCGGTGCGCTATAGCGGATATGGGCGTCGGCCAGAATGATCGTCCCCCCCAGATGGCGCTCACGCAGCATCAGCCAGATAAGCCCCCAGCCGGTCAGCGTAGCCAGCGAGAACAGACTTCCGGCAAACAGGGTGTGGTGTGGGTTTTGATTGCCGATCTCCGGCATGGTGGTGATAAATTTTTGTCCTGTGTACTGCTGAATACGGACACCCATTTTTTCACTCAGCGGAATGTGCTGATACCAGGCTTGCTGTAGCTGCCCGCACCAGTCGGCGCGATGCAAAATATCATCCAGCGTGGCGATAGGTTTAATCATCAAAAAGTGACGAATCGGTGTGGTTTGCGGGGTCGTGATTTCCCCCTGATTAACAAAACCAAGTTTCGCGAAGAACTCCACGGCATCTTCGCGGGCACTACAGGTGACGCGCTTAACGCCTTCCTGACGGGCGACAGATTCCAGGGTCATCGCCATCAGCGTCCCCAGGCCTTTGTCCTGCACGGAGGGATGAACCGCCATAAAGCGAATAGACGCTTCGTTATCGGCGTTGATATACAAACGCCCAACGGCGACGAGGTTGCCCTCTTCATCCATCACCATCTGATGGTGGGCCATCGCGTCCCAGGCGTCGCGTTCAGACCCTTTTGGCTGATGTAATGGCTTGCGCAGCATTTCCCAGCGGAACTGGTAATAGGCTTCTAACTCTTCTTCCGTTTGCGGTACTCGAAGGTGATACATAGCTGTACTCTCTCTTGTTACCCGCGGCCACGCCGCCAGTTGGCTCATACCTGGAGCCAGAATGTGACGGGGCCATCGTTCACCAGCGAAACCTGCATATCCGCAGCGAATCGTCCAGTTTGCGTATTCATTTCCTGCTGGCGACAGCGCTCAACAAAATACTCATAAAGTTCTTCAGCACGATCAGGTGTGGCACCTTTAGAAAAACTCGGGCGCATTCCGCGCTCGGTATCCGCCGCCAGTGTGAACTGGGAAACCACCAGCACGCTGCCGCCCGCCTGCTGAACGTTAAGGTTCATCTTACCTTCCGCATCGCTGAAAATACGGTAGCCCAACACACGCTCACACAAGCGGTTGGCTTTTTGTTCGTCATCATCCTTTTCGACACCTAACAACACCAAAAGTCCTGGGCCAATTTCACCCGTCACCTCTCCCTCCACGGTGACGCTGGCACGGGTTACGCGCTGTATCAATGCAATCATGGTTGGTCTGCTTCTTGTTGTTTTTCAGCTGCTGCTGCTTTTTTGAGTTCGCGATAGACACCGAGAGTGACAGTTATTTCGGCACCAAGCAAGACGATACACCAGGTCCAGTAGACCCAGACAAACAAAATCGGGATCACCGCCAGCACGCCGTAAATCAGCTGATAGGACGGAAACATGGTGATGTAGAGGGCAAACCCTTTCTTCCCGAGCTCAAAGAGCAACGCCGCCACTAGCGCCCCCACGACCGCATCACGGTTAGGCACGCGCGTGGTCGGCACGACGCTATAGAGCAGCCAGAATGAGAGCCAAGACAGGATCAGCGGGAAGATGCGAAGCACATTATCAATAACGCCGTTTAAATCACTCGCCCAGCGTAATGAAAGAAGATACGAGCTGATTGCCAGACTCGCCCCGGCCAGCAACGGACCCAGCGTCAGGATCATCCAGTAAACGGCAAAGGAGTACACCTTCGGTCGTGCCTTTTTACTCCGCCAGATGGTGTTCAGCGCGTTATCAATGGCGTACATCAACAGCAGCGCAGTGACGATAAGACCGCATGCCCCCACTGCCGTCATCTTGTTGGAGTTAGCAACGAACTGCTCAATGTAGTTCTGGATGACATCCCCGGTTGCAGGAATAAAATTTGCGAAGACAAAATGGCGAAGCTGCAAACTAACGTCTGCAAACATTGGAAAAGCGGAAAAAAGCGCAAAGATAACCGCCACCAGCGGCACTAATGAGAGCAACGACACGTACGCGAGATTACCCGCCAGCGTGGTCATGTTGTCCTCATCAATGCGATGCCAGAGCAGTTTTAGCCAGGCTCTCAGCGGACGAGTATGATGGGTGGCTTTTTGATGAACGGTTTTTAGCATAACTGCTTCGCAAAGTAGTTTGGTATCGTCTCTTTTCCGGTCACCAGAATTGACGTAATACCCAACTGGTTAGCTCCCTCTATATTATCGGCGTTGTCGTCGAAAAAGACCGCATCGGCCGCGGTAAATCCTTCTGCCTGAAGAACAGCCTGATAAATTCGTGCCTCAGGTTTACGCATCCCCATTTCCTGCGAAAGATAAATCTTATCTGCCGCTGCCTTAACTTCAGGGTACTCCTCAGGCCAGAATGTGGTGTGCAGACGGTTGGTATTTGACAACACCACCACACGATGTCCCTGCTCTCGCAGTTTGTGCATGATGTTCGTAACTTCCGGACGTATTGCCACAAATACCGCCTGCCAGCCGTGAGAAAACTGCTCGTAGCTTAACGGCAGATCCAGTTCATGGCAGAAACGTTCGGCGAACTCTTCATCGCTGATTTCGCCGCGTTCGTGTTGATGGAAGGTCTCGCTCATCACGAAACTCTGCTTCAATGTCGCCAGTGGGACACGGCTAAAATCGCTCCATGCGCCCAGCACCCGATTAAAATCGATATCGACGATTACATTTCCTAAGTCAAAGATATAAAGCATGTTTATCTCCTGCTCGCCGTGGAAAAGTAACTGTAGCGGGAAAGATAAGCTTTGGCTATGCGCCAGATTCAGCTTAGGGGGATTGATCTAAAGAACGAAAATTTAGCATTCGGAGATGCTATTGAGTTTCGGGACAATAGTCAGTGAGACGAGTTTTATTTAAGTGCGTTTTTGCAGAGGTATTCGTATCAATTCAATCTGTAAAACACTACAGAAAAACGCTTCCGTACAGTTTCTTTTCATCACCACATTACCACTACTTACTCCATGGGAATCCCATTTCACGCGGCTTTGCTCGAGATTGATACAAATTCACTTTACTCAAATTTACATTTAGATACAAATACTGCATTTATCTTCTTTTTTATAATGGTAGGTTTACATTACTTTACACATGGAGCAGCACTTTTCGTGAAGATTAAAAAGGGATACATCCTCTGTGCCGTTTTAATAGCGATACTCTGCACTTTCGCTATTTACTCATACAACGCCTACCGATATAAAAAAGCCAGCAGAGATATTTTATATCAACTCTCTAGCCAACTTATTGTGAGGCAAGGGCTTGAACCAAAACTTTCAACCCACCTCGTTTTTGATACATTATATATTGACGGAAATATATCAAAAGATGATGACAAAATAATTTCTTCAATTATCAAAAAAAACCTTATTCCTGTAAGAACAATATCGATAAACAGTGGTGGCGGTGATGTCGAAGCTGCAATCAAAATAGCACGCATTATTCATAACAAAGAAATTAACATTGAGGTCAGGCGATTATGTCTTTCTTCCTGTGCTAACTATCTTTTCCCTGCGGCAAAAAACAAAATCATCAATTATGGTTCCATTATTGGTTTCCATGGCTCACCTAATTCTGATGACAGTAAGTTAACGACCACGGTTAACGGTGAAATCAATACAGACACAACGATAACAGATCGCATTTTCTCAGAAATAAGAAAAACGGATAAAGCATTTTACAAAGATATAAATGTGTCATGGATGATGCCACTTTGCGGGCAAAAAGAAAATATTGGTGATCCAGACACAGGTCTGTCGACGTACAGCGAAAAGGATTTTACGCGTTTTGGCGTAAAAAACATTTCATTCACGGATGGTGAAATGGTATGGAAAAAGTCTATGGATATTATGGGTATACCTTTTGCTCACTATTGCAAGGAAAATTAATAATGCGTGAACTCAATGAAAATGAATTAAGCAATGTAAGCGGTGCAGGAATGTGGGGTTCTATCGGTAGTGCGATTGGTGGGATGTTCGGTGGTGGTAGTGCTGGTTGCAACGGCAGCTATTCCCACACCAGTACCACCAACAAGGATGGTTCTCACTCTGAAAGCACCTCCTTTAGCGGCGGTTGCTCAGTTAACGTTGGTGGTAAAAGCGGTGGTTCGTCAAAAGGTAATGGAGGTTCGAAAAATGGCGGTGGCCGCCAGGGTAATGATCACGGCAGACATTAATTCCTGAATCGTTATCACTCATAGCCGCTGATATTGAGCGGCTATTTCCACAGCCGTAAGAGGCCAGATATGTTTCGCAAGGAAGCTATTGAATATAAGAGTACCCGATGGGAAGGAAAGGCCGTACTTCTCCCAGGGATCCCTTTTGCTTTTATCGTATTGCTCAGCCTGTTTTTTATTGCCTCTATTTCTATTTTTATTGCCAAAGGTTCCTATACCCGGCGCGTCATTGTTCACGGTGAGATAACGACTTTCCCCGGTGCAGTGAATATCTCTGCATCAATGCAGGGTACGGTAGTGAAGAGTTTTGTTAGCGAAGGCGATCGTATAAAAAAAGGTGACGCACTCTTCCTCATTCATTCAGGTGTATCGACGCAATCAGGTCTGGTTGATGAGAACAAAAAAAAGGAGATCACGCTACAGATAAACAGTATCAATGTAATGATGGCAAATTTGATCTCTTCGAAAAAACGTACGCTCAACGCACTGATAATTCAGAAAGTACATTATCAGTCCAGTTTTAACACCTCATCTGAATTGCTTGTGCAGGCTGAGCGGGAACTGCATCAGATTGAGAAAAACGTTAACGATTACCGCAGTTATCAGGAAAAAGGTCTGGTCACGAAAGACCAGATGAGCAGCCAAAACGGACTACTCTATCAACAGCAGAGCAATGTTTCTGACCTGGTCGCCAGAAAATCACAGGACCAGGTTCAGGTAGATATGCTCAATCAGCAGATCCAGTCCCAGGGAGCTGATTATGACCACCAGATTTATCAGCTTGAGCAACAAAAGTATGAGCTGGAAAAAGAAAAGTTAAACACAGAAGCAGAAGGAAATTATGTCATCGAGGCGACAGCCGATGGCTTAATCGACTCCATCAATACGACGCAAGGTAAGATGATCGGCTCCGGCGATGTACTCGCGCGTGTTCAGCAGAATATACATTCGCCATGCTATATCGAAACCTGGGTTCCGGATGAAGTTCTCCCCTATCTTGCGATTGGCCAGCGCGTTAATGTCAGTTACGACGCCTTTCCTTATGAGAAATTTGGTCAGTTCAGGGCATCAATATCAGCAATATCCAGGGTTCCGGCATCGAAACCTGAACTCCTGTCAAAGCAGACCATTGCACAAGAATTCTATGACGATAAAAAATCCTGGTACAAAATCATGATCAAACCTGACCTACAGTCTGTGCAGGTTCATGGAAAGCAACTCTCACTGAGCCAGGGAGCAAAAGCGCAGATTTCTCTTTTCCTTGAAAAGAGACGTATCTACGAATGGTTATTATCGCCATTTTACGAAATGAAAATGAGCGTAACGGATGCGGGAAATGAATAATTTTTATACCCCTGAGACGCTGATGCGCAAACTTGATTTGAGGTTATTTAAACGCATCCCGGTTGTCTTTCAAACTGAAGCATCCGAATGTGGCCTGGCCTGTCTTTCAATGATATGCAGTTTTTATGGCAAGCAGGTTGACCTTCTACAACTCCGGCAACAATTCAATTTGTCATCGCGTGGGGTCAACCTCAATGCGATAAAAGCAATTGCCAGTGAACTGGAGATGTCGTCACGTGCATTGTCCGTGGAGCTTCAGGAATTACGTGATGTGCGTAAGCCCTGCATTTTGCACTGGGATTTTAACCATTTTGTCGTACTGATTAAGGTCGATAAGAACAGCGTGGTGATCCACGATCCTGCGTTTGGACGACGGGTAATTAGCATGCCCGAATTGTCCAGGCATTTTACCGGTGTCGTGCTTGAGGTATGGCCGGGAACGGCCTTCTCAGGTCAAAAGAAGCAAAAGAGGTTAAAAACCGCCACGTTATTAAAGAATATCAATGGTCTGACGGCATCACTGACAAAGATATTTTTCTTATCGCTGGTGATTGAGTTGATCAGTCTGCTGTTGCCAGTGGGTACACAATTAGTCACGGATAATGTCATTGCATCCGGAGATTACGGTTTACTCAATCTCATCTGTCTTGGACTGTTCATTCTGATTCTGTTGCGTTTGGCGGTCAGTGTCATACGCTCCTGGACCACGCTGATACTGGGAACACTCATCGACGTCCAGTGGAGCTTTAGCCTCTTTTCGCACCTTATTAAGCTACCGACAACCTATTTTGAAAGGCGCAAACTGGGGGATATTCAGTCTCGTTTCCACTCACTTGATGTGATACGCGCCACATTTACCACCGGTTTAACTGGTAGCATTATTGATACGCTAATGCTCATGGGTTTGCTGATAATGATGTTTTTATACAACCTGCAACTCAGCATGATCGTGGTCTCTTTTACCGCAATATATACCTTCATTCGGTTTGCAACCTATCGATACTACCGCCAGTTATCCGAAGAAGAATTAATCAAGGAGGCACGTCTTAATTCTTATTTTATGGAAACCCTGTACGGTATTGCGACGATTAAGATTCAGGGGATGACTGACCTGAGAATCAATAATTGGTTTAACCTTTTTTCAGATAGGGTCAATACTGGTATTCGTTTGACGCGAATGGATCTTTTCTTTGGTGGCGTTGTATCCTTTATCGCCGCCTGCGACCAAATTGTTATCCTGTGGGTAAGCGGCAGACTGATGATTGATAGTCATTTAACCATCGGCATGTTTATCGCGTTTAACACCTTCAGGAGCCAGTTCTATGATCGAATAAATACCCTCATCAACTTTATCATTCAGCTGAACATCATCAACTTACATAATGAACGCGTTGCCGATATTGCGCTACAGGAAGCAACGTCTTTAACGGCCACCAGCCCGCTGCGTTTACCACAGGGAGCCTTAACGCTTGAAACCCAGGATCTGGCCTACCGTTATGATAACCATGCAGACCCCATCTTCAGTAAACTGAATCTGACCATTCATGCCGGAGAGAGTATTGCTATTACGGGCGTGTCGGGTGCCGGTAAAAGCACCCTAATGAAAGTGTTATGCGGATTATTCGAACCCGCGAACGGCTGTGTCCGAATTAATGGCATTGATATTAAGCAACTTGGTTTTGAGCATTATGCTGAACGCATTGCCTGTATTATGCAGGAAGATAAGCTGTTTTCGGGCTCAATCAAAGAAAACATCGCCGGTTTCCGGCCTGACATTGACGAGCAATGGATGGTGGAATGCACCATCGCCAGCCATATTCATAATGACATTTTAAAACTACCGATGGGTTATGAGACACTGATTGGTGAACTCGGGGAAGGGTTATCCGGTGGTCAAAAACAGAGGCTTTATATTGCCAGGGCATTATACCGCAAACCGGGTATTCTATTCATGGACGAGGCGACCAGCCACCTGGATAAAACCAGTGAGAGCCAGGTCAATCAGTCTATACAAGCGATGAATATTACCAGGATCATTATCGCACATCGCGAAACCACGATTTCATCGGCAGATCGGGTGTTCGTGATAAATGGAGAAGAGCTACCCTAATCTGTTGAATTTCGCGGAACAGAGATTGACTCAGGACATGTCAATTCCGGGTTATAAAGGAAGTCCTGGTCATTATCAAATAAAAAGCCGCTGAACGCTCAGCGGCTTTTTACGTTCCGGGTAATGAGAACGCTTACCCGGCCTACGGCATAACCGTATTAGTCTTCTTTCGCACCGCGCATAGCACGTTTACGATCGTTCTCGGTCAGGTGACGTTTACGGATACGAATTGACTGTGGAGTCACTTCTACCAGTTCGTCGTCATCGATGAATTCCAGAGCTTGCTCCAGAGTCATCTTGATCGGTGGAACCAGAACCGTTGCTTCGTCAGTACCGGACGCACGCATGTTGGTCAGTTTCTTACCGGTCAGGCAGTTTACAGTCAGGTCGTTAGAACGACTGTGAATACCGATGATCTGGCCTTCATAAACTTCAGCACCGTGACCCAGGAACAGCTTACCGCGATCCTGCAGACCGAACAGCGCAAACGCAACCGCTTTACCCTGACCGTTGGAGATCAGCACGCCATTGTTACGCTGGCCAACTTCGCCCGGACGAACATCGTCGTAGTGGCTGAAGGTGGAGTACAGCAGACCAGTACCGGAAGTCATGGTCATGAATTCTGAACGGAAGCCGATCAGACCACGGCTTGGGATCACGTAGTCAAGACGTACGCGGCCTTTGCCATCTGGATTCATGTTTTTCAGGTCGCCTTTACGCTCACCCAGAGCCTGCATCACAGAACCCTGGTGCTGCTCTTCAACGTCCAGAGTAACGTTTTCGAACGGCTCTTGTTTACGGCCGTCGATTTCGCGGAAGATAACTTTCGGACGGGAAACCGCCATTTCGAAACCTTCACGACGCATGTTTTCGATCAGAACAGACAGGTGCAGCTCACCACGACCAGAAACGCGGAATGCATCAGCGTCTTCGGTTTCTTCAACGCGCAGCGCAACGTTGTGCACCAGCTCTTTGTTCAGGCGGTCAAGGATCTGACGAGAGGTAACAAATTTACCTTCTTTACCACAGAACGGAGAGGTGTTGACGTTGAAGAACATGGATACGGTTGGTTCATCAACGGACAGGGCTGGCAGCGCTTCGACGTTCTGCGGGTCGCAGATGGTGTCGGAGATGTTCAGTTCACCCAGACCGGTGATGGCGATGATGTCGCCCGCTTCCGCGATGTCGCTCTCGATACGCTCAAGGCCCAGGTGAGTCAGTACTTTACCGACTTTACCGTTACGGGTTTTGCCTTCGCTATCAATGATAGTGACCTGCTGGTTAGGCTTCACTTTACCGCGCTTGATACGACCAATGCCGATTACACCAACATAGTTGTTGTAGTCGAGCTGAGAGATCTGCATCTGCAGGGTGCCGTCGAGATCGACGTTTGGCGCAGGAACACGGTCAACAATCGCCTGGTACAGCGGGGTCATGTCTTCAGCCATGTCTTCGTGATCCAGACCCGCAATACCGTTCAGCGCAGAAGCGTAAACGATAGGGAAGTCCAGCTGCTCGTCGGTCGCGTCGAGGTTAACGAACAGGTCGAATACCTGGTCAACAACCCAGTCAGGACGCGCGCCAGGACGGTCAACTTTGTTGATAACAACGATTGGCTTCAGACCATGGGCAAATGCTTTTTTGGTCACGAAGCGCGTCTGTGGCATTGGGCCATCCATTGCGTCAACGACCAGCAGAACGGAGTCTACCATGGACATTACACGTTCAACTTCACCACCGAAGTCGGCGTGCCCTGGGGTATCAACGATGTTGATACGGTAGTCATTCCATTTAATCGCGGTGTTTTTCGCGAGGATGGTAATCCCACGCTCTTTCTCCAAATCGTTGGAGTCCATCACGCGTTCTTGGGTTTCGGCACGCGCATCAAACGTACCGGATTGCTGCAGCAGCTTGTCAACCAGGGTAGTTTTACCATGGTCAACGTGCGCGATGATGGCGATGTTACGCAAATTTTCGATCACAACTTTGCCTCAGGCATTTAGAAATAGCGCGTTATTGTACACGGATTAATCGCACTACAAAACAGGATCACAAACATCCCCCGCAAACAAGTATTGCAGAGATGCTTTGTGATCGCTTTCACGGAGCGGTAAAAGGGCACTTTAACGTAAATTGCACCAATATGGTGCTCAATGTTCACATTGAAGCACTATACTGGTGCAACAAATCCATTGTGGTGCAGCCCTTTTGCACTATGGTGCGCATGATAACGCCTTTTTGGGGTGTTTTAAAAGTTGGCACAGATTTCGCTTTATAAAAAATACATGGCACCAGCCAGTACAAACAGAAATTGAAGACCTCGTTACCACGACGACAATGACCAATCTGGAGAGTTAAGTATGTCCGCTGAACACGTTTTGACGATGCTGAACGAACATGAAGTGAAGTTTGTTGATCTGCGCTTCACCGATACCAAAGGTAAAGAACAGCACGTCACAATTCCTGCTCATCAGGTAAACGCCGAATTCTTCGAAGAAGGCAAAATGTTTGACGGCTCCTCCATTGGTGGCTGGAAAGGCATTAACGAATCCGACATGGTTCTGATGCCAGATGCGACCACTGCGGTCATTGATCCGTTCTTCGAAGAACCAACCCTGATCATCCGTTGCGACATCCTCGAGCCAGGCACGCTGCAGGGCTACGACCGCGACCCACGTTCTATCGCAAAACGCGCTGAAGAGTACCTGCGTTCTACCGGCATCGCAGACACCGTTCTGTTCGGGCCAGAGCCAGAATTCTTCCTGTTCGACGACATCCGTTTCGGTGCGTCTATTTCTGGTTCCCACGTTGCTATCGACGATATCGAAGGCGCATGGAACTCTTCCACCAAATACGAAGGTGGTAACAAAGGTCACCGTCCAGGCGTTAAAGGCGGTTACTTCCCGGTTCCTCCGGTCGACTCAGCACAGGACATTCGTTCCACCATGTGTCTGGTGATGGAAGAGATGGGCCTGGTAGTTGAAGCTCACCACCACGAAGTGGCGACTGCTGGTCAGAACGAAGTGGCTACCCGCTTCAACACCATGACCAAAAAAGCAGACGAAATTCAGATCTACAAATACGTTGTGCACAACGTTGCGCACCGTTTCGGTAAAACCGCTACCTTCATGCCAAAACCTATGTTTGGCGACAACGGTTCCGGTATGCACTGCCACATGTCTCTGTCCAAGAACGGTACCAACCTGTTCTCTGGTGACAAATATGCTGGTCTGTCTGAGCAGGCGCTGTATTACATCGGCGGCGTAATCAAACACGCTAAAGCGATCAACGCCCTGGCTAACCCAACCACTAACTCCTACAAGCGTCTGGTCCCGGGCTACGAAGCACCAGTAATGCTGGCCTACTCTGCGCGTAACCGTTCTGCTTCTATCCGTATCCCGGTTGTTGCTTCTCCTAAAGCGCGTCGTATCGAAGTGCGCTTCCCGGACCCAGCGGCTAACCCATACCTGTGCTTCGCAGCACTGCTGATGGCTGGTCTGGATGGTATCAAGAACAAGATCCACCCAGGCGAAGCAATGGACAAAAACCTGTACGACCTGCCGCCAGAAGAAGCGAAAGAGATCCCACAGGTTGCTGGTTCTCTGGAAGAAGCCCTGCAGGCGCTGGACGCAGACCGCGAGTTCCTGACTGCAGGTGGCGTATTCACTGACGACGCTATCGATGCTTACATCGCCCTGCGTACTGAAGAGAACGACCGCGTGCGTATGACTCCGCATCCGGTAGAGTTCGAGCTGTACTACAGCGTTTAATTAAGTTGTTTTACCCGGCGTCACAAACGCCGGGGGTAGTTGCCGTGGAAACTTTTAGCCCATCTCCGGATGGGCTTTTTTCTCCACCAACAACCTGATCTCGCGCGCTTTTTACGACGAAAAAGCTATACTGCACTAAATTAGTGCAAACAACTCCAGGAGACTGCTGAATGGCAACTGGCACGCTGCCCGATGCTGGGCAGATCCTCAATTCTTTGATTAACAGTATCTTGCTGGTCGACGACGAGCTGGCCGTACATTATGCCAACCCGGCGGCACAGCAGCTGCTCGCCCAAAGCGCACGTAAACTGTTTGGCACCCCGCTTCCGGAATTACTGAGTTATTTTTCGCTGAATATTGGCCTGATGCAGGAAAGTTTGCAGGCCGGTCAAGGATTCACGGATAACGAAGTCACGCTGGTTATCGACGGGCGCTCGCATATTCTGTCACTGACTGCCCAACGCCTTCCTGAAGGACTGATCCTGCTGGAAATGGCGCCAATGGATAATCAGCGCCGACTGAGCCAGGAGCAGCTTCAGCATGCCCAGCAAATTGCCGCCCGCGACCTGGTGCGAGGTCTGGCGCATGAAATCAAAAACCCGCTGGGTGGGTTACGCGGCGCAGCACAACTCCTGACAAAGGCGTTGCCCGACCCCGCGCTGGCGGAGTACACCAACGTCATCATCGAACAGGCCGACCGCCTGCGCAATCTGGTTGACCGTCTTCTCGGGCCACAGCAACCGGGTATGCACGTATCAGAAAGTATTCATAAAGTGGCTGAGCGGGTGGTGAAACTGGTTTCGATGGAATTACCAGAAAACGTCACGCTGGTGCGTGATTACGACCCAAGCCTGCCAGAACTGGCACATGACCCGGATCAGATTGAGCAGGTACTGTTGAATATCGTACGCAATGCCCTGCAGGCTCTGGGGCCTGAAGGGGGCGAGATTATTTTACGTACCCGCACCGCCTTCCAGCTCACGTTACACGGCGTACGCTATCGACTGGCAGCACGAATCGACGTCGAGGATAACGGGCCCGGCATTCCATCGCATCTGCAGGACACCCTGTTCTATCCGATGGTAAGTGGTCGCGAAGGCGGAACCGGCCTGGGCTTATCCATTGCACGCAGTTTGATCGATCAACACTCTGGAAAAATTGAATTTAACAGTTGGCCGGGACACACCGAGTTTTCGGTTTTCCTGCCGATTAAAAAATAAAGGTGACGTTTATGCAACGAGGGATAGTCTGGGTAGTCGATGACGATAGCTCCATCCGTTGGGTGCTTGAACGCGCGCTCACAGGGGCAGGATTAAGCTGCACGACGTTTGAGAGCGGCAGCGAAGTGCTCGACGCACTCACCACCAAAACGCCCGATGTTCTGCTCTCAGATATTCGCATGCCGGGAATGGACGGGCTGGCGCTTTTAAAACAGATCAAACAACGCCACCCTATGCTTCCGGTCATCATAATGACGGCGCACTCCGATCTTGATGCCGCAGTGAGCGCCTATCAGCAAGGGGCGTTCGATTACCTGCCAAAACCGTTTGATATCGACGAAGCGGTAGCGCTGGTTGAGCGTGCGATTAGCCACTATCAGGAACAGCAACAGCCTCGCCACACACCCGATTTTGGGCCAACAACTGACATTATCGGCGAAGCGCCGGCGATGCAGGATGTGTTTCGTATTATTGGCCGTTTGTCCCGTTCGTCCATCAGCGTATTAATTAACGGCGAATCGGGAACCGGTAAAGAGCTCGTGGCGCATGCATTACATCGCCACAGCCCGCGGGCAAAAGCCCCGTTTATCGCCCTGAATATGGCAGCAATCCCGAAGGATTTGATTGAATCCGAACTGTTCGGCCACGAAAAAGGGGCATTTACCGGCGCGAACACAATTCGTCAGGGGCGCTTTGAACAAGCTGACGGTGGAACACTGTTCCTGGATGAGATCGGCGATATGCCGCTGGATGTCCAGACCCGCCTGCTGCGCGTGCTGGCCGACGGGCAGTTTTATCGCGTGGGTGGCTATGCACCGGTGAAGGTGGACGTGCGCATTATCGCCGCGACTCACCAGAACCTGGAGCAACGCGTGCAGGAAGGAAAATTCCGTGAGGACTTATTCCATCGCCTGAACGTCATTCGCGTCCATTTGCCACCGCTGCGTGAACGCCGGGAAGATATTCCTCGCCTGGCACGTCACTTCCTGCAGGTGGCAGCCCGGGAACTGGGTGTGGAGGCGAAGCAGCTTCATCCAGAAACCGACGCAGCCCTCACGCGTCTCGCGTGGCCAGGTAACGTGCGCCAGCTGGAAAACACCTGCCGCTGGCTGACCGTGATGGCCGCCGGACAGGAAGTCCTGATTCAGGATTTACCGGCCGAGCTGTTTGAAGCAACCGCACCAGAGAGCAGTACCGGGGACGCGCTGCCGGACAGCTGGGCGACGCTGCTGGCGCAGTGGGCCGACCGCGCACTGCGTTCCGGTCATCAAAACTTACTCTCAGAGGCTCAGCCAGAGATGGAACGTACGTTATTGACCACTGCGCTCCGCCATACACAAGGGCATAAGCAGGAAGCCGCTCGCCTGTTAGGATGGGGACGTAATACCCTGACGCGCAAGCTGAAAGAGCTGGGAATGGAGTAATATCCGCTCTTGTGTAAAGGTTATTAATTGAGCGCAAATTGCCGTTATTTTGCGCTTTACTGTTTCGATGAGTTTTGTATGATCGTGCCCGGAAATTGGGGGAACCATCATGCTGGAATCATTAGTGAATTTGCTCTCTAGCGGTGCAGCCGAAAGCCATACACCGCAAACAGCCGTTGCGGCTATGTTGTGTGCGGCGCTGGTTGGGCTGTTTAGCTAGCGGGATTGAACGTAAAAGCCGGGTGGCGGCTTCGCCTTACCCGGCCTATGTTTCGTACTTTTGGCTATGCGCCTTAAATCACCCGCGAGAACTGCTGCATACGCGCTTTCTGACGCAGATACGTGTCAAAGCACATGCAAATATTACGGATCAACAGACGCCCTTTCGGCGTGACCTCAATCATACTCTCCGATACATCCACCAGCCCATCTTTCGCCAGCGGTGCAATCAGCTTCAGGTCTTCCGCAAAATAATCGCTGAAGTTCAGCTCCCACTGCGCTTCCACGTCGCTGAAATCGAGACGGAAGTTGCAGATAAGCGCCTTAATGACATCACGGCGAATGCAGTCGTCGCGCGTTAACGCAATGCCGCGCCACAGCGCGTTGCCGGTGTCATCAACCTGCTGGTAGTACGACTTCAGCTCTTTCTGGTTTTGTGCATAGCAGTCGCCAATCATGCTAATGGCAGAGACGCCCATCCCCAGCAAATCGGTATCGCCCTGGGTGGTGTAGCCCTGGAAATTGCGGTGCAGGACCCCTTCGCGCTGAGCAATCGCCAGTTCGTCGTCCGGACGGGCAAAGTGATCCATGCCAATGAACTGATAACCGGTTGCGGTCAGCGAAGTAATAGTTTCCTGTAAAATATCCAGCTTCTGTTGGGCAGAAGGGAGATCGGCATCTTTAATTTTGCGCTGGGCAGCAAACAGCGTCGGCAGATGCGCATAGTTAAAGACGCTCAGACGGTCCGGGCTGAGTTCGGCCACACGTTTCAGCGTGAAGGCAAAACTTTCCGGCGTCTGCTTTGGCAGGCCGTAAATCAGGTCAATGTTGGTCGAGGTGAAACCAATCTCACGCGCGTGATTGAGCAAGGCGAAGATAAACTCTTCGTCCTGCTCACGGTTCACCAGACGCTGTACTTCTTTATTGAAATCTTGCACGCCCATACTCAGGCGGTTAAAACCTTCAGCGCGTAAGTGATCCAGTACATCCAGCTCAATTTCACGCGGATCGACTTCGATCGAGATTTCAGCGTCGGCGTTAAAACTGAAATTGCCGCGCAGCAGGTTCATCAGGCGGCTAATTTGCGCTTTATTAAGATAGGTTGGCGTGCCGCCGCCCCAGTGAAGCTGGCTAACGTGACGGCCAGCAAAAAGCGGAGCGCGATGGACAATTTCTTGTTCGAGCGCGTCAAGATACTGATCAGCTTTATGCTGCTGGCGGGTCACAATTTTATTGCAGCCGCAGAAGTAACAAAGCTTGTGGCAGAACGGAATATGGACGTAGAGCGACAGCGGACGCTCAGGATAGCGCGCGACAGCCTGCTGGAAATCACGCTCTCCGAAGGCATCGGAGAACTCCAGCGCGGTGGGGTATGACGTATAACGCGGCCCGGAATAGTTATATTTCTGGATTAGGGCCAAATCCCAGTCGATAGTTGGTACAGACATGCTCACTCCTTCCGTTGGTGTCGCGTTCGTACACGGCGGCCCGACCTGGCCCCGTTGCGGGCCATCATTCGGGTGCGCAGCCACTTCTGTCGCCGCGACAACCGCCGTAGTTTAACGAATAACCACACCAGATAACATATAATCGGAAGGGTTATAAGCAGGACTATCGTGCCTGCCGGGTGCAAATGTTAGTTTCCGCCCTTCAGAAGACGCATCATATCTTCCTGTTTCTCGTCTTCTTCTTCATCTTCGTCATCGTCGTATGACAGGCCCAGCTTCTGCATCAGTTCATCAATGCGATCCAGTTTGGCATCCACCCATGACTGCTCTTCAGCAGTCAGGGTTTCACCCTCTTCAAGACGTTCCAGCAGCGCGTCCAGGCGCTCATCGTTCTCCAGCATATCCAGCTCAGCCTGCGGTGAAAGCATAGGTTTCTCGCTCTTTGGTTTGTGCTGCTTAGTGACCGGGGTGTCTGTCACGCCCAGTGGAATGGGAGTTTTACTGCCGATACGAGGATCTTTCTGCTGCTTACCTTTTGCAGAATCGCCCGCAGTACCACCACCGTTTGCACGGCTACCCGCAGCATGACCGCGATGCTTTTTGTCGCGTTTACGGTCGCGCGCTTCCTGGTTCAGTTCTTCGCGCGTTTTGCGGCGTGCTTTTGCAGGGCGTTTAGCACCCGCAGCGGAGGTTGGTTTTTTCATGATGTTTTATCTTTAAGTCGTTTTCTTCAGTATAGAATTGCGGCGAAATCTAGCAGAAAGCAAGCAAAGAAAAAAGGCGACAGAGCAATCTGTCGCCTTTTTTCCTGACTCACAACCCTTAGCGGGTCAGACATTCCATGTTTGCCAACAACAAACCCTGTTTATCCCTTGGCTTATACCGTCCGTGATACGGTTCCATTTCCTGTTAAAACGCCTCCAGGCGCTGGTCATCCTGACAATCCTGCGTCTTCGCCTCCTGGCGCTCCTGACCCTAATCCTTAAGTCGATATCCTGTTGGCTTCCTCGCCCTGACGCACACTTTACCTTGTTCCGTTAAACTAACAAGCAACGAAACGGTACAAAAAGGGATTTTCAGATAATTACCTGGAAATAAGCTAATGATTTAAAACAGTTTGGCTTTTTTGACGCCTGCGATTTCTCTGAAATATCCCAAAGCATGATTAGCCGATCTCTCACAACGGCCGGGGCTTTCACCTACAGACCTATGCAATCAGAAAAGCCTTTTGCCTGCATTAGGGTATAATCCCCTTCAGATTACGATTTTGGAGACGACCACGTGACTACCTGGAACTACCAACAGACGCATTTTGTCACCAGTGCGCCCGATATTCGCCACCTTCCTTCTGATACCGGTATTGAAGTGGCATTTGCTGGCCGCTCCAATGCGGGGAAATCCAGCGCCCTGAACACGCTGACAAATCAGAAAAGCCTGGCGCGTACCTCAAAAACACCTGGCCGTACCCAGTTGATTAACCTGTTTGAAGTCGCAGAGGGCAAACGCCTGGTCGACTTACCGGGCTACGGTTACGCTCAGGTCCCCGAAGAGATGAAAATCAAGTGGCAGCGTGCGCTGGGTGAATACCTGGAAAAACGCATGTGCCTGAAAGGCCTGGTGGTGCTGATGGATATCCGTCACCCCCTGAAAGATCTGGATCAGCAGATGATCGACTGGGCTGTAGCAAGCGATATTGCCGTACTGGTACTGCTGACGAAAGCCGACAAGCTGGCAAGCGGCGCGCGTAAAGCGCAGGTGAATTTGGTTCGCGAAGCGGTGCTGGCTTTCAACGGCGATGTGCAGGTGGAGCCGTTCTCCTCGCTGAAAAAGCAGGGCGTGGACAAACTGCGTCAGAAGCTCGACACCTGGTTTAGCGAGCTGGAACCCGCGACGGAAGCGGAAGAAGAGTAATACCGAGCGCGGCGATGTCCGCGTTTTTTTGCCTGATTTTTTCTTTGCCGCAATAAAAAACGCCCCAGTCATTACTGACTGGGGCGGCTAAAATATTCAGCCAAATCCGATTACGTGAAGTAAAAGGTCTGAAAGATAGAACATCTTACCTCTGTACCCTACGCCGATAACTCTACCCCTTTTTGTGCTGCAGAAAAAGCACTTTTTGTAGTTTTTTTTCATTATTTACATAGGGAATTCTAATGATCGTCACAAAACGCACTTTGTTATGTTGCTAACTTACATAAAAAGCGCGTTATTCGCAGAGCCTTTAGTGAGCCTGATCCCAGTTTTCACCACTTCCGACTTCCACCAGCAACGGCACATCGAGTGTCATGCTGCTTTCCATCAGTTCGTGGATCTTCTTCGATACAGCGTCGAGGTCGTCTTTGTGCACTTCGAATACCAGTTCATCGTGAACCTGCATGATCATTTTCACGCGGGGCTTCTCTTTTTCCAGCCAGGCATCAACGGCGATCATCGCACGCTTAATGATGTCCGCCGCGGTACCTTGCATAGGGGCGTTGATTGCCGCACGTTCTGCACCCGCGCGGCGCGCGGCATTGCTGGATTTGATGTCCGGTAAGTAGAGACGGCGGCCATCCAGTGTTTCGACGTAACCTTTCTCTTTCGCCTGTGCGCGGGTACGTTCCATATATTCCAGCACGCCCGGATAACGCTCGAAGTAGAGATCCATATACTTCTGCGACTCTTTGCGTGGAATGTTGAGCTGGCGCGACAGACCAAATGCGCTCATACCGTAGATCAAACCAAAGTTGATCGCTTTGGCACTGCGGCGCTGTTCGTTGGTTACGCTATCCAGCGGCAAACCGAAGACTTCCGCCGCGGTTGCACGGTGGATATCCTTCCCTTCGGCAAACGCGGTCAGCAAGCCTTTGTCGCGGGATAGATGCGCCATAATACGCAGCTCAATTTGCGAGTAGTCTGCAGAGACGATCAGGTAGTCATCTGGAGCAATAAAAGCCTGACGGATTCGGCGGCCTTCTTCATTACGTACCGGAATGTTCTGCAGGTTTGGATCGGTTGAAGAGAGTCGACCCGTCGCCGCCACAGCCTGATGATACGACGTATGCACACGGCCCGTTTTCGGGTTGATCATCAGCGGGAGCTTATCAGTGTAAGTGGACTTCAGCTTCGCGAGACCCCGATACTCCAGAATCACTTTTGGCAGGGGGTAATCCAGTGCCAGCTCTTCAAGCACCTCTTCAGACGTCGACGGTGCACCACCAGGCGTTTTCTTCAGCGGCTTGATGCCCTGCTTTTCAAACAGGATGGTTTGTAGCTGTTTCGGCGACGAGAGGTTAAACGGTTCTCCAGCAAGCTCATGCGCTTTTTGCTCAAGCTCGGTCAGACGCTGCGCGAGCTCCCCGGAGTGGTTATGCAATACGGTTGGATCGATTTTAACGCCATTGCGCTCAATACGTGAAAGCACAGGCACCAATGGCATCTCAATATGCTGGAATACGTTCAGCGGCCCTGCTTCTTTCTGAAGTTTTGGCCACATCTTCAGGTGCAATTGCAGGGTGACATCCGCGTCTTCCGCCGCATAGCGACCCGCCTCTTCGAGTGCAATCTGGTTGAAGGTAAGTTGATTTTTCCCTTTACCGGCAATCTCTTCGAAAGTGATGGTTTTATGTTTCAGCCAACGGTCTGATAAGGAATCCATATCATGGCGACCTGCAACACTGTCCAGAATGTAGGATTCCAGCATGGTGTCGAATGCAATACCGCGCAGCTCAATATCGTAGTTTTGCAGAATACCGCGATCGTACTTCAGGTTTTGCCCGACTTTGAGCGTCTTGTCGTCTTCCAGAATCGGCTTCAGCAGCTCGAGCACACGTTCCCGGGAGATCTGCGCCGGCGCATCCAGGTAATCGTGTGCAACAGGGACATAAGCCGCCATCCCCGGTTCAGTGGCAAATGACAGGCCCACCATATTGGCAGAGATATTGTCGAGGCTGTCGGTTTCCGTGTCAAAGGCAAAGACCGGCGCTTTTTTCAGTTTCTCAATCCAGGCGATCAGCTGCGACTCTTCAAGAATGGTTTCGTAGTTGTCGAAGGACAAGGTTACGGCTTCTTCTTCGGCTTGTTCTTCAGCATCAACCACTATCGTCTCTTTCGGTTTTGCTGCTGGCTTAGCCCCTTTTGCCTGTAACCACTTGCCGCTTTCGACGTCGGTGATCCAGCGCTTGAATTCGTATTGCTTAAACAAGCTCAGCAGATCGTCAGCAGAAGGCTGCTGCACTTCCAGTTGCTCACAACCCAGTTCCAGTTCGACATCGGTTTTAATCGTTGCCAGCTTATAAGAGAGGTAAGCCACCTCTTTGTTATCTTGAAGTTTTCCGGCCATGGTTTTTGCACCACGGAAGGAGAGCCCGGCGATTTTATCCGATTCCGCGTACAGCGTATCCAGCCTGCCCAGCCCCTGAAGCAGCGCCTGTGCCGTTTTTTCACCGACACCAGGGACTCCTGGGATGTTATCCGACGAGTCGCCCATCAACGCGAGGAAGTCGATAATCAGCTCAGGCGGTACGCCATATTTTGTGACAACCTCTTCAGGCCCCAGAATGGTGTTGGTCATGGTGTTAATCAGGGTGATACCTGGCGTTACCAGCTGCGCCATATCTTTATCACCGGTGCTGATCAGCACCGGACGGCCCATTTTTTCAGCTTCACGCGCCAGCGTGCCGATGACGTCATCGGCTTCAACACCAGAGACCGCCAGCAGCGGCAGCCCCATCGCTTTCACCATGGCGTGCAGCGGCTCAATCTGCGCACGCAGATCGTCAGGCATTGGCGGACGGTGAGATTTGTAATGCTCAAACAACTCGTCGCGGAAAGTTTTGCCTTTGGCATCAAAGACCACCGCCGCATGGGTTGGCTGATACTGGAGTATCAGGCTACGCAGCATGTTAAGCACGCCGTACATCGCGCCGGTAGGTTCCCCTGCGCTATTGGTCAGAGGAGGAAACGCATGATACGCCCGATACAGGTAAGAAGAGCCGTCGACGAGAATAAGAGGGTTTTCTGGGATCTGAACCATAATGTCCGTGCCTTTAATCAATTTATGGCTAAAGGATGCCACAGAAGGATGAAAACATCAGTTATTAGCGCCAGATACAGGAAAAGATTTTACGATCGTGAAGATCTCTCGCAAAAAACAAACTGTGGATAAGTTTGTGTATATTTTCACTTCATATGAATAACAGACGCAAAAAATACATACGAGATATAATTTAGATCTTAATTATCATAATGTTATTTTGTTAGATCTCATCTGTATTACCCACTGATGACAATTTAGTCTATGTGGATATAAGCCCTGATTCGTGCAGAAGCGTAGCGAAATCTTCTGCAGTTGGGAAAAAGCCACCAACTCTCCGTGTGAAAGCGCCATTACTTCATCTGTTTTCTGGTAAAATCAGCGCCCAGCGCCGAATAGCCGGTCGCTCAATTACAGCTAACTATTTGAAAAAGCTAACCATGTCGAGATTGCTCGCTGCAATAACATTACTGTTAAGCATTATTTTAACGATTCTGGTGACTATCGCCTGTTCTGTGCCGATCATTGTCGCAGGAATGATTAAACTGTTGCTGCCTGTGCCTGTGGTGTGGCGAGCCGTGTCCACATTTTGTAATTTCATGATGTATTGCTGGTGTGAAGGGCTGGCGATCCTGTTGTACCTGAATCCGCAACTGAAGTGGGATGTTGAAGGGCTAGAGAGCCTCAACAAAAAGAACTGGTACCTGCTAATTTGCAATCACCACAGTTGGGCTGACATCGTGGTGTTATGTGTGCTTTTCCGTAAGCACATCCCGATGAACAAATACTTCCTGAAACAGCAGCTCGCCTGGGTTCCTTTCATCGGTCTGGCCTGCTGGGCGCTTGATATGCCGTTTATGAAACGCTACTCGCGCAGCTATTTGATCCGTCATCCGGAGCATCGCGGTAAGGACGTGGAGACCACGCGCCGTTCCTGTGAAAAGTTTCGCGCGCACCCAACAACCATCGTGAACTTTGTTGAAGGCTCCAGGTTTACTGAAGAGAAGCGTCAACAAACACGTTCTCCTTTTCAGAACCTGCTGCCGCCAAAAGCCGCAGGTATTGCGATGGCGCTTAACGTGCTGGGTGCTCAGTTCGATAAATTACTTAACGTCACCCTCTGCTACCCGGAAAACGATAAAACGCCGTTCTTCGATATGCTCAGCGGCAAGCTGACGCGCATTGTTGTGCGTGTTGATCTGGTACCGATCGAGGCCGAATTACACGGTGACTACGTTAACGATAAGAATTTTAAACGTCGTTTCCAGTTATGGCTTAATACTCTCTGGAAAGAGAAAGACGAACAGATAGACAACATTAAATCTTCATACAAAAACGCCGGTCAGTGACCGGCGTTTTTACATCAACAATCTTACTTCTTCTCAACCAGGTATTTCACAGTATCTGCGTACTGCTGTACGAAGATATCCATGCTGCTGGTGTCCATGCCCTGCATGTTCAGCTGATACTTGCCATTAACAAACATCGCCGGAACACCCTGAAGCTGCAGGTCGGCAGCAGCTTTTTCCTGCTGGGCCACCAGAGATTTCACGACAAAGCTGTTCCATGCCGCGTCATAGTCTTCACCTTTCACACCCGCATCAACGAATACTTTACGGATATCCGCAGTGGTCTGGACGGTCTGGGTTTTCTGTACGCCTTCAAACATTGGGGAAGTGATCTTATCTTCCACGCCCAGCGCGATAGCAACTGCCCACGCCTGAGTCAGGTCTTTACCCAATGGACCCAGGAACTCAACGTGGTACTTAGTCATTTTGGTGCCTTCTGGCAGCTTTTTCTTCACGTTATCGGAAACATGCAAGACCTGCTCGAACTGATAGCAGTGTGGGCAATAGAACGAGAAGAACTCCAGAACCTGTGGCTCGCCAGCAACAGGCTTGTCCAGCGTGATGTACTGTTTTCCGTCGGTAAACTGCGCAGCAGAAGCGCTAAATGCCAGAATCATACCTGCCAGCGCCAGCCAAATTTTTTTCATGATTAACTCTCTCCTGGGTGTGTCCAATTAATACATCGGCGTTAATTGCAGAGGGGGCTCCTGAAGAACCTTAACCTGCTCAGTAAATGTAGATATCTGGCTGCGCCAGTAATCCTCTCCGGTAAGCCACGGGAAATTTCTAGGAAACGCGGGATCATCCCAACGCCTGATTAACCATGCGAGATAATAAACAAAACGCATCGCGCGTAAAGGTTCAATCAAGACAATTTCATCTGAATTAAACGGGCTAAATTCTTCATAAGCTTCAATAATGGTTTCAAGCTGCATGCGTTGCTCGGCTTTGTCGCCATTGAGCAGCATCCACAAGTCCTGAACCGCTGGTCCCATACGCGCATCATCGAGATCGACAAACAGCGGGCCATCACGCCAGAGAATATTTCCCGCGTGACAATCGCCATGCAGACGCAGCACGGAAATATCATCGCGCCAGCTGGCTTTAACTGCCCCAATAAGTTTATCGGTGGCGCTGAGGAAACTATCCTTTAACGCTGTGGGGATCAGCGCAGAGGTTTCGAATACTTCGCGAGGTTCAAGAAGGTATTCCTGAATGCCGATAATCGGACGGGCAATAAAGGATTTTTTACGTCCCGTCTGATGTATACGTCCCAGATAGCGGGCCACCCACTCCATTTGATCAATATTATCCGCTTCAAACTGGCGACCCCCCAGGCTTGGGAAGACAGCGTAGTAGAACCCTTCGTGCATAAGGAGCGTTTGGTTATTGAATTTTAGCGGGGCGGCAACAGGTACATCGTCATCCAGCAGATCATGAGCAAATTGATGCTCTTCCTGAATTTGTTCTGCTGACCAACGTTTAGGGCGATAGAACTTCACGACGAAGCGCTGACGCTCCTCATCCTGAAATTGATAGACGCGGTTTTCGTAGCTATTTAACGGCGTTAGCCCGGAATCCACCCGGATACCCTGTTCAAACAGGGCATCCATAATGGTATCCGGGTGTAATGTCTGGAAAGTAAAAGCCTGGTCGTTCATCCGATCATCCGGAAATTATACGAATGATTCAGGATATCATTTTGTGGCGATTTCGGTGCCGCCGCTTACAAGCTTTTACTCTTTAATTACGCCTCTGGCTCGCAGTAATGCGGTTTTAAAATCTTCCTCATAATCTTTCTGAATACCAGGAATAACAGCATCTTTAGCTGAGTCACGCATTTTAAGATGGTAGATCAGGATATCATCAGAAAGGTCTGCCAGTTCGCCGTCAAAACCTGACTCTTTCGCCAGTTTCTGTAAAAATTGCATCAGATTCAGCTCTGGCTCTTTTTGCCAGGCTGGCTGGAGGAGTTCAATGACTTCATTAAGACGTTTACATTTCATGGTGGTGCTCCTTTCATTTAGAGTGACACGTTAGCAGGGTCAATCCCACAATAAAAGAGGCGATATTCGTGAATCTTAACCAGGAAATCACTGGGGTCGTTCTGGCGGGTGGCAGAGCGACGCGAATGGGGGGAAAAGATAAGGGGCTTCAGCTTTTGAACGGTAAACCCTTGTGGCAATGTGTCGCTGATGCGCTTAAAGGCCAGGTGACGACAATGGTCATCAGTGCTAACAGGCATATTGAGACATACCAGCGCAGCGGCTACGCCGTTTATCAGGATAACCAGGCAAATTACCCAGGACCGCTGGCTGGTATGCTTTCGGTTATGCAGCAGTCGCCCGGAGAGTGGTTTATTTTCTGTCCTTGCGATACCCCGTTGATTCCGTCCTGTCTTGTCGAGCGTCTGGTGCGACTTCGTGGTGCAGCCCCCGTGGTCTGGGTACATGACGGTGAGCGTGATCATCCTGCTATCGCGTTGATGCACAGATCATTAGTACCTGCTCTTCAGGAGTACCTGATGGCGGGAGAGCGTAGGGTGATGGTCTTTATGCGTCAGTCTGGCGGCCATTCCATTGATTTCAGTGATATGAAGTCTGCGTTTGTGAACGTGAATACAACTGAAGATTTGCAGATGATGCAGGAGAAATGATGATACCTGTTCTGGCCATTTCCGCCTGGAGTGGGACCGGGAAAACCACGCTGTTGAAAAAACTCATACCTGCCCTTTGTGTCAGAGGTATACGCCCAGGATTGATCAAGCATACCCACCATAATACGGATGTCGATAAACCAGGCAAAGACAGCTATGAGTTGCGTAAAGCGGGTGCAGCGCAAACGATGGTAGCAAGTAGTCAGCGCTGGGCGCTGATGACAGAAACACCAGATGAGGCACCGCTGGATCTCGCTTACCTCGTCAGTCGAATGGATCATTCCACGCTGGATCTGGTGCTGGTTGAGGGTTTTAAGCATGAGGCCGTGCCTAAGATCCTGCTGTTCCGAAGCGATGCCGGGCATGATGTCAGCGAGTTAACGCTTGATGAGCATGTGATTGCCGTAGCCAGTGATATTGTGTTGCCGCTTGAGGTTCCGGTGCTCGATTTAAATGACGTGGATGGGATTGCGGAGTTTATTGTGGAGTGGAGTGCGATCTGACGACTTGCCGGGCGGTACTTCGCCTGTTTTTTTGCATATAAACGCAAAAAGGCCATCCTTCCGGATGGCCTCTTCACTTGTTTGATGCCTGGCAGTTCCCTACTCTCACATGGGGAGACCCCACACTACCATCGGCGCTACGGCGTTTCACTTCTGAGTTCGGCAT
>NZ_JAFBJM010000012.1:0-129910 GCF_016809815.1 Enterobacter sp. E1 | reverse complement strand
GCTATCGACTGAAGCAAAAACGAAAGGCCGGGGTTATAGCGGAAGCTAATCCTGAGTAAATAAGGTGGATCAATATTAAACCGTTGGTGGTGACGGTTAGTGGATCACTTTTTACCCGTCGTTGACATCATGAACTCCGTAACAAATGAAAAAAGCCAGCATGGTTAGCTGGCTTTGTAGATAGAAGGGGGGAAGGAAGCATTACCGACTGTTACAACAGGTTAGGTTTACCGGCATATTTATGCTCTCTTCCTTTTTTTCAATGAACGTACTTCTCCGCGACCAAAGGTTCTGGCATTACCCGGAAGAACCAGACGTGCACAGGCATCGATTTTGGTGATGTAACTTAGCGCCTTAAGTAACCCCTTGTCCTTACTACTGTCACCGCGTTTCAGTTTGCCGAGGCAGCAGTCCTCATAACGCTCTTTGTAAGCGTTGCAGTTGTAGAACATGCCTTTACCTTTAGTAATAGTTTCATTCCAGTATCTCCCGAAAGCATGAGCAATCACGCCATCCTGTTGTGCCTTATTACCATTTAAGATAAATAGCATGTGGTAATGAAATTTACGTTGTGGGCCATATTCCAGTTTCCATACCGTCCCGAGGACATGGCGAAACATTGGATTCTTTTGCATATTGCGAAACAGCTGCTGACGGTGCTTACGGGCATCATCAGCAGTGATATCAGCTTTGTGTTCATTTGCCCATGATAAATCAACCCGCAAGACCAGCAGCCGGGAATGACGCTCCTGCAGATGTCTGATGTAATTCATCACTCCCTTAAGATTTTTAACCGAAGCCCTCTGATACTTTCTGCATGCTTTTTTAAATCCTGCCTGGCTCACAGTAAACCGGTAATCCTGTATCAGCTTATTCAGCATTTCTGCTGTGGTAACAGTGTCTGCCCCTGCTATTTTCCCGTTATGGACACGCGAATATAAATTGGCGCCAGTAAATAGACGCTGGAAGGTAGCTATACGTGGATTAGCTATTCGTACTTTCATTGCATCTTGTGGCAACATATTAAGATAACGGATGGCATCAAGAATGGTGACTGACTCAGCGCTCTCTTTGTATCCTGAACGGTTATACAGAATAGCGAAAGGTAACTTACGTCCTCTGCTGATAGTTTTAAGACAACTATCCAGTTGTTCTAATCTGAGTCTGAATTCATTGTCATCGGATATGGTGACATAGGGAGTATTATTCTCAATGTGATATTCAGCATGAGATAACAGGAATGATTCTGGTAAGGCCATAATGTATTTCTCTGAGACCGGTCAGCCATTGCTGACCGGCAATGTATTAGTGTGGTTATTGGATGAGTGTCTTTGTCTAATATTCAGTATGAATAGTTATATCAGAGGTAGTGTCTGTGTGATAACAAAGTATAAGTGTATAACACCTCAATGAGATGGGTATAAAGTGCTTATATGGGGTGATATTGTTTGATGATTGAGTGCATTAATGACCGATTGATAATGCATTAAATACAATAATAAATAAACCGTCTTTATAAATCACATAAAACCCATGAGCAACAAGGCACGCAAGTATAAAAGCATGGTGTAAAGTTAGTGACCTTTTTATCACTATCTTTAATTGTCTTTATGCTCTCGAGTCATTAATGCGGGCTTCTAACCATTCTTTTACTTCACGTTCAATCCAGCGGGAACTGCGGCCAAACTTTATAGGTTTTGGAAATTTCCCTTGCTGTGCCATTTTATAAAACCACTTATCAGACAGACTGGTCAGCTCGGTAATGAAAACCATATCAACGAACCGGTCTTTATAAAGATCAATCTCTTTCATGACTTCTCCAAAAGAATTTAACATGAGGACGCCGGGCGGCATCCTTTCAAATGGATAGGTCAGGTATGTATGGTTTTACATTTCTATGGAGAGTCTCCATAGTGGTTGAAGAGTCATTACTGAAAGCATACAGGGACAGGTTATGGCCTTTCACTATGGCGATAAGGAAACTCTCCTTACACCCCTGTCTAAAAAAAGCTACTTTCTATGTAATTTGTCACTAGTACTGCACGTTTCATCAAAAAAAACACTACAAAAAAACTACGAAAAATCTACTTATTGACTATGCAATACACTACAACTATTATCAGTATAAAAATAATGGACATGCTGTAAATTGAGTCCGGCATTCAAAGAGGTAAAAGATGAGTTTAAGCAAAGGAAAGAATGAGGATTACAGGCTAAAAATAAAAACAAAAAGAGAACTATCCGTTTTTTATTGGTTTGTAATGGAAAATAAACCTATGGTCGATCGCTACCGTTTCTCACCTCTAAAAAACATGAAAAGAATAAATTCAATTTACCGAATGAATATACGGGATGCCTCTTTACTATTATCTGAAATTATCAGCGACTATTATTCAGGTGTCCTTGATGCTATACTTCATTATGAAAGAAAAATAGAAATTTTTCTTGACTCACTTCTTCCAGAATCAGAGTTTGAATGGTTCAGGAAAAATGAGCATGCTTGTTATTTTGTTTGGTTAAGTATTAAAAAATACTATCCTCAGCTATCTTCTGAAATGCTCAATATTCAACAGGAGGTTGCGCCACAAAAATTTAGCAATGTGCATTCTCTGGTTGACCTATCAGGTCTTGATAATTTTAGCCAAAAGAATCAGCATGCAATTGCATCGGAACCTTTTCTTTCAGAAATAAACTCGCTGCATGTACATCCCGCATCCCACAAAGAACGTTATAACTCTATCCTGTATTTCATGGATCTAGTTCCATCATACTTCATTGATAAATTATCATTTATAAAAAACATAAGGTCTCAATGGGATGTTAAGTTTAAAGCAAAACGTAAGTTAAATATCCCCGTGGAAAATACAGGTCTATGCCAGTGGGCCTGGGACTATATGAAAAATAAACCATCCATGAGGAAGCGCGTTTACAGTCAAGGCACAGAAGCGCCAGAGGGGGGAATTAAATTATCTGTTGAAGATTATTCACTCTCAATATGTTCTGCTGACGACAAATATGGCATCTGCAATAAGAATATGTCAGAAAGTACGGCACAGGAGGATTACAATAAATCACCTAACAATGACGCTGATAATGACAAGAGTTCAAAGCATGAAAGTGGCATAAAAAAGGTGAGTTATAAAACCATAGACCTTTTTCCGGAAAATGGCAGTTCTCTATCCAGTATTAATAGAATTGGCTGGCATGATGCATTTGAGATCATTCAGCCATCGACACCAAGAGAAACATATTTAGCTATCCATGCAGTCTGGATTTTCTATGTTGGAGGAACCTTCTTGGAACCAGAACTTTATAACCAGTTTAAGCGTGCCAGGGATACATACCTTACCCGTAAAAGAAAAAAAATAAAAATAATCAGAAATAAATTACAGGAGCTGAATTAGTCTGTGGGCAACTGGTGAGCTTATAACTTAGTATAAATTACCCCATAAAAGTGCCTTGAAAGTATTCCAGATCATTTCACATCTATATTACCCACATGAAGCCGTGCCAGTATGTATTACTGGCGCGGCTTCTTCACATTGATCTATTGCACCGATCGATACTCAAGCAGTGATAGTTACTGACTATTAATAGCGAGGAATCGATCGTTTTATCAATAGAATATAACGATCAATTCCTGGAAACTGATCTGTAGTAACGATTATCCCATTCTCTCTCAAATGCATAGGATCAGGTGGCCTTTTGTACAGCAAAGGGCCATTTTTCGTTTGTAAAACAACAGTAAGGAATCTCTATGTTCAAGGTCACTTCTGCACTCTTTCTCAGTGCAACTTTGTTCACCACCGCTGCGCACGCGACCATTCAGGAACAGCAGTGGGGTAACTGGTTTGGTAATACCAGCGGAATGGAATTTGGTATTAATGCCGACAATGATGTTGGTGAGCGCATTACCTTCACTTGCATCGGAGGCCACCTGGGCATCACCTACAGCGTCCCAGCAAAGAACTATTCCATTTCTTCTGGGGCAGGTCTGAAAAAGCCAGGGTTGATCATCAACTCAACCCACTATCAATTAGGCGAAGCTGCATTTATGGCGCTCAAAAACACCAGTGATGAAGGAGTGCTGGAAGTCACTGAAGCCAAAAAACCATTGTCCAAACCGTTCAAAACTGTAGGTCTTCAGGAAGCGCTGAAAGAGGTAACCTGGCAGGACTGCATCAGCCGTTAAGCATCTTCTTCGCCTAATTCTCAAAACAGCACAGTTTGCTGTTTTAACCACTCGTTGCTGGAGTTCAGATACGTCCAGCAGAGCCAACGACAAACGTCCTCAGGGTGTCATCATGACAGAGTTTATTTCACGCTTATTTGTTATCTCAGTGCTTTCATTTCCGGCCCTAAGTTTTGCCATCACCATTCCCGGTAATATTCACCCAGAGCGATACACGTTCTTTCTAACAGATAGAGGCGGTGAAATGCTTCGCGAAATGAACGATGCGGCAGTCAGCGTAAAACTCAACAACAAAGTTGGTTTTAGCGCTGAGGCACAGAGCAAGGCTGCTGCTGCGAACATATCTCCTTTGCTGTACGCAGCATCACCCCTTGAACAGAACTTTATCCGCTACGACAGTAAACCGGTTAAGGCTCTGACTTGTCTCGTCACGACCCGCACTATGCCGGGTCAGAATAAAAATTACACATGGGAGGAAACCTACTGCCTTGATGAAACCGGTGCTGCTTACATCGGCACAAAAGGCTGGCCGTCACGTGCTATCGTCGAAAAGAGTTGCGAGGTGGGTGTCCCCAGTTGTCCTGTATATCTCGGTCTGAACAATGATCCACCGACCATGCGGAATGATGCTGCGCAATATATTCCTTACAACAGCAAACGCGTAAGTAGGAATAAAGAAAGTAACTCTGAGCCAAAACCAGCAGCTGGAGAAATGGTCGCAGAGCAGGACGGTTATGTGGTGAATTATGTAAAAGGTAGCAGTTGTGCTGACAACAAACTGGTTGTTAAAAACACAAGCTCCGGGAAAACCGCCGAAATTGCAGGATTAAATGGTTGCTCTTTTGACCCGAAGAAAAATGCAGTAATTATCTTCCCTCAAAATGAATACGTCGGCGTTTACAGTGGCCCCACAAACGCTTCTGAGGAAATAGCCTCAGTCGATCTCCCCTAATTACTCTTCTAGTCCGGTATAAGCTTCCTGCGATACCGGACGCCTTTTGGATCAACCTATGAAAACTAAAAAATCCCCGGACGATACAACGCCAGATGCAGAATCATTTGGGTTGACCTGGCCCGTTGTTTTCAGCGTCGCAGGCCTCACTCTGCTGAGAAGTAAGTCGGTCGTATGCCAGACAATGGGAGCCAGCCTGATGACCTATAGCCTGATAAGACTCATAAAAAAACTCGCCACGCTTGCCTGAAAAGTCCCAATCAGGCAACACGGTTTGTGTTCTAACACCTGTACCAGACGTACTATCACCTTCCGAAGCTCGCCTGGAAGCTAACTCTCGACAAAAGCTGAATCGTTCCTTTATCAAAGGGCTGGCTGCAATAGCAGAGGACAGAATCAATGATGATGCCTTTGTTTTATCGGTGTGCAGCAAAGCGTATGAACGCTTACCTCTGAACATAAGGCGAGTCGTTAAATACGAGTGGTGTCTTCGATACTTCCAGTACAGTAAACCCTTTATTCTGCAGCGATTACAACATCACCAGGCCGAAAAGCTAATACCACCGGCATTACCTGACAGAGAACTCTCGCCACAGCAGAGCCAGCCACCAGCCTCTCCCTGAACATTTTATCTTCCATCCAATGCCACTCTACTGGAGTGGCTTTTATGCCCGTTTTAAAAGGAATCAACTATGACCTGTTTAGCCAGCCGCTTTGGTGCAGTCAACCTTGTTCGTCGTGACCGCCCGTTAACTCGCGACGAACTGGCCCATTATGTGCCCAGTGTCTTCAGCGAAGAAAAGCATGAATCCCGTAGTGATCGCTATACCTACATCCCGACAATTACCCTTCTCGATAACTTGCAACGCGAAGGCTTCCAGCCATTCTTCGCGTGTCAAACCAGAGTCCGCGACCAGAGCAAACGAGAGCATACGAAGCACATGCTGCGCCTGCGTCGTGAAGGCCAGATTACTGGCAAACAGGTTCCCGAAATTATTCTGCTGAACAGTCACGACGGCTCCAGCTCATATCAGATGCTACCGGGGTTATTCAGAGCAGTTTGCCAAAATGGGCTGATTTGCGGTGAGAGTTTTGGCGAAGTACGCGTGCCGCATAAAGGCAACGTAGTAGAGAAAGTCATCGAAGGGGCCTACGAAGTACTGGGAATATTTGACCGAGTAGAAGAGAAACGCGATTCCATGCAGTCGCTTTTGTTGCCACCGCCCGCTCAGCAGGCTATGGCGAAAGCGGCGCTGACATATCGCTTCGGTGAGGAGCACCAACCGGTGACAGAGACGCAGATACTTTCCCCACGCCGCTGGCAGGATGAGAGTAACGACCTGTGGACCACTTATCAGCGCATTCAGGAAAACCTGATTAAAGGCGGTCTATCGGGGAGAACAACCAAAGGAAAGCGCGCCCATACCCGAGCAGTGAAAGGTATTGACGGTGATGTGAAGCTCAACCGGGCCCTCTGGGTGATGGCTGAGAATATGCTGCAGCTTGCTTCATGATCTCTTCCACTATTTTCCCTTAACGCCTTTCCGAAGATTCGGAAGGGCTTTTCTTTCTAAGGAGCAACCATGTCTACGATCAATTTATCCCCGGTATTTCCTGCAAACGAGCAGCGTGTCATCCAGCGAGCATTACGTCTGCTGGAGAAATACCAGCGTCAACCGAGTGAGTCATTTACCTCTACCAGCCTTACAAAAACTTGGCTGCAACTGCAGATGGCTCACCTGGAACGGGAAGTCTTCATCGTAATGTATCTCGACAATCAGCATTGCCTGCTGGAGCGAGAAACACTGTTTACCGGCACGCTCAACCATACCGAAGTGCATCCCCGCGAAGTGGTTAAATCAGCCCTGAAACATAACGCTGCTGCGGTCATTTTGGCGCATAACCACCCGTCCGGCACGACAGAAATCAGCCAGCAGGATAAACATGTCACTCAGCGAATTGCTAAAGCCTTGGCTCTGGTGGAAGTGCGTGTGCTGGATCATATTGTGGTCGGGAACGAAGTGGTGTCTTTTGCTGAATGTGGCTTGTTATGAGGTGCAGAATGAAAATCATCAGTAAGCGCCAGGCGATGCATATTTATCGTCAGCATCCCGAATCCAAGTTATCTGCCTTCTGTACAGGTCACTACCAGTGGCATAGCAGTGTCTGCCATTACTACGGACGTGAAGTTCAGGATATCAGCGGCGTTCTCGCTGTTTTTGTTGAACGTCGTCAGGACCGGGCAGGCCCGTACGCCATTCTGCGCACGCGTGACAGTGAACTAATCAACCCACTCAGTCATTAAGGAATATATTAATGCAGTCGACCACCTTATCCGGCACATCGGCGGAGAACGCATCCTGCCTTCAGTGGGGTTTAAAACGTAATATCACGCCATGCTTCGGCGCTCGCTTGGTACAGGAAGGCAACCGCCTATACTTTCTGGCTGACCGGGCAGGATTTAATGGCTCATTCAGTGACGATGAAGCTTTGCGTCTGGACCAGGCATTTCCACTGATGATGAAACAGCTTGAGCGGATGCTGACGGCTGGCGAGCTTGATCCTCGCAGCCAGCACTGCGTCACACGGCATCACAACGGACTTACTTGTGAAGCTGACACTCTCGGCTCTCATGGCTACGTTTACATTGCCATATATCCCCAGACAGCTCTAACCAGATAACACCTTCCTCTTCTTTTATCAGGGACTCAACACATGCATATTTCAACTGTACCGGCAACGGTGACGGTTTCGTCACGCCTGTCTCCTGTCCAAGTTTGGCAAAAACTATTAACGTATATTTTAGAGCATCATTACGGCCTCACGATCAACGACACACCGTTCAGTAACGATACGACGATTCAGGAACATATAGAGGCTGGAGTGAATCTTACTGATGCTGTTAATTTCCTTGTGGAACGATTCGAGCTGGTGCGCATTGACCAGAAGGGTTTATCCTGGCAGGATCAAGAACCCTGGATAACATCTTTGGATGTTCATCGGGCACAGTTCAACCTTGGCTTGAAACGCTCATAAATCAGCCAACTGATCATTAAGGAAAACATGTGGGGGCATAATCGGGGGCATGTCAGTAAACCACATAGGAAAATAATCAATAAATTCAACATGATTAATCACCAAATGCGACTCCTGTGATCTCCGCCAAGTTCTTATCCCTCTCCAAGGTACTAACTTTTCCGATAATACTCAATTATTACAACTAGTTAATCTAGTAAACTATACATAAAAGCAGCTTAGAAATATTTGAGACCCAATAAGCTGACACTTTGTCATGAAAAGCCGATTGCAAGGGTTAATCAAACAGCATATCATCATTTCGTGACAAATTTGTCGCGAAATACAGTTACGGTGATAAAATGTTATTGCAATACGGTGTAAAAAATTATTTTGGGTTCAAGCACGGCGCTGAAATTGACTTCAAATTAAACTCTAAAGTTCCTAAAGACGTAAGTTTCGGTCGTTCTGTAAGTACAGTTATTGGTGTAAAAGGGGGTAATGGGTCTGGTAAAACAAATATCATTAAGGCATTAGCATTTTTAGGGGAATTTTGTGCCAATTCTTTTTCAAAATCAGAAAAAAATATAGAGTCCGATAGTTATTTTAAAAGCCCGAAACCAAGTGAATTTTATATTGACTTTAGCATCAATGAAATTTTCTATCGGTATGAACTCGAGGCAACTCAGAGCCATATCAAATCTGAGATTATTTACCGTAAGTTTTTAAACGGGAAAAATAAAAAAACAATTAAAATTTTTGAACGGACTGATGATGATATTGTCTATAGAGCGGAAGAACTATCCTTTCTAGATGTTATCGTTTTGAAAAGTAAAGTTTCTATCATTAGCGCCACTGCAAATTACAAATTTAACACCGATAATCCTACTTTTAAAAATTTAAATGATTTTTTCTCATCTATCAAAAGTAACGTTTCCTATACTGGATTGAAAGAAGTTTCATGGTCTCTAGATGGATTATACAATGCATCTCTTTTTTATAAAAATAATGAATCCGCCTTCAAATTTGCAAAGAAAATAATAATAGATTGCGATCTTGGGATCAGTAACATTGAAATATTATCACGAAAAGATGAAAATAATTCGGATGTATATTTCCCTATTTTCCATCACATTCCAAATGATAAAAATTCATGGCTCACAGGGCATGATGAGTCCAGTGGGACAAAATCACTCTATGTTAAACTTGCGTCATACTGGACAGTATTAACTAATGGTGGTGTTCTCATTATGGATGAATTTGATATTAATTTCCATCCTTTCATGCTACCAAAACTTCTTGATCTTTTTGAAGATGCGCACACTAATCCAAAAGGTGCTCAATTTTTATTTACATCACATAATACAGAAATCATTGATACGCTAGGAAAGTATCGAACATATTTAGTTAATAAAGAAAACAATGAAAGTTATTGTTATCGCTTGGATGAAATTAAAGGCGATATTTTGCGTCATGGTAGACCTATTTCGCCAATTTATAAGGATGGTAAAATTGGAGGAGTACCAAAAATATGAGAAAGAAAAACTTTGGAAACCCTATTAAAAAGGACTTCCTCAAAGCATTGCCTGATACGGCCTTTGAAAACAAGGGTATTCCTCATAGATGTAAGTTTAATTTTAGCTTCTTTGACCATACACAAGAGGCAGGGCAGAATTTTAACGACTGGGACCATAATTCGCTAGTCAAATTGCTTGAAAAATTAAAACACTATTCCAATGAAAATCTTGAACATTGGCGGCATGCAAGATGCGGTGCCGGTGGACTTACTATTTATGAGAACTATAAGAACTTCCCTACTAAATCCGATTTTATACATCCTAAACACGTTCCTCATAATGTTGAATGGGCAAGGTTTAGACTTGAACAGAAAGTTAGGCTTATAGGATTTGTACTACCCAAAGAATGTGAAAATATTATAGATACAGCTTGTAACCTTACATATGATCCAAACACATTTTTTGTGGTATTTTTGGATCAAGATCATAAATTTTACAATATTGAGACAGAATAACATCATCCTAAAGGATCAATGTTTTTCTTTTTTAAAGCCTCCCTCGCCAACTCCTTCAACCAACTGGCGAGACTCACCCCTTCCTCAGCCGCCACTGCATCCAACTGTTCCTTCAATGCCGGATCAATACGCATCTTAAACTGCGGAGATTGTCCGCCGCCTTTTGGTTTTTTTTCGCGCGATATGATTGACATGAGGCCACCTATCCATCTACTCCGATACACATAGGAGGCCACCTAAAATTCCTGTATTTGCAACGCCCCGATGTGCGGGAACACAACCGGAGCGTCTAACCTCACCAACTATCAAGGAGTTGATTATGGCTGATTCGCATTCTACCCCAGACACCGACCAATCCGGAACCGAGCGTTCGTTAATTGTGGGATACCGCCCGAATGTTTTCGACAAATCCACGCCCAATATCATTCTGTCCGGCAAGTGGCTGCGCGCGGCGGGGTTTGAAACCGGGCATCAGGTCACGGTGAAGGTGATGAGGGGTTGCATCGTTCTGGTGGCATATAACGAGCAGGAGCAGAGGTTGCAGGATGATTATAAACGGACGAAGGCAATGCTCATTGAGATTGAGGATGCGCTTGCAGCGATCCAAACTCCGCGTCCTGGAACGCGCCTCGCAAAAGTGAATACACACCGCCGAGCTTAACGCTGAGAATATGGAGGTGGCATTACAGACAAAGATGTCATCCAGTCTCCGGCAGGCAAAATTGAGTAACATTCAACTATCCGGAAATTCCGGATAGTTCACCTGAAGAAAAACAGCAGATTTCAGAGAGATAGATCACCACAACCTCGAAGCAATACTCGACGTCGGGTACCGTCCTCCTCGAGCCGTCCAGGGCCACCCAGACCTTCCAGTAATAGTGGGTAAAAAGGTTATTTATGGACAAACGGCAGCTTTACTCTCCAGCATGAATGAAAAACGCTGGAAAACGCCTCGCAATTTCTTAATTGCACGATCCGTTTGAAATCCCCTCTTTGTCATACTCCTGCCACTAACAGCCTGGCTGTCGATGACAGCCATTGCATTTATTAACTACAGCTTATATTCTTTTTATAAGTTACAGCTTATCATGGACGAAAGCATGTGGACGGTTCGGTTCGGAAAGGTATTCGAGCAGTGGTTGTTTGAACAGGAAGAAGGATTACAGGATAAGGTACTGGCAGACCTGCTAAATCTGCAACACTATGGGCCACGTCTTCCTCGTCCTTATGCAGATACGGTTAAAGGCTCACGGTATAAACATATGAAAGAATTACGTATTCAATATGCTGGTCGTCCTGTTCGTGCTTTCTTCGCATTTGATCCTGTACGTCAGGCCATTGTGCTTTGCGCAGGCGATAAGAGTAACGACAAAACCTTTTATGAAAAAATGATTCGCATCGCAGATACCGAATTTTCCCTTCATCTGACAAGCCTGGAGGCAACCAAGTGAAAACCTTAAATGAAGTGATTGCGTCACGTTCACCGGATAGCCAACAACGAATTAAAGAAATGGCAGAGGAAATGATCCTCGAAACGGGTCTGCAACTTTTACGTGAAGAGCTCAGGCTTTCGCAAAAAAATGTTGCCGAGCTTATGGGGGTAAGCCAGCCCGCAGTAACTCAGATAGAGCAACGTGGAAATGAACTAAAAATTGCCACACTTAAGCGCTACATTGAGGCAATGGGTGGGAAACTGTGTATCGACGTTGAACTTCCCACAGGAAAACGCGTTGCATTTCATATCTAACAAACGTGATTTCTGCGTTAAGTGAATACTCACTTAACCAACCGCATATGCAACAGCGGAAACGGATTTCCCTGCCCGTCCAGCTCTGAGCGTCCAACCTGCTCAAACCCCATATGGCGATAAAATTCCACCCCCTGCGGGTTTTGCTCGTTCACATCCACTTCATTCACGCCAAACTCTGCAATGGCGTGTTGCAGCAGTAATTTCCCGACGCCCTTCCCCCGGCTCGCATCATCAACAAACAACATTTCAATGCGATTTTCATCGACGCCTAAAAAGCCGTGAATAACGCCTGCGTTATCTTCAGCAATAACGACCTTGAGGTTAGGTAAATAAGCGTTGAGCAATAACGGGCGCAGCGCCGCAATATCGCTTTCCTGTAAAAAGTGGTGGGTAGCGCGAACGGAAGATTCCCAGATCGCGACCAGACGTTCGAAGTGTGTGGGGAGTGCGGTTTCTATTTTCATGGGGGGATCATTATAGAGCGCGGCGATTAAATCAAGTATCCAGAAGCATGGAGGCAATAAACTGAAGACCTTAAATGAAGTAATAAACTATCGTACCTGTGAAAGTCGAAAGCGTATCAAGGAAATGATCTGGAAGTTGGTTCAGGAGACTGGGCAGCAGGTAGAGCATGAACAGCAAGAATCCCCAACAGACAGTGAGAATAAAGAAAACAGCTAATCCTTCATGGCAGTTGTTCGGGTAAACCGAACAACTGAGGAACAGTGAATATTGTAGCGAACTGTCCACCCTCACCCTAGCCCTCTCCCACCGGGAGAGGGAACCGATTGTGCGGTTTGTCCCCTCCACCGACCGTGTTAACTCCTAATCTCCATCACCGCGTACACCCCGTCCTTCGGAACCACCACGGTAACATTTTCCACCGGCACGCCCGCCGCGAGGTGGATATCCTGCAGCTGCTGTAACGACCTCGGGTGAATATCCTCCCAGCCGATACCCCGCAGCACAAAGTCAATTTGCGGGCTGCTGATCAACATGTTCGACACAATCACCGCTCCGCCAGGCTTTACCAGCCGCAGCGCGCGCTGGAGGAAAATCACCGCATCGGTATCGTTGAAGTATTCGAAAATCCCCAGTGCATCGACAAGCTCGGCCTGCTGCTCGCCCAGCTCCAGCAGTAAGTCCTCGTTACGTATCAGCGTATGGAGCAGATTGCGCCTGAGCAGCGTAAGCTGTTCGCCCACCACAATGCCTTCCTGCGCCGCCATGGTTTCGGCCCAGCTGAGCGCCACGGGGTCTTTGTCCACCAGCGTGAGAAAAACCTGCTGACCGTCGAGCTTTGCCTCGCGCAGCGCCTCAAGCACCGGAATAGCGGCCCCACTCGCCAGGCTGACCCAGTTGTTCTCACTTTCGTTATGAATGTACTTTTCCACCAGCGCAGCCAGTACTTTGGCACGGGAGCGCACGCCAACCGCATCGTTAGCGTGGATAAACCACTGGCGGCTGTCGCTGTCCATTTTTGTACCGTCAGGCAGACGGTCTTCCAGCGGGTTTTGCACCACAAACAACGCCAGCGCGGAGGGCACCAGTCGCGTTCGCCACGCGGTAAGCGCCGGCCGGTTACGAAAAGCCTGTTCGGAATAACGGTTCTGAGGGACAAGCACGGCCTGCCCGCCTTCTTCGTATTCAATCAGCGGGGGCCGGAGCGCTGGCTCGGCTTTCAGCGCCCGGTCAAGCGCAGCGATCTCACGGGCAGCATCGTCTTTCATCGGCCACTGGTCGCTGACATCGGGAAATGACGCACTGAAAATCGTCATATTTTCCGGCGCGTCGCCGCGAAAAGGCTGCCAGTTCATCTCGTTGTCTCCCGTTACGCTAATAACGAAAGTCTATCCAGGCAGACCAGTAATACCCTACGAAGAAAGCACGATCTTCACTGCTTCACCCACACCAGTTGATCAACACGAAAACCCAAACCACGCGCTGTATTCAGGTAATCCTGTTTCACAGCATCCGGGATTGTCGGGGTACGCGACAAAATCCACAGGTAATCGCGGTTCGGGCCGCTCACCAGTGCGTACTGGTACTTATCGTCCAGCTTGATCACGTTATAGCCGCCGTAGAACGGGCCGAAGAACGACACCTTCAGCGCCGCCGTGGTCGGTTCACCGGTAAAATACGCTTTGCCTTCGCTCTCATTCCACGTCTTCTTCACCGGGTCATAACCCCGGTTTAGCACGCTAATACCGTCGTCACTGCGTTTGCCGTAGGTGGCAGTCACCTGCTCCAGCCCGCGTTCAAAGCGGTTTTCCAGGCGAGCGATTTCGTACCATTTGCCGAGATAGCGGCTGGCATCAAAGCCTGAAATGGGCTGTACGCCTTTCGGCGGCGTAGGAGATTTACAGGCGACCAGTGTCAGAGCGATGGCGACACCGGTCACAACAGGCCATACCTTCATGAGAACTCCTTTCATTTGCATGGTTGGACGTTAATTGTAGTGCACCGTTTCGACGCTTCATCCCGTCCGGGAAAATTCGTAGTATATTGAGAATATTCCTCCACTCTGGACACGGGCATGGCTTACTCCATCGGCGAATTCGCCAGACTCAGCGGCATCACCGCCACCACGCTGCGGGCGTGGCAGCGTCGCTATGGTTTACTCAAGCCGCAGCGCACGGATGGCGGTCACCGCCAGTACAGCGATGAAGACGTCCAGCAGGCGCTAAAAATCCTCGACTGGGTAAAAAAAGGGGTCCCGATTGGCCAGGTCAAACCCCTGCTGGAACGCCCGACACCGGGTCGGACCAACAACTGGCAAACCCTGCAACAGAACATGCTGCAACGCCTGCAGGACGGTAAAGTCGAGTCCCTGCGCCAGATGATTTACGACGCCGGACGCGAATACCCTCGGCCAGAGCTGGTCGCGAACGTACTGCGCCCCTTGCGTAGTCAGGTCTCCGCTAACGTCGCTGCTGCCATGACCCTGCGTGAAATCCTCGATGGCATCATCATCGCCTACACCTCGTTTTGTCTCGAGGGAGATAAAAAAGCGCCTGGCGATAATATTCTGCTCAGTGGCTGGCATCTGAATGACCCGTGCGAGATCTGGCTCGAAGCCTTAACGCGCACCGGGCAAGGTCACCGGATCGACATTCTGCCCTCGCCTCCTGCCGCGCTGGCACCGGAAATATTCCCGGATCGTAAATGGCTTCTGGTCACCAGCGGTAAACTCACCGCTGCACGGAAAAAGCAGGTGGAGCAGTGGCAGCAGCAGGTATCGCTTGAAGTGATTATCCTCTGACGATTTTCTCCTGTGGGAATCTTCACGAAAAGTTGAATATTTTTTCGCACCGCAGATGCTAACGTTTTCCTGTGACGAATAACCCAACAGGAAAACACCATGAAAAAAACCGCCCCTTTGCTGATGCTGACCACCCTGGCCTTTGCTCCGGCTGTATTTAGTGCCCCTGTCGGCACGCTGAGTGTACACGTTCTTGACCAGCAAACCGGGATGCCGCCATCCGACGTTACCGTCACGCTGGAAAAACAGCAGCAGGACAAATGGACCCAGGTTGCCAGCGGTAAAACCGACCACGACGGACGTATCAAATCGCTTTATCCGCAGGATCAGGATATGCAGCCTGGCGTGTATAAAGTGACCTTCAAAACCGCAGATTACTTCCACGGCAAAAAGCTGGACTCCTTCTTCCCGGAGATCCCGGTGCTGTTTACCGTGACCCGCACCAACGAAAAACTGCACATCCCACTCCTGCTGAGCCAGTACGGTTACTCGACCTACAAGGGAAGTTAATATTCATTGATTTTAAAGGAATATAAAAAATACTTACGCTAATACTTGGACAAATTACGCATGTTGTGTAAGTTTTAAAGGGAGAATGGGAGGACCACACCATGACAAAAAAACCTGTGCTGGGTATTAGCGGATGTTTGACCGGTTCCGCCGTTCGCTTTGACGGCGGGCATAAACGTATGGGTTTTGTCATGGACGAACTGGCCCAATGGGTAAGCTTCAAGCCGGTCTGCCCTGAAATGGCGATTGGGCTGCCTACGCCACGCCCTGCCATTCGTTTAACGCTGACAGAAAGCTGTGAAACGCAGCTGCGCTTCAGCAAGCCACCTCATGACAATCTCACGCAGAAAATGGCTGACTTTACGACAGATTATCTGTCGAAAATCGGCGATCTGGCGGGGTTCATTGTCTGTGCAAAATCCCCAAGCTGCGGCATGGAACGCGTGCGGCTGTATGACGAAAACGGCAACCGGGGCCGCAAGGAGGGTGTCGGGCTGTTCACCGCCGCGCTCCTTGAAACCTGGCCGTGGCTGCCCGTGGAAGAGGATGGACGGCTGCACGACCCGGTTCTGCGGGAAAACTTTGTCGAACGTGTTTTTGCCCTGCACGAACTGAACACGCTGCGTAGAAATGGCCTCACGCGCCGCGCGCTGCTGGACTTCCACAGCCGTTACAAACTCCAGCTGCTGGCGCACCATCAGGCGGGTTACCGTGAAATCGGCCCGTTCGTTGCCTCGCTGCACGAGTGGGAAGACCTGGACGCCTTCTTCGTGGCGTACCGGGAAAAGCTGATGACCATCCTGAAAAAACCCGCTTCGCGTAAGAATCACACCAACGTGCTGATGCATATTCAGGGGTATTTTCGTAACCAGCTGAACACCCGCCAGCGAGGCGAGCTGCGCGACGTAATCCTGCACTATCGCAACGGACAGTTGCCTATTCTCGCCCCGATAACGCTGCTGAAGCATTACCTGGCCGAATACCCCGACCGGTATCTGATGACGCAAAACTACTTTGATCCCTATCCTGATGATTTGGGTCTGCGTCTGGCAGTCAAGTGATCATAAAAATGCGAAGGCCCCATTGACCCTTAGAGGCCCAAAGCAGTACCCCGTTTAGACGACATCCTCACTGTCGTCTCTTTTTTGCATTTCATCTCAAAGGCTGTGATTATATACAGGCTTATTCTGCGAAAGGGGCCTGCCTGTGATCAACACCCTGCACATTCAAAACTACCGATCCATCCGCGACATGTCGCTGGAGCTGGAGCAGCTCAATATCGTCTTCGGGCCGAACGGCACCGGAAAATCGAATATCTACAAGGCGATACACCTGATGCACAGCGCCGCGCAGGGGCAGTTTTCCCAGGCGCTGGCGAATGAAGGTGGAATTTTGAAAGTATTCTGGGCAGGCAAAACCCGCAGCGACCAGCTGCGGCGGATGAATCTGGCGGTGGAAACAGAGACCTACGAATACGAGCTGCAGGTCGGGTTTGTGGAGAAGCTGCCCTATCCCTCGCAGTTTCAGCTCGATCCGGTGATCAAAGAAGAGTCCATCTGGCTGAGCGGCCAGCACCGTCGTCCTTCGTCACAGCTGATGAAGCGTAAGAACCAGGCAGTGTTTCTGAACAACGTGCATCACGAGAAAGTGACCCACAGCGGCACGCTGTACGAGAACGAATCGGTATTCGGACAGCTCGGCGAACCGCATCTTTACCCGGAAGTTTCGCAGATGCGCGAGTCCCTGCGTAACTGGCGCTTTTATCATGAGTTTTCCGTCTCATCCGGCTCGGCGATGCGGGCTCCGCAGGTCGGTTTCCGCTCCCCGGTGCTCGCCAGCGATGGCTCAAATCTGGCCGCAGCGTTTCAGACCATTGTCGAGATTGGCGACGAATTGCTGCTGATGCGCATTCTCGACCAGGCATTTCCTGGCTGCGTATTTTACAGCGACAACACCGGCGGACGTTTCCGCATGATGATGCAGCGGGAAGGTCTGAGCAGGCCGCTGGAACCGGCGGAGTTTTCCGACGGCACCCTGCGTTTCCTGTGCCTGGCGGTGGCGCTATTAAGCCCGCGACCGCCAGCGTTTATCGCGTTGAACGAACCGGAAAACAGCCTGCACCCGCAGATGCTGCCTGCCCTGGCGAGCTTAATCGCCGAGGCCAGCCGCTATTCACAAATCTGGCTTACCAGTCACTCTCCGGAGCTGGCGAATTTGATTGAGAAGCAGCGATCATTTTCGCTGTATCAGCTGTCGATGGTGGAGGGGGAGACGAGGGTGGAGAGGCTGGGGTGACTGCACCTTACTCTGTTCGATGACCAACTTTTGGGGTACAGATCAGTAAAAAGCACTTAGGGCTTAGATATAATGAGCCCCTCGAGTTAGATGGGAACTACCAGGCTCAGATTAGATCTTCACCATTTAACAGTACAATGACATTGTCCTTACCAAGCTCATATCTAATCATATCGGCTATTTCGTCAGTCGATATTTCTAATGCTTTATTGTTTACATCAATGTAAAAATATGATTCAGGGTCTAAACCAAATTCATTAGATATTTCTTTGTCAAAAGGTCCCAGAGTTCTTGCTTTATACAAAATATAATATTGGGGGAATACCTTTGGATTACTCGATAAAAGACGGTCCAACTTAGGTTGTAACTCTGAAACTGAAAATTTAGTGTAACACCTTATACTTATTGACATATTTGCTCGCTTTATCCTAATCGCATTCATTTAACGCACTTTTCCCGCTACAACTAGCCGATTTTGGTCATTTTTTATTAAGTTGGCAGTACTTCAAAATCAAATTTTGTATGGAAGTAAAGAATGGAGGGCAAAAAACCCGCCAGCTATGGACGGGATTTCCTGGTAATTATTTAGGGAAAGTAATGGCAACTTTATACTCGTCGCAGATAAATCCCTCTTCTGCTCGATTATGCGGCGTTCTTTCTGCATTCCAATAACGCAAAGAAGGCTCCGAGTTCTCTATAATCTGACGAACATCATTTGTTAAAGGGCTTGACATATAGATAACCTGTTCAACTTTAGACCACCCATCGACAATATCGTTGATGCTATTGCCCTTACTTTTAGCTAAATCTATTGCATGATCTATATATGGAGATTTAGACATATTATTTACCTAAGTCAATCGTATCAATAAGTTTAAGGTTGGCGTTATAATCCTTTATGAAAATTGCGTTCCTCCCCCGGGACCCAATAATAGATTTTGGCTTACCGTACCCATCGGGATTTCTATATCATTCATTACTTCGTAAACACCCATTTTAGGTCTATAGCCAAACTCAGGATGCGGAGAAACCTGCAAGCTCTTAAATAATGAGTCACGACTAAGTCCTGAGTTCACTAAGGTAGACTCATTTGTATAGTATGCTGATTGACCAGGGAGGCCGCCAAATACTTTATCACCCGCTTTTAAGCCTCCCATATTCCAACCATCGGCTGTGTAGCCCCATTGCAATTGGTCAGATTTTGCTGAGTGAATTGCAAAGTTCGATGACTCGCGTGCTTGCTGACTGGCTGCAATATTACCTTTAATACGATCAGCCTGAGCAATAGCAGAGCCTGTTTCCGTCATCCCATAAACAGCACCACCAATCGCCGCAGTCGTGTGAACCGCCGTCATGGTGTCGTACAACGTTGAAGCCGGATACCGTCTGTTTTTCTTCCTCGCTCAGTTCGCTGACCTGTTTGCCAAAACCGTCAACCGCAATCTTACCAGCCAGCTCACCCACCGCTGCACCCGCTGCGGCGGACGCCGCATCTCTGCCGCCAGCGGTTTTCATCTTCTCGTTGGCCGCTTCCGTGGCCGCAATCTTGCCGTTGGTGCGCGCAATATCCGCAACCTGATTGCCGATATCGCCAATCATCTGCGCGGTTTGCAGGCGTTTCTGCTCTTTCTCTTTGTTAAAGATCGGGCCGATGCTGCCGTTGGCATGGCCGCTGCCGCTAAAGCTGCTACGTATCCTTGACCACACCTTCCCCGGCTACGCGTTTTACGGCGACAACACCGGCGGAGTTCTTCGACGGCACCCTGCGCTTTCTGTACCTGACGTGGCGCTGTTAAGCCCACGTCCACCGGCGTTTATCGCGTTGAACGAACCGGAAAACAGCCTGCACCCGCAGATGCTGCCTACCCTGGCAAGCTTAATTGCCGAGGCCAGCCGCTACTCGCAGATCTGGCTCACCAGCCACTCGCCGGAGCTGGCAAAGTTGACTGAGAAGCAGCGATCGTTTTCGCTGTATCAGCTGTCGATGGAGGAGGGGGAGACGCGGGTGGAGAGGCTGGGGTAGCTTAACCCCAAAACTAAAATGGCCGCCAGAATTTTCAATCTGTTATCAATTTTCGGTCTGCCGAGTCTTCTGGTCGACAATTTTTACCTCAGCGTACCCTCTTCAACCGAGAGGGATAATATGGTTAATTTTACCAATCAACTAAAATTGTCACAAAATAACTTATTCCTCAGAAAAAAGTTCTATACTCATGAGAAGAAATTATCTCATAAGCGTCACTCTGCATAATTTATCATATTTATTGAACTGCAGATGCATTGCATAACTCTTTTCCTCATATTTTATCCAGCGATTCATATAACCAAGAAGCGCATCTTCCGCCCCCCCCCCTAAAGATGAAGGCACTCCAAAATGATGAATAACCTCAGACTCAGAACAACCATAAGACAATGGTAAATCACCTTTATATTCTGAAAATCCTTCATCAGCCTCAATGTAAAAACTAATTTGGTCCACCATCCCATTATCCAATAAAAATAATATACCTGAACCGATGAATGAATAATATTCTCTATCACCTAAAATACTTTCATCACGTTTAGGTAATTCATTAAATTCTTGAGAAAGATGGATGAATCTTTCATCCATCTTCTGGCAGCCTAACATTTCGACAAAATCATTCCACATCAACATCACTTAATCACTCCAGTCTGACGATTTCTATCAATAATCTGTTTTATTGCGTCATCAACCTGCTTGGGATCATATCCACGCTCTATCATGTTACCTCTCAGCGCATCTGTATCCCTACATATCGCACCACAAAGATCAAGTGCATCTTGTTGAACTTGTTCTGGTGTATTCTTTCCACCATAAGTAGGCCCCGCTCGATGAACATCTTTAGGCACTTCTACAGCAGTGGCATTTTGATATAAAGTATTTTCTTCTTTTGGCGTCAGTTTTCTGCCTAACTCATTTTCCTTTGCTTTTCTTAATGCTGCAAAAGATGGAATATGATCATGTTCTAATCCATCCCCAACCACGGCCCCTTTCTTGAGGACTTTGAGTGAGTCAACATCAAGTGCCTTAACGATCTGAATTTCAGTGCTGGCTTTGTTGAGAAGCTTAGATGCGGTTTCAAGATCACCCGCTTTTAGCGCCTTTTCGGCACCCTTGATGGCTTTACCAGCAACATCGCCTGCACCCGGTATAATCCCGATGGTAGCGGCAAGATAATCAAGCGCACTGTGTGCTTCCGCAAAACTTTTGATATCCCCGACTACCGGCACAAAATCTGAACCCGTCGACAAAATATCTTTCAGTTCTGCCTGACGCTGAGTGTACATTTTCACCGAGCACGCTTCTGCGCTCATCCCTACGCAGTTTTCTTTCTTATAGCGTTCGTTTTCAGCTTCGACGCGCTCTTTTGCAACCTGCTGAGGTGTCTTATTCTGAGATACCGCGTCCAGTACATCACTCAGCGTGTTATTCTCAACCGTCGTCTTGCCCGCCTGAGCCGCCGCTACCGCATTCGCGCTGCTGTCTCCGACAAGCCCGCCAGCCAGGCCAGAAGCCAGTGTCGCCAGCGCAGATACCGTCTGTTTATCTTCCTCGCTCAGTTCGCTGACCGGTTTGCCAAAACCGTCAACCGCAATCTTACCGGCCAGCTTGTCTACCGCAATTTTACCGACAAGCTCGCCCACCGCCGCACCCGCTGCGGCGGACGCCGCATCTCTGCCGGAAGCCGCTGCAAGCGCGGCGTTGACAACCGCATGGGCCAGCACACGTCCCTTAAGGTCCGTATCCGGAATGGCATTTGCGATGGCATTGGCAATATACGGCGCGGAAGCGCCCGCAATCGCGGCTTTAATGTCTCCGCCTGCCAGCGCCTGAACCGCTGCCGTTGCTGCCGTGATGGCCCGCTGGGTGCTCTGCCCCGTACCCATACCAGACTGGTTAAACGCTTCGTTATAAAAGGTCTGGTACATCTGGTCATGAATCGCCTGATCGGTAACCTCTTTACCGTCTTTTTTCAGCTGGCTGATGGCGGCGTTACGCGCATCGCCGCCAGCGGTTTTCATCTTCTCGTTGGCCGCTTCCGTGGCCGCAATCTTGCCGTTGGTGCGCGCAATATCCGCAACCTGATTGCCGATATCGCCAATCATCTGCGCGGTTTGCAGGCGTTTCTGCTCTTTCTCTTTGTTAAAGATCGGGCCGATGCTGCCGTTGGCATGGTCAGTGTCACGGCTGAGCGTGCTGACGTCCTGCTTCTGGTTAGCCTGGTCGCGAACAATGATAGCACCATCGGCTACCGCTGACTGCGTGGTCCCTTCAGCATGGCCGCTGCCGCCCATTCCTGCCAGCATTGTGCTGGCCATGTTGCTAACCAGATTACCCGCAACCCCGCCGCCAGTACTGAAGCCCACACCCTGATGCTCAACCTTATACTCCGCCTTATTGTTGAGGTCCGTAAAGCCCAGCGTGCCGGTCTCAAGGCGGTTTTTGTCTGCATCAGCACGGCTGGCAATCACCGCACCGTCCAGCTGCGTATGGTTGCCAACGTTAATATCAAAGCCGCCTTTGCCTGCGAAGATCCCGGTCTGCTCCTGCACCGAGTCGTAGTTGCTCTTCATCTTATCGCGGCTGACGCTAAAGCTGCCGCTACCGCCGCCCGCTCCCCAGGTGTAGCTTGCACCCGCATTCATGCTCTGCTGTTTGCTGTTGTATTTGTCGCTATCCTGCAGGCTGCTGAGGGTCAGGTCGCGCCCGACATCCGCCGTGACCTTATCGCCGTTGACCTGCGCGCCTTTAAGCACCGTATCGCGGCCGCTGGTCAGGCTGACGTTCTGTCCGGCATCCAGCGTCGTTTCGTTCCAGGAGGTTCCATTGCCTTTTTCGCTGCCTCTGGCGGCGTTTACGCTGGCAGAGACGGTGATACCCGCGCCATTCGGACCGGCGGTAATACCGATCCCGATTGAGCCACCCTTGCTGGAGTTACTGCCCGTCAGTTTGTTCGTGTCGGCTGCACTCTTCAGGTTGATGTCCTGAGCCGCATTGAGCGTCAGATCCTTGCCAGCCTTCAGCTGACTGCCCGCCACGGTTATATCACCGCTGTTGGCAGCATTGCCCTGACCTGTCGCCGTGATGGCGAGGTTACCCCCGGCATTCAGCGTGCTGCCGGTCGTTTTGTCCTGCTCCGAGTGTGAGGTGGATTTAGAGGACTGTCCGCCAATGGAGGCCATCACGCCAAACGCGCCATTGTTGGTGGGATCGCTGCCGTTAGCCGCTTCAGCGAGACGGTTGGCCTGCACGGCCTGGACACCCGATAGCGCCGCTTTGGTCGCCTGCAGTGCGGCGAGACGACCATCGCTCTGGTCTTTCACCGCCATTGCCGTGCTGGCCGCAGTATTCACCGCGTCACCCACCGCGCCGGAGAGGGCAATCGTCAGGCCACTGCTTTTCTGCCTGAAGGTTTGATCGCTGGTGAGCCTGTCGTGGCCCGGCTCGATCGTCACGCTGTCGCCGGTGAGCGCCATATTTTTGCCAGCCACCAGATCCGCGCCGCCGACATGCAGCTGATTACCGGCGGCGATATCTACGCTCCCCCCCGTCGAGCCCACTGTACTAAAGCTCTGGCTCTGGGTGGTGCCCTTCTCACGGAGATCCTGGGTGCTTTTACTGCTGCCGATGGTAAAACCAATCCCGCCCGAGCCCATCAGGCCGGATTTTTTCTCTTCCTTAAAGCGCCAGGAGGTGTCGCTGTTCGTGGCTGCCACGATATCGACGTTGTTGCCCGCCTTAAGCTTCACGTCGCCATCGCCCGCCACGGCGGAACCGAACACCTGCAGGTTATTGCCCGCCACCACCTGCACGTTGTCGCCGCTCAGCAATGAGCCGGATTCACGCGTCGCGCTGTTCTCCTCGATAGTGTGGGTGGTTTTCTTGCTCAGGAACCCTTTTTTGGTTTTGGTCTGCTCTTTGTAGTGATAATCGCTTTCGGTTGCGGTATTGAGACTGACGTCGCGGCCTGCCGCCACGCCGATATCGCCCTTCGCCGTCACCTGCGCGGCTTCGGTGGTGACATCGCGTCCGGCGAGGATTTGAGTATTCGCCCCGCTGGCGATCTCGGTTCCCTGCTGGCGTACCGATTCGTTGATGACGGTTTTCTTGCCTGACTTATAGCTGTCGCCTTGCGTGGTCTCTTCCGCCGCCAGATTCACGTCGCGACCCGCCTGCAGCCCTACACTTTTCTCCGCCGCCAGCGCGGCGGCCTGAGCGTTGATATCCTGCCCGGCCTTCAGCACCAGGTTATCGCCTGCGGAAATCGTGGTGCGGTCGAGCCCGGTGCTGTGGGACTCGCTTTTCCCTTTTCGGCTGCTTTCGCTGGTCTGTGCCGCGTTCAGATTGAGATCGTTGCCCGCGCTCAGCCCCACGCTGCCGCCCGCCTTCAGGTCGCTGGCGGTCACGTCAAGATTGTGCCCGGCATTCACCAGCAGGTTGCCGCCCGCGGTGACGTTACTTCCCTGATACGTGACGGACGAACGGCTGGTTTTCGCCCGGCTGGAGCTGAATGCGTCGTTGATCTGATTCGCGTTGACGGCAATATCGCCCCACGCGTTCAGCAGCATATCGCCGCCGGAGGACAGGTTCGCCCCGGTAACGGTGATGTTTTTCCCCGCCTCAAGCGACAGGCCATCCTGCGCGGTAATGGACGCAGTGTTGCCCAGCAGGGTGTCTTTCAGGCCGATCTTGCCGTACTTCCCTCCGGCGTTGATATCAATCTGCTCAACCTGGGTCAGGTTGTTGATGCTGCCGTCCAGGCTCTCCAGCGCGACCGTTTTGCCGCTGATGGTGGAACTGATGTTATTGATATCGCCAATGGCGCTCAGGTTCAGGTCGCCGCCCGCTTTCATCAGGCCGTTGTTGAGGTTGCTGATGCTGTTCTGGCTGTCGAGCGTCAGGCTGTTTTTCGCCAGCAGCGAGCTGCCGCTGTTGGTGATGTCGCCGCCCTTCAGGGTAACGTTGTTACCCGCGATCACGCTGCCGTTATTGACGGTGACGTCCTTCGGCGACAGGTAGAGTTTCGGCACCATCACGGTTTCGCCGTTGACGGTGGCTTTCTCCCACCACAGCAGGCTGTGATCGAGTGCGGCAATCTGATCGGCGGTCAGCGAGACGCCAAACTGCAGGCCCAGCGACTGCTGCGCCGCGGCGGCGTTGTCCATCAGATAGCGCATCTGATCCAGATCGGAGCCGATGCCGTTCAGGTAGCGGTTACCGGTCTGGTTGAGCACCACGTTGGAGACATAGCGGGTATCGAACGCCGCATCACCGAGGAAACGGTAATCGTAATCCGGGTTCAGGTTGAGGCGGCCGAGCATGTAAGACGAGCCGAGGAACTGCTTCTCATCGGTAAACGCCAGCCGCGTCTCCTGCGGCGCCGTGGACGACGGTTTGACCCCGAGCATCGCATTCAGGTCGGCAAACAGGGCGGGATCAAGCTGTCCGAGACCGTTCAGTTTCGGGTTGATGCCGATCAGGTACGGGCTTTTCGGGTTATCGGAGAAGACGAAATAGCCGTTGTTGCCCGACGGCAGCGGGTAAGCGCTGGTATCGACGCGCTGACCCTGATAATGCCCGACGGCACCGCCCTGAGCAGTTCGTAGATCGGCGGTGGTGACCCCGGCATTCGCCAGTGCGCCCAGCTGGCCGAGGTTCGCGTTGCCTTTCTGCTTGGTGCCAATGTTGCTGAGAGGCGTGCCGGACGCGCCGCCGTTTTCCAGCACGCCGCCGCCGTTAAGCTGCTGCAGCGCACCCTGGAGCTGATCGTTCCACTGCGGCGAGTTCACCGCCACGGTGCCGGTATTGCTCAGCCCCTGTTTTTGTACGCCGCTGCCGACACTCTGGTTGCTGAGGGTGTTCAGCGACGGGGTGGAGATGACGTTGCTAACGCCGCCCGCGTTCGCAGTGGTATTGGTGTTGCTGATGTTACTGGTGAAGTTTGCTGTGACGTTACCGCCCGCCTGGATGACGGCGCGGTATGCAGCTCCATCAGTAGTAAATTCCGTCTTATGTTCACCTAACCGATAAGGAACATAACTGCGGTATTTTAATTCATCTTCATCCCACCAATACCATTTATTATTACTAAGCTTCTCCAATGGTTGCCAATAATCACTACCACAATCCTGGTAGAACCATTCACAACGATAATTTGCCTCAACATATTCAACTTTACGCCCACCTTCTGCGGAAAGGTTATTTAAAGTTGAACCGGAGAGTGCTATATCCCGTCCTGCAAGGATATTGCTAGCTTTGTTTTCCATTGAGCCAGCATTAATATTAATATCGCGCCCAGCGGCAATGCGAGCCGCACCCCCGTTAGCTGAAACCTGAACGACGGAATCACTAAGAATAAATCGTCTGGTATCTTCGCCAGACAGACGATATTCGATTACATCACGACAGTGTTCATTCATTGCTCCCGTGCAATTTTGCCATGAATGATAAACAACCTGCTCTCCATTGTTCTTCCATTCCTCCAGGCTAATTTCAAAATCCGGCTTATCTTTCACATAATAAACACGGCTCAGATACTTAGACGTGTCGGGTAAAGCATTCGAGTATTTATTTTCATAGCTACTGATATTCAGTCCATCACGTTCATTCAGCAAATGCCCCGTTCTGATCCCAATATCACCATTCTGCGTCTCAATATTCCCCGACGTATTCACCACCTGGCTGTTGGCATTCCCCGCCGCATCCCGCTGCATCCACAGGTTGTTCCCCGCCATGATGTCGCCGCGCTGGTTGGTGATGCTGTCGGCAAACAGCGCCAGGTTATTCGCCGCGTACAGCAGCGCGGTGTTGACGATGGAACCCGGCGCGCTCAGGGTCAGCGAGCCGCGCGTGCCGGTGAAGCCGTCCACGGTAATATTGCTCCGGCTGGCAACGGTGATGTCACCTCCGCCCTGCACCGAACCCGCGGCGTTCAGCGCCACGCTGCTGCCGGAGAGCGTACTCGAGCTGCCGCCGGTGGTGATTTGTCCGTTGTTGCTGAGCTGCCCGCCCGCGTTCAGGTTCACCGCCTGCCCCTGCAGCACGCTGCGGTTATCGATGTCGCCGCCGCTGTTGATGGTCAGGGTTCTGCCTGCCGCCACGGCGGTTCGGCTGGTAAACGCGTTCGTCAGCTGCAGCGTTAAGTCCCCCAGGGACACCAGCTGGCCGGTAAGGTCCAGCCCCCGGCTCTGCAGCCACAGGTTGCCGCCGCTCAGCAGTTTGCCGCCCGCACTCTGGGTTACCTGGTCCGCGCCAATATTCAGCTGCGTGTTGCCGAGCAGCGTGCCGCTGTTGTTCAGCTGGCTGTAGTTAACCGTCAGCTGTCCCGCCTGGGTGGTGCCCTGGCTGGCGAAGTTGGTGCCGGTCAGGGTGGCGCGATCGGCCACCCACGTGCCGCCGTTGGTGGCGTTTGCCGCATTCAGGATCAGGTCGGTGGCCTGCAGCCAGCCGGTGCCGGTGAACTGCGGCGTGCCGAGCGTCAGGCGCGCACCGGAGAGGAGCCTGCCGTCGTTACGCGCCTGGGAGGAGGCGGTCACGCGCGTCTCGCCGCCGCCCTGGATCAGGCCGTAGTTAAACAGCGTGGGCGTGGTCAGCGTCAGCGCATCGCGGCTGACGATTTCGCCCCCGCTATTGTTGGTCAGCGTCCCGCTTAGGGCCAGCGTCGCGCCGTTATCGCCCTGCAGACGTCCGCTGTTGGTGAGCGCCCCGGTGGTGATGCCGAGCGTGCCCCCCTGCATTTTGCCGTCGCTGGTGACGGAGGCCGCCGTGACGTTCAGCGCCCCGCCGGACAGCAGGGTGCCGCCAGACTGCTGGCTGACTGCGCCGGTCTGGCTGAGGGTCAGGCCATTCACGCCGCTGATGGCGCCGCTGTTGCTGAGCGTGCCGCCTGTCAGCGTCAGGTTTTTCGCCGCCCACTGCCCCTGGTTCGCCAGCGTTGCGGCCTGCAGCGTTGCCGCACCCAGCGCGGTGATCCTGCTGCCTGCGGTCCCGGTGAGCGTGTCTGCCAGCGTCATCTGCAGCGCGTCGGCGCTCTGCACCGCGCCGCTGTTGGTGAGCGACCGGGCGTTAAGCAGGATGTTCTGTGCCTGCCAGCTGCCGGCGTTGGTCACTGCCCCGGACGCAATCGTCAGAGTACCCTGGGTGAGAAGCTTACCGCCTGCGTCGTTGATCAGCTCCTGCTGCGGCGCGGCCATCGCCATGCGCGCCATCAGCCGCTGCTGCCCCTGAACGGTCAGGCTCTGCAGACCGGTTAAGGTGCCCTGGTTGTTAATGCTGCTCTGACGCAGCGCGAGGGTGTTCCCCTGCACGGTGCCGCTGTTTTTAAGCGTGCTGCCGCCGAGCGTCACATCGCCCTCGCTGAGGAGCTGCCCGCGGTTATCCAGCGTCTGTGCGGTGATATCCGCCCTGCCCTGGCTCATCAGCGAGCCGGTTGAGGTCAGCGTGCCGCCGGTCGTGGCCGTCAGCGTTCCCTGGCTGAGCAGAGACCCGCCGTGCGTCCAGTCGCTGGCGCTGATGTCCGCGCCGTTCCCCTGCAGCGTGCCCTGCGTGGTCAGCTGGCCTGCATCCAGCGTCAGCATGCCGCCGGAGAGGGTGCGCGAGGTCGCGCCCGTGGTCAGCGTGGTGCCGGTGAGCGCCAGACCGTTCGTTCCCTGCATCAGCCCGCCGTTGTTCATATCGCGGGCAGTGAGGGACAGCGTACCGCCCGTGATGCGCCCCGGGTTCGCCAGGGTGTCCGCGGTGAAGGTGGTCGTGCCGCCGCTCTGCAGCAGCCCGGTATTGGTTAACGCCCCACTGAGCGTGCCGCTGAGTCCCGTCTGCCCGTTTACCGTGCCGCTGTTGGTGAGGGCGGTGCCGGTCATGCCCAACGTGGCGCCCTGCAGCGTACCGGCGTTCGTCAGCTGTCCGCCGGTCAGCGTGAAGCCGCCGCCGGAGAGCCATTTACCGTTCAGCTCGTTGATAAAGCGGTCGGCGGTGACGTTAACCGCGTTGCTGCCCTGCATCAGGCCGCTGTTGCGCAGCTCAGTACCGCCTGCTGTCAGCGTTTTGCCCGCCACCGTGCCGCTGCTGGTCAGCGTCGTTGCGTTAAGTGCAGCATCTTCGGTGGCAACGATGTTCCCCGTATTGGTCAGGGCCTTGCTCAGGCCCAAATCCAGGCTCTGCGCCTGAATATCGCCCCGGTTCGTCAGGTCGCTGCCCCGCAGGGTGAACCCGCCGTTCACCAGCAGCAGACCAGCGTTATCGAGCGTGTCGAGGGATAAATCCAGAGGGCTGCCGCTCACCAGTTGCCCGGTGGCGCCGTTGCTCAGCGCGCGGGTGGTCAGCGCCAGCGTGTCGTTGCCCTGAAGAATCCCGGTGTTGTTCAGCTGCGCAGCCTTCACCGTGAGGGCTTTCCCGGCCAGCTGGCCGTCGTTGAACAGCTGCGCCGCCGTCAGCGTAAACAGGTTCTGGCTGAGCAGTGCGCCTGTGTTATCCAGCCTGCCGGTCGTGGAAAGGGTCAGGCCGTCCAGCGTCTGAACGCTGCCCTGGTTATTCAGGCTCCCTGCCTCAAGCGTCGCGCTACGCGCCTGAAGGCTGCCCGCGTTGCTGAGGGTTTGTCCGCTCAGGGTCAGGGTTTCGCCACCCGTCACCTGCCCCTGAGCCTGGTTCGCGAAGGTGTTCCCGGACCAGGCCAGCGTGCTGCTGCCCTGAAGCAGGCCGCTGTTCTGCAGGTCACCCCGCAGGGTCAGTACTTTCGCCAGCAGCTGGCCCCGGTTATCGGTTCTGTCGGCCTGGACGTCCAGCGCCTGCTGGCTGAGCACCTTACCGCTGTTGGTCAGCGTGCCGGTCACCGCCGCCGTCACGCCCGTTTCCCCCAGCGCGTTACCTGTATTAATCCACTCGCCGGTAGCGAGGTTCAGGGTGTTGCCCTGCAGCAGCCCGGCGTTGTTCAGGGTGGTGTGGTGCAGGTCGAGCGCGCCGCCGGAGAGTAGCATGCCCCCCTGCTGGTTGCTGAGCTGTGCCCCGGTCGCCGTCAGGGAATGTGTCCCCTGCAGCGTGCCGCCGTTGGTCACCGACGCGCTGTTAAACTGCGCGTTGGTACCGGCCATCAGCCCGCTGTTCGTCAGGCTGGCGGCGGTCAGCGTCAGGCCGTCCCGGGCAATCACCCGCCCGTCGGCATCGTTGCTGGCCTGGCGGGTCAGGTTCAGCAGCAGCGCGGTGGCGCTGAGCTCGCCGCTGTTGCCAAGCGTTTCACCGCCGAGCGTCAGCGTTCCGCTGCTGCGCAGCGCGCCACGGTTAGTGAGGTCTGTTACGCCGAGCGTCAGCGCCAAGTCCCCCTCGACGGTGCCCTGGTTCTGCAGGCTGTCCGCCGTGATGTGCAGGTCGCTGGCCGCAATATTGCCCGCATTAGTAAACGCAGTGCCGTTCAGGGTGAGCCGGTCGTCCGCCAGCAGGCGTCCGGTATCGGTGTTGGTCAGGCTGAGGTAGTCGCTGCTCAGGCTGACGCCGTTGATTTCGCCCTGGTTTGTCAGCGTGTCGCCCCGGAGGCGCAGCGCGCCGTCGGTGGTGATAAGCCCGCTGTTAGCCAGCGTTGGGACGTTCAGCGTTAAATCCTGCGTGCTGTAGACCGATCCGCCCGCGAGGTTTGTGAGTAACCCGGTCTTCAGGCCGAGCAGGGTGGTCCCCTGCAGCAGCCCGCTGTTCTCCACCGCCGCACCGTCCAGCGCCAGCGTACCGGCAACCAGCGTACCGCTGTTGGTGATGCGTTCAGGAGCCGTCAGGGTCATGCGGTCCGCTTTTGCGACGCCGGACTGGAGGATGTTCTGTCCGCTGAGCGCGATGGCGCTGGCGGTAAGCTCTCCGCCGCTGTTCAGGTCGCCGGTCGCGTTAAAACTCAGCGCGTTACCGGTGGATTTCCCGGTATGCGCAATCGCGCCCGCCGTCACCGACAGGGCGCCCTTCGCCGCCTGCGTGCCGTTCAGCGCGGCATTCTGCGCCTGCAGAGTGAGCCCCTGCCCGCTCTGCAGATGCGCATCCTGGCCAGTGGTCAGGTCGCCGGTACTGACGGTGACTGCCCCCGCCGCGTCCGTCTGCCCGTTCAGGCTGGCGCTGCGGGTCGCGGTAATCTGTACGTTACCCTGGCTGGTGGTATGGGACGCCTGACCGCTGGTCAGAGTACCGGCCTGCGCCGTCAGCGCCGTCGCGCCGGAAAGGGTGCCATTCTGTTCAAGCGCGTCTGCCGTCACGCTCATCGCGCCGTCAGCCAGCAGGCTGCCGCCGTTACGCAGGGTCTGCTGCACCGTGACGTTTGCATTGCCTTTCGCGCTCAGCGTGCCCCGCTGCTCCAGGGTTCCGGCGCTTAACGCCAGGTTGCCGACACTCTGCAAGGTGCCGCTATTGGTAACCGTCTGCCCCTTCAGGGTGACGTCATTACCCTGCACCGTGCCGCCGTTTGTCAGCTCTCCTGCGTTCACGTCAAGGTGGCCTTTCGCCGCCAGCTGGCCGCTGTTGGACACACTGTTGCCGGAGAGCGCAATGTCGCGCCCTGCATTCACCTGCCCCTGGCTACTGACGGTGCTGCCCGTCAGGCGGACATCGCCCGTGGCATCGGCCCGGCTCTGGCCGTCCATCACCAGCTGTCCGCCGCTCAGGGCCAGATTATCTCCTGCCGAGACCGCACTGGCCGTGGATGTCAGCGTACCGCCGCTGCTGAGCGTCGCGCGGGTATCGCTACCGCTGCGGGTATTCGTCAGCGCGATATCCTTCCCGGCCGCCACGCTGAGCGCGCCTTTGCTGGTGACGCTGCCGCCGCGCTGCGTCAGGCTGCCGTCGGTGGACAGCGTGGTGTCGGCCTGACCCGTCAGCGTCGCATCCGAAAGCGCCATTCCCTGATTGCTCGTGACGGTTAGCGCCCCGCCCTGTGCCGACACGCCGCCGCCGTTGACGATCAGGGTATCTTTACTGTCCAGCGTCGCCGCGCTGCGGGAGACCAGGGAGGTATTGCTGAGCGTCATCCCCTGCCCGCTGCTCACCGACAGCGCGCCCGCGCTGTTTGTCCCGCCGCCCGTCGTCTGCACTTTCCCCGCAGCGGAAAGGCGCATATCGCCCTGGCTGGCGAGCGTGCTGTTATTGAGTTCCACATCCTGCGAGCTGGTTACATTCAGCGCGCCCCCGGCCTGATGGCTGCCGTTGAGGACCACTCCCGCGCCATTCGCGGTAATCGAGCCGCTGGCCAGGCTGTTGGTGACCGTCAGTTTCCCGCCCGCGTCCAGCTGAATATCGCCCTGGCGCGCGGTGAGGTTGCCGAGGTTCACCCCCACGCCCGTCTCGCTGGAGACCAGGCGGATACGGTTGGCATACATCCCGCCGAGCGCGCCGGTATCCACGGCCACCACGGGCGCGGCGCCCTCACCGGCAATCGGTTTGACGCTGCCGTCTGCGCCCACGCGGTTCGCCCCTGCCGTTACCGTCAGGTCGTTCGCATGTATCGCGGCGTTCACTTCCGTCGCGCGCGCAATCAGCGTCAGCGCGTCACTTTTACTGGCATCCAGCCCCTGGCCTTCAACCGTGATGGCGCCTTTCGTCACCTCCAGCGCCTGCAGGTTACCGCTGGCGTCGAACTGCGGTTTCCCCGTGGTCAGGGTGACGTTCGGGGTGTTGATAAATCCGCACCCGTTACAGGTGATGCCGTACGGGTTGGCCACCATGACGTTTGCCGCCTTGCCGGCGACTTCCGTATAGCCCTGCAGTTGGGAGCGGTTTGCCCCCGTGACTTCGTTGATGATGCCTTTCGCTTCCCGCCCGGCCTGCAGGTTGGGGTTGTTCTGGATAAGCCCGCCGAGTTGGGTCTGGGTTAAACGGTCCGTGCCGTTGTTGAGGATAAGCCCCTCTTTGCCGACGTTATACTCACCGAACTGGTTATGCGAAATACCCGCCCCGTTCGGCGTAGCAATGTTGACGACCGGCACCCCGTTCCCCGCCCGATCGACCGTGGTTTGCCCGGTCGGCGTAAGCGCCGCCGCGACGGCAGGTGCCATCGGCTGCCAGACCATCAGGCCGCAGACAATCCAGCTGATCAGACGCTGCGAGAAACGAACGGGTGGGTGACGGGTATCCATAGTCGTAGAGTCTCTTAAAGCATGAAGGCAATGCGCCAGTTAACGCTCACATGATCCGGGCCGAGCCAGTCAGGGTAGTGCAACGGCGTACCGACCGAAATCTGGCTGCTGTACCAGCGCCCTGCGCTGCTCAGCCCCACCGAACCACCCCATAACGTGCCGGAGGCAAAGCGGTCCTGACGGTCTTTTTCCAGCCAGCCGCCGTCAACGGCGAGCGTTGCGCTCACCGCACCAAGCACCGGGAGGGTGAAGAGGGAATACCCCAGCTCGTTACGCCAGTAGCCGCCGTTGTCCCCGGACAGGTACTGCTCTTTAAAACCGCGCACGGAGCTTTCACCGCCGAGCGTCAGGCGCTCGGAGCCGTAAAGGCGGTCGGGCGACCACTGGCCGTAGGCGCTGGTCAGCCACCAGGCGTTACGGGTAATCGGCCGCTGGAAGCTGGCGTTCAGGCTCCATTTGCGGAATTCAGCGCGCGGCATATCCCCGGACTTATCTTCGTCGGTTTCGGCATTGAACCACGGCATACCGTGGCTCCAGGTCGGGTTGAAGGTCGCCACACCGCCCAGCATTTTTTGCGTGTGGGTAATTCCCAGGACCAGGCTGGAGAGGTTACGCGTGCTGCTCTGAAGCGGCGCGTCGTTAAGCCAGTTGCGGCTGGAGCGCTGAACCACGCCTGCCGCAATGCCGGTTTTGACATCCCCGTTGCGGAAGACCACCCATGACGCGTTAACGCGGTGGGTTTTGGTATCGCCCGTGGAGAGCCAGTTGAACCCCTGGTTACTGATGGTGGTCCGGTAGTTACTCCAGGCGTAGCTGTAGTCCAGTAATCCGTAACCAAACGGCACGCTGACGCCCGCCTGGAAATTCTGCGCATCGTACGCGCTGGCAAAATCACTGCTGCGCCCGCCGCTGACAAACCATTTATCCGCCAGCCCCAGCATATTATTGGCGGTGAGCACGCCACTCAGCTGATCTTCCCCGGTACTCTTCTGCCCGCTATTATCCAGGCTTACGGATGCACTTAAGGGAAATTCCGGTTTTGCCGTGAGATTAACGATGGAATATCCGGCCTGCGTCCCCGGAAGAATTTCGATCTGAACCGGTTCGGTGCGCAAACGGTTAATTTTCTCCATGCCCTGTTCGATGTCGCGTAAATTAAGAATGCCCCCCACCCGTCCCGGAAACGCCATTTTCAGCATGCGTGGTGTTTCGCCTTCCAGACGGATCGCTTCCAGCCGGCCTTCCAGCACAACAATATCCAGCTGGCCGCCGGAGAGATCCTGCTCGGTAAGAAAAGCCCGGCTGGTGATATATCCCCGGCTGATATACCAGTCAGAAATATGGGCGAGAAGTTCCGTTATTTTCGCCATATCCAGACACCGCCCCTGCCACGGTGCGACAAGGGTCTGACGGGTTTTCGGGGAGATTAAGGTCGCACCGGAAAGGGTAATGGTATGAATGGTGAAACAGGGCCCGGATCCGGTAACAGGCAGCGGTCTGGCAGGCGCGGGGCGAGGAATACTGCGCTCCAGCTCTTCACGCTGTTGCTGGTTTTGTAATAAAAGCTGCTGCTGTTGCTGTTGAATGGAGTCGCGATCGGCTGGCGACAGCGGCGCAGCATTTGCGCTCGCTAAAAAAAACACAGCTAATAAGATAGCAGCAGCATAATTTACTAATGAAATTATTCTATTTTTTATTCCGGAGCTATTCATCCATGCCACAAAAATGTTCGAAATTATTATTTTAGTAATATAGGAGTATTCCTAAAGTGAGTATATGTAATTTACGTTAGGGAACCTAAAATAAATCTTTCTTTCAGAAAAGTGAGAAGGGTATTAAGAATAAATACGAAATGATTTAACTAACCCTTAAATCTTGAGTTAGCCCTAATACACTAGCAGTGAAGACGGAAGGTTTTTCGCCATTCCGCCGGGCTGACCCCAAAACGCGCTTTAAACTGCTGGCGATACGTCACCGCCGACACAAATCCCACCTGTTCTGCCACGCGTTCAATCGGTATATTTCCGGCTTCCAGTAATATCTGACTGCGTCGCAACCGTTCCGCAGTTAGCCAGTCGGCGACGCTCATCCCCGTAGCGTTAATAAAATGGCGAGTCAGGGTGCGGCGGCTCATGGAAACCACCTCCGCCAGCGAGTCCAGATTATGCGGCTCGGTAATGTGCTGCTGGAGATAATCGATCAGGCAGTTAATCCGCGCATCGCGGGTGTCTTTTGGCACCGGCTGGGCAATAAACTGCGCCTGTCCGCCTTCACGGTGCGGCGGCACAATCATCCGCCGGGCAATCTGGTTCGCGACCACGCTGCCAAAGCGCTGGCGGATAATGTACAAACAACAATCCAGCGCAGCGGCGGTGCCCGCTGAAGTGATGATGTTGTCGTCATCCACGTAGAGGGCGTTGATATCCAACTGAACGTTCGGGAAAAGCAACTGAAACTGGTGCTCAAATTCCCAGTGCGTTGCCGCGCGTTTGCCGTCGAGAATGCCCGCATAGGCCAGCACAAATGATCCCAGACACAGCCCGACCATTTCCGCGCCGTTGTCTCTTGCCTGCACCAGGCTGTCGAGCAGCACCTGAGGCGGGCGTTCAAGGACATGCTGCCAGTAGGGAACGACAACAATATCGGCCTGACCAATAGCGGTGTAGTCCTGCGTGGCGTTGAGGGCAAATCCGTCTTTTGAGGTGAGAAAACCCGGCGTTTCGGCGCAGATCGTCACGTTAAAGCGCTTTTCACCGGATACCGTATCACCAAACAGAATGCAGGGAACGGAGTAGTGGAACGGGCTAAACCCGTCCACCGCAACAATCGCGACGTTTACTGGCGGCATCTGTCTCTCCCTTCCCCTTTAAACACTCAGAATATAACGCTTTCGCCATCCTGTGGAATGCTCAGCGCATCACTGAACTGGTTGGCTTCGGCGTACTCACGCAGTGCGTGGCGGGTTAACAGGCAGTGGTTGATCGCCTCCATATGGACCGCCACAATCTGTGCCTGCGGCAGCAGGAAATGGACGTTCAGCACGTCCTGCTCGCCCATGATAATCGGCCCGAAACCCAGCACATGCGCGTAACCGGCATTCAGTACTACCACATCCGGCTGGTGTTTTTGCAGATCGGTCGCCACCTCTTCGCGCCAGATGGTATCGCCTGCGATGTACAGCGTCTTCTCATCAGGATGGCGCAACACCACACCGCAGGCTTCGCCCAGACGTTCTGCCAGCTCTGGCACCGCATAAGCGCGATCGGTACCGTGCTGGCCACCGTGGGTCTTCGTGATGCGGATATCGCCAAAGCGAGTCTCTTCGGTCATCACCGTCAGGTGGGTAAACCCCTGGGTGCGCAGCAACGCGGCGTCGCTGTCGTTTTGCACATAGACCGGTTTGTCTTTGGCGATCAGCTCAATGGCCGTTTGATCCCAGTGATCGTCATGGGTGTGGGTGACAATCACGGCATCGGCATCCAGCAGCGTTTTTACGTCAACGGGCAGGTCGACCATCGGGTTGCGAATGTCTGCACGCGCCGTGCCCGGAAAACCGGGATACGCGCCTTTTGGTGCCAGCATTGGGTCAATTAATAAACGTTTTCCGGCGTAGGTAATCAGCTGAGTGGCATTGCGAATTTGGGTGATGTTCATAGGGTATCCTCCGGTTGGTGTGATAAGGAGAATAGCCAGAGGGGCAGTTTTGCGATGTGGGCTAAAGGGCGATGATCGATGGAATCGGGCCAATAGGAAAAGGCGGGTTTCCCCGCCAGCGTGCTTACCAGCCTGGTACCGCCCCACCGTTAAAGATCGTCTCCGCCGCTTTCGCCACCTCAGGTGACTGATACGACTGAATAAACTCCTTCACGTTTTCTGCGTCTTTGTTGTCTTCACGCGTCACCACAATGTTCACGTACGGTGAATCTTTGTCTTCGATAAATACGCCGTCATGCACCGGCGACAGCCCGGTTTGCTGGAGATAGGTGGTGCTGATGATGGCAACATCAACTTTCGGGTCATCCAGCACGCGCGGCAGCTGCGCCCCTTCCAGCTCCATAATTTTCAGGTTTTTGGGATTTGCCGTGATATCCAGCGCCGTCGGCAGCAGGCCAACGTCTGGCTTGAGGGTAATCAGCTTCTCTTTTTGCAGCAGCAACAGCGCGCGGCCGAGGTTAGTCGGGTCGTTCGGAATAGCAATGGTCGCGCCATCTTTCAGATCGGACACGGATTTGATCTTGCGGGAATACCCGGCCATCGGGAAAACAAAGGTGTTCGCCACGGCGACCAGTTTGTAGCCGTGCGCCTTGTTATCTTCTTCAAGGAATGGGCGATGCTGGAAGACGTTGGCATCCAGTTCACCGTGGTTGGTGGCATCGTTGGGCAGCAGCGATCCGCTGAAGCCCACCAGCTCCACATCCAGGCCATATTTCTCTTTCGCCACCTTTTTGGCAACTTCCGCCACGTCTTGTTCGGCGCCATTGATGACGCCCACTTTAATGTGCTTAACATCATTGCCACTTTGGTCACAGCCCGCCAGCAGCAGGCCGGTCAGAAGAAGCACACCCAATCGGAGTTTCACGATACAGTTCCTTTTGATAAACGTTTTGATGACTATATCGACAACGCGGCGATGAGCTAAAAAACGAAAAAGAATCAATAAGAAGGATAAGTTATATGCGGTCGATTGCCGGGCTTACCCTGCCTACAGATTCAGGATTTAAAGCGCTTTCGCCAGATAATGCCGCTGCATGCCCGGATAAGGATAATCCTGCAAAGACATCTGCAGCTGGTACCCCTGTTTTTCATAAAACGGACGCGCCTGGAAGCTGGCGGTGTCGACGAGCGCATGTTTACAGCCGTTGCGTCTGGCTTCCTCTTCGGCCGATTTAATGATCTGGCTACCCACACCGGAACCCCGCACGGTATCGCTGACCCAGAGAAAGTCGATATTCAGCCAGTCGCCTTTACGTACGCCAATTAATCCGCCCAGCATCACGCCATTTTCATCTCGCATGTAAACACCAATTTCACCGCTAAAATTCGATAGATCGAGAAACTGCCCGTTATAGGCTCTCAGCCCCGTCAGTAACTCCTCTTTCTCTTGCGTGGTGACTGTATCAGTAATGCTCAGGTGCATATTTTTCTCCTTATTTTTCTGTGCCGTTTCACTATCTCACACACTCATCCTGGAGAAAATTCATACTTTCGACTGGAGTCGCTACACTGAATGTAACGATATATTTCATAGGAAGCATGTGACTTCTAAAGGGGGTTTTGATGAAAGCTGCGCACCTGGTCTGCCTGCTGGTTTGTCTGCTCTTCGCCGCGTTTGTCCATGCACAGGAAAAGGACGACCCGGCGAAAGAGGCACAAATAAAGCAGCAGGTCCTTAAAGATATTAAGAAAACCTGTACGCCACAGAAAAAGCAGAGCGATAAAGCCTGGCAGGAGATGATTTTGTCATCCGAGGCCAATCAACTCCTGATCAAAAACGCCATTACCGCCGTGAAGCGCGACAATCTGGACGCCTACTGGGCTGCGATTGGTCAGGTGGATTGTATGGAAGATTATTAAGTACGCCGCTACGTTTCCCATGACGAGTCTGGTTTAGGGCTCCTGGCTGCACGCCACAGGCAATCGTCCCATGTTATGCTGGGAAAAAACCAACATAACAGGGGAGAACATGGGTTCCACACGTAAAGGGATGCTAAACGTCCTGATCGCCGCCGTTTTATGGGGAAGTTCAGGAGTTTGCGCGCAGTACATCATGGAGAAAAGCCATATTTCTTCGCCTTATCTGACCATGGTTCGCCTGCTGTTTACCGGCGTGATCCTGCTTACGCTTTCCTTTGTTCACGGCGACAAGATTTTCTCGGTCATCAAAAATCGAAAAGATGCCCTCAGCCTGCTGATTTTCTCGCTGGTTGGCGCGCTCACCGTGCAGCTTACTTTCCTGCTGACGATTGAAAAATCCAACGCAGCAACCGCCACCGTGCTGCAATTCCTGTCGCCGACCATCATCGTGGCGTGGTTTGCGCTGGCGCGGAAAAAGCGCCCTGGTGTGTTTGTCTTATCCGCAATAATGACGTCGCTTGTCGGCACGTTCCTGCTGGTGACGCATGGCGATCCAACCTCACTCTCTATTTCGCCTGCGGCGCTGTTCTTCGGGATCGCTTCCGCCTTTGCCGCCGCGTTTTATACCACTTACCCGTCAACGCTGATCGCCCGCTACGGCACGCTGCCGATTGTTGGCTGGAGTATGTTGATTGCCGGGGTAATGCTGACCCCGTTCTACGCCGGGCGCGGGACAACGTTTGTCATTGATGGCAGCCTGCTGCTGGCGTTCTTCTACCTGGTGGTGATCGGTACGGCGCTGACGTTCAGCCTGTACCTGAAAGGTGCGCAGATGATTGGCGGGCCAAAGGCGAGCATTCTGAGCTGCGCCGAGCCGCTGAGCAGCGCGCTATTGTCGGTTATCCTGCTGGGCGTGGCGTTCACCCTGCCGGACTGGCTGGGCACGCTGCTGATTGTGTCGTCGGTAGTGCTGATTTCGATGGATTCGAGAAGACGGGTTCAGACATCGGCGTAGCCAGATTCCCTCTCCCACGGGAGAGGGAGAAAACCACTACTTCGCTTTAACCTTACCCGCCACCAGCAGCGCCGTCAGCAGCATCAGCGTACCGGAAATCACCAGCGGTGACGTCAACCCCAGATGGTCGAGCGCAACACCGCCGATGGCAGCACCGCAGGTGTTCGCCAGCTGGATCACCGCCACCTGAATGGAACCGGCTTTTTCCGCCTGATCGGCCAGCGAGCGGGTGATCCACGTTGACCAGCCCACCGGCACCAGCGCAAAGGCAAAGCCCCAGATAATGGCAATCGCCGACGCCACCCATTTATCGCTACCCCACAGCACCAGTACCGTGGCACTGATAGCCAGCACCAGCGGTGCGCCCGCCAGCGCCACTTTCAGGGAGCGTTTCAGGAACTGGGACGAGAGTGAGGTGCCCACAAAACTGGCGATACCGAAACTCAACAGCACCAGCGTCAGGCCATCCACGTCAAATCCCGCCATGGTCATAAACACCGGGCGGATGTAGGTGAAGAAGGCAAACTGCCCGGCGAAAGACATAAAGATAGCAGTCATCCCCGCCAGCACACCCGGGCGCTTCAGCAGGCTGAACATGTTCTGTTTGTGATGCGCGGCTTCACCGGGCAGAGACGGCAGTGCTTTCCACACCCAGATAATGCACAGAAAACCCATTACCGCCGCCGCATTAAACACGTTTCGCCAGCCGATAATCCCACCAAGGAAACTGCCCAGCGGCGCGGCGATCACCAGCGCGATAGAGACCGCACCGAAGATAACGGACAACGCTTTTGGCACCGTGCGGGCAGGTACAAGCCGCATGGTCAGTGAGGCGGACATTGCCCAGAAGCCGCCCAAGCCTAAACCCAGACAGGCGCGTCCAAGCAACAGCAGGGTAAAGTTATTGGCAAAAGAAACCAGCAGGCAGGAGAGCGTTAGCAGCACGCTAAACAGAATAACCACTTTGCGGCGGTCAATGGTACCAATCACCTGGGTGATAAACAGGCTGGCGAACATCGCCACAAAGGCAGTTACGGTAACAGACTGTCCCGCCACACCTTCGGAAATGCCCAGATCCTGCGCCATGGGCGTCAGCAGGCTGACCGGTAAAAACTCAACGGTAATCAGGCAGGCGACGCAGAATGCCACGGAGAAAACCGCCGACCAGTTCGGGCGTGAAACCTCTTTGGTCTGCGGTCTGGTCGTGGGCTGGATATGTTCTGTCATGGCGTCACCTGAAGATAAAAACGTGCGGAAAAGTCGCGCAGTTTATCATCAAAAGTGTGACGAATTTAACGATTTGACAACTTTTGTCGTTTTTAATTTTCCGGGAGGCAGATCGGCGGGAACTGATACCTTTTCAGCATAACGAAAATGAAAATTCAGTATCCACATTTGAGGTGAAACAATCATAGCGTCTGAAAAGGAGAAACTATGAAAACTCGTAACTTATCTCAAAATCTTACTGTTAGTTCTATTGGCTTTGGTGGGATGGGGCTGAGTGAATTTTACGGGCAGACGAATGACTATGCATCACTTGAGGTGTTGCATAAGCTCATTGAACTGAACGTGACGTTCATTGATACCGCAAATCTGTATGGCCGCGGTCACAATGAAAGGCTGATCGGTCACTTTCTTGCCGGGCTGGATAAAAGCACACGCGAGCAGTTTAAAATTGCCACGAAGTGCGGTATCGATCGCTCTCCCGACGAGTCCTATGCCCGCTCCATTAATAACAAACCCGACTATATCATCCGTTGCTGTAACGAATCCCTTAAGCGCCTTGGCGTTGAGCGCATCGATCTCTTTTACCTTCACAGAGTGAGCAACGAAACACCGATCGAAGAAAGCATGGATTGCCTGAGTGCGCTCGTTAAAGAAGGTAAAATTAACCATATTGGTCTTTGTGAGGTTTCAGCTTCCACGCTGCGACGAGCCCATGAAGTACATCCTGTCACCGCGCTGCAAACAGAATATTCCCTGTGGACGCGTGATATTGAAGATACCGTTCTGCCGGTCGTGAAAGAGTTGGATATCGGCCTGGTTCCTTACTCGCCTCTCGGTAGAGGCTTCCTTACCGGGAAATACCTGAACAACAGTGATTTTGCAGAAGGTGATTTCCGCAAGAATAACGAGCGTTTTATTCAGTCCAGTCTCGATCATAATCGCCAGTTGCTCGATATCATTACTCCGCTGGCGACAAAATATGGCTGTACCGCAGGTCAGATTGCGCTTGCATGGCTGTTAGCGCAATACGATAAGCTGGTCCCCATTCCGGGCACAAAGCACCTCAATTATCTGACCGAGAATGCGCGCGCTGCCGACATTGTGCTTGAGAATACAGATATTGATTCGTTGAACACTCTTCATCGACAAATAGACATAAAAGGCGATCGCTATTCTGCAGAGGGTATGAAAGGGGTGAATGCCTGATACGTTATCATAAAAATAAAAAACCGGGTAACCCGGTTTTTTTATATCTGAAGAACTCATGATATTTTTATTTCTCCGCTGTACCGCATGCTGCCATTAATTTGGCTCATACGATTTCTCAACGTGAGAGTGTTTAGCAGTAAGACTTGCAGGAACGATCGCAACAAGCAGAACGGAAAGGCCGATGGCTGTACCTGCTACGATATACAGAAGAGGGACCGAGAATGATGACACCATCCAGGCACCCACTGACGCGCCGATACCAATGGCGATATTAAAAATCGAAACATAGAGTGCCGAGGCAGGAAACGTTTTATCTTCCGCCATCCGTAATACCCATGTCTGGAAGCCGACAAAGATGCCTGACACCGCTACACCCCAGATAACCATGGCAGTCAAAATGTATGCGGCAGAGAGCGAAGAACCTGACAATCCCAGGGTGATCAACACTGCACAGATAAGGAGAACGGATAAAGCCACCGTCATCTTAAGATATTTATCAATCAATACCCCGGTCAGGAAATTCCCGGCCAGACCCGCGATGCCGTAAACAAAAAGCACAGCCGGAATAAAAGCAGCGGTGAGTAAACTCTGCGTATGTAACCAGGGCTCAATGTAGGTAAATGCGGCAAAGTGGGCGGTAACGGCAAGCAATGTGGCAGAGTAAATTTTCCATAGCGTGGATGATTTCAGCACGCTTTTCAGCGCATCAAGACCAATTGCACTCTTACTGGTGATCTGTGGAACAAGAACAGTAATCCCCACAAAAGCCACGACGCTGAGCGTCGCCATCAGCCAGAATGCCTGTCTCCAGCCAAAATGAATGCCAATATAGTTAGATATCGGTACACCAAACACGCTTGCGGCAGATACGCCGCCAAACACGATTGATGTGGCCGTCCCGATATATCTTGCAGGAACGATGGCTACCGCTGTCACGCCGATCATCGCCCAGAATGCCCCATGCGCAAGTGCACCCAATACGCGTGCACTGAGCAGTACATTGTAAGTGTCTACCGTAGCGGCCAGGACATTGGACATCATAAGAACGACGGTGAGCACCAGTAAAAGACGCTTCTTTGCCACATTCCCCAAAAACACAGAGGCAAACAGTGCACTTAATGCCCCGACCCATGCATAAAGAGAAACGGTCATGCCAATCTCGGATTCTGAAGAATGAAGACCTTCGGCGATAGGCGTTAATAACCCTACAGGTGCCAATTCAGTGGTGACAATGGTGAACGTTGAAATTGCCAGAATAAATAAAGCAAGCCACGACTTTATGGCCATCTTTTGCGTAGGTTTTTCTGAGCCCATATTACTTACCTCAATAATTATTTAAATAATGCGAATGCTAAAAAATTTTAAAGGGCACATTTCTCTTGTAATAAAGAGTAATAATTACAGGAAGAATTTATCAACTCAGCGTCCAAATGGAATTATTAAATCTGTAATATAGTTTTTGTATTACTATTGAATTAGGTTTTTATTTTAAGCATTACCGTGTAAGATCTGAGACAAGAAAATAGACGAAAATACCTTTTCGCTTTTCAGGATCACCGTTATGGCTACAGCAGAACATTTAATCAGCAATAACCTTCCCAGTATCAAACAATTGCAATGCTTTCTCGCTGTTGCACATGAGTTGAACTTCCGCAAGGCTGCTGAACGTCTGCGGATGACGCAACCCCCCCTGACTCGCCAGATAAAATGTCTTGAAGCCGTTTTGCAGCGTCAGCTTTTCAGTCGGAGTACGCACGACGTCAGCCTCACTGAAGCGGGACGTGCACTGGTGGTACAAGCTGAGAAAATCCTACGCGAAATCAGTGAACTAAAATCGGATTCACTCTCTTCTGAAACCAACCTGCGTATCGGACTCACGCGAACGCTTAATTTTGAATATATTGAACCGGTGAATAGCCAGCTGCAAAAACTGAACGCCGGGGATGATGTCGAAACACCGGACCTGACGTCAGCCCAGCTGCTGCAAAGCTTGTCAAAAAATATGCTGGATCTGGTGTTAACCGGGGAAAAAGGGACAGGCCATGAAGATATTGTTCAGTACCGTTGGGTCTGTCAGGAGCCGTTACTCATCGCCATGCCCTCTTTACACCCTGCCAGCCTGAAAGAAAAAGTCTCCCTCGAAGATATCAGTGACTTACCCATTTTCTGGTTTTCCAGAAGTGCAAACCCTTCATTTTACGACAAATGTGAAAACTACTTCGACACGCTGAAAACACCGCTGAAACGAATAAAAGAGCCGGACGATTCACTCGTGATGCTGAGTCGAATAGCGAGAGGGAAAGGATTTGCGCTGCTACCGCAGTCAAAATGCACCTTCAATCAGGAGGGGCTATGCTACCGGGAGCTAACGGACGATGAAGCAAAGAGATTAAATATTGATATCTACGCGGCAACCCGCCTCAATGAAAACAGAGAAGAAATTCTGAACGCGCAGAATATCTTGTGCGGCAAAATGGCTTAATGCAGGTAAAACACGCCCTCTTCCGGCAAGAAAAGTTGGTTGTAGCGTAGCTGGAAGGCATTAAGTTCCTGCAGATCGGGCTCGATCTCGCGCATAAAGCCGAGCGCGAGTCGGACTTGCGCATCGGTGATTGGCGCAGCCAGGCGGGCTTTACGCAGCATGCGGTGCCAGGTGTGCAGGTTCTCTTCGCTACCATCGACGATGCAGACCTGCCAGATCAGCAACACTTGTGCCGCGTTTTGCAGGTGCGCCTCGTCCGGGCGCTCAAGATAACGAATAAACTCATTCCCCGGCGTTTTGCCAAACTGGTCGATCATCGACTCAACGGGCATCGGGGTGATCCCCAGACGTTCGCTTAAGCGTTTGATGGCGCGTCGGGAATCCGAGGTCAGGATCCGAAATCCGACCACAAACACCACAGCAAGCGTTGCCAGCATTATCCAGACCATGCGTTCTCCTTAGAATAGCCGCTCATCATAGCGGGAAACACACGGCGTCAAAAGCGGGCAGAACCATAATAGTGAACTGAAAAGCGCTGGAAAAAGGGCAGGAAAGCCACTTTGGTTTTTATTGGGACGATTGTATATCCACAGTGTATGGTCAATGCCTGGCGGTAACAAATAATCACTTCAGGGAAAGAGCGAACATGTCCATAACAATCAGTGTCCTGCTGGAGAATCGGGCTAACCCCGGCGGTAAAAACTTACTGCGGGCCAAAGCAGGACTTAGCCTGTTTATACAGGATGAAAATGATTCCATTCTGTTTGATACCGGTCCTGATGATAGCTTCCTGTATAACGCTGGTCTAATGGGCATCGATTTGACCCGCCTGACCGCAGCGGTACTTTCTCACGGGCACTATGACCATTGCGGCGGCGTTCCGTGGTTACCGGATAATTGCCGGATCGTATGCCATCCCCACGTGGCCTGCGAGCGCTACTCGGCAATACCTTTTTTAGGGTATACCGCCAGACTAAAAAAATTGTCGCTGAATAATGATTATTCACGCTATCGCATGGAATACAGCAGTACCCCGCTTCAGATTGGAAAGCGTTTTATGTGGTCAGGGGAGATTCCTGTCGCCAAACCGCACGCATACGGTGTTATCGGCAGAAAAAAAGCGAATGCGGACTATGTAAAAGATGAAGGGGCTCTGATTTATAAATCTGACCTTGGACTGATCATTTTTATCGGCTGCGGTCACCGGGGTCTGATGGATATTGTGCGTCACTGCCAGAGCATAACTGGCATCAATCACATCCATGCAATTTTCGGTGGTTTCCATCTTCGCAGTGCATCACCTCGTAAGCTCTGGGCAGTCAGGCAGTTTCTACACGGCCTAAAACCGGACAAAATAATGGGCTGCCACTGTACGGGTAAATGGGGCAATTTGTGGTTGCCCGGCACAGTCACCCCGTCAACAGGGGATATTTTTGTTTTGGGGTAGGTATTAACTCAGTTAATAAAAAAGCCCGGCGGTCAGCCGGGCAAAGAAGTCACCTGCACACTCAGGCTGCTTTCAATTTCTGCTTCTGCGCGCGGTTTTCGCGGCGGATCTTACGCTCTTCCAGCACCGCGACCATCGCCATCAGGACGATACAGCCGATCGCTGCCGCATCCAGCGCGGCGAAGGTGCCAGCCCAGCCGGTGAGGCCGAAAATTGGCGTGCCGTCGGCGATCATCCCCAGACCGAGCTTGGCGAAGCTGTCGCCAATCAGGTACGCGAAGGTGCCCTTAATCCCATCGGCAGCGCCGATCGCTTTTTTAGGTACGAAACCAACGGCGGCCACGCCGATCAGCAGCTGTGGACCAAACACCAGGAAGCCGAGCGCGAACAGGGACGCCAGGTATACATACTGGTTGCTGGCATGCTGGTAAACGCCCAAGGTGGCGATAATCAGCGCCAGCGCGATGCAGGCCACCAGCGCGCGACGGCCATTAGCGAGATCCGAGAGCCAGCCCCACAGCAGCGTGCCGACCAGCGCGCCCACTTCGAACAGGGTAAAGCCCTGAATCGCGACCTCTTTAGAGAGCTTCAGCTCCTGGAAGGCATACACGGTTGACCACTGGTCGATACCGATACGCACCACGTACAGGAAGATGTTCGAGAAACATAACAGCCAGATCACTTTGTTTTTCAGCACGTACTCAACAAAGATCTGCCATTTGGTCATCTCGTTTTCTTCGGTTTCTTTGTCCTCTTCGCTGATCTCCTCGCCAAACAGCTCTTCAGCTTTGCCGAGGCCGTAAGATTCCGGGGAGTCACTACCGAAGCGCAGGCCGATAAAGCCGACAATCAGGGCGATAATCGACGGGAAGATAAACATGCCGATCACATGGCCGTCGAACAGATAGTTGGCACCGAACAGCGCCACGCCTGCCGCCCCCGCACCACCGAGGTTGTGGGAGATGTTCCACATGCCAAGATACGAACCACGCTTGCGGCGCGGCGTCCATTTGGTGATGGTGGAATAGCTGCACGACCCGCCGGTACTCTGGAAGAAACCGCTCAGGGCATAGAAGGCAATCATCAGGAACAGGCTAACCGAGCCCGCGCCCATGCTGGCGCTGAAGCCGAGCATACAGATGGCGGAGAGGATCAGCATAAACGGCAGGAACTGCTTGGTGTTTTTGCCGTCGGCGTAATAGGAAACCAGCGTTTTACCCACGCCGTAGGTGATGGAGAAGCCCAGGCCAATCATCCCCAGCTGCGTCATGCTCAGCCCGTAGGTCGAGATCATGTCATTCTGCGCGATGTTAAAGTTTTTGCGGATCAGGTACATGGTCAGGTAGCCAATAAAGACCACCAGGTAGGACTGCATGAACGGTTTGAACCACATTTTACGCCGCACGTCGAGCGGCAGATCCAGGGTCGGCTTGCGCACCTGGTTTAAGAAGGCCAGCATGGTTTGCTCCTGAGCTGATTTTTATACCTGCGAATGGCAGGCATTGTAAAAATCAGCCGGGAGAGACGCCTGAGACAGCGTCCAGGTGAAACCGGGAATATTTCCTAGTTTTGCCCCATTCGGGGCGAAAAGGTGAGACGTATCACGCTTCGCGCGGCACCTGGGCGTGCAAAAACGGCAACAGCAGCAGAGCAGAAACCCCCGCCGCGATGGCGATCACCGCGAAGAAACCGCTCCAGTGCCAGATGTCGATGACCCGCGCCAGCGGCCAGCCGGAGAGCGATGCGCCAAGGTAGGCAAACAGCCCGACAAAGCCCGTCGCCGCACCGGCCGCCTCTTTGTGCGAGCACTCCGCCGCCGCCATGCCGATCAGCATCTGCGGGCCAAACACAAAGAAACCGGTGGTGAAGAAGCACGCCGCCTGCATCACGTAGCTGGCAAACGGCATCAGCCACAGCGAGCCTACCGAGAGCAAAATCCCGGCAGCAAAAATGAGATTCATCGGGCCACGGTTGCCGTTGAACAGCTTGTCCGATCCCCAGCCCGCCACCAGCGCGCCGATAAACCCACCCAGTTCAAACATGGTCACCGCCGAGTTGGCCGTCACCAGATCCACGCCAAGCGTCTCAGACATGTACAAATTACCCCAGTCGTTGATCGCCGCGCGCACCACGTAGACCAGCACGTAACAGAGCGACAGCAGCCAGATATAGGGGTTCTTCAGCACGTATTTGGTGAGGATTTCTTTACGGGTTAACCCCGCCCCTTCCTGCTGCTGGGCAATTTCCATCTCATCATGACGCCAGTCACCCACCGCGGGAAGTCCTACGGTCTGCGGCCTGTCGCGCAAACGCCAGCAGAGGAACAACCCGGCGATAATCGCTAACCCGCCCGCAATCATCATGCCTGCACGCCAGCCGTAATGCAGCGCCGCTGCGCCGACGACGATGGGGATCAGCGCACCACCCACGTTATGCGCGGTGTTCCAGACTGCCCACCAGCCGCCACGCTCGTTGCGCGAGTACCAGGTGGTAAGTAATCGGGCACAAACCGGCGCGCCCCAGCCCTGGAAAAAGGCGTTCAGCGCCCACAGCAGCGCAAAAGCCCACAGCGAGGTGGAAAAACCAAACAGGATATTCACCACTCCCGTGGCAATCAGCCCGAAGCCCATAAAATAGCGGGCGTTGGAGCGGTCGCTGACGATGCCGGAGAAGAACTTCGACAGGCCATAAGTAATGTAAAACAGCGTCGCCAGCAGGCCGATATCGGTGCGGGCCATCACGCCGCTGGCGAGGATCTCCGGTGCGGCGGCGTTGAAGCTTTTGCGGGTGAAGTAGAACAGCGCATAGCCGAGCCAGATGGTGATCAGAATATGGCGACGCCAGTAACGATAGCGGGCGTCAATTTCATTTTTATCGCCGATCGGGGTGGCATTAGCCGGGGCTTTAAACATGGTAACTCCTCAGCGGCAAACTGACGCTGACGCGCGTTCCGTGGGTGCAGGAGATATTCAGCGTGCCGCCCAGCGCCTTCACGCGCTCGCGCATCCCCGCCAGACCAAATCCCTGCTGGCCGGAGCCCGGCGGCAGGCCGCAGCCGTCATCTTCAATTACCAGCATCAGACGCTCGTCCTGCTGCCAGGCCTGCAACGTTACCGCGCTGGCATTGGCGTGCTTCACAATATTATTCAGCCCTTCCTGACACACCCGAAACAGCGTCACACGCTGGCCTTCACTCAGCAGCGATTCTTCAATCCGCCAGTCGAGATGGCTGACAATCCCGCGACTTTCCAGCTCCATCTCGCGCATGAGCGATCGCACCGCCTGCTCCAGAGACAAATCATCCAGCTGGCGTGGACGTAACCTTCCGAGCAAACGCCTTACCGAGTCATACACACCCAGCGAGAGCTGTTCGATATGCGCCCCACCCTGCTTCACGCCGGCGTTTTCCGCCGCCAGACGCTGAACGATGCCCGCCTGCGTGCGGATGGCGGTAATGGTCTGGCCGATGTCATCGTGCAGTTCGCGCGCGACCTCCTGCCGTACGCTCTCTTCGGTTTCCAGCAGGCGTTCGGCCAGACGACGGTTGCGCGCCAGCTCGGTTTGCAAAGACTGGTTCAGTTCACGCAACCGTTGAATGCCCGCCCCGAGCAGCAGCCCGGTCAGGCTTTGCGCCAGCAGGGAGAGGAGTAAATCTACCGGATGATCGTGCCAGGTCTGGCTGGCTATCAGCGCAATGGCGTTCATCAGGGTGGCGATAAGCGCCCCTTGCCAGCCGTAGTGCCACGCAAGCGCAATAATCGGCAGGGCAAGACAAAACGGAGTAAAACGCGAGAGCTCAGCGGGCAGACCAAGCTGCAGCCACAGGCTTACCACAAACAGCAGCAGATACCAGATGAGGTGCCGTGCGCGCCAGTTCACCGGCTGAGAAACCAGCGCGGGGCCCAGCGGCTGCCAGACGGTACTGGTGAGGTAATGCCAGATCACCAGACAGGTTGGCGCGAGCGTCAGGCCGCCGGTAAGGGTCAGTAGAAGAGCGTTGAGCATCTCTTTCTCGCCGACCCACGGGAGAGATTGCAGCAGCGCGGCGGCAATCAGCGCCGCCCCCTGACGCAACAGCGTGCGCCAGTCGCGCTGGTGGCGATAGCGGGAAATAAGGGCAACAGGGAGAAGCGTGAGCAGGCTTCCGGTCATCAATAAGGGCAGATGCGCCAGCGCCACTTCTTGTGCCAGCCAGACCAGCATCAGCCATTCTGCGCCCAACAAAACGGGCCAGTAGCCACGCGGGCACTGCAGCATTAACCCCAGACGCAGGCCGAACGGGAACAGCAGTACTGCCAGTTCCGGGCGCTCCACCAGATGCAGGCTGATGCTCCACAGGCAAAACCAGGCTGCAGAGAAGATAAAAAAGCTGGCGACGACGGCGATCAGCCGCGAAAGCACGGGGCTCATTGCCAGCTATCAAACATGCGGCGCGCCAGCTCGACGTCGTTGCTGACGTTGAGTTTTTCCATCAGGTTGGCGCGGTGAACGTGAACCGTTTTCGGCGACAGATCCAGCTCAGCGGCAATCTCTTTCACCGACATCCCCTGAGCGAGCTTCTCCGCCACCTGCCGCTCGCGTTTGGTCAGCGGATCTTGTCGCCCGGAGGCCAGCTTGATGGCGATATCCGGCGTCAGGTAGCAGCCGCCGGTGGAGACGGTGCGCACGGCGGCGATCAGTTCGTCCGGGCTACAGCGTTTTGAAAGGAACCCGCGCGCCCCCGCATTGAGCGCCTGCTCCACCAGCGCCGGGCTGTCATGGACCGAAAGCATAATGATCGCCATTCCCTTCGGTAACTGACTCAGCAGTTCCAGCCCGGAGAGATCCGGCATTGAGATGTCACAAATACAGACCTGCACCCCACGTCCGGGCAAACCGGCCAGCGCCTCGCGCCCGGAGCCGAACTCTGCGACGACCTCAAAATCAGGTTCAAGGTTCAAAAGCTGAGCAAATCCGGAGCGGACGATAAGGTGGTCGTCGATAAGAGCGATGGTCGTCATGGCGCGTTCCTGGCGAGCAGATAAAAAAACGCGCTTACCTTAACGATAAGCGCGTGGGTGTTCAAGCAATGAGCGATTTATTCGAAGAACACCGCAATTTTATTAAACATGGTGGGATCGGACTGGTTGCGCGCCACTTTGGTGACATCTTCCAGCTTATCGATCTGCGCCATCATCTGTTCCAGGCGCTGATCGTCGTTGACCAGCAGCCAGATGCGGCTGTGCTCGCTGCCCTGAATCGGCAGACAGAGAATGCCTTCAACGTTAAACGCGCGACGGGCGAATAGCCCACAGACGTGCGTCATGACGCCAGGGTGGTTGCGGACGGTGAGTTCCAGAATGACGTTATCATGTTGTTTCTGCATGGCTTATTCCCCCACCATCTCAGTATTTGCCGCACCCGGCGGCACCATCGGATACACTTTTTGTTCAGGGTCGATACGCACGTGGATCAGCGCCGGGCCCGGGCGTGAAATCGCTTCCTGCAATGCCGCGTGGGCATCCTCTTCAGCGTTCAAATCGCAGGTATGCAGGCCAAAGCCGGCGGCAATCTGCATAAAGTTGATCATACCGGGATAGGTCGCGGCAAACACGCCCTGCTTATAGAACAGGCTCTGCTGCTGATGCACCAGCCCCAGCGCTTCGTTGTTCATCAGGATGATTTTGACGTCTAACTGGTTTTCGGCCGCGGTCGCCATTTCCTGAATGTTCATCATCAGGCTGCCATCACCGGAGAAACAGATAACCTTCCGGTCCGGATTCGCCAGCGCCGCGCCTACTGCCGCAGGCAGGCCAAAGCCCATGGTCCCGAGGCCGCCGGAGGTCAGCCACTGGCGCGGACGGTTCAGCGGGTAGGCCTGCGCGGTCCACATCTGGTGCTGGCCCACGTCGGTGGTAATGATCGCGCTGTCGTCCACGCAGGCAGCCACGGCGTTAATCAGTCCGTAGTGGCTGAGCGGGTCGCCTTCCGTTGGGATTGCACCAGGGAATTCCTGTTGCAGGTCGGCTACCAGCTGACGCCACTCTTCACGCCCGGTCGCTTCTGTCTGCGGGATCAGCTGTGCCAGTACCTCGGCAACGTCACCCTGAATCGCGACGTGCGGCTGTTTAATTTTACCCAGCTCGGCGCGATCGATATCCACGTGAATGATTTTGGCATTCGGACAGAACTGTTCGGTTTTGCCGATCGCCCGGTCATCAAAACGTGCGCCGAGAACAATCAGCAAATCAGCCTCTTGCAGAATGTAGTTGGTGCTGCGCGCACCGTGCATCCCCAGCATCCCAAGTGACAGCGGGTGCGCTTTCGGGAGCATACCAAGCGCCATCAGCGTCATGGTGGTGGGCAGGTTGGCTTTCTCTGCCAGCTCACGCACCGCGTCAGAGGCATTAATCGCCCCGCCGCCCAGATAGAGCACCGGGCGTTTGGCGGCGTTAATCATGGCTGCGGCGTCACGTACGCTTTCAGCGCTGAATTCCGGGGCAGGGGCACGGCCGCCCGGCTCAGGCAGTACGTCGATCTCGATCTCTGCGGTCTGGACATCCTTAGGAATGTCTATCCACACCGGGCCTGGACGGCCTGACTGCGCAATGCGGAACGCATCGCTGATAACCTGAGGAAGCTCGGCGATATCGCGAACTAAATAGTTATGTTTGGTGATGGGGATAGAGATGCCGTAGGTATCCACTTCCTGGAACGCATCAGTACCAATCATTGAGGATGGTACCTGGCCGGTAATGCAGATCAGCGGAATGGAGTCGAGACGTGCATCGGCAATGGCGGTCACCAGGTTGGTCGCCCCCGGGCCGCTACAGGCCATACAAACCGCCGGTTTACCCTGCGTACGTGCCATGCCCTGGGCGATAAAACCAGCCCCCTGCTCGTGGCGCGCCAGGACGTGGCGGATCTGCGTGCTTTGGCTTAACGCATCGTACAGCGGCAGCACCGTCCCGCCAGGGATACCCGCAACCGTGGTGATGCCCTGTCGTTCCAGTAAATGAACGATTAACTGCGCGCCAGTAAAACGCTTCTTGGTGGATGTTGTGCCCGAACTTGCCATGCTCCAGTCCTTTTCTTCTGGGCCGACTTTCCGGGGAGGCTCTTAAACGAAAAACCCCGCCCGGTTTGCGCCGGCGGGGTTTTGGATTCGTGTGTTGATCCAGTCCCTACGGCGCATTGCCGACGACCACCACCACACGCACGACGACCACTGCGGCTGGTTGCGCAGTTTTTAGTAGGGTCGAAGTGAAGATGGATGAAGTCATTGGGGACCTGTGTTTGGAATCATTGATGGAATTTATACAAACACAGGTTTTCTGGCGTGACAATGGAAATATTTTCATCTGCGCAAAAATGCGTCAGGGATCACGTTTCGTTTGTTGGGTGATGAAAACAAAAAACCCCGCCTAAGCGAGGTTTTTATCAGGGTTTGCGGTTGGTCGCCGCAGAACACACTGTGTTACGTCAACGCAAAAAGTATACGCGATCGCAGAAGAACGCGCAATTCGGGCACGGATTTTGACGTTTTTGAGTATGGATCGTCTTCCTAATTTTGTCCATAAAATACTGTTCATGCATACAGTGTTTATCTATACTGAGGGTGTTCGCAGTGCGCGAGGGGGCCGCTGTTCTACCGGCGCAACAAAGTCCTGGCTGAAACGGGTGGTGCCGTCAGTGCCTTAACCCCCGAAGTGAGCACACTGTGTTACGTCAATCCAGGTGCTGGCAACAGGCGGCGGAAAGGTACGCCAGCATCGTGCTCCTTTTTACCAAAAGGAGACGCGTATGAGCGTAGTGGATATGGTGATACTTATCCTCAAACTCATTGTTGCTGTACTGCAACTGCTTGATGCTGTCCTGAAATACCTTCGGTGATTCAGGTTCAAGTCGCACCTGAGAGGGGCGGGCAACCGCCCCTCTTTAATAACGAGGGAATGCTATGTCGCGTCTGTTAATTGAGCCCGTCACCCCGGATGAGCCGGGCTACATCGCCCTGAAGGCTGAGAGTATCGCACTGAATTTCAACATGCTGCGCAGGCTGGAAGAGAACTGGCAGCGTGGTGAGAACCGCTTTAACGCGCCGGGTGAAAAGCTACTGGGGGCGTTTCTCAACGGCAAACTGGTAGGCGTGTGCGGCCTCAACCGCGATCCCTTCAGCCAGCAGCCGCGTGCCGGGCGCATTCGCCACCTCTATGTCAGCGAGAAATGCCGTGAGCTGGGCATTGGCAAACAGCTTTTGACCGTGGTGATGGCCGATGCCAGCATCTGGTTTGATTTTCTCAATACCCACGCGCCTGACACCGCTTACGGGTTCTATCGCCGGGCGGGTTTTACGCTGGTCTCGGACGAACCACGGGTGACGCACCGCCTTTTTTGTGCGGTGTAACCGGCTGGCAGCATCAGGGTGTGAATGTTACAGTTGAGTGACAATTCATCAGCCGATACCCCATGACCATCACCGTTTTCTGCATTTTGCTCTTCGCCGCACTGCTGCATGCCAGCTGGAATGCCATCGTCAAAGCCGGAACGGACAAGCTCTATTCCGCGATTAGCGTCAGCGGCTCCGCCACGGTTATCGCTCTGGTCTTACTGCCGTTTTCCCCACAGCCTTCTGCAGAAAGCTGGCCGTTTTTGATTGTCTCCTGTGCCTTACAGGTGGTGTATACCGTACTGGTGGCGAAGACATATCAGGTCTCAGACATGAGCCAGACCTATCCATTGATGCGCGGGACAGCCCCGTTGCTGGTGGCGCTGATCAGCATGCTGGTGCTCGGGGATAGCCTCTCATGGCTCGCATGGTCCGGTATCGGCGTGATCTGCCTGTCGATTCTGGCCATGGCGATGAATGGCCGGATGCGGTCGCGCAAAGGGATATGGCTGGCGCTACTCAACGCCTGTTTTATCGCCGGGTATACGCTGGTGGACGGCACGGGCGTACGTTTATCCGACACCGCACTGGGTTATACGCTCTGGACCTTCTTTATGAATGGCTTCTGTCTGCTGTGCTGGGCGATGGTAGCGCGACGACGCGAAGCCTCTCGTTACCTGGGTCTGCACTGGAAAAAAGGGCTGCTCGGCGGTGTCGGGACGATGGGATCGTATGGCCTGGCATTATGGGCGATGACTCAGGCTCCGCTTGCGGTTGTCGCCGCGCTACGTGAAACCTCAATTCTCTTCGGTGCGTTAATTGCTTTTGTGCTTTTGAAAGAGAAGGTTGCTGGTCTGCGCATCGCTGCTGCGCTGGGTATTGCCGGCGGGGCTATCTTACTACGCCTGGCGTAATCCACTGGCAACATTAGTTGCCGATCTTGTTTACAAATCCTGCCTTTACCGGTTTTTTCATTCACCACGACAATGCTTAAATTGTCATCTCACTGTGGTAGATTCCTCGCGCATTTATGGGAATGCGCAGTCACTTATTCTTCATTTTTCTCTTTTGGCAAAAGTATTCAGCGACATGAAAAAACAAAGGAACGTTAACTTATTGTTGATGCTGGTGTTACTGGTGGCCGTCGGTCAGATGGCACAAACCATCTACATTCCGGCGATTGCCGACATGGCAAAGGAACTTAACGTCCGTGAGGGCGCAGTACAAAGCGTGATGGCAGCCTACCTGCTGACCTATGGCGTTTCGCAGTTGTTCTATGGGCCGCTCTCTGACCGTATCGGCCGCCGCCCGGTGATTTTAGTCGGTATGTCTATTTTCATGGTCGCCACGACGATCGCGATGACCACCCACAACCTGACCGTGTTGATTGCCGCCAGCGCCCTGCAGGGTGTCGGCACCGGCGTCGGCGGGGTGATGGCGCGTACCTTACCGAGGGATATGTATCAGGGCACTCAGCTTCGCCATGCTAACAGTTTGTTGAACATGGGAATTCTGGTCAGCCCGCTGCTGGCCCCGCTGATTGGCGGCCTGCTGGACACGATGTGGTCCTGGCGGGCCTGTTACGCTTTCCTGCTGGTGCTGTGCATGATCGTCACTTTTAGCATGGCGCGCTGGATGCCGGAAACGCGCCCGCAAGACGCACCACGTACGAAGCTTATCGCCAGCTATAAAACGCTGTTCGGCAACGGGGCATTTACCTGTTACCTGCTGATGCTGATCGGTGGCCTGGCGGGTATTGCGGTGTTCGAAGCCTGCTCCGGTGTACTCCTGGGCGCAGGGCTTGGCCTGAGCAGCATGGTGGTCAGTATTCTGTTTATTCTGCCTATTCCTGCGGCGTTCTTCGGTGCCTGGTTTGCCGGACGTCCCAACAAACGTTTCTCGACGTTAATGTGGCAATCGGTCATTAGCTGCCTGCTGGCAGGCGTAATGATGTGGGTTCCGGGGCTGTTCGGCGTGATGACCGTCTGGACGTTGCTGATCCCGGCGGCACTGTTCTTCTTCGGTGCGGGGATGTTGTTCCCTCTCGCCACCAGCGGCGCTATGGAGCCGTTCCCGTTCCTGGCAGGCACTGCGGGGGCGCTGGTGGGCGGTTTGCAGAACATCGGTTCCGGCGCGCTGGCCTGGCTATCCGCCATGATGCCGCAGACCGGGCAGGCTAGTCTGGGCCTGCTGATGACGCTGATGGGACTGCTGATTTTACTGTGCTGGCTGCCGCTGGCGTCGCGTGTCCCGCATCACGAGCAGCCTGTTTAACCGCATGATGGCCCGGCTTTTCGCTGGGCTTTTCACAGACAGGGGCGATCATCGCCTGCAATAACGGCTCTGGCGCAGGCCGCCAGGCGCCCTCCTCCCCGTCGTAAAACTGGAAATCCGCGTTAAGCGCATACGGGATTTTCGCCTTTTGCAGCTCGCAGGCCATAAAGGTGGCAAAGGCCATTTGCGAAGCGGTTGGGGTGAAACGGCTTGATTCCCCAACGCCCCAACCCCCGACCCAGCTAACGTGCCCGGTTTTTTGCTGCCAGTGCAGCGCGGCATTGATGCGGTTACGGATAGCCGCTTTCTCTGCCGCCGTGCCGGACGTCCACGGGTATTTGCCGCCATTCTTCAGCGGCCCCCACGGGAAAATATGCCACTCCGCCAGCAGGTAGTTCTGGCTGTGCGCGGGCAGCTTCAGGTTGGATAAATCCTCCGGCGCGGCACGCAGGCGCGGCGCAATGAAGATCATGCGCTGCGGGTCAATGTCGTGGATCGCTTTAATGGTCTTTTCATAGACGCGGTTTAACGACGCCAGGTTGTGGTTGAGCTTGTCGGCCGGCTCATAGATGAGGTCAAAACCCAGCAGAGGGTAGCTCTGACCGAAATAGTGCGCCACGGCAATCCACCAGTTGACCGTCTCTTTCTCGTTATCGGCTTTCGGGTCGTTTTTATATTCATCTGCCTGATACGCGACTATCGGGATCACGCCATACTGCTCGCAGGCTTCCACCAGCTTGCGCAGGTGGATCAGCCGCGCTTCCGTCGGCTCATCGGCGACGCGGATGCGCACGTGGGTAATGCCTTTTGCTCGAAAATCGCGTACCACCAGCGGGTCGAATTCACGTATGCCGCGCTCGGTGCGCGCCCAGTCCACATCCATCCCGACACCCAGCTGCTGCGCATAAAGGGCGGCCGTCAGCGGCGGCTCAGCGGCAATCGCCCAGCCGGAAGAGATCAGTAATGCAGAGGCAATAAAAAGCTTTAACACGGTTTACCCTGGATAAATCGAAAGCATTACCTGTATTTAGCACGCTTTTTCACATTTGGTGTAGAGCGAAAGCGTAATAATTCTTCAACCTGCCAGTTCTCTCAGCCAGCCGATAAAGGCGTCAATTTTCGGCCACTGACGGCCAGAAAGCGTCGAAATATAGTAGTGCTGATGACATTTCAGGGTCTTTTCGCCAAACGGGGCAATCAGCTCGCCTCGTTCCAGCCGTTTCTGCACCAGCCGCTTTCTGCCCATCGCGACGCCGACATGGTTAATGGCCGCGATAATCGCTAAATCGGAACGATCGAAACCAATGCCCGACGATGGCGGCATATTCACCGCAAAGTGCTGCGCCCAGCTCAACCATTCATCCGTACCGGAATCGTTGCTCCAGGCCTGACGGTCGTGTAGTAGCGTGCAGTGACTGAGGTTATCGGGGTTTTTCAGCAGTTCATGCTCGCGGGCATACTGCGGTGAGCAGACAGGCAAAATCTCCTCATCCATCAAAAAGTGATGAGAAAGGTGATTTGGCGGCGTATCGTCAAAATACAGCGCCAGATCGACGCCCGTTCGCTGCATATTGACGTAATCGTTGCCGGTCAGGATGGTGAGAGAAATAGACGGGTAGCGACGGGTAAAATCCCCCAGCATAGGGACCAGCCAGCACTGGGCAATCGACGGTCGGGAGTAGACCGTCAGCGTACCGGACAGCGCCTGGTTTTTGATATCCAGGATCTCCTGGTTCAGGGTGTCGAGTGAAGATTTTAGCGTCCAGTAAACGCGTTTTCCCTCCTGCGTCAGCTCGACTTTACGGTGCGAGCGGACAAACAGCTGAATGCCCAGCTCCTCTTCCAGCAGGTTGATGCGGTGACTCACCGCGCTGGGGCTGAGCGACAACTCTTCCGCAGCCAGCGCGAAGGACTCGTGCCGGGCAGCTACCTCAAAGGTGTACATTTTCGACAGCTGCCAGCCGTTTAACAGCCGGTTTCGGGCTTCATTCACATCGTTCATCACAATTCCCACGTCTTATTTTCATGTTCAGCATACCGTTCAAAGATGAATTTATGTGAACCTAATACGAATTTAGTGCACTTTTTAGAGTTTAGTCACTCAGTTGATCCAATCTGGCTCATCTGAAAGCCAATTTATATCGTTTGTCAGCCCATGCCGTTTTTTCGTCCAATACCCGTAGATTACTTAAGGGTGAGGTGAGATATGGGATCTCAGGTCTGGGTTGTGGCAACGCTGCTTGTCAGCATCGTGTTGATTGTTTTAACCATCGTAAAACTGAAGTTTCACCCGTTCCTCGCGCTGCTGCTGGCAAGCTTTTTCGTCGGCGCCATGATGGGGATGAGCCCGCTGGATATGGTGAACGCCATTGAGAGCGGGATTGGCGGTACGCTGGGCTTCCTGGCGGCGGTAATCGGTCTTGGCACTATTCTTGGCAAGATGATGGAAGTCTCCGGGGCGGCAGAGCGCATCGGGATCGCACTGCAGCGCTGCCGCTGGCTGTCAGCTGACGTGATTATGGTGCTCGTGGGGATGATTTGCGGGATCACACTGTTCGTGGAAGTGGGCGTGGTGCTGCTGATACCGCTGGCGTTTTCCATCGCCAAAAAGACCCACACGTCGCTGCTTAAGCTGGCCATTCCGCTCTGTACCGCATTGATGGCGGTGCACTGCGTGGTGCCTCCCCATCCTGCGGCGCTGTTTGTCACCAATAAATTAGGCGCAGATGTCGGAACGGTTATCGTCTACGGTCTGCTGGTGGGCCTGATGGCCTCACTGGTCGGCGGCCCGCTGTTCCTGAAACTGCTCGGCAACCGTCTGCCGTTTAAACCGGTTCCGGCGGAATTTTCAGACCTGAAAGTGCGGGAAGAGCATACGCTGCCATCGCTGGGTGCGACGCTGTTCACGGTGCTGCTGCCGATTGCCCTGATGCTGGTGAAAACCATCGCTGAGTTAAATATGGCGAAAGACGGCACGCTGTATACGCTACTGGAGTTTATCGGCAACCCGATCACTGCGATGTTTATCGCCGTGTTTGTCGCCTACTACCTGCTGGGGATCCGCCAGCATATGAGCATGGGCGCAATGCTGACCCATACCGAGCACGGTTTTGGCTCTATCGCCAACATTTTGCTGATTATCGGCGCGGGCGGGGCGTTTAACGCCATCCTGAAAACCAGCGGGCTGGCGGATACGCTGGCGCATATTCTCTCGAACCTGCACATGCACCCTATCCTGCTCGCCTGGCTGGTGGCGCTGGTTCTGCATGCCGCCGTGGGTTCGGCTACGGTGGCGATGATGGGCGCCACCGCGATTGTTGCACCGATGCTGCCGCTCTATCCGAACGTGAGCCCGGAGATCATTACTATTGCCATCGGTTCCGGCGCCATTGGCTGCACGATCGTCACCGATTCTCTCTTCTGGCTGGTGAAGCAGTACTGCGGCGCGACCCTGAATGAGACCTTCAAATACTATACGACGGCGACGTTTATCGCCTCGGTGCTTGCACTTGCCGGCACATTCCTGCTTTCTTTCATTATCTGAGCGCGAAGAGACGTATTATGGAAAACGCAACTATCACTACTTTAACCGCACAGTTTCCTCTGGTTGAGGATCTGATTGCCCTGAAAGAAACCACCTGGCTTAACCCGCGTACCACCACGCTGGCAGAAGGATTGCCTTACGTCGGGCTGACCAAAGCCGACGTGGACGACGCGCATGCTCGCCTCAACCGCTTCGCGCCGTATCTGGCGAAAGCATTCCCGGAAACAGCGGCGACCAAAGGCATCATCGAATCTGAACTGGTTGCCATTCCGGCAATGCAAAAACGGCTGGAGAAGGAATTTGCTACAAACATTCCTGGCACCCTGCTGCTGAAAAAAGACAGCCATCTGCCGATCTCTGGCTCGATTAAAGCGCGCGGCGGCATCTATGAAGTACTGACCCACGCCGAAAAACTGGCGCTGGAAGCCGGATTGCTGAGCATTGAAGACGACTACAGCATCCTGCTGGAGCCGCGCTTTAAGGACTTCTTCAGCCAGTACAGCATTGCGGTAGGCTCAACCGGCAACCTGGGGATGTCCATCGGCATTATGAGCGCCCGCATCGGCTTTAAGGTGACGGTGCATATGTCCGCCGACGCCCGCGAGTGGAAGAAAGCCAAACTGCGCAGCCACGGCGTGATCGTCGTGGAGTATGAGCAGGATTATGGCGTGGCGGTGGAACAGGGGCGCAAAGCGGCAGAAAGCGATCCGAACTGCTTCTTCATTGACGATGAAAACTCCCGCACCCTGTTCCTGGGCTATGCGGTAGCAGGCGAGCGCCTTAAGGCACAGTTTGCTGCCCAGGGACGCGTAGTGGATGCAGAACATCCGCTGTATGTTTACCTGCCATGCGGCGTCGGCGGCGGTCCTGGCGGTGTGGCGTTTGGCCTGAAGCTGGCTTTTGGCGATAACGTTCATTGCTTCTTCGCGGAGCCAACGCATTCGCCGTGCATGCTGCTGGGCGTCTACACCGGCCTGCACGATGAAATCGCGGTGCAGGATCTGGGCATTGATAACGTGACGGCGGCGGACGGTCTGGCCGTAGGACGGGCGTCCGGCTTCGTGGGCCGCGCGATGGAACGCCTGCTTGACGGGTTCTATACGCTTTCCGATCAGAGCATGTACGACATGCTCGGCTGGCTGGCGCAGGAGGAAGGGATCCGCCTGGAACCGTCGGCGCTGGCAGGCATGGCCGGGCCGGTGCGCGTGGATGCCGGTGCGAACGTCACCCACCTGGTCTGGGCGACCGGCGGCGGAATGGTACCGGAAGACGAGATGGCGAAATATCTGGCTAAAGGGAAAAAATAGCCTGTAGGTGGGTTACCGCAAACAGCAGTGACAGGGACAGTACAGCCAGGGCGATCAGGAATTTATCCCGCACCGCCTTCGGCTGTACAAAATCGTCCTGCGACACATCCATCAGGTTACGGCTGCGGGTATAGCGCCATAAAATGAGTGCCACCAACGCCAGCACAACCAGTGAGATCCAAAATGGCACCCCTGTACGGTGCCAGTTGTGCTTAATCGCCAGGGCAATCAGCGCGCCATACCCCAGCAGCGTGCGCAGCCAGGCGAGTGACGTCCGCTCCGGCTGCAGGCCGGGGTCCGCTTCGCGTCGCGCTTTGCGGCTATCCGCCATAGAACACCAGCACCATAATCACCCCCGCCACCGTCAGCAGGATTGTACTGATGATGAGTAACCCGCGCGTATAGGGCAGATCCTGCTTCAGACGCATCGCCTTCTCATTGCGCAACCAGCGCAGGTAGCCGTAAATCGCCAGTACACCCGCGAACAGACACAGCAGCAACGCCAGCACTTCGCGAATCAACGGTGTGGCAAAATCAGGCGCGAGCTGATCGAGACCCACCCCTGCGGCAAGAAAGCCCAGCGCTGTGCGGATCCACGCCAGAAATGTGCGTTCATTAGCCAGAGAGAAGCGATAGTCCGGCGCTTCACCGAGGCGGGAAATTTTCATGAAGGTTCCTTGTCGTGCCAGAGACAGGCTTCAGCATAGCGTAAATCGACAAGGACAAGGAGACCGGCATCGGGCGATGCCGGTCGGAAAGGTTAATGCAGCTCTGGCCAGTAACCCTTATTGGCCTCGATCAGGTCATCCAGAATGGCTTTCGCAACGGAGGCGCCCGGCACGGTTTTCGACAGGGTAATCGCCTGCCAGAGCTTCTGGTATGAGCGTTGTTCCCAGGCATCCACCACCAGTTTTTCCACCGCCACCTGCTGGCTCATCAATCCTTTCTGGAAGTGCGGAATATCGCCCACGGTCAGTGGTTCCGGCCCGTTGTGGCCCACCAGGCACGGAATTTCCACCATCGCGTCGGCATCAAAGTTATGGATGGCCCCATTATTCGGCACAATCAGCAGCATGCGCTCCTGGGTGTTGAAGGCAATTGCCGTCGCCAGATCGACGATGTACGACGCATGTTCGTCGATTTCCAGCTCACCGGCGGCGGAGTTACCGGCTTCGATAATCGCCCGGCAAGAGCTGAACACGTGCTTCTCGCGGTGATCCATGACTTCATTGGCGCGGGTGCGTTCCGGGTTCGAGTGCGCGACCACGTAGTCCGGGAACAGATAATATTTTAGATAGGTGTTCGGCATGGTGTCCGGATCCAGCGCCTGCACGTCTTTTGCTTTGGCAAAGGTATCGTTCCAGCTCGCTTCGGTATGCGCATCTTCCGAAGGCGGGACATAGCCGTTTTTCGCAACGTATTCGCGCAGTTTCGGCATCAAATCGTTGCCGTTCAGATCTTCAATCGACGTCCACCAGCCGAAGTGGTTCAGCCCGTAGTAGCGAACCCGCATCTCTTTGCGGTCCTTGAGGCCAACAATCTGCGCCATGCGCCCTTCAATGCCGATAGGCATATCGCAGATATTGAGGATTTTGGCGTTCGGACGCAGACGGCGGGTAGCTTCCGCCACAATCGCCGCCGGGTTGGAGTAGTTCAGCATCCAGGCGTTCGGGGAGTACTGCTCCATATAATCCACCAGTTCCAGCACGCCGCCGATAGAGCGCATGCCGTAAGAGATCCCACCCGGACCGCAGGTTTCCTGACCCAGCACGCCGTGACGCAATGGGATTTTCTCGTCTTTTTCACGCATCGGGTATTTGCCCACGCGGATATGCGCCATCACGAAATCGACATCGGTAAAGGCGGCTTTTGGATCGGTGGTGTAGCTGAATTCAATTTCCGGAGCCTGTTCTTTAAGGATGATTTTGCACGCTTCGGCGATAGTCTCCTGACGTGCGCCGTCATTGTCATAGAACTTCAGCGCGCGCAGCGGGAAACGGTCGCGGTTGGCTAACAGCATCAGGACGATACCAGGCGTAAAGGTGCTGCCGCCGCCTGCAATGACAACTGAGAATTTTTTCATGATATAGCCTCTGTCAGGGTGGTTTGTTCATTCGTTAAAGGGGTTTTCATCAGCGATTCCAGCTGGTCGCGCACCTGAGGAACGTGCAGGCCGACAATCACCTGAATGCCGTTGCCGCGCCGGACGACACCGTGTGCGCCCAGGGCTTTGAAGACGTCATCGCTTTGGGTTTTCGCCATATCCACCAGCGCGATACGTAAGCGGGTGGCGCAGTTGTTGATGCTTTCGATATTGGCCGCACCGCCGAGTGCCTGTAAGAATCCGGCAGCTTGTCCAACCTGCTGGCTGGCCGCCGCCGGGGCGGTGGTTTGCTCGCGCGCGGCCTTATAGTCAGCCTTGCTGTAGAGTTTGATTTCACTCTCTTCCCGGCCAGGTGTTTTGAGGTTCAGACGCTCAATCAGCGTTTTGAAGACCACGAAGTAGATCCCGGTAAAGCAGACGCCGATACCGATTTGGGTGAACATCATTGAGGCGTGGTTATGGAACATTGGGATCCAGTTTTGCGGCAGGAACTGGTCCAGCATGCCGCCGCCCATATTGCCTACCACGCCAAAGATGTACATCACCGTTGCCATCGTCGCGGCCAGTACGGCGTGGACGGCAAACAGCAGCGGCGAAATAAACAGGAAGGTGAATTCGAGTGGCTCGGTAATCCCCACCAGTACGGCGGTGAGCGTGGCCGGGATCAGCAACCCCGCTACCTTGACGCGGTTTTCCGGCGACGCGGTGTACCACAGCGCCAGCGCAATCCCGACAGAGCCAAACACTTTGGAGTTACCGTGCAGCGCGAATCCGCCTTCCGGGAACAGGGTTTTCAGCGGCAGCGTGCTCTGGCTGAACTCCTGCAGATGCTGCGCCCAGTAGACCTGAATCCCCCCTTCCACTGCCGCAGGGCCGAAAATAAACGGACCGTAGACAAAGTGATGCAATCCGGTTGGGATCAGAATGCGTTCCAGGAAGGTATAAACCCAGACACCCAATGCACCAGCAGAACGTAAGAAGGCCTGCAGAGACTCAATGCCCATTTGCACTTTCGGCCAGCCCAGCAGCGTCAGCCAGGCACAGGGGATCATAACGAAGAATGCGAGGATAACGACGAACGACGTACCCTGGAAAATCCCCAGAAAAACCGGCAGCGGCTTGTCGAAATAGCGGTTATGGATCGCGGTGACGATGCCCGAAATCACAATCGCCCCAATAATGCTGGTATCCAGCGTTTTGATACCCGCAATCATCGCCAGCCCGCTTCCCGCCGTGGGCTCTGCGGAAAAATCGACGCCAAAGAAATGACCCCAGGTCATCCCCATCGCATTGATGAAGTAGTTCCAGGTCAGGAAGCTAATCAGCACCGCCAGACAGGCGCGGCCCTGCGCCTGCTTCGCCAGACCAATCGGCAGGCCGACGGCAAAAATCAGCGGCATATTGCGAAACACCGCCCAGCCGCCCTCTTCAATGATGTGAACGATCTGCGCGAAAAGATTATCCGGAGCGGTTAAAGCCTCGCCCACAAACAGCGGGTTGCGAAGCATGATGGCAATTCCCACCACGATCCCGGCGAACGGAAACAGCAACACCGGGGTAAACATGGCACCGCCAAAACGTTGTATTTGACTGAGCATTTTTAAATCCTCACGTAACAACCTGTAGGGGGTAGAGGCCTTTATGGTTTTTTGCTGGCCTGAGGTGAGCATAAGAACTTACTGATGCGCGAACATGGCGTGCCGCTGCGATTCGTGATCGCATTCATGGTTTTATTTTGACCAGTCAGGTCTACTTTTCGTTGTAAATATGGACATGTCAGGACGCAATCCACCTCCAGAAAAGGGCAGAGAGGTCTACTGGTGATCTACAAATCTATTGCCGACAGATTACGGCTGCGGCTGAATTCGTCGGACTACAACATCGGCAGCCCGCTTCCTGGTGAAAAGACGTTGGCACAGGAATTCGGCGTGGCGCGGATGACCATTCGAAAGGCACTGGACCTTCTGGTCAGTTGGGGGCTGGTGGAGCGGCGCCACGGCAGCGGGACGTTTGTATCGCGTAAAGATGTCCACCATGAAACCACTAACCTGACCGGGCTGGTGGAGGTGCTGCGTCAGCAGGGGAAAGAGGTGCAGAGCAAGGTGTTGCAGTTCGAAGTCATGCCCGCACCGCCCGCCATCGCCAGCCAGCTGCGGATACAGGTGGATGAACGGATCTACTTTTCGCGTCGCGTGCGTTACGTGGAGGGGAAACCCCTGATGCTGGAGGACAGCTTTATGCCCGTGAAGCTGTTTCGCAATCTGTCGCTGGCGCATCTTGAAGGGTCGAAGTTTGATTACATCGAGAAGGAGTGCGGGATCACTATCAGCGGTAATTACGAGAGCCTGACGCCAGTGCTGGCAGATAAACAGCTGGCTGGTTATTTGAACCTGCCGGAACAAACGCCGCTGCTGCGAATTACGTCTCTCTCATACAGCGACAGCGGCGAGTTCCTCAATTATTCCGTGATGTTCCGAAATACCAGCGATTACCAGGTGGACTACCATCTGCGGCGCATCCACCCGGACGAATTACTAGCTCATCCCCCAGAACAGCACCGCCAGTAGCTGCGGGGTGATGATGCGCAGGAACATGACCAGCGGGTATACCGTGGCATAGGACAATGCCGCCGCACCGCTGGTGGCGTGCAGGTTATTGGCAAAGGCCAGCGCGGGAGGGTCCGTCATGGAGCCCGCCAGCATACCGCACAGCGTCAGATAGTTCATTTTGGCGAACATCCGCGCCAGAATGCCCACCGTCAGCAGCGGGATCGCCGTGATAAATATCCCGTAGCCGACCCAACTCATCCCTTCGCCCTTGACCAGGGTATCGACAAAATCTCCGCCGGATTTCAGGCCGACAACGGCCAGGAACAGCACGATGCCGAGCTCGCGCAGCGCCAGGTTGGCGCTCGGTGGCATAAACCAGTAGAGCTTACCGATGCAGCCGATACGCCCAAGGATGAGCGCCATAATCAGCGGCCCGCCCGCCAGGCCCAGCTTCAGCGCAACCGGGAAACCCGGCACGTACAGCGGAATGGAGCCCAGCAGCACGCCAAGCCCGATACCGATAAACACGGGCAGCATCTGTACCTGCTGCAGTTTTTGCTGGGCGTTACCCACCATATCCGCCACAGCATCAATCGAAGACGGCCGCCCGACCAGGTTGAGGATATCCCCAAACTGCAGGCTGGCCTCCGGGCTGGCGACCAACTCGACACCCGCACGGTTAAGACGGGAGATCACCACGTCGTAGCGCTCTTTTACCTGCAGATCGCGTATTTTCTTGCCCAGAACGTGCTCGTTAGTCACCACCACACGTTCCACGCGCATATCGGTGCCACGGGTTGAGAGCGACGTATCCACTTCCTGACCAATCACCAGCCGCGCGTTGTTTAAATCCCCTGGCTGGCCGACCAGATGCAGCAAATCGCCTTGCTGAATGACGGTGCCGGGCGCGGGCACCATCAGCATATCGTCACGCTTAAGGCGGGAGCAGATGATATTGGCGCTGTTCAGGATCGGCACATCCTGAATCGCCATGTTGTTCAGATTGGGGTTATCAACCCGAATATTGATGGTTTTGATCGGCATATGGCCGTTAGTGAGGGTGGTTTCGTGGTCCTTCGCCTCTTTGTCGACGTTAATCCGGAACAGGACGCGTACCAGCCACATGGAGAGCAGAATGCCGCAAATCCCAAACGGATAGGCCATGGCGTAGCTCATCCCCATCTGGTCGACAATACCGGGTTCGATACCCAAATCGCGCAGAATTTGCTGCCCCGCACCGAGTGCCGGCGTGTTGGTCACCGCCCCGGAGAAGATACCCAACACCACAGGCAGCGGGATATCAAAGACTTTATGCAGAATAGCGGTAACCAGCCCGCCCATCACCACAATGCCGAGAGCAAACAGGTTAAGCCGTAATCCGGAAACCCGAAGTGAGGCAAAAAAGCCCGGCCCCACCTGAATACCGATGGTATAAACGAAGAGGATCAGACCGAATTCCTGAATAAAGTGGAGCATTTCGGCGCTGAGGACCAGCCCGAGTTTGTCGGCAAAGTGCCCGACAAAAATTCCGCCAAACAGGACCCCGCCAATCCCAAACCCGACGCCACGGATTTTGATATTACCTATCCACAGTCCAACTACAGCGACCAGGGCCAACACGCTAACCGTTAACGCGATATCACTCATGATCCACTTCCTGTGCATAACCTTAGTTATGACGAGGATTCTCTCAGAGCCAGACGTAGTTGTATGGGCGATGGCGCACAAAAAAGCCCTGCCGGAGCAGGGCTTTGTGCAGTCGGTGAGTATTGTCGGGTGGCGGCTACGCCTTACCCGACCTACAGGATCGGCGGGCTTGTTAACTGTTTAACGCAGGCCGCTCGCTAATGGCGATACGCTGTGGCGCGATAGCTTCCGGCACATTACGGGTCAGGTCGATATGCAACAGCCCGTTGGTGAAAGTCGCACCGGAGACTTCCATATGATCGGCCAGGGTAAAGCTCAGGCTAAACGGCTGAGTGACCAATCCCTGATGTAACCATTTGGTCTCGGTTTCTGGTTTTTCCGGCGTACCCTTCACGGTCAGACGCGTACCTTCAAGCTGGATATCCAAATCGTCCTGACGGAAACCGGCCAGCGCCAGGGTAATGCGATAGTGGTTATCATCGCTCTTTTCGATGTTGTACGGCGGAAATGTCTGTTGCTCAGTGGTGCTTTGCAGGGCGTTAGCCAGTTTGTCAAAACCAATCCACTGACGCAGCAGGGGGGATAAATCGTAGTTACGCATACTAAATCTCCTTCTGAGAAGCGAGTTCGGCACAGTTTAATTTTGTGCGCAGTTATTCCTGCAAATCCCGATGGATTCGCATATGCTCCCATTACGGCAAGCAATTCTGGATGGGCCGCTTAGGCGACCCGCATAATTAGTTAATTTCGATACGACGCGGCTTTTTCTCTTCCGGGATCACACGTTCCAGTTCGATAAACAGCAGGCCGTTAACCAGGTTCGCGCCTTTAACGTGAATGTTCTCAGCTAACTGGAACTTACGTTCAAAGTTGCGCTCTGCAATGCCCTGGTAAAGGTAGGTACGTTCTTTCTGCTCGGCCGTATGGGAACCTTTCACCACTAGCAGGTTGTCCTGGGCGGTGATCTCCAGTTCGTTTTCTGCAAAACCGGCGACAGCAATCGCGATGCGGTAGTGGTTTTCGTCAACCAGCTCAACATTGTATGGAGGGTAGCCGTTGCTCTGGCTTTGGTTATTTTCTAAATGGTTAAACAGGCGGTCAAAACCAATTGCAGAACGGTATAGCGGAGAAAGATCGAAGTTACGCATAAATAAAACTCCTGAAATCAGCGAGAAAATGTAGCCTTCCACCATGGACAGGCCTTAGTACCCCGAACACCCATCAGGCGTGTTCGTTTTCGTGGTTACATTCTTAAAATGGGTCTGGAACCGGGCTTTTCAAGCACGACAGCTGCACTTTTTTTTGCACTTTCTTGCATCTCGCTTAGACTGGGACAACAGCACAAAGGGTTAAATTGCGATGGCTGCCACAGTGCGGGGTTATCGGGCTATCCATTTTGGTTAAGGCTCGCTATAAACCTGAGTTGCAGGTCTTTGCAGTGCCATTAATGATGACTGAGTGATGATGAAAAATGTTCTGATAAAGCTGACGACGTTCAGCGGGGTAGTTTTACTTTGCGGGTGTTCGAGCGTGATGTCTCACACCGGCGGTAAAGAAGGAACATATCCGGGGACACGTGCCAGCGCGGCGATGATCTCCGATGACGATACAAACTGGGGCACCAAATCCCTGGTTATCCTGGATATGCCGTTTACGGCTGTGGCGGATACGCTTCTGCTGCCGTGGGATATGTTTCGTAAGGACAATTCTGTGCGCTCACGGGTAGAAAAAAGCGAGCAGGAGAATCTGGCGACAAACGCCGTTATTCCGCCCGCTGAATTGCCTCCACGCTAGTGTTGCGCGGTTTCTGTTAACCAAAGCTGACGGAAACCGCCTGTCTCTTCCATCCACGCAATAAAACGTCCGTCTGGGGAAAACACTACCGCATCTGCTGAAGGTGGGTTGCCGTGATCGGACGTCAAAAACGTCACCGCACCAGTCTGCGCATCGCAACAGGCGATCCGATTTTCAAGCACGAATCCCAGCATGTTCCCGGAAGGGTGCCAGTTAAACGCTGACTGAATACCGCTCTCCGTATGGGTTAACTGGCGCGTCTCGCCACCCTCAGGAGAGATCAGCCACAGCTGCACAATACCGTTATCATCTCGCATCAGAAACGCGATCTGCGTCCCTTGCGGATTACAGCGCACCCAGTGACGCGGCACGTTCACAAGCCCCGGATACGCCCTTTGATGCGTAAAGGTCAGACGACGCTGCTTAACCCCTGCTGGCGGGGCAGGCAGGGTCTCTGTCGTACCCTGCAAAGGCTCATCGCCAGCCTGCTTCCAGCCCTGTTCGTTCTCAGGCAACTCAACAATAAACAGTTCTGGCACTTTCTCGCCCTGCACTGACAGGGTATCGCCAATAAACGCCAGCCGGTCATTACTCACCCAGCCCTCTTCATAGGCGCGGTTGATGTCATCGCTGCCGGGCTGAGGTGTTGGCGTCGTGCGGCTCACCAGCACGCTCCAGTATGCACCGACATATTCTCGCGGATGGTTCCCCTGTGGGTTCACAGGGCCAAACGGTGCGGCAACACCCACGTTACGTAAATCAAGTTTCGGATCGCGCTCGTGCAGGACATGGTCGTTATAGGTAAAGCTAACGAGCTGCCCGTTCGGGCTGAAGACGTGTACGTGACTGCCGCCGCGCAACGCGCCTGCGGTATAAGGCGCGGTGATATCCATCGCATCCAGGTTGCTCACCTGGCCATGATGCGCAATCACCCCCTGACGATGGTGAAAATCATAGTGCCAGTCTGCATCCGGGTGTTTCGGGCCGTGGATAAACACATACTTATCTTCAGCGGGATGAACGGTCACCACGCCGACATGCGCGCCGTCAGTGGCACGATAAATCACCTCAACCTCACCCGTACTGACATTGACTCGCTCAATGGTTTCACCGGTGAACGATGCGCCCGACGGGCGCACATCAAAGACGAGCCACTGGCTGTCCGGCGTCCAGGTATTGATATTGGTCAGCTGGTGATGGCGGGAAGCGAAGGTGATTTGTTTCATGGAGATACCCTGATGCGCAGTTGTCGCATCAGGGTAAAACATCAGCGGGATTTAGCCTACTCGTTTCACATCGCCCACCAGCAGAATGTAGGAGAGCGCACCGATCAGTGCTACCGCTGAGATATAGACCAGCGCCGGGCCAAAGCCGTAATCCTGTGCCAGGTAGCCGATGACCAGCGGTACAGTGATGCCGCCGAGCCCACCGACAAAGTTGAACACGCCACCGGTCAGGCCAATCAGACGCATTGGCGCCAGGGATGAGACCAGTGACCAGGTGATGGAGGCAAAACCGTTGCCGAAGAACGCCACCGCCATCAGGGTCATAATCCATACCGGATCGTTGGTGTAGTTGGCGCCCATGATGCAGGTGGAAATCAGCAGGCCGCAGATAATCGGCGTCTTACGCGCGACCCCCAGTGAGACACCTTTCTTCACCAGTCTATCCGCCAGCCAGCCCGAGAGCAGTACACCGAAGAATGCCGCAAGGAACGGTACTGTAGTCATAAAGCCAGCTTTCAGTGCAGTGATCCCCTTTTCCTGCGTCAGATAGTTAGGGAACCAGGTCAGGAAGAACCACAGCGTCGAGGTAACCGCGAACTGACCCAGATAAACGCCTACCAGCTTACGATGGAAAACCAGCTTCCAGTCCGCTTTGGTCAGCGGCTGGCGCGCCTCTTTTTTCACTGGCGCATCGCCGTCTACCAGACCACCGCCGTCGCGGATGTAGTCCAGCTCGGCTTTGGTGATGCTTTTAGTCAGACGCGGTGGCTGGTAAACCTTGAACCAGATAAACGACCAGATAATGCCGATCCCACCGGTGACGATAAATACCCAGTGCCAGCTCAGCAGCTCCTGGATCCAGATCAGCAGCGGCGTCAGGAACGCCAGGCCGACAAACTGCCCGGAAGTGTAAAAACCAACGGCAGAAGCACGCTCATGTTCCGGGAACCAGCTGGTCACCATGCGGTTGTTGGTCGGAAACGCCGGGGCTTCGAAAATCCCGGTGATGGCGCGCAGACCAATTAGCGACATCAGCCCGGTGGCGAACCCCTGGAACAGGGTCGCCACGGACCAGCCGAAAATGGCGATGAAGTAGGTTAAACGAGAACCTACGCGGTCAAGGAACCAGCCACCGGGGATCTGACACAGCGTATAAAGCCAGGCGAACGCCGAAAACACGTAGCCCATTTCCGCTTTGGTGATGCCAAACTCTTCCTGAATATGGGCCGATGCCACGGCAAGGTTGGCGCGGTCGACATAACAAATGACCACGGTGATAAAGATCATAATCAGCGTCAGGTAGCGGCGACGCCCGGTTTTTGTAGCAGTAACTGGAATATCCATCGCAATCTGTCTCCAGATTTTGGGCATAGCGAAGCCGCTCACCATGCCCTGTAATTTACAGAGGGTTATATTTTTGTAGGTAAGGTTTTTGTCCGGTGGCGAAGCGCCATCCGGCGAACTACCACTCGGCTACGGAACCGTCTTCATGACGCCAGAGTGGATTACGCCAGTCCGGCGCATTTTTGCTGAGCTCAATGACTTTGGCTTCGTCAATATCCACGCCAAGGCCCGGCTTCGTTAACGGTTTAAAGAAACCACCTTCCATGCTGAAGTCTTCTTTGTTTTTCACAAAGTCGAGCAGTTCCGCGCCCTTGTTATAGTGAATGCCCATGCTCTGTTCCTGGAACACAGCATTGCGGGAGACAAAGTCCACGTGCAGACAGGCAGCCAGCGCGATCGGCCCAAGCGGACAGTGCGGCGCCAGCGCCACATCGTAGGCTTCCGCCATTCCGGCAATTTTGTAGCATTCGGTGATGCCGCCTGCGTGGGAGAGATCCGGTTGCAGTATGGCAATGCCGCCCGCTTCCAGCACGCGTTTGAACTCGAAACGCGAGAACATACGTTCACCCGCCGCGATAGGAATATGGGTCTGCTCAGCCAGTTTCGGATAGTACTCCGCCTGCTCGGCCAGCACCGGCTCTTCGATAAACAGCGGACGATACGGCTCAAGCTCTTTAATCAGCACTTTAGCCATCGGCGCACTGACGCGGCCGTGGAAATCCAGACCAAACTCAATCTCGTTGCCGAAGGCTTCACGGATTTGCGCGACGGTATTTACCGCACGGTCTACCGCACGCGAGTTATCAATAACGCCCATCTCTTCACAGCCGTTGAGCTTGAAGGTGTCAAAACCGATATTGCGCAACTGCTTAATGCCGTCGATCACTTCCGCAGGGCGGTCGCCGCCCACCCAGCTGTAGGCTTTGATTTTGTCGCGCACCAGGCCGCCCATCAATTGCCAGACCGGCGCATTCAGGACTTTACCTTTGATATCCCACAGCGCCTGGTCGATACCGGCGATAGCGCTCATCAGGATCGGGCCGCCACGGTAGAAGCCCGCGCGATACATCACCTGCCACAGGTCGTTAATGCGCGCCGGATCCTGGCCAATCAGGTATTCGCCCAGCTCATGCACTGCCGCTTCAACGGTGCGCGCACGCCCTTCAATCACCGGCTCGCCCCAGCCGACAACGCCTTCGTCGGTTTCGATTTTCAGGAACATCCAGCGCGGGGGTAAACGGTACGTGGTGAGTTTGGTAATTTTCATTTCACTGCCTCTCGATACGCTTTCACAAATGCTGTCGCCTGCTGCGCGGTTTGTTCAACTGACTGCCCGGCGCGATAGAGATCGCTGCCCAGACCCGCCCCCACACAACCGGCTTTCATCCACTGCGCCAGGTTTTCTGGCGTGACACCGCCCACGGCAAAGACCGGCACGCTGGCGGGTAATACCGCTTTAAGCGCTTTGATGTAGTCCGGGCCAAAGGCCGATGACGGGAAAATTTTGAGCGCCTGCGCGCCCGCATCGAGGGCAGTAAAGGCTTCCGTAGCTGTCGCACATCCCGGACAGACGGTCATGCCGTAGCTCACCGCGCGGCGGATCACTTCAGGATTAATGTTGGGCGTGACGATAAGCTTGCAGCCCATTTTCGCCAGCTCATCCACCTGCTCCGGGTGTAACACGGTTCCCGCGCCAATCAGTGCCTTATCACCAAAGGCATCCACCACGGCCGGAATACTTTTTTTCCACTCCGGAGAGTTGAGCGGGATTTCCACCGCATCGAACCCGGCGTCAATCACTGCGCCTACGTGCGCGATCGCCTCATCGGGCGTAATGCCGCGCAAAATCGCGATAAGGGGAAGATCAGTTTGCCACTGCATGAGCGATGCTCCTTATTCCTGCCTGAAATGCCGTATCGCCGGAGATCGCTGCCACATCACACCCAATGGCGTGAAATGCCTGCTGATAGCGCGACGTTAACGCGCTTCCGGCAACAATCGTGATTGCCTGCCCGGTCGGGACAAAATCGCGCATGGTCGCGACTTCTGCGCCAATCAGCAGGCCTGAGAGAAATTCGCTAACCTGCTCGCGCGGGAGATTTCCCAGCACGTGCGAAGCGCGAACTTCGAAGAGTTTCGGCAGAACATCAGGTGATGCGAGACCACGCTCAAGCCCGGCGGTAAACGCTGCGGGCGACGTCTCTTGCGCTGGCAACCCCGCCCCCACCAGCGAAAGCGTCAGCAGCAAATGGTGCAGTTCGCCGGTCATTACGGTGCGAAAATCATGGATTTGCTCAGCATCGGCCTGCACCCACTTGCAGTGCGTACCGGGCATAACGTAAACAGAAGAAGGAGAAAGCGTGCGCGCGCCAAGCAACTGTGTCTCTTCGCCACGCATCACGTTGTGGTTATCGTCGCGAGAGACGCACAAACCGGGAATAATCCAGACATTGTCATCAACGGACGTTAACTGCTCGCCAATGGCAGAGAAATGCGCAGGAACCGGCAGATAAGGGGCGATTTTCCAGCCCACGTTGCTGCCGACCATGCCCGCCATTACCACCGGCGTGGCGCCATCGCGCCAGTTTTGCGTCACCTCTGCTAACACCGCCTCGGGGGATTTACCGTTCAGGCGTGTGATGCCTGCCTCTGATTGCCTGCTCTCCAGGCACTGCTCGCCATGGTAAAGCCAGGCGCGCAGGTTGGTCGATCCCCAATCAATTGCGATGTAGCGAGATGTCATGTGATTTCCTTCAGCCTTCGTGTCGAGCTGGCGATCATCGTGAGGGCCGCCTGCTCTGCCGCATCGCCGTCCTGATGCCTTATCGCATCGAACAGCGCTTTATGTTCCTGGAGCGTTTTTGGCATGTTGGCCTCATCGCCCATCCAGGTTCGTTCAAATACCGCTCGCTGTAGCGAGCTGATCGCCACGCTAAGCTGCTGTAACACCGGGTTGTGCACCGACTGCAGCACCGCCTCGTGATAGCGAATGTCCGCCTCGTTGAACGCCTCCCGGTTCTGGTTATTGGCGATCATGTCGTTTAAAGCCGACTCAATCTGGGCCAAATCACCGGAGGTTGCGCGCTCCGCCGCCCAGCGGGCGATGGCCGGTTCCACCAGGTTCCGGACTTCACTCATCGCGCCAATCAGCCGTGGGTCGTAGTCGTTTTCCAGAACCCACTGCAATACGTCGGTATCGAGGTAGTTCCACTGGTTGCGAGGAGCAACAAACGCGCCGCGATAGCGTTTCATTTCAATCAGCCGCTTCGCCATCAGCGAGCGGAACACTTCCCGGATGATGTTGCGCGAGGTTTCAAACTCCTCACACAGTTCGGCCTCAGCAGGGAGCGGCGAACCCGGGACGTATTTGCCCCCCACAATTTGAGTGCCCAGCGTGATGACAATGCGATCGGTTTTGTTAAGCGTCATGGAGAGTCCTTGTACTCTGTATGTCCATCACTACTTTACCGTGCCCGCCGAATTTCGCCTCACTTTTGCAGTACAAACGTGAGGCCTCTCATCTTTGTCGTGATGACAATGTAGTACAATCAATCCATGTTGTACTACAATAAAGATCACAAAAAGAACAATCCAATAAATTCAGCGCAAAAAAAAGCCCCGGTTGATAACCGAGGCTGATGATTTTGGTTGCTGTTACCGCAGGACAAATTTCTCAATGGCGTACGCCACACCGTCTTCCAGGTTGGATTTGGTGACAAAATTGGCCACTTCTTTCACCGACGGGATCGCGTTGTCCATTGCCACGCCCATACCCGCGTATTCAATCATCGCGATGTCGTTTTCCTGATCGCCCAGGGCCATAATCTCCTCAGGTTTGATGCCCAGCGCATCGGCCAGTGATTTAACACCGGTACCTTTATTCACGCGTTTATCGAGAATTTCGAGGAAGTACGGCGCGCTTTTCAGCACGGTGTATTTCTCTTTCACCTCGGCAGGGATGCGCGCAATCGCTTTATCCAGGATCTCAGGCTCGTCGATCATCATCACTTTCAGGAACTGCGTCGCCGGGTCCATTTTCTCGGCTTCACAGAACACCAGCGGAATGGTCGCAACGAAGGACTCATGTACGGTGTAGTAGCTGATATCACGGTTGGCGGTATAGAGCGTGTTGCGATCGAGCGCGTGAAAGTGAGAACCTACTTCGCGGGACAGTTTTTCGAGGAACAGGTAGTCATCATAGCTCAGCGCGGTTTGCGCAACCGTACTGCCATCCGCAGCTTTCTGCACCAGCGCGCCATTATAGGTAATGCAGTAATCGCCCGGCTGATTCATGTGCAGCTCTTTCAGGTAGCTGTGCACACCGGCATACGGACGGCCAGTGGTCAGTACCACATTCACGCCCTTTGCGCGTGCCGCGGCAATTGCGTTTTTAACGGCTGGAGAGATGGTGTGGTCTGGCAGCAGCAGTGTGCCGTCCATATCGATTGCAATGAGTTTGATAGCCATGAGGTCCCCGGAATAAATGAATGCAACCCATGCTAACGCGATTAAGCACACAAAAATAGAGCTAGATTGCGCAACCAGATCACCCCTTTTCAGTCTTATCCCGGGGAACGACAATTCACTCTCGGGTGAGGACTATTTTGCCAAACGCACCGCGATCGAGGTGCTCAAGCGCCTGTTCAAGCTCGTCAAAACGGTAGCGATGCTCAATCACAGGTTTTAATCCGGTTACATCGACAGCATGAACGAAATCCTCCAGCGCCCGACGATGCCCAACTCCAATCCCCTGAATAACCGGAGATTTCAGCAACAGCTCGCCAGCTGGGAGTGAAATTTCGGTCCCGGCCAGAACGCCGATAACCGAGATACGTCCATGAACGGCAACGGCGCGCAGGGAATACTTCAGGTTTTCACCCCCTACGGTTTCGATAATATGGTCGATACCGCGATCCTGAGTCAGCGCCAGAATGGCTTCAGCCCAGTCACCTTTCAGCCTGTTGATCCCTTTGTCAGCCCCGAGTTTTTTGGCCTGTGCCAGTTTTTCATCACTTCCGGACGTGACAAAAACCTCAGCTCCGTGTGCTTTTGCAATTTGCAGGGCGAATATCGCTACGCCGCCCGTCCCCTGTACCAGCACCGATTGCCCGGCGCGTAACTGGCCGCGTTCCACCAGCGCAAACCATGCGGTAAGCCCTGCGCAGGGTAAGGTGCTGGCCTCTGCGTCATCCAGTGTTTCCGGGGCGGCCACCAGCCAGTCTGCATTCACAATCACATATTCAGCCAGCATCCCCTGGAAGTATCCACCGGACGTTCTATAGGGCAAATTGCGCGCGTCCGCCTGCGGCTTGCCGTCGATCCACTCAGGGAAGAAGGTTGAGATGACGCGAGCGCCGGGTTTGAAACGTGTCACACCTTCGCCAACGCTGTCCACCACGCCCGCCATGTCAGACGCCGGCGTAAACGGGAAGGAACGTGAAATCGGCATGTTACCTTCAATCACCATTTTATCGCGGTAGTTGAGCGCAACGGCATTCACCCGCACGCGCACTTCACCTGGACCAGGCTGTGGAACAGGTTCCTGAATGAGTCTGAGGTTCTCGCGCCCGAGGGCGTACATCGACCAGCGTTGCATTGTCTCTGCCATTGTTTTTCTCCAGCCATCAAATGAGTTTCAGGACTCACAGTCTACCGTTGACTCACCATCACCAGTGGCGATAAGTTTTCTCTTTATTGTCGCAATAATGGATACAATCCATGACTGATACACTGAAGGATATTCCTGTTTTTGTGGCCGCCGTTGAGGCGGGGAGTTTTGCTCAGGCCGCAACTCGCCTGCATTTATCGCGCTCGGCGGTAGGGAAAAGTATCGCTCGCCTCGAAGAGCGACTGGGCGTTCGTCTCTTCCAGCGCACCACCCGCAGCCAGAGCCTGACCGATAACGGCGCGCTTTTTTATGAGCGCTGTCTACGCGCGCTGGAGGAAATTCGCGGTGCAGAATCACTGCTTGAAACAGGGAAACAGCAGGTCAGTGGCCGCCTGCGTGTTGCCATGCCGGTGCTGTTTGGTCGCCAGTGCGTCGCCCCGCTGTTGATTGAACTGGCGCAGGAACACCCCGGACTTGAACTGGAAATGTCATTCAGTGACCGCGTGGTGGATCTTGTCGAGGAAGGGTTTGATATGGCAGTGCGTAACGGCGTGCTTCAGGACAGCAGCGTGCTGGTTGCCAGAAGGCTGGGGGAGCACCGCATGGTGCTGTGCGCCGCGCCGGATTATCTGCTGAAGAAAGGCCAGCCACAAAGCGTTGATGATTTACCCCAGCATACCGCCATTAACTATCTGCGCGCAGGCAGAGTGCTCCCCTGGCAACTCATGGACAACGACGGAACGCCGCGCACATTTATTCCCCGGTCATCACTCAATATGGATGATTTGCAGGCGATCTGCGACGCTGCATTGGCCGGACACGGCATTGCATGGCTACCCTGCTGGATGGTCAGCAAAGAAATTCATCAGGGAAAACTCATCCCGCTCTTAAAGCAGGCACCGGATGTGCGTTTCGACGTGCACGCGGTCTGGCAGCAGACGCCGCATCTGCCGCTAAGGGTAAGAATTGCTATAGATACGCTGGCGAGCCGTTTACCGTCAGTGATGTCGCTGGATATGCCTGTGCCCACAAAAAAGCCGCGCTAAAAGCGCGGCCTGTGTTTTGCAGTATTACGGCATTAAATATCGATATTAGCCGCTTTCAGGGCGTTCTCTTCGATGAAGGCACGACGTGGTTCAACCGCATCGCCCATCAGGGTAGTGAACAGCTGGTCAGCAGCAATCGCGTCTTTAACGGTCACGCGCAGCATGCGGCGGCTTTCCGGATCCATAGTGGTTTCCCACAGCTGATCCGGGTTCATTTCACCAAGACCTTTATAACGTTGGATAGACAGACCGCGACGGGACTCTTTCACCAGCCAGTCCAGCGCCTGTTCGAAGCTGGCTACCGGCTGACGACGGTCGCCACGTTCGATAAACGCATCGTCCTCGATCAGACCGCGCAGCTTCTCACCGAGCGTGCAGATGCGGCGGTATTCCGGGCCGGTCACAAATTCGTGCTCCAGCGGATAGTCAGTGTCGACACCATGGGTACGCACGCGAACAATCGGCTCGAACTGTTGAGCGGCGTTCTGCTGAACATCGAATTTCCACTGGCTACCGTGCTGTTCTTTCTCGTTCAGCTCGCTTACCAGGGTATTCACCCAGCGGGTCACGGTTTGTTCATCGCTCAGATCAGCTTCGGTCAGCGTTGGCTGATAAACCAGCTCCTTCAGCAGCGCTTTCGGATAACGGCGCTCCATACGACCAATCATTTTCTGCGTGGCGTTGAACTCAGACACCAGGCGTTCCAGCGGCTCACCTGCCAGTGCTGGTGCGCTGGAGTTCGCGTGCAGAGTCGCACCATCAAGGGCGATGGCGATTTGGTACTGATCCATCGCGTCATCATCTTTGATGTACTGTTCCTGTTTGCCTTTCTTCACTTTGTACAGCGGTGGCTGTGCAATGTAGACGTGGCCACGTTCAACGATTTCCGGCATCTGACGATAGAAGAAGGTCAACAGCAGCGTACGGATGTGCGAGCCGTCGACGTCCGCATCGGTCATGATGATGATGCTGTGATAGCGCAGTTTGTCCGGGTTGTACTCATCACGGCCAATGCCGCAGCCCAGCGCGGTGATAAGCGTCGCCACTTCCTGAGAAGAGAGCATTTTGTCGAAGCGTGCTTTCTCAACGTTGAGGATTTTCCCCTTCAACGGCAGGATAGCCTGGTTCTTACGGTTACGGCCCTGCTTCGCAGAACCGCCCGCGGAGTCCCCTTCCACAAGGTACAGTTCAGACAGCGCCGGGTCACGTTCCTGGCAGTCAGCCAGTTTGCCTGGCAGGCCTGCTAAGTCCAGTGCGCCTTTACGACGGGTCATTTCACGGGCTTTACGCGCCGCTTCACGGGCACGCGCCGCATCAATAATTTTGCCGACAACGATTTTCGCGTCAGACGGGTTTTCCTGCAGGTAGTCGCTCAGCAGTTCGTTCATCTGCTGTTCAACCGCCGATTTCACCTCAGAAGAGACCAGTTTGTCTTTGGTCTGTGAGGAGAACTTCGGATCCGGCACCTTCACGGAAACCACAGCAATCAGGCCTTCACGGGCATCGTCACCGGTGGCGCTGACTTTCGCTTTTTTGCTGTAGCCTTCTTTGTCCATGTAGGCGTTCAAAGTACGGGTCATCGCCGCACGGAAGCCTGCAAGGTGAGTACCGCCGTCACGCTGTGGAATGTTGTTGGTGAAGCAGTAGATGTTTTCCTGGAAACCATCGTTCCACTGCAACGCCACTTCTACGCCGATACCGTCTTTTTCGGTGGAGAAGTAGAAGATATTTGGATGAATTGGCGTTTTGTTCTTGTTCAGGTACTCAACGAACGCCTTGATACCACCTTCGTAATGGAAGTGGTCTTCTTTGTTGTCGCGTTTATCACGCAGACGAATAGAGACGCCAGAGTTCAGGAACGACAGTTCACGCAGGCGTTTCGCCAGGATGTCGTACTCGAATTCGGTGACGTTAGTGAAGGTTTCCAGGCTTGGCCAGAAGCGCACCATGGTACCGGTTTTGTCGGTATCGCCAGTGACGGCCAGCGGTGCCTGCGGCACGCCGTGGGTATACAGCTGGCGGTGAATTTTGCCTTCGCGCTGAATAACCAGCTCCAGCTTCTGCGAAAGGGCGTTAACCACGGAGACACCTACGCCGTGCAGACCGCCGGAAACTTTATAGGAGTTATCATCGAACTTACCGCCTGCGTGCAGCACAGTCATGATAACTTCCGCAGCGGACACGCCTTCCTCCGGGTGGATACCGGTTGGGATGCCACGACCATCATCGGTGACGGAGACGGAGTTATCCGCATGGATCGTGACCACGATGTCTTTACAGTGACCCGCGAGCGCTTCGTCGATAGCGTTATCTACCACCTCGAATACCATGTGGTGCAGACCGGTGCCGTCATCCGTGTCGCCGATATACATACCCGGGCGCTTACGCACCGCATCCAGCCCTTTCAGGACTTTGATACTGGAGGAGTCATAAGAATTCGACATCAACGTTTCTCGCTCATTTCAACTTGGGTTAATCCGTTATTTTACCCTTTTCCACGGTAAACATCTTCGAATTTTCGTCCGACATGTCCATAACGTGTTCAGCGCTAATGGCGCTGACGAAAACCTGCGACTGCGTGGCTTTTAAGCGGCTGGCAAGCAGCCCACGCCGCGCGTCGTCAAGTTCCGAGGCAAAATCATCTATCAGGTACAGGCAGCGTCTTCCACTCTCGCGGGTGAGAAACTCCCCCTGTGCCAGGCGTAGCGCGCACATCAGGAGCTTAAGCTGCCCGCGCGACAGCGTGTCTTCCACCGGCGCACCGTCGGCACGAATGCGGAAATCCGCCTTGTGCGGGCCATGCGCGGTGTAGGTCAACATGCGATCACGCTCGAAGTTTCTCTCTAACACCTCGGCATAATCCGTCTCTTTCTCCCAGCCGCGCTGGAAGGAGAAGGAGAGAGAGAACTCAGGTAAAAACTGTTTGCAGGTATCCGCCATATCTTCGGCAATACCTGCGCTGTATTCGGCACGCCAGCGGCTGATTTGTTCCGCGAGAGGGATTAACTCCATGTCCCACGGACGCAGCTGGGCGTAACGGGTGACCTGGCGCAGTGCAGCGTTACGCTGCTTAAGCAGACGCTTCAGGTTGCTCCAGGCATTAAAGAAACCGGCTTCGTTGTGAAAGCATCCCCAGTCAAGGAACGCTCTTCTGTATTTGGGGCCGCCGTTGAGTAAAGTAAACCCCTCCGGCGTAATCAGCTGCATGGGCATTAACAGCGCAAGCTCGGCAACTTTATGGCCGTCGGTCCCGTCGATACGAACCTTGCTGTCGCCCTGCTTGTCTTTGGTCAGGCCGATGGCGGTTTCCCGCTCCTCACCCTGTAAACGCCCGTGCAGAACGAAGGACTCTTGTTCGTGGCGGATAACGCGACCGATTTGCAAACTGCGAAACGCCCGGCCGTGGCCGAGCGTATAGATGGCTTCCAGCACGCTGGTTTTGCCGCTGCCGTTCGCGCCAACCAGGAAGTTAAAGCCCGGGGATAAAGCAAGATCCGCGCTTTCGATATTGCGAAAGTCGCGGATCAACAGACGGGTGAGCGACATTACAGTCTCATTGGCATGACAACATAGGCAGCCGACTGCGATGCGGCATCTTCAATCTGTACGCTTGAAACGGAATCGGTCAGCAGGATGCGCACGTTCTCGCATTTCAGTGCATTCAGCACATCCAGCACGTAGCTGACGTTAAAGCCGATTTCCATCTCAGCTCCGGCGTAGGTGACGTCCAGAATTTCTTCTGCTTCTTCCTGCTCCGGGTTGTTAGCGGTGATTTTGATCTGGTTTTCGCTCACATACAGGCGCACACCGCGGAATTTCTCGTTAGAGAGGATTGCGGCACGGGCAAACGCCTGCTTGAGGCTATCGCAACCCGCTTCCAGCGTTTTGTCCGGGTTCTTCGGCAATACGCGGCGATAATCCGGGAAACGACCGTCAACCAGCTTCGAGGTGAAGACAAAATCACCTACATGAGCGCGAATGTTGTTGCTGCCGATCTGCACGCGCAGCGGGGTATCACCACCGTCGAGCATACGCATCAGCTCAATCACGCCTTTACGCGGCACGATCACCGAATGGTTTGGCAGCGAGTCGCCAATTGGCATGGAACAGACCGCCAGACGGTGGCCGTCGGTGGCTACGGTACGCAGCTCTTCACCTTCGGTTTCGAACAGCATGCCGTTTAAGTAGTATCGAACGTCCTGATGCGCCATAGAAAACTGCGTGGCCTCAATCAGACGCTTCATCGTCGCCTGTGGCAGGGTGAATTCAACTTCACTTTGCCAGTCGTCCAGGTTCGGGAAGTCCGCAGCAGGCAGCGTGGAAAGCGAGAAACGGCTGCGGCCAGAGCGCACCAGCATGCGGTCGCCCTCCAGCTGCACGGCGATTTCAGCGCCTTCCGGCAACCCACGGCAAATATCAAAGAATTTACGTGCCGGAACCGTGGTCGCACCCGCGTCGTGTGGCTGAGTCAGCGTAACGCGCGCGATCATTTCCATTTCCAGGTCTGTGCCGGTCAGCGACAGCGTACCGTCCGCGACCTGAAGCAGCAGGTTTCCGAGAATAGGCAGCGTTGGGCGGCCACCTAATGGGCCACTCACCTGTTGCAGCGGTTTTAATAAATGTTCACGTTCAACAGTAAATTTCATAGCGTCACGATGATAATGTTCTGATTAAATTGGAAAAATCTTCTTTTATGTCGTGGCTTTCTTCACGTAACTGCTCAATCTTGCGACAAGCGTGCAGCACGGTCGTATGGTCACGGCCACCAAACGCATCCCCGATTTCCGGCAGACTGTGGTTGGTTAACTCCTTTGCCAGCGCCATCGCCATCTGACGCGGACGCGCCACCGAGCGGGAACGACGTTTAGACAGTAAATCTGCCACTTTGATCTTGTAGTACTCAGCCACCGTCTTTTGAATATTGTCGATGGTGACTAATTTTTCCTGCAATGCCAGCAAATCGCGCAGCGCTTCACGCACAAAATCGATCGTGATCGCACGGCCGGTAAAGTTGGCATTAGCAATAACACGGTTCAGTGCCCCTTCCAGCTCACGCACGTTGGAGCGCAGACGCTTGGCAATGAAGAACGCCACTTCACCCGGCAGGCGAATGTCGTTTTCATCGGCTTTCTTCATCAGGATCGCAACGCGGGTTTCCAGTTCCGGTGGCTCGATCGCCACAGTCAGGCCCCAGCCAAAGCGGGATTTCAGACGATCTTCGACACCGTTGATCTCTTTTGGATAACGATCCGAGGTCAAAATGATCTGTTGATTGCCTTCCAGCAGCGCATTGAAGGTGTGGAAAAACTCTTCCTGCGATCGTTCTTTATTAGCAAAGAATTGAATGTCATCGATCAGCAGGGCGTCAACGGAACGATAATAGCGTTTAAACTCTTCGATCGCGTTGTTTTGCAGGGCTTTTACCATGTCCTGAACGAAGCGCTCGGAGTGCATATACACCACTTTCGCATTCGGCTTGCGCGCCATAATGCCGTTACCCACTGCATGCAGAAGGTGCGTTTTACCTAAACCCGTGCCGCCATAAAGGAACAGTGGGTTGTAGGCACCTCCGGGGTTATCCGCAACCTGACGAGCCGCCGCGCGCGCTAACTGGTTCGACTTACCTTCAACGAAGTTATCGAACGTGTGTTTAACGTTAACGTTAGAACGGTAGGTTGGCTCAGCAGGTGCAGGAACATTATCCCAGCCCTGACGAGCGGGTGCGACGCGAGGGGCCGGAGCAGGAGCAGCCTGAGCAGGCGCTGCTACGTTCACGGTTTCACGAACGGTTTGGGTGACCGGCTTTGTACCCACTTCAAAGCGCAGCTGTGGGGCATCTGACCCGCAGAAATCGTTCAGCAGTCCATTGATGTTATTGAGGTACTTGTCCCTTACCCAATCGAGCACAAAACGGTTTGGCGCATACAAAGCCAGCGTGTTATCGCTCAGTTCCGCCTGCAACGGGCGGATCCACATACTGAATTCTGTGGCTGGTAACTCATCCTGCAATCGGGCAAGACACTGCTGCCAAAGCGAAAGTGACACGGCGGACTCCACTCGAACAATAAAAGAAAACTATTGAATATTCATGATTGTTGGCGCACATCGACATGACCCTGTGCATAGGGGGATGTGCGAATTGCTATCTGCAATTTAATCCTGACCAGGATCCTGGGATCCCGATCGGGACCGCGGATCATAGCCTAAACTGAGCCAGAGATCTTCTGTTTCTCACAGATTCTTCCCGATTTATCCACAGGACGATCCGAAACCGGGTAAGTGTAAACGATCCTGGCACAAGTGCCCCACGATTTAGCCCGCATATTGGAAAAATTAATGAGCACAGACAATTTATTGCTTAAATGATCTAACGAAGATCCGGGACGATCCTTGCGCTTTGTCGACGAGCCCGTATAATCCTCGACCCGGCGCGTGATGCTCATCTTCCTGCGTCGTCCGTTGCTCATTTTCCACGCGAAAACGTGCGGAAATACGCGGGAAATAAGGAAAGAGAATTGACTCCGGAGTGTACAATTATTACAATCCGGCCTCTTTAATCACCCACGCTGAGGCGTTAGTCGTTCGAAATTCGTTCGGGTATACGCAAAAGTCAGTGAATTTATTCAAGTTTAGGTAGAAATCGCCATGAAACGCACTTTTCAACCGTCTGTACTGAAGCGCAACCGTTCTCACGGCTTCCGTGCTCGTATGGCTACTAAAAATGGTCGTCAGGTTCTGGCACGTCGTCGTGCTAAAGGCCGCGCTCGTCTGACCGTTTCCAAGTAATAAAGCTAACCCCTGAGTGGTTAAGCTAGCATTTCCCAGGGAGTTACGTTTGTTAACTCCCGCTCATTTCACTTTCGTCTTCCAGCAGCCACAACGGGCTGGCACGCCGCAAATCACCATCCTCGGCCGCCAAAATTCGCTGGGGCATCCCCGCATCGGTCTCACAGTCGCCAAGAAAAATGTTAAGCGAGCGCATGAACGCAATCGGATTAAACGTCTGACGCGTGAAAGCTTCCGTTTACGTCAGCACGAACTGCCTTCGATGGATTTCGTGGTGGTGGCTAAAAAGGGGGTTGCCGACCTCGATAACCGTGCTCTCTCGGAAGCGTTGGAAAAATTATGGCGCCGCCACTGTCGCCTGGCTCACGGGTCCTGATAGCCCTCATTCGGGTCTATCAACGCCTGATTAGTCCGCTACTCGGGCCACATTGCCGTTTCACACCGACGTGCTCAAGCTACGGAATTGAGGCATTGCGCAGGTTTGGAGTGATAAAAGGCAGTTGGTTGACGGTGAAACGCGTATTAAAATGCCACCCTTTACACCCCGGTGGAGACGACCCCGTCCCTCCAGGACCCTTTGATACCAGAGAACACTAACGATGGATTCGCAACGCAATCTTCTTATCATCGCTTTGTTGTTCGTGTCTTTCATGATCTGGCAGGCATGGGAGCAGGATAAAAATCCTCAACCCCAGCAGCAGACCACGCAGACCACGACCACCGCAGCGGGTAGCGCCGCCGACCAGGGCGTACCGGCCAGTGGCCAGGGGAAACAGATTACGGTTAAGACCGATGTGCTTGAGCTGACTATTAACACCCGTGGTGGTGATGTTGAGCAGGCGCTGCTGTTGACCTACCCGAAAGAGCTGAAGTCTAACGAACCGTTCCAGTTACTGGAAACCACGCCTGAGTTTATCTACCAGGCGCAGAGCGGCCTGACCGGTCGTGATGGCCCGGATAACCCGGCTAACGGTGCGCGTCCACTGTATAACGTCGAGAACGACACCTTTGTACTGGCTGATGGTCAGAACGAACTCGTTATCCCGATGACGTATACCGACGCCGCAGGCAACACCTTCACGAAAACCTTCACCCTGAAACGCGGTGAGTATGCGGTGAACGTGGGCTACACCGTACAGAACGCCAGTGCGAAACCACTGGAACTGTCGACCTTTGGCCAGCTGAAGCAGTCCATCAATCTGCCGTCTCACCGTGACACCGGAAGCAGCAACTTTGCGCTGCATACCTTCCGTGGCGCGGCGTACTCCACGCCTGACGCGAAGTATGAGAAATACAAATTCGACACCATTGCCGATAACGAAAACCTGAACGTCAGCGCTAAAGGCGGTTGGGTGGCAATGCTGCAGCAGTATTTCGCCACTGCATGGGTGCCCAATAACGACGGTACCAACAACTTCTACACCGCGAACCTGGGTAACGGTCTTGCAGCTATCGGCTACAAATCTCAGCCAGTTCTGGTTCAGCCGGGTCAAACCGGTAAAATGGCAAGCACCCTGTGGGTCGGCCCGGAAATCCAGGACAAAATGGCCGCCGTTGCGCCACACCTGGACCTGACCGTAGATTACGGTTGGTTGTGGTTCATCTCCCAGCCGCTGTTTAAGCTGCTGAAGTTCATCCACAGCTTCCTGGGTAACTGGGGCTTCTCCATCATCGTTATCACCTTCATCGTTCGTGGCATCATGTACCCGCTGACTAAAGCGCAGTACACCTCCATGGCGAAGATGCGCATGCTGCAGCCGAAGATTCAGGCCATGCGTGAGCGTCTGGGCGATGACAAACAGCGTCAGAGCCAGGAGATGATGGCCCTGTATAAAGCAGAGAAAGTAAACCCACTGGGTGGTTGCTTCCCACTGCTGATTCAGATGCCAATCTTCCTTGCGCTGTACTACATGCTGATGGGTTCCGTTGAGCTGCGCCATGCGCCGTTCGCGCTGTGGATCCATGACCTGTCTGCACAGGACCCGTACTACATCCTGCCGATCCTGATGGGCGTGACGATGTTCTTCATCCAGAAGATGTCTCCGACCACCGTGACCGACCCGATGCAGCAGAAGATCATGACCTTTATGCCGGTCATCTTCACCGTGTTCTTCCTGTGGTTCCCGTCAGGTCTGGTGCTGTACTATATCGTCAGCAACCTGGTGACCATCATCCAGCAGCAGCTGATTTACCGTGGTCTGGAAAAACGTGGCCTGCATAGCCGCGAAAAGAAAAAGTCCTGATTCGGTAAGTTAACGCTAAAATAAGGGCGGTCGATTGACCGCCTTTTTTTATTGCAACACAGTAGAGACAAACCATGAGCCATAACGACACTATCGTCGCCCAGGCAACCCCACCGGGACGCGGTGGTGTTGGCATTCTGCGTATCTCCGGCCTGAAAGCGCGCGAGGTCGCCGAAGCGGTACTGGGTAAACTGCCAAAACCACGCTACGCCGACTATCTGCCGTTTAAAGATGCCGACGGTACTGCGCTGGACCAGGGCATTGCGCTGTGGTTCCCCGGCCCGAACTCCTTTACCGGTGAAGACGTGCTGGAACTACAGGGTCACGGTGGCCCGGTTATCCTCGATTTGCTGTTAAAACGTATCCTGACCCTGCCAGGCCTGCGTATCGCAAAACCGGGTGAGTTTTCCGAGCGCGCGTTCCTGAACGACAAGCTCGATCTGGCTCAAGCCGAGGCGATAGCGGACCTGATCGACGCCAGTTCTGAACAGGCTGCTCGCTCCGCCCTGAACTCGCTGCAAGGGGCATTCTCCGCGCGCGTGAATCACCTTGTGGAAGCACTTACTCACCTCAGGATCTACGTGGAAGCGGCTATCGACTTCCCGGATGAGGAGATCGACTTCCTCTCTGACGGTAAAATCGAAGCCCAGCTTAACCAGGTGATGGCCGACCTCGACGCAGTGCGCGCCGAAGCGCGTCAGGGGAGCTTGCTGCGTGAAGGGATGAAGGTGGTGATTGCCGGACGTCCTAATGCCGGGAAATCGAGCCTTTTGAACGCCCTGGCGGGCCGTGAAGCGGCGATCGTGACCGACATTGCCGGCACCACCCGCGACGTACTGCGCGAGCATATCCATATCGACGGGATGCCGCTGCACATCATTGATACCGCCGGTCTGCGCGATGCCAGCGACGAAGTCGAGCGCATCGGTATCGAACGCGCCTGGCAGGAGATCGAGCAGGCCGACCGCGTGCTGTTTATGGTGGATGGCACCACGACCGACGCTGTGGACCCGGCAGAGATCTGGCCAGACTTTATTGCCCGTCTGCCGGCGAAGCTGCCTATCACCGTGGTGCGAAATAAAGCAGACGTGACTGGCGAAACGCTGGGCATCAGCGATGTGAATGGTCACTCACTAATCCGTCTGTCGGCGCGTACTGGTGAAGGCGTTGACGACCTGCGTAACCATCTCAAGCAGAGCATGGGCTTTGACACCAGCATGGAAGGTGGCTTCCTGGCGCGTCGTCGTCACCTGCAGGCGCTGGAAGAGGCGGCACGCCATCTTGACCAGGGCAAAGCGCAGCTGATCGGTGCGTGGGCGGGTGAACTGCTGGCGGAAGAGCTGCGTCTGGCACAGCAGAATCTGAGTGAGATCACCGGGGAGTTTACGTCGGACGATCTGCTGGGAAGGATCTTCTCAAGCTTCTGTATTGGTAAGTAATACCCACGAAAACATGGTGATTTCCTTCCAGGAAATCACCTTTGTCCAAATGGCAACTCGCCTAATCCCTTCTCACCCCCTATCCTGCATGCCTGCATCTATGGGGGTTTTATGGCGCGTTTTCTGTTTTGTAGTTTCGCATTAGTTCTGCTTTATCCGTCTGGCATTGATATGTATCTGGTGGGATTACCGCACATCGCCCGCGATCTGGGTGCCAGTGAAGCTCAGTTGCACATCGCGTTTTCGGCCTACCTCGCGGGAATGGCGTCATCAATGGTGTTTGCCGGGAAGGTCGCAGATAAGGCTGGTCGCCAACCCGTCGCCATAACGGGAGCCATCATCTTTGCGTTGGCTTCCGTGCTCTGTTCACTGGCGCAGGATAGTGCCCTGTTCCTGGCAGGCCGTTTTATCCAGGGCATCGGGGCGGGCGGCTGCTACGTGGTGGCTTTCGCAATTTTACGCGACACATTAAGCGCCCAACGCCGCGCCAAAGTGCTCTCTATGCTCAACGGCATCACCTGTATTATTCCGGTGTTGGCTCCGGTTGTTGGTTATCTGATCATGTTGAAATTCCCGTGGCAGAGCCTTTTCTGGACGATGGCAGCAATGGGGGGGCTGGTCTTTGTGTTGTCCATTTCCGTGCTAAGAGAAACTCACCCAGGTTCGCAAAGTACGGCACACTCAGCAACGATTCACCCAGCCGAGAAGCTGCTTAACCGTTTTTTCCTCAGTCGTCTGGCCGTAACCACGTTAAGCGTGGCGGTGATCCTGACCTATGTAAACGTTTCCCCGGTTTTACTGATGGAGACCATGGGCTTCGATCGGGGTGAGTATTCAACAGTGATGGCATTAACCGCGATGGTCAGTATGGCCGTCTCGTTTTCCACCCCCTTTGCGCTAAATATTTTCAGCCAGCGCACGTTGATGCTGACCTCACAGGTGTTATTTCTCGCAGCAGGCGTGATTCTGGCAACCACCAGCTCACATGTGGTGATGCTGGTAGGCATTACCCTCATTTGCGCCGGATTCTCGGTTGGCTTTGGCGTGGCGATGAGCCAGGCGCTCGGCCCGTTCTCACTACGGGCAGGCGTGGCAAGCTCCGTGCTGGGTATCGCTCAGGTCTGTGGCTCGTCCCTGTGGATTTGGCTGGCAGCGGTAATCGGACTTAATGCGCTCAATATGCTGATCGGGATTCTGATTGGCTGTAGCATGGTCTGTATTACCTTACTTATGCTCATCCAGCCCGCGGCAAATTATGAAGAAGCCCATCAGCAGTCTCGATCTTAACCTGTTGCTGTGCCTGCAGCTGTTGCTGCAGGAGCGTAGCGTCACCAAAGCGGCGAAGCGGATGAACGTGACGCCGTCCGCGGTGAGTAAATCACTGGCCAAGCTGCGCGACTGGTTCGACGACCCGCTGTTTGTCAAAACGCCTTTAGGGTTGCTGCCGACGCCACTTACGGTAAGCCTGGAGCAGGATCTGGCCGACTGGATGCAAATCGGCAACCAGATCCTCGATAAATTCCACCATGACGCGCCAGGCGGGCTGACGTTCGTGCTGGCCGCCGAAACGCCATTGATGCTGATCCGCTTTAACGCCCTGCTGGAGCAGGTGAACCAGCGCTATCCGCAGGCTACGGTGAAGATGCGTCACTGGGATTACGACTCTCTGGACGCCATTACGCGTGGGGAAGTGGATCTTGGCTTCACCGGTCGCGAAACACATCCACGTTCCCGCGAACTGCTGAAGCTGTTGCCGTGGTTTATCGACTACGAAATCCTGTTTAGTGACCGTCCGTGTGTTTATCTACGCGAGGATCACCCGGCACTCCAGGAAGAGTGGAACCTGGAGACCTTCCTGCGCTACCCACATATCAGTATCTTCTGGGAGCGCAGCGACACCTGGGCGCTTGATGAGGTGCTAAAGGAAATGGGACGTGAGCGCAATATCGCCATGTGCCTGCCGGGTTTCGAACAGGCGATGTTTATGGCGGCGCAGCCTGGCCATAATTATATCGCTACGGCTCCCCACTACTGCCACCACTACAATGAACTCCACCAGCGGAAGCTGATCGCGCTTCCTATTCCGATTGACGAAGCGCAGGCTGAAAAGTTGACCGTCCCCTTCACCCTGATCTGGCATAAACGGAACAGCCATAATCCGAAAATTCTCTGGTTGAGAGAGACTATCAAGGCGTTGTACGGTGGCAGCGATCCAATTTTTACCTAAGAAAATGTAAAGTTCGGTCCTCAGGCTTCTCTTACTCCCATTTACTGATTAAAACAGGAGTGAAGTTAAGCGATAATCATGTAACCGTTTAACCGATTACGACCATTATCAAGGAGCGAAAAATGGCAACGCACTTTGCAAGAGGGATACTTACAGAAGGACGCCTCGTATCGGCACGAATTTCTTCAGCCTGTCACAGTGAAGCACGCAAACTCCCGGAACACCGCAGGACGCGTTTTTTAGCGTCCAGAGCGCTTCTCGCAGAGCTGTTGTTTATGTTGTACGGCACCAGTGAACTGCCGGATATCATCACCCAACCTGAAGGCCGCCCGGTTTTTGCTAACCCGGATCTCCCCCGTTTTTCCATTGCCTATACGGGAAATATCATTGGGGTAGCACTCACCACCGAAGGGAATTGTGGGCTGGATATGGAACTTCAGCGCGCAACCCGGGGCATCCACGGCGCGAACCCACACGATGATTACCCGCTCTCCAGCAATGAAAAGCTGTGGGTGCGTAATCAGAACGATCCCAACGAGGCCAGAGCTCAGCTCATCACCCTACGCCAGAGCATTCGAAAGCTCTGTGGATGCGCCTCAGACGACGCCAGTATGCTGCAGCTGCTGCCAGGTTCCGGACGTCTTCGAGCCACCCAAGCTACGCTGGTAGAAGCGCTCAGTGACGCAGAGGATGTCCTCATTTGGTCCATTGCGGTTACCCCCGCTATCGAACGCATGAAAATCTGGGAATTTGACAGTCAACAGGGATGGCGTAGCCTTCCTGATGTGCCCGAACGCGCCAACGAGCCCGCCGCACGCCTGATGCGTTTAACCAGTTTACCGGCAGAAAAAGCATACACTCTTAGCTGATCCATTCAGGGTCATCATGATGAAACAGGAGTAATCATGTCTGATACGTTAAAAGTCGTTACGTTACTGGGAAGCCTGCGCAAAGGTTCATTTAATGGGATGGTTGCCCGCACGCTGCCACAGCTGGCACCGGCAGGTATGGAGATTAGTGCCCTTCCATCTATTGGTGACATCCCGCTCTATGATGCAGATATCCAGCAGGAAGAAGGGTTCCCGCAGAGCGTTGAGGCGCTGGCGGCGCAAATCCGTCAGGCCGATGGTGTGGTTATTGTCACACCAGAGTATAACTACTCCGTTCCTGGCGGTCTGAAAAATGCCATTGACTGGTTATCCCGCCTCCCTGAGCAGCCTCTTTCAGGTAAACCCGTGCTGATCCAGACCAGTTCTATGGGTGCCATTGGCGGCGCGCGCTGCCAGTATCACCTGCGCCAGATTCTGGTGTTCCTGGATGCGATGGTGATGAACAAGCCGGAGTTTATGGGCGGAGTGATTCAGAACAAGGTCGACCCGCAGACGGGTGAAGTGGTGGATCAGAGCACGCGTGACCATCTGTCTGGTCAGCTGACTGCGTTTGGCGATTATATTAAGCGGGTGAAGGCTTAAGCTTATTGCGGCCTGATGCCCTCACCCTGACCCTCTCCCGCAGGGAGAGGGAACAAACATGTTTATTTCGCGTCAATAAACACAATCTTCAGCACAAACAGCAGCGCGACAACGATGACGCATGGGCTGAGGTCGCGGAAGCGACCGGTACCGATCTTCATTACGCAGTAAGAGATAAAGCCCAGCGCGATACCTTCGGTAATCGAGAAGCTGAACGGCATCATCACGGCGGTAATAAACGCTGGCACCGCTTCGGTTAAGTCATCCCACTTCACGCGTGACAGGCTGGAGGTCATCAGCACACCTACGTAGATCAGCGCGCCGGCTGCCGCATACGGTGGAACCATTCCCGCCAGCGGCGAAAGGAAGATCACCAGCAGGAACAGGATACCCACCACGACCGCCGTCAGACCAGTACGGCCTCCCACAGAAACACCGGAAGAGGATTCAATATAAGCGGTAACAGAAGAGGTACCGATAAAGGAGCCCGCAACAGACGAGATGCTGTCAACGAACAGCGCCTGCTTCATGCGTGGGAACTTCCCTTTCTCATCGGCCAGACCTGCTTTGTCGGTCACGCCAATCAGGGTACCGGAGGAGTCGAACAGGTTTACCAGCATAAAGGAGAAAATCACGCCCGCCAGGCCCAGGTTCAGGGAACCCGCCAGATCAACGTGACCAATAACGGTGGAAACACTCGGTGGCGCAGAAACGATACCGTTGTAGTGAACGTCACCCAGCAGCCAGCCCAGCAGCGTGGTCACCACGATGGATACCAGCACCGCCGCATGAATATTGCGGGAAGCCAGGATCGCGATGATAAAGAAGCCCAGCACGCCCAGCAGCACGTTGTGAGAGGTCAGGTGACCGATGCTTACCAGCGTATCCGGGTTAGCCACGATAACGCCGGCGTTTTTCAGCCCCATCATACCGATGAACAGACCAATACCGCTGGTAATGCCCACGCGCAGGCTCACAGGAATGTTGGCAATCATCCAGTAACGTACGCGGAAAATAGTCAGCAACAGCAGACCAATAGCGCCCCAGAAGATAGCGCCCATGCCCACTTGCCACGGCAGGCCCATCGCCTGAACAACCACGAACGCGAAGAACGCGTTCAGGCCCATAGCCGGTGCCAGCGCAACCGGCAGGTTAGCGAACACACCCATCAGGATGCTGCCGAGAGCCGCAATCAGACAGGTGGTCACGAAGACGGCGCTGGTATCCATGCCAGCAACGCCCAGAATTTGTGGGTTAACAAAAACGATATAGACCATCGTCAGGAAGGTGGTGAAACCGGCGATCACTTCGGTGCGTGCCGTTGTGCCGTGCTCGCGCAGTTTAAACACGCGCTCAAGCAGACCCTGACCAGATGCCTGGGTAGTGTGTTGTTGACTCATCATCAATTTCCGAACAAGGAGGGAAAATTCGTCGCTATCCTATACCAAAATGCGACAATAAGGGCGGTTATAGGGTACTTTTTTTCATTGAATTTGCTTATACGGCAACGATTGCGTGTCGTAAAACCACACCACGTAAACGTTAAACTTGTTAAAAGGGAAAGACATGTCCGGAATTGAGGCGGTATTTTTCGACTGCGACGGTACGCTTGTCGACAGTGAGGTCATTTGTTCCCGTGCGTATGTCGCCATGTTCCAGGAATTTGGTATTACGCTCGATCTCGAAGAGGTGTTCAAACGCTTTAAAGGCGTAAAACTGTACGAGATTATCGACATCATTAACGACGAGCACGGTGTGGATCTGCCGAAAGGGGATCTCGAGCCGGTTTACCGCGCCGAGGTCGCACGCCTGTTTGATTCCGAACTGGAGGTCATCGCCGGGGCGAATGCGCTTCTGGATGCGATGACGGTGCCAATCTGTGTGGTATCCAATGGCCCGGTCAGCAAAATGCAGCACTCGCTGGGGAAACTGGAGATGTTGCATCATTTCCCGGAAAAACTGTTCAGCGGCTACGATATTCAACGCTGGAAGCCCGATCCGGCGCTGATGTTCCATGCGGCCAACGCGATGAACGTTAACGTAGAAAACTGCATTCTGGTGGATGACTCGTCTGCGGGCGCGCAGTCAGGGATTGATGCGGGAATGGAAGTGTTTTACTTCTGCGCCGATCCGCACAACAAACCGATCGATCATCCAAAAGTGACGACCTTTACCGATCTGGCGCAGTTGCCAGCATTGTGGAAGGCGCGCGGGTGGGATATTACGCGTTAAGTTAACGTAGGGCGGGTAAGCGCTAGCGCCACCCGCCTCAGGTATTACTCTTTCGGATCTTTACCCGCCAGCAGCTTGTCCAGCTCATCACCGCCCACATGACGGAAGTCCTGACCCTTCACGAAGTAGAAGATGTATTCGCAAATGTTCTGGCAACGGTCACCGATACGCTCAATGGAGCGCGCGCAGAACAGGGCAGTCAGTACGCTTGGGATCGTACGTGAATCTTCCATCATGTAGGTCATCAGCTGACGCACGATGCCTTCGTATTCCTGGTCGACTTTCTTGTCTTCACGGTAAATACGTACCGCTTCGTCCAGATCCATACGCGCAAAGGCATCCAGCACGTCATGCAGCATCTGCACGGTGTGACGACCCAGCGACTCCAGGCTCACCAGCAGTGGCTGGTGCTGCTGAGAGAATTTCTCCAGCGCGGTGCGGCAGATTTTATCCGCCACGTCACCAATACGTTCCAGCTCGGCGATGGTTTTGATAATCGCCATCACCAGGCGCAGGTCGCTCGCTGTTGGCTGACGCTTGGCGATAATACGAACGCAGGCCTCGTCGATAGCGACTTCCATCATGTTGACGTTTTTGTCGCCTTCAATGACGCGCTTCGCCAGCTCGCTGTCCTGGTTGTGCATTGCCGTGATCGCATCGGAAAGCTGCTGCTCAACCATGCCACCCATGGTCATGACCTGCGTGCGAATGCTTTCCAGCTCTGCGTTGAACTGGCCTGAAATGTGTTTATTAAGATTAAGGTTGTCCATGGTTCACTCCAAATCAACCGTAGCGGCCAGTAATATAATCTTCAGTTTGCTTTTTAGCGGGTCTGGTGAACAGCGCATCCGTATCGCTGAACTCAATCAACTCGCCCAGGTACATAAACGCCGTGTAATCGGAACAACGTGCAGCCTGCTGCATGTTGTGGGTCACGATAACCACGGTGTAATCCTGCTTCAGCTCGGTGATCAACTCTTCAATACGACCGGTTGAGATCGGGTCCAGCGCTGAACACGGTTCATCCAGCAGCAACACTTCCGGGCGAATGGCGATACCACGCGCAATGCACAGACGCTGCTGCTGACCACCGGAGAGAGAGTACCCGCTCTGGTGCAACTTATCTTTGGTTTCGTTCCATAATGCGGCCTTGGTCAAAGCCCATTGCACACGCTCGTCCATATCGGTACGGGAGAGTTTTTCAAACAGGCGAACACCAAACGCAATGTTGTCATAAATGGACATCGGGAACGGCGTGGGTTTCTGGAACACCATCCCCACTTTTGCGCGCAGCAGAGCAATATCCTGAGCCTGGGTCAGAATGTTTTCGCCGTCCAGGATGATTTCACCTTCAGCGCGCTGCTCCGGATAGAGCGAATACATTTTATTAAAGGTACGCAGCAGCGTGGATTTACCACAGCCAGACGGACCGATGAATGCCGTAACCTGGTTCTTCGCGATATCCAGGTTGATATTCTTCAGGGCATGGAATTTGCCGTAGTAGAAGTTCAAATCACGAACCTGAATCTTACCCGGGGCAGTATCAACCATACTCATTGACTCATTTCCTCATTCGGCGCCGCGAGCTGCCGCGCCGTAAAAAATTAACCGTGTTTCTTCTTCGCGAAAATGACGCGCGCCAGAATGTTCAGCAACAGTACGCAAAGGGTAATGATCAGCACCCCGGCCCAGGCCAGTTGCTGCCATTCCGCGAATGGGCTCATCGCAAATTTAAAGATCGTCACCGGCAGGTTGGCGATCGGCTGCATCATGTCCGTGCTCCAGAACTGGTTGGAGAGGGAGGTGAACAGCAGCGGTGCCGTTTCACCCGCGATACGCGCAACCGCCAGCAGGATACCGGTCATGATCCCGGAGACTGACGCTTTCAGCGTAATCGCAGAGATCATCTTCCATTTCGGCGTTCCCAGTGCGTAAGCCGCTTCACGCAGGCTGTCCGGCACCAGTTTCAGCATGTTCTCGGTAGTACGAATGACGATAGGCACCTGCAACAGCGCCAGCGCAATCACACCCGCCCAGCCGGAGAAGTGTTCCATCTGTGCCACCACGACGGTGTAAACAAACAGACCCACCACGATAGACGGGGCTGAAAGCAGGATGTCATTGATGAAACGAATGACTTCCGCCAGCCAGGATTTACGACCGTACTCCGCAAGATAGATGCCTGCCATGATGCCCAGCGGCGTACCAAATACCGTTGCCCACAGGATCAGCAACCCGCTGCCCGCCAGGGCATTCGCCAGACCACCACCCGCCGTATTTGGCGGTGGCGTCATTTCGGTAAACAGCGCCAGCGACATCCCGTCAATCCCGCGCACAACCGTCGAGAAGAGGATCCAGACCAGCCAGAACAGGCCAAATGCCATGGTTCCCATTGAGAGCGTCAGCGCGATACGGTTTTTAAAACGGCGTCGGGCCTGCATTTTGCGGCGGGATTCCGCCAGTTCAGCGGTAGCTTGCATTTCGAGAGTTGCCATTAGCGTGCCCCCTCATTTTTAGCGAGGCGCATAATCATCAGCTTGGAGATCGCCAGAACAATGAAGGTGATCACGAACAGAATCAGCCCCAGCTCCATCAACGCTGCGACGTGCAGACCGGATTCCGCCTCAGCAAATTCATTCGCCAGTGCAGAGGTAATACTGTTACCCGGCATGAAGAGTGATGCGCTGTCGAGCTGGTAGGTGTTACCGATGATAAAGGTCACCGCCATGGTCTCACCCAGCGCACGTCCCAGACCCAGCATCACGCCGCCAATCACCCCATTTTTGGTGAACGGAAGGACAATGCGCCAGATAACTTCCCAGGTGGTACAGCCGATACCGTAGGCCGACTCTTTCATCATCACCGGCGTTTGTTCGAAGACATCGCGCATGACCGCCGCAATGTACGGAATAATCATGATGGCGAGGATCACACCAGCCGCCAGAATACCGATACCGAAAGCAGGGCCAGAGAACAGGGCACCCACAAACGGGATGGCAGAAAGTACATTACCCACGGGTTCCTGGAAGTACGTTGCGAACAGCGGCGCAAAGATAAACAGGCCCCACATGCCGTAAACGATACTCGGAATGGCCGCCAGCAGCTCGATGGCAATACCCAGCGGGCGTCGCAGCCAGCCCGGTGCCAGTTCCGTCAGGAACAGGGCAATACCAAAACTGACGGGAACCGCGATCAGCAGGGCGATGAACGAGGTCACCAGCGTACCGTAAATCGGCACCAGCGCACCGTAGATATCGTTCGGCGCGTCCCACTCTTTGGTCCACAGGAAGGAGAAACCGAATTTCTGGATGCTCGGCCAGGAGGAGAAAATCAGAGACACAATAATGCCGCCCAGCAGCAATAGCACAATCAGCGCAGCCAGTTTTACCAGCGCGCTGAAAATCATGTCACCTTTTTTACCCGGAGGGTTAAATGCAGGCTTGGTTGCAGCCATAAATCACTCTTCTGTTAAACGCGTTTACGAAATCGGCGGGTAAGCGCAAGCGCCACCCGCCATTTTCGTCAGAATGCTAAATTAATACAATGCTTTACCGCTGCTGTCTTTTACGTTGGTTTTCCATGCAGCACGAATCTGCTCAACCACGTTTTCTGGCAGGGTAGCGTAATCCAGGGCATTAGCCTGTTTGCCGCCGTTTTTGTACGCCCAGTCGAAGAACTTCAGCACTTCGGCGCCCTGCTCAGGTTTCTTCTGCTCTTTGTGAACCAGGATGAAGGTGGTAGAGGTGATTGGCCATGCACCTTCGCCTTTCTGGTTAGTCAGATCCTGAGCGAAAGATTTGCTCCAGTCAGCGCCTTTTGCCGCGTTGGCAAAGTTCTCTTCGGTCGGGCTGACAGGTTTACCATCAGCAGAAACCAGTTTGGTGTAGGACAGATTGTTCTGTTTAGCGTAGGCGTATTCTACGTAACCGATAGAGCCCGGCAGACGCTGTACGAACGCGGCGATACCGTCGTTGCCTTTACCGCCCAGACCGGTTGGCCAGTTAACGGTAGAGCCAGAACCGACTTTAGATTTCCACTCTTCGTTCACTTTCGCCAGATAGCTGGTGAACACGAAAGAGGTACCAGAACCATCAGCGCGGCGAACCACAGCGATGTTCTGAGATGGCAGTTTCAGGCCAGGGTTGAGTTTGGCAATCGCCTCGTCATCCCATTTTTTGATTTTACCCAGGTAGATGTCACCCAGGGTTTTGCCGTCCAGCACCAGTTCACCAGACTTCACGCCCGGCAGGTTGATGGCCAGAACCACACCGCCGATCACGGTCGGGAACTGGAACAGACCTTCCTGAGCCAGTTTGTCATCAGACAGCGGAGCGTCTGATGCGCCGAAATCAACGGTATTAGCGGTAATTTGTTTAACGCCACCGGAGGAGCCGATACCCTGATAGTTAACCTTGTTACCGGTTTCTTTCTGGTAGGTATCCGCCCATTTGGCATACACCGGCGCAGGGAAGGTTGCACCAGCGCCAGTCAGGCTTGCTTCTGCAAATACAGAGAACGCGCTCAGAGATAAGGTCGCGGCGACAACAGTTGCGACAGTGGTACGCATAACTTTCATAATGTCTCCTGCAAGATTTTCGTAAATCGTTGTTTAGTGGCTACGATGAGCAAAATAGGACAAACAGGTGACAGATAAATGTACGAATTATGACAGTTTTATGACAATGGAAATTTCACTTAAAAACCAGCAGAAGAAAGCTTAATTTTCATCGTGTTAGCCACTTTTATGACAAGACGTTTTCAGAAATATTTTCTTTATGTGACACTGAAAAAAGTAGCTGAAGATGACAGATTGTCATAAATAAAAACGCAAAAGAGTTGATTAAAAACAAGCCAGGCGGGATAGAAAAGCTCCACCCGAAGGTGGAGCCTGAAGGGATTATTCTACGGTGACAGACTTCGCCAGGTTACGCGGCTGGTCAACGTCGGTGCCTTTGATCAGCGCAACGTGATAAGCCAGCAACTGCAGCGGAACGGTGTAGAAGATCGGTGCAATCACCTCTTCCACATGCGGCATCTCGATGATGTGCATGTTGTCATTGCTGACAAAACCGGCATCTTTGTCGGCGAAGACGTACAGAACACCACCGCGGGCGCGCACTTCTTCAATGTTAGATTTCAGTTTTTCCAGCAGTTCGTTGTTAGGAGCCACAACGATGACCGGCATATCGGCGTCAATCAGCGCCAGTGGGCCGTGTTTCAGCTCGCCTGCCGCATAGGCTTCCGCGTGAATGTAGGAGATCTCTTTCAGCTTCAGCGCGCCTTCCAGCGCAATCGGATACTGATCGCCACGACCCAGGAACAGGGCGTGATGCTTGTCGGAGAAATCTTCTGCCAGTGCTTCAATGCGTTTGTCCTGGGACAGCATCTGCTCAATACGGCTCGGCAGTGCCTGCAGGCCATGAACGATGTCATGCTCAACAGAGGCATCCTCGCCTTTCAGACGTGCCAGTTTCGCCACCAGCATCAACAGAACGGTCAGCTGAGTGGTAAACGCTTTAGTGGAAGCCACGCCAATTTCGGTACCCGCTTTGGTCATCAGCGCCAGATCGGATTCACGCACAAGCGATGAGCCAGGGACGTTACAGATGGCCAGAGAGCCAAGGTAGCCCAGCTCTTTAGACAAACGCAGCGCCGCCAGCGTATCCGCCGTTTCACCAGACTGGGAAAGGGTGATCATCAGGCTGTTACGACGTACAGCGGATTTGCGGTAGCGGAATTCAGACGCGATTTCCACATCACACGGCACGCCCGCCAGGGATTCAAACCAGTAACGAGAAACCATACCGGAGTTGTAGGAGGTACCGCAGGCCACGATCTGAATATGCTCAACCTTGCTGAGCAGTTCGTTCGCGTTTGCACCCAACTCGCTCAGATCCACCTCGCCGTGGCTAATACGCCCGGTAAGGGTGTTTTTGATGGCGTTTGGCTGCTCGTAAATCTCTTTCTGCATGTAGTGACGGTAAGCGCCTTTGTCGCCCGCGTCGTACTGCAGGTTAGATTCGATCTCCTGGCGTTTCACCTGCTCGCCTTTGGTATCGAATACGGTCACGCTGCGACGAGTCACTTCCGCAATATCACCCTCTTCCAGGAAGATAAAGCGACGGGTAACTGGCAGGAGCGCAAGCTGGTCAGAGGCGATAAAGTTTTCACCCATGCCCAGACCGATAACCATCGGGCTACCGGAACGTGCGGCCAGCAGCGTGGACGGATCGCGTGAGTCCATGATCACCGTGCCGTATGCACCGCGCAGCTGAGGGATAGCACGCAGAACTGCGTCACGCAGTGTACCGCCCTGCTCCAGCTCCCAGTGCACCAGGTGAGCAATCACTTCGGTGTCAGTTTCAGAGACGAAGGTATAGCCGCGCGCTTTCAGTTCTTCGCGCAGCGGTTCGTGGTTTTCGATAATGCCGTTGTGCACGACCACGATGTGTTCAGACACATGCGGGTGCGCGTTGCCTTCAGACGGTTCGCCGTGCGTCGCCCAGCGGGTGTGCGCAATACCGGTACCACCATGCAGCGGATGTTCTTCCGCGGCCTGGGCCAGCATCTGCACTTTACCGAGACGACGCAGACGGGTCATATGACCTTCTGCATCGACCACGGCCAGACCAGCAGAGTCATAGCCACGGTATTCCAGACGACGTAAACCTTCGAGAAGGATTTCAGCAATATCACGCTGCGCAACTGCGCCAACAATTCCACACATAGTTTTAGATTCCGAATTTAGGCATAACGCCTGCGTTGTCGCTGACCTGTATTTGCCCTTTCCGGGCACCCCGAGCCTTGTAGAGAGTGGGGTTATTTTTATGGGTACTGCTTGTGGGGGGAGGATTATGTTATCCCCTCACCCCGACCCTCTCCCCAAAGGGGCGAGGGTAAATCCGTTACTTTTTCTTCACCGGGCGTTTCCAGCCCTGCTTGTGCACCTGTGGCACACGGCTTAATACCAGCTCGTTATCGGCGATATCGCGCGTAACGGTTGTCCCGGCGGCAATCGTTACCCCGTTGCCCACGGTAACCGGTGCCACCAGCTGTGTATCGGAACCGACAAACACATCATCACCGATAATGGTTTTAAACTTGTTGGCACCGTCATAGTTGCAGGTGATTGTGCCTGCACCAATATTGACGTTATCGCCAATTTCCGCATCGCCCAGATAGGTCAAATGACCGGCTTTAGAGCCTTTACCCAGACGCGCTTTTTTCATCTCAACGAAGTTGCCAACATGGGCACCTTCCAGCAGCTCAGCGCCCGGGCGCAGACGCGCAAACGGTCCAATGGTGCACGCCGCTTCAAGATGCGCATCTTCCACCACGCTGTAAGGGCTGATTTCGCAATCGTCACCGATGACGCTGTTTTTGATCACGCAGCCAGCGCCAATTTTGACGCGATTGCCCAGAGTGACTTTGCCTTCAAAGATAACGTTAGTATCAATTTCAACGTCACGACCGTGAGATAGAGTTCCACGTAGATCGAAACGCGCCGGGTCACGCAGCATCACGCCTGCCAGCAACAGTTTTTCGGCCTGTTCGGACTGATAAACGCGCTCCAGACGGGAAAGCTGAAGGCGGTTATTCACCCCTTCGGTTTCGCTAATGCGTGCCGGATGTACCGCCGCAATCTCACGTCCTTCCTGATATGCCATCGCAATAATGTCGGTGATATAGTATTCACCCTGCGCATTGTTGTTGTTGAGCTTCGACAACCAGCGCTTCATATCCGCGCCATTGGCAATCAGGATACCGGTGTTGATCTCCTGAATCTGGCGCTGTTCGTCGCTGGCGTCTTTATGTTCAACAATCCCCGTTACGTTGCCGTTTTCACGGGTGATGCGGCCATAACCGGTTGGATCATCCAGCACGACGGTTAACAAACCGATGCCGCCCTGCGGTTTGGCTTCACGCAGGCGAGTTAGTGTTTCAACGGAGATCAGCGGAACATCGCCGTAGAGCATCAGAATATCTTCGTCATCGGCAAAGAACGGTGCTGCCTGCTGCATCGCGTGACCTGTACCCAGTTGTTCAGCCTGAAGCACCCAGTTGAGCTTGTCATCGCTCAGCGTCTTTTTAAGCAGATCGCCGCCGTGGCCGTAGACCAGGTGAACCTGACGGGCACCCAGTTCATTTGCTGCATCAATGACATGCTGCACCATTGGCTTTCCTGCCAGCGTGTGAAGCACTTTAGGCAGATCGGAATACATGCGGGTACCTTTGCCAGCGGCAAGGATCACCACGCTCATCGCACTGTTTGACATACGCATCCTGACGGTAGTTTGAGTGAGAAGTAAAAACGTTTGATGCCTAAAATTCTACATCTTTTTCATCATGAATTAAGGCCGAAAAAAAAAGCCAGCCTGGAACCCAGACTGGCTTTTGTGCTTTTCAAGCCGGTGTTACATCGCTTTTTTGGTCAACTCGATAACGCGCAGTTTCGCGATCGCTTTGGCCAGCTCCGCAGACGCCTGAGCGTAATCCACGTCACCATGAGAGCTGCTAATGTGCTCTTCAGCCTTACGCTTCGATTCCAGGGCTCGCGCTTCGTCGAGATCCTGGCCACGAATAGCGGTATCGGCCAGAACGGTCACACTGCCTGGCTGCACTTCGAGAATGCCGCCGGACAGATAGATAAACTCTTCGTGACCGAACTGTTTAACGATGCGGATCATACCAGGCTTAATGGCGGTGAGCAGCGGTGCGTGACCCGGGAAAATACCCAGTTCACCTTCACTACCCGTTACCTGGATTTTCTCGACCAGACCAGAGAACATTTGTTGCTCTGCGCTGACGACGTCCAGGTGGTAAGTCATTGCCATATCACCCTCCGATTAAGGCGTTAAAGTTTTTTGGCTTTTTCCACTGCTTCTTCGATGGAACCAACCATGTAGAACGCCTGCTCTGGCAGGTGATCGTATTCGCCTTCCATGATGCCTTTAAAGCCACGGATGGTGTCTTTCAGGGAAACGTATTTACCTGGAGAACCGGTGAATACTTCCGCAACGAAGAACGGCTGGGACAGGAAGCGCTGGATCTTACGCGCACGTGCTACCACCAGTTTGTCTTCTTCAGACAGTTCATCCATACCCAGGATGGCGATGATGTCTTTCAGTTCCTGGTAACGTTGCAGCAGGGACTGTACGCCACGCGCGGTGTCGTAGTGTTCCTGACCAACAACCAGTGGATCCAGCTGACGGCTGGTGGAGTCCAGCGGGTCAACGGCTGGGTAGATACCCAGAGACGCGATCTGACGGCTCAGTACCACGGTTGCATCAAGGTGCGCAAAGGTGGTTGCTGGTGATGGGTCAGTCAAGTCATCCGCAGGTACGTATACCGCCTGAACGGAGGTGATAGAACCGGTTTTGGTAGAGGTGATACGTTCCTGAAGAACACCCATCTCTTCCGCCAGAGTCGGCTGATAACCTACCGCTGAAGGCATACGACCCAGCAGTGCAGATACTTCCGTACCGGCCAGGGTGTAACGGTAGATGTTATCAACGAACAGCAGAACGTCACGGCCTTCGTCACGGAATTTCTCAGCCATAGTCAGACCGGTCAGCGCAACGCGCAGACGGTTTCCTGGTGGCTCGTTCATCTGGCCGTAAACCAGGGATACTTTGTCCAGAACGTTGGAGTCGGTCATTTCGTGGTAGAAGTCGTTACCCTCACGAGTACGTTCACCTACGCCCGCAAATACGGAGTAACCGGAGTGCTCGATCGCGATGTTACGGATCAGCTCCATCATGTTTACGGTTTTACCTACACCCGCACCACCGAACAGACCAACTTTACCGCCCTTCGCAAATGGACACATCAGGTCGATAACTTTGATGCCAGTTTCCAGCAGTTCCTGAGAGCTGGACAGCTCTTCGTAGGAAGGTGCCGCGCGGTGGATAGCCCAACGCTCTTCTTCACCGATGTCGCCTTTCATGTCGATTGGTTGACCCAATACGTTCATGATACGACCCAGCGTTGCTTTACCTACCGGGACTTCGATCGGATGCTCAAGGTCTTTAACTTCCAGACCACGACGCAGACCGTCGGAAGAACCCATCGCGATGGTACGCACGATACCGCCGCCGAGCTGCTGCTGAACTTCCAGCACCAGGCTCTCGTTACCATTCTGTACCTCAAGCGCGTCGTACACGCGTGGTACGGCGTCCTGAGGGAACTCGACGTCCACCACGGCGCCGATTACCTGGACAATCTTTCCAGTAGCCATCTTGAATCCTCTACGTAATTCGTAAACCTGGTTAAACCGCGGCGGCCCCCGAGACGATCTCGGTGAGTTCCTGAGTAATGCTGGCCTGACGAGCTTTGTTGTAAACCAACTGCAGCTCTTTAATCAGGCTGCCGCCATTATCGGTCGCGGCTTTCATCGCCACCATTCGTGCGGCCTGCTCGCTGGCCAGGTTTTCTACAACGCCCTGATAAACCTGAGATTCAACGTAACGACGCAGCAGGGTATCCAGCAGCGGTTTCGGATCGGGTTCATACAGGTAATCCCAGGCTTTGTGCTTCAGCTCATCATCTTCTGATGCCGGTAAAGGCAGCATCTGAGTGAGCGTTGGAACCTGAGACATGGTGTTAATGAATTTGTTGCTGACAACGTACAGTCTGTCCAGACGGCCTTCATCGTAGGCCTGCAACATCACTTTAACCGGGCCGATCAGTTCGGACAGGGACGGGTTATCACCCATACCGGTCACCTGAGCGACAATGTTGCCACCAACGGAGTTAAAGAAAGAGACGCCTTTAGAGCCGATCATTGCGATATCGCACTGAACGCCTTTTTCAGACCATGCTTTCATATCCGCCAGCAGTTTTTTGAACAGGTTAATGTTCAAGCCGCCACACAGACCACGGTCGGTCGACACCACCAGGTAGCCCACGCGCTTAACGTCGCGTTCTTCCAGGTAAGGGTGCTTATATTCCAGATTACCGTTTGCAAGGTGACCAATCACTTTGCGCATGGTTTCTGCATAAGGACGGCTGGCCGCCATGCGATCCTGCGATTTACGCATTTTGGAAGCGGCGACCATCTCCATCGCTTTAGTGATCTTTTGCGTGTTCTGGACGCTTGCGATCTTACTACGTATCTCTTTTGCGCCGGCCATGAGCTTCTCCTCAATGCCAGGCGGCTTGTCCTGAGACAAGCCGCCTGACGATTACCAGGATTGGGTTGCTTTGAAGGAATCGAGGATAGCTTTCAGCTTGCCTTCGATTTCGTCGTTATAGCCACCGGTCTGGTTGATCTCTTGCATCAGCGGAGCGTGATCACGGTCGACGTAAGCCAGCAGAGCGGCTTCGAAACTACCGATTTTCGCCAGTTCCACATCTTCGAGGTAACCGCGTTCAGCCGCGAACAGTACCAGGCCCTGCTGAGCAACAGACATTGGTGCGTACTGTTTCTGCTTCAGCAGCTCGGTCACTTTCTGACCGTGGCTCAGCTGTTTACGGGTTGCTTCGTCCAGATCGGATGCGAACTGAGAGAACGCAGCCAGTTCACGATACTGTGCCAGCGCGGTACGGATACCACCGGACAGTTTCTTGATGATCTTGGTCTGAGCAGCACCACCAACACGGGATACGGAGATACCCGGGTTAACCGCCGGACGAATACCGGAGTTAAACAGGTTGGTTTCCAGGAAGATCTGACCATCGGTAATGGAAATTACGTTGGTCGGAACGAACGCAGAAACGTCACCCGCCTGGGTTTCAATGATCGGCAGTGCGGTCAGAGAGCCCGTTTTACCCTTCACTTCACCTTTGGTGAAGTTCTCGACGTATTCCGCGTTAACGCGGGATGCACGCTCCAGCAGACGAGAGTGGAGGTAGAATACGTCGCCAGGGAACGCTTCACGTCCAGGTGGACGACGGAGCAGCAGGGAAACCTGACGATAAGCAACAGCCTGTTTAGACAGGTCATCGTATACGATCAGTGCATCTTCACCGCGGTCACGGAAGTATTCGCCCATTGCGCAACCCGCGTATGGCGCCAGGTATTGCAGTGCAGCAGATTCGGAAGCAGTTGCAACAACAACAATGGTGTTAGCCAGTGCGCCGTGCTCTTCCAGTTTACGAACCACGTTAGAAATGGTGGACGCTTTCTGGCCGATAGCCACGTACACGCATTTGATGCCGGAATCACGCTGGTTGATGATGGCGTCGATAGCCATCGCGGTTTTACCGGTCTGACGGTCACCGATGATCAGTTCACGCTGACCACGACCGATTGGGATCATGGCATCAACGGACTTATAACCTGTCTGAACAGGCTGATCTACGGACTGACGATCGATAACGCCTGGTGCGATAACTTCGATTGGGGAGAAGCCATCGTGCTCAACCGGACCTTTACCGTCGATTGGCGCACCCAGGGTGTTAACAACGCGACCCAGCAGGCCACGGCCAACCGGCACTTCCAGAATACGGCCAGTACACTTAACCTTCATGCCTTCGGCGAGGTCAGCGTATGGACCCATCACAACTGCACCTACGGAGTCGCGCTCCAGGTTCAGTGCGATAGCGTAACGGTTACCCGGCAGGGAAATCATCTCACCCTGCATACAATCGGCCAGGCCGTGAATGCGGATAACACCGTCACTTACAGAAACAATAGTACCTTCATTGTGAGCTTCGCTCACAACATTGAACTGAGCAATGCGCTGCTTGATCAGTTCGCTGATTTCGGTGGAATTCAGTTGCATGCTCCAGTCCCCTTAAGACTGCAAGACGTCTGCAAGGCGCTCAAGACGGCCGCGTACGCTGCCATCAATGACCATATCACCCGAACGGATGATTACGCCTGCCATTACAGACTTATCGATTTTGCAATTCAGCTTAACTTTGCGTGACAGACGTTTTTCCATCGCGGCGGTAATTTTCGCAAGCTGTTCATTACTCAGTTCAGTCGCAGAAGTTACTTCAACTTCAGCAGTAGCTTCACTAAGGGCACGTAAGTGCTCAAACTGCTCGAGAACATCCGGGAGCACACGGAGACGACCATTTTCTGCCATTACCTTAATCAGGTTCTGGCCGTTGGCATCCAGTTGCTCTCCGCACACGGCGATAAACGACGCGGCGAGAGTTTCAGGTGCTAACGCACCGGAAAGCAACTCGGCCATTTGTTCGTTTTTCGTCACCTCAGCGGCAAACGCCAGCATATTCTGCCAGCGATCGACATTTTGGTGTTCGATAGCAAAGTCAAAAGCTGCTTTGGCGTAGGGGCGAGCTACCGTAACAAATTCAGACATCAGCCCCTCCCTCCTTACAGTTCAGCGACAAGTTTGTCCACGATGTCGCTGTTAGCAGCTTCATCCACGGAACGTTCGATGATCTTCTCGGCGCCAGCAACAGCCAGAATCGCAACCTGCTTACGCAGTTCTTCACGAGCACGTTTACGCTCAGCTTCAATTTCAGCCTGAGCCTGTGTCACGATCTTAGTACGTTCCTGTTCTGCTTCAGCTTTGGCTTCGTCCAGGATCTGCGAACGGCGTTTGTTAGCCTGTTCGATGATAACCTGAGCTTCCGCTTTCGCTTTTTTCAGCTGGTCTGTCGCGTTGGCCTGTGCAAGGTCCAAATCTTTCTTAGCGCGTTCTGCAGAAGCCAGACCGTCAGCAATTTCTTTCTGACGTTTTTCGATGGCAGCCATTAAAGGCGGCCATACATACTTCATGCAGAACCAGACAAAGAGAATAAACGCGATGGCCTGGCCGAGGATTGTTGCGTTCATGTTCACAGCACAATACCTCTTTAATTTCTGTGGCTTAGGGTTTTAAAACAACTACTACGCGACAGCAAACATCACGTACAGACCCAGACCTACAGCGATCATTGGGATAGCATCCACCAGACCCATAACGATAAAGAACTGAGTACGCAGCAGAGGAATCAGATCAGGTTGACGCGCAGCGCCTTCCAGGAATTTGCCCCCGAGGATGCCGATACCGATCGCAGCACCGATAGCCGCCAGACCCATCATCACAGCGGCAGCCATGTACAGCAGATCCATATTCAGGTTTTCCATGACAGTCTCCAGTTTGTTTCAATTAAAACGTAGTAGTGTTGGTAAAAAATCAGTGCTCTTCAGACGCCATCGACAGATAGACGATCGTCAGAACCATGAAGATAAAGGCTTGCAGCGTAATGATCAGGATGTGGAAAATGGCCCATGGCACATTAAGAATCCACTGTGACCACCACGGCAGAAGACCCGCGATCAGAATGAAAATCAGCTCACCCGCATACATGTTGCCGAACAGTCGCAGACCCAGTGATACAGGTTTGGACAGCAGGCTAACGCCTTCCAGGATCAGGTTGACCGGAATAAACGCCCAGTGGTTGAACGGCTGCAAGGTAAGCTCTTTCACAAAGCCGCTTACGCCTTTCATTTTGATGCTGTAGAAAAGAATCAGGATAAACACGCCCAGCGCCATCGACAGGGTGATGTTCACGTCAGCAGACGGAACCACGCGCAGTGCAGGCAGACCGAGGACGTGTTCGCCAATCCACGGAATGAAATCGATAGGCAGAAGGTCCATCAGGTTCATCAGGAAGACCCAAACGAACACGGTCAGGGCCAGCGGAGCAATCAGCTTGCTCTTGCCATGGTACATGTCTTTGACGCTACCATGGACGAAGCCGATGATCATTTCGATGAACGTCTGGAATTTCCCTGGAACACCGCTGGTCGCTCTTTTAGCAACACCGCGGAACATGGCCAGGAACAGAAGACCCAAAACCACCGAGAAGAACATGGAGTCGATGTTGATCGTCCAGAAGGTGGCCGGGGGGTTATGTGGATCCACCAGCGAGAATGTACGCAAGTCCATCTGAAGGTTGCTCAGATGATGACTTATGTAATCCTGCGGCGTCATATTTTCTGAAGCCATGATGCCTTTTACCCTTTGTTATTGATTACAGCTGGAGCCAGAACTTGTACCACCAGCACCAAAACCCACGTAGCTATCAGCGGCATGAAGACCACTTTCAAAACCGCCAGCGCCATCACCAGTAGAGCAAAGGTCAGCAACACCTTACACACTTCGCCGAGGGCGAAGGACCAGGCCACGCGGCCTTTGGCGGGTGTATGCGCCTGATGACGCCAGGCAAAAATCATAAACAACACGTTTGGCAGTACAACCGCCAAACCCCCGCACACGGCGGAGATGCCCCAGAAGGGGTCTTTGAGGCTAAACAGCAGTCCACTTGCTATCACAGCCAGAAACTGAATGAACAGAAGCTTACGAGCAACGTTTCTACTCAAGAGCGACACAGACATCACGTTTTTACTCCTGCTCCCTTCGAGGTATGCCGCGTGTCGTATAAAACGTCCTTTAAGGCTCAGAGTCAAGCATCAAAAAGCGGTCAAATTATACGGTGCGCACCCGTGATTTCAAACATTAAGTAGCGAAAAGGTGAATAAATGTTTAAATATTTTTCCCCACCGCTATTTTTTAACTTTCTCAGAAAGCATCGACCTTCGACCAAAAGTGCAAACAGCGCGAAAACGTTGACAACAAAGCGTGCACGAGATCACAAAACACACATTTGCGATAAGGTTGTATTAATCAAAGGCGCAAATCGCTTAAATATATCTTTATGAAATCAAACACAAAATGTCGTAACTATTTTCAAAACAGCCCCGTACACAATAAAAACCTTTCATTGACATTCTTAATAAATAATTAACATTGCGTTCTGGTTTCTGCCTTCCATTTTTAGCAGACTTATATTTTCGCCATTGACTATCTTCATAGTGAAGAATAACGGTCAGGTTAACCATAAGAAAAACCTTAGTAAAAACGAGGTTAAAAGCTGTCTGGTAAAACCCAAGTAGTTGTGCTGTTTTTTAACATGGTAAGAACAGCACAAATTCCACATTTTTTATTAATTTTTTAAAAATTGTTTGGCTTAATTATCACCAGGTGACGTTCCCCATCGAGTTGAGGAACATTTAATTTCTCGATGGATTCAACAGCAAAACCATCCGGAAGCTGTTCAATCTCATCACCAGGCAACTGCCCTTTCAGCGCATAAAAACGGCCATTATCTGCAGGCAAGTGCTTACACCAGCTCACCATATCATTGAGCGAAGCAAACGCGCGGCTGATAACACCATCAAACGGTGGCTCCGCCGGGAACTCCTCTACCCTGCTCTGCACGGGCGTGATGTTCTCAAGCTTCAGCTCATGCTGTACCTGACGTAAAAAGCGTACGCGCTTGCCAAGGCTGTCCAGCAACGTGAACTGGCTCTCAGGACGAACAATCGACAGCGGAACGCCCGGTAGACCAGGGCCTGTCCCCACATCAATAAAGCGTTCACCTTTCAGATAAGGCGCAACCACAATGCTATCGAGAATATGGCGTACCAGCATCTCGTTGGGGTCTCGTACTGAGGTTAGGTTGTACGCTTTATTCCATTTGTTCAGCATATCGACGTAGGCCACCAGCTGATTTTTCTGGTGATCGGTGAGCGAAATACCTGCCTGATCCAGCAGACGAGAGAGTTTGTTGAGCACGGTGAATACCTGTTGAGAAACTTAAGTGACGGGTGGCGCTTCGCTTACCCGCCCTATGGAATTCTGTAGGCCCGGTAAGCGCAGCGCCACCGGGCAATGTTCAGAGCATTACGCGCTGCGGCGCAGCATGCCCTGTTTTTTTAACCACACCAGCAGAATCGAAATCGCGGCCGGAGTAACGCCCGATATGCGGGATGCCTGGCCAATCGACACAGGTTTATGATCGTTCAGCTTGGCGATCACTTCGTTGGAAAGACCAGTGACCTGACGATAGTCCAGCATCTCCGGCAGCAGCGTGTTTTCGTTGCGCTGCTGTTTTTCAATCTCATCCTGCTGGCGCGCAATATAACCTTCGTATTTAACCTGGATTTCAACCTGCTCTGCCGCTTCAGCGTCTTCCAGGCCCGGTGCGAACGCGGTCAGTTTGACCAGGTTCTCATAGGTGACTTCAGGACGGCGCAGCAAATCTTCGCCGCTGGCTTCGCGCGACAGCGGTGCAGTCAAGTGAGCGTTCACTTCGGCTGCAGTTTCCGCCTGCGGATTCACCCAGGTGGTTTTCAGCCGCTGACGTTCCTGTTCAATACGCTCCAGCTTCTCGTTGAAACGCGCCCAGCGTTCGTCATCGACCAGACCCAGCTCGCGACCCATTTCGGTCAGACGCAGGTCGGCGTTGTCTTCGCGCAACATCAGGCGGTATTCCGCGCGCGAGGTAAACATACGGTACGGTTCTTTTGTGCCCAGCGTGCAGAGATCGTCGACCAGCACACCCAGATACGCCTGAGAACGGCCTGGTGCCCAGCCTTCTTTCTCAGCAGAGAAGCGCGCAGCGTTCAGACCGGCAAGCAGACCCTGTGCAGCCGCTTCTTCGTAGCCGGTGGTGCCGTTAATCTGCCCCGCGAAGAACAGACCGTGGATGAATTTGCTTTCCAGGGTTGGCTTCAGGTCACGAGGATCGAAGAAATCGTACTCAATAGCGTAGCCAGGACGAACGATTTTCGCATTCTCCATCCCCTGCATTGAGCGAACAATTTGCATCTGCACATCGAACGGCAGGCTGGTGGAGATGCCATTCGGGTAAATTTCGTTTGAGGTCAGTCCTTCCGGCTCCAGGAAGATCTGGTGCTGGTTGCGATCGGCAAAACGCATCACTTTGTCTTCGATCGACGGGCAGTAGCGTGGGCCGATCCCTTCAATCACACCTGCGTACATTGGGCTGCGATCGAGGTTATTGCGGATCACGTCATGGGTTTTCTCGTTGGTATGCGTGATGTAGCACGGTACCTGCTGCGGATGTTGCGCCGCATTGCCCATGAACGAAAACACGGGCATTGGGTTATCACCGTGCTGTTGCGCCAGCACGCTGAAATCAATGGTGCGCGCATCAATACGTGGAGGTGTGCCCGTTTTCAGGCGGCTGACGCGCAACGGCAGTTCACGCAGACGGCGAGACAGTGGAATCGACGGCGGATCGCCAGCACGTCCACCGCTGTAGTTATCCAGACCAATATGAATTTTACCGTCGAGGAATGTGCCCACGGTCAGCACCACGGCTTTCGCGCGGAACTTGAGGCCCATCTGGGTTACGGCACCCACAACACGATCGTTCTCAACGATAAGATCTTCAACTGCCTGCTGGAAGATCATCAGGTTTGGCTGATTCTCCAGTGCAGTACGTACCGCCTGACGGTAAAGCACGCGGTCAGCCTGGGCACGGGTTGCTCGTACCGCAGGGCCTTTACTCGCGTTTAGTATCCTAAACTGAATGCCAGCATGATCGATCGCTTTCGCCATCAGGCCGCCAAGTGCATCCACTTCTTTTACCAGGTGTCCTTTCCCAATGCCGCCAATCGCCGGGTTACAGGACATCTGTCCAAGCGTGTCGATATTGTGTGTCAAAAGCAGGGTCTGCTGACCCATTCGCGCTGCGGCCATTGCGGCCTCAGTGCCTGCATGACCCCCGCCAATGATAATGACGTCAAAAGGATCCTGATAAAACATGGTGGTCTGCCTCGCGTAAAGCGGTATGAAAATGGATTGAAGCCCGGGCCGTGGATTCTACTCAACTTTAGTCTTTCGAGAAAGCATTGGGATCCTGGGCTATTAAAAAGAAGATCTTTTTATTTAGAGATCTGTTCTATTGTGATCTCTTATTAGGATCGCCGACCTCTGTGGATAAGTCCGATCCGGCAAATAAGATCATGCGGTTAGGAAGGATCGTTTGCTGTGAATGATCGGTGATCCTGGACCGTATAAGCTGGGATCAGATCGCCACTTTATGCACAGGTCAAAAACCATACCAGAGTTGTTATTTGGATAACTACGGCTTAATACGAGCTTTTAACCAGAGTTATCCACATCTGTTCGCGCGATCTTTAATCGTTTTTGAGTAAATTTTTCCATCCTGCCAGCCAGATCTCGGCTGGATCTTCCGGAATATCATGATCGAGGATGTTGATCTTCAGCGTTTCACCCAGCTGTTTTGCACCACAGGCGGTAACAGCGGCCTCAACTTTCTCTATTGCGCCACAGAAGGTGTCATATTCACGACTTCCGATACCTACCGCACCAAAACGGACGTTGGACAGGTCTGGTTGTTGTTCCTGCAGTTCGTCATATAAAGGTTGCAGGTTATCCGGCAGGTCGCCTGCGCCATGTGTAGAGGTGATCAGCAGCCAGATCCCATCAGTCGGGAGATCTTCAAGCAGCGGTCCGTGCAGTGTCTCTGTGGAAAAACCTGCTTCTTCCAGCTTCTCAGCCAGATGTTCCGCAACGTATTCCGCACCGCCCAGGGTGCTGCCACTGATAAGAGTAATGTCAGCCATTGATCGCTCGCTCAGATAAAGAGGCGGCCATTGTACGCTGTGAACGAGCTGGGATCTACCTGTGGAAAATGTGGGAATGAATTTGCCCGATCACGGACGGATGGTACGCATGATCGGGTTTTGCAGGGAGATCAGGGTCTCAGTGGACTGAATTTCATCGATTGTTTGGATCTTGTTGATAAGTACCTGCTGGAGGGCATCTATGGATCGACACATAACTTTTATAAAGATGCTGTAATGCCCGGTGGTGTAATAGGCTTCTGTGACTTCATCGAGTGCGTTCAGCTTTGCCAGGGCAGAAGGGTAGTCTTTTGCGCTTTTAAGAATGATGCCGATAAAGCAGCAAACGTCATAACCCAGCTGTTTGGGGCTGACGTCAATGCGTGCGCCGGTAATGATCCCCGCCTGTTTCATCTTCTCTACGCGAACATGGATTGTTCCCGGGCTGACACCAAACTGTTTTGCCAGCTCGGCGTAGGCGGTACGGGCATTAGCCATTAAGGCCTCCAGGATGCCGCGGTCGAGATTGTCGATCTGATAATTTTCCATAGCTTTTTCTTATGAAGATTAATGAATCACTCTATTCTAGCGGTTTATTTTATCGAATCAAAAGTGAAGGAGGCTTTTTGTTGATTGGTTATTGAATAAGGTGCCATTTCTGTTGCTTAATCAATAGCAACAGGACGCAGGAGTATAAATAATGAAAACCGCTTATATCGCAAAACAACGCCAGATCAGTTTCGTAAAATCCCATTTTTCACGCCAGCTGGAAGATAAACTTGGACTGATTGAAGTCCAGGCTCCCATTCTGAGCCGCGTGGGTGACGGGACGCAGGATAACTTATCTGGAAGCGAAAAAGCGGTGCAGGTGAAAGTGAAAACACTGCCAGATGCCCAGTTCGAAGTGGTTCACTCCCTTGCTAAATGGAAGCGTCAAACCCTGGGACAACACGACTTCAGCGCGGGCGAAGGGCTCTACACGCACATGAAAGCCCTTCGCCCCGATGAAGACCGCCTTACTCCAATTCACTCCGTCTACGTTGATCAGTGGGACTGGGAGCGCGTAATGGGTGATGGCGAGCGCCATGTCGGTACGCTGAAATCCACCGTTGAGGCGATCTACGCTGGGATCAAAGCGACCGAAGCGGCTGTAAGCAAAGAGTTTGGTCTGGCACCGTTCCTGCCGGATACGATCCACTTTGTGCACAGCCAGGAGCTGCTGAGCCGTTTCCCGGATCTGGATGCTAAAGGCCGTGAACGCGCAATCGCCAAAGAATTAGGTGCTGTGTTTCTGATGGGGATCGGCGGCAAACTGTCTGACGGCAAACGCCACGACGTTCGTGCGCCGGATTATGATGACTGGAGCACACGCGGTGAGAGCGAATACGCGGGTCTGAATGGCGATATCCTGGTCTGGAACCCGGTGCTGGAAGATGCGTTTGAGCTTTCTTCTATGGGGATCCGCGTGGATGCTGATGCGCTGAAGCGTCAGCTGGCCATTACTGGCGACGAAGATCGTCTCAAATTAGAGTGGCACCAGTCGCTGCTACGCGGGGAAATGCCGCAGACCATCGGTGGCGGTATCGGCCAGTCCCGTCTGACCATGTTACTGCTTCAGTTGCCGCATATCGGTCAGGTTCAGTGTGGCGTCTGGCCGCAGCAAGTACGCGAAAGCGTCGGCTCCCTTCTGTGATTAACGTCGCCAGCGTCTGAGCAGGCGGCTACGCAACCCGGTATCGAAGCGCCAGATATGATCGAAGATGCGCATGATGCCGGGTTTTCCATGGGCGGACATCGCCACCGCGTGGAAACGGTGCTGATGCACCCGCTGTAACTCCTTCACTTTATTCACCACATCATCCGGCAGACGCTGGGCAATAAAATCGGAAATTACCACCGCGTCAGCGTCGTACCAGTCGCCACCCTGCATTCTCTCCACAATGCTACGAAAACAGCTGGCTAAATCCGTGCCGCCGCGAAAACGCTGGCTTAAAAAGCGGATCGCCTGTTCGATACCCTGCTGGTTCGTCAGCTCATAACCCACCACCTCGCTGGAGAAGAGCATGATGAAGCAGCGACGGCGATCGGCGAGCGCCACGCGCATCAAGGCCAGACAGAACGCCTTTGCACATTGCTCATTAAACCCGCCCATCGATCCGGACGTATCCACGCAAACAATAAAAGGTCCGCGCGGCTGCTCATCAAAATCCTGGTGGACGACTGGCCTCTGGCTGAGCTTCTCGCGCCAGGCTTCACCGTGTAGCCGGTAAGTAAGAAGCTGCTTTTCCACCAGCCGACGGTAAAACTCATACTCCAGCTCGGTCATCCCCAGCGTGCTGAGTTCGGTGGGCAGCAGGCGCAAAATATCATCGCTTTGCTGAAGCCCGTCGACCTGCTCGGGAACGGTTGCCGGTTCGCGTACCAGGGTGCGGAAGGTTTCCATCGGGGCATCTTTCTTTGGGACTGACTTTGCCTCCCTTGAACGGCCCAGCTGTTCTGCGAGTTTCATCAGCTCGGGCTGCTGCGCCAGAAAATCGCCGTACTTGACGATCAGCTGATAATCCCCGCGCCGAAGCTGACCGGCGCTCATATCCCAGAGACGCCCGGCGGCGTTTTCATTTTCCACCAGTACCTGCTCGAGCTGACCGCTTAAGGTCATGCGTTCCTGAACTTCACTGAGCAGTTGTTCACGCTCCTCATCCAGCAGTTGCTGGTTCAATGTTGTGGCCTGAACGACAAGGCTGAGGCGCCAGCGCTGTAAAAAGAGAGTGTGCAACGCGGGCGTGAAGGTGGCGTTATCCGTGACCAGCGCCCGGGCCTGGCTGGCAAACGGGGAGTGGACGTTGTCGAGCAATGTCAGGGTTTGCGGAAGCTGAACGATAAACTGTGGCGTTGAGAGCCGCTGGCACTGCTGATAACAGGCCACCTCTTCCGTTAACTCAGGGGGGACCTCGGTCTCTTTGAACCGCTGACGCAAGTTTTCACGCCAGCGTGGGAGATCGTCCGTCATCGCTTTTTTAAGCTTCGGAAATTTTTCAAAGAATGCGGCCAGCTGCGGCGACGCCAGAAGGGTAATGACCACTTCTTCGATCAACCCTTCTTCGCTGACGGCCAGCATGATGTTAAGCGTATCCAGCGTTAGCATTGACGCGCCTGTTTAATCTGTGTGCTCACATCCTGCAGGCTGGCTTCAATGCGACCTAACCAGTCGCTATGTATAAAGAGGCATTTTTGCTGCTCGCTAAAGCGGGTGTGTTGCTGGTGCCATTCGGTATCCAGCGCTTCCAGCTGCTGCTTAATCTCTTCAGGAACGCTGTCAGAGGCGGTGCCAGGCAGTGCAAGACGCGATCCCTGCAAGCTCACATCGCGGATCACCAGATGCTGGCTACTGTCCACTTCCATATTTAGCGGTTGCGCGAAACCGATGCCGTTGAGTTTTCCGCGGATTTCTCCACCTTTATCCAGCCATTGCGATAGCGGCTCGCGCTCAATCGTAACGTGTACAACCTGCATATCATGGAGCTTTAGCGGTTGCTGGAGTAGCAGGGTAAGCGTCGGGCTAGTCAGCTCGGCGGGTAATTCGTAGTGAGGTTTGCGGGCGAACATTCCACCCAGCCGGTTCACTTTCAGCGCCGTTTTATCACTTTGTTGCTGCTGTAACTGGATGCGTCGTTGGGCAATAGCACCAAGCTGGTTGAGCATCGCCTGTTGTCCCCAGGCGTGTCCGGTCATCAATATTTCAAGCTGTTGCTGCATCAGGTTCATGCCTTCTGCGTCGTGCCAGAGGCAATCTTTCAGCAGGATCAGATCGATTGGCGCAACGGCATCACGGCCGCTGAACAGGGCACTGGCCTGCAGCAGGCGGATTGCTTTTTTCCAGCGACGATCGGAGACATAGGGCGCTGAAGGGAGTAAATCGAGCTGCTGGCGCAGCATGAAGATCAGCTCGAAGACGGCATCTGGCAGTTTGATTTTGCCGATCTCCTGCTGCCACTGCTGATATTCCTCATCGGTAACCTGAAGCGAAGCGGAGACTGGGTTTTCATTCTCATCCTGCTGGCTCACCAGCATAGAGCGGAAGTTGGATTTATCCTGCACTTTGTCCAGCCACAGGCGGATCAGCATGCGGTCATACAGCGCTTCCAGACTGCTGTCGGCCTCGGGGAGTTCGTTGGAGGCGGCCACCAGCAGACGCATCGGGATTTTTTCTTCACTGGCACCGTTGCGGAACCGACGTTCGTTTATCGCCGTGAGCAGGGTGTTCAGAATGGCCGGTCCCGCTTTCCAGATTTCATCGAGAAAAACAATCTCCGCTTCAGGTAGATACCCCTCCGTCAGACGCTGGTAACGCCCCTCATCTTTCAGCGCCTGAATGGACAGCGGGCCGAAAACTTCTTCAGGGGTGGAAAAGCGGGTCATCAGGTATTCGAAGGCGCGGGCGTTCTGAAAGGCAAATTTCAGTCGGCGGGCAATCAGGCTTTTGGCGATACCCGGTGGACCCAGCAGAAATACGCTTTCGCCGCTCAACGCCGCCAGTAAACAGAGGCGGATGGCGTGGCTACGCTCGAAAAGGCCTTTTTCCAGCGCGCTGCTGAGGCGGGAAATTCTTTCTGCTAATAAATGTGAGTGAGCCATAATAGTTTTTGCATCCTTTCGCCGTCGTGGCGGCCAATTGAAGCGAGTATAGACGTTTCAGCCAGGGCTGGTAATAGACTGAAGTGCGGCGCAATTTTCTTTGCGCTACATTAATGCGGTTGCATTTAGGGGTACGATTTTGCAACGAATCAGGCATACTGTGCGCTTTTTGTGGACCAAGGGACCAGGAACACATTTGTTATTTAAACGAAAAGACTAGTCTATGAGCACTGATAATAAGCAATCATTACCCGCAATTACGCTTGCGGCGATCGGGGTTGTCTACGGTGATATCGGCACCAGCCCGCTTTATACGCTTCGTGAATGTCTGTCCGGCCAGTTTGGCTTTGGTGTTGAACGCGATGCCGTATTTGGCTTCCTGTCCCTCATCTTCTGGCTGCTGATCCTGGTGGTTTCTGTTAAATATCTCTCCTTTGTTATGCGCGCTGATAACGCAGGCGAAGGCGGTATCCTGACCCTGATGTCCCTTGCCGGGCGTAACACGTCAGCCAGAATGACGTCGGTGCTGGTCATCATCGGCCTGATTGGCGGCAGTTTCTTCTATGGGGAAGTCGTCATCACGCCTGCTATCTCAGTGCTTTCGGCGATAGAGGGGCTGGAGATTATTGCCCCGCAGCTTGATTCCTGGGTTGTTCCTCTGGCCATTATTGTCCTGACGCTGCTGTTTATGATCCAGAAGCACGGTACCGGGCTGGTGGGGAAACTGTTCGCGCCGATTATGCTGGCCTGGTTCCTGATCCTGGCGGCGCTTGGTTTACGCAGCATTATTGCTAACCCGGAAGTGCTGCAAGCGCTAAACCCCTACTGGGCCGTGAATTTCTTCCTCGAATACAAAGTGGTTTCCTTCGTGGCGCTGGGGGCGGTTGTGCTCTCCATCACCGGCGTTGAAGCGCTGTATGCTGACATGGGACACTTCGGGAAACTGCCTATCCGCGTGGCCTGGTTTATTGTGGTACTGCCGTCTCTGGTGCTGAACTACTTCGGCCAGGGCGCGCTGTTGCTCAAAAATCCGGAAGCGATAAAGAACCCATTCTTCCTGCTGGCCCCTGACTGGGCACTGGTACCGATGCTGATTCTGGCGACGCTGGCGACCGTCATTGCCTCTCAGGCGGTGATTTCAGGCGTGTTTTCTCTGACGCGCCAGGCCGTGCGTCTGGGGTATCTCTCACCTATGCGCATCATCCATACCTCAGAGATGGAGTCGGGCCAGATCTACATCCCGTTCGTTAACTGGCTGCTCTATTTCGCTGTGGTGATCGTCATCGTCAGCTTCGAGCATTCCAGCAACCTGGCGGCGGCGTACGGTATTGCGGTCACCGGTACCATGGTGCTGACGTCGATCCTCTCCACTACGGTCGCGTACCGAAACTGGCACTGGAATAAATTCCTCGTGGCGATGATTTTGGTGGGCTTCCTGTGTATCGACGTGCCGCTGTTCTCCGCGAACCTCGACAAGATTGTTTCCGGTGGCTGGCTACCGCTGACGCTGGGTCTGGTGATGTTTATTGTCATGACCACATGGAAAAGCGAGCGCTTCCGTCTGCTGCGTCGTATGCACGAACACGGAAATTCTCTGGAGGCGATGATTGCGTCGCTGGAGAAATCCCCGCCAGTGCGTGTACCGGGAACTGCGGTGTACATGTCTCGTGCCTTGAACGTGATCCCGTTTGCGTTGATGCATAATCTTAAGCACAACAAGGTATTGCACGAGCGTGTGATTCTGTTGACGTTGCGCACCGAAGATGCACCGTATGTTCACAATGTGCGTCGTGTTCAGATTGAGCAATTGTCGCCTACCTTCTGGCGCGTGGTGGCAAGCTACGGCTGGCGTGAAACGCCAAACGTGGAAGAGGTCTTCCACCGCTGCGGCCTGGAAGGGCTGAGCTGCCGGATGATGGAGACGTCATTCTTCATGTCACACGAGTCACTGATTATTGGCAAGCGTCCGTGGTATCTGCGCCTGCGCGGCAAGTTGTACCTTATCCTGCAACGTAACGCCCTGCGTGCGCCTGACCAGTTTGAGATCCCGCCTAACCGAGTGATTGAGCTGGGTACACAGGTCGAGATTTAAGCCTGCATTAAATGCCGGGTGGCGCTGCGCTTACCCGGCTTACAAACCCCCCTGCCTACCCTCCATAATTGTCTCTACATTTCACTTAGCGAAACGTTTCGACGCCGATCACAAATCTGTTACGTCATGGTGGTTTTCTGAACACCGTTGAGACTAAACTGATTTTAGCGAAACGTTTCGCTAGTGGAGCAAGAAAATGAAGAAAGGCACTGTACTCAACTCAGAAATCTCGTCGGTTATTTCCCGTCTTGGGCATACCGATACGCTGGTGGTTTGCGATGCAGGCTTACCGGTTCCGCGTAGCACAACCCGTATTGATATGGCGTTAACGCAGGGTGTTCCTTCGTTTATGCAGGTACTGGAAGTCGTGACGGCGGAGATGCAGGTTGAGGCGGCCATTCTCGCGGCGGAAATCAAACAACATAATCCGCAACTCCACGAAACGTTGCTCAGCCATATTGAGCAACTGCAACAACACCAGGGAAACACCATAGAAATTCGTTACACAACGCACGAGCAGTTCAAACAACAAACCGCAGACAGTCAGGCGGTGATTCGCAGCGGGGAGTGTTCCCCGTATGCGAATATCATTCTCTGTGCTGGCGTCACCTTCTGAGGCCATCATGGACGCATTACTGCAACTCAAAGGGATCGATAAGTCGTTCCCGGGCGTAAAAGCCCTCTCCGGTGCGGCGCTGAACGTCTACCCCGGGCGCGTGATGGCGCTGGTGGGCGAAAACGGCGCTGGCAAATCCACCATGATGAAAGTGCTGACCGGGATCTACCAACGTGATGCCGGTTCACTCGTCTGGCTGGGTAAAGAGACCACCTTCAATGGCCCGAAATCCTCTCAGGAAGCGGGTATCGGTATTATTCACCAGGAGCTGAACCTGATCCCGCAGCTTACCATTGCGGAGAATATCTTCCTGGGTCGCGAGTTCGTAAACCGGTTCGGTAAAATCGACTGGAAAACCATGTATGCCGAAGCGGATAAACTGCTGGCGAAGCTGAACCTGCGCTTTAAGAGCGACCGACTGGTGGGTGAACTTTCCATTGGCGATCAGCAGATGGTGGAAATCGCGAAAGTGCTGAGTTTTGAGTCGAAGGTCATCATTATGGATGAACCGACTGACGCCCTGACCGATACCGAAACCGAATCCCTGTTCCGCGTTATCCGCGAGCTGAAATCGCAGGGGCGCGGGATTGTCTATATATCTCACCGCATGAAAGAGATCTTCGAAATCTGCGATGACGTCACCGTCTTCCGCGACGGACAGTTTATTGCCGAGCGCGAAGTCGCCACGCTGACCGAAGATTCGCTCATCGAAATGATGGTGGGACGTAAGCTCGAAGATCAATACCCGCATCTGGATAAAGCGCCGGGCGAGATCCGCCTGAAGGTGGACAACCTCTGCGGTCCAGGTGTGAACGATGTGACCTTTACCCTGCGTCAGGGGGAAATCCTCGGTGTGGCGGGCCTGATGGGCGCTGGGCGTACCGAGCTGATGAAAGTGCTCTACGGCGCACTGCCGCGCACCAGCGGTTATGTCACCCTCGACGGTCATGAAGTGGTTACCCGCTCTCCGCAAGATGGTCTGGCGAATGGCATTGTCTATATTTCTGAAGACCGTAAGCGCGATGGCTTAGTGCTGGGCATGTCGGTGAAAGAGAACATGTCGCTTACCGCACTGCGCTATTTCAGTCACAGCGGCGGTACGCTGAAACACAAAGACGAACAGCAGGCGGTCAGCGATTTTATCCGTCTGTTTAACGTCAAAACACCGTCGATGGAGCAGGCAATTGGCCTGTTGTCCGGTGGTAATCAGCAGAAGGTGGCGATTGCGCGTGGTCTGATGACGCGCCCGAAAGTGCTAATCCTCGATGAACCCACCCGCGGCGTGGACGTCGGCGCGAAGAAAGAGATTTATCAGCTGATTAACCAGTTCAAGGCCGACGGTCTGAGCATCATTCTGGTCTCTTCCGAGATGCCAGAAGTATTAGGCATGAGCGATCGTATTATCGTCATGCATGAAGGGCATCTCGGCGGTGAATTCACTCGCGAGCAGGCCACCCAGGAAGTTCTGATGGCTGCCGCTGTGGGCAAGCTTAATCGCGTGAATCAGGAGTAAGAAGATGACTACCCAGGCTGTTTCTGGTCGCCGTTATTTCACAAAGGCATGGCTGATGGAACAAAAATCGCTGATTGCCCTGCTGGTGCTGATCGCGATTGTGTCGACCATGAGTCCGAACTTTTTCACCGTTAATAACCTGTTCAATATCCTTCAGCAGACTTCTGTAAACGCCATTATGGCGGTCGGGATGACGCTGGTGATTTTGACCTCAGGGATCGATCTGTCCGTTGGTTCCCTGCTGGCGCTCACCGGTGCGATCGCCGCTTCCCTTGTCGGTGTTGAGGTTAACGCGCTGGTGGCCGTGGCTGCAGCGCTGGCTGCTGGGGCGGCAATCGGTGCCGTGACCGGCGTGATTGTGGCGAAAGGGCGTGTTCAGGCGTTCATCGCGACGCTGGTGATGATGCTGTTGCTGCGCGGTGTGACCATGGTTTACACCAACGGCAGCCCGGTGAACACCGGCTTTACCGATAACGCCGATCTGTTTGGCTGGTTCGGTATCGGCCGCCCGCTGGGTATTCCGACCCCGGTCTGGATCATGGCTATCGTCTTCCTGGCGGCGTGGTACATGCTGCATCACACCCGTCTGGGTCGTTATATCTATGCGCTGGGCGGTAACGAAGCGGCAACGCGTTTGTCCGGGATTAGCGTCAATAAAGTTAAAATTATCGTTTATTCCCTGTGCGGCTTGCTGGCTTCTCTGGCAGGCATCATCGAAGTGGCGCGCCTCTCCTCCGCGCAGCCAACGGCGGGCACGGGTTATGAGCTGGATGCCATTGCGGCAGTGGTTCTGGGCGGTACGAGTCTTGCGGGTGGTAAAGGTCGCATTGTTGGGACATTGATCGGCGCACTGATTCTCGGTTTCCTGAATAATGGTTTGAATTTGTTAGGTGTTTCCTCCTATTACCAGATGATCGTTAAGGCAGTGGTGATTTTGCTGGCGGTACTGGTAGACAACAAAAAACAGTAACTGACGACACTACAGGACATCTTAGATATGAACATGAAAAAACTGGCTACCCTGGTTTCTGCTGTCGCGCTGAGCGCAACCGTAAGTGCAAACGCCATGGCGAAAGACACCATCGCGCTGGTTATCTCCACGCTGAACAACCCGTTCTTCGTCTCTCTGAAGGATGGCGCGCAGAAAGAAGCGGACAAACTGGGCTACAACCTGGTGGTGCTGGATTCCCAGAACAACCCGGCGAAAGAGCTGGCTAACGTTCAGGACTTAACCGTTCGTGGTACCAAAATTCTGCTGATCAACCCAACTGATTCTGATGCCGTAGGTAATGCCGTTAAAATGGCAAACCAGGCGAAGATCCCGGTGATCACCCTGGACCGTCAGGCCTCTAAAGGTGACGTGGTCAGCCACATTGCGTCTGATAACGTGCTGGGCGGTAAAATCGCGGGTGATTACATCGCGAAGAAAGCCGGTGAAGGCGCGAAAGTTATCGAATTACAGGGTATCGCGGGTACCTCTGCTGCCCGTGAACGTGGCGAAGGCTTCCAGCAGGCCGTTGCTGCACACAAATTTAACGTCCTGGCCAGCCAGCCTGCCGATTTCGACCGTACTAAAGGTCTGAACGTGATGCAGAACCTGCTGACCGCACATCCTGACGTGCAGGCAGTATTCGCGCAGAACGACGAAATGGCACTGGGTGCGCTGCGTGCCCTGCAGACTGCAGGTAAATCTGATGTGATGGTTGTCGGATTTGACGGTACGCCGGATGGTGAAAAAGCAGTAAACGATGGCAAACTGGCTGCGACCATCGCTCAGTTGCCGGAGCAGATTGGCGCGACTGGCGTTGAAACTGCCGACAAAGTGCTGAAGGGCGAAAAAGTTCAGGCCAAATACCCTGTTGACCTGAAACTGGTCATCAAGCAGTAAAAGGCGAATCAGGCAGCCAGCGGCTGCCTGAGGGACACCAATAAAGAAAAGTGTGGCATACGCCACCGAGTAACACCGGTGGCGCTCTCAGATGGACAACCCAACCATGAAAACCGCAGGCAACCTCGTCGTCCTTGGCAGTATCAATGCCGATCACATTCTTAACCTTGAATCATTCCCTACACCGGGCGAAACGGTCACGGGTAACCAGTATCAGGTGGCATTTGGCGGTAAAGGTGCAAACCAGGCCGTCGCCGCCGGTCGCAGTGGGGCGAATATTGCGTTTATCGCCTGCACGGGTGATGACGATACCGGTGAGCGCGTACGCAAACAGCTGGCGAGCGATAATATCGATATCGCACCGGTCAGCGTGGTTGCAGGGGAATCTACCGGCGTGGCGCTGATTTTCGTCAACGCAGAAGGTGAGAATGTCATCGGTATTCATGCTGGTGCCAACGCTGCTCTGACAACGGAGCGCGTAGAAGCGCAACGTGAGATCATTGCGAATGCCGAAGCGTTGCTGATGCAACTGGAGTCACCGGTTGAAAGCGTGCTGGCCGCCGCCAAAATTGCGCATGAAAATCATACCACTGTCGTACTTAATCCCGCTCCTGCCCGTGTATTATCAGACGAGCTGCTGGCGCTGGTGGACATCATTACGCCAAACGAAACCGAAGCGGAAAAGCTGACGGGCATTCGTGTCGAAAATGATGACGATGCCGCGCGAGCTGCGCGTGCATTGCATGATAAAGGCATCGGTACCGTGATTATCACCCTTGGTAGCCGTGGGGTGTGGGCAAGCGTCAATGGCGAAGGCCGTCGAGTTCCGGGCTTTAAGGTGAAAGCGATTGACACCATCGCTGCGGGAGACACCTTCAATGGTGCGCTGGTGACCGCGCTACTGGAAGGCAAGCGAATGGATGATGCGATCCGTTTTGCACATGCTGCTGCCGCGATTGCCGTGACGCGCAAAGGGGCTCAGCCTTCCGTTCCGTGGCGTAAAGAGATCGATGAATTCTTAAGTCAGCAGGGGTAACGCTTGGCAACAATGAAAGATGTCGCCCGTATGGCGGGTGTTTCTACCTCGACGGTCTCTCACGTTATAAACAACGATCGCTTCGTCAGCGAGGCGATTCGGGAGAAAGTCGAAGCTGCGGTAAAAGAACTCAACTATGCGCCATCTGCGCTGGCGTGTAGTCTTAAGCTCAACCAGACGCGCACTATTGGTATGCTGATTACGGCCAGTACCAACCCTTTCTATTCTGAGCTTGTGCGAGGTGTAGAGCGTAGTTGCTTCGAGCGTGGCTACAGCCTGGTGCTGTGCAATACCGAAGGTGACGAGCAGAGAATGAACCGCAACCTGGAGACGCTGATGCAAAAACGCGTCGACGGGCTACTGCTGCTCTGTACCGAAACACACCAGCCCTCGAAAGAGATTATCCAGCGTTATCCCTCTATTCCCACGGTGATGATGGACTGGGCACCGTTCGACGGTACCAGCGATCTGATTCAGGATAACTCCCTGCTGGGGGGCGACATGGCCACCCAGCATCTGATCGATAAAGGTTACACCCGCATTGCCTGTATTACCGGTCCGCTGGATAAAACCCCGGCGCGTTTGCGTCTGGAAGGGTATCTTTCTGCTATGGCCCGGGCGGGGCTTTCTGTGCCCGAAGGCTACCGTATTACCGGTGATTTTGAGTTTCACGGTGGCTTTGAAGCGATGCAGACCTTGCTGGCGCAGCCGCAGCGTCCGCAGGCCGTTTTTATCGGCAACGATGCCATGGCATTTGGCGCCTATCAGGCGTTATATCAGGCAGGTTTGCGCGTTCCGGATGATATGGCGGTAATTGGTTACGATGATATCGAACTGGCTAGCTACATGACCCCACCGCTGACCACGATTCATCAGCCGAAGGATGAACTGGGCGAGCTGGCCATCGATGTGTTAATCCACCGTATGGCGCAGCCCACGCTGCAACAGCAACGCCTGCAGCTTACTCCTGTTCTGATGGAACGCGGTTCGGTTTAGCTTTCTCTTTGTGACGCTCTTTAATCAGGTTTCGGCCGTCTTTCGGTTTTAACAGCATAAAGACCAGCGCTGAAACGACGGTGAGAACGCCCATCGTGATAAACGTATAGTGGAATTGCTCGACGGTGTTCGCGCTGTCAAAACCTTCATAAAACCGCAGTACCGCCGCACTTACGGCCACCCCAAGACTGATCGACAGCTGTTGCGTCACCGCCAGCACGCTGTTGCCGCTGCTGGCGTTCTCGTCCGTCAGGTCTGCCAGCGTGATGGTATTCATCGAGGTAAACTGCGTTGACATCGCCATGCCCAGCACAAATAACGGCAGGATCAACATCCATACGGGAAGGGCGGCGGATTGCAAAGAGAACTGCGCAATCATCAGACCGATAAAGACCGTTACGCCAACCAGCGTCTTACGATAGCCAAACCAGCGCAGCACCTGTGTAACCGTTGATTTTGCCAGAATCGAGCCCATTGCCGTGGGCGCCATCATGCAGCCAGCAATCAGTGCCGGGTAGCCGAAACCTACCTGCAGCATCAATGGCATCAGAAACGGTACGCAACCCGTCCCCAGACGTGACGCAATGTTGCCTGCAATCCCTACGGAAAACGTTCGGGTGTTAAAGAGTCCGAGTGAGATTAACGGTGTCGGGTGACGGCGCGCGTGACGTATATAAAGAAGGAACAGCAGAATACCGCTGAGGATGACGGAGAGCGCAATCCATGTTGCTACGATCTTCTCACCAAACAGTTCCATCCCGCTTGAGAAGAGCACCAGGCTCAGGCCAAACAGGAAAAAGCCTCCCATGTCGAAGCTGCGTCTTGGCGTGGTGAAGTTCGGCATATATTTGCGAGCATACAGCAGCCCGGCAACGCCAATAGGAATATTAATCAGGAAGATCCAGTGCCAGCTTGCCCAGGTGACAAACACACCACCAAGTACCGGGCCAAGTATCGGGCCAACCAGGCCTGGCATGGTGACGAAGTTGAGCACGGGAAGCAGTTCGCTTCGAGGATAGGCTCGCAGCAAGGCAAGGCGTGCCACGGGCATCATCATCGCTCCGCCAATACCTTGTAATACGCGGAAGATAACCAGCTCCGTTAAGGATGAGGAGAGCGCACAAGCCAGCGAGCCGAGCGTAAAGAGCGTTACGGCCAACATGAAAACTCTGCGGGTGCCGAAGCGGTCGGCCAGCCAGCCGCTGACCGGAATTAACATCGCGACCGTCAGGGTGTAGCTAATGATGGCGGACTGCATCGCCAGCGGGGAGCGGTTAAGGCTTTGCGCAATAGCGGGAAGCGCTGTGTTGAGGATGGTGGCATCCAGTGCCTGCATAAAAAACGCCATGGCTGCAATCCACGGCAATCCGGCCATGCTGCGCGCTTTTTTCTTTGTCATTTATTTACCTGCTGGTGGGTTGGCGCGGCCAGCAATGCCTGGCACGCACTCAGGGCTCGCTGCCCGTCGCTTTCCTGAATGGCATCCACTATCGCCTGATGCAAATCCAGTTTAACCACTTCGTCTTGTGTAATAGAGGTAAAGTAAGTGTGGTACACCGAATGAAATAAAGAAGCAAAAGAGGTGAGGAACGGATTGGCACTCATCATATAGATATGTTCATGCCAGGCCATATCGACCTCAACCCAGCGTTCCCGGTTGAAGTGCTTTTTCAGGAACACCATCTCTTCCATTAACGCGTTGAGCTGTGCTTTCTGTTCTGCCGTTCCAAGCGTGGCGGCAAGCAGGCACGCCTGTGGTTCAAGACTGCTGCGCATCACCAGAAAGTGATCGACAACCTGATGAAAGTTATCTTCCGTCATCCACCAGGAGAGCAGCTCCTGATCGAGAAAATTCCAGTTACTCTGTGGCATGACACGTGTGCCAATGCGGGGACGTGGAAGCACCATACCTTTTGCCGTTAGGGTTTTCACCGCTTCACGAACTGCTGTACGACTCACTCCAAACTGCTCACCCAGCTCCATTTCACCCGGCAGGATGCTGCCTGGGGCATATTTACCCGCTAAAATCCGCTGAGCCAGCTTCTCTGCCAGCACATACGACAGGTTTTTTTGGGCGGCCAGCTGTTGTGCGCTTAATGGCATCGCTTTTATTCCTTAAAGATTCATGTTGATAATTATGCCACCTCGAGTGTGATTGTGGTTGCAGATACATCAAATAGAACAATTTGTAGCTTGATTTCATCGCTGTTGGTGAAAAAAGACACGGATGAAAACTTTTTTTAAATTTCCTCTTGTCACGTCGGAATAACTCCCTATAATGCGCCTCCACTGACACGGAACAACGGCACACACGCCGCCGGGTCAGCAGAGAAAAGCAAAATAAACGCTTGACTCTGTAGTGGGAAAGCGTAATATGCACACCCCGCGCCGCAGCGAAAACGAAGCGGCACTGCTCTTTAACAATTTATCAGACAATCTGTGTGGGCACTCAAAGTGACATGGATTCTTAATGTCTTCGGACACTAAA
>NZ_JAFBJM010000011.1:0-140738 GCF_016809815.1 Enterobacter sp. E1 | reverse complement strand
TTTGCCTGGCGGCTTTAGCGCGGTGGTCCCACCTGACCCCATGCCGAACTCAGAAGTGAAACGCCGTAGCGCCGATGGTAGTGTGGGGTCTCCCCATGTGAGAGTAGGGAACTGCCAGGCATCAATCGAGAAAAACCCCGTACCGTAAGGTACGGGGTTTTTTGCTTTGGATCTTACACATTCCCTCCTTGAAACTTTCTCACCTTTCACTTGCAGACTCGACATTCAGATCATTTCTGGTTATCGTTAGCTGTCTGGATGTCTAAACGTTTATACGTATGCTGTGAGGATATAAGGTTATGCCGATTCGGGTGCAGGACGAGCTACCAGCCGTCAATTTCTTACGTGAAGAAAATGTCTTTGTCATGACGGCTTCACGCGCTACAGGTCAGGAAATTCGCCCGCTGAAGGTGCTTATTCTCAATCTGATGCCAAAAAAGATCGAAACAGAAAACCAGTTTCTTCGTCTGCTTTCGAACTCCCCGCTTCAGGTTGATATCCAGCTGCTACGAATTGATGCCCGTGAGTCGCGAAATACACCTTCTGAGCATCTGAACAATTTCTACTGTAACTTCGATGACATCCGCGATGAAAACTTCGATGGACTGATTGTAACGGGAGCACCACTGGGCCTGGTTGAATTCAATGATGTTGCCTACTGGCCGCAGATAAAACAGGTGCTGGAGTGGGCAAAAGATCACGTCACCTCCACGCTCTTTGTCTGTTGGGCGGTACAGGCGGCACTGAATATCCTGTATGGCATTCCAAAGCAAACCCGCACTGAAAAGCTCTCTGGCGTATATGAACACCATATTCTGCATCCACACGCATTACTGACGCGCGGATTTGATGACACTTTCCTTGCCCCACACTCTCGCTATGCCGATTTCCCGGCACAACTGATCCGCGATTACACCGATCTGGAGATCCTGGCTGAAACGGAAGACGGTGATGCCTACCTGTTTGCCAGCAAAGATAAGCGTATTGCTTTTGTCACCGGGCATCCCGAGTATGACCCAAACACCCTCGCGGCTGAGTTTTTCCGTGACGTCGAAGCGGGTCTGAATCCGGATGTTCCGTACAACTATTTCCCGAAAAACGATCCGCAAAACAAACCGAGAGCAACCTGGCGCAGCCACGGGAATTTGCTGTTTACGAACTGGCTCAACTATTACGTCTACCAAATCACACCATACGATCTGCGTCACATGAATCCGACGCTGGAGTAATCTTCTGCACTAAACGATCCTAAAGCGTTTCAGCTATTCAGATCAGGCACCTTCGGGTGCCTTTTTTATTTCCGAAATGCCACTCACCACTCAATAAAACTTTAATTTCAATTAAATCAATAAATTGAATATTAAATTAAATTAAAATGGAAATTGTTTTTGATTTTGGAAAAAATATAGATAGTCTTAATTCTGCTGAGCGAAAACTACACAACGATCTTTCGTTCGCATTGGGGATGTGAATTTGGATCTTTGATGAGGAGCAGAGTGATGACTCAACAGGCAACGACGGTCGATGAACTGGCCTTTACCCAGCCGTATGGCGAGCAAGAACAGCAAGTTTTGACGGCGGAAGCGGTAGAATTCCTGACTGAACTGGTAACACGCTTTACGCCACAGCGTAATAAGCTGCTGGCAGCGCGCATTCATCAGCAGCAGGAAATTGACGATGGCAAGTTGCCTGGTTTTATTTCGGAAACCGCTTCCATTCGCCGTGGCGAGTGGAAAATCCGCGGCATCCCTGAAGATTTGCAGGATCGCCGGGTTGAGATCACGGGGCCGGTAGAGCGCAAAATGGTGATCAACGCCATGAACGCGAACGTTAAAGTCTTTATGGCTGATTTTGAGGACTCACTGGCGCCAGACTGGAACAAAGTTATCGACGGGCAGATCAATCTGCGCGACGCCGTGAACGGCACCATCAGCTATACCAACGAAGCCGGCAAAATTTACCAGCTCAAACCGAACCCGGCGGTTCTGATCTGTCGTGTACGCGGGCTGCACCTGCCTGAAAAACACGTCACCTGCCGTGGGGAAGCCATTCCGGGCAGCCTGTTTGATTTCGCGCTCTATTTCTTCCACAACCACAAAAACCTGCTGGCAAAAGGTAGCGGCCCTTACTTCTATCTGCCGAAAACCCAATCCTGGCAGGAAGCGGCCTGGTGGAGTGAGGTGTTTAGTTATGCGGAAGATCGATTCAACCTGCCGCGCGGCACCATCAAAGCCACGCTGCTGATTGAAACGCTGCCTGCCGTGTTCCAGATGAATGAAATTCTGCATGCCCTGCGCGATCACATTGTCGGCCTGAACTGCGGGCGCTGGGACTACATTTTCAGCTACATCAAGACCCTGAAGAATTATCCCGATCGCGTACTGCCGGATCGTCAGGTTGTCACCATGGATAAACCGTTCCTGAGCGCCTACTCGCGTCTGCTGATCAAAACCTGCCACAAGCGTGGTGCCTTTGCGATGGGCGGCATGGCCGCGTTTATTCCAAGCAAAGATGCGGAGCGTAATAGCCAGGTACTCAACAAGGTGAAAGCCGATAAAGAACTTGAAGCACGTAATGGTCATGACGGGACGTGGATTGCACACCCGGGCCTGGCCGATACCGCGATGGAGGTATTCAACCGCGTGCTTGGCGACAATAAAAACCAGCTGTTTGTCACCCGCGAAGAGGATGCGCCAACAGCCGAAGAGCAACTGCTGGCACCGTGTGCGGGTGAACGCACCGAAGAGGGCATGCGTGCCAATATTCGCGTCGCCGTGCAATACATCGAAGCGTGGATCTCCGGCAACGGCTGTGTGCCGATCTACGGCCTGATGGAAGATGCCGCGACGGCAGAGATCTCACGGACCTCCATCTGGCAGTGGATCCACCATCAAAAAACGCTCAGCAACGGTAAGCCGGTAACCAAATCCCTGTTCCGCCAGATGCTGGCCGAAGAGATGCGGGTGATCCAGGACGAGCTGGGCGAACACCGCTTCAGCAGCGGACGTTTTGACGACGCTGCGCGCCTGATGGAGCAAATCACCACATCAGATGACTTAATCGACTTCCTGACCCTGCCGGGCTACCGCTTCCTGGCGTAACTCACCACATAACAATATGGAGCATCTGCACATGAAAACCCGTACCCAACAAATCGAAGAATTAAAGAAAGAGTGGACACAACCTCGCTGGGAAGGCATCCGCCGTCCGTACAGCGCGGAGGAAGTGGTGAAATTACGCGGCTCGGTCAATCCGGAATGCACGCTGGCGCAAAATGGCGCGGCGAAAATGTGGAAGCTGCTGCACGGTGGTTCCAAAAAAGGTTACATCAACAGCCTTGGCGCGCTGACGGGCGGTCAGGCACTGCAGCAGGCAAAGGCGGGGATAGAAGCCATTTACCTGTCCGGCTGGCAGGTCGCGGCGGACGCTAACCTGGCCTCCAGCATGTACCCGGATCAGTCGCTCTATCCGGCTAACTCCGTACCGTCGGTCGTGGATCGGATCAACAACACCTTCCGCCGTGCGGATCAGATCCAGTGGGCGGCAGGCATTGAGCCAAACGATCCGCGCTTTATTGATTACTTCCTGCCGATAGTTGCGGATGCGGAAGCGGGTTTCGGTGGCGTGCTGAACGCCTTCGAGCTGATGAAATCGATGATTGAGGCCGGTGCAGCGGCCGTTCACTTCGAAGACCAGCTGGCGTCAGTGAAGAAATGCGGACATATGGGCGGCAAAGTGCTGGTCCCGACCCAGGAGGCGATTCAGAAACTGGTTGCGGCGCGTCTGGCTGCTGACGTGCTCGGCGTGCCGACATTGGTCATTGCCCGTACGGATGCGGATGCAGCTGACCTGATTACTTCAGATTGCGACCCGTACGACAGCGAGTTCATTACCGGTGAACGTACCAGCGAAGGGTTCTATCGTACCCATGCGGGTATTGAGCAGGCGATAAGCCGTGGCCTGGCGTATGCCCCGTATGCGGACCTGGTCTGGTGCGAAACCTCCACGCCGGATCTGGCTCTGGCAAAACGCTTTGCCGATGCCATTCATGCGAAGTACCCGGGCAAACTGCTGGCCTACAACTGCTCACCGTCCTTCAACTGGCAGAAAAAACTGGACGACAAGACAATCGCCAGCTTCCAGCAGCAGCTGTCCGACATGGGCTACAAATACCAGTTCATTACTTTGGCAGGCATCCACAGCATGTGGTTCAACATGTTCGACCTGGCGCACGCCTATGCGCAGGGTGAGGGCATGAAGCACTACGTTGAGAAGGTGCAGCAGCCGGAATTTGCCGCGGGTAAAGATGGCTACACCTTCGTGTCTCACCAGCAGGAGGTGGGAACTGGCTACTTTGATAATGTGACCACGATTATTCAGGGCGGCACCTCCTCCGTCACCGCCTTAACGGGCTCAACCGAAGAAGCACAGTTCTAATCTTTTCCCCCTCTCCCCCCTCGGGGAGAGGGTTGGGGGTGAGGGGGATATATGTCGCGTGGTCTGGAATTACTGATTGCCCAAACTATTCTGCAGGGCTTCGATGCCCAGTATGGCCGTTTTCTGGAAGTGACCTCCGGCGCGCAGCAGCGCTTCGAACATGCAGACTGGCATGCGGTTCAGCAGGCCATGAAGCAGCGTATCCATCTCTACGACCACCATGTGGGTCTGGTGGTGGAGCAGCTACGCTGTATCACCGACGGTAAAAGTCCAGACGCGGAATTTTTACTGCGCGTGAAAGAGCACTACACCCGTTTGTTACCCGATTACCCGCGCTTCGAGATTGCGGAGAGCTTCTTTAACTCCGTCTATTGTCGGTTATTTGACCACCGCTCATTATCTCCTGAGCGGTTATTTATTTTCAGCTCCCAGCCCGAGCGGCGTTTTCGTACTATTCCTCGTCCGCTGGCGAAAGATTTCTTTCCCGATCGCGGGTGGGAAAAGCTCCTGCACCGCGTGTTAACAGACTTGCCGCTGCGTTTACCCTGGGAGAATAAAACCCGGGATATCGGCTATATCCACGCGCATCTCACTGAAACCTTCGGCGAGGACGTTCTTGGGCACAGCCATTTGCAGGTCGCCAATGAACTGTTCTATCGCAATAAAGCCGCCTGGTTGGTAGGCAAACTGGTTACGCCGGCAGCCATCGTGCCGTTTCTGTTACCGATCCACCGCACCGACGACGGCGAACTGTTTGTCGATACCTGTCTGACCACCAGCGCCGAAGCCAGCATTGTGTTTGGCTTCGCCCGTTCCTACTTTATGGTCTACGCGCCGTTACCTGCCGCGCTCGTGGAATGGTTGCGCGAGATCCTGCCGGGCAAAACCACCGCCGAGCTGTATATGGCGATTGGCTGTCAGAAACACGCCAAAACGGAAAGCTATCGGGAGTATTTGCGCTATGTCACCACGGCGGATGAACAGTTTATCGAAGCACCGGGCATTCGCGGTATGGTGATGCTGGTCTTCACCCTGCCGGGTTTTGACCGCGTCTTTAAGGTGATTAAAGATAAATTCGCACCGCAGAAAGAGATGACGGCTGCACATGTCCGCGCCTGCTACCAGCTGGTTAAAGAGCACGACCGTGTTGGACGCATGGCCGATACCCAGGAATTCGAAAACTTTGTGCTGGATAAGCAGCAGATCGATCCAGCACTCATGGCGCTTTTAATGCAGGAAGTACCCGGCAAAATCACCGATATTGGTGACAAAATCGTGATTAGCCATCTCTACATTGAACGCCGTATGGTGCCCCTGAACATCTGGCTGGAGCAGTCCGAAGGTCAGGCGCTTCGCGATGCCATTGAAGAGTATGGCAATGCGATTCGCCAGCTTGCTGCCGCCAATATCTTCCCGGGGGATATGCTGTTTAAAAACTTCGGCGTCACCCGCCACGGGCGCGTCGTGTTCTACGATTACGATGAAATTTGTTACATGACTGAGGTGAATTTCCGCGACATCCCGCAGCCCCGCTATCCGGAAGATGAACTCTCCGGTGAGCCATGGTACAGCGTCTCGCCGGGTGATGTATTTCCTGAGGAGTTCCGCCACTGGCTGTGCGCTGACCCGCGAATTGGGCCATTATTCGCAGAGATGCACGACGATCTGTTCCACGCCAGCTACTGGCGTGGATTGCAAACGCGAATTAAGAATGGGCATGTGGGAGATGTGTATGCCTATCGACGTAAGCAGCGGTTTTGCGTGCGGTTTAACGAATCCCACCATACGCCAGCGTCACCTCTTTCGCTGCCTTAATCACCAGCGCGCCCAGCTCAGTCACGCGATCATCCGTCATGCGTGAAATCGGCCCGGAGATGGAGATGGCGGCAAACGGCTCGCGGTGTTCGTCAAAGATACAGGCTGCAATGCAACGCAGGCCCAGAGCATGTTCCTCGTCATCAAACGAATAGCCGCGTTTGCGGGTCAGGGCCAGATCCTCTTTAAGATGCACCGGCGAAACCAGCGTTGCGTGGGTGTAGGCGTGCAACCCTTTACGGTGCAATAACCCCGTCACCTGCTCTTCGCTCAGTTGCGACAGAAACGCTTTCCCCGCCCCGGAGGCGTGCATAGGGAGCTTGCCGCCAATGGGGGCCGACATACGCATCAGCTGCGTACACTGTACCTGGTCGATGATGATCGCCTGATGGTCGCTCTGGTCGAGTACCGCCAGGTTTACCGTCTCGCCGGAATCTTCCATCAGCTTGCGCAGGATCGGGTGCACAATCGCCAGCAGATTACGGCTTTGCAGGAAGCTGCTGCCGACGATAAACGCATGCGCGCCTACAGCCCAGTGTCCCAGCTCACCGACCTGACGGACAAAGCCCAGCTGCTGCATGGTGGTCAGCAGTCGATGCGTTGTGGAGTTCGGCAGGCCAGCCTGCTGGGCCAGCTCCGTCAGGGCCACGCTATTGTGCGACTCGGCTATCCACTCCAGCAGCTTCAAACCGCGCGTGAGCGATTGAACCTGTCCGCCCTGTTGTGCGGCGGTGGTAGCAGCAGGTTTTCTGCCGCGTTTAGCGGGAACGGTCGCGACCATGACGATCTCCTTTTTCTGTATCGTGGAAATCATTTTCGTTTTATTTGGTGAATTTGCAACCGTTATCCTGACTGATCGGAGGAGTGATAGTGAACATGTCTCATGTTACTCCTGTGTGACTTTTCCACCCTGCGAGATTATGCCAGTATGGAATGCAGCCTTTTGGCCTTGTTGAGCGTTGTCGGGAGCAAGTGTGAGCAGCAAAGTAGAGCAACTGCGTGCGCAGTTAAATGAACGAATTCTGGTGCTGGACGGCGGCATGGGCACCATGATCCAGGGCTATCGTCTGAGTGAAGACGATTTCCGCGGCGAGCGTTTTGCCGACTGGCCATGTGACCTGAAGGGTAATAACGACCTGCTGGTGCTCAGCAAGCCGTCGGTTATTAAAGATATCCACAACGCCTACTTTGAAGCGGGTGCGGATATCATTGAAACCAACACCTTTAACTCGACAACCATCGCCATGGCGGATTACCAGATGGAATCCCTGTCGGCGGAAATCAACTTTGAAGCCGCGAAGCTGGCGCGCGCCTGCGCCGACGAGTGGACGGCCCGCACGCCGGACAAGCCGCGCTACGTTGCCGGGGTGCTTGGCCCTACCAACCGCACCGCGTCGATTTCACCGGACGTGAACGACCCGGCGTTTCGTAATATCACCTTTGACCAGCTGGTTGCCGCCTACCGCGAATCGACCAAAGCGCTGGTGGAAGGGGGTTCCGATCTGATCCTGATCGAAACCGTATTCGATACCCTCAACGCCAAAGCCGCGATTTACGCGGTGAAAGAGGAGTTCGAGGCGCTGGGCGTTGACCTGCCGATCATGATTTCCGGCACCATTACTGACGCCTCCGGCCGTACCTTATCCGGCCAGACAACCGAAGCCTTTTATAACTCTCTGCGCCACGCTGAAGCGCTCTCCTTCGGCCTGAACTGCGCACTGGGGCCAGATGAACTCCGCCAGTACGTACAGGAACTGTCGCGCATTGCGGAATGTTACGTCACCGCGCACCCGAACGCCGGTCTGCCGAACGCGTTTGGTGAATACGATCTCGATGCCAACACCATGGCGGCGCAAATCCGCGAGTGGGCCGAGTCTGGCTTCCTGAACATCGTCGGTGGCTGCTGCGGCACGACGCCTGAGCATATCGCTGCCATGAGCAATGCGGTGGCCGGGTTGCCGCCACGAAAATTACCTGAGCTGCCTGTTGCCTGTCGTCTCTCCGGCCTTGAGCCGTTGACCATCGGCGACGACAGCCTGTTTGTGAACGTGGGTGAGCGTACTAACGTCACCGGTTCAGCAAAGTTCAAACGTCTGATTAAAGAAGAGAAGTACAGCGAAGCGCTGGACGTCGCCCGCCAGCAGGTGGAAAGCGGCGCTCAGATTATTGATATCAACATGGATGAGGGGATGCTCGATGCCGAAGCGGCGATGGTGCGTTTCCTCAACCTGATTGCCGGTGAACCGGACATCGCCCGCGTGCCGATCATGATTGACTCCTCTAAGTGGGAAGTCATCGAGAAAGGGCTGAAATGCATTCAGGGTAAAGGCATCGTTAACTCCATCTCGATGAAAGAAGGCGTTGATATCTTTATCCATCACGCGAAGCTGGTACGCCGTTACGGTGCGGCCGTGGTGGTTATGGCCTTTGATGAAGTGGGCCAGGCAGACACCCGCGAGCGCAAGATTGAGATTTGCCGCCGCGCGTACAAAATTTTGACCGAAGAGGTAGGCTTCCCGCCGGAAGACATCATCTTTGACCCGAACATTTTCGCTGTGGCGACCGGGATTGAAGAGCACAACAACTACGCCCAGGACTTTATCGGCGCGTGTGAAGACATTAAGCGCGAGCTGCCGCATGCGCTGATCTCCGGCGGCGTGTCGAACGTATCGTTCTCGTTCCGCGGTAACGATCCGGTGCGTGAAGCTATTCACGCCGTGTTCCTCTACTACGCCATCCGTAACGGGATGGATATGGGGATCGTTAACGCCGGACAGCTCGCGATTTACGACGACCTGCCGGCAGAACTGCGCGACGCGGTAGAAGACGTGATCCTGAACCGTCGTGACGATGCCACCGAGCGGATGCTGGATCTGGCGGAGAAATACCGTGGCAGTAAATCGGATGAAGCAGCCAACGTTCAGCAGGCCGAGTGGCGCTCCTGGGATGTGAAAAAGCGTCTGGAATATTCGCTGGTGAAAGGTATTACCGAGTTTATCGAACTGGATACCGAAGAAGCGCGTCTTCAGTCCGCACGTCCGATTGAAGTGATCGAAGGGCCACTGATGGACGGCATGAACGTGGTTGGCGATCTGTTCGGTGAGGGCAAAATGTTCCTGCCGCAGGTAGTGAAATCCGCCCGCGTGATGAAGCAGGCGGTGGCCTACCTTGAACCGTTTATCGAAGCCAGCAAAGAGAAAGGCTCCAGCAACGGGAAAATGGTGATCGCCACCGTGAAGGGCGATGTTCACGACATCGGCAAGAATATCGTCGGCGTGGTGCTGCAGTGTAATAACTACGAGATTATCGATCTTGGCGTGATGGTACCCGCGGACAAAATCCTCAAAACCGCACGTGAAGTGAATGCCGACCTGATTGGCCTCTCCGGGCTGATCACCCCGTCGCTTGATGAGATGGTCAACGTGGCGAAAGAGATGGAGCGTCAGGGCTTTACCATTCCGCTGCTGATTGGCGGGGCGACCACCTCAAAAGCGCACACGGCGGTGAAAATCGAGCAGAACTACAGTGGCCCGACGGTCTACGTGCAAAATGCCTCGCGAACGGTAGGCGTGGTGTCCGCGCTGCTCTCTGACACCCAGCGCGACGAGTTTGTTACGCGCACCCGCAAAGAGTACGAAACCGTCCGTATTCAGCACGGTCGCAAGAAACCGCGCACACCGCCTGTTACGTTGCAGGCGGCACGCGATAACGATCTGGCGTTTGACTGGTCGAGCTATACGCCGCCGGTCGCGCATCGTCTGGGCGTGCAGGATGTGACTGCCAGCATCGAGACGCTGCGCAACTACATCGACTGGACGCCGTTCTTTATGACCTGGTCGCTGGCGGGCAAATATCCGCGCATCCTTGAAGATGAAGTAGTCGGTGAAGAAGCACAGCGCCTGTTTAAAGATGCGAACGAGATGCTCGACAAACTGAGTGTGGAGAAAACCCTCAACCCGCGTGGCGTGGTGGGGCTGTTTCCGGCGAACCGCGTGGGCGACGATGTTGAAATCTATCGCGATGAAACCCGCACTCACGTGCTGGCGGTGAGTCACCATCTGCGTCAGCAAACCGAGAAAGTGGGTTTCGCGAACTACTGTCTGGCCGATTTCGTTGCGCCGAAGCTTTCTGGTAAAGCCGATTACATCGGCGCATTTGCCGTAACCGGTGGTCTGGAAGAAGATGCCCTGGCGGATGCGTTCGAAGCGCAGCACGATGATTACAACAAAATCATGGTCAAAGCGATTGCCGACCGCCTGGCGGAAGCCTTCGCCGAGTACCTGCACGAGCGCGTACGTAAGGTACTCTGGGGCTACGCGGCCAATGAGAACCTCAGCAACGAGGAGCTGATCCGCGAAAACTATCAGGGTATTCGTCCGGCGCCGGGCTACCCGGCCTGTCCGGAACACACCGAAAAGGGCACTATCTGGAAGCTGCTGGATGTAGAAGCACATACAGGGATGAAACTCACCGAGTCGTTCGCCATGTGGCCAGGGGCGTCCGTTTCCGGCTGGTATTTCAGCCACCCTGACAGCAAGTACTTCGCCGTGGCACAGCTGCAACGCGATCAAATCGAAGATTACGCCCTGCGCAAAGGTATGAGTGTCTCTGAAGTGGAGCGTTGGCTAGCGCCGAATTTAGGCTACGACGCGGACTGACGTCACTTTTCCTTACAACAAACAGGGCGCTCATTGGGCGCCCTGTCTCTTTATTACGTTTAAACCCTTATACTGAACCAAGGGAAAACGAATAACGATAAGGAGGTACATCTTCCGTGCTGACTCTGTTACATCTGCTCTCCGCAGTCGCACTGCTGGTATGGGGCACCCATATTGTCCGGACCGGCGTGATGCGCGTATTTGGTGCTCGTTTACGCACCGTTCTCAGCAGCAGCGTTGAGAAGAAACCGCTCGCCTTCTGCGCGGGTATTGGCGTAACGGCACTGGTTCAGAGCAGCAACGCCACGACTCTGCTTGTCACCTCGTTTGTGGCGCAGGATCTGGTGGCGCTGGCCCCGGCGCTGGTAATTGTACTGGGTGCTGATGTGGGTACCGCGTTGATGGCGCGTATCCTGACCTTTGATCTCTCCTGGCTGTCGCCGTTGCTGATTTTCATTGGCGTCATCTTCTTCCTTGGCCGCAAACAAACGCGGGCCGGACAGCTTGGCCGCGTGGGGATTGGCCTGGGGCTTATCCTGCTGGCGCTGGAACTGATTGTGCAGGCGGTTACTCCCATTACCGAGGCTAATGGTGTTCAGGTCATCTTCGCTTCGCTGACCGGCGACATCATGCTGGACGCGCTGATCGGTGCAGTGTTTGCCATCGTCAGTTACTCGAGCCTGGCCGCAGTATTGCTGACGGCAACACTCACCGCTGCAGGGGTAATCTCCTTCCCGGTCGCGTTATGTCTGGTGATCGGGGCTAACCTCGGCTCTGGCCTGCTGGCGATGCTCAACAACAGCGCCGCCAATGCTGCCGCCCGTCGAGTGGCGCTTGGCAGCCTGCTGTTTAAGCTGGTGGGGAGCCTGATTATCCTGCCCTTTATCCATCCGCTGGCGAACCTGATGGATAACCTCCCGCTGCCAAAAGCGGAGCTGGTGATCTATTTTCACGTTTTCTATAACCTGGTGCGCTGCCTGGCGATGGTACCTTTTGCTGAGCCGATGGCCCGTTTCTGTGAACGACTTATTCAGGATGAACCGGAGCTGGATGCGCGTCTGAAACCTAAGCATCTGGATACGTCTGCGCTGGACACCCCTGCACTGGCGCTGGCGAATGCTGCCCGTGAGACGCTGCGCATAGGCGATGCGATGGAAACCATGCTCGAAGGGCTGCAAAAGGTGATGCACGGCGAGCCGCGTGAAGAGAAAGAGCTGCGCAGACTGGCGGACGACATCAACGTGCTCTATACCGCCATCAAGCTCTATCTTGCGCGTATTCCGCAGGATGAACTGGCGGAGGAAGAGTCCCGCCGCTGGGCGGAAATTATCGAGATGTCGCTTAACCTGGAGCAGGCCTCGGATATCGTTGAGCGCATGGGCAGCGAGATTGCCGACAAATCCCTTGCCGCGCGTCGCGCATTTTCAGGTGAAGGCCTGAAGGAGCTGGAGGCGCTGCACGAACAGCTGGTCAGCAACCTCAAGCTGGCGATGTCGGTGTTCTTCTCCAGCGACGTGCCGAGTGCGCGCCGCCTGCGCCGCAACAAGCATCGTTTCCGTATTCTGAACCGCCGCTACTCGCACGCCCACGTTGAGCGTCTGCATCAGCAGAACGTGCAGAGTATCGAAACGAGTTCGCTGCACCTGGGGCTGCTGGGGGATATGAAACGTCTCAACTCGTTGTTCTGCGCGGTGGCGTACAGCGTGATGGAACAGCCGGATGAAGACGACGAGCGGGATGAATATTAATCTCTGAAAGCGCCTCGCAAAACCGTTTTGCGAGGCGTGACACCTTATAAAGCGCCATTTACTCTTCAGACCTTACATTTTTAAGGGAATAGAAAATGCTCGTTTATTACGCTACTCTTCGCCAATTCATGCGCATTCCGATGGGGGTTCTCATGCGCACTACTCAAGGCATTAAAAAATCAGTTAATGTGTCGTTAGCACCAGAAATTCTTGAAGAGGCGCGACGGCTTAAACTTAATCTATCCGCTGTACTCACGGCTGCGCTGCAGGAGCAGTTTCGTGCGCATCAGCGCGCCGAGTGGTTAGCAGAAAATAAAGCTTCTATTGAGGTCATTAACCAGTGGGTTGATGAAAACGGCTCTTTTAGTGACTTTCAGAGGTCGTTCTGATGAAGCAGTCCTGGTCGCCCCCGCAGTTGAGCTTAGCCACCTGGGAGGCATTCAACCGCCTGCGAAAGTGTGCCCTGTCGTTGAGATAGCGGGTAAGCCCTGCGTGGTCATGATGCACATGATGGCAGGCATATCGCCAAAAGAGTTAGGCGAGCGTGTCGCCGATCTTACGCAAAACCGGGCTTCATTGCGGGATGCACTCGATTTTTTGATCAACGGTTACTAACACTTTTTTGTCAGCCGCAAGGTAAGGTATATTTCGCCCTTCACAGGAGAAACTATGCTGCCAACTCAATCAACCCGATTAAACAAATACATTAGCGAGAGCGGGATCTGCTCACGTCGCGAGGCTGACCGTTACATTGAACAGGGTAACGTGTTCCTGAACGGCAAACGCGCCACCATTGGCGACCAGGTCGTCCCTGGCGATGTGGTTAAAGTGAATGGTCAGGTCATCGAACCCCGCGATGCCGAAGACCTGGTGTTTATCGCGTTGAATAAACCGGTTGGTATCGTCAGTACCACGGAAGATGGCGAGCGAGACAACATCGTTGATTTCGTTAATCACAGCAGCCGTGTCTTCCCGATTGGTCGACTGGATAAAGACTCCCAGGGGCTGATTTTTCTCACCAACCACGGCGATCTGGTGAACAAAATTCTGCGCGCCGGAAACGACCATGAGAAAGAGTACATCGTCACGGTGAATAAGCCTGTGACGGATGAGTTTATCCGTGGGATGGGGGCGGGCGTGCCAATTCTGGGCACCGTTACGAAGAAGTGTAAGGTGAAGAAAGAAGCACCGTTCGCGTTTCGTATTACGCTGGTCCAGGGTTTAAACCGCCAGATCCGCCGTATGTGTGAGCACTTCGGTTATGAAGTGACGAAGCTGGAACGCACGCGCATCATGAACGTCAGTTTGTCCGGGATCCCGCTGGGTGAATGGCGTGATTTAACGGATGACGAGCTGATCGAGCTGTTCAAGCTTATTGAGAATTCTTCATCCGAAGCAAAGCCGAAGGCCAAAGCCAAACCTAAAACCCAGGCGATTAAGCGCCCGGTGGTGAAGGCGCCGCAGGCGGAAGAGAAAGGACGCGGCAAACCGGCCAACGGGAAACGCTTTACCCAGCCTGGCCGTAAAAAGAAAGGGCGCTAATCAGCGCCTTCCACGAGTCGATGTGTTGGCAGACCACGAGAAGGTCGCCTCCGCATCGGGTTTATAAGCCTGCTGCTTTTTCAGTTTGCGGGCTTTTTTCGCCTCAGCCTCACGCTGTGTCATCAATTTGTCGATGTACTCTTTTTTAACCTGGTTCGTTTCGGCGTTCGTCAGCGTGCGGCCATGGGCGATACGGGCGCGGTCGAGAAGCGTTTTCAGTTCGCGCTGCTCGGCTTCCGTCATGTCTTTCTGGGTCAGTCGTGGTGTAGCCATTGCTGAAGCCTCCTGATGGGGAGGCTTCAGTGTAAAGCAAGCCGCGTAAATTAACTCTGCTTCACCGCATCTTTTTTGGGTTGTTCATCAATCGGCTTACCTGACCAGTAACCCGCCAGCAGCGAACCGGAGAGGTTATGCCAGACGGAGAACAGCGCGCCAGGTAGGGCCGCCAGTGGTGAGAAGTAAATCTTACCGAGTGCTGCCGCCAGACCGGAGTTCTGCATTCCCACCTCGATTGCCAGCGTGCGGCAGGTGGACTCGTCAAAGCCAAACAGCTTCCCGCCCCAGTAACCACCGAGTAATCCAATGGTGTTATGCAGCACTACCGCGACGATCACCACAAAGCCTACAGAAGCAATGTGTGAGGCGGAACCCGCGACCACGGCGCTGATGATCGCCAGAATGCAGACCATCGAGAACGCCGGCAGATACGGTTCAACCGTTTTCACCACGCGCGGGAAAAGATGGTGAATGACCAGTCCCAGCGCAATCGGGATCACCACGATTTGCAGGATGCTGAGCAACATGCCCATGACGTCCACCTGAATATGTGCGTCCACATATAAGCGCGTTAAAAGTGGGGTAGCAATCACGCCAACCAGCGTGGAAACGGAAGAGATAGTGACGGAGAGTGCCACATCGCCTTTCGCAAGGTAGATCATCACGTTGGATGCTGTACCGCTGGCCACGCTGCCCACCAGCACCATCCCGGCGGAGAGATCGGGCGGCATCTTAAAGGCCATCGCCAGAAGCCACGCGGCGAGCGGCATCACCAGGTAGTGCAGGAATATGCCTGCAGCGACGGGGGCCGGGCGCGACAGCACGCGTTTAAAATCGTCGATTTTCAGATGCACGCCCATACCGAGCATGATCAGCATCAGCAGGGTGGTGACCCATGGACCAATACCGGTGAACGAGGTGGGCGTGTAATACGCGACTACGGAGAGCAGCAGCGCCCATAACGGGAACAGCCGTGTGATGGCGGATAACATAGGTATTTCCTTGCGATTGTGTTGTGTTTAGTTATGAAAAAGCCGGGTCTGTGCCCGGCTTATAGGTATTGTTTATCGTGCTAACGAATTTTATTCAAACAAATTCTGATGAAGTTTCTGCACCACCTGCTCCGCCTGATCGGCAGGGACCAGGAAGCAGAGGTTATAGCTGGATGCACCGTAACAAATCATACGGATGTTGAACGGGTCGAGTACGCCGAAGACCTCTTTCCCTACGCCGCAGGCACGCGACAGCTTGTTGCCAATGATGGCAACCAGCGCCAGATTTTCTTCTACTTCCACGCGGCACAGTTCAGAAAGCTCAATCAGCAGTGACTGCGTCAGCAGGGTGTCACCAGTGGAGGTGGAACCGGTGGTGTCCAGCGTCAGCGCGATGCTCACTTCGGAGGTGGTGATCAAGTCTACAGAGATGTTATGGCGCGCCAGAATGCCAAACACTTCCGCCAGGAAGCCACGGGAGTGCAGCATATTGTGGCTGTGCAGGGTGACCAGCGTCTGGCGACGGCGCAGGGCTAACGCGCGGAACAGTGGTGGATTTTCCGTTTTCTTGCAGACCAGCGTCCCGCCCGCTTTCGGATCTTTACTGGAGCCGACGAAGACCGGAATATCGCTACGTACGGCTGGCAAAAGGGTTGCCGGATGCAGCACTTTCGCACCGAAGGTGGCCATTTCAGCCGCTTCTTCAAAGGCGATCACATCAATACGTTTCGCCGCAGAAACAACGCGCGGGTCGGTGGTGTAAATGCCCGGAACGTCAGTCCAGATATCCACGCGCGTTGCATGCAGGGCTTCGCCCAACAGTGCGGCGGTGTAGTCGCTGCCGCCACGGCCAAGCGTGGTGGTACGGCCTTTAGATTCGCTGCCGATAAAGCCCTGGGTGATCACAATACCATCTGCCAGACGGGGAGCCAGCTGCTGGTTGGTCAGCTCCGCCAGCGCTTCAACGTCCGGCTCGGCGCGGCCAAAGCGATCGCTGGTACGCATCACTTTGCGCACGTCAAACCACTGCGCCTGAATGTTACGCTCGCGCATGATTTCCACAAACAGCAGGGTGGACATCAGCTCGCCGTGGCTGACCAGCTCGTCGGTCAGGGCGGTGGAGGTGGCCAGAGAAGCCGCTTCTGCCAGCGTGGTGATATTTTCCAGCAGGCGTTCCACTTCTTCGCGGATGACATTCGGGTTCTGCAGACGTTCAAGGATGTCGAACTGAATTTTGCGCAGTGCATCCAGCTTAACGAAACGCTCGGTCGCTTCCAGTCCTTCAGACAGAGAAACCAGCAGGTTCGTCACGCCAGCAGAGGCAGAAAGCACCACCAGGCGGGTATTCGGATCGGCTAGCACCACATCGGCGCTGCGGTTCATGGCATCGTAATCGGCCACACTGGTGCCGCCAAATTTGGCGACCACAAAACTCGTCATAACAACCTCGTGTCAGGGAATGAATAAAGCGACCTTGGCACAAGAATGAAACGAAAACAGGTGCAGGCGCAAAATACGGCCCTATAAATAAAATGCGGGGGAGGTCCTGTCAATGCCGGGATTATGCGGATTTTTCATGGGGGGGTACCCCTGAGAAACAGGACTTATAACAGGGCCATATTTTATGCTTCATTTTACCCGGTTTTGACCGACATTTCGCCGCCGCAGGAGCGCTCTCCAGCAGCTATACTTTTCGGGTCTTTTCACCTGCGTTTGATGCAGGCCAGGGCAATGGCATAAAAACCATCACAATTTTTATTTGCAGGCGCTACAATCGACCGCAGTCACAATTCTCAAATCAGAAGAGTATTGCTAATGAAAAACATCAACCCAACGCAGACCGCTGCCTGGCAGGCACTACAAAAACATTTTGATGAAATGAAAGACGTCACTATCGCGGAGCTGTTCGCGAAAGATGCCGATCGTTTCAACAAATTCTCCGCGACCTTTGATGACCTGATGCTGGTGGATTTCTCCAAAAACCGCGTTACCGAAGAGACGCTGGCGAAACTGCAGGATCTGGCAAAAGAGACGCAGCTTGCTGACGCCATCAAATCCATGTTCTCCGGTGAGAAGATCAACCGCACCGAAGACCGTGCCGTGCTGCACGTGGCGCTGCGTAACCGTAGCAATACGCCAATCATCGTTGACGGCAAAGATGTAATGCCGGAAGTGAACGCGGTGCTGGAAAAGATGAAAGCCTTCTCCGAAGCGATCATCTCTGGTAGCTGGAAAGGCTACACCGGCAAAGCCATCACCGACGTGGTTAACATCGGTATCGGCGGTTCTGATCTCGGTCCATTCATGGTGACCGAAGCGCTGCGTCCATATAAAAACCACCTCAACATGCACTTTGTCTCTAACGTCGATGGTACCCACATCGCCGAAGTGCTAAAGAACGTGAACCCGGAAACCACTCTGTTCCTGGTCGCATCTAAAACCTTCACCACTCAGGAAACCATGACCAACGCCCACAGCGCGCGCGACTGGTTCCTGAAGACTGCAGGCGACAACAAGCACGTGGCGAAACACTTCGCGGCGCTGTCCACCAACGGCAAGGCAGTTGGCGAGTTCGGGATTGATACCGCGAACATGTTTGAGTTCTGGGACTGGGTGGGCGGCCGTTACTCTCTGTGGTCTGCAATCGGTCTGTCCATCATCCTGTCTGTCGGCTTCGACAACTTCGTTGAGCTGCTCTCAGGCGCGCACGCGATGGATAAACACTTCTCCAGCACCGCACCAGAGAAAAACCTGCCTGTGCTGCTGGCGCTGATTGGTATCTGGTACAACAACTTCTTCGGCGCTGAAACCGAAGCGATCCTGCCATACGATCAGTACATGCACCGTTTCGCGGCCTACTTCCAGCAGGGTAACATGGAATCTAACGGTAAATACGTTGACCGTAACGGAAACGCCGTGGATTACCAGACCGGTCCAATCATCTGGGGTGAGCCGGGCACGAACGGTCAGCACGCGTTCTACCAGCTGATTCACCAGGGCACCAAAATGGTACCGTGCGATTTCATCGCCCCGGCTATCACCCATAACCCACTGTCCGACCACCATCCGAAGTTGCTGTCTAACTTCTTCGCCCAGACTGAAGCGCTGGCATTTGGTAAATCCCGCGAGGTGGTAGAGCAGGAATACCGTGACCAGGGTAAAGATCCGGCAACCCTGGATCACGTTGTGCCGTTCAAAGTGTTCGAAGGCAACCGTCCAACCAACTCCATCCTGCTGCGCGAAATCACGCCGTTCAGCCTGGGGGCGCTGATTGCCCTGTACGAGCACAAAATCTTCACGCAGGGCGCGATCCTGAACATCTTCACCTTTGACCAGTGGGGCGTTGAGCTGGGCAAACAGCTGGCAAACCGTATCCTGCCAGAGCTGGGTGACGATAAATCGATTGCCAGCCATGACAGCTCGACAAATGGTTTGATCAACCGTTATAAAGCATGGCGTGCGTAATTAAAATGTCATGAAAAATGCCGGCGATATGCCGGCATTTTTTTATCGGATAATTCCTGATGTCTGTTAGTTAACTCAAATTCTGGATCTGAGTTTAATCCGAAAAAGACGCTTAACCCGTTAATTGCTGCGGTTTATTTTAAGAAAATACGCACTAAGCTGTTAATATGTATATATTATAAATTATTGATTTTCATTGATTATATATTTATTTTATTTTTATTCTATTTCCATTTTAACCATTATTCCGAAAACCCTACCCCTATTTCCCCTTACGGCAATCCCACGGCAGTAGTTGTGTATACTCGATTCCGCCTGAAATTCTTATCGGGCAAATCTCCATTCATTCATTGAAGGGAAATTGTTATGAAGAAAGTACTGTATGGCATTTTTGCCATATCTGCGCTTGCGGCGACATCTGTCTATGCAGCTCCGGTTCAGGTCGGGGAAGCGGCAGGGTCGGCTGCGACGTCTGCGTCTGCGGGAAGTTCTACCGCAGCCAGCGCCAGCACCGTAAGTTCAGCCGTGGGTGTCGCGCTGGCGGCAACCGGTGGCGGTGATGGCTCCAATACCGGAACCACGACCACCACAACGACCAGCACCCGATAATTCCGGGTGTTTTAATCATAACCACACTTCGGTGTGGTTATTTCGCCCTTCGGAGAAGAGTCGTGAAGCGACCTGCAATCATCATGATTTGCCTGCTCTTGCAGGCGTGCTCAGCCACCACCAAAGGGCTGGGGAACTCACTGTGGGACAGCGTGTTCGGCACACCGGGTGTACATCTGACCGATGATGAACTTCAGAACATGCCGTATGCCAGCCAGTACATGCAGTTAAACGATGGCCCGCAACTGTTTGTGGTGCTCGCTTTCGATGAAAACGGGCAGCAGAAATGGGTGACGCAGGATCAGGCCACCATCGTGACGCAGCATGGACGTCTCGTGAAAACCCTGTTGGGCGGAGACAACCTGCTTGAGGTGAACAATATCGCTGCTGACCCGCTTATCAAACCCAACCAGATCACCGACGGCGCAAGCTGGACGCGCACGATGGGCTGGACCGAGCATAAACAGGTGCGTTACGCCACCGCACGCTCTACCTTCCGTTGGGAGGGGACGGACAGTGTCAGCGTGGCAAGTGACACAACCCAGGTTCGCGTGCTCGATGAAGAAGTGATCACCGACCAGGCCACGTGGCATAACCGTTTCTGGGTCGACGATGACGGACAAATCCGTCAGTCCCTGCAGTATCTCGGTGCGGGATTCTTCCCGGTCAAAACTACGCTTATCAAGGCCGCGAAATCATGAAAACACTTATTCGCGTGGCGCTGATCGCCAGTTTTGCCGCGCCGCTTGCCTGGTCTGCCGGAACGGTGAAGGTCTATATCCCGGACAGCACGCAGCCCAAAACACTGACCAACGCCGGGCATCTGATCGATCTCGTCGGCCAGCCCAGACTGGCGAACAGCTGGTGGCCTGGCGCGGTGATCGCTGAACGCCAGAAAACCGCTGAAGCGGAACAACAGTACAAGGCGCTCCTCGCCAGGCTGACGGGGTTAGCGGAGCAGGAAGAGGGTGACGATGCGGCGGCGATTAACAGCGTTCGCCAGCAGGTTCAGGCCCTGAAAATCACCGGTCGGCTACCAGTGAACCTCGATCCGGATGACGTGCGCGTGTCGGAGAACGGTAACCCGGCTCTGGAAGGGGAATATACGCTCTGGCTGCCTGCACAACCCTCAACCATCACCGTTTTTGGTCTTATCAGCCACCCCGGGAAAAAGCCCTTTACGCCCGGTCGTGACGTGGTGAGCTATCTCGACGAGCAGAGCCTGTTAAGCGGTGCGGATAACAGCTATGCCTGGGTGGTTTACCCTGACGGGCACACACAAAAAGCGCCAGTGGCCTACTGGAACAAACGCCATATCGAACCTATGCCTGGCAGCATCATTTTTGTCGGTTTTGCCGACCATTTCTGGACGAAGGCGTATGACGGACTTAACGCCGATATCCTTCGCTCCCTGATACAGCGGATTCCGGAATAATGAAAAGAACCTATCTCTACAGCATGCTGGCACTTTGTGTGAGTGCCGCCTGCCATGCAGAAACGTATCCGGCACCTATTGGCCCGTCCCAGTCAGACTTCGGTGGCGTCGGTTTACTGCAAACGCCCACCGCACGTATGGCGCGTGAGGGTGAGTTGAGCCTTAACTATCGCGATAACGATCAATACCGCTACTACTCCGCGTCGGTGCAACTGTTTCCGTGGCTTGAAACCACGCTGCGCTATACCGACGTGCGTACGAAACAGTACAGCAGCGTAGAGGCGTTCTCCGGCGATCAGACCTACAAAGATAAAGCCTTCGACCTCAAAGTACGTCTGTGGGAAGAGAGTTACTGGATGCCGCAGGTCTCCGTCGGCGCAAAAGATATCGGCGGTACCGGTCTGTTTGATGCGGAATACATCGTTGCCAGTAAAGCCTGGGGACCATTTGATTTCTCACTCGGTCTGGGCTGGGGTTATCTCGGTACCAGCGGCAACGTCAAAAACCCGTTTTGCTCCTACAGCGATAAATATTGCTACCGCGATAATAGTTACCAGAAAGCGGGTTCGATCAACGGCGACCAGATGTTCCACGGACCGGCGTCGCTGTTTGGTGGCGTCGAATACCAGACACCCTGGCAGCCGCTGCGCCTGAAGCTGGAGTATGAAGGGAATGACTACTCGCAGGATTTCGCTGGCAAGATTGAACAGAAGAGCAAGTTTAACGTCGGCGCCATTTATCGCGTCACCGATTGGGCCGACGTTAACCTCAGCTACGAGCGTGGCAATACCTTCATGTTTGGCTTCACGCTGCGCACTAACTTCAACGACATGCGCCCGCACTACAACGATAACGCACGGCCTGCATACCAGCCGGAGCCGCAGGACGCCATCCTGCAGCACTCGGTGGTGGCAAACCAGCTGACGTTGCTGAAATATAATGCGGGTCTGGCGGATCCGAAAATTCAGGTAAAAGGCGATACGCTGTACGTTACCGGCGAGCAGGTGAAATACCGCGACTCACGTGAAGGGATCGAGCGCGCCAACCGGATCGTCATGAACGATCTCCCGGATGGGATCCGCACGATCCGCGTGACGGAGAACCGTCTCAACCTGCCGCAGGTGACGACGGAAACGGACGTCGCCAGCCTCAAGCGCCATCTGGAAGGTGAACCGCTCGGGCATGAAACCGAGCTGGTGCAAAAACGCGTAGAGCCGATCGTGCCAGATACCACCGAGCAGGGCTGGTATATCGACAAGTCGCGCTTCGATTTCCATATCGATCCGGTGCTGAATCAGTCCGTCGGCGGGCCAGAGAACTTCTACATGTATCAGCTGGGCGCGATGGCGACAGCGGATCTGTGGCTCACCGACCACCTGCTGACCACCGGTAGCCTGTTTGGCAACATTGCTAACAACTACGACAAGTTCAACTACACCAATCCGCCAAATGACTCGACGCTGCCGCGCGTGCGCACCCGCGTGCGTGAGTACGTGCAGAATAATGTCTATGTGAACAACCTGCAGGCCAACTACTTCCAGTACTTCGGCAACGGCTTCTACGGCCAGGTGTACGGCGGATATCTGGAAACCATGTTCGGCGGCGCTGGGGCAGAAGTGCTTTATCGTCCTGTCGACAGCAACTGGGCGTTCGGGATTGATGCCAACTACGTCAAACAGCGTGACTGGCGCAGCGCCCAGGACATGATGAAGTTCACTGACTACAGCGTCAAAACCGGCCACCTGACCGCCTACTGGACGCCGTCGTTTGCCCCTGACGTGCTGGTGAAAGCCAGCGTCGGCCAGTACCTGGCGGGCGATAAGGGCGGCACGCTGGATATCTCCAAACACTTCGACAGCGGCGTCGTGGTGGGCGGCTATGCGACCATCACCAACGTCTCGCCGGACGAGTACGGGGAAGGGGACTTTACCAAAGGGGTTTACGTGTCGATTCCGCTGGATCTGTTCTCGTCAGGCCCAACCCGCAGCCGTGCGGCGATTGGCTGGACGCCGCTGACGCGCGACGGGGGTCAGCAGTTGGGTCGTAAGTTCCAGCTGTATGATATGACCAGCGATAAAAACATTAACTTCCGCTGATGCCTGACCAGCCCGGTGGTACTTCACCACCGGGCGATCGCGCGAAATATAAACAAAAAATATAGATCTCCGTCACATTTTTGCGTTATACAGGAACCTCGCCCCGGAGAATGAGGTGCTGTATGACATCCCTGACTCGCCCGCGCGTTGAGTTTATCTCAACTATCCTCCAGACCGTGCTGAACCTCGGTCTGTTGAGCCTTGGACTGATACTGGTCGTCTTTTTGGGAAAAGAGACGGTGCATCTGGCGGATGTGCTGTTTGCCCCTGAACAAACCAGCAAATATGCGCTGGTGGAAGGACTGGTGGTCTACTTTCTCTACTTTGAATTTATCGCCCTGATTGTGAAGTACTTTCAGTCCGGCTTTCACTTCCCGCTGCGTTATTTCGTCTACATTGGGATCACCGCGATAGTGCGGCTGATCATCGTCGATCATAAATCCCCGCTCGACGTGCTGATCTACTCGGCGGCGATCCTGCTGCTGGTAATCACCCTCTGGCTGTGTAACTCGAAGCGGCTGAAACGCGAATAAAAAAATGGCGGCCCGGAGGCCGCCTAATAACAGTCACAAGTTGGGTCAATACAATACGTCTAAAGTTGAGGGTTGCAGTGGCATAACAAAATGAAACTTAACCTTTCACACCGCCCGCCGTCAGGCCATTCACCAGCCAGCGCTGCGCCAGCAGGAATACCACGGTAATCGGGATGGCGGAGAGCACGGCCGCCGCGGCAAAGTCGCCCCACAGGTAGTTTTGCGGGTTGAGGTATTGCTGCATACCGACGGCCAGGGTGTAGCTATTCACATCACGCAGTAACAGAGAAGCGACGGGCACTTCGGTGATGGCGGCGATAAACGACAGGATAAACACCACCGCCAGGATAGGCACCGACAGCGGCAGCAGCACCAGACGGAACGCCTGCCACGGGGTTGCACCATCCAGTGCCGCAGCTTCTTCCAGCGAGCCGTCGATGGTTTCGAAATAGCCTTTGATGGTCCACACATGCAGTGCGATACCGCCAAGATAGGCGAAGATTACGCCACCGTGGGTGTTCAGGCCGATAAACGGCACGTACTGGCCCAGACGGTCAAACAAGGCATACAACGCGACCAGCGACAGTACCGCCGGGAACATCTGGAAAATCAGCATCCCTTTCAGCAGTGAGGCCTTGCCCGGGAACTTCATACGGGCGAAAGCGTACGCACACGTGGTGGAGAGCGTCACGATACCTATCGCGGTGATCCCGGCGATTTTCACCGAGTTCCATAGCCATAACAGCACCGGGAACGGCGGCGGTGTGACGCGACCATCCGCGTGCTCTACGCTGAAGCCCAGCGCGAGCTTCCAGTGCTCCCAGGAGATTTCATCCGGGATCAGGCTCCCGGTGGCGAAGTTACCCGAACGCAGGGAGATGGCGATGACCATCAGTAGCGGGAACATGATCGCCGCGATGAAAATCAGCAGGCCTAAATGCGTCGCCAGGAGGCGCAGTTTCTGAGATTTGGGTTGTACCATAGCCATGATCGATGCCCTCCTTAGTCAAATTTCATTCGTGTGGCTTTCAGGTTCACAATCGCCAGAGCGCCAACCAGCAGGAAGATCAGGGTGGCAATCGCCGCCGCCAGACCGAAGTCCTGACCACCGCCGCCTTCGAAAGCAATACGGTAGGTGTAGCTCACGAGCAGGTCGGTATAGCCTGCCGGCGTGGTAGTGCCAAGACGGTCAGGGCCGCCGTTGGTCAACAGTTGAATCAGCACGAAGTTGTTAAAGTTGAAGGCGAAGCTGGCAATCATCAGCGGCGTCAGCGGCTTAATGAGCAGCGGCAGCGTAATCTTAAAGAAGTTCTGGAACGGACCCGCGCCGTCCATCGCCGAGGCTTCGTACAGATCGTCCGGGATCGCTTTCAGCAGCCCCATGCACAGGATCATCATGTACGGATAACCCAGCCAGGTATTGACGATGATAATCATCGAACGGGCAGTCGTCGGGTCGCTGAACCAGGCCGGTTTGATACCAAACAGCGCGCTCAGCATCATGTTGATTTCACCGAAGCTCTGGTTAAACAGCCCTTTGAAAATCAGAATCGAAATAAACGACGGTACGGCATACGGCAGAATCAGCAGTACGCGATAAATCGCTTTGCCTTTCAGGGCTTCCCACTGCACGAGACAGGCCAGAACCATGCCCACAGCCACGGTCAGGATCACGGTCAGAACCGAGAAGACCACCGTCCAGACGAAGATGGCGAAGAACGGTTTCTGAATACCTTCGTCGGTAAACACGCGGGTAAAGTTGTCCCAGCCGATGGTGACGGTATAGCCCGGGCTGAGCTTGTCATCACCCCATTTGCCATCGGCAGTAATGGACTGATAGAAACCAATGTCGTTGTTCGGACGATATTTCACGCCGCTCTGGTTGTTGGTCAGCGTGCCGTCATCCGCCAGCGTGTAGAGTGGCTGCGTGCCGGAGAACTGGCGCAGTGAGCTCATGGTCACTTTGCTTTCGTCTGGCAGTACGGCGGTGAGCTGGGTCAGCGCCTGACGGTTCTGGGTAATGACGCGCAGGTTGGCACGTTCACCTTCCGGCAGCGCTGCGGCCTCTTTTAAGGCCAGCTTCTGCTCGCCGCCAAATTTGAACGCGTCGGAGACATAGTATTTGCTGCTTGCTTCGTCAGTAAGCGCTAACTTCCACTCGTTCCCCGCAGGATACAGGCCGAAATTAAAGGTCTTGCCTGCCTGATAGGAGCGATCCAGAAGCACCTGCGTTGCGCGTTCTTGCGCCAGCTGGTTGGTGCTGCTGTAGTTGGTGAACGCAATGGCAATAGTACAAATCAGCGGGAAGAGAACAAACAGCCCCATCCCGGCGACGCCTGGATAAACATAACGCCAGGCATAGGCTTTACGGTTGGCGAAAATATACAGGCCAGCAGAGCTTAAAATCAGCGTCATGATGGCAAACAGATATTCCCCTTGTACGTACATTAAAACAACAAGGTAACCCACCAGCAGACACAGCAGACCCATCACTGACCATTTCAGCGCGTCGCTTTGCCACCAGCGTTTCTTTTTAATGACATCCATGGGGTTCTTCCTCTACAACGGTGGAAACTTATCGTCAGGTGGCGCTGCGCTTACCTGACCTACGGATCGTGCCGTAGTCGTAGGGCGGGTAAGCGCATGCGCCACCCGCCGTTTTTCAGACTTACTTAGTAATACGACCCTGCGCATCTTTCAGCGCGGCATCAACAGTCTGACGACCGCTTGCCGCATTGATGACCGCAGTACGGGTGGCGTACCAGAACGCTGCCATTTGCGGGATGTTCGGCATAATTTCGCCTTTCTGAGCGTTATCCATGGTGGCCGCAATACGTGGGTCTTTTGCCAGATGATCCTGGAAGGATTTCAGCGCAACGGCACCCAGCGGTTTGTCCTTGTTCACTTCATCCAGACCCTGATCGGTCAGCAGGTAGTTTTCCAGGAACTCTTTCGCCAGCTCTTTGTTCGGGCTTGCCGCGTTGATACCCGCGCTCAGCACACCAACGAACGGTTTAGACGGCTTGCCTTTGAAAGTTGGCAGCAGCGTCACGCCGTAGTTGATTTTGCTCTTGTCGATGTTGGTCCAGGCCCACGGACCGTTGATGGTCATCGCGGTTTCGCCTTTGTTGAACGCCGCTTCCGCGATGGAGTAATCGGTATCCGCGTTCATATGTTTGTTCTTGATGAGGTCAACCAGGAAGGTCAGACCCGCTTTCGCGCCAGCGTTATCCACGCCCACGTCTTTCACATCATACTTGCCGTTTTCAAACTTGAACGCGTAACCACCGTCCGCAGCAATCAGCGGCCAGGTGAAGTACGGTTCTTGCAGGTTGAACATCAGCGCGCTCTTACCTTTCGCTTTCAGCTCTTTATCCAGTTTCGGGATCTCTTCCCAGGTTTTCGGTGGGTTAGGTACCAGGTCTTTGTTGTAAATCAGAGAAAGGGCTTCAACCGCGATTGGGTAAGCAATCAGCTTGCCGTTATAGCGAACGGCGTCCCAGGTGAACGGGAACAGTTTGTCCTGGAAGGCTTTGTCCGGCGTGACTTCTGCCAGCAGACCCGACTGCGCGTAACCACCGAAACGGTCATGCGCCCAGAAGATGATGTCCGGGCCGTCACCAGTTGCTGCAACCTGTGGGAATTTCTCTTCCAGTTTATCCGGGTGTTCTACGGTCACTTTGATCCCGGTGTCTTTCTCGAATTTTTTACCCACTTCGGCCAGGCCGTTATAGCCTTTATCGCCGTTAATCCAGATTACCAGCTTACCTTCTTCAATTTTGGCGAGAGCCGGTGCGGAAATCATCATTGCTGCAAGGGCGGACAATGCGAAAACACGTGCGCCAGTCTTGATCTTCATATCTGCCATCCTTTTTTGGTGATGTGCTCGTGGATACAATGAGGTGGTTCAACGTGACTCAGTCTCCTTATTTGACATCCTCTTTCCATCCTCCCAACCCCTACGCCCCACCCCCGGTTTGTGTGATCTTCGTTGCATAAATTTAAGTTATGAGTGCTGGCGCACATAAAAACACACTGAATTTTGCAGGTGGCTTCACGAATTTTGCCTCATCCCTCCAGCCGCGGTCGCAGAGCCTGCTCCCTCATCCTCCCGCCTCCTCCCCCATAAAAAAGCCGGGGGGTGGAGGATTCGGGAAAGTAATGGATACCCCATAGTGAACTTATCTTGAATGTTTCTGTCGGCGACAGGTTGTAACGAAGGGAGAAGGGCATGGCGAGCGTACAGCTGCGTAATGTAACGAAAGCCTGGGGTGACGTTGTGGTGTCGAAAGACATCAATCTGGACATCCACGAAGGTGAGTTCGTGGTATTTGTCGGCCCATCAGGCTGCGGTAAATCTACTCTGCTGCGTATGATTGCCGGTCTTGAAACTATCACCAGTGGCGATTTGTTTATTGGTGACACCCGTATGAACGACATCCCGCCTGCCGAACGTGGCGTAGGCATGGTGTTCCAGTCTTATGCGCTTTATCCCCATCTGTCCGTTGCCGAAAACATGTCCTTTGGCCTGAAGCTGGCGGGTGCGAAGAAAGACGTGATTAACCAGCGCGTCACGCAGGTGGCGGAAGTGTTACAGCTGGCGCACCTGCTTGAGCGTAAACCGAAAGCGCTTTCCGGTGGTCAGCGTCAGCGTGTGGCGATTGGCCGTACGCTGGTGGCGGAACCGCGCGTGTTCCTGCTCGATGAACCCCTTTCTAACCTGGATGCCGCTCTGCGTGTCCAGATGCGTATTGAAATCTCCCGTCTGCACAAACGTCTTGGCCGCACGATGATTTACGTCACCCACGATCAGGTCGAAGCGATGACGCTGGCCGACAAAATTGTGGTGCTGGACGCCGGTCGCGTGGCGCAGGTGGGCAAACCGCTGGAGCTTTATCACTACCCGGCAGACCGCTTTGTTGCGGGCTTCATTGGCTCACCAAAGATGAACTTCCTGCCCGTCAAAGTGACGGCAACTGCGATCGAACAGGTACAGGTGGAGCTGCCAAACCGCCAGCAGGTCTGGCTGCCGGTCGACAGCGCCAACGTACAGGTAGGGGCAAACATGTCCCTCGGTATTCGTCCTGAGCACCTGCTGCCGAGCCACATCGCCGATGTGACGCTGGAAGGTGAAGTTCAGGTTGTCGAACAGCTTGGTCACGAAACACAGATTCATATCCAGATCCCCGCCATCCGTCAGAACCTGGTCTACCGCCAGAATGACGTGGTGTTGGTAGAAGAGGGTGCCACATTCGCTATCGGCTTGCCGCCAGAGCGTTGCCATCTGTTCCGTGAGGATGGCACTGCATGTCGTCGGTTGCACAAAGAGCCAGGCGTTTAAGCAATCCCAATAGAAGACACGAAACCGACAGGTGAAGTGTTCAAAGAAAAGCAATGATCTCAGGAGATAGAATGATGATTACTCTGCGCAAACAAGTCCCTCTGGCAATCGCCATTGCGGCAGGCATCCTGTCTGCCCAGGCGGGTGCTGTGGACTTTAAAGGTTATGCTCGTTCCGGCATTGGCTGGACAGGGAGTGGCGGTGAGCAACAGTGTTTCCAGGCAACCGGTGCACAAAGTAAATACCGTCTCGGTAACGAATGTGAAACCTATGCGGAATTGAAACTGGGCCAGGAAGTGTGGAAAGAAGGCGATAAGAGCTTCTATTTCGACACCAACGTTGCGTATTCCGTCTCTCAGCAGAACGACTGGGAATCTACCAGCCCGGCCTTCCGTGAAGCTAACGTGCAGGGTAAAAACCTGATTGACGCACTGCCAGGTTCCACCATCTGGGCCGGTAAGCGCTTCTATCAGCGTCATGACGTTCACATGATCGACTTCTACTACTGGGATATTTCTGGTCCTGGTGCGGGTATCGAAAACATCGACCTGGGCTTCGGTAAGCTCTCTCTGGCTGCAACTCGTTCTTCTGAAGCGGGCGGCTCAGCGACCTTTGCCGATCGTGACGCGCTGGGTAACCGTATTTATGACAACCTGGTACCGAACGATGTCTTCGACGTCCGTTTAGCACAGATGCAGGTCAATGAAGGCGGTACGCTGGAGTTCGGTGTTGATTATGGTCACACCAATATTCCAGATGACTACTACCTGCAGCCTGGCGCATCTAAAGACGGTTGGATGTTCACTGCTGAACATACCCAGAGCATGCTGAAGGGCTTCAACAAGTTTGTGCTGCAGTACGCAACTGACTCTATGACCTCCAACGGCAAGGGCCGTCCGGAAGGTGGTAGCATCAACAACAACGGCGACATGTGGCGTGTTCTGGACCACGGTGCGATCTCTCTGGGCGACTCCTGGGATCTGATGTACGTAGGTATGTACCAGGACATCAACCTGGATAACAACAACGGCACCAAATGGTGGACCGTCGGTGTGCGTCCTATGTACAAATGGACGCCAATCATGAGCACCCTGTTAGAAGTGGGCTACGACAACGTTAAGTCTCAGAAAACCGACGACACCAACAGTCAGTACAAAATCACCCTGGCACAACAATGGCAGGCAGGCGACAGCATCTGGTCCCGTCCAGCTATCCGTGTCTTCGCAACTTACGCGAAGTGGGATGAAAAATGGGGCTACGCGAACGGCGACTCCGGTGCAGGCTACGACTCTGGTATTGCGTACAGCGACACGTCCGCAAAAACCTTCAGCCGCGGCGACTCTGATGAGTGGACCTTCGGTGCCCAGATGGAAATCTGGTGGTAATTCGTTAGACCTGACGTAATGACCTAAAAGAGGGGCGCAAGCCCCTCTATCCTTAGGGTGCTGCGCGCTATTGCCTGGCCACCGCAGTGCTCACGCTATCAGAGGTAATAACAATGAAAATGAAGAAAAGTCTCGTCGCGCTGTGCCTCTCTGCGGGGCTGATGGCCTGTGTTCCGGCGGTCTCCTTTGCAGACGTGAATTTCGTACCACAAAATACCAGTGCTGCGCCGGCTATCCCGGCGGCGGCGCTCCAGCAACTGACCTGGACGCCAGTTGATCAATCCAAAACGCAGTCGACACAGCTTTCTACGGGCGGCCAGCAACTGAACGTGCCAGGGATCACCGGGCCGGTTGCCGCCTACAGCGTGCCGGCCAACATTGGTGAGCTAACCCTGACGCTGACCAGCGAAGTGAACAAGCAAACCAGCGTCTTCGCACCTAACGTACTGATTCTGGATCAGAACCTGACGCCATCTGCTTTCTTCCCAAGCGAATATTTTAGTTACCAGGAACCAGGCGTGATGAGCGCTGACCGTCTGGAAGGTAAAATGCGCCTGACGCCTGCCCTGGGTCAGCAGAAGATTTATGTTCTGGTTTTCACGACCGAAAAAGATCTGCAGCAGACCACTAAGCTTATCGATCCGGCAAAAGCCTATGCGAAAGGCACCGGCAACTCGGTTCCGGATATTCCGGATCCATTAGCGCGTCACGTCACCGACGGTTTGCTTAAGCTGAAAGTCTCAACAAACAATGCATCCAGCGTGCTGGTTGGCCCACTGTTTGGCTCTTCCGGTACTGGCCCTGTCACAGTAGGCAATACAGCCGCGCCTGTGTATGCCGCTCCAGCCGCCGCAGCCGCTGCCGCACCGGTAGCCGCCGCTGCACCCGCCCCATCGAAGAAAGCTGAACCGGTTCTGAACGACACCGAAGAGTACTTCAACAACGCCATTAAGCAGGCGGTGAAGCGCGGCGATGTCGATAAAGCGCTGAAACTGCTTGATGAAGCCGAACGTTTAGGTTCAACCACTGCCCGTTCCACCTTTATCAGCAGTGTAAAAGGCAAGGGGTAACCGTTTCCCCACAGTGCTGATTTGTTAGTAGTTTGGTGCGCCTGAGTGGGCGCACTTTTTTTGGTATTCTCCGGGCTGTTGCGCTCTTGTTGCGATAGTGATCGTTAAATAACGTTTGGCCGCCCTCAATCTGCTTTTCTGCGATACAATGCCATCACGTTATGTATCGGAGAGTCTGGCATGTCACACCCTGCGCTAACGCAACTGCGTGCGCTGCGCTATTTCGACCAAATACCTGCGCTTGATCCGCAGCAACTGGACTGGTTGCTGCTGGAAGATTCCATGACGAAACGTTTTGAGCAGCAGGGTAAAACGGTCACGGTGACCCTGATTCAGGAAGGGTTTGTCTCTGGCGATGAGATTGCTGCCGAGCTGCCGCTATTGCCGCAAGAGCCACGTTACTGGCTGCGTGAAATTTTACTCTGCGCTGATGGCGAGCCATGGCTTGCCGGGCGGACGGTGGTGCCCGAATCCACCCTTTCCGGGCCCGAGCTGGCGCTGCAACGGCTGGGGAAAACGCCTCTGGGGCGTTATCTTTTCACCTCGTCTGAGCTTACCCGAGATTTTATTGAGATTGGTCGTGATGCCGAACTGTGGGGGCGTCGTTCCCGCCTTCGCCTGAGCGGTAAACCGTTAATACTGACGGAGCTTTTTTTACCGGCATCGCCGTTGTACTAAGAGGAAGAAAAAATGGAGTGGAGCCTGACGCAGAATAAGCTGTTGGCCTATCACCGCTTAATGCGTACCGATAAACCGATTGGCGCGTTACTGTTGCTGTGGCCGACCTTATGGGCGCTGTGGGTCGCGACGCCGGGCGTGCCGCCGCTGTGGATCCTGGGCGTATTCGTTGCCGGCGTCTGGCTGATGCGCGCGGCAGGCTGTGTGGTCAATGACTATGCCGATCGTAAATTCGACGGGCACGTAAAACGTACTGCCGGTCGTCCGTTACCCAGCGGGCAAGTCACCGGGAAAGAAGCCCGCGTGCTGTTCATTGTTCTGGTGCTGCTCTCTTTCCTGCTGGTGTTAACCCTTAACACCATGACCATTCTGCTTTCCGTTGCGGCGCTGGCCCTGGCCTGGGTTTATCCGTTTATGAAACGCTATACCCATCTGCCTCAGGTGGTGCTGGGGGCGGCATTTGGCTGGTCGATTCCGATGGCATTTGCGGCTGTTAGTGAGTCCTTACCACTCAGCTGCTGGCTGATGTTCCTGGCGAATATTCTCTGGGCCGTGGCATATGACACGCAATACGCGATGGTAGACCGCGACGATGACCTGAAAATTGGCATCAAATCAACCGCTATCCTCTTTGGTCGTCAGGACAAGCTGATTATCGGTATCCTGCAGGTCGCGGTACTGGCACTGATGGTCGCGATTGGTCGCCTGAACGGGCTGAACTGGGAGTTTTACTGGTCCGTGCTGGTGGCGGGCTTGCTGTTTGCGTACCAGCAAAAGCTGATTGCGAAGCGCGAGCGTGAAGCCTGTTTTAAGGCGTTTATGAATAATAACTACGTCGGTCTGGTGCTATTTTTAGGCCTGGCGATGAGCTATTTCTTATAAAAAAGTCGGGTGGCGACTTCGCCTTACCCGACCTACGAGTTAGCAGAACATGTAGGCCCGGTAAGCGTTAGCGCCACCGGGCTTTTTTTACCGGCGACGTAGCAGCCGAAGCGCGTTCGCCGTCACCAGCACCGTTGCCCCGGTATCCGCCAGCACCGCCAGCCACAGCCCGGTCATGCCGAGCAGGGTGGTCACCAGGAATATCCCTTTCAGCCCGAGCGCAATACCGATGTTCTGACGGATATTGGCACGCGTCGCTCGCGCAAGATCGATCATCTGCGCCAGCCCGGTCAGGCGGTTGTGGGTCAGCGCCGCGTCGGCCGTTTCCAGCGCCACGTCGGTACCGCTGCCCATCGCAATACCAATGGTGGACGCTTTCATCGCCGGGGCATCGTTAATCCCGTCACCAACCATCGCCAGCGGGGCATGAGCGTTCAACTCTGTGACTGCGCTGACCTTATCTGCAGGCAACAATCCGGCTTTAAATTCCAGCCCCAGTTCATCGGCAATTGCGGCTGCCGCACGAGGGTTATCGCCTGTAAGAATAACGCCCTGTACGCCCAGTTGATGTAGCGCCGCCACGGCTTCTTTTGCATCATCACGCAGGGTATCGCGCAATGCCAGCATTCCCCTCGCCACGCCGTCCTGCATGACGACTACGACCGTTTGCCCGGCCTGTTCTAACGCCTCAACCTCTGGAGTAGAAGACTTGCCAGCCGCGACAATCAGCACCTTTTTACCGTCGACGACGGCCTCAATGCCTGAGCCCATCAGTGCCCGCTGGGAAGTTGCCGCAGGGATGGTGAGTTCACGCGCCTTCGCTTCACGCACAATCGCCTGCGCCAGCGGGTGGGTTGAACCTTGCTCTACGGCAGCTGCCAATGTCAGCAGTTCGTTTTCACTGATTTCCTGCGGATAAACACCGGTCACCTGCGGCTTACCTACGGTCAGCGTACCGGTTTTATCGAAGGCAATGTGCTGAACCTGGCTTAGCTGTTCCAGGGCGGCTCCGCCTTTGATCAGCGCTCCGCGACGTGCCGCCGCCGCAAGCCCGGATGTGATGGCCGCCGGGGTGGAGATCACCAGCGCACACGGACAGCCAATCAACAACAGCGTCAGACCTTTATAAATCCAGCCTTCCCACGGTGCGCCGAAAAACAGGGGTGGAACGACAGTGACCAGCAGGGCAACCAGCATGATGGCGGGGGTGTAAATCCTGCTGAAGCGATCGATAAACCGCTCAACTGGCGCGCGACGCTCTTCGGCTTCCTCAATCAGCTTCAGAATACGGTCGATGGCGCTGTCACCGGGTTCGGAAAGCACCGTCAGTTGCACCAGACGATCAACACTGGTGGCACCCGCAGGCACTTTTTCACCGGTTGTACGTTCAACCGGAATCGATTCTCCGGTGAGGGCACTTTCGTCGAAGCTTGCTGTTGCGGTGAGCAACTCACCGTCTGCAGGCAGACGCCCGCCTGCGGCGACTTCAATCACATCGCCCGGGCGCAGCGTGTTGATGGCGACGGTTTCCCGGTTGTCGTTGATCACGCGTGTGGCGGTTTCAGGTTTCAGGGCCATTAGCGCGCTGACTCCTTTACGCGCGCGGCTGGCGGCCCAGCCCTCAAGACGTTCACCGATTAAGAACAGCAGCAGCACCATTGCCGCTTCTGCTGTCGCACCAATAAACAGCGCGCCAATAGCGGCCACGCTCATCAGCGTTTCGATGGCAAACCAGCTTCCGCTTTTCATCAGCCGCAATGCCTGACGGGCAATTGGGAACAGCCCAACCAGCGTGGTGGCGATGAATGCCAGATTGCCGAACGGATGGTTAATCTGTTCCAGTCCCCAGCTCAGGGCCATCATGATGATGAGGGTAATAAGCGGTAGATTTTCTCGCAGGGAAGAGGTTTTTTCTGCAGGCGCATTTTCGCTACGCAGACTGTAACCCGCCTGACTTACGGCAGCTTCAACCTGTTGGATAACGTCGTTATCCGCGCTGACCAGCAGCTTTTCAGTGGCAAACAGAACCTGGACATGACTCACTCCCGGCACCTGTTTTACCGCGTTTTCAACTTTACGGGCGCAGGCGGCGCAGTCCATACCGTTGACGACCCAACTGTAGCGGTTGCCGTTTTCAGGGAGTATTTCGGTTTGTGTTTCGCACACACCTTCGCAGCAGCAGTCGTCCTTCGGCGGAACCGGACTGAGCTTAAGTGCTGAGAATTGTGGGACTTTTTTTGGTGTTTCTGGAGTCGACATGGCAGTCTCCGGCAATGATAATTTTCTCATTAACCGCAGCATACACTCTGGAGTCGACTCCAGAGTCAAGGCTTATTTAAATATACAGCGAGCGTACGATCAGGAAGTGTCCGGCAAAGTAGCAGGCGGCGGCAATCGCGTTATCCGCCCGGAAACGACGGCGATAGTGGCTGCCCAGCCACACGATATTCCCGAGTAACAACAGTGCTGCACCGAAGAACGCCGACATCGCCGGCGCCGTTGGACGGAAGAACCAGAGTTCGCCTGCCAGCCATACCATCACCAGCGTCATGGCGATAAAGGTGCAGACCGGCAAACGCATCTCTTCCAGACGCGACCAGATCACCGCGATAAGCAGTGCGCCAATCACCAGCAGTACCAGCGGCAGCGGCCAGAAGAATGAAAGCGTCATCTGGCTGGCAAAGTAGATGGTATACAGCAGATGGGAGAGGAAGAACGCCCCAACGGCGTACAGCAGGCGCTGACGTGGCAGCAGGGTTAAGGCATCGCCAATCAGGGAAGCACACAGCCCGGCGAGGACCAGATAGCTTATGGCGTTAAACATCGGCGCTTGCCAGGCCAGCAGCAGCAGGAGCAACAGCGTGACCGGTTTAAACAACCAGCGCTGCCAGGTGGGACCGCGGTACGACGCATCGACATAAAGCCATGCGGAAAAACAGACAGCGATAAATGACCAAAGCATATTAACTCCCTGTATCTGTTAAGGCTGAATAATCAGTTTCTGATCCAGTGTAGTGATGCGGACGGGCGTTTGGCAATGGCAGGGAAGGCAGGGTATCCTGAATTCCGCATAATCTGATGGGATTTTAGAATGAGCAAGATGCCGCTGTTTTTCATTATCGTGGTGGCGATTATCGTCATTGCCGCCTCGTTCCGTTTCGTACAGCAGCGCCGCGAAAAGGCGGATAACGATGCTGCACCGCTACTGCAAAAGCGCGTGGTAGTGACGAACAAACGCGAAAAACCGCTTAACGACCGCCGTTCACGCCAGCAGCAGGTGACGCCAGCAGGCACGACAATGCGCTATGAAGCGAGCTTTAAGCCGGAAACCGGCGGGCTCGAGATGACCTTCCGCCTGGAGGCGCAGCAGTACCATCAGTTGACGGTGGGGGAGAAAGGGACGCTGAGTTATAAAGGGTCCCGATTCGAAGGTTTTACGCCTGAATAATGCTCGATCGGTTCCCTCTCCCTGTGGGAGAGGGTGAGAGCATCAGGCCGCACCTTACTTCTTCACCTGCGCCTTAAATTTCTTCATCCACACCAGCAGTTCAAACACGCCGAAAATAAAGACGCGCAGCTGCTGCCAGCCGGTCATCTGCGGGCCATCTTTTGGCAGACCATTTTTCAGCATTACCATCTGCAGGGCGTGCATAAACGATGTGAAAACCAGCGCGACGTTAACAAAAATATTCATCGGTCGCGGGAACGGGTGCACCAGGTTGAGAATTAAAAACGCCCAGACGCCCAGCATCAACAAACGTCCCAGATTAATCAGTACCGGCATCGGATTCTCCTTGAGCCTGACGGTGATACAGACGATAAGCGACCTGACCTGCCACTTTTTCACGGTGCAGATCCCAGTGAGCGGGAACTGGCGGTAAACCGTTTTCCACTTCACTTTCCACGTAAATTAATGCGTCATCTGCCAGCCAGCCATTTTGCTCCAGCAGGGATAACGTCTCTTCCAGCAGCCCCTTACGGAACGGTGGGTCGACAAACACCACGTTATGTGGCGTACCTTTCTGCGCGAGGAAACTCAACGTGTTGGTGTTCACGACTTTAGCGTTGGTTGCCTTTAGCGTCGCCAGATTTTGCTGTAGCGTCTGCGACACGCCGCGTTCCATCTCCAGCAGCGTGGCGCTGGCGGCATAGCGTGACAGCGCTTCCAGTCCGAGTGCGCCGCTTCCGGCGAAACAGTCGAGACAGTGGGCGTCTACCATTGACGGGGCCAGCCAGTTAAACAGCGTCTCGCGTACGCGGTCGGTAGTAGGGCGTAAACCGGGGCTGTCCGGCACCGGTAGTTTCCGGCCTCGCCACTGACCGCCGATAATACGAATTTGACCGGCCGGGGCGCGGTTGGGTTTCTTCATCTCAGGAAAGCTCTGTTAACAATTGGCCTGCGATTGCGGGCGGTGATGTCAATTAAGTAAAGTGTTAGACTATTTCATCATTTTTTTAGCTTCCATGTATATAGCGCCGCGAGGAGTGTAGTCGCAGATGGCAAAACAAAAAAAACGTGGCTTCTTTTCCTGGCTGGGCTTCGGTGAAAAAGAGCAAGAAACAGAACAGAAAACCGAAGAGCAACATGCCGTTGAAGAGCAGTCGCAGCCTGAAACGCCTGTAGAAACCGCCGCGGTTGTCGAAGCGGAAGAGACGGCACACAGCAAAGAAGAGATTGAATCTTTCGCTGAAGAGGTGGTTGAGGTCACTGAACAGGTTCAGGAAAGCGAGAAGCCAGAACCGGTTGTCGCCGAAGAGATTCCCGAAGCGCCACAGGCCGTCATCGAACACGAAGAACTGCCGCTGCCGGAAGAGGTGAAAATCGAAGCCGTTTCTGCCGAAGAGTGGCAGGCCGAAGCGGAAACCGTTGAAATTGTTGAGGCGGTGGAAGAAGAAGCCGAAAACGAACCTGAACTAACCGACGAAGAGCTGGAAGCGCAGGCGCTGGCAGCAGAAGCGGCTGAAGAAGCGGTTATCGTGGTGCCAGTGGAAGAGCAGGCCGAAGAGGAGATCGTTCAGGAACAGGAAAAACCGACCAAAGAAGGTTTCTTCGCCCGCCTGAAACGCAGCCTGCTTAAAACCAAAGAAAACTTAGGTTCCGGATTTATCAGTCTTTTCCGCGGCAAGAAGATCGACGACGATCTGTTTGAAGAGCTGGAAGAGCAACTGCTGATCGCCGACGTCGGTGTGGAAACCACCCGTAAGATCATCACCAACCTGACCGAAGGGGCGAGCCGCAAACAGCTGCGTGACGCCGAAGCGCTGTACGGTCTGCTGAAAGACGAGATGGGTGAAATTCTCGCAAAAGTTGACGAACCGCTTAATATTGAAGGCAAAACGCCATTTGTTATTCTGATGGTTGGCGTGAACGGTGTGGGTAAAACCACCACCATCGGCAAGCTGGCGCGCCAGTTCGAACAGCAGGGCAAATCGGTGATGCTGGCGGCAGGTGATACCTTCCGTGCAGCAGCGGTTGAGCAGCTGCAGGTGTGGGGCCAGCGCAATAACATCCCGGTGATTGCCCAGCATACCGGCGCGGATTCCGCATCCGTTATCTTTGACGCCATCCAGGCGGCGAAGGCGCGCAACGTGGATGTACTGATTGCCGATACCGCAGGGCGTTTGCAGAACAAATCGCACCTGATGGAAGAGTTGAAGAAAATCGTCCGTGTGATGAAAAAATTGGACGAAGAAGCACCGCATGAAATTATGCTGACCATTGATGCCAGCACCGGACAGAATGCCATTAGTCAGGCAAAACTGTTCCATGAAGCGGTAGGACTGACGGGGATCACGCTGACCAAACTGGACGGCACCGCCAAAGGCGGGGTGATCTTCTCCGTGGCCGATCAGTTCGGCATTCCTATCCGTTACATCGGTGTGGGCGAGCGTATTGAAGATTTACGTCCGTTTAAGTCGGACGACTTTATTGAGGCACTATTTGCCCGAGAGGACTAACAATGATTCGCTTTGAACACGTCAGCAAGGCCTATCTCGGTGGGAGACAAGCGTTGCAGGGGGTGACATTCCACCTGCAACCGGGCGAGATGGCATTCCTGACCGGCCATTCCGGCGCGGGGAAAAGTACCCTGCTCAAGCTTATCTGTGGGATCGAACGGCCAAGTGCCGGGAAAATCTTTTTCGGCGGTCATGAGATAAGCCGTCTGAAAAATCGCGAAGTGCCGTTTCTGCGTCGGCAGATCGGCATGATTTTCCAGGACCACCACCTGCTGATGGATCGCACCGTTTTCGATAACGTGGCTATTCCGCTGATTATTGCCGGTGCCAGCTATGATGATATCCGCCGTCGCGTCTCTGCGGCGCTGGATAAGGTCGGGCTGCTGGACAAAGCGAAGAATTTCCCGATCCAGCTCTCCGGCGGTGAACAGCAGCGCGTGGGCATTGCCCGTGCGGTGGTGAACAAACCTGCGGTGCTGCTGGCGGATGAGCCGACCGGTAACCTGGACGACGCCCTGTCAGAAGGGATTTTGCGTCTGTTTGAGGAGTTCAACCGCGTAGGGGTGACGGTTTTGATGGCGACGCACGATATCGGGCTTATTTCCCGTCGTTCGTACCGCATGCTGACCCTGAGCGACGGTCATTTGCACGGAGGCCATGGTGAATAAGCGTGATGCAATAAACCAGATTCGACAGTTCGGGAACCGGTTTGATCGTTTCCGTAAGTCGCAGGGCGGTGGTGATGGCAATCGTAATGCGCCAAAGCGCCAGAAAGCCGCGCCAAAGCCTGCCTCCCGCAAAACCAACGTGTTTAACGAGCAGGTGCGTTATGCCTTCCACGGCGCACTGCAGGACCTGAAAAGCAAACCGCTGGCGACGTTCCTGACGGTGATGGTGATTGCCATTTCCCTGACGCTGCCAAGCGTCTGCTATATGGTCTATAAAAACGTCAACCAGGCGGCCTCACAATACTATCCGTCCCCGCAGATCACGGTCTATCTGGATAAAGCGCTCGACGATAACGCCGCAGCGCAGGTGGTCGGGCAAATTCAGGCCGAGCAGGGTGTGGAGAAGGTTAACTATCTCTCGCGTGAAGAAGCGCTGGGCGAGTTCCGCAACTGGTCAGGCTTTGGCGGCGCGCTGGACATGCTTGAAGAGAACCCGCTGCCTGCCGTGGCGGTGGTGATCCCGAAGCTGGATTTCCAGGGGACCGATTCGCTTAACACCCTGCGCGATCGCATCACGCGCATTAAGGGCATTGATGAAGTGCGCATGGATGACAGCTGGTTTGCGCGTCTCTCTGCCCTGACCGGGCTGGTAGGCCGCGTGGCGGCGATGATTGGCGTGCTGATGGTGGCGGCGGTCTTCCTCGTCATCGGTAACAGCGTGCGCCTGAGCATCTTCGCCCGTCGCGATACCATCAACGTGCAGAAACTGATTGGTGCGACGGATGGTTTCATCCTGCGTCCGTTCCTCTATGGCGGCGCACTGCTCGGTTTTTCCGGCGCATTTCTTTCACTGATATTGTCAGAAATTTTGGTGATGCGTCTATCGTCGGCAGTCACAGAAGTGGCGCAGGTTTTCGGAACGAAGTTTGATATCAGCGGCTTAGGGTTCGATGAGTGCCTGTTGCTGCTGCTGGTGTGTTCGATGATTGGGTGGGTGGCAGCCTGGCTGGCAACCGTTCAACATTTACGTCACTTTACTCCCGATTAATAAAAGCGTGATATAATCTTTCCCTGCACCGAGATGTTCGCTCTGCAGGGAAAGTGTCCCTGTTGTCTCTTCCCCTGTTATCATCTTCATGTCACATTTTGTGCGTAATTTATTCACCGTTGCACCTGGAACTTGTGGATAAAATCACTGTCTGATACAAGAGTGAATGCTAATCTCGTTGCTCAAACGCTTTGGCATGGTTGTTGCCTGATGGGGATAACCTGGACCAGAAGAAACATTGAGAGGAATGAATGACCAAAGAAATGCAAACTTTAGCTTTAGCCCCTGTTGGTAACCTGGAGTCTTACATCCGGGCTGCGAACACCTGGCCGATGTTAACGGCCGAGGAAGAAAAGGAGCTTGCTGAAAAGCTGCATTACCAGGGCGATCTGGAAGCAGCTAAGACGCTGATCCTGTCTCACCTGCGCTTTGTTGTTCACGTTGCTCGTAATTATGCGGGCTACGGCCTGCCGCAGGCGGACTTGATTCAGGAAGGTAACATCGGTCTGATGAAGGCTGTGCGTCGCTTCAACCCGGAAGTGGGTGTGCGACTGGTCTCCTTCGCCGTGCACTGGATCAAAGCAGAGATTCACGAATACGTTCTGCGTAACTGGCGTATTGTGAAAGTCGCCACGACAAAAGCGCAACGCAAACTGTTCTTTAACCTGCGTAAAACCAAGCAGCGTCTGGGCTGGTTCAATCAGGATGAAGTTGAAATGGTGGCGCGTGAGCTGGGCGTATCCAGCAAAGATGTGCGTGAGATGGAATCCCGTATGGCCGCGCAGGACATGACCTTTGATATGTCCTCCGACGACGACGCATCCGACAGCCAGCCGATGGCACCGGTACTGTATCTGCAGGATAAAACCTCTAACTTTGCTGACGGCATTGAAGAGGATAACTGGGAAGATCAGGCCGCGAACAAGCTGACCCATGCGATGGAAGGCCTCGACGAACGTAGCCAGGATATTATCCGCGCCCGCTGGCTGGACGAAGACAACAAGTCCACACTGCAGGAACTGGCTGACCGCTACGGCGTTTCCGCTGAACGTGTTCGTCAGCTTGAGAAGAACGCCATGAAAAAACTTCGCGCCGCTATCGAAGCGTAAGATAAGCGAAGTACACCGAGAACCCTCGAATGCAAATTCGGGGGTTTTGTTTTTTTAGCGCCCGCTCTGGCGAATTCCTTCCCCCTGGCAAACACTTACTGATGCGCTAAGCAGGCGACTTTCTCAGGGGGACAGGGTGAAAAATAACGAACTGAACGACCGGCGTTTACAGGCGACGCCGCGCGGCATCGGCGTGATGTGTAATTTTTATGCCGATAAAGCTGAAAACGCCACGGTGTGGGACGTGGAGGGTAATGAGTACATCGACTTCGCTGCGGGGATCGCGGTACTGAATACCGGCCATCGCCATCCAAAAGTCATTGCCGCCATCGAAAAGCAACTCCATGCCTTTACCCACACGGCCTACCAGATTGTGCCGTACGAAGGCTACGTGGCGCTTGCCGAACGTCTCAACGAACGCGTGCCCGTTGAGGGCCCGGCTAAAACGGCGTTCTTCTCCACGGGGGCTGAGGCTGTCGAAAACGCCGTAAAAATTGCCCGCGCGTATACCAGGCGTCCTGGCCTTATCACCTTCGGTGGTGCATTCCACGGCCGCACCTTTATGACGATGGCTTTAACGGGGAAAGTGGCACCCTACAAACTGGGTTTTGGCCCGTTCCCCGGCTCGGTTTACCACGCGCAATATCCAAATGAACTGCACGGCGTCAGCACGGCGGAAGCGTTAAAAAGCCTGGAACGCATCTTTAAAGCGGATATCGCACCCGACCAGGTCGCGGCTATTATTCTCGAGCCGGTTCAGGGGGAAGGTGGTTTCAACATTGCGCCTGCTGATTTTATGCAGGCCCTGCGCGCCCTGTGCGATACCCACGGCATTTTGCTGATTGCCGACGAGGTGCAAAGCGGCTTCGCCCGTACCGGCAAGCTGTTTTCGATGGAACACCACTGCGTGAAGCCCGATCTGATCACTATGGCGAAAAGCCTGGCGGGCGGGATGCCGCTCTCGGCGGTTTCTGGCCGTGCGGAGGTGATGGACGCACCTGCACCTGGTGGGTTGGGCGGAACCTACGCCGGTAACCCGCTGGCGATTGCGGCGGCGCATGCCGTGCTGGACGTGATTGATGAAGAGGATCTCTGCACGCGCTCGGCGCACCTTGGTCATCACCTGGTGGAAGTGCTGAGCAAAGCGAAGGAACATTGCCCGTATATCGCTGACATTCGTGCGCAAGGCTCGATGGTGGCGGTGGAGTTTAACGACCCGCAATCAGGGCTCCCGTCGCCGGAATTCACCCGTCAGGTACAAGAACGCGCGTTGCAGGAAGGGCTACTTCTTCTGAGCTGCGGCGTCTACGGCAACGTTATTCGTTTCCTGTACCCGCTGACTATCCCTGAAGTGCAGTTCCGTAAAGCGCTGGACATTATCTCCGCGTCGCTGACACGTTAAAGCCATATGCCCGGCGGAAATCTCTGCCGGGCTTATCATATATTCATTTCAAATTAGCTATTCCAAAATCATAAAAATGGGGTATGTTTTAGCAGAGTATGCTGAAAAAGCGCGAGTGGCATACCTATAACTGAAATAAAGCGCTACACAACGACATCACAATAATCGTAATAACCATAATAATGGGGAATCTCAGGATGAACATGAAGGGTAAAGCGTTACTGGCAGGATGTATCGCGTTGGCATTTAGCACGATGGCACAGGCAGATATTAAAGTGGCTGTCGTAGGAGCGATGTCCGGTCCGGTAGCACAGTATGGTGACCAGGAATTTACTGGCGCAGAACAGGCGGTTGCAGACATTAATGCCAAGGGCGGTATTAAGGGCGAAAAACTGCAGATCGTAAAATATGATGATGCCTGTGACCCGAAACAAGCGGTCGCGGTCGCGAACAAAGTGGTGAACGACGGGATCAAATACGTTATCGGTCACCTGTGCTCTTCCTCAACTCAGCCAGCGTCTGACATCTACGAAGACGAAGGCATTCTGATGATCACCCCGGCTGCAACCGCACCGGAACTGACCTCGCGCGGCTACAAGCTGACCCTGCGCACCACCGGCCTGGACTCTGACCAGGGCCCAACTGCAGCGAAATACATCGTTGAAAAAGTGAAGCCGAAGCGCATTGCCATCGTTCATGACAAGCAGCAGTACGGTGAAGGTCTGGCGCGTTCCGTGCAGGACAACCTCAAGAAAGCGAATGCCGACGTAGTGTTCTTCGACGGTATTACTGCCGGTGAGAAAGACTTCTCTACCCTGGTGGCGCGTCTGAAGAAAGAGAATATTGATTTTGTGTACTACGGTGGTTACCACCCGGAAATGGGCCAGATCCTGCGCCAGGCGCGTGCTGCAGGCCTGAAAACCCAGTTCATGGGTCCGGAAGGCGTGGCGAACGTTTCCCTGTCTAACATCGCGGGCGAATCCGCTGAAGGCCTGCTGGTGACCAAACCGAAGAACTACGACCAGGTTCCGGCGAACAAACCCATCGTAGATGCCATCAAGGCGAAGAAACAGGATCCAAGCGGTGCGTTCGTGTGGACCACCTACGCTGCGCTGCAGTCGCTGCAGGCGGGCCTGAACCAGTCAGCCGATCCGGCAGAGATTGCCACCTGGCTGAAAGCGAATACTGTTGAGACCGTGATGGGGCCACTTTCCTGGGATGAGAAGGGCGACCTGAAGGGCTTCGAGTTCGGCGTGTTTGACTGGCATGCTAACGGCACGGCGACAGACGCCAAATAATTTTCCCGTCGCCTTTCGCGCCGCAGGTGCGTTGGCTGCGTTATTCAACCCCGGTCACTTACTTATGTAAGCTCCCGGGGATTTCATAACTTGCCGCCTTCCTGCAACACGAAATTCTTGGGAAAAACCGCAAAAAGGCAACGTAAGTTGCCTTTTTTAATGTTTTCTCCCTCTCCCTGTGGGAGAGGGCCGGGGTGAGGGCATCAGGCCGCACAGATCATCCCTGGCGCTTCTCCCACCCATTCTCCTGCGCCGTAAACCCTAACGCCTGCATAAATGCCGCCATCACGCCGCGGTCTTCCACGCCCACGTCGGCCATCCACCAGGAGGTCACGCTCGGGTTTTCGCGGATCACTTCTTCAATCAAATACTGCCCTACACCACGACGACGGGTGACGTCACGCACGCGCAGTGAGTCCAGCGCCCCTTCGGTGCCGCTCAGAGTCACGCGAACCGCTGCCAGCAGGCGCTCATTAAATCGCGCGGCATAAATGCGGTGGGTCTCGTCAACGCGCAGTGACGAAGGGGAATATTCCGGCCAGATCTTGCCCAGGTCGATATGATCCTGGTCGCTAAAGGTCACCAGACGAACGATTGTCAGTTTCATTAGCTTGTTGTCCAAATCAAATTGAGTAGGGGCAGTGTACTCAATTTATTCACTCAGCGGCTTCCTCTTTTTATTCTCATTAACCAGGTGATTAGTTTTTTGGCAGCGCGATGGGCAGTTTGAAAACACATGGATCGAAAAATAAGCAGAATTTTAACCTGAATGGTAGTGATTTATTCGGCGCTTTGTACCGTTATTTTATGCTGCAAACTGCACTTTTATTTGTTTATCTCTGCCTGATTTCAGAATATTATCTTTGCTTAATAGCCTGAAAAATAGAGATTTTAGTCTGGTTTTTGACAAAAACCTGCGCTAAACCATTAAAGGCACTGGTAAAAATAGCGTTGTGCATTAAAAGTACAGAATGCTTTTTAACCAGAATAAAACAAAATATAAACACGACATCACGAATGGGGATTCAGAGATGAGAAGGAACGCGAAAACGTTACTCGCGGGGATGGTTGCATTGTCGATTTCGCATGCGGCCATGGCGGAAGAGATTAAAGTTGCTGTAGTCGGTGCGATGTCCGGTCCTGTTGCCCAGTGGGGGGATATGGAGTTCAACGGTGCGCGCCAGGCCATCAAAGACATCAACGCCAAAGGCGGTATCAAAGGCGACAAACTGGTCGGTGTGGAATACGACGATGCTTGCGATCCTAAACAGGCCGTTGCGGTCGCCAACAAAATCGTCAACGACGGTATTCAGTATGTGATCGGCCACCTGTGCTCATCCTCTACCCAGCCTGCGTCTGATATCTACGAAGACGAAGGCATTCTGATGATCACCCCGGGTGCGACCAACCCGGAGCTGACCCAACGCGGCTATCAGCACATTATGCGTACCGCGGGTCTGGACTCCTCTCAGGGCCCAACCGCCGCCAAATACATCCTCGACACCGTTAAGCCACAGCGCATTGCCATTATTCATGACAAACAGCAGTACGGTGAAGGCCTGGCGCGTTCCGTTCAGGACGGCCTGAAAAAAGGCGGCGCGAATGTCGTCTTCTTCGATGGAATTACCGCCGGTGAGAAAGACTTCTCCGCGCTGATTGCCCGTCTGCAAAAAGAGAATATTGATTTCGTTTATTACGGCGGCTACTACCCGGAAATGGGCCAGATGCTGCGCCAGGCGCGTTCGGTAGGGCTGAAAACCCAGTTTATGGGGCCGGAAGGCGTGGGTAACGCCTCCCTGTCAAACATCGCGGGTGATGCTGCCGAAGGCATGCTGGTAACGATGCCAAAACGCTATGACCAGGATCCGGCCAACAAGGCTATCGTTGATGCGCTCAAGGCGCAGAAGAAGGATCCGAGTGGTCCGTACGTCTGGATTACCTACGCGGCTGTGCAGTCTCTGGCAACCGCACTGGATCGCTCCGGCAGCAAAGAACCGCTGGATCTGGTGAAAGATTTAAAAGCACACGGGGCGAACACCGTGATTGGGCCGCTGAACTGGGATGAGAAAGGCGATCTGAAGGGATTTGAGTTTGGTGTCTTTAAGTGGCACGCCGACGGTTCATCCTCGGCCGCCAAATAATTATCCCACCGCCCGGACTGACGGGCGGGTATAAAAAGGTTTGCATATGTCCGAGCAGTTTCTCTATTTCCTGCAGCAGATGTTTAACGGCGTCACGCTGGGAAGCACCTACGCGCTGATCGCCATCGGCTATACGATGGTTTACGGTATTATCGGCATGATTAACTTCGCCCACGGCGAGGTGTACATGATCGGTAGTTATGTCTCCTTTATGATCATCGCCGCGCTGATGATGATGGGTATTGACAGCAGCTGGCTGCTGGTCGCTGCCGGGTTTGTCGGCGCGATCGTGATTGCCAGTGCCTACGGCTGGAGCATCGAACGCGTGGCCTACAGGCCGGTGCGCAGCTCCAAGCGCCTGATTGCCCTGATCTCCGCCATCGGTATGTCAATCTTCCTGCAAAACTACGTCAGCCTGACCGAAGGCTCGCGCGACGTGGCGTTGCCAAGCTTGTTTAATGGCCAGTGGGTTGTCGGGGCGAGTGATAACTTCTCTGCGTCTATTACCACCATGCAGTTGGTTATCTGGATCGTGACCTTCATTGCGATGCTGGCGCTGACCTTGTTCATTCGTTATTCCCGCATGGGGCGCGCCTGTCGTGCCTGCGCGGAAGACCTGAAGATGGCGAGCCTGCTTGGCATTAACACGGACCGTGTGATTGCACTTACCTTCGTGATTGGTGCGGCAATGGCTGCCGTCGCAGGTGTGCTGCTTGGTCAGTTCTACGGTGTGATTAACCCGTACATCGGCTTTATGGCCGGGATGAAAGCCTTCACCGCAGCGGTGCTGGGTGGTATCGGCAGCATTCCGGGCGCGATGATTGGCGGTCTTATCCTCGGCGTGGCCGAAGCGCTCTCCTCGGCGTATCTGAGTACGGAATATAAAGATGTGGTGTCGTTTGCCCTGCTGATTCTGGTTCTGCTGGTAATGCCTACCGGTATTCTGGGTCGTCCGGAGGTAGAGAAAGTATGAAACCGATGCATTTTGCAATGGCGCTGCTCTCTGCCGCCATGTTCTTCGTGCTGGCGGGCGTCTTTATGGGCGTTCAGTTAGAGCTGAACGGTACTAAGCTGGTGGTGGACACCGCAGCAGATATCCGCTGGCAGTGGGTGTTTATCGGCACGGCCGTGGTGTTCCTGTTCCAGCTGCTGCGTCCGCTGTTCCAGAAGACGCTGAAAGGCGTTTCTGGCCCGAAATTCGTGCTGCCTGCGATTGATGGTTCAACTGTTAAACAGAAGCTGTTCCTCGTCGCCCTGCTGGTGGCGGCGGTGGCGTGGCCGTTCGTGGTGTCGCGCGGGACGGTAGACATTGCCACTCTGACCATGATCTACGTGATCCTCGGTCTCGGTCTGAACGTGGTCGTGGGTTTGTCAGGCCTGCTGGTGCTGGGCTACGGCGGCTTCTACGCCATCGGCGCCTACACTTTTGCGCTGTTGAACCACTATTACGGCCTCGGCTTCTGGACGTGTCTGCCGCTGGCGGGGTTGGTTTCTGCGGCTGCGGGCTTCCTGCTGGGCTTCCCGGTGCTGCGCCTGCGCGGTGACTACCTGGCGATCGTGACCTTAGGCTTTGGTGAAATCGTCCGTATCCTGCTGCTCAACAACACCGAAGTGACCGGTGGCCCGAACGGTATCAGCCAGATCCCGAAACCGACCTTCTTTGGTCTGGAATTCAGCCGTACCGCTCGTGAAGGCGGCTGGGATACCTTCAGCAACTTCTTTGGCGTGAAATACGACCCGTCTGACCGTGTCATCTGGCTCTACCTGGTGGCGCTGCTGCTGGTGGTGATTACCCTGTTCGTGATCAACCGTCTGCTGCGCATGCCGCTGGGCCGCGCGTGGGAAGCACTGCGTGAAGATGAGATCGCCTGCCGCTCCCTGGGCCTGAACCCGACCCGCATCAAGCTGACCGCGTTCACCATCAGTGCCGCGTTTGCCGGTTTTGCCGGAACGCTGTTTGCCGCGCGCCAGGGCTTTGTCAGCCCGGAATCCTTCACTTTTGCCGAATCTGCCTTTGTGCTGGCGATTGTGGTGCTCGGCGGGATGGGTTCGCAGTTCGCCGTTATCCTGGCGGCCATCCTGCTGGTGGTCTCACGTGAGCTGATGCGCGACTTTAACGAATACAGCATGCTGATGCTGGGTGGTTTAATGGTGCTGATGATGATCTGGCGTCCGCAGGGCTTGCTGCCGATGACCCGTCCACAGCTGAAGCTGAAGAACGGGCAAGCGAAAGGAGAGCAGGCATGAGTCAGCCATTATTATCCGTTAACGGTCTGATGATGCGTTTTGGCGGCCTGCTGGCGGTCAACAACGTGAATCTGGATCTGCATAAGAAAGAGATTGTCTCCCTGATTGGCCCGAACGGCGCGGGGAAAACGACGGTCTTCAACTGTTTGACCGGTTTCTACAAGCCGACGGGCGGCACCATTATGCTGCGCGACCAGCACCTTGAAGGCCTGCCCGGGCAACAGATCGCCCGTATGGGCGTGGTGCGTACTTTCCAGCACGTACGTCTGTTCCGCGAGATGACGGTCATTGAGAACCTGCTGGTGGCGCAACATCAGCAGCTGAAAACCGGGCTTTTCTCTGGCCTGCTGAAAACCCCGGCCTTCCGTCGCGCGCAGGATGAAGCGCTGGATCGCGCTGCCACCTGGCTCGACCGCATCGGTCTGTTGCAGCACGCTAACCGTCAGGCTAGCAACCTGGCTTACGGCGACCAACGCCGTCTGGAGATTGTGCGTTGCATGGTGACGCAGCCGGAAATCCTGATGCTCGACGAACCTGCTGCTGGCCTCAACCCGAAAGAGACCAAAGAGCTGGACGAGCTGATTGCCGAGCTGCGCGATCATCACGACACCACCATCCTGCTGATTGAGCACGATATGAAGCTGGTGATGGGCATTTCTGACCGTATCTACGTGGTAAACCAGGGCACGCTGCTGGCAAACGGCACGCCGGAAGAGATCCGCAACAATCCGGACGTGATCCGCGCCTATTTAGGCGAAGCATAATGGGGGCGAGCCATAAGATGGAAAAAGCGATGTTAACGTTCGACAAGGTCAATGCGCACTACGGCAAGATTCAGGCGCTGCACGATGTCAGCCTTCATATCAATCAGGGTGAAATCGTCACCCTGATTGGGGCCAACGGCGCGGGCAAAACCACACTGCTCGGCACCCTGTGCGGTGACCCGCGCGCGACCAGCGGGCGAATTGTGTTCGATGGTAAAGACATTACCGACTGGCAGACCGCCAGAATCATGCGTGAAGCCGTGGCGATTGTGCCGGAAGGGCGCCGCGTGTTTTCCCGCATGACGGTGGAAGAGAACCTGGCGATGGGCGGGTTTTTCGCCCACCGCGATGAATACCAGACCCGTATCAAGTGGGTGTATGAACTCTTCCCGCGCCTGTGGGAACGCCGTATTCAGCGTGCGGGTACTATGTCCGGTGGTGAACAGCAGATGCTGGCGATTGGCCGTGCGCTGATGAGCCAGCCGCGATTGTTGCTACTCGATGAACCGTCGCTGGGGCTTGCGCCAATCATCATCCAGCAGATTTTCGACACCATCGAACAGTTGCGTAAAGAGGGGATGACCATCTTCCTCGTCGAGCAGAATGCTAACCAGGCGCTGAAGCTTGCAGACCGTGGCTACGTGCTGGAGAACGGCCGCGTGGTGCTTTCTGATACCGGAGACGCGCTGCTCGCGAACGAGGCGGTGCGGAGCGCTTATTTAGGCGGCTGAGCCGTCTTCATCGCCCGGTGGCGCTTACGCTTACCGGGCCTACAGGATCGAGTAGGCCGGGTAAGGCGTAGCCGCCACCCGGCTTTTTTTCACCCCCAACCCCCTTCACACAACCATCATCCCCCTGACGCCTGGCTGTCACTTATCTGTAAACAAACAGTTATTTTTCTGTCATTCGAGCATGTCATGTTACCTCGCGAGCATAAAACGCGTGATATCGCGCATCCGGCACAATAAGAGAGATGACAATGACATCGTTACGACACACAGCTTTGGGTCTGGCAATTGGTCTGGCTTTTGCGACGAACGCAATGGCTGTCACCACCATTCCGTTCTGGCATTCCATGGAAGGGGAGTTGGGTAAAGAAGTTGACTCCCTGGCGCAGCGTTTCAACGACACCCATCCGGATTACAAAATTGTGCCGGTGTATAAAGGTAACTACGAGCAGAGCCTGAGCGCAGGTATTGCTGCTTTCCGTACCGGTAACGCGCCTGCGCTGTTACAGGTTTATGAAGTGGGTACCGCCACCATGATGGCCTCTAAAGCCATCAAACCGGTGTACGAGGTCTTTAAAGACGCGGGTATTAACTTCGACGAATCCCAGTTCGTACCGACCGTTTCCGGTTACTACACCGATTCTAAAACTGGCCACCTGCTGTCACAGCCGTTTAACAGCTCCACCCCTGTGCTGTACTACAACAAAGACGCCTTCAAAAAAGCCGGTTTAGATCCAGAGCAGCCGCCAAAAACCTGGCAGGATCTGGCGGAGTACACCGCGAAGCTGAAAGCGGCAGGGATGAAGTGCGGTTATGCGAGCGGCTGGCAGGGCTGGATCCAGATTGAAAACTTCAGCGCCTGGCATGGCCTGCCGGTGGCGACCAAAAACAACGGTTTCGACGGCACTGACGCGGTCCTGGAGTTCAATAAGCCAGAGCAGGTGAAACACATTGCGCTGCTGGAAGAACTCAACAAGAAGGGCGATTTCAGCTACTACGGCCGTAAAGACGAATCCACCGAGAAGTTCTACAACGGCGATTGCGCTATTACTACCGCTTCTTCCGGCTCGCTGGCAGACATCCGTCATTACGCCAAATTCAACTACGGCGTGGGCATGATGCCTTACGACGCTGACGTGAAAGGCGCACCGCAGAACGCCATCATCGGCGGGGCAAGCCTGTGGGTGATGCAGGGCAAAGACAAAGGGACCTACAAAGGCGTAGCCGAGTTCCTCGACTTCCTGGCAAAACCAGAAAATGCCGCCGAATGGCACCAGAAAACCGGTTACCTGCCAATCACCAAAGCCGCCTATGACCTGACCCGCGAGCAGGGCTTCTACAGCAAGAACCCGGGCGCGGACATCGCGACGCGCCAGATGCTGAACAAGCCGCCGTTGCCGTTCACCAAAGGCCTGCGTCTGGGCAATATGCCGCAGATCCGCACCATCGTCGATGAAGAGCTGGAAAGCGTGTGGACCGGGAAGAAAACGCCACAACAGGCGCTGGATTCAGCGGTAGAGCGCGGAAATCAGCTGCTGCGCCGCTTTGAGCAGTCGACCAAATCGTAAAAAAATGCCCGGTGGCGCTGCGCTTACCGGGCCTACGACGTGCCCCATGTAGGCCGGGTAAGGCGTAGCCGCCACCCGGCATTGTTCAGGAACCAAATCTCAATGTCATCATCCCGTCCGGTGTTCCGGTCCCGCTGGCTGCCCTATCTGCTGGTCGCGCCACAGCTGGTCATCACCGTTATCTTCTTTATCTGGCCTGCGGGCGAAGCGCTGTGGTATTCGGTGCAAAGCGTCGATCCGTTCGGGCTTTCCAGCCAGTTTGTTGGCCTGGACAACTTCACCGCGCTGTTCCATGACAGCTACTACCTGGACTCCTTCTGGACGACGATGAAGTTCAGCGCGCTGGTCACCGTCAGCGGCCTTGTTGCCTCGCTGTTTTTCGCCGCGCTGGTGGATTACGTGGTGCGCGGCAGCCGTCTGTATCAGACCCTGATGCTGCTGCCTTACGCCGTTGCGCCCGCCGTCGCTGCCGTGCTGTGGATCTTCCTGTTTAACCCTGGGCGCGGGCTGATTACCCACTTCCTGGCAGAGTTCGGCTACGACTGGAACCACGCGCAGAACAGCGGCCAGGCGATGTTCCTGGTGGTATTCGCCTCGGTGTGGAAGCAGATCAGCTACAACTTCCTGTTCTTCTTTGCCGCGCTGCAGTCCATTCCGCGCTCGCTGGTGGAAGCTGCGGCAATTGACGGCGCAGGGCCTATTCGTCGTTTCTTCAGGCTGTCGCTGCCGCTGATCGCCCCGGTGAGTTTCTTCCTGCTGGTGGTTAACCTCGTGTACGCCTTCTTCGATACCTTCCCGGTGATCGACGCAGCGACCGCAGGCGGCCCGGTGCAGGCGACAACGACGCTTATCTATAAGATCTACCGCGAAGGTTTTGCTGGCCTGGATCTCTCTGCCTCCGCAGCGCAATCCGTCGTGCTGATGTTCCTTGTCATCATCCTCACGGTGGTGCAGTTCCGTTATGTTGAAAGTAAGGTGCGCTACCAATGATTGAGAACCGTCGCGGGCTGACGATTTTCAGCCATACCATGCTGATTTTAGGGATTATTGTCATCCTGTTCCCGCTGTACGTGGCCTTTGTCGCCGCCACGCTGGACACCAAAGCGGTGTTTGATACGCCGATGACGCTGATCCCGGGCGGTCATCTTTTCGAGAATATGTCGACCATCTGGACGCAGGGCGTGGGCGTTAACAGCGCGCCGTTCTGGTTGATGATGCTCAACAGCTTCATCATGGCGTTCGGTATCACGGTGGGCAAAATTACGGTGTCGATGCTCTCGGCCTTTGCCATCGTCTGGTTCCGCTTTCCGCTGCGCAACCTGTTCTTCTGGATGATCTTCATCACCCTGATGTTGCCGGTGGAGGTGCGTATCTTCCCGACGGTGGAGGTCATCGCCAATCTTGGGATGCTCGACAGCTATGCGGGCTTAACCCTGCCGTTGATGGCCTCGGCGACCGCCACTTTCCTGTTCCGCCAGTTCTTTATGACCCTGCCGGACGAGCTGATTGAAGCCGCGCGTATCGACGGCGCTTCACCGATGCGCTTCTTCCGCGACATCGTGCTGCCGCTGTCGAAAACCAACCTCGCGGCGCTGTTTGTGATCACCTTTATTTACGGCTGGAACCAGTACCTGTGGCCGCTGCTGATTATTCAGGATGTCAACCTCGGCACTGCCGTGGCGGGCATCAAAGGCATGATCGCCACTGGTGAAGGCACCACCCTCTGGAACCAGGTGATGGCGGCGATGCTGCTCACCCTTATCCCCCCGGTCGTTATCGTTTTAGCCATGCAGCGTGCGTTTGTGCGTGGTTTAGTGGACAGTGAGAAATAAGATGGCAGGTTTAAAACTTCAGGCAGTGACTAAAAGCTGGGATGGCAAAACCCAGGTTATTCAGCCGTTAACGCTCGACGTGGCGGACGGCGAATTTATCGTGATGGTCGGGCCGTCCGGCTGCGGTAAATCAACCTTGTTGCGCATGGTGGCGGGGCTTGAGCGCGTGACCTCCGGGGATATCTGGATTGACCGTCAGCGCGTCACCGAAATGGAGCCGAAAGACAGAGGCATCGCGATGGTGTTCCAGAACTACGCGCTCTATCCGCACATGAGTGTGGAAGAGAACATGGCCTGGGGGCTGAAAATCCGCGGAATGGGCAAAGGGCATATTGAGGAGCGCGTGAGAGAAGCGGCCCGCATTCTGGAGCTGGATGGCCTGCTGAAGCGCCGACCGCGTGAGCTTTCCGGCGGTCAGCGTCAGCGTGTGGCGATGGGGCGCGCGATTGTGCGTGACCCAGCGGTGTTCCTGTTTGATGAACCGCTCTCCAACCTCGACGCCAAGCTGCGTGTGCAGATGCGCCTGGAGCTACAGCAGCTGCATCGCCGCCTGAAAACCACCTCTTTGTACGTGACCCACGATCAGGTCGAAGCGATGACGCTCGCCCAGCGCGTGATGGTGATGAACAAGGGGATAGCTGAGCAGATCGGCACCCCGGTTGAAGTGTATGAAAAACCGGCCACTCGCTTTGTGGCGAGCTTTATCGGCAGCCCGGCAATGAACCTTCTGGAAGGGCGTATCAGCAGCGCGGGAACTCATTTTGAGCTGGAAAGCGGGATGGCATTGCCGATCAACTGGTACTATCGTGGCTACGCCGGGCGTAAAATGACGCTCGGTATCCGCCCGGAGCATATTGGTTTAACCTCTCAGGCGGAAGGCGGCGTACCGCTGGTGATGGATACGCTGGAGATGCTGGGCGCTGATAACCTGGCGCACGGACGTTGGGGCGAGCAAAAAATGGTGGTGCGTCTGGCGCATCAGGAACGCCCTAAAGCAGGCAGCACGCTATGGCTGCATCTGCCGGAAAATCACCTGCACTTATTTGACGGTGAAACAGGACAACGAGTATGAGCAACTGGCCTTATCCCCATATTGTCGCCCACCGTGGCGGCGGTAAACTGGCGCCGGAAAACACCCTGGCGGCAATTGATGTTGGCGCGCGTTACGGCCACACGATGATCGAGTTCGACGCCAAGCTGTCGAAAGACGGCGAAATTTTCCTGCTGCATGACGATAACCTCGAACGCACCAGCAACGGCTGGGGTGTGGCGGGTGAATTGCCGTGGCGCGATCTGCTGAAAGTGGATGCCGGAAGCTGGTACAGCGGTGAATTCAAAGGCGAGCCGCTGCCGCTGCTGGCGGAAGTGGCGGACCGCTGCCGTCAGCACGGGATGATGGCCAATATTGAAATCAAACCGACAACCGGCACCGGGCCGCTAACGGGCAAGGTCATCGCGCTGGCAGCGCGTGAGTTGTGGGAAGGAATGACCGCGCCGTTGCTCTCCTCGTTTGAAATTGACGCCCTGGAGGCGGCGCAGGCGGCCGTGCCGGAACTGCCGCGCGGGCTATTGCTGGACGAGTGGCGCGAAGACTGGCGCGAGCTGACTACCCGTTTAGCGTGTGTCTCTATTCATCTCAACCACAGGCTGCTGGATGAGGCGCGGGTGAAGATGTTGAAAGCGGCGGGTCTGCATATTCTGGTTTATACGGTCAACAAGCCCCAGCGCGCGGCCGAGCTGCTGCGCTGGGGTGTGGACAGTGTCTGTACCGATGCGATTGACCTGATCGGCCCGGACTTTAGTTCTGCGGATTAAGCATACTGCCGTTCGACTGTTGCGGCAGCATATGCTGCTGTCCGCTGCTCTGCATTGTTCCGTTGCCTAACATGCCACCGTTATGGTTGGGCAGCGGCTGTTCCCGCACCTGGCCCTGCTGCACGCGCTGAGTGTTGGCGTTCATCTGATTTTGCAGGCTCTGCTGTTGCATCTGGGTCTGCGTTTTCAACTGCTGGTTAAGCATCCCTTTTTGCTGCTGCTGTTGGCTCATCATCTCCGTCTGCATACGCTGCTGGCTCGGAATGACATAACCCTGCTGGTTCGGATTGTTCATGGTATTCAGTGGCTGTGCGAGCGCGGTAAACGGTAACAGCGCGGTAAGAATCAGTAAGCGTTTCATTGTCATTTCCTCCTTTTGAGGCCTCTCTTAAGTTTACCCTGATTTCACCATGACGATGATTTTTTAGGAGTTGTGAACCAGGCTTAAGCGGGGAATATGGATCCCTTCACCTGGAGAACAATAATGATGAAACCAACATTTTTACGCTGGGTAGCGATCGCCGCGCTGATGGCAGGCGGCACATTTAGCGTGGCGGCCAACTCGCCAGCGGCACCGCCAGTCTCTTACGGCGTAGAGGAAGATGTTTTCCATCCCGTGCGGGCGACACATGGCATGGTGGCTTCGGTGGATGCGCTGGCAACAAAAGTGGGCGTCGATATTCTCAAGCAGGGCGGTAACGCGGTGGATGCGGCTGTTGCCGTCGGGTACGCGCTGGCGGTGACTCATCCGCAGGCGGGTAACCTGGGGGGCGGGGGCTTTATGATGCTGCGCACCAAAGACGGGAAAACCACGGCTATCGACTTCCGTGAAATGGCTCCCGGCAAGGCTTCCCGTGATATGTTCCTTGACGATCAGGGCAATCCGGACAGCAAAAAATCGCTGACCTCGCATCTCGCGTCCGGCACGCCGGGCACTGTGGCGGGCTTCTCTCTGGCGCTGGAAAAATACGGCACTCTGCCGCTGAACAAAGTCGTGCAGCCTGCCATCAAGCTGGCGCGGGATGGCTTTATTGTGAATGACGCCCTGGCCGACGATCTCAAAACCTACGGTAGTGAAGTCATTCCGAACCATGAAAACAGCAAGGCGATCTTCTGGAAAGACGGTGAGCCGCTGAAGAAGGGCGATAAGCTGGTGCAGAAGAACCTTGCCAAAAGCCTGGAGCTGATTGCGGAGCACGGCCCGGACGCCTTCTACAAAGGCGCGATTGCAGACCAGATTGCTGAAGAGATGCAAAAGAACGGCGGGCTCATCACCAAAGCGGATCTGGCAGAATACAAGGCGGTGGAGCGTGCGCCGATCAGTGGAACCTATCGCGGCTACGAAGTCTTCTCCATGCCACCACCGTCCTCTGGTGGCATTCACATCGTGCAGATCCTCAACATTCTTGAAAACTTCGATATGCACAAATTCGGCTTCGGCAGTGCCGATGCCATGCAGGTGATGGCCGAGGCGGAAAAGCATGCCTACGCTGACCGTTCGGAATATCTCGGCGATCCGGACTTCGTGAAGGTGCCGTGGCAGGCGCTGACCAATAAGGCTTATGCCAAATCGATTGCAGAACAGATCGACATCAACAAGGCTAAGCCGTCGAGTGAGATCCGCCCCGGCAAGCTGGCACCGTACGAAAGCAACCAGACCACCCATTTCTCGGTGGTGGATAAAGACGGTAACGCGGTGGCGGTGACCTATACGCTGAATACCACCTTCGGCACCGGGATTGTGGCGGGCAATAGCGGCATTCTGCTGAATAACGAGATGGATGATTTCTCTGCCAAACCGGGCGTGCCGAACGTCTACGGGCTGGTCGGTGGTGATGCGAATGCGGTGGGGCCGAAGAAGCGTCCATTGTCGTCGATGTCGCCTACCATCGTGGTGAAAGACGGTAAAACCTGGCTGGTGACCGGTAGTCCTGGTGGTAGCCGTATTATCACTACTGTGCTGCAAATGGTCGTGAACAGTATCGACTTTGGGATGAACGTTGCCGAAGCGACCAATGCCCCGCGTTTCCACCATCAGTGGCTGCCGGATGAGCTGCGTGTCGAGAAGGGCTTTAGCCCGGATACGATCAAACTGCTGGAGCAGCGCGGACAGAAGGTGGCGGTGAAAGAGGCGATGGGGAGCACCCAGAGCATTATGGTCGGGCCGGATGGCGCACTGTTTGGGGCATCGGACCCGCGTTCGGTGGATGATTTAACGGCGGGGTATTGATTGTTCCCCTCACCCTAACCCTCTACTCATAGGGGAGAGGGCCGGGGTGAGGGCAACAAACTACTTCATTCTCGCCATATAATATGCATCGACATACTCACCGTTGCGCAGCCCGTAACGTTTGCCGGTGCCTTCAATTTCGAACCCGTGCTTCTTGTAGACCGCAATGGCCGGTTCGTTGTCGACAAACACCGTCAGCTCAATACGATCAACCCGCAGCCAGTTGTCGCACATATCAATCATGGTGCGAAGCAGCGCGCTGGCAACGCCGCGGTTGTGCCACTGCGCCCCTACACAAATACCGAAATCAGCGACGTGGCTGCGGCGCGGCCGCTGTGCGACATCAATCGTGAGATGCCCGACGACAATATCATCAATGCAGGCAACTAACTGCTTAATCCCGGGCTGATCGCTTAGCCGCATCTGCCACATTTCCATAGAAGGATGAGGGACTTGTAGCGTGTTGTGGTACACCTCCGGCTGGGCGTGAATCTGACGAATGGCGTCATAATCTTTCGGTTCAGCGTGGCGTATCACTATCTCACTCATTCCTTCGTCCTCTGTGGGTTAATGTCCTCTTTAACATCAGTGACTTTAAAATTTGAGTCAACCGCTATTTTTTGCAAAAAGTATTGGACAACTGCGAATGAGAATGATTATTATTGTCCTGCGTTCAGGAAGACCGCTACGGGAACCTGAAAGCACGACATTGCTCACATTGCTTCCAGTATTACTTTAGCCAGCTTTTAGCTGGCTTTTTTTTGTTATGGTAGATCTCAGTAACCTTCCAAAAGGACTGAGCCATGACACTACATTGCGCATTTATTGGATTTGGTAAAAGTACGACCCGCTATCACCTTCCGTATGTCCTTCACCGTAAAGATTCCTGGCATGTGGCCCATATCTACCGCCGCCGCGCGAAGCCAGAGGAGCAGTCTCCGCAGTATTCCCACATCCATTTCACCAGCGATCTGGACGAAATCCTTAACGATCCGCAGGTGAAACTGGTCGTTGTCTGTACTCATGCTGACAGCCATTTTGACTACGCGAAACGCGCCCTGGAAGCAGGCAAAAACGTGCTGGTGGAAAAACCGTTTACGCCGACCATCGCCGAAGCGAAGGCGTTGTTCGCACTGGCGAAAAGCAAAGGGCTGACCGTTACGCCATATCAAAACCGTCGCTTTGACAGCTGTTTCCTGACGGCGAAAAAAGCGATTGAGAGCGGTAAGCTCGGTGACATCGTCGAGATTGAAAGTCATTTTGACTACTATCGCCCGGTGGCAGAAACCCAACCTGGTCTGCCTCAGGATGGCGCGTTCTATGGGCTGGGCGTACACACCTTGGATCAGGTCATCTCCCTGTTTGGCCGTCCGGACCACGTGGCATATGACATCCGCAGCTTGCGTAACAAAGCCAACCCGGACGACACGTTTGAAGCGCAGCTGTTCTACGGCGACCTGAAAGCCATTGTCAAAACCAGCCATCTGGTGAAAATCGACTATCCGAAATTTATCGTTCACGGTACGAAAGGCTCGTTTATCAAATACGGTATTGACCAGCAGGAGACCAGCCTGAAGGCCAATATCATGCCAGGTGAACCGGGCTTTGCGGCGGATGATTCGGTTGGCGTGCTGGAATATGTGAAGGCGGATGGCACGACAGCCAGAGAAGAGCTGAAGCCCGAGGTGGGTGATTATGGCCGCGTGTACGATGCACTGTTTGCGACTATCAATAGCGGCGCGGCGAATTACGTCAAGGAATCTGACGTTCTGACTAACCTTGAAATCCTTGAACGGGGCTTTGAACAGGCTTCTCCTGCCACGGTAACCCTCGCGAAATAAGCAAAAATGGCTCCTCTGCACTTGTTCGTAATTTTTGAACAGAGGAGTCAATTTTCACCCTCTATGATCCCAGGCTATTTGCGTCCACACTTACTCCATCGAAACGAACTGAGGGTGAAAACAATGATCTACTTACGCAAAGCAAACGAACGTGGTCACGCGAATCATGGCTGGCTGGACTCATGGCATTCATTCTCGTTTGCCGACTACTACGACCCGAACTTCATGGGCTTCTCCGCACTGCGCGTGATTAACGACGACGTGATTGATGCAGGACAGGGCTTCGGCACTCACCCGCACAAAGACATGGAAATTCTGACCTATGTACTGGAAGGCGCGGTTGAACACCAGGACAGCATGGGCAACAAAGAGCAGGTTCCTGCGGGCGAATTCCAGATTATGAGCGCGGGTACCGGGGTGCGTCACTCTGAGTACAACCCGAGCAAAACGGAAAAACTGCACCTGTATCAAATCTGGATTATTCCAGAAGAAACCGGCATCACGCCACGCTATGAGCAGCGCCGCTTCGACGCGAAACAGGGTAAACAGCTGGTGCTGTCCCCGGATGCGCGAGAAGGCTCCCTGAAAGTGCATCAGGATATGGAACTGTATCGCTGGGCGCTGGCGAAAGACGAACAGTCTGTTCATCAGATTGCGGCTAACCGCCGCATCTGGATCCAGGTGGTGAAAGGTGAAGTCACCATCAACGGTACTAAAGCAACAACGGCTGATGGCCTGGCCATCTGGGACGAGCAGGCGATCTCCGTACACGCTGACAGCGAGAGTGAAATTCTGCTGTTTGACCTGCCTCCGGTGTAATAAATCATAAATAAATGCCCAACCTTCCCTCTGACAGGGGAAGGTTGGGCTTTGTCCGTGATAAACTGAGCAAATCTCTCACTTCAAGATTTCTCAGGACGATGAAAAAGAAACGCCCCGTACTTCAGGATGTCGCCGACCGCGTTGGTGTGACCAAAATGACGGTCAGCCGCTTTTTACGTAACCCGGAGCAGGTTTCCGTGGCGCTGCGTGGCAAGATTGCCGCGGCTCTTGATGAACTGGGTTATATCCCTAACCGCGCACCCGATATTCTCTCCAATGCGACCAGTCGTGCGGTGGGCGTCCTGCTTCCCTCTTTAACCAACCAGGTTTTCGCCGAAGTGCTGCGCGGAATTGAAAGTGTGACCGATGCGTTTGGTTATCAGACCATGCTTGCGCACTACGGGTACAAGCCGGAGCTGGAAGAGGAACGTCTTGAGTCCATGCTTTCCTGGAACATCGACGGCCTGATCTTAACGGAACGTACCCACACGCCGCGCACGCTGAAGATGATCGAAGTGGCGGGCATTCCGGTGGTGGAGCTGATGGACAGCCAGTCCCCATGCCTCGATATCGCCGTGGGTTTTGATAACTTCGAAGCGGCACGTCAGATGACGGCGGCGATTATCGCGCGCGGTCATCGTCACATCGCCTATCTGGGAGCGCGTCTTGATGAACGTACTATCATCAAACAGAAGGGATACGAGCAGGCGATGCTCGACGCGAACTTAATCCCGTACAGCGTGATGGTGGAGCAGTCCTCTTCCTATACGTCGGGTATTGAGCTGATGCGTCAGGCGCGGCGTGAGTATCCGCAACTGGACGGTATTTTCTGTACCAACGATGACCTTGCTGTCGGTGCAGCGTTCGAATGTCAGCGTCTGGGACTTTCCATCCCGCGTGATATGGCGATTGCCGGTTTCCACGGCCACGATATCGGCCAGGTCATGGAGCCTCGTCTGGCGAGCGTTCTGACACCGCGTGAACGTATGGGGCGTATTGGCGCAGAACGCCTGCTGGCGCGCATTCGTGGCGAGACGGTTACCCCTAAAATGTTAGATTTAGGTTTCACCTTGTCACCGGGTGGATCTATTTGAGCTGACAAATTTGAGCTAGCTCACACTTATTCACTTCTCGCACGTTTGGATATTGCTTCTCTTTTGCCCTGGCAGGACAATGTTACCGATAACTGTTACCCGTAACAATTGACTGAGGGACACCCTTTGAGCACGACTAATCATGATCACCACGTCTACGTCCTGATGGGCGTTTCCGGTAGCGGGAAATCAGCCGTGGCCAGCGAAGTGGCGCATCAACTCCAGGCTGCGTTTCTTGATGGTGACTTCCTCCATCCGCGCAGCAATATCATGAAAATGGCCTCCGGCGAGCCGCTGAACGACGACGACCGCAAACCGTGGTTGCAGGCGCTGAATGACGCCGCGTTCGCGATGCAGCGCACCAACAAAGTTTCCCTTATCGTTTGCTCCGCGCTGAAGAAAACCTACCGTGACCTGCTGCGTGACGGCAACCCGAACCTCTCTTTCATCTACCTGAAAGGGGATTTTGAGGTGATTGAAAGCCGTCTGAAGGCGCGCAAAGGTCACTTCTTCAAGACTCAGATGCTGGTGACGCAGTTCGAAGCGCTGCAGGAACCGGGTGAAGATGAGAAAGATGTCTTAGTGGTTGATATCGATCAGTCACTGGAAGGTGTTGTTGCCAGCACCATCGAGGTCATTAATAAAAGGCAGTAAGTTTTGAGTACATTAACGCTTGTTTTGACAGCAGTGGGTTCCGTGTTGCTGCTGCTGTTTTTAGTGATGAAGGCGCGTATGCACGCTTTCGTTGCTTTGATGGTGGTTTCTATTGGTGCAGGTCTCTTTTCCGGGATGCCGCTCGACAAAATCGCAGCGACCATGGAAAAAGGGATGGGCGGTACGCTGGGCTTCCTGGCGATTGTCGTCGCGCTTGGGGCGATGTTTGGCAAGATTTTACATGAGACAGGCGCTGTTGATCAGATAGCCGTCAAGATGCTGAAATCCTTCGGACATAACCGTGCGCATTATGCGATTGGCCTGGCCGGTCTGATTTGTGCCCTGCCGCTGTTCTTTGAAGTGGCGGTTGTGTTGCTGATTAGCGTGGCGTTCTCTATGGCGCGTCACACCGGGACTAACCTCGTGAAGCTGGTTATCCCACTGTTTGCGGGCGTGGCAGCGGCAGCGGCGTTCCTGCTGCCCGGGCCAGCGCCGATGCTGCTGGCATCTCAGATGCACGCTGATTTCGGCTGGATGATCCTGATTGGTCTGTGTGCGGCGATCCCGGGGATGATTATTGCCGGTCCGCTGTGGGGCAACTTCATCAGCCGTTACGTTGAACTGCACATTCCGGATGACATCACCGAGCCGCACCTCGGCGAAGGTAAAATGCCATCCTTCGGCTTCAGTCTGTCACTGATCCTGCTCCCGCTGGTGCTCGTTGGGCTGAAAACCATTGCCGCGCGCTTTGTGCCGGTAGGTTCCAGCGCGTACGAATGGTTTGAGTTTATTGGCCATCCGTTCACGGCGATCCTGGTGGCGTGTCTGGTGGCGATTTATGGCCTGGCGATGCGTCAGGGGATGCCGAAAGACAAAGTAATGGAAATCTGCGGTCATGCGCTGCAACCTGCGGGCATTATTCTGCTGGTGATCGGTGCGGGTGGGGTGTTCAAGCAGGTACTGGTGGATTCCGGCGTGGGTCCCGCTCTGGGTGAAGCGCTGACCGGAATGGGCTTGCCGATAGCCGTGACCTGCTTCGTGCTGGCGGCTGCAGTGCGTATCATTCAGGGTTCTGCGACCGTCGCGTGTTTAACCACCGTGGGTCTGGTGATGCCAGTGATTGAACAGCTGCATTACTCAGGCGCGCAAATGGCTGCGCTGTCTATCTGTATTGCAGGTGGGTCTATCGTGGTTTCTCACGTGAATGACGCAGGCTTCTGGCTGTTCGGTAAATTTACCGGTGCCACCGAGGCGCAGACGCTGAAAACCTGGACGCTGATGGAAACCATCCTCGGTACGACAGGCGCAATTGTCGGGATGATTGCCTTTACGCTGCTGAGTTAAATGCGGTGATTTGGCAAGGCTAAAAATAAGGCCCGGTAGCGTTAGCGCTTACCGGGCCTTCATCATTCTGCGAATGACAGGCCGGGAAGAGTGAAAACTCCGCCCGGCTTTTTATTATCACTCGCCCTGCGTTGAACTCTCAATCGTCAGACGCACATCAGACGTAATCAGTTCAGCCAGCATCTGGTAGACCTTCAGCGTCTCTTCCGGTTCGGCATCGCCCGTATCACTGATAAAGCCTTCATCACGCAGCGTCAGAACCAGTGAACTGAAGACCGCTTTGTCGAAGAATTCAGGAGCGTTAATACCGTGCAGAACGGACAGGCGCTGTGCCAGCGTCCGGCTCTCTTTCTCCAGCGTTCCACGGTTGATAGACGGGTTCGCACTGAGCAACCAGAATGTAATGGCATAACGCTGCAGCGTTTCACGCGCACCGGCCGCCAGCAGTTGCAGGGTACGGGAACGTGACGGATTGATATGCAGCTCGTCGTTCACAACAGTGATCAGCCCCTGACGACGCAGTTCTTCCGTCAGTTTATCCAGCTCGCCAGCCAGTTCATCCTTGCTCCAGCGCAGGAACAGCTCCGCTTTCAGCATCGGGTAGAGCGTGTCAACGTGACGCAATAGCTCCTGGCGTGAAATGCGACGATGCTGGGTGATGATAGCTGCCATGAGTGACGGCAGCATCAGCATATGGGCGATATTGTTGCGATAGTACGTCATCAGTACGGCCTGCTCGCGCGGCAGAATGATGATGTCGCCGATCGTGTCCTTTTCGACTTCGAACTTGTTCATCTGCAAAGCGTGATCGATAAGCTCACTGGCGCTCGCAGAAGGTACCGTCGAATCAACCGAGTACGGGACGTTGCGCATCATATCGAGATAACAATCGAGCTGCTCTGTCAGCTGTTCGCGAGTCAGTGAGCGCTGGCGAGACGCCAGAAGCGCCGTACAACACAGGTTCATAGCGTTAGCCGCACCAGCATTGTTAATGCGCACCATCAGTTCAGACGCGATGCCGTTGACCGTTGGCGTCAGCCAGGCCGGACGAACCGCTTCGATAGGGTCGATAGACTCGCGCCACTCCGGAACGTGATGGTTCAGATACGTCATCAGCGGCATCGGCTCGCCAAAGTTCACGTAGCCCTGTCCGAGATTACGTAGCTTGCTCAAACCGCGCAGCATTTGCGGCAGGCTCTCTTTCTCTTTAGTCGCGCCACGCAGCTCTTTAGCGTAAGTCCCCACCTCCATTACGTGCTCGTAGCCGATGTAGATTGGCACCAGCGTGATTGGACGAGTTCCTCCGCGCAGCATGGCCTGAATGGTCATGGACAGCGTGCCGGTCTTCGGATCGAGCAGACGGCCGGTACGGGAGCGACCACCTTCCACAAAGTACTCAACGGAATATCCGCGGCTGAACAACTCACCCAGATACTCGCGGAACACCGTGGAGTAGAGCTTATTGCCCTTGAAGGTACGGCGAATAAAGAAGGCGCCCAGTCGACGGAAAATCGGGCCAGCTGGCCAGAAATTCAGGTTAATACCGGCCGCGATATGCGGCGGTACCAGCCCCTGGTGATAAAGCACATAGGAGAGAAGCAGGTAGTCCATGTGGCTGCGGTGGCAGGGGACATAGACAATTTCATGGCCATCATGCGCCAGTTGGCGTACACGCTCAGCGTTATGGACGTTGATGCCCTGATAGAGACGGTTCCAGGTAAAGCTGAGAATACGATCGGACAGACGAATCATCTCGTAAGAGAAGTTCGCTGCAATCTCTTCCATCAGTGCAATGGCGTTCTGCTGGGCTTTCTCATGTGAAATCTTCTTGCTGCGTGCTTCGTCTTCGACGGCACGGGCAATCGCTTTGGAGGCCAACAGCTTGTTGAACAGATCCTGACGCGCCGGTAGACGCGGCCCAACGGCAGCGAGGCGCTGACGGGCGAAGTGCATACGCGCTACGCGCGCCAGTTTTTGCGCGATGATCTTATCGGTGCCATGCTCGTCCGCCATTCGACGCAGCGAAACGGAAGGGGAGAAACGCACAAAGCTGTCGCGTCCCAGCCAGGAGACCGCGAAGAACTTCTGGATGCCGTTAAGCATGCGCAGCGGTGGATTCTCTTCACCTTTTTCACGACCCGGGCGACGACCAAACATCACCGATACTGGCACCATCTGCACATCCAGATCAGGATTGCTGCGGTGCAGGTCGAGATAGTCATGGAACAGCTTGATGGACTCTTCTTTTGGCGTGTAATAGGTAAACACGCGCGGTCCACCGTGAATGAACACGTAGCGCGGCAGCAGAGTACCGTCAACTTCTAACGGTTCAAGCGGGTCAGGTAAGTCATGCGCCAGGCACTGGGCGCGAAGCGTCAGTAAGTCTGCCTTCGAGTTATAAGGCAAAACGTACATAATGGGGCGCGACGTATCGAGCCCCAATTCCAGCGCGGGTTCTGCTGGGATAGACTTGCTTTTTACCAGGATGCTTAATGGTAAATTAAGTAATTTGTAGTAAATTCGTGGCCAGCCGGACATAAACGATGTAAAGCCTCTGGTTAATAATGCAATTGCGGCGCAAGGATAACAGAAAGCGCGCAAAATTTCTGTTGTTACCCGTCATACTTCAGGCGGCAGCGAAACGCGCTGCCACTCTAGTTACTGACGCTATTTCCAATAAAAGGTTCTTTTAATGGCCAATAATACCACTGGGTTAACCCGAATCATCAAAGCCGCCGGCTATTCCTGGAAAGGTTTCCGTGCCGCGTGGATCAATGAAGCCGCCTTTCGCCAGGAGGGCGTCGCCGCTATCATCGCGGTGATTATCGCCTGCTTCCTTGATATTGATGCAATAACACGCGTTCTTCTGATCGGCTCCGTACTGTTGGTGATGATAGTGGAAATTCTCAATAGCGCTATTGAGGCTGTTGTTGACCGGATTGGCTCAGATTTCCACGAGCTCTCTGGCCGGGCAAAAGACATGGGTTCCGCTGCCGTGTTGCTGGCGATTATTACTGCGGTCATTACCTGGGTCACGCTGCTTTGGTCACATTTCCGATGAGCCTCGAGGAATAATTAAGTCCCTGGTTTTTTGTGCAGTTTTTGGTTCCAAAATCACCTTTGACTGTATATACTCACAGCATAACTGTATATACACCCAGGGGGCGGAATGAAAGCGTTAACGACCAGGCAGCAAGAGGTGTTTGATCTCATCCGGGATCATATCGGCCAGACGGGTATGCCACCCACGCGTGCGGAAATCGCTCAGCGTCTGGGCTTCCGTTCTCCGAATGCTGCCGAAGAACACCTGAAAGCGCTGGCGCGTAAGGGCGTGATTGAGATTGTTTCGGGCGCGTCACGCGGTATCCGCCTGCTGGTGGAAGAAGAGACGGGCATTCCGCTGGTGGGGCGTGTTGCTGCCGGTGAGCCTTTACTGGCACAGCAGCATATTGAAGGCCACTACCAGGTCGATCCGGGGATGTTTAAACCGAGCGCTGATTTCCTGCTGCGCGTAAGCGGCATGTCGATGAAAGACATCGGTATTCTTGACGGTGATCTGCTTGCGGTTCACAAAACGCAGGATGTGCGAAACGGCCAGGTTGTGGTCGCGCGTATTGATGACGAAGTGACCGTTAAGCGTCTGAAAAAACAGGGTAATACCGTACAGCTGCTGCCTGAAAACAGCGAATTCTCCCCGATTGTGGTGGATCTTCGCGAACAGAACTTCTCTATCGAAGGGCTGGCAGTAGGGGTGATTCGCAACGGCGAATGGCTGTAATCTCTTCCTGACAGGCTACGGCGTTGCTGTAGCCTGCTTCCTTTACCTCTCCCGGTATTTTTCATGTCACTGCTGACGGCATCAGATAAGGCATTGTGGCGTCTTGCACTGCCGATGATTTTCTCCAATATTACCGTGCCCTTGCTGGGTCTGGTCGATACTGCTGTTATTGGTCATCTGGATTCACCTGTTTATCTTGGCGGCGTGGCGATTGGCGCGACGGCAACCAGCTTCCTGTTTATGCTGCTGCTCTTTTTGCGCATGAGTACTACCGGGCTCACGGCACAGGCGTATGGTGCCAGAGATCCTCTGCGTCTGGCCCGCGCGCTGGTGCAGCCGCTCATTCTGGCGCTTGGTGCGGGGGCATTAATCGTTGTATTGCGCTCGCCCCTGATTGACCTCGCGCTTCACATCGTTGGCGGTAACGAGGCGGTGCTGGAGCAGGCGAGACGTTTCCTTGAAATCCGCTGGCTCAGTGCGCCGGCATCGCTGGCTAACCTGGTTCTGCTGGGATGGTTACTGGGCGTGCAGTATGCCCGCGCGCCCGTCATTTTGCTGGTGGTGGGAAACCTTCTCAACATTGTGCTTGATGTCTGGCTGGTAATGGGTCTGCATATGAACGTGCAGGGGGCTGCACTGGCGACGGCAATTGCCGAATACGGGACTTTTATCATCGGTCTGTGGATGGTCTGGCGCGTGCTGGCGATGCGCGGGATCTCTCTTGCGCTACTCAAAACCGCATGGCGCGGCAATATCCGTAAGCTGCTGGCACTCAACCGTGACATCATGCTGCGCTCACTTCTCCTTCAGCTCTGTTTTGGCGCGCTGACGGTTTTCGGGGCTCGGCTGGGGCCAGACATCGTCGCGGTCAATGCCGTATTGATGACGCTGCTGACCTTTACCGCCTACGCGCTGGACGGTTTTGCCTATGCTGTGGAAGCACATTCCGGGCAGGCGTACGGCGCGCGCGAAAGCGGGCAGCTTCAGGATGTCTGGCGGGCAGCCTGTCGTCAGTCAGGGCTGGTGGCACTGGCATTTGCGCTGGTTTATGCCGTTTTTGGCGAGCAGATCATTGCATTACTCACCTCACTTCCCACACTGCGTGAACTGGCGAGCCACTATCTCATCTGGCAGGTGATCTTACCGGTGGTCGGTGTCTGGTGTTATCTGCTGGACGGCATGTTCATTGGGGCTACGCGCGGAGCCGAAATGCGTAACAGTATGGCGGTGGCAGCAGCAGGGTTTGGTCTGACGCTGCTGACGCTCCCCTGGCTTGGCAATCACGGTTTGTGGCTGGCGTTGGCCGTTTTCCTCTCGTTGCGGGGCCTGTCTCTGGCCTTTATCTGGCGCCGTCACTGGCGAAATAATACCTGGTTTCCTTCCCATCACGATATATCGTGACGGTTAAAGATTCCGAATATCAAAATAGATGCAGAATCCTTAACTACAATTATTATCACGTCCAGCAGAAAAGAACGTAACGGACGTTACGACCCGACGCTTAACAAGAGGACACGATGATGAATAAAGACGAAATCAGCGGCAACTGGAAGCAGTTCAAAGGTAAAGCGAAAGAGCAGTGGGGGAAGCTGACAGATGACGATATGACCGTCATTGAAGGTAAACGCGATCAGCTTGTCGGTAAAATCCAGGAACGCTACGGCTACGCAAAAGACCAGGCGGAAAAGGAAGTTGGCGACTGGGAAAAACGCAACGACTACCGCTGGTAACCGGGTTATACCCGAAAGTACAAGGAAGTACACCTTTAGGGCGGCCATGAGCCGCCTTTTTCATTGCTAGCGAGGTTTTTTCTTCACAACGATTGTGTGGTCGTGCTGGCACTTATCGTGATGGCTGCATGATTCCACCTCGACACAGGCAGAGCACAGCCCATGTGCTTCAATAACATTATGACGCAAGGCAAAGCCCATTTTGGCCGCCAGCGTATGCATAATGTCTTCAACACCTTCAGCCCCTTCTTCTTTTACCACGCCGCAGCGGTCGCAGATAAACATGGCTGATGTATGGGTTGGCTGGTCAAACAGGTGGCACAGCACATAGCTGTTTGTGGATTCAACCTTATGCACGAACCCTTGTTCCAGCAGAAAATCGAGCGCGCGATACACCGTAGGCGGTTTGGCCTGCGGCTCGCTTTCGCGGAGCAGGTCGAGCAGATCGTACGCGCTGATGGCTCCCTGTTGCAGGCTCATCAGGCGTAATACCTCAAGGCGCTGCGGAGTCAGGCGCACATTGCGTTGCGCGCAGAGCTTTTCGGCCTGCGCTAACAGCTCTTTTGTGGACTTATCCATTTAGCACCCCGGATGTTATAGGACGGAAAACCCTCACTTTATCATGTTCTGGTAAAAACACCGAGATCCGCCTGTCTGTGCTATACCTGACGCATTGCAAACCGGGAAACGAACAATGAAAAGACCTGACTGTATTCGACACTGGCGCGACGTGGAAGGCGCTGATAACTCAACCTATCCCGACAGCGACGAGCGTTTTTCCATCGGTGCGCCGCTGGCTCGCAAGCTCGGGCTAGGGCGTATTGGTATCCATCATGAGCGTTTACCCCCCGGACGTCGGACATCCTATCCTCATGCGGAAAGCGACGAAGAAGAGTTCATTTACGTGCTTGAAGGGTATCCTGAAGCCTGGATTAATGGCTATTTGTGGAAACTTGAACCCGGCGATAGCGTAGGGTTTCCCGCCGGAACCGGCGTCTGCCACACCTTTATCAACAACACGGACGAAGAGGTTCGACTCCTGGTAGTTGGCGAAGCCAACAAGAAGCACAACCGCATCTACTATCCGCTCAACCCAGTGTATGCCGCCACGCGAGAAGATCGCTGGGTCGATCACCCGCCCCAGTTTTTTGGGCCACATGATGGAAAACCTGGGAAAAAATAATTTCCTCTTCTATAAATATTGAGGACCGTCACAAATTACAACAGGTCTGGTTAGAATTTAACTTAGGGAAATAGCGGGTCTTTTTGTACTTATTCACAGCAATAGTTCGTACCTGTTTGGGTGATAACAGACAGGGGTTATTTCATAACAGACTATAAGACGAGCATACTGTGAAAAAACATTTTAAATTTTCGGTGGTTAGCATCGCCGTCTCCATGTTTATGGCAAATCAGGCCGGAGCAGCCAATACCTGGACAGAAGCACGTAGCGATGCGATGGGAGGAACTGGGGTCGCGGCTGGGAGCTATGGCAGCGGGGTGTTAATCAACCCGGCGTTGCTTGCAAAGGCGAAACCTGACGATGGTATCACGGTGATCCTGCCCTCTATCGGTGCGCAAATTTCAGATAAAGACAACCTGCGCGATAAGATTGATGACATCAGTGATGATGTCAGCGCCTATCGCAGTACCCTGGATAATATCAATCTTATCGATCTCCTTAATCCTTCCAGTGCTGCATCGCGGCAGGTCTCTGCCGCCGCAGGCGACCTTGCCGATCAACTGGATTCACTGAAAGGGAAAACCGCCAGCGGTAAAGCGGGAGGTGGGATCGCTGTAAGTATTCCTAATGACGTGCTCTCAGTGGCTTTCGTGGCCAAAGCCAATGCGCGTGCTCGCGTGAGTTCTTACATCGATCAGGGCGATATCGACAAATTGCGCGCGGTGGAAGCTGTTCCGGCGGCCGTATTTGGGGTTGACCCGAATGATTTGAAATCAAAGGGTTTTGGTCGTGCGGCAATCGTTTCAGACTATGGCGTTGCAGTGGCGCGTCAGTTTGATATCAGCGGCGTGCCTGTTTCCGTGGGTATCACTCCTAAGCTGCAACAGACCTGGCTCTACAACTATACGGTCTCGATCTACAACTTTGACAGTGGCGATATCAACAGCAGTCGCTATCGCAACGACGATACTGGGTTTAACGTTGATGCCGGCCTTGCTGCTGATTTCGGTGAAAACTGGACGGTGGGTTTGACCGGTAAAAACCTGTTCTCGCGTGATATCGACACCAAAGAGGTGGATGGCGTGCGCGATACTTACCAAATCAGCCCTGTCGTTACGGCGGGTGCGGCCTGGCATACCGATCTCCTGACGCTGACGGCGGATGGTGACCTGACCGAAACCAAAGGTTTTAAAAGCGAAGAGAACTCCCAATATGTTGGCGTGGGTGCGGAAGTGACGCCATTGAGCTGGCTGGCGGTTCGTGCAGGTTATCGTGCTGATGTGAAAGACAATGACAGCAATGTCTTTACCGCAGGTGTGGGGTTTGCACCGCTTAACACGGTTCATATCGACCTGATGGGTCTGTATGGTGAAGACGAAACCTGGGGCGCGGGGGCGCAACTGAGCATGACGTTCTAAAGTCCACCGGAGGCGCTGCGCCTCCGGCTTTTCTTTGTGCTATAGTAGCGCCCCTTTTCACCAGATGCTTAAAACTTCGCCATGTCGTCAGAATTACAGACTGCTTTCCCTGCACACCGTTTCTCCATTGCGCCAATGCTCGACTGGACGGACAGACACTGCCGCTACTTCCTGCGTCAGCTCTCCCGCCATACGCTGCTGTACACCGAAATGGTGACCACCGGTGCGATTATTCACGGTAAAGGAGACTATCTGGCTTACAGCGAAGAGGAGCACCCGGTTGCCCTGCAGCTTGGTGGTAGCGATCCGGCCGCGCTGGCGCAGTGTGCGAAGCTTGCAGAAGCGCGTGGCTACGACGAGATCAACCTCAACGTTGGCTGCCCGTCTGACCGCGTGCAAAACGGTATGTTTGGCGCGTGCCTGATGGGGAACGCACAGCTGGTGGCGGACTGCATTAAGGCGATGCGCGATGTCGTCTCCATTCCGGTCACGGTCAAAACCCGTATCGGCATTGACGACCAGGACAGCTACGAATTCCTGTGCGACTTTATCAATACGGTATCCGGGAAGGGTGAGTGCGAGATGTTTATCATCCACGCGCGAAAAGCCTGGCTCTCTGGCCTCAGCCCGAAAGAGAACCGTGAGATCCCGCCGCTGGACTACCCGCGCGTGTATCAGCTGAAGCGTGACTTCCCGCACCTGACGATGTCAATCAACGGTGGCATCAAGTCGCTGGAAGAGGCCAAAGCGCATCTGGAACATATGGATGGCGTGATGGTCGGGCGCGAGGCGTATCAGAACCCGGGCATTCTGGCGACGGTCGATCGCGAAATCTACGGTGTAGAAGGCGCAGATACCGATCCGGTTGCGGTGGTTCGTGCCATGTATCCGTACATCGAACGCGAGCTGAGCAACGGCACATATCTTGGCCATATCACCCGCCACATGCTTGGCCTTTTCCAGGGTATTCCGGGAGCGCGTCAGTGGCGACGTTACCTGAGCGAGAACGCGCATAAAGCCGGTGCCGACATCGAGGTGCTGGAACATGCGCTGAGACTGGTGGCTGATAAGCGATAAATTTCGCTAAAAGATGGTCAAATTCACCACGCCCTGCAAATCTTTGCGGGGCGTTTTGCTTTAAGAACAATGAGTTAGTTTTGGCATGCTTTTTGTAATGGTTACTGCATTACTCAGGAGCGTGTGGGAGAAAAACATGCTGGAACTACTTTTTGTGATTGGCTTTTTCGTCATGCTATTAGCCACAGGCGTTTCGCTGCTCGGCATTCTGGCCGCTATCGTTGTCGCCACGGTGGTGATGTTTATCGGCGGATTATTTGCCCTGACGATCAAGCTGTTGCCGTGGCTACTGCTGGCTATTGTGGTGGTGTGGGTGATACGGGCGATTAAAACGCCAAAAGTGTCCACTTATCAGCGCAATAACCGCTTTCGTTACTAAGGTATTGAGGGGTTCGTCACATACTTGTAACTTTTCTGGTGGCATTGCTTAGAACAGAATAGGATTTACTTATCGAATCTGTCACTATGACTGCCGCTAAAGAATTCATCGAGCTGTACCCTACATACAGCCGAACTAAAAAAAGAAAGGGCTTCCTCAGGGAAGCCCAATTTCTTTTCTGGATTCAGGGAATTAACAGACTTGAACCCTCCGTCACCCTGCTCTCAAGTACCTCATGCGCGCGCTGTGCATCGGCAAGCGGATATTTCTGTGCATCTGTCACATCCACTTTAATCACCCCACTGGCGATCAGCGAGAACAGCTCGTTACTGGCTTCCTCAAGCTCTTCCCGGTTAGTGATGTAACCTTGCAGCGAAGGGCGAGTCACATACAGTGAGCCTTTCTGGTTCAGAATACCAAGGTTAACCCCGGTCACAGCGCCTGACGCATTCCCGAAACTCACCATTAGCCCGCGGCGCTGCAGGCAATCGAGAGACGCTTCCCAGGTGTCTTTCCCCACCGAGTCATACACCACCCGCACTTTTTTGCCGTTGGTGATTTCTTTCAGCCGCTCGACGATGTTCTCTTCACGATAGTTAATTACCTGCCAGGCTCCCGCCTGCAATGCGCGCTGCGCTTTTTGCGCGTTGCCCACGGTACCGATCAGTTTCGCCCCCAGCGCTTTTGCCCACTGACACGCGATCAGCCCCACACCACCCGCAGCAGCATGGAACAGGAACTGCTCGTCAGGTTTAATTTCGTAGGTTTTACGCAGCAGGTAATAGACCGTAAGCCCTTTCAGAAATGAGGCTGCAGCTTGCTCAAAGGAGATGGCGTTGGGCAGCAGGGCGGCTTTATCCGCCGGGACGTTGTGGACGGAACTGTATGCCCCCAGAGCAGATTGGGCGTACACCACGCGATCGCCCTCTTTAAGGTGCTTAACGGCGCGGCCAGTTTTGATAACCACTCCTGCCGCTTCGGTACCCAGGCCACTCGGCAGTGATGGAGGCGGGTAGAGGCCTCCGCGAATATAGGTATCAATGTAGTTGATACCTATGGCCTTGTTTTCAACCTGAACTTCGTTTTCGCCTGGTGCTACTGGGGTAAATTCCACCGCTTTCAGCACTTCTGGCCCACCGTGTTTCTGGAATTCAATGCGCGTTGCCATGCTCCCTCCGTAAGAAAAATATGGTAATCTTTCGACCCACTCTTTATCTCGGTAACTCCATTCACTATGGCAGGAAACAAACCCTTCAACAAACAGACTGAACCTCGCGAGCGTGATTACCAGGTCGCAGGCTTAAAAGTCCCGCCGCACTCGATTGAAGCGGAACAGTCGGTGTTGGGCGGTTTAATGCTGGATAACGAACGCTGGGACGACGTCGCTGAGCGCGTGGTGTCTGAGGATTTCTACACCCGACCGCATCGTCATATCTTTACCGAAATGGCGCGTCTGCAGGAGTCGGGTAGCCCGATTGACCTGATCACACTTGCGGAATCGCTGGAGCGACAGGGACAACTGGACAGCGTCGGTGGGTTTGCCTACCTGGCTGAATTATCGAAAAACACGCCAAGTGCGGCGAATATCAGTGCTTACGCGGATATCGTGCGTGAACGTGCTGTAGTTCGTGAGATGATCTCGGTGGCGAATGAGATCGCCGAGGCCGGTTTTGATCCGCAGGGTCGCACCAGTGAAGATCTGCTCGATCTCGCCGAATCCCGGGTCTTTAAAATCGCGGAAAGCCGCGCAAATAAAGATGAAGGCCCGAAAAACATTGCTGATGTGCTCGACGCCACCGTCGCCCGTATCGAACAACTGTTCCAGCAGCCACATGACGGTGTGACCGGTGTGAACACCGGTTATGACGATCTCAATAAGAAAACTGCTGGCCTGCAGCCGTCGGATCTGATTATCGTCGCGGCGCGTCCGTCGATGGGTAAAACGACATTTGCGATGAACCTCGTCGAAAATGCGGCGATGTTGCAGGATAAGCCGGTGCTGATTTTCAGTCTTGAGATGCCCTCCGAGCAGATTATGATGCGTTCCCTGGCGTCACTCTCGCGCGTGGATCAGACCCGCATTCGTACCGGTCAGTTGGACGACGAAGACTGGGCGCGGATCTCCGGCACCATGGGCATTCTGCTGGAAAAACGGAATATCTATATTGATGACTCCTCCGGCCTGACGCCGACGGAAGTCCGCTCCCGTGCGCGTCGTATCGCCCGTGAACACGGCGGTATCGGCCTTATCATGATCGACTACCTTCAGCTGATGCGCGTCCCGTCGCTCTCCGACAACCGTACGCTGGAAATTGCAGAGATTTCCCGCTCACTCAAGGCGTTAGCCAAAGAGCTGCACGTGCCCGTGGTGGCACTCTCACAGCTTAACCGCTCCCTGGAACAACGCGCCGACAAACGCCCGGTCAACTCCGACCTGCGTGAGTCTGGCTCCATCGAGCAGGATGCTGACTTAATCATGTTTATTTACCGTGATGAGGTTTATCACGAGAACAGCGACCTGAAAGGGATCGCCGAAATTATTATAGGTAAGCAACGTAACGGCCCAATCGGTACGGTACGTTTGACCTTTAACGGACAGTGGTCGCGTTTCGACAACTATGCCGGTCCTCAATATGATGATGAGTAATTTCTAAGGAATTCAAATGCAAGCGGCAACAGTAGTCATTAACCGCCGCGCTCTGCGACACAACCTGCAACGTCTGCGTGAACTGGCTCCCGCCAGTAAGCTCGTTGCAGTCGTGAAAGCGAACGCTTACGGACACGGTCTTCTTGAGACCGCGCGAACGCTCCCCGATGCCGACGCCTTTGGCGTCGCCCGTCTTGAAGAAGCCATCCGACTGCGTGCGGGTGGGATCACACAACCCATTTTGCTGCTGGAAGGCTTTTTCGAAGCCACTGATTTGCCTACTATTGCCGATCAGCACCTGCACACCGCCGTTCACAACGAAGAACAGCTGGCTGCGCTGGAAACCGCCGAGTTAAGCGAGCCGGTAACCGTGTGGATGAAGCTCGATACGGGCATGCACCGACTGGGCGTCCGTCCGGAAAACGCACAAGCGTTTTATCAGCGTTTATGCCAGTGCAAAAATGTGCGCCAGCCAGTGAACATCGTCAGTCACTTTGCTCGTGCCGACGAGCCTGAATGTGGTGCGACCGAACAACAGCTCGATATCTTTAATACCTTCTGCGAAGGTAAGCCGGGAATGCGCTCTATTGCCGCGTCTGGCGGTATTTTGCTGTGGCCACAATCCCACTTCGACTGGGCGCGTCCGGGCATTATTCTTTACGGCGTATCGCCGCTGGAGAACAAACCCTGGGGACCGGATTTTGGCTTCCAGCCGGTGATGTCATTGGTGTCTAACCTGATTGCCGTGCGTGAGCACAAAGCGGGTGAACCCGTAGGCTACGGTGGAACCTGGATCAGCGAGCGTGATACCCGGTTGGGCGTTGTGGCGATGGGTTATGGTGACGGCTATCCACGTGCCGCACCGTCGGGTACGCCAGTGTTGGTCAATGGCCGTGAAGTGAAGATTGTTGGTCGCGTGGCGATGGACATGATTTGCGTCGATCTGGGGCCGGAAGCGCAGGAGAAAGCGGGTGACGCAGTGGTGATGTGGGGTGAAGGCTTGCCCGTTGAACGCATTGCTGAAATCACGAAAGTGAGTGCTTACGAACTTATTACACGCCTGACGTCGCGGGTGGCGATGAAGTACATAGATTAACTTATAGCTGGAGTGAGAGTGTTACTCTCACTCCACGTTTATTAACATCCCCTCGATCTTCTGCCATATCCGGTTTATTGTTGAAATCCCTGCCTCATCGAATTCCGGAGAATCATCGCGTGTTTCAGAAAGTTGACGCCTATGCCGGCGACCCCATTCTCTCCTTAATGGAGCGTTTCAAAGAAGATCCTCGCAGCGACAAAGTGAACCTCAGCATCGGTCTGTATTACAACGAGGATGGCATTATTCCTCAATTAAAAGCCGTTGCCGAAGCTGAAGCACGCCTTAACGCTGTACCACATGGCGCATCGCTTTATCTGCCGATGGAAGGGTTAAATACTTACCGTAACACTATCGCGCCGCTGCTGTTTGGTGCCAATCATCCGGTGCTCGCGCAAAAACGTGTCGCCACCATCCAGACGCTTGGCGGATCGGGTGCGCTAAAAGTCGGCGCAGACTTCCTGAAAAAATACTTCCCGGATTCCGGGGTGTGGGTCAGTGATCCTACGTGGGAAAACCACGTGGCTATCTTTGAAGGCGCAGGTTTTAAGGTCGCGACTTATCCATGGTTCGACAGCGAAACCAACGGTGTGCGTGTAGAGGCATTACTGGAAAAACTGCACACCTTGCCGGAGCGCAGTATTGTGCTGCTGCATCCATGTTGCCATAACCCGACCGGCGCGGACCTCACTAATGACCAGTGGGATGCAGTAATTGAGGTACTGAAAGCGCGTAATCTGATCCCGTTCCTCGACATTGCCTATCAGGGCTTTGGCGCAGGCATGGAAGAAGATGCTTACGCCATTCGCGCCGTTGCCAGCGCAGGTCTGCCGGCGCTGGTGAGTAACTCTTTCTCTAAAATCTTCTCTCTGTACGGCGAACGCGTCGGCGGTCTGTCCGTGGTGTGTGAAGATGCCGAAGCCGCCAGCCGCGTGCTGGGTCAGCTGAAGGCGACGGTGCGCCGCATTTACTCCAGCCCGCCAAACTTTGGTGCGCAGGTCGTCGCCACGGTTCTTGGTGATGCGCAACTGAAAGCATCCTGGCTTGCTGAAGTGGAATCAATGCGTACGCGCATTCTGGCGATGCGTCAGGAGCTGGTTAACGTCCTGAAAGAGGCCGTGCCGGGCCATAACTTCGACTATCTGCTCAAGCAGCGCGGGATGTTCAGCTATACCGGCCTGAGTGCCGCTCAGGTCGATCGTCTGCGCGAAGAGTTCGGCGTCTATCTGATTGCCAGCGGCCGTATGTGCGTGGCGGGGCTGAATGCCAGCAATGTTCAGCGCGTGGCGCAGGCCTTTGCCGCTGTAATGTAAGTAAGTGATCACATTCTCTGTTCTTTCAGAAGAGAGAATGTGATCTTTCTTCTTTTTCGCTGATCCATAAGCAAAAACTCCTTTCCTTCGCTTCCCGCTGGGGTTATGGTCGGATAGTTTTTTGACCATTCGCTCAAAATAAAACGATAACAAACTGAATATTCAGGGGAAAACATGCGCAAGATCACACTGGCGCTCAGCGCCGCCTGCTTATTGTTCTCGCTTAATAGCGCAGTCGTTGCGCGAGCTTCCGCACCGACGCCGCTTTACACCGGAACCACCGCCGCCATCCTTGCCGAGCAGGCGCCTGTTCACTGGGTCTCTGTGGCACAAATCGAAAATAGTCTGATGGGGCGTCCGCCAATGGCCGTGGGCTTCGATATTGACGATACCGTCCTGTTCTCAAGCCCTGGTTTCTGGCGCGGTAAGAAAACATATTCACCGGACAGCGAAGACTATCTGAAAAACCCGGAGTTCTGGGAAAAAATGAACAACGGCTGGGATGAGTTCAGTATCCCGAAAGAGGTCGCCCGATCGCTTATTGCCATGCATGTTAAGCGCGGCGACAGCATTTACTTTGTTACCGGACGCAGCCAGACCAAAACCGAAACAGTATCTAAAACCTTGCAGGATGATTTTCTGATCCCTGCCGCTAACATGAATCCGGTCATTTTTGCGGGAGATAAACCCGGTCAGAACAGCAAAACGCAGTGGCTGGAGCAGAAAAATATCAAAGTGTTTTATGGCGATTCTGATAACGATATCACCGCTGCGCATGATGTAGGGGCAAGAGGGATCAGGGTGTTACGCGCCTCTAATTCGACCTATCGACCACTGCCGATGGCCGGGAAATTTGGTGAAGAGGTGATTGTTAATTCTGAATACTGAGGTATGCTGGTTTTTTGTACAAATCACGCCTGCCGGGTTTACCTTTTGTCGTCTTGCTGCACACTTAAAGAGGCAGGAACTCAGGCCGTGTCCAACCCATTTAGAGGGGAGCTAAGATGACAATTTCGGAGATACTCCAGTACTGCATGAGTAAGCCCGGCGCGGAACAAAGCGTCCACAGCGACTGGAAAGCCACGCAGATCAAAGTGGGTGACGTGCTGTTTGCGATGGTGAAAGAGGTTGAAGGCCGTCCGGCGGCTGCACTGAAAACCAGCCCGGAACTGGCTGATTTATTACGCCAGCAGCACCATGACGTCCGACCGAGCCAGCATCTCAACAAGGCTCACTGGAGCACTGTCTACCTCGACGGTTCTCTGCCGGGCTCGCAAATTTACTATCTGGTGGATGCATCGTACAAGCAGGCGGTTGAACTGCTGCCGGAAACGACCCGACAGCAGCTTTCCGTGTGACAATTACAGCAACGGTTTAAGGAAGCGTGCGGTGTGCGAGGCTTCGCACTCTGCAACGGTCTCTGGCGTACCGGAGACGAGGATTTCACCGCCACCGCTACCGCCTTCCGGGCCAAGATCGACAATCCAGTCCGCGGTTTTAATCACGTCCAGGTTGTGTTCAATGACCACAATGGTGTTGCCCTGGTCTCTGAGCTGATGCAGAACGTCCAGCAACTGCTGGATATCGGCAAAGTGCAGGCCGGTGGTTGGCTCATCCAGAATGTAGAGCGTCTGACCGGTGCCGCGTTTCGACAGCTCACGCGCCAGCTTCACGCGCTGCGCTTCACCACCCGAGAGCGTCGTTGCTGACTGTCCGAGACGGATATAGGTCAGCCCCACATCCATTAACGTTTGCAGCTTACGCGCCAGCGCCGGGACGGCATCGAAGAACTCGCGTGCTTCTTCAATGGTCATATCCAGCACTTCATGGATAGTCTTGCCTTTGTACTTAATTTCCAGCGTTTCGCGGTTATAGCGTTTGCCTTTGCACTGGTCGCACGGCACGTAGATATCCGGCAGGAAGTGCATCTCAACTTTGATCACTCCGTCGCCCTGGCACGCTTCACAGCGCCCACCACGCACGTTGAAGCTGAAACGTCCTGGTGTATAGCCGCGTGAACGAGATTCTGGTACGCCAGCAAAGAGTTCACGTACAGGCGTAAAGACGCCAGTATAGGTCGCCGGGTTAGAACGTGGGGTACGGCCAATCGGGCTCTGGTCGATGTCGATAACCTTGTCGAAATGCTCCAGGCCCTGAATATCGCGGTACGGTGCTGGCTCGGCAAGCGTTGCGCCGTTCAGTGCCGTCTGTGCAATCGGGAATAGCGTATCGTTGATAAGCGTTGATTTGCCGGAACCGGACACGCCAGTAATACAGGTAAACAGCCCGACAGGCAGCGTCAGGGTGACGTCTTTCAGGTTGTTGCCGCGTGCACCGGTCAGCTTCAGGACTTTTTCCGGGTTTGCTGCCACGCGCTGTTTCGGCACGTCGATCTTGCGCTTGCCGCTCATGTACTGGCCGGTCAACGATTCAGGTACCGCCATGATATCTTTCAGCGTCCCTTCCGCGACCACCTGGCCGCCATGCACGCCTGCGCCCGGGCCAATGTCGATAACGTGGTCAGCGGCGCGGATCGCGTCTTCGTCGTGCTCAACCACAATTACCGTGTTACCGAGGTTACGCAGGTGGATCAGCGTGCCGAGCAGACGTTCGTTATCACGCTGGTGCAGGCCGATAGACGGCTCATCCAGGACGTACATCACGCCGACTAAACCTGCGCCGATCTGGCTGGCAAGACGGATACGCTGGGCTTCACCGCCGGAGAGCGTTTCAGCGGAGCGTGAAAGCGTCAGGTAGTTCAGGCCGACGTTCACCAGGAATTTCAAACGATCGCCGATCTCTTTCAGCACTTTCTCGGCGATTTTCGCGCGCTGGCCGGAGAGCTTCAGGTTGTTGAAGAAGTCCATCGCGTGGCCGATGCTCATGTCTGAGATGGTCGGCAGCGCCGTATTTTCGACAAAGACGTGGCGCGCTTCGCGACGCAGACGCGTGCCGTCACAGGTGGCGCACGAGCGGTTGCTGATGAATTTCGCCAGTTCTTCGCGTACCGCGCTGGATTCGGTCTCTTTGTAGCGGCGCTCCATGTTGTGCAGCACACCTTCAAACGGGTGGCGACGCACAGAGGTATCACCGCGATCGTTCATGTACTTGAACTCGATGTTCTCTTTGCCGGAACCGAACAGGATCACTTTGTGCACACTCGGGCTCAGGCTGGCCCACGGGGCTTCAACATCGAACTTATAGTGCTCTGCCAGCGATTTCAGCATCTGGAAGTAGTAGAAGTTACGCTTGTCCCAGCCGCGAATGGCCCCGCCTGCCAGGGAGAGTTCCGGGTTCTGGATCACACGATCCGGGTCGAAATACTGCTGAACGCCCAGGCCGTCACACGTCGGGCACGCGCCCGCCGGGTTGTTGAAGGAGAACAGGCGCGGTTCCAGCTCGCGCATGCTGTAGCCGCAAATCGGGCAGGCAAAGTTGGCGGAGAAGAGCAGCTCTTCTGCTTTCGGATCGTCCATGTCGGAGACCACGGCCGTGCCGCCGGAGAGTTCCAGCGCCGTTTCAAAGGATTCCGCCAGACGTGTCGCGAGATCGTCACGCACTTTGAAGCGGTCAATCACCACTTCGATGGTGTGCTTTTTCTGCAGCTCCAGCTTGGGTGGATCTGACAGGTCACACACTTCGCCGTCGATACGGGCGCGGATATAACCCTGGCTTGCGAGGTTTTCCAGCGTTTTGGTGTGTTCGCCTTTACGCTCTTTAATGATGGGTGCCAGCAGCATCAGGCGTTTGCCTTCCGGCTGCGACAGCACGTTATCCACCATCTGGCTCACGGTCTGGGCCGCCAGCGGGACGTCGTGGTCCGGGCAGCGCGGCTCACCCACACGGGCATACAGCAGACGCAGGTAATCGTGAATTTCGGTAATGGTACCGACCGTTGAACGCGGGTTGTGCGAGGTGGACTTCTGCTCAATAGAGATAGCAGGAGACAACCCTTCAATGTGGTCGACATCCGGTTTTTCCATCAACGACAGGAACTGACGCGCGTACGCAGAGAGTGATTCAACGTAACGACGCTGTCCTTCGGCATATAAAGTGTCGAAAGCCAGTGAGGATTTGCCAGACCCCGAAAGCCCGGTCACGACAATCAGCTTGTCGCGAGGGATTATGAGGTTGATATTCTTGAGATTGTGGGTGCGGGCGCCCCGAACTTCGATCTTATCCATTCACCTTTCCCGGTTGGAACACGGATTGCCTGGTTTGTTTGAAGGACAAACGGCTGTCAGAAACGGCTAATTATGACACAATTTAACCTGTTTGAATATACAGTATTGGAATGCATTTTCTGGTTCGCTGTGTAACAATACTCAGTTCGCGTGCGAACTCTGGAAGATGCTACGCAACTATCAAAGTGGCGTCTGGAAATGGTACACTCGCGCGTTTACACTATTAAGAAACGTATTCAGGAGACACGAACATGGCCAGCAGAGGCGTAAACAAGGTGATTCTCGTCGGTAATCTGGGCCAGGACCCGGAAGTACGCTACATGCCGAGTGGTGGCGCAGTTGCCAACATTACGCTGGCTACTTCCGAATCCTGGCGTGATAAAGCGACCGGTGAGATGAAAGAGCAGACTGAATGGCACCGTGTTGTGCTGTTTGGCAAACTGGCAGAAGTGGCCGGTGAGTATCTGCGTAAAGGTTCTCAGGTTTATATCGAAGGCCAGCTGCGTACCCGCAAATGGACCGATCAGTCCGGCGCTGAGAAATACACTACTGAAGTGGTGGTAAACGTTGGCGGCACCATGCAGATGCTGGGTGGCCGTCAGGGCGGTGGCGCACCAGCAGGTGGCGGCCAGCAGCAGGGCGGTTGGGGTCAGCCTCAGCAGCCGCAGGGTGGCAACCAGTTTAGCGGTGGCGCACAGTCTCGCCCGCAGCAGCAGTCTGCTCCTGCGCCGTCTAACGAGCCACCAATGGATTTCGACGACGATATTCCGTTCTGATCCTCTGATATCCCAACAAAAAACCCAGACAATAGTCTGGGTTTTTTATTCCGTAAGGGATCAGGTAATCACCATCGGCCAGTCTGGTGGCGTGTGGCTCATCGCTTCAACCATCACCACTTTAATATTTTCCCAGACGGCAGCGATATCCAGCAGGGTGATGCCAAGCAGGCCCGTTGCAAACCAGCAGGCAGCACCCAGCCCAAGCAGGGTGCTGATGATAGCAAGGCCAGCGTAATCAGACTTACGAAACTGAATGTTCAGCGTACTGGCTAAAAACATCAATACCGCACTCAACAACGGCCAGCGTAAGAGAACCATGCTGGTAGTAATGGTTGCCATAAAACCCATCCTCTACAAAACAGACTCACTGAATGAAACAGTGTTTTTAATTACATAAGATATGTGAACTATATCACATTTGATGATTTATTCGCCAGTGTCAGGATGATGAAAATGGAAGGATTCATAGCTGTATGAAATGGATAGGTATCAGATAGAAAATATATCTTTGCTGGCTAAGAAACCCTTTTCCCCTACTCTTCATAATGAATTCATCGAGATAGCAAAACCTCTGCAAGACGGCGCCTGTTGTACAACGTTTACAGCAATAAACCTATAGATTATGCTTGAGTGGACATATTAATTTACTCGCAGCTAACCTTTCAGGTTTTTGAATTTTATTATTATTTTTATTTCTTTGTCCGTTTTTAATTACACACAACAGTCGTTTCATTTCGTTGTGCTGATTTTCAGCCTCCAGCTCTGGCTGACCGGTTTTTGAACCTGAAGACAGTTGCGTCCGGTTTATCGCGTGATAATCGGCAAAAAGATGAAAAAAAAACGATGTGAGATTGTTAATGACAGCATGCAGGCTTTGCATGCGCTGGCTAAGTTGATGCCCCAGCTTCACACTCAGTGTTCACTGGCAGAAATGCTGGAGACGATCAATCGCTCGCTGGGGGCGAGCCTGGCCTGGGTAAGCGTTAATGATAATGACGGGCTGCACCGTGTCGTCTGCGCGGGTGAGGTGGCCTGCCACTCTTTTGAAGCCGCTGATTTTCTGGCAGGTACCCTGCTCCAGCGGCATCACCGGTCATGGCGGGTGATCTACTGGAAAGAGAATATTGGCCGCGCCTTATTTCCTCCGCAGCACCCAGGCTATACGCAATTGCAAAGCGGGGTGTTATGCAAACTTTCAACCCATGACTGGCATTGCAGGGGATATTTTTTTTTAGCATTCGATGAGAAATTGTATTCTCTGCCGATCCTGAAAAATATCGTCGTGGTGCTGGTCGAAAAATTAAAAGACTATTTTGAGGAAATTATTGCCCGCGAGAAAACTGCACAGGAAATGCAGCGTGTCGTGACACAATATAAGACTCTGTTTGAACGGGCGCCGGTTTTAATGAACTCTTTCGACAAATTTAACCGCTGCGTATTGTGGAATGCCGAGTGCGAAAAAGTATTTGGCTGGACGATGGCGGAGATCGGGGCTCATGCCGATCCACTCTCGCTGTTTTATCCAGACCCTGAAGAGCGGCGTCGGGTAAGAGAGTCGGTAAATGTCTCTCCACTCAAGGACATGTATGAGTGGCATCCGCTACGTAAAGACGGTACGAAGTTGACCGTATTGTGGTCAAACATTCTGTTGCCAGACAACTCTATCCTGAATATTGGGCTCGACATTACCGAGCGGAAGAAAGCAGAACAGCAGCTGGAAGTGAAAGCCACTATTGACGATCTCACCGGCTGTTTTAACCGTTCGGCGATTTTGCAGCAGCTGGAACTCGCGCAATCCGCAAATGCCAGGCGGGAGCCTAACAGCCATTTTTCTGTTCTGATGTTTGACCTGGATTTTTTCAAACAAATCAATGATGAGTGGGGACACCAGGTGGGCGATGCGGCGCTTCTTCACTTTTGTGATTGTATCCGTGAGTTAGCCCCTTCAGATTCTGCATTAGGGCGCGTGGGAGGGGAGGAGTTTTTGCTTCTGCTGGCGCAAACTCATTGTCATGACGCGGCGCAACTGTCCGCCAGGCTGCATACCACGCTGAAAACCAAACCGCTGAGGGTTGGAGAGAAAAAACTGGAGCTGTCGTTTAGTGCAGGAGTCGTGGAGGTGTGCGGGGATCAGTTCGATACATCGGCATTGCTGACACGAGCGGATAAAGCATTATATGACGCCAAGCGTACGGGACGGGGAAAAACGGTAGTGGCAGCTGGCTATTTATAAATCAGCGAACAAAATACACCCGAAAAAATAGCATGAAATTTCATTAAGAAGTTGTGCTTTTTTCATGCTGTCCAAAGTTTGGCTTAATCAACGATCCTCTGTTGTGTTATCTTCGCACCATCCCTTACGGGATGGGTAAATATTTTCCTTAATTGAAACGGAACGAATACTTACAGTTTAGCTTACGGGAAAATATTATCGTCATAACGAAATTTAAGATTTTTAATACTAAAAGTCAGTTGCTAACTTCGCATGATTCATGCAACGTAATCACCTGTTTAGCAAAGCATCCGGCCTTCATTACTACAGGCGTACAACATGCAGGGATATAGGGCGGGAAATGAATCGTAGCGCGCGGCGCAAGATGCTCAGGGTGGTAGGGATCATCATGGTAGTTATGCTACCGGTGATGCTTGCGCTATGGTTTGCCCAGCTAAGAGCCGTATCGGAAACAAGTGCTCAGCTACGTACCTTTGCAGAACTGGCTTTAGACAAAACAGAACTGGTTATTCAACAGGTTGAACTGGCCCGGGACGAGGCGGTAAAATACCAGGGCGAACTTTGTACGCCGGGACATCGTCAATATATGCTGAACGTTGTTCGTGGCCGTCTGTTTGTCGCCGATTTAATTTATGCCGAAGGTCAGAATTTTCTTTGTTCGACCGTTTTTACACCGGAACACCCCTACTCAATTTCCGTCGCCAATTACACGCGTAAACCGGATGTCGCTATCTATTATTATCGCGATACCCCATTTTATACTGGCTATAAAATGACATATATGCAGCGTGGGAATTATGTGGTGGTGGTCAATCCGCTTTCGTACAGCGAAGTGATGTCAAACGATCATTCCCTTTCATGGGGAGTGTACGACACGATAACCAATGCATTCTTTTCCGTTAGCCAAAAAGCCAATGTTTCTTTATTAAATTCGATGATTCGGGATAAGGAATCGGTATTTCAAAAAGATAACCGTTTTTATACCGTCGTAAAATCGCCAAAAAGACCGATTGCGGCTATTGTGTCAACATCGAATAAACGCTTTTATGAAACGCTTTATCATCAGGCGACATTGACGCTGCCACTGGGGATGATCTGCAGCATTATTATTTTGCTGGTATGGTCGCGTACCCATCGTGAACTCAATTCCCCTGGGCGCTTGCTGCAACGGGCGCTGAACAAACGCCAGCTTTGCCTGCACTATCAGCCGATCATTGATATCAAGAACAATCAGTGTGTGGGGGCTGAGGCGTTGTTACGCTGGCCTGGTTTTAACGGACAGGTGATGAGCCCGGCAGAGTTTATTCCGCTGGCTGAAAAAGAGGGAATGAGCGAGCGGATAACGGATTATGTTGTTGAGGAGGTGTTCAGCGATCTGGGCCATTTCCTGGCCGCACATCCGCACCTCTATATCTCGATTAACCTGTCGGCCACAGATTTCCACTCCTCGCGGCTGATCGCCATGATTTCTGACAAGGCCCGCCACTATGACGTGCGTGCCCAGCAAATCAAGATTGAGGTGACGGAACGCGGGTTTATTGATGTGCCAAAAACCACACCGGTGATTCAGGCTTTCCGTCAGGCAGGTTATGAAGTCGCAATTGATGATTTCGGGACGGGTTACTCTAACCTGCATAACCTCTATTCGCTGAACGTTGATATCCTCAAAATCGACAAATCCTTTATCGACACCTTGACGACCAACAGCACCAGTCACTTGATCGCCGAGCATATTATTGAGATGGCACAAAGCCTGCGGCTTAAAACCATTGCGGAAGGCGTAGAGACGGCAGAGCAGGTCGGTTGGTTGTTGAAGCGCGGTGTTCAGTTCTGTCAGGGATGGCACTTCGCGAAAGCGATGCCGCCCCAGGAGTTTATGACCTGGCAGCAGCAACCTTTGCATTGATAGTGATTAATTCAACTGGTGGCGATAATCGCTCGGCGTGCGGTCAAATTCGCGACGGAACACGCGGGAAAAGGTTTGTTGCGACACATAACCAAGATCCATCGCGATATCAAAAATGGGCCGCTGCGTTGAGCGTAGCGCCTGGGCTGCCAGCAGCAGTCTGCGCTGACGAATGTACTCACCCAACGTCTGATGCATAACCGTCCGGAACATCCTCTGTAAATACCATTTCGAATAGCCCGACTTTTTAGCGACCACATCAATGTTCAACGGTTGGTCGATATGTTCATCAATCCATTCAATAAGTGTCTGAATAATCTGCTGATGTGACATACGGTGCCCCTCTGTAGATACAACTTTCCTGGTTGATTCGTCGTTTTCTCTGCGGGGGAGTATAATTCCTCAAGTTAACTTGAGGTAAAGAGGTTTTATGGAAAAGAGATTGCCGCGAATTAAAGCGCTGTTAACTCCAGGTGAAGTGGCAAAGCGAAGCGGCGTTGCAGTATCCGCGCTCCACTTCTATGAAAGCAAAGGGTTAATCAAGAGTATCCGTAACGGTGGAAACCAGCGCCGCTATACCCGCGATGTGCTTCGCTATGTGGCGATTATCAAAATTGCGCAGAGAATCGGAATTCCCCTGGCCACTATTGGCGAGGCATTTGGCGTGCTGCCGGAAGGTCACACGCTGAGCCCGAAAGAGTGGAAGGAGCTTTCGTCCCAGTGGCGTGAAGAGCTGGACAGGCGTATCCATACGCTGGTCGCGCTGCGTGACGAGCTGGATGGCTGCATTGGTTGCGGCTGTTTGTCCCGGAGCGATTGTCCGTTGCGTAACCCGGGCGACAGGCTGGGTGAACAGGGAACGGGGGCGCGGTTGCTGGAAGAGGATTAATAAAGAACTAAAGCGCCACATAAGGGCGCTTTAGTTTTTCCCGGTCTTTGTCTTTCTCTCTATCCCGCTGGTTCACGGGAGGGTTTCCCCCGACATCAGCACCCCTCATGTCGAGCTGGTTGGGGAGGTTCCGGATTGTGCTGACACTTTAATTCTATGCAAGCCCCGTCATTTCGCCAGCCACGTCGGTTGTTTTTTAGCCGAATTTTTTTCGCGGTGTTGTTCGATTTTCTATAGTTAAAAAGTATGAATAACAGGAGACAACCATGCTTACGGTACATCACCTTAACCAGTCGCGCTCACATCGTGTGATCTGGGCGCTGGAAGAACTCGCCCTGCCTTATGAGATCATTCACTACCAGCGCGAAAAGAACATGCTGGCTCCTGAGTCCCTCAAAAAAGTGCACCCGTTGGGCAAATCGCCGGTCGTCGAAGATAATGGCCTGATTCTGGCGGAGTCAGGCGCCATTCTGGAGTATTTGCAGGAAACGTACGATCCCGGCTCTCGGTTGAAACCCTTGGATCCCGCTCATAAGGTGCAATACCGCTTCTGGCTGCATTATGCCGAAGGGTCGCTGATGCCGCTGTTACTCATGAGGCTGGTGTTTAACAGCCTCGGTAAACCCCCTGTACCGTTTGGTATCCGAACGCTGGGCAAAGCGCTGGGACAGGGAGTGCAAAAAGCCTATCTCAACCGTCAGCTGGAAACCCATGCACGTTTCATTGACTCACATCTTGCGGAAAACAGCTGGTTTGCCGGGGATTCGCTCAGCATGGCCGACATCCAGATGAGTTTCCCAATTTTTGCCCTGCTGGCGCGTGGTGGCATCAATAATCTGCCGCATATTCAGGCATGGAAGAAAAAGGTTGAGAACAGCCCCGGGTGGAAAAGAACGCTGGAACAAGGTGGGCCATTATCTATCCCGGGGGGCGATTGAAATGTAAACAAATTGCGCATAAACGATAACGTTTGCGCATCCTCTGTTTATTTCTTCAGCGTCATAAGTGAATTTTAGCGAAAAACGACAAAGTTCAGTTGAAAAGGGCGGTGATTAGGCTAGATAATCGTTTGCCTTAATTTGACCACCCGTTTGTAAGCGCGGAGCTAAACGTTTGCTTTTTATGTGACGCCCTTTCGTCACCAACGCAACTCAAGGATTTGACGTTTAGCTGGCAGTGGCGTCTCCACCACGCTTACGGACTTTCTAAAAAACTCTCAGGGGATGTTTTCTATGTCTACGCCATCTGCGCGTACTGGCGGTTCACTTGACGCCATGTTTAAAATTTCGGCTCGCGGCAGCACCGTGCGCCAGGAAGTTGTTGCCGGTCTGACAACGTTCCTGGCGATGGTTTACTCCGTCATTGTTGTGCCGGGCATGCTGGGCAAAGCGGGCTTCCCGCCTGCGGCTGTCTTTGTTGCTACCTGCCTTGTGGCCGGTGTGGGCTCCATCGTGATGGGGCTGTGGGCGAACCTGCCGCTGGCAATTGGTTGCGCCATCTCTCTAACGGCGTTTACCGCATTCAGTCTGGTGCTGGGTCAACACATCAGCGTACCGGTTGCGTTGGGTGCCGTGTTCCTGATGGGTGTGCTGTTTACCGTTATTTCAGCGACCGGCATCCGTAGCTGGATTTTGCGCAACCTGCCGCACGGCGTAGCGCACGGTACGGGTATCGGTATCGGCCTGTTCCTGCTGCTGATTGCCGCCAACGGCGTCGGTCTGGTCATCAAGAACCCGCTGGACGGTCTGCCGGTTGCGCTCGGTCACTTCGCGAGCTTCCCGGTGATTATGTCTTTGATTGGCCTGGCGGTGATTATCGGTCTGGAAAAACTGAAAGTCCCGGGCGGTATTCTGCTGACCATTATCGGGGTTTCTATTGTCGGCCTGATTTTCGATCCTAACGTCCACTTCTCCGGGATTTTCGCCATGCCGTCGCTGAGCGATGACAAAGGCAACTCCCTGATTGGTAGCCTGGATATCGTCGGCGCGCTGAACCCGGTGATCCTGCCAAGCGTGCTGGCGCTGGTGATGACTGCCGTGTTTGATGCAACCGGTACTATCCGCGCGGTAGCGGGACAAGCGAACCTGCTGGATAAAGACGGTCAGATTATTGATGGCGGCAAAGCGCTGACCACGGACTCCCTGAGCAGCGTCTTCTCTGGTCTGGTGGGTGCAGCGCCGGCTGCAGTATACATCGAGTCCGCAGCGGGTACGGCGGCAGGCGGTAAAACCGGCCTGACGGCGATCACCGTCGGCGTGCTGTTCCTGCTGATCCTGTTCCTGTCTCCGCTCTCCTATCTGGTTCCGGCGTATGCGACCGCACCAGCGCTGATGTACGTTGGTCTGCTGATGCTGAGCAACGTGGCAAAAATCGACTTTGCTGACTTTGTGGATGCGATGTCCGGCCTCATCACCGCGGTATTTATCGTACTGACCTGTAACATCGTGACCGGCATTATGATCGGTTTTGCATCGCTGGTGATTGGTCGTCTGGTCTCTGGCGAGTGGCGCAAACTGAACATCGGCACGGTGGTGATCGCCGTTGCGCTGGTGGCGTTCTACGCGGGTGGTTGGGCAATCTAAGTTGTCCTATGATGCGAAAACGGGTGGCTCAGGCCGCCCGTTTTTATTTTCAGGACTCATCCTGTTGCCTTTTGCGTTACTCTGGGGAAGATAGAATAAAAGGCACGACGCCTTCCGGAGTACATAAGCAACACAGCAAACAGGGAACGCATGGAAATCTTCTTCACAATACTTATCATGACCCTTGTGGTCTCGCTATCTGGGGTAGTTACACGCGTACTGCCCTTTCAGGTCCCTCTTCCATTAATGCAAATTGCCATCGGCGCGCTGCTGGCGTGGCCGACGTTTGGCCTGCACGTGGAGTTCGATCCCGAACTGTTCCTCGTGCTGTTTATCCCACCACTGCTGTTTGCAGATGGGTGGAAAACCCCCACGCGCGAATTCCTTGAGCACGGGCGAGAGATTTTCGGTCTGGCGCTGGCGCTGGTGGTGGTCACCGTGGTTGGGATTGGTTTTCTGATTTACTGGGCGGTGCCGGGTATCCCGTTAATTCCCGCTTTTGCGCTGGCCGCCGTCCTGTCACCAACCGATGCTGTGGCACTTTCTGGCATTGTGGGTGAGGGCCGAATTCCGAAGAAAATTATGGGCATTCTACAGGGTGAGGCGCTGATGAATGACGCCTCCGGCCTGGTCGCCCTGAAGTTTGCGGTGGCGGTTGCGATGGGCACGATGGTCTTTACCGTCGGCGGTGCGACGCTGGAATTCTTCAAGGTGGCGATTGGCGGTATTCTCGCAGGCTTCGTGGTGAGCTGGCTGTACGGACGTTCGCTGCGATTCCTCAGCCGTTGGGGCGGCGATGAGCCCGCAACGCAAATCGTGCTGCTGTTCCTGTTGCCGTTTGCCTCTTACTTGATTGCGGAACATATCGGTGTGTCAGGCATTCTGGCGGCGGTGGCGGCAGGCATGACCATCACCCGTTCCGGCGTAATGCGTCGCGCACCGTTGGCTATGCGTCTGCGTGCGAACAGCACCTGGGCAATGCTGGAATTTGTCTTTAACGGCATGGTGTTCCTGCTCCTGGGCCTGCAATTGCCAGGCATTATGGAGTCCTCGCTGGTGGCGGCCGAGGCCGATCCGAACGTTGAAGTCTGGATGCTGTTTACCGATATCGTGCTGATCTACCTGGCGTTGATGCTGGTGCGTTTCGGTTGGCTGTGGACGATGAAAAAGTTCAGCGTGCGTTTCCTGACGAAAAAACCGATGGAGTTCGGCTCGTGGACCACGCGTGAACTGCTGATTGCCTCCTTCGCAGGGGTACGCGGGGCGATTACCCTCGCCGGTGTGCTCTCTATTCCATTGTTGCTACCGACGGGCGATGTCTTCCCGGCGCGCTATGAGCTGGTGTTCCTGGCGGCAGGTGTGATTCTGTTCTCGCTGTTTGTTGGCGTGGTGATGTTGCCTATTTTACTGCAGCACATTGACGCCGGTGACTCGACCCAGCAGCACAAGGAAGAGCGCATTGCCCGTGCGGCGACTGCCGAAGTGGCGATTGTGGCAATCCAGAAAATGGAAGAACGTCTGGCCGCCGATGCGGAAGAGAACATCGACAATCAGCTGCTGACGGAAGTCAGTTCCCGCGTGATTGGTAACCTGCGTCGCCGTGCCGATGGGCGTAACGATGTGGAAAGTTCGCTGCAGGAGGAGAACCTCGAACGCCGGTTCCGTCTGGCGGCGCTGCGTTCAGAGCGTGCTGAATTGTACCATCTGCGCGCCACGCGCCAGATCAGTAACGAAACGCTGCAAAAGCTGCTGCACGATCTGGATCTGCTGGAAGCGCTGTTGATAGAGAATCAGTAACGCGCTTTTGCCCGGTGGCGCTACGCTTACCGGGCCTACGTGCTCGATCGGTTCCCTCTCCCTGTGGGAGAGGGTTAGGGTGAGGGGATCCAAAACCCCTCACAGCACTCCAGCCACGCCTGGGCGCTGTGCGACAAATACACCCCTTCGCGCCAGATCATCCCCAGCTGCCAGTGCAGGTTGCTCTCCAGCGGGATCCAGCGCAGCGTATTTTTATCCAGACGCTCGCAAATCGGTTGTGGCAGGATGGCAATCCCCACGCCTGCCTGCACCATCGCGGCCAGGAAATCCCACTGACCGCTGCGAACCGCAATGCGCGGCTTCACGTTGTGTTGATTAAATAACGTCATCAACTGGCGGCTGAGCGCAAAGTCTTCGTTGTAAATCAGCAGCGGATGTTCGCCGAGAAGCTCGGGTTTCACCGAGTCTCTCTTCAGCCAGTCGCCGGAGCGGGGAACCAGTACGCACAGTGGATGGCTGAAGAGTGGCAGTGTCGCCAGGCCACTCTCTTCCTCAACGGGGAGGGCGGTCATCGCCACGTCCAGCTCGCCGTTGATAACCGCCTGCTGGACGGTTAACCCGCCAAACTCTGAAATCTTTAGCTCTACGCCGGGATAGCGCTGACGAAAAAGGCTAATCGGCCCGGCCATCATCATCCCTACCATCGGCGGAATGCCGAGACGAAGCACACCTTTCGTCAGATGATTGATATCGTCCAGCTCCGCTTCCAGCTGGCGGAACTCCGCCAGGATTGCCAGCCCACGCTCAAAGACGACGCGCCCGGTATCGGTCAGTAACAGCTTGCGCCCGTCGCGGATCAGCAAAGTGCAGTTCAGTTCATCTTCGAGGTTTTTCAGCATCTTGCTGATGGTGGGCTGGGTAACAAACAACTTCTCCGCTGCGCGGGTAAAACTTTGCTGACGAACCACTTCGACAAAATAGCGCAGCGTTCTTATGTCCATGATTATTCCTCGAAACTATACCTTTGATGATTTTAATTCATTTCTGTCCATACCGTGCGCTCACTATACTGGCGCCTCGTCTCATTTTTGAGGAAACCCCCATGGCCGTGGCGTTAAGCCGTGTTACGCCTGCCGTTGTGCAACGACTCCAGGTACCGGTTCAGGTACTGCTCTACGCGGGACTGTTTGTTTTTGCCGAATATCTTGTCGGCTGGTTGCATCTGCCGTTGCCAGCCAACCTGGTGGGGATGATGCTGATGCTTACGCTCATCCTTTGTCGCGTCATTCCCCTCAATTGGGTACGGGCCGGCGCGCGCTGGCTGCTGGCGGAGATGCTGCTGTTCTTTGTCCCTGCCGTGGTGGCGGTGGTGAACTATGCGCAACTGCTGATGGTGGATGGCTGGCGCATCTTTGCGGTCATCGCGCTGAGTACGCTGATGGTGCTGGGGGCGACCGCCTGGGTGGTGGATAAAGTGTATCGCTTTGAAATCAGCAGGCACAAACATGACTAACTTTCAGATAAGCGTCTTGTGCCTGATTGCGACGCTGGTGATCTACTTTGCTAACAAGCGGCTGTATCGCCGTTTTCACGCCCTGCCGCTGATGCCGCTGGTTTTCACGCCGATCCTGCTGGTGTTGATGCTGGTCTTCGGTCATATCTCCTGGCAGAACTACATTGGCGAATCCCACTGGCTACTGTGGCTGCTGGGGCCGGCGACTATCGCCTTTGCCGTCCCGGTGTATGACAACCTGGCGATTATCAAACGCCACTGGATGTCACTCAGTGCAGGCGTGATCACCGCCACGGTGGTGGCGGTCTGTAGCTCGGTCTGGCTGGCGCGGCTGTTTACGCTGCCCGATGAAATTCAGCGCAGCCTGGCGGTACGTTCGGTGACGACACCATTTGCGCTGGCCGCGGCCAAACCGCTTGGCGGACAGCCGGATCTGGTGGCGCTGTTTGTTGTTGTCACCGGCGTCTTCGGCATGGCGGTGGGCGATATGCTGTTTCTGCGGCTGTCTATTCGGGAAGGGATGGCGAAAGGCGCGGGCTTTGGCGCGGCGTCGCACGGTGCGGGCACGGCACGTTCCTATGAGCTGGGTCAGCAGGAGGGCGTCGTGGCGAGCCTGGTGATGATGCTCTCAGGCGTGGTGATGGTACTGATTGCGCCGCTGGTGGCGTGGGTGATGTTCTAAATTCCCCGGCCAGAGTGACCGGGGAGGAAAGGCTTAGTGCGCGCGACCCTGCTCAACGCCCAGGCCGGTTTGCGAACGAATAAACTGGGCGCGGAATTTCTCGCGTTCCAGGTTACCCTCCGGCGAATTGTCGGTGGCCGAGAAGAACCAGATACCGATAAACGCCACGGCAATAGAGAACAGCGCCGGGTATTCATACGGGAAGATAGCTTTCTCGTGACCGAGTATCTGCACCCAAATGGTTGGGCCCAGAATCATCAGGATCACCGCCGTCAGCAGTCCCAGCCAGCCACCAATCATCGCCCCACGGGTGGTCAGTTTTGACCAGTACATGGAGAGCAGGATGATCGGGAAATTGCAGCTTGCCGCGATCGAGAAGGCCAGCCCCACCATAAAGGCGATGTTCTGCTTCTCAAAGAGAATGCCCAGCAGAATAGCGACCACACCCAGCACCAGCACGGTGATCTTGGAAACCTTCAGCTCATCACGTTCGCTCGCGCCTTTACGGAAGACGTTGGCGTAGAGGTCGTGTGACACCGCAGACGCACCTGCCAGCGTCAGCCCTGCAACCACCGCAAGAATGGTAGCGAAGGCCACGGCGGAGATAAAGCCGAGGAACAGATTACCGCCCACCGCGTCGGCCAGATGCACCGCCGCCATGTTGTTACCACCAATCAGCGCACCTGCCGCATCTTTAAACACCGGGTTTGCCCCCACCAGCATGATGGCACCAAAGCCGATGATAAAGGTCAGGATATAGAAGTAACCCATGAAACCGGTGGCGTAGAAAACGCTCTTACGTGCTTCGCGTGCATCGCTCACGGTGAAGAAACGCATCAGGATGTGCGGCAAACCTGCAGTACCGAACATCAGACCCAGACCGAGCGAAAGGGCTGAAATCGGATCTTTCACCAGACCGCCCGGGCTCATGATGGCTTCACCTTTCGGGTGGACCGCCATCGCTTCGGTAAACAGGTTATTGAAGCTGAACCCAACGTGTTTCATCACCATGAAGGCCATAAAGCTGGCGCCGAACAGCAGCAGTACGGCTTTGATGATCTGCACCCAGGTCGTTGCCAGCATGCCGCCGAACAGGACGTACATCACCATCAGGACGCCAACCAATACCACTGCGACGTGGTAGTTCAGGCCGAACAGGAGTTCGATCAATTTACCCGCGCCCACCATCTGCGCAATCAGATACAGCGCAACCACCACCAGCGAGCCACAGGCTGAGAGGGTGCGAATCGGCCCCTGTTTCAGGCGATAAGATGCGACGTCTGCAAAGGTGTAGCGTCCCAGGTTACGCAGGCGTTCAGCAATCAGGAACAGAATGATTGGCCAGCCGACCAGGAAGCCGAGCGAGTAAATCAGACCATCGTAGCCTGAGGTATACACCAGGGCAGAGATGCCGAGGAACGAGGCCGCGGACATAAAGTCGCCGGCAATCGCCAGTCCATTCTGGAAACCGGTAATGTTGCCGCCCGCAGTGTAGTAATCGTTACGGGAGCGCACGCGTTTCGACGCCCAGTACGTGATGTACAGCGTCAGCAGGACGAAAATCAGGAACATCACAATCGCCTGCCAGTTGGTTGGCTGGCGCTGTACCTCGCCGGTAATGGCATCCGCCGCGTGGGCGGCAAAGGGAAGTGTGGCGGCTAGCGCCGTCAGGACTCGCTTCATGATGCTTTTACCTCTCGCAGTACCGCTTTATTAAGACGATCGAATTCACCGTTCGCGCGCCAGACGTACACGCCTGTCAGCACAAATGAAATCACAATCACGCCAATGCCAATGGGGATCCCGCGCGTGACGCTGGTCCCCTCGTGTAGCGGGGTGCCGAGCCAGTGTGGGGCAAAGGCGATAAGCAGAATAAAGCCGACGTAGATAATCAGCATGATGATGGAAAGGAAGAAGGCAAACCGTTGCCGTTTATCGACGAGCTCCCTGTAGTGCGCACTATTCTCTATCTGCTGACAAATATCGTTATTCATCACAGAGTCTCCAGAAGTATTGGTAGGGGAGGTTTTATTGTTCCCTCTCCCTTGCGGGAGAGGGTTAGGGTGAGGGGGTTACGAAGGCATTGCGATGGCCTGCTTCTCTTCGAGCAGTTTGTCCACCACGCCAGGATCCGCGAGCGTTGAGGTATCACCGAGATTGCTGGTGTCCCCGGCCGCGATTTTGCGCAGAATACGGCGCATAATTTTGCCTGAACGAGTTTTCGGCAGCGAGTCGGTCCAGTGCAGAACATCCGGTGTGGCAAGCGGGCCAATCTCTTTACGTACCCAGTTGCGCACTTCGGCATACAGCTCTGGCGACGGCTCTTCACCGTGGTTCAGGGTGACATAGGCGTAAATCGCCTGGCCTTTGATGTTATGCGGGATACCTACCACGGCGGCTTCAGCAATCTTCGGATGAGACACCAGTGCAGATTCAATCTCGGCGGTGCCCAGACGGTGGCCGGAGACGTTCAGCACATCGTCCACGCGCCCGGTTATCCAGTAGTAACCATCTTCATCGCGACGCGCGCCATCGCCACTGAAATACATGTTTTTAAAGGTGGAGAAATAGGTCTGCTCGAAGCGTTCGTGATCGCCGAATAACGTGCGCGCCTGACCTGGCCAGGAGTCAGTGATCACCAGGTTGCCTTCGGTTGCCCCTTCAAGCGGATGACCTTCGTTATCCACCAGGGCAGGCTGTACGCCGAAGAATGGGTTCGTTGCAGAACCCGCTTTCAGTTGGGTCGCACCTGGCATTGGGGTGATCATAAAGCCGCCGGTCTCGGTCTGCCACCAGGTGTCCATCACCGGGCATTTCTCGTTACCGATCTTCTTCCAGTACCACTCCCAGGCTTCCGGGTTGATAGGCTCACCCACAGAACCAAGAATACGCAGGGAAGAGCGGTCAGTACCTTCGATGGCTTTATCGCCTTCTGCCATCAGCGCACGGATCGCCGTTGGCGCAGTATAGAGAATGTTGACCTTGTGTTTGTCGACCACCTGACACATACGCGCTGGCGTCGGCCAGTTTGGTACACCTTCAAACATCAGCGTGGTGGCACCGCAGGCCAGCGGGCCGTACAGCAGGTAGCTGTGTCCGGTGACCCAGCCCACGTCGGCGGTACACCAGTAAATGTCACCCGGGTGATAGTCGAAGACGTATTTGAAAGTAGTGGCCGCATAGACCAGATAGCCGCCGGTGGTGTGCAGCACACCTTTCGGCTTGCCGGTCGACCCGGAGGTGTAAAGAATGAACAGCGGATCTTCCGCATTCATCTCTTGCGGCTGATGCTGGTCGCTCGCTTTTTCAATCAAATCGCTCCACCACAGGTCGCGACCTTCTTTCCAGTCGATCTTACCGCCGGTACGCTTGAGCACCACAACGTTGCTGACGCTTTTCACGTTCGGGTTTTTCAACGCTTCGTCGACGTTTTTCTTCAGCGGAATACTGCGACCAGCGCGCACGCCTTCATCGGCGGTGATCACCAGTTTAGAATTTGAATCGACAATACGACCGGCAACCGCTTCTGGCGAGAAGCCGCCGAAGATGACGGAGTGGATCGCACCGATGCGCGCGCATGCCAGCATGGCAACCGCCGCTTCGGGTACCATCGGCATATAAATAGCCACGACATCGCCTTTTTTAATGCCCTTTTCCAGCAGGACGTTGGCGAAACGGCACACGTCGCGGTGCAGTTCTTTGTACGTAATGTGTTTGCTCTGTGAGGCATCATCGCCTTCCCAGATGATTGCCGTCTCGTTCCCGCGCTCGGCAAGGTGACGGTCAAGGCAGTTCGCCGCCAGGTTCAGCGTGCCATCTTCATACCATTTTATGGAGACGTTGCCTGGCGCAAAGGAGGTGTTTTTCACCTTCTGATAAGGTTTGATCCAGTCAAGGATATGACCCTGTTCACCCCAGAAGATGTCCGGGCTGTTGATAGATTGCTGATATTTCTCGTGGTACTGCTCCGGGGTGATCAGGCAACGGTCCGCAATGTTTGCGGGAATGTCATGTTTGTGTATTTGGCTCATGGCTTTTTTTCTCCTTGTAAGATGTTAATAATATGTCGCAAAAACGTTAATTGTAGGGGCTTTACAAGCTTTGTTTATTATTTGGGCGGCAGATCACGCATTGTTTGAATAGTATGAAAAATGAGCGAATGAAACTTTGAAGAAAAATAATTTAGCGAGCCGATTATTCACAAATTAACATAAAAAAGCGTTTTTATAACAAAAGGTTATTTATCGGGATTGTCACAAACTCGCGTCATAGCAACTTTTTGTAGTGAAACGCATCGTTCTTTAAGGCTTGCGCAACATACCGTGCAAATGATACTCATACGCCGCGTTAAAAAATCCCATAAACCAACGCAACACAATTCATACCCTTTCAGTATGGCTCCATATTCATGCAGTTTGAGTGATCAGGGAGCTTCATTGAGGAAGTCAGTTTCTATGAAAAACGTTAAAGTCAGCCTGGCCTGGCAAATTTTGCTAGCCCTTGTGCTGGGCATCTTGCTGGGCAGTTACCTCCATTATCACAGTGACAGTCGCGAATGGCTGATTGCGAACCTGCTCTCGCCAGCAGGTGATATCTTTATTCATCTGATCAAGATGATTGTGGTACCGATTGTGATCTCGACGCTGGTGGTCGGTATTGCGGGCGTCGGCGATGCGAAACAGTTAGGCCGTATCGGGGCGAAAACCATTATCTATTTCGAAGTGATCACGACGATTGCCATTATCCTGGGCATTACGATGGCGAATGTGTTCCAGCCAGGCTCCGGGATTGATATGTCGCAACTCGCGACGGTGGATATTTCGAAATACCAAAGCACAACTGCTGATGTGCAGAGCCATGCGCATGGACTGATGGGCACAATCCTGTCGCTGGTTCCGACCAACATCGTGGCGTCTATGGCGAAGGGTGAGATGCTGCCTATCATCTTCTTCTCGGTGCTGTTTGGTCTGGGTCTCTCTTCCCTGCCTGCGACACACCGTGAACCATTGGTGACGGTGTTCCGCTCAATCTCTGAAACCATGTTCAAAGTGACTCACATGGTGATGCGCTATGCGCCGGTTGGGGTGTTTGCACTTATTGCTGTGACCGTAGCGAATTTCGGTTTCGCCTCCCTGTGGCCGCTGGCGAAGCTGGTGATTCTGGTGCACTTCGCCATCCTGTTCTTTGCGCTGGTGGTGCTGGGCATCGTGGCGCGTCTGTGCGGGCTGAGCATCTGGATCCTGATTCGTATCCTGAAAGATGAGCTGATTCTGGCCTACTCCACGGCAAGCTCTGAGAGCGTGCTGCCGCGTATTATTGAGAAGATGGAAGCCTACGGCGCACCGGCGTCGATCACCAGCTTCGTGGTGCCAACCGGCTACTCCTTTAACCTGGATGGCTCTACGCTGTATCAGAGTATTGCGGCGATCTTCATCGCTCAGCTGTACGGGATTGACCTGTCGCTGTGGCAGGAGATCGTGCTGGTGCTGACCCTGATGGTGACTTCAAAAGGTATCGCAGGCGTACCGGGCGTTTCGTTCGTGGTGCTGCTGGCAACGCTGGGTAGCGTCGGGATCCCGCTGGAAGGCCTGGCATTCATCGCCGGTGTTGACCGTATCCTCGACATGGCGCGTACGGCGCTGAATGTGGTGGGTAATGCGCTGGCGGTGCTGGTGATTGCCAAGTGGGAACACAAATTCGACCGTAAAAAAGCGCTGGCGTATGAACGCGAGGTGCTGGGTCGTTTTGATAAGACGGCTGACCAATAATGTAAAAAGCCGGGTGGCCTGCGCCACCCGGCAATGTTTACTCCCCGCTCAACGCGTCAAACTCTTCGCATCCCGTATCAAACCCTTCAGTACAACTCAGGTTCAACCAGTACAGCGCTTTCTGTTTATTGGGGGTGATAAAGCCTTTCTCACCCTGTCTGAACAACATTCCAGCCCAGTACTCGGCGTAGCCCGTACGTGAAAGTGCTGAACTGCGTTTAAACCATGATGCCGCCTGAACATCGTCCTGAGCCACTTCTACACCGTTGGCATAAATCAAACCCAGCAGCAGTTGCGCATCTACCGCCGAGTCATTGTCGATATCTTCGGTTGCCGTTTGCAGCAGTTTGATGGCCTGTGGATAGTCGGTTTTGCCTGCCTGGGTGTTGACCAGCACGCGTGCCAGCATGATCGCACCCCGTTTACTGCCTGCGATATTCGCCTGCTGGGCCAGTGCTTTAGCCTGCGCGTAATCACCCTGCGTAAACTGGATTTGTGACAACAGCGCCATCGCATCGACGTCGCCCCCTTTTGCCGCTTTCTCTGCCCACAGCGCCGCCTGTTTGCTGTCGCCAGAGCTGAAGTACGTATCGGCAAGATAATACTGGGCGCGGGCATCACCCGCTTCAGCTTGCTTTTTATACTGGCTGCCAATCTCATCGGCACGGGCAAGCGACGTAAAAACTAACAACAACAGGAAAATGTGTTTCATGGATTCTTATCATCTTGGTACATGCCGCGCAGTATAATCGCGGTGACAGAAGAAAAAAATGGGTGCATTAAGACCTCAGCATCCGACAAGCCGGGCGGAACCGTCGCTCCGCCCGAAGAGGTTAGCCTGCGTTGCAGGCTAATTTCGCCGCCACCTCCTGATGTTCACTCTTTATTGTGAGTTCGCATAACTTACCGCGATTAATAAAGGTAAATATCACTATCGTCAGGTAAATAATAAAGACAATGCCTAACGCAGTTTTTAATGGCGTCATGCCTTTTACTCCTTGTGAAAACTAGAATAAGAGGCTACTCTCAACCTGTTGGTGTTGAGGGGTAGCCTCGGGTAAATGACGATTTCCCGGGGCTTTCCACTTTCTGTCCCTCAACAATGCTCAAGACAGAAAGTCTTAAGCACCCGCCGCACATCTTATCCCTCTGAATTAAAATGCAAAGATGTAATTCTTGTTTGCGTAAATTACATTATTTCTGCGAGCGGCTTTCCAGAATAATAATTGATATTTCGAATGCTTTAAGCGGAAATAAAAAGGGAGTGAATATCTCACTCCCTTTATTCACTGATGAATTAACAGCTTCAACCCATTGCGCTTTCGCGCAGTCGGGCTTTCAGCTTGTTATATTCGTCGATGACATACTGTTCCGCAGCGTGCTGATCCGCAATTGGCTCCACGTTGACGGCGCAGTATTTATACTCCGGCGTTTTAGTTATCGGGCTTAAGTTCTCCGTCACCAGCTCGTTACAGGCACCAATCCACCACTGGTAGGTCATATAGACCGCACCTTTGTTAGGACGGTCGCTGACCTGCGCACGAGTAATGATTCGGCCTTTACGAGAGTTCACCCACACCAGCGCTTCATCCTCAATACCGAGACGGTCAGCGTCGGCGGTGTTGATCTGCGCATAGCCTGGTTCATCCGCCAGTGCCGCCAGCGCGGCACAGTTGCCCGTCATGGAACGACAGGAGTAGTGGCCAACTTCACGCACGGTGGAAAGCACCATCGGATACTCATCGGTGAGTTTGTCGATAGGGGCGACCCAGTCACACGTGAAGAATTGTGCCAGTCCGTTCGGGGTGTCGAATTTCTCTTTGAAGAGATACGACGTGCCCTGATCAGCCTCTGACTCATCCCGGCACGGCCACTGGATATACCCCAGTTCACCCATTTTTTCGTAAGTGGCACCAAAGAAATCCGGGCACAGATGACGCAGCTCGTCCCAGATCTCCTGAGTGTTGTTGTAGTGCATTGGGTAGCCCATGCGTGTGGCGATTTCGCTGATGATCTGCCAGTCCGTTTTCAGATCCCACTTCGGCTCTACCGCTTTAAAGAAGCGCTGGAAGCCACGGTCTGCTGCCGTATAGACACCTTCATGCTCACCCCAGGACGTTGACGGTAGAATCACATCCGCCGCTGCCGCGGTTTTGGTCATAAAGATATCCTGGACAATCACCAGCTCCAGGTCCTCAAACCCTTTGCGCACCGCAGACAGCTCGGCGTCGGTCTGGAGCGGATCTTCGCCCATGATGTAGGCCGCACGCACTTCGCCGTGCGCCGCGCGGTGCGGCAGCTCGCTGATGCGATACCCGGTGTGTTCCGGCAGACTTTCCACCCCCCAGGCCTTCGCGAACTTGGCGCGGTTCTCCGGGAATTTCACGTACTGATAGCCCGGATAAGTATCCGGCAGTGCACCCATATCACACGCGCCCTGCACGTTATTCTGACCACGTACCGGGTTGACGCCAACGTGCGCCTTACCCAGATTCCCCGTCAGCATGGCGAGGCTGGTCAGAGAACGCACGGTTTCCACCCCCTGGTAGAACTGGGTCACGCCCATGCCCCACAGGATCGCGGCGGTTTTCGCCCCGGCATACATCCGTGCCGCCTGGCGGATCTCCTGCGCGCTAACGCCGGTTATCGCTTCTACCGACTCTGGCGTATAGCCTTCGACAATTTTCCGGTACTCGTCAAAGCCTTCCGTACGGGTGGCGACAAACGCCTGGTCGTACAGGTTCTCCTCAATAATGACGTGCCCCATTGCGTTCAACAGCGCGATGTTCGAACCGTTTTTCAATGCAATGTGCATATCGGCAATGCGCGCGGTTTCAATTTTGCGCGGATCGCAGACGATGATCTTCGCCCCATTCTGTTTGGCGCGAATAACATGGTTCGCGACGATAGGGTGAGAATCCGCAGGGTTATAGCCGAAAATAAACACGAGATCGGTATTATCTATCTCGTTGATCGCATTACTCATTGCGCCGTTACCGACCGACTGGTGCAGACCTGCAACCGATGGGCCGTGTCAGACGCGAGCGCAGCAGTCGACGTTATTGGTACCAATAACGGCGCGCGCGAATTTCTGCATTACATAGTTCGTTTCATTTCCCGTCCCACGTGAGGAACCGGTGGTCTGAATGGCATCAGGGCCGTATTTGGCCTTAATGGCACTCAGGCGTGAGGCGACGTAATCCAGCGCCTCATTCCAGGAGACGGCTTCCAGCTTGCCACCGCGCTCGCGGCGGATCATAGGGGTTTTCAGGCGCGGGGTGAGGATTTGAGTATCGTTAATAAAATCCCAGCCGTAGTAACCTTTCAGGCACAGCGTGCCCTGATTGGTTTTCCCCTGCGCGGCCTCCGCCCGGACGATTTTGCCGTTATCGACCACCAGGTGAATTTTGCAACCTGAGGCACAATAAGGGCAAACCGTGACGACTTTTTTCATCAGTCTGCTCCAGTTAATCGAATCTTTCGCACCCACTATGCAGCTTCTATGCCATGTTTTTTATATGGGTATACCCAGACTTTACGGCCCATTTGCAGTGAAAACCCTGACGAAAAGCAGCCAATCGTCAAAATTGACGTGTCGACAGGGCAGCGGATGTGACATGGGTTGAATTTTCGTGACTGAAAAAACTATTTGACTGGAGCCGACGGCAGAATGGTTCAGACTTAAAATAATCCCCTGACGGAAGCATGCGATGAAACCGGCGATTCTGGTGGTTGATGACGATATTGCAGTCTGCGAACTGCTTCAGGATGTGCTGAGTGAGCACGTCTTTAGTGTGCTGGTCTGCCATAACGGCCAGGATGCCCTGAACCGTGTTCATCAGGAGCCGAATATTGCCCTGGTTCTGCTGGATATGATGCTGCCGGATATCAACGGTCTGCAGGTTTTGCTGCAGCTGCAAAAGCAGCGTCCGGCGCTACCGGTGGTCATGTTAACCGGGCTGGGCAGTGAGTCAGACGTGGTGGTGGGGCTGGAGATGGGGGCCGACGATTATATTGGCAAGCCGTTTAACCCGCGCGTGGTGGTCGCCCGCGTTAAAGCCGTGCTGCGTCGCACGGGCGTGCTGGCCGCAGACGTTCCCGTGCCGAGTGTAGAGGGGGTTACCTTTAACGGCTGGACGCTGGATACCGCGCGCTGTGAACTGAGCGATCCTAACCGTAACACCGTACCCTTAACACAGGGCGAGTACGGCTTGCTGCTGGCACTCACGCAAAATGCTCGCCGGGTACTGAGCCGTGATCAATTGCTTGAGTTGACCCACAGCGAAAGCGCCGAGGTCTTTGACCGCACTATTGATGTGTTAATCATGCGCCTGCGACGGAAAATCGAGGCCAATCCGCACCAGCCTGCACTCATTAAAACCATCCGTGGACTGGGCTACGTTTTTGCCACCGACGTCTCTCACAGCGAAAAAGCGGCCTAGGTATTCTCTTTAATAAACAGCTGCAACTCGGCCAGCGTTTTCGCGCCGTCAATCGCATTGGCGGCCAGCAGGCTTGCCCGCGCGCAGGCGTGTGCCAGATAAATACTGTCCGTTAGCGACAACGATTCATGGCAGCCGTATAAAAAGCCCGCACAAAAGGCATCTCCCGCGCCAACGCTGCCGATGATCTGTTCCTGTTCCAGCAACCATGACGGGATCCAGCGGCCTTGCTCACCCGGCGCTTCACCCCATGCGCCTTCCGGGCAGTGGATCACCACGCGCTGACGAACGCCAGATGCCAGCAGTTGAGAAGCGGCCTGGGCAATATGGGTAATGTGCAGTGCATCATGCTCGTCACGCATCTCCAGCCCGCTAAACTCTCCGGCTTCCAGCTCGTTAATCACCAGATAATCGAGATGGCGAAGGGCAGGGAGCACCAGTGGCTGGTAGCGCGGGTCGCCCTTGCGGGACACCAGATCGAGCGACGTTTCATACCCCTGCTCGCGCATTTGCGCCAGCAGCCGCGCGCTACGGGTGCCAAACTCGTCATCGGGCATGTCCAGGCTGTCGAGCAACAGCAAATAACCGAGATGGAAGATCTTCATCGATCCGTCTAAACGATCGAAGGCGGGAAGATCCAGCAGACGGTTTGCCCCTGGCGAGTGGAAAAAGGTGCGCTGTCCGCTGGGATCGGTCATGACCTGCGACATGGAGGTCGGTGCAAAGGTGGTGCGCTGTACGCGCTGACGGTTGACGTGGTACTGGTCGAGCATTGCCAGAATGTAGTCCCCGTCGCTATCTTCACCAATCAGTCCCACGGCCTGCAGCGGCAGGCCAACGTGCATTTTCGCCAGCGTCAGAAGGACGTTGAGCGGCGCGCCGCCGGTGGAACGTTCGCTGTGGGTAATTTCTGCCAGCCAGCCGCGTTCTGGCCACTGCACGATCTGATGGACGTGATCCACCAGCATATTGCCCGCAGCGATAATCCCTTTGCGTTCCATTATGCCTGCCCCGCGCTGCCAAAGATGCGCATCTGTTCTGCGACCGTATCGGAAATCGCCTCTTCTATACTCAGCAACAGTTCGGCAAACTCGTCATAAAGTGGCTGGCGTTTTGCCATACGCTGCTCAACGGCGGACAGAGCCGCTTGCGACATCCCGGTGTAGAAATTGATTTTATGAATGCCCAGTTCGATGGCGCGACGAAAATCGGCATCGCTAATCCCGGAACCTCCATGCAGCACCAGCGGCAGACCCGTCTGCTGGCGAATCGCATCCAGGCGTGGGAAGTCTAGTTTCGGCTCGCCTTTGTATTTGCCGTGTGCATTACCAATGGCGACGGCCAGGGCATCAATACCCGTCAGATCGACAAATTCGCGTGCCAGTTGCGGATCAGTATAAAAGGCTTCATCCGCATGCCCATACAACGCGCCGCCTTCGTCACCGCCAACCGCGCCCAACTCAGCCTCCACCGAAACACCCACCGCGTGGCACATCTTCACGACTTCCCGCGTCTGGCGAATGTTTTCCTCGTAACTCAACGCGGAGCCGTCGAACATCACCGAACTGAACCCCAAACGCAGGGCGCGCACCACTGCCTCGAAGTGCAGACCGTGGTCGAGGTTGAGGACCACGGGAATATCGTGGCGAGCGGCCTCGAACTTCACCGCTTCGACAAGCGAATCCAGCGACACATACTTAAAATGCACTTCGGCGATGTTGATGATAAACGGCGATCGTTCCTGCCTGGCGGCGGCAAACAACGCACGCAGGAAATGGGAGTCGAGTACGTTAAACGCACCCAGTGCGTAGCGGTGCTCTCTGGCGTGCTCAAGACCGTCGGCAAGAGAAATCAATGGCATCATTCACTCCTTAAATCCGAAACAGGCTGTACTCGTTGCACAACACCAGTACCGCCGGTTCGTCTTCTTCAATACTGTTGTAGCGCGCGATGGGCTGCAGAAAATGGTTATCGTGTTCGTCATCGTTCACGGATGACACTTCGCCCACCAGAACGTCGCCAAACCCGCGTTCGCCCCAGAAACTGTGATACAGGCCGGGCGTGAGACAGATGCTTTCCCCTGGTGTGAGGCGCAACTGGCTACCGGGCGCGTGGGTCTGTCGACAGCCGTCGACGGTGACCGTAACATCGGTATTTTCGGTCTCTTCATGCCCTCCGGCATTCCACAACTCTATGATCAGATTTCCGCCGCCCCGGTTGATGATGTCTTCCCGCTTGCGCCAGTGGAAATGCATCGGCGTGACCTGGCCGTCTCGCACGTGCATGATTTTTTCTGCGTAGCATTTTTCATACGGCACCCCGTTGGGGGAGCCATTGCGCAGAGTAAACAGCGTCAGGCCCTGGGCGGCAAAATTGTTGCCACCGAATGCCGTCACGTCCCAGCCGAGCCTGAGGTCGAACACTTCCTGCCATGCGGTCTGGTCAAGCTGCTGCCATTTTGTTGGCGGAAAGCTGGCAAAAGGGGGGAGGTGCACATCGTGCATGGAGAAAAACTGCCGCGTGTGGCCGAGGATTTCGTTGATGTCGGAGCGTTTCATGGGGACTCCTTGAAAACAGTCCCCTCTCCCGGTGGGAGAGGGGAAAGGGTTACTTAACCGTCCATCCCTTATAGGTTCCGACATTCTTTTTATCGATCATCGTCACCGGGATCAGCACAGGCGCTTTCGGTGCAGGCTGGCCCTGTAATATGTCATAGCCGATCTCCACCGCTTTTGCCGCCATCACCTGCGGATCTTGCGCTGGGGTCGCCACAAACAGGGAGTTTTCCCGCTTCAGCGCTTCTTCACCGTCCGGGCTACCATCCACGCCAACGATAAAGAACTCGCTGCGTTGTGCCTGTTTGGCTGCCAGATCGGCACCGATCGCGGTGGGATCGTTAATCGCGAACACGCCGTCGATCTTCGGATTGGCGGCCAGTAAGGAGGTCATCACTTCCAGCCCACCCTCACGGCTGCCTTTAGCGTTCTGGTTATCTGAGAGCACCTTGATATCCGGATGTTTTTTGAATTCTGTCTGACAACCTTCCACGCGGTTCTGTACCGCTGACACCGGTGGCCCGTTGATGATCACCACATTGCCTTTACCTTTCAGGCGGTCGGTTATGTACTTACAGGCCATTTCGCCTGCCTGGGTGTTATCGGAGGTGATGGTGGCATCTGCCCCTTCCGCTGCCACGTCAACCGCGACCACCACGATCCCGGCGTCCTTCGCGCGTTTTACCGCCGGGCCGATACCTTTGGAGTCCGCCGCGTTAAGGATGATCATGTCCACTTTGGCGGCAATAAAGTTGTCGATCTGCGCCACCTGCTGACCCAGATCGTAACCGCTGGAGACCAGCGTGACTTTAACGTTATCCCCCGCCAGTTTGCGCGCTTCCAGCTCGGCACCTTTGGTGATCTGCACGAAGAACGGGTTAGCCAGGTCACCCACCGTCACACCGATGGACTTCAAATCTTTCGCCTGCGCAAACGGCGTTGCGGCAAGCAGTGCGCCAGCACAGAGCGCGGTCACTAACGGTTTCAAACGCATCTTTTCTTCCTCGCTTGTAGGGTATTGTTGTTATGCACTTTGATGGTGTCGGGTACGGTATTTGTCGATCAGCACCGCAATGATGATCACCGCCCCTTTGATCACCAGTTGCCAGAAGTAGGAGACGCCCATTAGCGTCATGCCGTTGTTGAGGGTGGCGATGATCAGCGCACCTACCAGCGTGCCGGTGATCGTGCCGATCCCGCCGACAAAGCTGGTACCACCGAGGATCACTGCTGCGATTGCATCCAGCTCGTAACCCATGCCCAGATTGCCGTTGGCGCTGTAAAGTCGCGATGCGCTCATGATCCCGCCCAGGCCAGAGAGCAGACCGCTCATGCCGTATACAAACAGCAGCACCATCCAGACTTTAATACCGGTCAGTCGTGCCGCCTGCATGTTGCCGCCGACCGCATAGATGTGAACCCCAAGCGTGGTGCGGCGCAGGATAAACCAGCACACCGCAATCACTGCCAGGGCGATCACCACCAGCCAGGGAATGGGGCCGAGATAGTTATTACCGATCCACTCAAAATTGATGTTTGAGTTAATGACCGTTGTGCCGTCGGCCAGAAGATAGGCCGCGCCGCGCAGCGCGGTATAGGTCCCGAGCGTGACGATAAAGGGCGGCAACCCGGCAAAGGCCACCAGCGCACCGTTGAACAGGCCCAGCACCATGCCGAGCATCAGCGCGGCCGGAATGGAGAGCATCGCAAATTCAGGGATAAGCGAGACCACCATCGCCGCTACCGCCGTGGTACCCAGAATCGAGCCTACGGAGAGGTCAATACCGCCGGTTAAGATGATGAATGTCATCCCTGCCGCCAGCACGATGTTGATCGAGGCCTGACGGGTAATGTTGAGCAGATTGCTCTCGGTGAAGAAGTTAGGGGCGATAAAACCAAATACCGCCACAATCAGGATTAAAATCGGCAAAATACCGACCGTTTGCATCAGATCGCTCATCAGCATTTTTTTGGCGGAGGCGGATTTCGCCACCTGCTGCGGATGGGTAGGAGTTGTCATGATTGCACCGCCTGATGATGAGTGTCGTTCACGCCGGTTGCCAGCGTCATAATGTTTTCCTGAGAGATGTCATGCCCGTGGAGTTCACCCGCAATGCTGCCTTCACGCATGACGTACACCCGGTCACTCATGCCCACCACTTCCGGCAGTTCGCTGGAGATCATCAAAATCGCCACGCCCTTGCGCGCCATCTGGTTCATGATGCGGTAGATCTCGCTTTTCGCGCCGACGTCCACGCCGCGTGTTGGTTCGTCCAGAATCAGAATGCGCGGGCCGATTGCTACCCAGCGGGAGATCAGCAGTTTTTGCTGGTTACCGCCTGATAGCCCACCTGCGCGCACCTGAGAATGGGGCACGCGGATGTTAAGCAGGGCGATGGCGTCATCGGAAATGGACTGTGCTTTTTTGCGGTTAAGCATGCCGAAGGTTGCGTCGCGCTCCAGCGTGGCCATGGTGATGTTCTCCTGCGCCGCCAGCTCCAGGAACAACCCCTGTTCCTTGCGGTTTTCAGTGAGAAAACCGATCCCGTTTTCAATTGCCGCACGCGGGGAGTGGATCACTACCGGCTCGCCATCAACTTCAATCATGCCGCCTGTGGCTTTGCGCGCGCCGAAGATCAGTTGTGCCAGTTCGGAGCGGCCAGCCCCCACCAGGCCCGCCAGACCGACAATTTCCCCTGAACGTACCTGCAGGCTGCAAGGCTGTACTTTTTTACCGTCGGTGAGGTGGTGAACGTTGAGACGCGGGCTGCCGAGTGGAATATCCCGTTCTTTGTTAAACAGATCGCTTAAGGGGCGACCGACCATCATCTTCACCAGCTCAGAGGCGTTCAGTTTGTCGCGGGTCAGGCTACCGACGTACTGCCCGTCACGCAGAACGCTGACGCGGTCGGAGAGTTCGTACACTTCCGCCATCCGATGGCTGATATAGATAATGGCCATTCCTTCATCGCGCAGGCGCAGAATCAGCTCAAACAGGCGATGGGTTTCTCGTGAGGAGAGGGCCGCGGTGGGTTCGTCCATCACCAGAATGCGGCTGTTGCGGTGCAGTGCGCGGGCTATTTCCACCTGCTGCTGCTCGGCAATGGTCAGCTTCATCACCAGGTCGGTGGCGTTAAAATGTGCGCCAAGGCGCTCAATCACTGCCTGCGCCTGGGCAGCCATCTCTTTACGCTGTACTAGCCCGCCCCGAGACAGCTCGCTGCCGAGGAAGATGTTTTCGGCGACGGTCAGATTGGGTGCCAGCTGCATCTCCTGATAAATCAGGGTAATGCCTGCGGCCAGCGCATCTTTTGGCCCCTTGATGTGAAACGGCTGACCGTCGATCAGGATCTCACCGCTGGTGGCGGTATAGGCTCCCGCGAGGATCTTCATCAGCGTGCTTTTTCCCGCGCCGTTTTCACCCATCAGCGCGTGGATCTCACCGGGGAAGACCGTCAAATCCACACCCTTGAGCGCGCGGAAATTGCCAAACGTCTTGGCAATGTGACGCATCTCTAATACCGGGGTTCTGCTCATGGCGGATCTCCTGTGAATGTCGATATCTGCACTTCATCACAGGTGCGTAAATGCAAAATGTCAGAAGCCGTTCATATTTGTCATAGTTATGAATAGCTAATGTCGATCACAGTTACGGAGCTAACATGTCATCACACCGCCCCCCGTTTTTTGCCAGCGCCCGTGGTCGCCTGCTGATTTTCAATCTGCTGGTGGTCGCCGTGACGCTCATGGTCAGCGGTGTGGCGGTGCTCGGCTTCCGTCACGCCAGCCAGATCCAGGAGCAGGTTCAACAGCAAACGCTGGATGACATGACCGGCAGTATGAATCTCGCACGGGATACCGCCAGCGTGGCAACGGCGGCGGTGAGGCTTTCGCAAGTCGTAGGGGCGCTGGAATATAAAGGCGAAGCTGACCGGTTGAAGCAGACGCAAATGGCACTGCGTCACTCGCTGGAACAGCTTGCTGATGCGCCACTGGCGCAGCAGGAACCGGCGCTGGTGGCGCGAATTATTCAGAGAAGCAATGAATTACAGCAGAGCGTGACGGAGATGCTTGAACGCGGGCAGCGACGCCATCTGGAACGTAATGCGCTGCTGAGCTCGCTGTATCAGAGTCAGAGCTACTTACGGCATTTGCAGGATATCAATCGTCGTTACGACAGTAATATCCCGGATGCACAGCAGCTAATGGAGATGGACAGGCTGATTATCGCCGCTATCGACACCCCCTCGCCGCGCGCCACGGTGCAGCAGCTGGATGCGGTGACGGCAACGCTGCCGCGGAGTGCGGCGCAGCCGGTGGTTAATGGCGTCCTGCCCGATTTTAACGACGAACTGCGTAAGCTCGCGCCGCTGTCGAAGCAACTGGAAGAAAGCGATCTGGCGATAAGCTGGTATATGTTCCACATCAAGGCGCTGGTAGCGATCCTCAACAGTGATATTAATCAGTACGTCGAACAGGTGGCGCAAGCCTCCCGGCTTCGCACGGCCCAGAGCCATCACGAATTGCAATCTATCAGCGTATTTATCAGCATTTTCGCCGTGCTGGCGCTGATCATCACCGGATGCGCCTGCTGGTATATCTATCGCAATCTGGCCTCAAACCTGACGGCCATTTCCCGGGCGATGTCGCGTCTCGCCCATGGCGAACAGGATGTTTCTGTCCCTGCGCTGCAACGGCGTGATGAGCTGGGTGAGCTGGCGCGTGCGTTTAACGTTTTTGCCCGCAACACCGCCTCACTTGAGCACACCACGCGTCTGCTGAAAGAGAAAACCACGCAGATGGAGATCGACCGCATTGAGCGTCAGGGGCTGGAAGAGGCACTGCTGCACAGCCAGAAGATGAAAGCCGTTGGACAACTGACGGGTGGGCTGGCGCATGATTTTAATAACCTGCTGGCGGTGATCATCGGCAGTCTTGAGCTTACCGATCCGGAATCAAAAGATGCGCCGCGTATCACCCGGGCACTGAAGGCTGCCGAACGCGGTGCACTCCTCACTCAGCGCCTGCTGGCGTTTTCCCGTAAGCAATCCCTGACGCCGCACGCGGTCGAGATGAAACCGCTGCTGGAAAACCTCAGGGAACTCATGCTCCACTCCTTGCCTGCGACCCTGACGCTGGAGATTGAAGCGCAATCCCCCGCCTGGCCCGCATGGATAGACGTCAGCCAGCTGGAGAACGCCATCATCAATCTGGTGATGAATGCCCGCGATGCGATGGAAGGGCAAAGCGGGGTGATTAAGATCCGTACCTGGAATCAGCGCGTCACCCGTAGCGACGGGCGCAGGCAGGATATGGTGGCGCTGGAGGTGATTGACCGCGGCAGCGGTATGTCGCAGGAGGTGAAATCCAGGGTCTTTGAACCGTTCTTCACCACTAAGCAGACCGGAAGCGGGAGTGGGTTAGGTCTGTCGATGGTCTACGGCTTTGTCCGCCAGTCAGGTGGTCGCGTAGAGATTGAAAGCGCGCCGGGGCAGGGGACGACCGTTCGGCTTCACCTCCCGCGCTCGATGCTGCCCGTTATGTCTGAGGATGAAGTGCTCTCTGCCACCGCCGCCGGTGATAGCGAGCGGCTGGTGCTGGTGCTGGAAGATGAGGCGGATGTTCGTCAGACCCTGTGCGAGCAGCTGCACCAGCTTGGCTATCTGACGCTGGAGGCGGAGAACGGTGAGCAGGCGTTGAGAATGCTGGAGGTCTCACCGGATATCGGCATGTTCATCAGCGACTTAATGCTTCCCGGCAGCTTAAGCGGCGCGGAGGTGATTAACCACGTACGCACCCGCTACCCGCAGCTTCCGGTGCTGCTGGTGAGCGGACAGGATCTACGTCCGGCGCATAACCCTCAGCTGCCGGACGTCCCGCTCCTGCGCAAGCCGTTCAGCCGTGTACAGTTGGCGCAGGCATTGCGCAAGGTGATGGCATAAACTGCCGGCGGGCCAGCGCCGCTGCGCCCTGCGCCCCGTTAAAGGACGACGACGATGCCGCGATAAAACGCACCGCGTCATAGGGCAGCGGACGGCGAAGATGCTGTTTAATCTGTGCAATCAGTGCGTCGCGCGGAAAATCGGGCATATCCATGACGCCGCCGCCGAGAATGACCGCATCCGGATCGAAGAGGTTGACGCTGGTGGCAATGGCGCACGCGGCATGGGCGAGCAACTGCTGCACAAAGGGTTCGTTGCGGGCGGCGGTAAAGATTTCGCCCATTGCGTAATCCCGCGGCCGCTGCTCGTACCACTGCTTGAGGGCGATGCCGGAGCAGACGGTTTCCAGACATCCGGCGTTGCCGCACCCGCAGCGAAGGGACATCTTCCCCTGTGGAATATGCCCCAGCTCTCCCGCTACGCCGTGCGCCCCGGTCCATGGCGCGCCGTTCAGCCAGATGGCAAAGCCCATCCCCGTACCAAGATAGACCGCCAGCACCTGCTGCTGCTGAAGATGATGCTGCACCACGTCAAACGAGAGCTGCAGGTTAACGTCGCGGGAAAACTCCACCGGGCAGCACAGGGTGGCCTCCAGATGATCTGCCAGACCGTGCAGCGTATTGGCCTGCAGCGGCAGGTTGGGCGTCGATATAATGGTGCGCTTGTCTTTACCCACCAGGGCCGGAAAGCCCATCACCAGCCCACGACAACGCACCTGATAGCGCCGAAGCTGGGCGTTAATCAGTGCCGCCACGCCCTGCACCACGCCGGGCGCAATCACATCCGCCGTACGCTGTTTTTCGCAGTGAAGCACGGTGCCGTCTTCGCGCTGTAGGCAGAAGCGAATATGGGTCGCCCCCATATCCACTCCGGCGACCACGTCAGGCTGTTTTTGCATGGGGTATTACCTCGTTTCTGGCCGACAGGATCTGACGCGCCATCTGCTGCCACGCCTCGTCGATATTCTCTGCGTTATTGAACAGGCCAGAGGTGCCGACGATAAACACGTCTGCCCCGGCGGCCATCAGCTTGCGATAGGTGGCCTGATTGCAGGAGCCGTCGATCTCAATTTCATAACTCAGCCCTTCGCGCTCACGCCAGGCCTTCAGTTCAGCAATTTTATCCAGCATTTCCGGAATGAACGGCTGCCCGGCAAAGCCCGGATCAACGGTCATCACGGTAATTTTTTCGGCTTTGTGAATATAGTATTTCATCGCCTCGACCGGGGTTTCCGGGTTGAGGATCAGGCCGACCTTCATGCCGTGGCGGCGGATTTCTTCAATCAGCCGGAACGCCTGACCGTTGATGGTTTCCGGGTGCAGGGTGATGAAATCGGCCCCTGCCTGCGCCAGCTGGCTGATGTAATCCTGCGGGCGAGTCACCATCAAGTGGCAGTCCAGCGGCTTGGTCGCCAGCTTTTTCACCTGGCCGACAAAAAACGGCGACAGTGTCAGGTTCGGGACAAAGTGACCATCCATGATGTCGATATGGAAGTAGTCCGCGTGCTGATCAATGAATTCGATCTGTTCTTTGAATTTCAGCAGATCCATACACATTAAAGAGGGAGAGATTTTCATGGTGGATTCCTTACTTACTGATCAGTCTATCGAGGGCGACAGCGGCGATAATCAACCCGCCCATCACCACCAGCTGGTAATAGGTCTGAACCTGGAGAATGTTAAGTCCGTTATTGATGGTGCCGATAATTAACCCGCCAATGACGACCGAGAAGATGCGGCCTTTGCCGCCGAAGAAGCTGGTGCCGCCGATAATGGCGCTGGCGATAGCGTAGGTTTCAAAGCCCATTCCGGCCAGCGGCTCCGCCGCCCCCAGACGCGCGGTAGAGACCACGCCTGCCAGCCCTGCGCACACGCCGGAGATGATAAACACCACCAGAATGTGAAACTTCACGTCGATGCCGGAGTAGAAAGCCGAGTTCTTGTTGCCGCCGAGGGCGTAGATATTGCGTCCGAGCCGCATCCGGGTGGTGAGGAACCACAGGATCACCGCCACAATCAGCGAGAAAATCACCGGAACGGGGATGCCTAACACGCTGGCGGCAAAGAAGTTCACAAACTCGAACGAAAAGCCGTACACCGAGTTGGCGTCGGAGATCACCAGCGTAATACCGCGGAAAATAGCGTTGGTGCCGAGGGTGATAATGAACGGATGCAGCCCAGTCCAGTTCACCAGACAGCCGTTGATGGCCCCGAGCACACCGCCGACCAGCACTCCGCCAATCAGCGCCGCGAGGAAAGGGTCGACGCCCGCCAGCATCAGCTTGGCGGTGACCATGCCGGAGAGGGCAAGGATTGCGCCGACGGAGAGGTCAATGCCCGCCACCAGAATGGCAAAAAACTCGCCCATCCCGATTAATACCGTCACCGAGCTTTGAACAAAAATCTGGGTGATGTTGTTGGTGGTCAGGAAGTACTCCGACGACAGCGTGCCGAAGATGGCCACGATGATCGCGAGGATGAAAAAGGTGCCGTACTTGTCCCAGAACAGCGCGAAGTTAAACGGCTTCTTCTCGGCCATATCGCCTTTCACTCTTGTGGTAATGCCCATACCATGATCTCCTCTTCGCTCATGTTGTCGCGATTGGTCAGGATTTGCGTGAGTCGCCCTTCGCAGAACACGGCGATGCGGTCGCAGACGGCGATAATTTCAGGAAGTTCGGATGACACCATCATGATGACCTTGCCCTCGTCGGCAAGACCGCGCATCACCTTGTAGATTTCGGCTTTCGCACCGACGTCGATGCCGCGGGTGGGCTCATCAAAAATAATGACTTCCGGGTTGCAGCACAGCCATTTGGAAATCAGCACCTTTTGCTGATTTCCGCCGGAAAGCTCGGTGATGTTTTGCTCGATGCTATGGCATTTCAGCGCCAACAGCTGTCGCTGCGCTTCGGCAGTTTTGCGCTCCTCGCTTTCCCGGAACAGCCCCATCGCCCCTTTGTAGCCGCCGTTTTTCAGGCTATGGCTGACCGCCATGTTCTGGGCGATAGAGAAGTTCGGGAAAAAACCGTTTTCCCGGCGGCTCTCGGTGATGTAGGCCATGCCCTTTTTCAGCGCATCCAGCGGCGAGCGCGGGGAGATGGTTTTGCCGTTAAGACGGATTTCACCACTGCTGCGTTTATCCACGCCGAACAGGCAGTCCATCAGCTCGGTGCGGCCAGAGCCCACCAGCCCTGCGAAGCCGAGGATTTCACCTCGGTTCACGCTGAATGAAATATCGCGGACCTTTTTCTTGTCCCGGCTGGTGACGTTTTTCACCTCGAACACCGTGTCGCGCTCAACGTTACCGGTGCTCTCTTTCATGGCGTTAAAGCGGTTTTGCAGCTCGCGGCCCACCATCAGGCGCACAATGTCGTCGTTCGACACGTCACTCACCATGCCACTGCACACGCTGCTGCCGTCTTTCATGACCGTGTAGCGGTCGCAGATGCGGCGAATCTCCGCAAGCTTATGAGAGATATAAACAATCGCCGTTCCCTCTTTGCGCAGCTGGTTCATGATCAGGAACAGATAATCCACCTCTTTATTGGTGAGCGAGGAGGTGGGTTCATCCATGATGATTACTTTGGCGTCGAGCATCAGGGTTTTGGCTATTTCCAGCATCTGTTTGTGGCTGATAGATAAATTTGCCACTTTTTCATCTAAATCCACTTTTAGCCCGATGCGCAATAACATCATCGCTGCGCGAATACGCATCTCTTTCCAGTCGATAATACTGACGCCAAACGCTTTCTTCGTCAGGTGGCGGCCAATATAGAGATTCTCCAGTACCGTTAATTCATCAATTACGCTGAGTTCCTGATAAATAATGCCAATACCGAGCTGAGCCGCCAGTTTATGATCGAGTTTGTCGTATTTTGTTTCTTTAATAGTAATGGTGCCTTTGGTCGGTTCATGTATTCCCGACAATACTTTCATTAAGGTTGATTTACCGGCACCATTCTCCCCTAATAAGGCGTGAATCTCGTGGGGATATATAGTTAAATCAACCGATTTTAATGCGTGAACCGGACCAAAGGATTTGCCGATCCCCGCCATTGATATATATGGCGTGACCATGTTAACTCCTTATTAATACTCCCTCTCCCTGTGGGAGAGGGTTGGGGTGAGGGCACCAGGCCGCACCGAGTCGGTATTATTTCGTCACCAGAATCGAATCCACCAGCTTGAATTCCGGTGCTTTTTCCAGCGGGATCACCTTACCGGTTTTCGCCGCATCAACCATCAGCTTCAGGCCCGTAGCGCCAATATCCGCCGGGTTCTGCGCTACCGTGGCGGTCATCTGCCCGGCTTCGACCATCTTGCGCGCCTCCGGAATACCGTCGGTCCCCACTACCAGCACTTTGCCGAGCTTGCCCGCATTGGCCACCGCCTGCGCCACGCCCATCGCCATCGTATCGTTGGCGCAGTAGAAGGCTTTCAGGTTCGGGTTACGTTGCAATACGTTCGTTGCCACATCCAGCGCCTTAATGCGATCCCAGTCAGCCGGCTGGCTGGCAACCAGCTTGATGTGGCTGGCCTTTTTGAAGGCTTCCGTCGCACCGTTACGGCGGGCTTCACCGGATGCGTTCCCGGCTTTACCTTCGATGATCGCCACTTCACCGCCTTCGGCACCGAGCTTATCGATAATAAAATCCGCCCCTTTAGCGCCCACGGCGACGTTATCCGTAGTCACAAATCCTTCCACGTTGCCGCCCGCTTTTTTCAGGTTATCCATATCGATTTTTTCATCGAGGTTGACGAGGTAAATCCCCTTATGCCAGGCGCGCGCTACGGGCATGACCAGGTTGACGGAAGAAAGTGGGGCAAACGCGATACCTTTATATTTTTTATTACTCAAATCTTCGAAAAGCTGTAATTGCGACTGGAAATCCCCTTCGGAAGGCGAGGCAAAAATATCTACGCTCACGCCGAGCGTTTTCGCTTCATCTTCAATCCCTTTCTTCATATCCACCCAAAATGGATTCGAGAGCGTTTTTAATACGACGGCATATTCTGCTGCAGCAAACGCACTGGTGGATAACATTAAGCCCATAGCGGCGCCGCTGAAATATTTCAGATATTTATTCATAGCAGTGTTCTCAATGTAGGGTACATTTTTGTTGATCCCACGAATGTGGGATCAACCTTTTATTTTTACTTCAGTGCGCCAGGGGAGAAGAAATCCACAATAGCGCCGGTTTTTTGCATATTTAATGTGGCCTGTTCAATATTCTGTTGGGCCACGGAAACAAATAAAGCATCTAATAATGTTAATTGTAATATACGCGCGGAGGCGTTTCTCCCTAATAAGGGAGTCTCTGGTGCTGGCGAACAAATAATATAATCAGCCAATTTGGCAATAGGCGAATGGTAGCTGTGGGTAATACAGATAATTTTTGCACCGTTCTTTTTTGCCAGCTCAACGGCCGATTTTACATCGCTGGTGCGCCCGGAGTGCGAGACCACCAGCACCACATCGCCCTCTTTCAGCAGCGATGCAGACATCATCATAATGTGCGCGTCCTGGTAGGACTGGCAGCGCACGCCGATGCGCAAAAACTTGTGCTGGATATCGGCACAAATGGCGTTCGATCCCCCCACGCCGTACAGGTCGCGCTGATTCGCCTGGGCGAAAAAACGCGCCGCGCGGTGAATTTCATCGACGTTCACAATCGACTGGCCTTCCATAATGGTGCGCAGCGTAATGTTAAACACCTTATTGACCACGTCCTGTGGCGCTTCATCGAAAGCAAGTTCGGCAGGCAGTACCTGTTCAGACTGGGAAAAATAGTTCACCAGCGCGGCGCGCAGATTGCGAAAGCCGCTGAACCCCAGCAGTTTCGCAACTTTGACAATCATCGCCTCTGAAACCGTCAGCGCCTCGGCCACATCTTTGATCGCCGGGGTGCCGCGCAGATTGCCTGGCTGAAGCAGCCAGTCAACGATACGGCTTTCGTTGTCGGTCATCCCCTCCTGCTTCATGCGCAGGTACGGTGCCAGGCCGATGCCATTAGGCTGCTCTTTTTCAAATTCTGACTGGCTCATCGCTCTCTTTTGTCCTTAAAAATGAAGACGACACTATATCACCACATTCACCCTGGGAAATATGCTGTCAACTTCACAATAATTATAAATTCATAAAGTTTTTAGTATTGTGAAGTTTTGCGTTATAAGTGATTGAGAATATCGCTATAAATCAATTAATTACCCGTATTTTCTTTTTTTTGCTTTGCGTGGAGAGGGACGTTTTCACTTATTATGCGCTTGAAAAGGGAAAAGCACCGGTGTAGAACACGCACAGAACTCGATGGTTTTGTGGTTTTATTGCACAAAAAGCCGGTCTTAAATCACAACTCTCATCGGGTTCGTAAAGTTAACCTACTGAGGGGCATATATGAGAAGGATTGCGTTTGGCTGCGACCACGTCGGTTTTATCCTGAAAGAGGACATTCTGGCGCACCTGCGCGCTCGGGGAATTGAGGTGTTGGATAAAGGCACCTGGTCGCCAGAGCGAACCGATTACCCGCATTTCGCCAGCGCGGTGGCGCAGGCTGTTATCGCGAGAGAAGCGGAGAGCGGCATTTTGATCTGCGGCACAGGGGTGGGGATCTCCATCACCGCCAACAAATTTCCCGGCATTCGCGCGGTAGTCTGCAGCGAACCTTACTCCGCGCAGCTTTCGCGTCAGCACAATGACACCAACGTACTGGCCTTTGGCTCGCGCGTGGTTGGTCTGGAACTGGCAAAAATGATCGTTGATGCGTGGCTGGATGCGGCGTTTGAAGGGGGACGGCACCAGATGCGGGTGGAGGCGATAGGGGCGATTGAACGCGAGAAGAATTGAGATTCCTCCGCTACCTCTCTCGTTTGCCGTTTATTACTGTAAAGCCAGTTAACCTGCGAGTCTGGCCTTATGAAACGTTACTCAACTGCTCTGTTATTTGGTCTGCTGTCACTCACCAGCCAACTGGCTCACGCCGATATTGTTGATGATGCCATTGGCAATATTCAGCAGGCGATCAATGACGCCTATAACCCCAGCAGTAGCCGAAGCAGCGATGACGACGAACGTTATGACCGCAGCCGTCAGATCGACAGTCGACAGTACGACGACCGTCGTCGGCAGCTTGAAGACAGACGCCGCCGTTTAGACGAGCGTCAGCGTCAGTTGGATGACGATCGCCGTCGGTTAGAAGAGGATGAGCGCAGGTTAGAAGACGATTACGACCGAGGGTAAGTGCGGCCTGTTGCCCTCACCCTCTCCACGGGAGAGAGTGAAAAACTAATCCAGCGCCAACACCATGCCGTCATACCCCGCTTCAAACCCTTCCGGAAGCGGATTATTCATCATCCACACGTCAAACTGATGGCTGATGTGCGTCAGGATCACTTGCGGGCAGCCAATCGTCTCGTTTAATGCAATTACGGTATTTAAGTCGCAATGGTTTCGCGGCGTTTCATCGCGCGGTTCGTGGCTGCAGTCGATAATCATCGCCTGCGGCTGGTTGTTAAGCAGGAACTTCACCGTTTTTTCCGACAATCCGGCGGTATCCGATAGCCAGGCCACGCGGCTGTGGGCCGATTCCAGCAAATACCCGAAGGTCAGTTTCGAGTGGTTGAGCGGCAACGGTGTGACCCGCAGCCCTTGTAGCTCAAACATCACAAACGGTTCCACTGTATGGCTGAAGTCCAGGAGCCCCGGGTGCCTGAACAGGTCGTCACAGCCCACGTCGTCCGGCGGACCATAGACAGGAATGGTCGCCCCCACTCCCCAGCGCAGCGGGAATAACCCCTGAACGTGATCCATATGGTAATGGGTGAGCAAAAACTGCTGGAAGCTGCCTGCCGGCCAGTCGTCCATCAGGTGCGGAATACCGGCATCCAGCAAGGTTATGGCTTCATTGAATTTGACCACCGCGCTGCACGGACGACGGCGATAGCTATCCTGCAAACGCGCCCGGCGACACGCCGCGCAGTCGCAGCCAAATACCGGAACCAGCTGGGCACCGCCGGTGCCGGTTAACGTGATCGTCAGACTCATCGCATACCTCTACAGCGGTTTGGTGAATCGAAAATGACTCTGTGTGTAACCTTCACGGACATAAAAACGGTGGGCATCCACGCGTTTTACGCTGGTGGAAAGCTCGGTTAACTCCGCTCCCGCCTGACGTGCGACGTCTTCTGCCCAGGCCAGGAGTTGGCTCCCCACTTTGTGACCACGCGCCTGCGGCATCACCACCAGCTCCTGGATTTCGCCAATCCAGCGTGCGTGATGCAGGTGAAACTGCATATGTAGGCCAATCATGCCGACGATCTGCCCGTCCAGCTCGGCAAGCTGATAACGCATATTGTGGTCTTGCAGATTAGCAAGATAACCGGTGTGAAAGGCCATATGATCGAACTCAGCCTGTTTTAGCTCGCAGATAAGAGCGTAAACCATCGCCGCATCGTCGGCGGTGGCGGGGCGAAGCTGGCAGTCAGGCATGCTGTTTCTCCTTCTGACGGATCAGCGATAAAAAGGTATCGACAGACTGTAGCAAACTTCCGTCATTATTGAGGATATGACATTCCGACGGGGTATAACGCGCCGCGCGCTCAAGCCGCTGGTCTATCTCACGGGCTGATTCGCGCCCCCGGCTCTGCAACCGGCTGCGCAGGACATCGGGTGAAACCTGCAGACAGACCGGCAGCAGGGCGGCTTCATATCGGGCGCGCGCTTGTTGAAGGTGTGCACGCGAACCGTTGACCAGCACGTCGAAACCCGCGTGTAGCCACAGGTCTATCTCGATACCAACCCCGTAGTAATAACCGTTAGCGTGCCAGCTGAGCGCCAGCAGGTTTTGCCCAGCGCGGGTGAAAAACTCCTGCTCACTCAGGGCAATATGATTTTCACTTCCGGCATTCGCCGCGCGGGTAATATAGCGGTGTGCGACCAGCAGTTGCGGGTGTTCCCGCTGCCTTAACGCGGACAGCAGGCTGTCCTTACCGGAGCCGGACGGCCCCATTAGCCAGATTAGTCTTCCCATCAGAATACCCGTTTTCCCTGACGCCAGACGTGGTCGATATGGATATGCTCACCTTTACGGTGGGCCAGCACCAGATCCGCCCGTTTACCTTCGGCAATCTCTCCACGATCCTGAAAATTCAGCGCCGATGCCGGGTTTTTCGTCACCAGACGAATGGCCTGCGGCAGCGTGAATCTGTTGCCCTCGTCGTCCGCCACCCGGAATGCCGCATCCAGCAGGCTGGCGGGGTAGTAATCGGAGGAGAGGATATCGAGTAGATCAAGTGAGGCGAGCTTGCTTGCCGCCACGTTGCCGGAATGCGAGCCGCCGCGCACAATGTTCGGCGCGCCCATTAGCACGTTCATGCCGTGCTTACGGGAGGCTTCAGCTGCTTCAAATGTGGTGGGAAATTCGGCGATCACGCTACCAAGCTGATGAGATTCGAGTACATGTTCATGGGTGGCGTCATCATGGCTGGCCAGCGCGATGTTGCGGTCCCGGCACATCGCAGCAATGGAGAGGCGATTCGGCTGCGACCACTGTGCTGCCAGCGCCAGCTGCTCATCTTCGTAGCGGGCCATCTCAGCATCGGTGAGAGAGTACTTGCCCTGGTAGTATTCGCGATATTTCTCAATATTGGCGAACTGGCGCTGCCCTGGGGAGTGGTCCATCAGTGACACCAGCGAGACCGGCTCACGACCGACCAGCTTTTCAAACAGCGGCAGGGTGGTGTGATGCGGCAGTTCGCAGCGTAGATGCAGGCGGTGCTCGGCGCGGTTGAGACCACGTTTTTGCGTCTCTTCCACGGCGTTAATCATCTTCTCCAGATTTTCCAGACGATCGCCCCCGTCGCGCACGTCACCAATCGCTACCGCATCCAGTACGGTGGTGATGCCGCTGGCGACCATCAGCGCGTCGTGGCTGCTCATCGCCGAATGGGCGGGCCAGTCCACTTTCGGGCGCGGGGTGAAGAACTTATCCAGATTATCGGTATGCAGCTCGATCAGCCCCGGCAGCAGCCAGCCGCCTTCGCCGTCCATGGCTTCTGGGGAGCGACTCAGGGTTTCGGCGAACGCGCGGATCACCCCGTCCTGGATCTCAATGGAGCCGCCAACCACTTCATTTTCCAGCACCAGCTTGACGTTATTGATAATCATGCGTGGGTCCCCATTGGATGCAGTCTGTCTGCCACGCGCGAACGCACGGTTTCGTCGTGGAAGATCCCGACGATCGCCGCGCCGCGCGCTTTAGCCTGTTCGATCAGCTCCACCACCGCCGCGCTGTTTTTGCTGTCGAGCGAGGCGGTGGGTTCATCGAGCAGTAAAATCGGGTAATCGACGATAAACCCGCGCGCAATGTTCACGCGCTGTTGCTCGCCGCCGGAAAAGGTCGATGGCGCAAGGTGCCACAAGCGCTCAGGGACGTTCAGGCGCGTCAGCAGGCTGGCGGCTTTGGCGGCGCAAGTTTCACGCGGCATGCCAAGATCCAGAAGCGGCTGCATCACCACGTCCAGGGCGGAGATCCGCGGGATTACCCGCAGAAACTGGCTCACCCAGCCGATCGTTGAGCGGCGGACTTCCAGCACCTTGCGTGCCGGGGCCTGCACCAGATCCACCCACTCGTCATTGTGACGGATGTGAATGTGGCCTTCGTCCGGCAGATAGTTGGCGTAAAGCGAGCGCAGCAGGGTGGATTTACCGCTGCCTGAATGACCATGCAGAACCACACATTCGCCATTGCTGACCTCAAGTGACGCATCTTGCAGCACCGGCAGGCGCACGCCGTTTTGCTGGTGGAGCACAAAGGTTTTACTTACGTTTTGCACGCGGATCATGTTGGCCTCTTAATTCTGCAATACCGACGACACCAGCAGCTGGGTGTACGGATGATGGGGATCGTCGAGTACCCGGTCGGTTAACCCACTTTCCACCACCTGACCTTGTTTCATTACCAGCAAACGGTCCGCCAGCAGGCGCGCCACCCCCAGATCGTGGGTCACAATCACCACCGCGAGGTTCAGCTCTACCACCAGGCCGCGCAGCAGATCGAGCAGTCTCGCCTGCACGGAGACGTCCAGCCCGCCGGTGGGTTCATCCATAAACACCAGCTTCGGATGGGTGACCAGGTTGCGGGCGATTTGCAGACGTTGCTGCATGCCGCCGGAAAATGTTGTCGGCAGGTCGTCGATACGCGAGGCAGGGATTTCAACTTCTTCCAGCCAGTGTTGCGCCGTGGCGCGGATATTGCCGTAATGGCGCGCGCCGGTGGCCATCAAGCGCTCGCCGATGTTGCCTCCCGCAGATACCTGGCGGCGCAGGCCGTCCATCGGGTGCTGATGCACCACGCCCCATTCGGTGCGCAGCAGGCGGCGGCGTTCGGCTTCGCTCATGCCGTACAGAGATTGGCCTTCATATAAAATGTCGCCATTCTGTGGTGTCAGGCGCGCAGAGATGGACTTAAGCAGGGTGGTTTTGCCCGAGCCGGACTCGCCGACGATCCCGAGCACTTCCCCCGGCCATAGCTCAAAAGAGACATCGCTGAAGCCTTTGCCAGGCGCATAAAGGTGGGTCAGGTTGTTGACCGAAAGCAGCGGTTTCATTGGCCTTTCGCCTCGCTCTGTTGGCGGCAGAAATCGGTGTCGGAGCAGACAAACATCCGTTTGCCCGTGTCATCCAGCACCACTTCGTCCAGATAGCTGTGTTTCGAACCGCAGATGGCACACGGCTCATCCCACTCCTGCACCGTAAACGGGTGGTCATCGAAGTCGAGACTCTCCACACGGGTGTAGGGCGGCACGGCGTAGATGCGCTTTTCACGCCCGGCACCGAATAGCTGCAGCGCAGGCATCATGTCCATCTTCGGGTTATCGAATTTCGGGATCGGCGACGGGTCCATCACGTAGCGACCGTTCACCTTCACCGGGTAGGCGTAGGTGGTGGCGATATGGCCGAAACGGGCTATATCTTCATACAGCTTCACCTGCATGATGCCGTACTCTTCCAGGGCGTGCATGGTGCGGGTTTCGGTTTCACGCGGCTCAATAAAGCGCAGCGGCTCAGGGATAGGGACCTGAAAAATCAGGATTTGATCTTCGGTGAGTGGCGTTTCTGGAATGCGGTGACGGGTCTGGATCAGCGTGGCATCTTCGGTTTTTTCGGTGGTGTTAACACCCGTCACGCGCCTGAAGAAGTTACGAATCGACACGGCGTTGGTGGTGTCGTCCGCCCCCTGGTCGATGACCTTCAGTACATCCGCTTCCCCAATCACGCTGGCGGTAAGCTGAATACCGCCGGTGCCCCAGCCGTAGGGCATCGGCATTTCGCGGCCGCCGAACGGTACCTGATAGCCCGGGATTGCCACCGCTTTCAGGATAGAGCGGCGGATCATACGTTTGGTTTGCTCATCCAGATAAGCAAAATTGTAGCCGCTTAAGTTAGCCATTTTCGCGCTCCCGTTGCAGGCGTTTCAGTAGTTCCAGTTCGGCCTGGAAATCAACGTAGTGCGGCAGCTTGAGGTGCGAGACAAAGCCTGCGGCCTCAACGTTATCCGCGTGGGCCAGCACGAACTCTTCGTCCTGTGCCGGGCCGGAGATGTGTTCACCGTAGTCCGGGGCCTGCAGCGCGCGGTCGACCAGCGCCATGGCCATTGCCTTGCGTTCGCTCATGCCATACACCAGGCCGTAGCCGCGCGTGAAGTGCGGATCTTCATCTTCCGGTGCCACAAAACCGTTGACCATTTCACATTCGGTCATCAACAGTTCGCCGACGTTTATCGCAAAACCCAGCTCTTCTGGCACAATTTCAACGTCGATGTAGCCGCTACGAATCTCTGCCGCGAACGGGTGGTTGCGCCCGTAACCGCGCTGCGTCGAGTAAGCGAGCGCCAGCAGATAACCTTCGTCGCCGCGCATCAGCTGCTGAAGACGCGAGGAGCGCGAGCACGGATACACTGGCGGTGTACGGGTGATGTCGTCTGGCGTGCTGCCAGTGTCTTCTTCAGCTTTTGCCAGCCCCTGATGTGCCAGCAGGCTAAAGACGTGCGGGGCGGCATCTTGCTGCGGTTCGGTCGTGTTCAGGGAAGGCGTTTCACCGTTGGCCAGCAGTGTGAAATCCAGCAGGCGGTGGGTGTAATCGTAGGTCGGGCCAAGCAGCTGGCCACCGGGGATATCTTTGTATACTGCCGAGATGCGGCGCTCTAAGCGCATGTCGGCTGAATTAATCGGCTCGCTTACCGCCAGTCTGGCAAGAGTGGTGCGGTAGGCGCGCAGCAGGAAGATGGCTTCGATGTTATCACCGCTGGCCTGCTTCAGCGCCAGCGCCGCCAGCTCGCGGTCTGCAATACCGCCTTCGGTCATCACCCGGTCGACGGCCAGATTCAGCTGTTGTTCTATCTGGGCAACGCTCAGCTCAGGAAGCTGCTCATCACCCCGTCGTCTGTGCTCCTGCAACGAATGGGCGGCGGCTATCGCCTTTTCGCCCCCTTTAACGGCGACGTACATCAGCACACCTCCACATGGGTGGTTCGCGGTATCGCCAGCAGGCGCTCGCCGCAGGTCAGGATCAGGTCGATACCCAGCGGGAACGGGTGCGGGCGCTCGGTCAGTTCATGGATGATGCACTCCGGCAGCTGTGGCGCGACCATGCGCTCGTCGGCGATCCCCGCTCCGGTGAGGCGTAACATGCGCCCGCCGCTCAGGCTGGAGACCTGCAAAATCAGCGTGGCGCTGGTTTCCGGGGCCACGGCGCTGCCTTCGCTCAGGGCGTTGAGCTGCTCGTGGCTTATCTGCTCATCTGCCACCGCAAAGACTGCCTGATGCGGCTGTTCGACCAGCGTGGCATTGGTGTGAAAACGCAGGTTCTGGCAGGCGATGTCGTTCGACATCCGGCCAGATAGCCACACCGGGGTGTCGTTATCGGCAAGGGTCAGCAGCACGCTGGTGGTGGCCAGGTTTAGCGGCAGCCAGCCCTGTGAAAGCTGATGCAGCGACACGATAACGCCCGGCTCGCTCATGGCTTTCAGCAGGCGACGAAAACTGTGTTGGGCATCCTGGACGGCCAGGGTAAAAGCGGGTTGAAGCGTCATGCGTTGTCTCCGCGAACGAGCGTAAAGAAGTCGACCCGGCTGGTGTTGACTTCGGCCTGGCGCGCGGCAAGGCGTGCGGCACGGTCGGCTTCCAGCGGGGCAATAAGGGTTTCCATTAATGACTGGAAATGAGGTTGTTCCTGCAACAGGGCGTCGATAACCGCGCAGCGTTCAGCGTGCGCTTTATCGCGCCCCATCACATAGCTGTAACCCAGCGTGCCGCTGCTCAGGCGAATGACGGCGCGGGTGAGCGTGGCGTCTCCGGCAAAGAAGCGTTCACCGGTTCCGCCCATGCGCGCCTGGATCTGCACCAGGCCAATCTCCGGCGCGCGGATGGCTTCGTAATCTGGCGTCAGGCTGAGCGCATTCATGCGGCCACGCAGCGCGGCAGGCTGGCTATGAGCGAGCACGCGCATCCAGCGCTGGCGGGTGGAGGTATCAAAGTGCATTCAATGCTCCATTGTGAATTCAATCATGTCGGCGCGGGTCAGGCTGACGGAGTATTCCGTTGCGTTGATCTCACCGTCACGGTGGTTAAGGGTGCGCACGCAGAGCAGCGGGGCCATGTTGGGGATCTCCAGTACTTTGCTCTCTTTGGCCTGCGCGCGGCGGGCGCTGATGCGCGTCTGGGTGCGCTTAAGCGCAATACCGGTGGCATCGCGCAAGAAGTCGTGCAGCGAGCCGCTGGAAAAGTGTTGCAGCACCGGCCAGAGGCTCAGGTCGGCGAAGTAGTGGTCTATCTGGCAAACCGCCACGCCGTTAACCCGGCGCAGCGTGCGCAGGTGCACCACGTTGTCGCCCTCCTGAATGCCCAGTGCGTCAGCCACGTGACTGGAGGCCGGGCGCAGCACCGACAGCAGTTTTTCGCTAGTGGGGTGACTGCCCTGATCGAGCAGATTCTGGCTAAAGCGCGCCTGCGCGTTGAGCGGGTAGTCGAACGGGCGCATCAGCACCAACACGCCCACGCCCTGACGGCGCTGAACCCATCCGCGCTCGACCAGCTGATCGATGGCGCGGCGCAAGGTATGACGGTTCACTTCATAACGGTCGGCAAGCTGTTGCTCGGCAGGCAAGTAATCCCCGCAGCGATAGTGCATGCGCAGTTCCACTTCAAGCTTTGCCGCAATTTCTTGCCAGCGGGTAGGGTAACTGGTCGGATGTCTGGATAAGTGCATAGAAATCAAAGCCTCGCTTCTCAGATGAAGTGCTTACGCAAACGTTGAGAGAGGAAGTCCAGCAGGCTGACGGTGATGATAATGAGCACCATCAGGGCGCAGGTTTGCTGGAACTGGAAACCGCGAATCGCTTCCCACAGCGTCACGCCAATGCCGCCAGCGCCCACCATGCCCACCACGGTGGCGGAGCGGACGTTGGACTCGAAGCGGTACAGGGAGTAGGAGATCAGCAGCGGCATCACCTGCGGCAGCACGCCGTACAGAATCTCTTCGATTTTGTTGGCGCCAGTCGCGCGGATGCCTTCAACCGGGCCGGGCTCGATGGCTTCAACCGCTTCTGAAAGCAGTTTGGAAAGCACGCCGGTGGTATGAATGAACAGCGCCATTACCCCGGCAAACGGGCCAAGTCCAACAGCCACCACGAACAGCATGGCGAAGACCATTTCGTTAATAGCGCGGCAGGCGTCCATCAGGCGACGCACCGGCTGATAAACCCACCACGGTACGATGTTTTCGGCGCTCATCAGGCCAAACGGAATGGAGAGAATGACGGCAAGGGCGGTACCCCAGACGGCGATTTGCAGGGTGATGGCCATTTCGCCAAGGTAATCCTGCCACTGGCTGAAGTCCGGCGGGAAGAAGTCGGCGGCGAAGGTTGCCATGTTGCCCGCGTCTTTGAAGAGCAGGAGCGGATCCATTTCCGCGCCCTTCCAGGAGATAACGAGCACCGCCAGCAGAATGGCCCAGCTTATCAGCGAGAACCAGCTGCGCTTCGGCGGCGGGAGGGTGATGGTTTGCATGTTGGCTCCTTTATCTGTTCTCCCTCTCCCTGTGGGAGAGGGCCGGGGTGAGGGCATCAGCGTGCGCATTTCCCCCTCACCCTAACCCTCTCCCTCAAGGGAGAGGGGACTTGAGTTACTGAACCGCTTTATTCACGCTGGTCATCGCGCTCAGCGCCGCAGTCAGGCGGTCCAGGTCTTCCAGCTTGGCCTGAATTTCAGACACTTTGCTGGTCTTCTCTTCGTCCTTCAGACCTTTGTTATCCTTCACGCCCTGCATCTCTTTAAACAGCGCCAGCTGGCGAATCGGCACCAGTTGCAGGTCGCTTGAGGCGCGGAACGGCGCCCAGCCCAGACGTTCCAGCACGGCTTTCTCTTCCGGCGTTTTGCCGTAGTTCATGAAGAAGTCGTACACCTTGTCCTTGGTGCTTTCGGAGAGGTTTTTACGCCACACAATCGGGTCGCCCGGGATCAGTGGTGATTTCCAGATAACCTTCAGCTCTTTCAGCTTGTCCGGCGCGGACGTCTTCAGCTTGTCGAGGTTCTCGGTGTTGTTGGTGGCAACATCCACCTGCTTGTTCGCCACAGCCAGCGCGTTGGTTTCGTGGCTGGCGTTGACGGTGCGCTTAAAGTCGCTGGCAGACGCATTGTTCTTGGCAAAGACGTAATAGCCAGGGACCAGGAAGCCAGAGGTGGAGTTCGGGTCGCCGTTACCAAAGGTCAGATCTTTGCGTTTGGCGAGCATGTCGTTGAGGTTATTGATTGGGCTGTCTTTATTAACGATCAGCACGCTCCAGTAACCCGGGGAGCCATCTGCCGCAACGGTCTGGGCAAAGACCTGGCCGTTCGCGCGATCGACTGCTTCCATCGCAGAGAGGTTGCCGTACCAGGCGATGTCCACTTTGTTAAAGCGCATCCCCTGGATGATGCCGGCGTAATCCGGCGCGAAGAAGGCGTTCACCTTGATCCCCAGTTTGGTTTCCATATCTTTCAGGAACGGTTCCCACTGAGGTTTGAGATTCTGCTGTGATTCCGTCGAAATAATGCCGAAGTTCAGCGCTTTTTCCTGTTCTTCCGCGTACGCAGGGCTTAACAGGGTGCTGATGCTGAACATACTGGTAAAGGCCAGTGCGGCAACGGCTTTGTAGCTCATGTACTTTCCTCGGATCGGGTTGGGTTATGCAGCCTGCGCGTTCTCGTCGACGCGGTTAATGCTGCGGTAGAGATGGTCAAAACGGTCGTTATCAAACTGATGGCTTGCGCCATCAAAGAACACGTGCCCCTGACGCAGCGCGACAATGCGCTCGCAGTAGCGCAGGGCGTAATCCACCTGATGCAGCGTCACCACCACGGTGATGCCGTCGTTCTGGTTAATGTCTCTCAGGGTTTCCATCACGATGCGCGCGGATTCCGGGTCGAGCGAGGCAATCGGCTCATCGGCCAGGATCACTTTGGCTTTTTGCATCAGCGCACGGGCAATCGCCACGCGCTGCTGCTGACCACCGGACAGGGTGGAGACACGCTGGTGGGCGAAATGCGCCATGCCAACGCGAGTCAGCGCCTGCAACGCCTGTTGTTTCTGAGAAGGGGAAAACCAGCGCAGACAGGTGCGCCAGAACGGCGTGCTGCCGAGTGCGCCAATCAGGACGTTCTCCAGCACCGTCAGGCGGTTCACCAGGTTGAACTGCTGGAAGATATAGCCTGTTTGCGCGCGGCTTTTACGGATATCACTCGCCAGACGGCCCGCGCGCTGGACGGTGTTACCCAGCAGTTCGACGTGACTTTCCGGTGCTTTATCGCAGGTAATAAGGCCGCTCAGGTGGCGCAGAAGGGTGGACTTACCTGAACCGGATGGCCCCAGCAGTGCCACCATTTCACCCTGCTGAACGGTCAGATCAACGGCATGCAGAGCCTTGTTATGATGAAAGGTCTTGCTCAGTTTCTCGACGCGGATGACAGTTTGCATATGCTGGGCCTCACGATAAATGTGGCCTCATGCTGGCGCATCAATGTGACATTTGGGTTAAGTCTGGGTTGCGGGAGTTTGAAGAGTTGAGCGGAGTTTGATGACAGGCGGAGGCAGAACGCCCCCGCCCGAAAATTAGTGCTGCTGTTTAACGACGTTAATCATCCACGGCACGCCGTATTTATCGGTGACTTTACCGAAACCGTGTGCCCAGAAGGTTTCCTGCCAGGCCATTTCGATATTCCCGCCCGCGGCGAGGTTGTCGAACCAGCGCTTGCCTTCATTGACGTCCTGGGTATCGAGTACCAGCGTGAAACCCGCGTACTGTGCGTTGCTGCCCGGCGGCATCCCGTCGCTCATCATGATATCGCTGCCCGCAATGCGGACGTTAGAGTGAGCGATCGCCGAATCCGGAAATTGCATACCGGACGGACAGCCTTCTTCGCTGTTATCGCTTTTTGGCATTTCGCCGAAGGTGATTTTATAGAGGAGCTCGGCACCGACGGCTTGCTGATAGAAGGCGGTGGCCTCTGCGCAGTTACCGGCGAATGAGATGTAGGGACTTAACGGCATAATCTTTACCTCACGTAAGAAAAGCTCGTTAAGTGTAGTTCCTGAATGCCCGGTATGCGAAGCGCCACCGGGCAGGTCAATCAGTTCTTTTTCACGAATTCAGATTTCAGTTTCATCGGGCCAAAGCCGTCAATTTTGCAGTCGATATTATGATCGCCTTCAACCAGACGGATATTTTTCACTTTGGTACCAATCTTCAGCATGGAAGAGCTGCCTTTCACTTTCAGATCTTTAATCACGGTGACGCTGTCGCCATCCGCCAGCAGATTGCCGTTCGCATCTTTTACGACAAGTGCATCGGCATCGTGTGATGGCTCGGCATCATTCCATTCATGGGCGCATTCCGGGCAGATAAACATGCCATTATCTTCATAGGTGTATTCAGAATTGCATTTTGGGCAGTGTGGGAGTTGCATATCGGTATCCTCAAAAAGTGTTAACGCGCTGGAAAGTGCCAGCTAAATGACGGCAGTGCGCCGAAAAAGGCGGCAAGTATAGCGCAAATCCACACGGTTGTCGGTGACATTGTTGATTAAAAAAATGCAAAAAGTGTATAGCGAGTGACATTTCCTGTCAGTCAGTTAAGCGATGCTTATGCCATTAACACGGTGGGAAGAAATGGCGTTAAATATATCGAATATTTTATTGCAGCAAATTGCTACGCTCCTTCATTTCGGATAAGGTGAAGCAACACATTGTTATTTATCTCCGGACTTCCCCGCCATTCATATCTTATGGTGGTGACGCATTACCTCTCTTTTTAGGTGGGTAAATAACGATGATATATCCTGAAGCTTCTTAAAAATGGGCTACGCTTTTTTCTTTTGGCCGTCAGGCCAGGAGGAGAGCTTCACACGCCATGCAAGGATAGTGAATTATTTCTGATTAGCATCAATCAGTTATATTTCGGCGAACATGTTTTCCACACGTGATCATATAAGCCTGAACAACATAATAAAAACCAGTGGCTTAATAAAAGTAATAAATTTGCGTTAAGGAAAGGCTTTTATCATGCACACACAGACCATTTTTGAATTAAGCCAGGAAGCAGAGCGTTTGTTACAGCTTGCCCTGCAAAATCTCGATACGCTGAAATCAGTGCCGACGGCGATGCTGGAGAGCACCACGGCGGCGATTACGGGTGAAAAGAACAACGTCTTGCCTTTGCATTTTAGTGCGCGCGGTGTCGAAGCACAGCAGGCAATGTTGAATAATGAATTACGGAAAATAACGCGTCTGGAAATGGTTCTGGCTATTGTTGGTACCATGAAAGCGGGGAAATCGACCACTATTAATGCGATTGTGGGCACGGAAGTGTTGCCGAACCGCAATCGTCCGATGACAGCGCTACCGACATTGATCCGTCATACACCGGGTCAGAAGGAGCCTGTACTGCATTTCTCTCATGTCTCGCCGATTGATGATTTGATCCGACTGCTACAGAAAAAGCTCTGCGATAACGATCGTGGGAAACTGGCTCAGCGTCTGGAAATTGATAAAGACATGAATATGCTGCTGGAGCGAATTGAAAAAGGGGAAGCTTTTGAGAAGCATCACCTGGGCGCGCAGCCGATATTTCATTGTCTGAAAAGCCTCAATGACCTCGTCAGACTCTCCCTGGCGCTGGGTGTCGAATTTCCCTTCTCTGAGTACGCGGCTATCGAACACATTCCGGTGATCGAAGTAGAGTTCGTACATCTTGCGGGTCTGGATGCCCACCTCGGTCAGCTGACGCTGCTCGATACCCCAGGGCCTAATGAGGCCGGGCAACCGCATCTGCAAAAAATGCTTAGCGAGCAGTTGTCCCGTGCATCGGCAGTGCTGGCAGTGATGGATTACACCCAGCTTAAATCTATTTCTGATGAAGAGGTCCGCCAGGCTATTTCGGTCGCGGGAAAATCAGTGCCGTTGTATGCCCTGGTCAATAAATTCGATCAGAAAGATCGTAATAGCGACGATGAAGAACAGATCAGGGCGATGATCTCTGGCACGCTCATGAAAGGCAATATTTCGCCCGGGCAGATCTATCCTGTTTCATCAATGTGGGCGTATCTGGCGAACCGCGCCCGCTACGAGATGATTACCCACGGACAACTGCCGGATCACCAGGAGCAGCCCTGGGTTCAGGATTTTGCAGAAGCTGCCCTTGGGCGTCGTTGGCGTACAGCGGATTTGGATGATATCGACCATATTCGTCATGCCGCCGATCTGTTGTGGGAAGACTCGTTATTTGAACAACCGATACGCAAACTGATTTACGCCGCTTATGCCAATGCGTCGTTATTTGCGCTGCGTTCGGCGTCGCATAAGCTTCTAAACTACGCGCAAAATGCCCGGGAGTATCTCGATTTTCGTTATCAGGGGCTGACTGTGGCCTTTGAGGAACTCGAACTTAACATTACGCGAATTGAAGAGGATATGGCGCAGCTGCAGACGCGTCAGCAGGTGGTCAGCGATGAAGTGAAACATGAAGTCGAGGAGGCGCTGAATGCAACGGATGACTTTATGGCGTTGCAGAAAAGTGCGCTTCAGCAGGCGATTGGTCATGTTTTTAGCCGTCCCAATATTCTTGATTTGGCCGGGATTGATCCGCTGAATCTTCGTCGCGATGAACCGGAAGCGCTTAAACAGCTGACGCTGGAAGATGAGGGACAGGCGCAGATTGTGCTGAGTAAAATCCGTTCCTCCTGCGAGCTGGTCATGCTGGATGCGCAGACGAAGATCTGTCGGGAGTTGGCGTTACGTTTTGATCAGCTGGAGTCTACGCTTGCGCGTTCACTGAATGAAGCGATGCGGCCTATTGAAACGCGTATTAAAGAACATCTGAGCCATGCCGGTTTTCGCGCACGGATTAGCTTCCCGGCGTTTCAGGCTAACCAGCTTAACTTCAACACGCGGGCGCTGTTTAACGATGCCATTGCGCAGGATAACACTCCGGCAGGCCAATCATCTGGCGGGAGTAGCATGCGTGAAACGGTCTCTCGCTGGCTCAATAACCCCGGCTGGGGTTGGGATGATTACGTCGAAACGCGCACGCGTTATGTTATCGATATTGCACAGCTACATGACAAATTTAAGCAACATATTGAGCAGTTTTGTGAACAAATCCGTAAAGCTTTATCCGCGCAGGTCGATGTCTCTGTTACGGCAGGAATGGCAACGTTCTTTGCAGAATTTTCGTTATGCCTGACCGGGTTACAGGAAAGCTTGCGTGATAGCCTCGCAGTGCGTCAACAAAATGAGCATTCAACCCGAGCGCTCTGCCAGTTGTTGAAGCAAAGTATTACTACTGCGACGTGGATTCAGGAAGATACCCGACTGTTACGCGATGACATTCAAACTCTATTCGCGGCAGAGCAACCATGACAACACAACTACTGGACGGTCCCGGGAGAACGCTGGAGTGTATTAATCCAAAATTTATGGTCGATCTGGTGCAGGGTGTCGATGCGCCGCGTCATCCCCACCAGGGACCACAACAGCTGCAGTTTCGTGAGCGTTTGACTCAGGAGATCATGACGCATACCCGGCTACGGCCCTGGGCAATGGCAGGAATGCTCAATGAAAATGCGGCGTTGCGCCTTGGGCTGGCAGAAAAACTGGCCGGTATGCTTGACCCCGGTCATCTCGCGCTGACGCTGATGGCCGATAAACTGATGGCGCTGCGTCAGCAGACTCACCCGCGGGCTCCGCAATCACCGGGCCTGATGCAGCAGTACGCTGAACTCTCCTCTCATTTTACCCAACGTGCAGCTTATAAAGAAAAGGCGCTGACCCAACGCGGATTAACGGTGCAGGCGGGTGAGCACAGTGAGCAAATTTTTACCCGCTGGCGAGCCGGGCTCTATGATGGCTGGTCTCTGGCCGGGCGCTGCTTTGTCGTCCTGGAAGAACTGCGCTGGGGGGCATTTGGCGACGCATGTCGCCTGGCCAATGAAGATGTGTCGGCAATGCTCAAGGATAACTTACGCAGCATGGCGGCGAACTATCTGGCGCAAGGCATCAATGCGTCTCCCTCTACCCGCCATTTTTATCACCAGTGGTTAACGACGCCTGCTTCTCCAGGATTGATCGATCATAAAGATATGCTGGGCTGGTTGGGTGACTGGTGCCAGGCAGATAAGCATCCTGTGAGCTGGTCAGTGACGCAAAACTGGCAAACTGTCGCGCTGGGTATGCCGAGGCTCTGTTCGGCAAAACGGTTGGTGGATGGGATGATGGAAGAGATTTTTGGGTGAATCCCTTACACATCTGCCCCCCTTTCCCCACAGGGAAAAGGGGGGCAGATGTGATGTGTTAATGATTCATTTCTATTGGTTTCGGTTCAGGCTGGGACTCTTGCCTATTTCCGTAACGTTTTGCATACAGCGCCGTGATGATGGGCACCAGGATCGCGGTAACAATCACGCTGGCAGCAACCAGTGCCGTCGCTGACGCGGCCACCGGTTTGAAGGCCGGATTTATTTGGGCAATGATCACCGGGTTTGCTACCGCCGCACCTGCGGCTGAAGAGGCGGCGACACCCGCCGTTCCGTTTCCTCCTCCAATCACGCGGTCGGCAATAATCAGCGGAATACCGGTGATGATGATGACAGCCACGCCCAGCACAATACCCAGCAGGCCTGTATCGAGAATGACATTCAGATTGATGGTGTTACCCAACGCGAAACCAAAGAACGGGATCAGTACTGGAGTGGCTTTGCTAAAGAAGTCACGCAAGTCGTGATCCAGGTTACCCAGGGCGAAACCGATCAGGAATGGCAGGATCGCGCCGACAAAGTGGTGGGGTTCAAATGATGCCAGGCCAGCAGACCCCAGAATCAGCATCGTCATCAGCGGGCCGGATTCCAGAGACATCAGTACAAATGCCCCCGACTCTTCTTTCGTTCCATACTGGTTCATCAGGCTGGCATACAATCCACCGTTGGTCATATCCATCGCAGAGACAATTGCCAGAACTGATAAACCAGCGAAGAACCCGGTCTGAATTCCATTCTCCGGAATGAACATTGCACATATCATTGCCACAGCCCAGGCGACTGCTATTTTGGTTATCACCAGCGTACCGGATTTACGTAATACGGTACCCGTTGCCCGCAAATTAATGGATGCTCCAATACAAAAGAACCAGACTGCCAGAATGGGAACGGTGCCGGTTATCATTCCTTTTGTGAAACCACCAAAATAGGCTCCGGTATCAGGAGCCAGGGTATTCAGGATGGCACCCAGTACCAGCGGAACCAGCATCATGCCGCCAGGTATGCGTTCTATCGTGGCCTTAATCTTCATATATAACCCTCACATCTGATCCCGCGAAACGGGTGATAATCGCTAAAAATAATTCAATAAATTCAATAAATTGAATTTTTTTTCGTGAATTTATTTCGATAGCCATGCAGCAAAAAATAAACGTGTGTTCTCGTTTAGCCATGTTTGAAAACACATGTAACGTTGTATTTGGATTTATCATGCGATCAATGGAATGTTGATTCAACAAAAACAAAACGATGTTTTAGTTATCTTTGTCACATATTCAATGTAAATTTTCGGATGGGTTCTTGATGGGCGGAGTTATGTAAATCTAATGTGAATTAATGCGGTTTGTTTTTCCGTTACAAAAGAAATAATGACGCGCGTGAGGATATTCTTGTAGGGGGAATGAGGAAGGTCTTATTGGCGCTAATTGACAAAAACTTAACTCAGTTGACCTTATGCGCAAATTAGTGTGAAGTTGATCACAAATATAAACGCTGGTAGGGTAAAAAGGTCATTAACTGCCCAGACAGGCGTCAACAGGTTCGGTTGTATCGACGTAAAACGTCAATGTAAGTAAACCTGCTACGCTTGAATAAGGCGATTCGCATGGAGCGGATCCCATGGTTCACAGAACGCAAACTGGACTGTGAAACAGACAGGGCCGAGTCTACGAGGATAGTTATGCTGAGAAGGAAAAAGATTAAACCCATCACACTTCGCGACGTCACCATCATTGATGACGCAAAATTGCGTAAAGCCATTACCGCAGCTTCGCTCGGTAATGCGATGGAGTGGTTCGATTTTGGTGTCTACGGCTTTGTGGCCTATGCGTTAGGTAAAGTGTTCTTCCCCGGGGCTGACCCCAGCCTGCAGATGATTGCCGCACTGGGTACGTTTTCCGTTCCCTTCCTGATTCGCCCGCTGGGCGGCCTGTTCTTCGGTATGCTCGGCGATAAATATGGTCGCCAGAAGATCCTTGCCATCACCATCGTCATTATGTCGATCAGTACGTTTTGTATCGGCCTGATCCCGTCGTATGCCACGATCGGGATCTGGGCGCCGATTCTGCTGCTGATATGTAAGATGGCCCAGGGCTTCTCCGTGGGTGGGGAGTATACCGGTGCTTCGATCTTCGTCGCAGAGTATTCCCCGGACCGTAAGCGTGGCTTTATGGGGAGCTGGCTGGACTTTGGCTCGATTGCCGGGTTTGTCATGGGCGCGGGCGTAGTAGTACTGATTTCAACTGTGGTAGGGGAAGATAATTTCCTCGACTGGGGCTGGCGTATCCCGTTCTTCCTGGCCTTGCCGCTGGGGATCATTGGTCTGTACCTGCGTCATGCGCTTGAAGAGACCCCAGCATTCCAGCAGCACGTCGAAAAACTGGAACAGGGTGACCGTGAAGGGCTGCAGGAAGGTCCGAAGGTGTCGTTCAAAGAGATTGCCACTAAGCACTGGCGCAGCCTGCTGACCTGTATTGGTCTGGTTATTTCTACCAACGTCACCTACTACATGCTGTTGACTTATATGCCGAGCTATTTGTCGCATAACCTGCATTACTCGGAAGATCACGGTGTGCTGATTATTATCGCCATTATGGTCGGTATGCTGTTTGTGCAACCGATTATGGGTCTGTTAAGTGACCGCTTTGGCCGTCGACCGTTTATTATCCTGGGGAGTGTTGGTCTGTTTGCCCTGGCAATCCCGGCATTCATTCTGATTAACAGTAATGTACTGGGGCTGATTTTCGCGGGTCTGCTGATGCTGGCAGTGATCCTCAACTGCTTTATTGGGGTGATGGCCTCCACATTACCCGCGATGTTCCCGACACACATTCGCTATAGTGCGCTGGCCGCAGCTTTTAACATTTCGGTGCTGATTGCCGGTCTGACCCCGACCCTTGCCGCCTCGCTGGTGGAGAGTACGCAGAACCTGATGATGCCTGCTTATTACCTGATGGTGATTGCGGTGATTGGTTTGATTACCGGTATTGCTATGAAGGAGACGGCAAATCGTCCATTGAAAGGGGCGACGCCTGCCGCATCCGATATTCAGGAAGCGAAAGAGATCCTGCGTGAGCACTACGATAATGTAGAGCAGAAGATTGAGGATATTGACGCAGAGATTGAAGAACTGCAGAAAAAACGCTCCCGACTCGTGGATCAGCATCCACGCATCAACGAGTAATAAATGAAACCCGCCAACGGCGGGTTTTCTTTTATTAGCATCCGGCGGCGATGTAGTCGCCATTGGCGCTGATGGGGATCACTGTCAGGAACAGGATCGTCGCGAACAGGATCAGGACTATCCCTCCGGCTATTTTGACTACCGGTACCAGCCATTTTAGTGAGGCGCTTCCTCCAAACCAGGCCACTGTGCGCTCACGGGCGTAACGTACTGCCAGTGAAAGTCCCATAATAGAGAGTGCCGTTCCCAGAGACATGGTCATTACTGCGGCCATCCCCCAGGTGACTATGCCCAGCGCGTTCGAGAACATCAGGATCATGATTGCCCCGCTACACGGGCGCGCGCCAATTGCCAGAATCACACCCAGGCGGGTTTTCCAGTCACCTTGTGTCAGATTCGCTCCCACACCATGGTGGCTACAGCCACAGTGTTCGTCATGCTGATGGAGGGGCTTGATGGTTGAAATAGTCATCCTGTGCGGACGCAGGCTCTTAAGCGACTGGTAAATGATAAATGCACCAAATGCGCCAATGAGTACTGCGCTTATCTTCTCAACATACCAGCGGCTGGTACTGATATCCCCTGACGCGAGGTTAAACCCGACTGCCAGAATAAAGACAAAAAGAATGGCGCTGACGCCTTGCATCAGGCTGCCAAGGAAAGGGACAACCCGGGCGGCCAGCTCGCTTTCCTTATTTGTAGTCAGGTAGGTCGTCACGATGAACTTTCCGTGCCCGGGGCCAATGGCGTGGAGAACGCCATAAAGGAAAGCCCCCGTTAATAGCCATAATCCGCCGCTGTACTGGTGGTTATTAAGCTGCAGCAAATACATCACCAGATAACGGTGCAGCGTAATTTGCGTGGCCAGGCACCACTGGATAAAGGCATTCCAGTGCGTATGCAGGGTAAAACCGGCAAAGAGGATCGCCAGCAAAATCAGTCCTGCTGTGGGGATACGCCAGTCACGGGTGAGGCGTTGTGTGGTCATGAAGGTGGCCTGCGGAGGAGAATATTTGCCGCTAGTATAGTTGATCTTCCTCCTCGGTTCGCAGGATCACGCCAGGATCTATGAGCAATTGTGGATAACTCTGTGTGTAAAAAGGTATAAAGCGGGGTTTTGCTGGGGAATGCAGCAGTCAGTCATTTTTTTGCAACTTTTCGGTTGCGGCCTGCGGAGAACTCCCTATAATGCGCCTCCATCGACACGGCAGATGTGAATCACTTCACAAACAACCCGGTCGGTTGAAGAGAAAAAATCCTGAAATAACGGGTTGACTCTGAAAGAGGAAAGCGTAATATACGCCACCTCGCAACGGTGAGCTGAAAGCCGCGTTGCA
>NZ_JAFBJM010000010.1:0-146118 GCF_016809815.1 Enterobacter sp. E1 | reverse complement strand
TGCAGGACTTTAATTTCCATACGAATCTCAAAAGTGATCATAAGCTCCCCTGTATTCAGAGGAGCAGATTAACCCCTGGATCAATTTTCAACCGTTGGGGTGGATCAGTTTTGCACCGTTGGTAACACATGATGAATTACTTCGTCTTAGCCACTCACGCCGTCACCGTAGATGGTGAATGGGTTACACCAGAATCTGTTCAACAGGTTGATTTTGATTCATTGCTTTGTATTTACTGCAAACTGCAGATCGGTGTTCAGTTTAATCCTCTGACATCTACAAAAACGTTTGTGCACATACCGAGGCATATCAACAATGTTGCTCGGCTTAAAACATGTCGATTTAACAAGCTCCAAACAGTACCAGAAGAAACCTCGCCAAAAACTATCCCGCCTCCAGAAATGCGCCTTCGACCTACTAACACGACGATACGGCAATGGCGATGCTGCTGGTGCGATACTCACTGGCATGGGGACAAGGTTTGTCCGAAATGTCGCGACTTGATTTATGTGTTAGAAGTTTAAGAGACAGTTTCGGTCGTTAGAGTTCGTAGGTTAAATCTGAGCGTGCCGACATCTACCATTGCCTCTCTTTTACCAGGAAAGGAAATTAGGTATATTTCTACAATTCCGGAAATATAGAAATGAGATGCAAATGGAGCTTTCAAAAGCAGCAGACACTCTGAAAGAGCTGGGACATCCTACACGACTGAGCGTGTACAGAGAGCTGGTTAAAGCCGGACATGAAGGTTTACCGGTTGGCGAACTGCAGAAGCGGCTCGACATCCCTGCCTCTACGCTGAGCCATCATCTCTCATCGCTGATATCAGTTTCTCTGGTACGCCAGGAACGTCAGGGCAGAACGCTCTTTTGCCATGCTCGATATGAAAATCTTGAGGCTCTGATTGCCTTCCTGACAGAAGAATGCTGCTCAGGAACTGACGACTGCCTCACCATACCCCAGAAGACGGAGAAGTAAAATGACAGGTGATCTTAAGAATGTTGATTCGGGTTTGTTCGACACCTCAATCACAGAGGCAAGATTCGGCGTTCCTGCCGTTCCCCATCCTCCACGTATCCTCATGTTGTACGGCTCTGTACGCGAACGTTCCTACAGCCGACTGGCAACTGAGGAAGCTGCAAGGCTGCTGACTGCCATGGGCGCAGAGGTGCGGATCTTCAATCCTTCTGGCTTGCCTCTTCCTGATGATGCGCCTGATTCGCATCCTAAAGTCATGGAGCTGCGTGAGCTGGTTCGTTGGTCCGAAGGCATGGTGTGGTGCTCACCTGAACGCCATGGTGCGATGACCGGCATCATGAAGGCTCAGATTGACTGGATACCACTTTCGGAAGGCGCTGTTCGCCCTTCTCAGGGTAAGACGCTGGCCGTTATGCAGGTCTGCGGTGGCTCCCAGTCTTTCAATGCCGTAAATCAGATGCGCATTCTTGGCCGCTGGATGCGGATGATCACCATCCCGAATCAGTCCTCCGTGGCAAAAGCCTGGCAGGAGTTTGATGAAGATGGACGAATGAAACCATCGTCTTATTACGACCGCATCGTGGATGTGATGGAAGAACTGGTGAAATTTACTCTGCTGACAAGAGGTAGCTCAGCTTATCTCGTCGATCGCTACAGCGAACGTAAAGAGTCTGCAGAAGAACTTTCCCGGCGGGTTAATCAGAGCAAAATCTGAGGGCTAGGATGAGTGATGTAACGGCATTCAACAACTGCATGAGCGCGTTATGGCGGCAACATGAAGCCGAACTCTCTCGCTTCCTGACATCGAAGACAGGTGATAGCGAAAAAGCAGCAGACCTTCTGCAAGAGCTATTCCTGCGTGCCCGCGCTCATTCAGACAGTTTCTGCGAGATGGAGAATCCGCGAGCCTGGCTATATCGGGCGGCGAGGAATCTGCTGATTGATGAGTACCGCACCACCAGGGAGTTTGTTGAGCTGGAAGAAGATGCCCCATTAACAGACGTATCCCCTGATGCAATCTCAACGCTGGATATTTGCCTGCCTGAAACATTACAGGCTTTACCCGAAGATGAGCGATGGTTGATTGAAGAGTCCGACCTTAACCGGCGTCCCCAGCAGTCTCTGGCCGATGAACTGGGAATCACGCTTACGGCGTTTAAATCCCGTTTGCTTCGAGCCAGAAAGCACCTGAAAGAAACGATGACAGAACTTTGTCAGATTGAGGCGGATGACACGTCTCCCGTCTGCTGCCACAAAAAAATGAATTAATCGCGCATCTTTTTCCCGTCACCTTCGTTTACTTCAGTGTAAAGCCAAATGACTAAACACTGAGGTAAACAGTCCATGTCAAAAATTGAGATCTTTGAAGCAGCAGGCTGCTGCGCAACCAGCAGCGTTGTGGTCAGCGACAATGCCGTCAAATGGAACGCCAACGCCGAATGGGCGAAAAAGAATGGCGTTGATATTCAGCGCTACAGCCTTGCGAAGAACCCACAGCAGTTCCTGAATACCCCCGTCATCAAAGAGTTCCTGAACACATCAGGAATGGAGTCCCTCCCCGTCACCTTGCTCGATGGGAAGCTCGTGATGGCAGGCAAACTCCCGACGCGTGAAGATATCGCCCGTTGGTCAGGTATTCCGCTTACTCAGGACTGGAGTTAAGACAACACGCAACCACGCTGCTGCAGCATTCCACGTATGCCTTAATTCCAGAGGAGCTATTACTGATGAATATTCCATTTTTAAAAGACATTCCCCCGTTCATCTTCTTCACTGGCAAAGGTGGCGTGGGTAAAACATCTCTGGCCTGTGCTACTGCGGTATGGCTGGCCGATCAGGGTAAGAGAACGCTTCTGGTGAGTACCGATCCGGCTTCCAATGTCGGCCAGGTCTTTAGCCAGACTATCGGCCACCGAATCACAGATATCAGCACCGTAGAAAATCTTGCCGCGATGGAAGTTGATCCGATGGCTGCAGCACAGGCTTATCGTGACCGCGTACTCGACCCGGTTCGCGGGCTGATGCCAGCCGATGTGGTCAGCAGTATTGAAGAACAGCTCTCTGGCTCATGCACCACGGAAATCGCTGCGTTTGATGAGTTTACCGGTCTACTGACCAATCATGAGCTGCGGGAAAAATATGACCATATCGTATTTGATACCGCGCCAACCGGTCACACCATCCGCATGCTTGAGCTGCCGGGAGCCTGGAGCGGTTATCTGGAAGCGAACCCCGATGCCGCCGCTAACCTCGGGCCGCTGGTGGGGCTGGAGAAACAACAGCACCAGTACTCAGATGCGGTTAAGGCGCTCTCTGATGCTGCACTCACGCGTCTGGTTCTGGTTGCCCGCGCCCAGGCTTCGACACTGAAAGAGGTTTCCCATACGCATGATGAGCTGTCTGCTATCGGTTTGCGGCATCAACACCTTGCCATTAATGGTGTGTTGCCGCCATTTGTGGGTGAAAATGATCCGCTGGCGCAAAGTATTTTAGCTCGGGAGGAAAAAGCGCTACTTGCTATGCCAGAGAATCTGGCGAACCTTCCCCGCTCGCAGCTGTATCTGAAGCCATTTAATCTGGTCGGTCTCGAAGCCCTGCGTGGGTTATTTACAGAGAGCGAAGCCTCGATGTCTCTCCCAGCTACCACGCTGAACACTCTGGATTTACCAAAACTTGCCTCGCTGGTGGATGAACTCAGCCTGACAGGTAAAGGTCTGGTAATGACGATGGGTAAAGGCGGGGTCGGCAAAACGGCTGTTGCAGCATCGGTGGCGGTATCTCTGGCAAAACGCGGTCATAAAGTCCATCTGACGACGTCAGATCCGGCAGCACATCTGTCTTATACGCTGGATGGCTCGATACCAAACCTTCAGGTCAGCCGTATTGACCCGAAAGTAGAGACTGAACGCTATCGTCGCTTTGTTCTGGAAAATCAGGGGAAAGGGTTAGATGCAGAAGGGCTGGCGGTGCTGGAGGAAGATCTCCGCTCACCATGTACTGAAGAGATCGCCGTCTTCCAGGCATTCTCGCGGATCATCAAAGAGGCAGACGATCATTTTGTCATTATGGACACCGCGCCAACGGGTCATACGCTTCTGCTACTGGATGCAACAGGGGCCTATCACCGGGAAATGGTGCGCCAGATGGGGCAAACACATGACCATGTGATGACACCAATGATGCAATTGCAGGACCCGGAGAAGACGAAGGTGATTATCGTGACGCTTGCCGAAACGACACCTGTACTGGAAGCAGCAAACCTGCAGCAGGATTTGCGTCGGGCTGAAATTGAACCATGGGCATGGGTAATCAATAGCAGTCTGGCTGCTGCGAAACCGTCCTCACCGTTCCTGGTAACCCGAGCCAGTCGCGAACTGCCGCTGATAAATGACGTTACAGAGCAGTTTGCAAAGCGTATTGCATTAATACCACTGCAGAACGAAGAACCAGTGGGTGCGGCTCTGCTGGCAAAAATGGCAGGCTAATAGATGGGGCTGCGGCCCCATCTTCTGTAGCCAAACTTTTGCTTATACAGATTATAAGCTTAAGTGCTTAACCTGCTGTCGCGAATTTCGGTAGTTTGTAAAACACCATTACTGGAGCAATTCGATGCACATTATCAAAGCTGAAGAACAGCACATTACCGCGATACGCAATATCTATGCTTACCATGTTCTGCATGGTACAGGTAGCTTCGAAACCGAACCTCCGGATACGCAGGAAATGCTTAACCGACTGAGGAGCATTCAGTCTCGGGGATTCCCATGGTATGTCGCCCTGCAGGGCGATACGATCATTGGCTACTGTTATATTTCCCGTTACCGCGAACGCCATGCTTATCGGTTCACGGTTGAAAATTCGATATATATTGATCCGGCTTATCAGCGCCAGGGCGTCGGAAAAGCACTGCTCGACCATGCATTAAAATGGGCCGAATCTCAGGGATATCGTCAGATGATTGCTGTTGTGGGTGACAGCGCTAACGTTGCTTCTGTTGCGCTGCATATCCGCGCAGGATTTACTGAAATAGGCACATTAAAGGACATTGGTTTCAAACATGGCCGCTGGCTTGACACGGTTTTGCTGCAAATGAAACTTGGTGAAGGGAATAGTACTCTGCCAGAAGGTTCAGATCTTATGCCTTGAGGCAGGAATAAGGGGGCGTCTGCCCCCTTTATGTTTATTTCAATCGCTTACCTGTTTCATCAACAACTTTCTCGCCGTCTTCCTTAGCAAATGCACCTTTTTGCGCATCCGGAAGAATATCCAGTACCACTTCGGAAGGGCGGCAAAGGCGCGTTCCCAATGGTGTCACCACAATCGGGCGGTTAATCAGGATCGGATGCTGAAGCATAAAATCGATTAACTGATCGTCAGTAAACTTATCTTCGGCAAGCCCCAGTTCTTCATAAGGCTCGACATTTTTACGCAGCAGCGCCCGTACTGTAATCCCCATATCTGCGATAAGTTTGACCAGTTCATCGCGTGACGGTGGATTTTCAAGGTAATGAATAACGGTCGGTTCATTACCGCTGTTGCGGATCATCTCCAGCGTATTACGCGACGTGCCGCAGGCCGGGTTGTGATAAATGGTGATGTTGCTCATATCAGTATCTCATTACAAAGTGAAAGAGAGACGTAGCGCCAGCGCGGCCAGCGTTACAAACAGCACAGGCAGAGTCATGACGATCCCGGTGCGGAAATAGTATCCCCAGGTGATGGTCATATTCTTCTGTGAAAGGACATGCAGCCAGAGCAGCGTTGCCAGGCTACCAATAGGTGTAATTTTCGGGCCCAGATCGCAGCCAATCACGTTGGCGTAGATCATCGCCTCTTTAATAACGCCAGTTGCAGTGCTTCCATCGATAGAAAGAGCGCCAACCAGCACGGTAGGCATGTTGTTCATAATGGAAGACAGGAAAGCCGTCAGGAAGCCAGTACCCAGCGTCGCAGCCCAGAGTCCTTTATCCGCCAGTACGTTCAGCACACCTGAAAGGTATTCGGTTAGCCCGGCGTTGCGCAGACCGTAGACCACCAGGTACATCCCCAATGAGAAGATGACGATCTGCCATGGCGCACCGCGCAGCACTTTGCCAGTGGTAATAGCATGGCCTCGTTTAGCTACTGCAAACAGGATCACGGCTCCAACAGCCGCAATCGCGCTAACGGGAATACCGAGCGGCTCAAGGACAAAGAACCCAACCAGCAGAAGAATTAAAACTATCCAGCCGGTTCTGAAGGTTGCCAGATCTTTTATCGCTTTCGCCGGTGCTTTCAGCAGAGCCAGGTCATACGTTGGCGGAATGTCTTTGCGAAAGAACAGATGCAGCATCACCAGCGTGGCGATAATAGCGGCAATATCCACCGGCACCATTACCGACGCATACTCAGTGAAGCCCAGTCCAAAGAAGTCCGCCGAGACTATATTCACCAGGTTCGACACGATAAGCGGCAGGCTGGCCGTATCGGCAATAAAACCCGCAGCCATGACGAATGCCAGCGTGGTGCCTTTGCTGAACCCTAGTGCCAGCAGCATGGCGATGACTATCGGCGTTAGAATAAGTGCCGCACCATCGTTGGCGAACAGTGCCGCCACCGCCGCACCGAGCAGAACAATATACGTAAAGAGCAAACGTCCACGACCGTTACCCCAGCGGGAAACGTGCAGCGCTGCCCATTCGAAAAAACCGGACTCATCAAGCAGCAGGCTGATAATAATTACGGCAATAAAGGTCGTCGTCGCGTTCCAGACGATATTCCACACCACCGGAATATCTCCCACATTCACAACGCCAGATATCAGAGCCAGTCCCGCGCCCAGCATTGCACTCCAGCCGATCCCTAATCCCTTCGGTTGCCAGATAACCAAAACAATGGTCAGGACAAAAATAGCGCCTGCCAGTAACATAAAACCTCCTGACAGGGCGACTTTGTCGCCCTGTATATGCCAAAAAATTAACTCATCAACTCTCTGAGCTTTTCAATACCGGCGGGCTCTGACGCCAGCACCGGAACAAGCGCTATACGGTCAGCGTGCTGATTCTTAACAGCCTCAATCTGAGGCCGTTCCTGATGAGCACGCTGGCAAAGCAACGGAGAACGCGTATCCGCAATGGAAAGGCTGTTATTGATAATCCAGCCCCACGGATGAATCCCCGCTCTCTCGAGGTCAGCCTGCAGGTTTGCCGCTTCCAGCACCGGTGTGGTTTCAGGAAGCGTAACCAGCAGAACTTTGGTGCGTTCCGGGTCCTGAAGCTGCATCATTGGGGTAGTAAAATGACCTTTACTCCCCATTTTTTTGGCAATCTCTCGGTGGTAAGCCCCGGTCGCATCCAGCAGTAAAAGCGTGTGCCCCGTAGGGGCAGTATCCATGACAACAAACCGTTTACCCGCTTCACGAATCACCCTGGAAAAGGCCTGAAACACGGCAATTTCTTCAGTACAGGGAGAGCGTAAATCCTCTTCCAGTAGCCGTTTCCCTGCTTCGTCCAGATCTCTTCCCTTCGTCTCAAGGACATGCTGACGATAGCGTTCGGTTTCATCGTGAGGGTTGATGCGGCTGACCTGCAGGTTTTTGAGGCTGCCGTTCAGCGTTGTACTCAGATGCGCAGCAGGATCAGAGGTCGTGAGATGCACGTCAAATCCCATGTCTGCCAGCCTGACGGCTATAGCCGCAGCCATCGTGGTTTTCCCTACGCCACCTTTGCCCATCAGCATAATCAGGCCGTGTTCACTGCGAGCGATATCCTCGACCAGGCCAGAGAGCGATAAGTTTTCAGGCATGTACAGAACGTTCGTTGCCGGGAGCGGTAACGCCTCAGAATGGATATCCAGCAGTCCCTTCAATGCGGACACACCAACCATATTGACTGGCTGTAGTAATAGGGTATCTGTCGGTAGCTCAGATAAACCGGCAGGAAGATTTGCCAGTGCCTCCTGCTCACGTTGCCATATCGCAGCTGCCAGGGCGTCATGTTCAGCTTCGGCTTTAGGCAGCACACCATTAATCACCAGGTATTGGTTTTTCAGGCCAATTGAAGCCAGTTCTTCATGGGTGCGGGCGACTTCCTGCAGCGTCGATTTTTGCAGTCGTGCAACCAGAACCAGGCGGGTACGTTCAGGATCGGATAACGCCTCTACTGCATGAGCATACTGCTCACGCTGCTTTTCCAGCCCGGCCATTGGGCCAAGACAGGAAGCACCATCTGGATTACTTTCAATGAAGCTACTCCAGGCACCGGGAAGCTGGAGAAGGCGAATCGTGTGGCCCGTCGGCGCTGTATCAAAAATGATGTGATCGAAGCGGGTCAGCAGGGTAGCGTCTGTCAATAAGCCGGTGAACTCGTCAAACGCCGCAATCTCAGTGGTACAGGCTCCTGAAAGCTGCTCGCTGATACTGTTAACAACGTCATCTGGCAGAAGACCTTTGATAGGATCAACAATTCTGGCGCGGTATTGCTGGGCGGCTTCCTGCGGGTCAATCTCCAGAGCAGAAAGCCCAGGAACTACTGTCACAGGGCGAATGTTGTTACCGATAGCTTGGTCGAATACCTGGCCGACATTCGAGGCAGGATCGGTACTGACCAGCAAAACCTGCTTACCCTGTTCGGCAAGGCGGATAGCCGTCGCGCAGGAAATGGAAGTTTTTCCTACGCCTCCCTTGCCAGTAAAAAACAGGTAAGGCGGGATATTCTGTAAGAATTTCATATGTCCTCCTGACATATTCAGCAACAGGAAGTATTACCACCACAGCAGCTGGTGGGAGCTAACCCTACCTTCTCCAGCGGAATACCGAACCAGCGAGCCAGCTCAGCACGTTTTGGGTATCGCCCTGCCATCACAGTTTCACCGTCCAACAGCAGTAGCGGAAGCCCTTCTGCTCCAGATGCTTCGAGGAATGCTTTCGCTTTCTCATTCTGAACAAAGCTCATGGGCTGCTGCGCCAGGTTGTAACGTTCAACCTGTACGCCACGTCCTTTCAGCCACTGCACATCAGCAGAAAAATCAACCAGAACCTGATCGACATCTGAGCCACATACGCCGGTACTGCAGCACATTGCCGGGTCAAACACCGTTAACGTCTTCATTCTCAATACCTCACATTCGTAAAATCATATATGTTCAGGCAAATTTTTTAGATGCAAACAGCCTTACCGCTACCAAAGCAGTTTGCCGATGCCAGCTTACGGGCGATGGCCTGTACGTCGTCCTGTTGGCTTAACCAGGCCTGCTCAATCACCTGAGCGGCCCAGGAAGGAATATGCGGGGACAGGCGGTAATGAACCCACTTGCCCTGTTTGCGATCCAGCAAAAGTCCACTTTCCCGGAGCATTGCCAGATGGCGTGAAATCTTGGGCTGAGACTGTTCCAGCGCAGTACATAGATCGCACACGCATAGCTCTCCCATCTCTCTAAGCAGTAGCACGATGCCCAGGCGGGTTTCATCGGAGAGATTTTTGAAGAGTTGTAAATTGGTAAGTTTCATTGATACCTCCGACAAATATTTTTAATGATAAACAGGTTTGTACAGGAGTCAATGTCATATTCGATTTTTCATATGTGTTTTGGGGGTGGGTTGGTAGAATTTAAGAAAATTTGGTTTTGTAAAGTGGAAGTAGTCCCAATTTTCAAAATAACAGGTTTACATCACTGAAAGAGAGGATATTATCATCAAAAATTGTTCATCAAAGATGCGGGTCGTATGAGTTCTACACACCAAGAATATCTTTACAGGCAGTTATTTCGACTGAAGATTCATGAAAGCATGGGCGATGCTTTTCAGGCTCTTTTTTCGAAGGTTATGCAATATACGACCCCTGGATTCCAGGCTGTATCACCGTGGGGAAACTGGGGAGATGGTGGAAACGATGGATGGATAGAAACCGAAGCTCACTACTTCCAGGTTTATGGCCCCAAGCCTTCTAATCAAATCAAAGAGCTAGAAGCTGTTAATAAATCGATTGGCGATTTTGACAAGTTAGTTGTTAAGTGGGGAAAGGTATCAAAGTATACTTTTGTTATGAATGATTATTTTAAGGGTATTCCTGCACCTGTAGGAAATTCCCTAAAAAAGCTTGCGGACGAAAAATGCCTTGACCATGCAGGAGCTATGGGAGGGATGGAACTCCTCAAAGAGTTTATGTCTTTGTCAGAGTGTGATAAGCAAGATATTGTAGGTTTAATTCCAGACGTAGATCTGGATTTTATTGATAGTCGTGCTGTCGGCGAAGTTTTGAATTATTTGGCATATAAATCCTCTTCAGACTTGGCTTTTTTAAGCGAAACAGCACCTGATTTTGATGAGAAAATAAAAATAAATGGTATTTCTAAGCCTATAAAATTAAGGCTTGAAATGAATAGCTATCAATTATACCTAATAAATGAATTTCTCAATTCTGTAGATAATGGTTTAGAACAACGCATAGCACAGGAAGTCAAAGAGACTTATGCACAAAGTAAATTAGCCATATCTTCCGAAATTCCTGAACGAGCGGACTTGAGATATCTTTGGATGATTGATAGATTACTCCCATCAGGAATTCATGAAAATGCTAAAGCTAGCTATAGATTTGCCGCTGAGCTGATCTTGGCAAAATATTTTGAGACGTGCGATGCGTATGAACATCCAAACAATGCTTCTGCCACATAAACATATTAGATTTAGCAATTCTTTAGTAGCAATTGCTGGGTACATCCGGACAATTATAGATGAACCACTATCTGTCGATGAGCTCTGGTCGAAAATTGAACAAAAAAAATCCACAGAGCTGATAACTCCATCATTTACACAATTTATATTTGCCCTAGATATTCTATTTTGCATCAAGCAGATAATTGTTGATGAAGAAGGCAGATTAACTTTGGAAGTTTGCAATGATAATGAACTATAGTAGAAGAGAAGTTTAATGAAACTAATCCGCTTAACTTGCGATCAACCAACTTTTCACCCTGTATATTTCAATGAATCTGGATTAACTCTAATAATAGGGGATAGTTCAACTGAAAAAGAAGGGAGTAGTAATGGCGTTGGCAAAACGTTAGTACTTGGCCTTATACAGCATTGTTTAGGAGCAAATGCTGATAAAAAATTATCCTCTGCTGTTCCTGATTGGTGGTTTACATTAATTTTTTCACACAACGGGACTGAATACTTAGTTTCGAGAACGGGTAATGGGAAAAAAATAATATTAAATGATCAGCCTATTTCTTTAAAGGCATACAAAGAGTTATTGGATAAATCTGGCATATTTAACTTAAATGATAACATTCCTTATTTAAGCTTTAGGTCACTATTTAAGCGGTTTACACGATATACAAGGGATGACTGCATTAGCCCAGTTCGCACAACTAAAGAGCCTGATTTTGAAGCTTTACTCCGAACGGCATTTTTATTAGGTATTGATCATACCTTAATTTTGTCTAAAAGAAATAATAAGCATGAATTAGACAAGGTTAGTCAATCTTTAAAAAATTGGCAGAACGACGATATATTAAAAGATATGTTTAGAGCTGGTTCTCAGCCCAAAGTTCGTTATGAGTGGCTTGAGCGTGTCATTCCGAAATTGAAAGATGAGCTAGATGAATTCCAGATTCATGAAAAATATCGAGCTATAGAAGAAGAAATAAATATATTAACAAAGAAAGTACGAGAGTTAGAAAAAAATAAAAACATTATTGAATTTAGAATAAGTAATATTGATAAAACTCTTTTAGAACATCCAGATATATCAAGAGAAGATTTACTTGATTTATATTCTGGTTTGCAAAATATTTTCAAACCAGAAACATTAGCTCATTTTGAAGCGGTTGAAAATTTTCATAATTCACTTTCTTTCAATAGAAAAAGACGATTAGAGAAGGATAAAATAAATCTGCTTTCTGAATTGGAAATTCTCAGGTTTAATATTGCTGAAGTTTCAGAGCTTCGAGATCTAAATCTGCAATCTTTGAATGGTAAAAAAGCGCTTGATGAATATTCCGTCGTTGCAAGGCAACTTGCTGAATTAGAGGAAGAAAAATCAAGATTGCATGAATACTTAAACTTTGCAACTAAACTCCAAGAAAAAGCACAAAAATTAAGAGAAAGAAAAGTTGAACAAGATAGACTGGCGGTTGATTATACTTCCACCAATCCTTTATCAGAATATGATAGAATATTTGCCGAGCTTGCTGAAATATTGTATCCGAGAGTACCGGCTGGTATAGTCTTAGATGTTAATACCGGTGATAATCAAATTCGTTATGATTTAAGCATTCAAATAGAAGGAGATGATTCTGATGGTATTAATGATGCAAGGATATTATGTTTTGATTGGTTAGTATTTATGTATGGTCAAAATCATTCGATGAATATGTTGTGGCATGACAACCGCCTGTTTGCTGATATTGACCCTGGGGTGCGTTCAAGATGGTTTGCATTCATAAATGAATCTGTGAAATTTAATGGAAAACAGTATATAGCGTCGTTAAACACAGAAAACTTCCAAGCTATGGCCGAAACACTCTCCAAGTCAGAAATGGATGATTTAAGGTCAAAAGTTGTACTCACATTGCGAGGAGATAAAGCTGAGAATAAGCTTTTTGGCATTCAATTTGGAAGCAAAAAATAAAAATAAAGTGGGCTGTTAAAATGCCCACTTGAAAATTAATTAAAGCTGATATTTTAATTACTTTATCGATATACATTTCACTTTAATAAAGTTTGAATACCACTGCATCATCTCTCTACGCCCCTCCAAATACTGCGCATGGTTGTAAGTCCCACGTATCGCGTTCTTATCCACATGGGCTAGCTGCGTTTCTATCCACGCTGAGTTAAAACCTTCTTCATGGAGTATGGTACTCATCGTGTGGCGGAAACCATGTCCTGTCAGCCTTCCTTTATATCCCAATAACTCAATAACCTGATTAACGCTTTCCTTTGAGATCGGCTTCGTTCGATCGTTACGTCCGACGAATACCAGTGGGTATAGCCCGGTAATAGGTTTAAGTGACTCAAAGAGCTCGACAACCTGATCCGACATCGGAACGATGTGTGGTCGTTTCATCTTCATCACTTCAGCAGGGATCTCCCAAAGCCGCTTTTCAAAATTGATATCCTCCCAGCGGGCAAAACGTAATTCCTGAGTTCGTACCCCTGTAAGCATGATGATTTGAGTCGCAGTCTTGGTAACAACGCTACCGGTGTAACCGGCAAGATCTCTAAGAAAGTGAGGGAGTTCTTCGGCTGTCAGGAATGGAAAATGTGTTTTCTTTGGTGTTGCGAGGGCTGTGGCGAGATCGGGTGCTGGATTGTATTCAGCGCGTCCGGTCACAATCGCATGACGGAATACTTCACCGCAGCGCTGTCTGACTTTGCGCATCTTTTCTAATGCACCACGCTTTTCCATACGACGAAGGGTTTCCAGCAATTCCATGGGCTTAATTTCAGCTATAGGGCGCTTACCGATGTAGGGGAAAATATCCTTTTCAAAGGTATCAATAATTTCATCGCGATAGCGTAATGACCAACGATCCGCTCTCAACTGATGCCATTCACGGGCAATAGCTTCGAAGGTATTTTCATAGTTAAGCTTTTGGGCAATTTTCTCTGCTTTCTTTACTTCACCGGGATCGCTTCCAGCAGACAGCAGCTTTTTCGCAGCATCACGCTTTTCGCGTGCTTGAGCGAGAGAAACCTCGGGATAAACGCCGAAAGCAAGACGCTTTTCTTTACCTGCGTAGCGATACTTTAAACGCCAGTAACGTGAGCCGTTGGTAGTTACTTCAAGGTAGAGGCCGCCACCATCAGATAGCTTATACGGCTTCTCTTTGGGTTTGGCTGTATCAATTTGTCTGACTGTTAGCTTCATTGGGGGCATCTCAAAATGGGGCTATAAATCATGCCCCCCATTATGCCCCCAGAATGCACTTGATTCTGGTAGAGACAGTAGACCTCGGGAGAACATAATCAGCTTTAATTGCGGGTATTATAGGGGATTTACTTGAGACAGTGGAGTTCAGTAGAGGCTAATTGGCGGAAGATCACAGGAGTCGAACCTGCCCGGGAACGCTGGCGTCCCCAACTGGATTTGAAGTCCAGCCACCTCACCGGAGATGACGATCTTCCGCGCCTCGATTGCTACATGGAGGCGGGGCGCATTATAGCTACTTTCAGGCATTTACCACATACCCCTACACACTTTTTTCACCTCTCTTTTGACCTGTACACCCCTGTTTCAGTTAATTCCTAAGAAAATCCTCATGTTAGCCCCTCGTGCTTCCCAACATTTACCGCGATCACAAAAAACAAGAAACGTAATCTCTTAACCAGAAAACGCAATACCCGCCTTTGAAACAATGGTTTAAAACCAATGTAACCGGTCTCAGCGCCCCCTACAGCGTGAAGGATAAAAAAAGATGAGCGAAGTATTGTCAGTAAAAGAGAAGATTGGCTACGGCATGGGAGACGCCGCCAGCCACATCATTTTTGATAACGTCATGTTGTACATGATGTTTTTCTACACCGATATTTTCGGCATTCCCGCCGGGTTTGTCGGCACCATGTTCCTGCTGGCGCGCGCACTGGATGCGATCTCCGACCCGTGCATGGGACTGATTGCCGACCGCACCCGCAGCCGATGGGGCAAGTTCCGTCCGTGGATTTTGTTCGGCGCTATCCCATTCGGCATCGTCTGCGTGCTGGCCTACACCACGCCGGACCTCAGCCTCAACGGAAAAATGGTTTACGCTGCCGTTACTTACACCCTGCTGACCCTGCTCTATACCGTCGTAAACATCCCCTACTGCGCGCTGGGCGGCGTGATCACCAACGACCCGACGCAGCGTATCTCCCTTCAGTCCTGGCGCTTTGTGCTGGCGACCGCGGGCGGAATGCTCTCCACGGTGCTGATGATGCCGCTGGTGAACCTGATTGGCGGCGACGACAAAGCCTTTGGATTCCAGGGCGGGATCGCCGTGCTGTCGGTGGTCGCGTTCCTGATGCTGGCGTTCTGCTTCTTTACCACCAAAGAGCGCATCCAGGTCCCACCGAGCACCACCTCCATGCGTGAAGACCTGCGTGATATCTGGCGAAACGACCAGTGGCGCATTGTTGGCGTGCTCACCATCCTCAACATCCTTGCCGTCTGCGTGCGCGGCGGGGCGATGATGTACTACTGCACCTGGATCATGGGCTCGCCGGAGGTGTTCGTCGCGTTCCTTACCACCTACTGCGTTGGCAACCTGATTGGCTCCGCGCTGGCAAAACCGCTCACCGACTGGAAGTGCAAGGTCAGCATCTTCTGGTGGACCAACGCCGCGCTGGCGGTGGTCAGCGTGGCGATGTTCTTCGTGCCGATGCATGCCACCGTCCTGATGTTCGGCTTCATCTTCGTTATCGGCGTGCTGCACCAGCTGGTGACGCCGATTCAGTGGGTAATGATGTCCGATACCGTCGACTACGGCGAATGGACCAACGGCAAGCGCCTGACCGGCATCAGCTTTGCGGGCACGCTGTTCGTGCTGAAGCTTGGCCTGGCGCTGGGCGGGGCGATGATCGGCTGGATGCTGGCAGGCGGCGGTTACGATGCGGCAGCCAAAACCCAGAACAGCGCGACCATCAGCATCATTATCGGCCTGTTTACCCTGGCCCCGGCGGTCTGCTACGTGCTGAGCGCCATTATCGCCAAACGCTACTACACGCTGAAAACCCCTTTCCTGACCAAAATCCTGGGCGAGCTGGCGCAGGGCGCGCGCCGCAATCAGCAGGAGTTTGAAAACCTGCCGGTCAGCAAAGAATTGCAGAACTAAGAGGACGAGAGTATGAAAATCAGTGATGGAAACTGGCTTATTCAACCGGGCCTGAACGTGACCTATCCGGTGCAGGTGTTCGATGTGGAGCAACAGGGCAATGACCTGGTGGTCTACGTGGCGCCGCGCGACGTGCGCGAACGCACCTGGCAGCTCGACACGTTGATGTTCACGGTGCGCCTGTTTGCCCCGCAGGAAGGGATTGTCGGGGTGCGCATTGAGCACTTCCAGGGCGCACTGGATAACGGCCCGCACTATCCGCTGAACGTGCTGAAAGGCGTGAAGGTAGAGATTGAAAACAATGCGGAATTTGCCGAACTGAAAAGCGGCAATGTCAGCGTACGCGTCACCAAAGGTGAGTTCTGGGCGCTGGATTTCCTGCGTAATGGCCAGCGTATTACCGGCAGCCAGCTGAAAAACAACGGCTACGTGCAGGACAGCAATACCGATCGCAATTATGTGTTTGAACGTCTGGATCTGGGCGTGGGGGAAACGGTCTATGGCCTGGGTGAACGCTTTACCGCGCTGGTGCGCAACGGGCAAACGGTCGAAACCTGGAACCGCGACGGCGGCACCAGCACCGAGCAGTCATACAAAAATATCCCGTTCTACCTGACCAATCGCGGCTACGGCGTGCTGGTGAATCACCCGGAGAATGTCTCGTTTGAAATCGGCTCCGAGAAAGTCTCTAAAGTGCAGTTCAGCGTCGAAGGCGAGCATCTCGAGTACTTCGTGATCGACGGCCCGACCCCAAAAGAGGTGCTGAACCGCTATACGCAGTTCACCGGGCGTCCGGCGCTGCCGCCAGCGTGGTCGTTCGGCCTGTGGCTGACCACCTCGTTTACCACCAACTATGACGAAGCCACGGTCAACAGCTTTATCGACGGTATGGCCGAGCGCGACCTGCCGCTACACGTCTTCCACTTCGACTGCTTCTGGATGAAGGCCTTCCAGTGGTGCGATTTCGAGTGGGACCCGGTGACCTTCCCGGATCCTGAAGGGATGATCCGTCGCCTGAAAGAGAAAGGATTGAAGGTTTGCGTGTGGATCAACCCGTACATCGGCCAGAAATCCCCAATCTTCCAGGAACTGAAAGAGAAGGGTTACCTGCTCAAGCGCCCGGATGGCTCCCTGTGGCAGTGGGACAAATGGCAGCCGGGTCTGGCGATCTATGACTTCACCAACCCGGAAGCCTGCAAATGGTACGCCGACAAGCTGAAAGGCCTGGGGGATATTGGCGTGGATTGTTTCAAGACTGACTTCGGCGAGCGTATCCCGACCGACGTGCAGTGGTTCGACGGTTCCGATCCGCAGAAGATGCACAACCATTACGCCTACATCTATAACGAACTGGTGTGGAACGTACTGAAAGAAACCGTCGGCGAAGACGAGGCTGTACTGTTCGCCCGTTCAGCGTCCGTGGGTGCGCAACAGTTCCCGGTGCACTGGGGCGGTGACTGTTACGCCAACTATGAATCAATGGCAGAAAGCCTGCGCGGTGGGCTGTCGATCGGCCTGTCTGGCTTTGGCTTCTGGAGCCACGATATCGGCGGGTTCGAAAATACGGCTCCGGCGCACGTCTACAAGCGCTGGTGCGCGTTTGGGCTGTTCTCCAGCCACAGTCGCCTGCACGGCAGCAAATCCTACCGCGTGCCGTGGGCGTACGATGACGAGTCCTGCGACGTGGTGCGCCATTTCACTCAGTTGAAATGCCAGATGATGCCGTATTTGTATCGTCAGGCTGCGCTGGCGCGCGAGTTCGGTACCCCGATGCTGCGGGCGATGATGCTCGAGTTCCCGGACGATCCGGCGTGCGATTATCTTGACCGTCAGTACATGCTGGGGGATTCCATGATGGTTGCGCCGGTGTTCTCCGAAGTGGGTGACGTGCAGTTTTATCTGCCGGAAGGACGCTGGACGCATCTGTGGCATAACGATGAAATCCAGGGCAGCCGCTGGCATAAACAGCAGCACGATTTTATGAGCCTGCCAGTTTATGTGCGCGATAACACACTGCTGGCGCTGGGCAATAATAACCAGAAGCCGGATTACGCGTGGCATGAGGGCACAGCCTTCCAGCTGTTTAACCTGGATGACGGCGCAACGGCGATGAGCGAAGTGCCTGCGGCGGACGGCTCCGTGACGTTTACGCTGAAGGCATCACGTCGGGGTGACATCGTGACCCTTACCGGTGCGGGAGACGCGCAAAACTGGTCGGTGTGCTTGCGCAACGTGCAGAAGGTGAGCGGTGTGAAGGGCGGTTCACTCGCGGGCAGCGAGTGGGGTGTGGTGGTGAAAGCCGAGGGGGATGAGGTGGTGATTCACCTCTGAGCCGTACAAATGCCCGGTGGCGCTTCGCTTACCGGGCCTACGATAATTGTGCGGTCTGATGCCCTCACCCTGACCCTCTCCCACAGGGAGAGGGAACAAACATCAAAAACGGCAACAGGGTTGCCGTTTTGCATTTACCTTGCGCCACCCGGCTTGTTTATTGCATCGGTGTTGAAACCACACCGCCCGTCATTGTCTGCTCGACCTGCTGCTTATCCATATTCACTGCATTCAGTTTCCCGTTAACGGTTGGCTTCAGCGGGGCTTTGTCCTGCACGCTGCCGCTGGCGGTGAGCTGAATATTGCCGTCACCCGCAATCGGCAGCGCTGGCCAACCCCAGTGCTCGATCACGTTCAGCGGCACACCGCGCCCGTTCAGGCTAACAGTGGTTTGCCGTTGGGGCAGTTGTGAAACCGTCGCCGTGGCTTCCAGAATGCCTTTCTCAGTAAACGCGCTCAGGTCGGTAATGTTCACCGTGGCGGCGTTGGCATTCAGCGCCAGCGACGGACGGCGCACGTCCACGCGGTTAAAGGTCGCGGCCGCACCGTTCAGGGTTGCGCTGCCGCCCCAGACGCCCCACTGGCGATCTTTCACCAGCTGCAGGTTTGCGCCATAGCCGTCCAGAGAGGTGATCTGCCACGGGAAGGTCGGATCGATGTCGATCACCAGGTTACGGCTCAGACCGAATTTTTGCAGCGTCACGCTGTTCAGCCATTCCGGCAGAGGCTCCATCCACAGCGTTTTCCAGTTCTGCGGCAGGGTATATTCCAGCCCGGCGATGGCGACATCGTCCAGCACCAGCGCTTTGCCGTCGAGCTGCCAGTTGCCAGAGGTGCGCACCATGCCGCCTTCCCAGCGGGAGGTTAGCTGGCGCAACGCCACGCCCTGCGGAGAGAATTCCGCATTCAGGATTGGGTCAAACAGATGCAGCGAACCGTAGATGAATTCGCTGGCGTTCATGGATAAACGCCCTTCCTGGCTCTGCCAGTCGCCTTTACTCAGCGTCAGGTTGCGCAGGCTTAAATCAAGGTCAGTGACTGCCCAGTCCGGGCCCTGCAGGCGGGCATCGGTCACGTCCAGGCGGCCAATCTGCAGAGAGGGGATGGTGGTCAGCGGTGCGAAGAAATCCATCAGCGTTTTATCGCTCTGCAGGCGGATCTCGTTCAGACGCAGGGTGTCGATGATCCAGCTTCCGTCGGCGTTACGCAGGGCGGAGCCGGTGAGTGAACCGCGGGCCATATCGGCACCGATGGTGTTCAACACCACTTCCTTGCCGTTCAACTGACCCTCGATCAACACGTTGGTGGCCGGCACGCCGTTCAGGGTGAGCGATCCTGCGCTCATCTGGATCTGCGCATTTTTACCCAGCACGTTACCTGCTTCTGGTTGCCATGGGCTGACACCCCCCGTGACTTTCTGGGCACTTAAATCCCACTCCGTATTGGGGCTGTTAAAGGCCATGTTGTTCAGTTGCAGACGGTCTGCCTGGAAGGGCAGCGGCGCAGTCTGAGGAGAAAGATTCAGCGTGCCATCGAACAGGGAGATGGTGTCCATATGCAGCGGATCGGTAACCTGTCGGCTACTGAGGCCAATATCGACTTTTTTGGCAACCAGCGTGGCGGGCTTGCCATCCCGGCCAAAGGTGACGTTTTCCAGAATGATGTGGGAAGGCGACGAAAAGCGGTGATTCATCTTGTCGAAACTGAGCTCGTAGTCGGTATTTACCGTCACCCAGTTGCTGACCTGACTCGCTCCCCAGCGGGTCTGGAGCAGGATATAGAGCGCCAGAACCACAATCAGCACGGCTACCAGAAGATAGACGAGTAGCTTTCCAATAAATTTCATGGTCTTCCATCCCGCAAAACGCACATAAAGGAGTTATGCACGATTTATGCGCAATCCTCAAGGCGGGAATGGTGTAATAAGATGTCACGGCAGGCATTGACTGCCTGCCGTGAGAGAGATCAATTTTTCTCAGGCGGGAATACGAGGTTCAGCACGATAGCGGTGATACCGCCCGCGGCAATGCCGGAAGAGAGCAGGTTTTTCACCCAGTCCGGGGCAAACTGCAGGATCAGCGGCTGCTGAGACACACCCAGACCCACGGCCAGCGACAGCGCGATAATCATAATCGCACGGCGGTTCAGCGGTTCGCGGGAAACGATACGTACGCCGGAAGCGGCAATTGTGCCAAACATCACCAGCGTTGCGCCGCCCAGTACCGGCTCAGGAATGTGCTGCACAAAGCCGCTTACCGCCGGGAACAGACCGAGGACAATCAGCATCAGCGCCACCACAAAACCGACGTAGCGGCTGGCAACGCCAGTCAACTGGATCACGCCGTTGTTCTGGCCGAAGCAGGAGTTCGGGAAGGTATTGAATACCGCAGAGACAAACGAGTTCAGGCCGTTCGCCAGCACGCCGCCTTTCAGGCGCTTCATGTACAGCGGGCCGGAAACCGGCTGCTCGGAGACGTCTGACGTGGCAGTGATATCGCCGATGGTCTCCAGAGAGGTGATCATAAAGACCAGCATCAGCGGCAGGAGCAGGCCCCAGTCAATGCCCAGGCCGTAGTAGAGTGGTGTTGGAACGGTGATCAGCGCGCTGTTGGTCGGCGCGGTGTTCTCTGGCAGCATGCCCAGCGCCCACGCCAGCAGATAACCCGCCGCCATGGCAATCACCAGCGAGGCGACGCGCAGATACGGGTTGCGCTGACGGTTAAGCAGAATAATGATCGCCAGCACGACACCCGCCAGCAGCAGGTTTTTCGGCGCGCCGAAGGTGTGGTCGCTCATTGCGGCATAGCCGCCGCCGATGGAGGTGAGGCCCACCTGGATCAGCGACAGGCCGATAATCATCACGACGACGCCAGACACCAGCGGGGTGATGACGCGGCGAGCCAGATGCAGAACGCGGGAGATGACCATTTCAGTGCAGCTTGCCAGCATCAGCGTGCCGAACAGCGCTGCCATCATCGTCGGCACATCCGCACCGCCGGTTTTCAGCGCTGTACCACCCATGATCAGTGGCGCCACGAAGTTAAAACTGGTGCCCTGAATCGACAATAAACCCGACCCCACCGGACCCCACGCTTTAATTTGAATAATCGAGGCCACGCCAGAGGCAAAGAGAGACATGCTGATGATGTGCTGAGTGTCCTGAGCCGGTAAACCGAGCGCCTGGCAGATCAGCAGCGCCGGGGTGATCACCGCAACAAACATCGCCAGAAGATGCTGGCAGGCGGCGAAAAGCGTTTGCGGCAGCGGCGGGCGGTCTTCAAGGCGGTAAATCAGTTCGCTATTTTGCTTCTGCGCAATCGGTTGCGCATCAGGCGACTCTATGGTGTTAACGGACATCGGCGGCAATCCCACGGTGGAAAAGCGGGCATTTTATCTGACCATCTGGTAAAAGCAAACGATTGCCAGCAAAAAAAAGGAAGAAAATCTGCCGCTTTGAGCAGGTTTTCTACAACGTATCGGGAAAAAAAATTACACTTTTTGCGCCGGTGGCTCATGAAGAGCGAAAACCGGCCCAGGATAACGCCGCGTGTGTATGGAACACGCGCAATACAGGAGCCTTCTATGATTCATCTCGATACGTTGTCGACCCTTGTTGCCGCAACGCTGGTCTTACTGCTTGGCCGTAAGCTGGTGCATAGCGTTTCCCTTCTGAAGAAATACACCATTCCCGAACCTGTCGCCGGTGGCCTGCTGGTAGCGCTGGCCCTGCTGGTGTTGAAAAAGAGCATGGGCTGGGAAATTGATTTTGATATGTCCCTTAAAGACCCGCTGATGCTGGCCTTTTTTGCCACCATCGGCCTGAATGCCAACCTCGCGAGCCTGCGGGCAGGGGGTAAAGTACTCGGCGTATTTCTGATTGTGGTGGTTGGGTTGTTGCTGATGCAAAACGCTATCGGCATCGGAATGGCGACGTTGCTGGGGCTGGATCCGCTGATGGGGTTGCTGGCCGGGTCAATTACATTGTCTGGTGGACACGGTACCGGCGCGGCGTGGAGCAAGCTGTTTATCGAGCGCTATGGCTTTGAAAACGCAACTGAAGTGGCGATGGCCTGTGCGACCTTTGGCCTGGTGCTGGGTGGACTGATTGGTGGCCCGGTGGCGCGTTATCTGGTGAAGCACTCCACCACGCCGGACGGCAGACCGGACGATGAGCTGGTGCCGACTGCATTCGAAAAACCGGATGTTGGGCGCAGCATTACTTCACTGGTGCTGATTGAGACCATCGCGATGATTGCCATCTGCCTGACGGTGGGGAAAGTGGTTGCGCAATGGCTGGCAGGTTCCCCGTTCGAACTGCCGACGTTTGTCTGCGTGCTGTTTATCGGGGTGATCCTGAGCAACGGTCTGGCGCTGATGGGTTTTTATCGTGTGTTCGAACGTGCGGTTTCAGTGCTGGGCAACGTCTGTCTGTCGCTGTTCCTCGCAATGGCGCTGATGAGCCTCAAACTGTGGGAGCTGGCCTCGCTGGCGCTGCCGATGGTGGCCATTCTGGCGGTGCAGGCACTGTTTATGGCGTTGTACGCGATGTTTGTTACCTGGCGCATGATGGGCAAGAACTACGATGCGGCGGTGCTGGCAGCGGGTCATTGCGGGTTTGGTCTGGGGGCAACCCCAACGGCTATTGCCAACATGCAGGCGATCACTGAACGGTTTGGCCCATCGCATATGGCGTTTCTGGTGGTACCGATGGTCGGTGCGTTCTTTATTGATATCGTCAACGCGCTGGTGATTAAGCTGTACCTGATGCTGCCGATATTTGCCTGAGGTCAGGCGTTGGAATAACGTTCGGTTTCCGGCATCCAGCGCTCTATTAACGCTGCCGCCTGTTCGGGGTAGCGTTCATGAATATGGCGGGCCAGGCGTTGAACTTCGGGGATCATCGCCTGATCGCGCAACAAATCCGCCACTTTGAATTCAGCATTCCCCGTCTGCCGCGTGCCCAAAAGTTCTCCCGGGCCACGTATCTCAAGGTCTTTTTGCGCAATAACAAAACCGTCGTTGCTGTCGCGCAGCACCTGCAAACGCATCTGAGCAGTTTTCGAGAGCGGTGCTTTGTAGAGCAGTACGCAGTGGGACGCTACCGCACCACGGCCAACACGTCCGCGCAGCTGGTGGAGTTGGGCAAGCCCCAGGCGCTCCGGGTTTTCGATGATCATCAGGCTGGAGTTTGGCACGTCCACGCCGACCTCGATCACCGTGGTGGCGATTAGCAGGTGTAAATCGCCCTGTTTAAACGACTGCATTACCGCCTGCTTTTCGGCGGGCTTCATACGTCCGTGAACCAGACCCACGTTCAGTTCCGGCAGCGCCAGCTTGAGCTCTTCCCACGTGGCTTCTGCAGCCTGCGCTTCCAGCAGCTCGGACTCTTCAATCAGCGTACACACCCAGTAGGCCTGACGCCCTTCATGCGTGCAGGCGTTGCGCACGCGGTCGATGATATCGCTGCGACGCGTGTCAGGAATGGCGACCGTGGTGACCGGGGTACGACCCGGCGGCAACTCGTCGATGGTGGAGGTATCCAGATCGGCGTAGGCGGTCATTGCCAGGGTGCGGGGGATCGGCGTCGCGGTCATGATCAGCTGATGCGGGTGGAAACCCTGCTGCAAACCTTTCTCCCACAGTGCCAGACGCTGATGCACACCAAAGCGGTGCTGCTCGTCGATAATCACCAGCGCCAGGCCGTTAAACTGAACCTGTTCCTGGAAGATGGCATGTGTGCCAACAATCATTTGTACCTGACCGCTGGCAATTGCGTCCTGTTGTGCAAGGCGGGCTTTGCCTTTTTGCTTCCCGGCAAGCCAGCCCACTTCAATGCCCAGCGGCGCAAACCAGGCGCGGAAATTGTTGGCGTGCTGTTCGGCCAGCAGTTCCGTCGGTGCCATCAGCGCCACCTGTTTGCCGTGGGCAATGGCGCGCAGGGCGGCCAGGGCGGCAACCAGCGTTTTTCCGGAGCCTACATCACCCTGCACCAGGCGCATCATCGGTACATCAAGCGCCATATCGCGTTCGATCTCGGCGGTGACGCGCGCCTGTGCACCGGTGGGTTTAAACGGCAGCGAGGCCAGCAGCTTATCTTTGAGCTCATCATGCGGGCTTAAGGGCTGGGCATGGAAACGTTGCGCACCCGCACGAAGCGCCAGCATGCTCAGGTTATGCGCCAGTAATTCCTCAAGGATAAGACGCCGTTGGGCGGGGTGTTTGCCGCTTTCTAAATCGCTGAGCTGGAGCGATGGTGGTGGACGGTGAAGAGTACGCAGCGCCTCGGGCAGACTCATCATGCCCTGCGCCAGCTCTGGCGGCAGCAGCTCGGTGATGGCGCAGGTATCCAGCAGCTCCAGGGCCTGATCGGTGAGCTTACGCAGCGTCGCCTGCTTGATGCCTTCGGTAGTTGGGTAAACCGGGGTGAGTGTTTCCTGCAGCTCCGGTGTGCTGAGATCGCCCTGTACGCGGTATTCCGGGTGGATCATCTCTGCGCCGTATTTTCCGCGTTTGGCTTCGCCATAGGCCAGCACTCTGCGACCTGTCGCCAGGCTGTTTTTCATTGCCGCGTTGAAGTTGAAAAAGCGCATGGTGAGAATACCGGTGCCGTCGCTGATCTGACAGGTCATCATCCGGCGTCCACCAAAGGTGATATTGCAGTTCAGGACTTCGCCTTCAACGGTGGCATAAATGGCAGGCAGCAAATCGCCAATTTTGTACAGCTGGGTGCGGTCTTCGTAACGCAGAGGGAGGTGGAGCAGGAGATCCTGCACGGTGTGCAGGCCGATTTTAGCCAGCTTATTGCTTTGCGCCGCGCCCACGCCCGTCAGGCTATTGAGCGGGATGGCATCCAGCAGGCGGCCTTTCATCGGTTACCCGGCGTACTGCATAGTGGCCCACCACTCGGCATCGGCTTCAATTTCGCCCTGCGCGTTGACGTGGGGGTAAGGCAATTTTTTCTGCTTCGCAACGCGAGCCAGCACCGGATAACCACCTTCGAACAGCAGGCGCTGCTGTTCATCTTCCGGCAGCATACTGTTGCTGCGTTTGTACATTCCTGCATTCTGACGCTGGCGCTGCGCTTCATAAAGAATAAGCGCGGAGGCCACAGAAACATTGAGGGACTGAACCATACCGATCATCGGAATGATAATGTCCTGATCCGCCAGATCCAGTGCTTCCTGAGTGATCCCGGTTTTCTCCTGACCCATCAAAATACAGGTCGGACGGGTGTAGTCGATCTCGCGGAAATCTACGGCTTTAGCGGACAGGTTAGTGGCAAGTACCTGCATACCGCGCCCTTTCAGGTGGGTTACGGCTTCGCCTATGCTCTGGTGGTGTTTGACAGAAACCCAGCTGTTACTGCCTGCAGCGGCAGATACCATGGTTCGCATGCGGGAGCCCGGCCAGACAGCGTGCACTTCATGCACGCCGACGGCGTCTGCAGTACGGACAATCGCAGAAACGTTATGGGGCTTATGAACCTGCTCCATGCAGACCGTCAGGTCTGGTTGACGCCTGGCGAGCATCTCGCAGATACGTGCATAACGTTGTGCATTCATAAAACTAGTTTCTGTTTCGGGTGACTTTAATCACGTCCGGCATGACGCGGATCTTGCGCATAATGTTCGCCAGATGCACGCGGTCGCGGGCGGTCAGACGAATAAAGGCGCTGTATACGCGGCCATCTTTTTCTTCCGTATTCAGACTCTGAATGTTGGAAGAGGCCGTGTTGATCGCTGCCGTCAGGTTCGCCAGGGCACCCTGGTGGTTGAACATATCCACCTTAATTTCGGTGATAAATTCCTGTGCGGTCTCTTTATCCCACTCGACCGCCATAAACTTCTCGGCTTCTTTCTGGTAGCCGCGAATGTTACGACAGGATTCGTGATGGATAACCAGCCCTTTGCCCGGGCTGACGTGCGCAATAATTGGGTCGCCAGGGATTGGACGGCAACATTTTGCGAAAGTGATAAGCACGCCGTCTGCGCCTTTGATAGGCAAATGACCGTGGCTTTGCGTAGCGGGCTGCGCAACGGAGGCATCCCCCTGTTGCAGATTTTTCGCTACCACTACACTCATGGCGTTACCGAGGCCGATCTCTGCCAGCAGGTCATCAAGCGAGGCGAGTTTCATGCGCTCCAGCTCACGCTGAATGTTCTCTTGCGGGATTTCAGCCAGCTTACGGCTGCCGCCCAACGCGTGGTTGAGCAGACGACGTCCCAGACTGACCGAATCATCGCGCTTGAGGTTTTTCAGTAACTGACGGATTTTGGCGCGTGCTTTAGAACTCACGACAAAGTTCAGCCAGGCCGCGTTCGGACGTGCGCCCGGTGCGGTAATAATTTCCACCGTCTGGCCACTGGAGAGCGGCTGAGACAGCGGATAAGGTTGTCTGTCGACGCGAGCACCCACGCAGGCATGCCCGATATCGGTATGCACGGCGTAAGCGAAGTCGACCGGTGTTGCCCCAGCAGGCAGTTCGACAATGCGACCCTCTGGGGTGAAAACGTAAATCTCATCCGGGAAGAGATCGGATTTAACGCTCTCGATAAATTCAAACGAGCTGCCCGCACTCTGCTGAAGTTCCAGCAGGCTCTGCATCCAGCGTTGTGCGCGGATTTGTGCGGTGGTGCTGCTTTCACCGCCGTGCTCTTTATACGCCCAGTGTGCGGCCACACCCATTTCTGCCATCTGGTCCATATCTTCGGTGCGGATCTGCACTTCGACAGGCACGCCGTGCGGACCAATCATTGAGGTATGCAAAGATTGATAGCCGTTCGCTTTTGGAATGGCGATGTAATCTTTCATGCGCCCCGGGCGCGGTTTGTAGAGGCTGTGCATCTGCCCCAGCACGCGATAGCAGGTATCGGAGTCGTGGACGATCACGCGGAACGCGTAGATATCCATGATCGAGTGAAAACGCTGCTCTTTGAGCACCATTTTGCAGTAGATGGAGTACAGATGTTTTTCACGACCGCTGACGCGGCACGGAATTCCCGCTTCCTGTAAACGCCCTTCAATTTCCGAGAGGATCTTTTGAATCATCTCTTTACGGTTACCGCGTGCGGCTTTCACCACCTCTTTAATCACACGATAGCGATTCGGGTACAACGCTTCAAAACCCAGCTCTTCCAGCTCGGTTTTAATGTGATGGATACCTAAACGATGCGCCAGTGGACTGTAGATTTCGAGGGTTTCACGGGCAATGCGGCGACGTTTATCCGGGCGAAGTGAGCCCAGCGTGCGCATATTGTGGGTACGGTCAGCGAGTTTGATAAGAATGACGCGGATATCCTGCACCATCGCCATAATCATCTTGCGGAAGTTTTCGGCTTGCGCCTCTTTCTTGTCGCGGAAATTCAGCTTATCAAGCTTAGAGACCCCTTCCACCAGTTCGGCAACGCTTTTGCCAAACAGCTGTTCCATGTCCTGGTAAGTGGCAGGGGTATCTTCAATCACGTCGTGCAGCAGAGCGGCCATCAGTGTTTCGTAGTCGAGTTTCATCTCGGCCAGAATACAGGCTACCGCTACCGGGTGCGTGATATAGGGTTCACCGCTTGAACGTGTCTGGCCCTCGTGAGCGTCACGTGCAACGAGATACGCCTGTTGAAGACGCTTAATCTGCTCTTCAGGCAGGTAGGTTTGAATCAGTTGATTCAGGCTTTCAAACAGATACAAGGGCGACCCGCAGGTTTAATTAACGACGACCTTCAGCAATAGCGGTTACGGCCTGCAGTTCTGCGGCTTCCTGCTCTTGCTGCTCCTGGCGCTCACGCACGTCGAGGATCTGGTTGTTAATCAGACCTTCTTCGATTTCGCGAAGTGCGATAACGGTAGTTTTATCGTTTTCTTCCGGTACCAGCGGATCTTTACCGCCTACCTGCATCTGACGAGCGCGACGCGCGGCGACCAGCACCAGGTCAAAACGGTTACCAATTTTCTCTACAGCGTCCTGAACAGTTACGCGTGCCATACTTAAAATGCTCCACAGGTGAAGAAATGACTGGGCATGATACTGAAAGTGGGTTCAGTCTGCCAACAGTTTGGTGATTAATGCGTCATGTCGCTGCTTCTGGCGGCTCATACGCAGACGTTCTGCGCGAAGAATGGTTTTGAGATCGCTCAGCGCGGCATCAAAATCATCATTCACAATAAGGTAATCATATTCCGCGTAATGGCTCATTTCTGCAACTGCCTGTTCCATACGCTTTGCAATCACTTCTTCGCTGTCCTGGCCACGACCGCGCAGGCGGCGATCCAGCTCATCTTTCGATGGCGGTAAAATAAAGATGCTGCGTGAGTCAGGCATCTTCTTGCGAATCTGCTGTGCGCCCTGCCAGTCGATATCCAGGAATACATTTACGCCAGTTGCCAGAACCTGCTCAATGGTTTCACGCGAGGTGCCGTAATAGTTACCGAACACTTCTGCGTGTTCAAGAAACGCGTCTCTGCCAATCATCGCTCTGAATTCGTCGTGATTCACAAAGAAATAGTGTTCACCATGTACTTCACCCGGACGCGGCGCTCGCGTGGTGTGAGAAACAGAAACCTGTGTGTCGTACAACGGTTGGGTTTTTAACAGTGCCTGAATAAGGCTGGATTTACCCGCGCCACTAGGGGCAGAAACAATATAAAGCGTGCCTTGAGCCATGAGAGTCTTTTGTATGTGTTAGCGAAGAAGTCCTACATACGGGCTTATTATACACGTCACCGCTCTGTGACGTAGTCTTTGTCACACTTTTTCCCCTCGAATATTGAATTTTGCGTGCCGTTTTCAGGTTTTATCTGTGGTTTTCTGCAACCAAAAGAAATACCGGACAGCGTCTCGCATTGTGAAACGTTGACCTTAGCGTTGTTTCAGGCATCCGGGTATACCTCCTGCAACACAAAGGAGGGGTGGCGATGTGGCAATGGATAAGCGGGTTAATGCTGTTGTGGTGTGGTTATGGGGTTGCGGTGTGTCCGGTGTGGTCGCAGGCAAAAGCAGAGAAAGAAATTGCGTCCTTACGTGCGCAAATCAAACGCTGGGATGATGCCTACTGGAAACAGGGCGTTAGCGAGGTCAATGATGAGGTGTACGACCAGCTTAGCGGCCGGTTAAAACAGTGGCAGCACTGTTTTGGCAGTGAATCACTGGATGCCGCCATTCCTGCCCTGACGGGAAATATCAAACATCCTGTCGCCCATACCGGGGTCCATAAAGTGGCCAGTAAAGAGGCGCTTCGCACGTGGATGCATGCCCGGCAAAATCTCTGGATGCAGCCAAAGGTTGACGGCGTGGCGGTGACGCTGGTCTATCGTGACGGAAAGTTAATTCAGGCCATCAGTCGTGGTAATGGCCTTAAAGGTGAGGACTGGACTGCACAAGTGCGTTTGATTCCGTCAGTCCCTCAAGACGTGTCGGGTGCGCTGGCAAACAGTGTCCTGCAAGGGGAGCTTTTTTGGTTGCGCAAAAACCACATTCAACAACAGATGGGCGGAATGAATGCGCGTGCAAAAGTGGCGGGTGCGATGATGCGGCAAAAGGACAACGCGCTTCTGCAACAGACAGGGATATTTATCTGGGCCTGGCCGGATGGACCCAAAGATATGCAAAGCATGTTGTCTGAACTTACCAGTGCAGGGTTTCCTCTGACGGCGCGCTATACCTTGCCAGTTGAGACTGTAGAAGGCGTCGAGAAACAGCGTTCAACGTGGCAAAACACGGCATTACCCTTTGCCACGGATGGCATTGTGGTGCGATCCGCAGATTCTCCCCAGGGTGAAAACTGGTTGCCCGGGGAAGGTAACTGGGTTGTCGCGTGGAAATATTCCCCTACAACACAGGTAACAGAGGTCAGTGATATCCGTTTTACAGTGGGGCGAACGGGCAAAATTTCCGTTGTAGCAGCGCTGGAACCCGTGCAACTGGATGATAAACAGGTGCAGAGAGTGAGCCTGGGATCGGTCGGTCGTTGGCAGAGGCTGGATATTGCCCCGGGCGATCAGATACAGGTTAGCCTGGCCGGTCAGGGTATCCCCCGGTTTGATAAGGTGGTCTGGCGAGGAACGGATCGACAAAAACCACTCCCTCCTCCCTCGCGTTATCATTCAATGAGCTGTTTTTATGCTTCACCGGAGTGTATGGAACAATTCTTTGCGCGGTTGACGTGGCTCAGTTCAAAGCAGGTATTCAACATTGAAGGTTTAGGAGAATCAGGATGGCGGGCACTCTGGCAAGCACATCATTTTGAACATCTCTTCTCATGGCTGTTATTAACTCAGTCGCAGCTGCAGTCTACGCCGGGGTTTTCCGCAGCGCGTGGGTTAGCGCTCTGGCATCGCTTTAATCTGGTGCGTGAGCAACCTTTTATTCGCTGGCTTATGGCGTTGGGTGTGCCTCTGACACAGGCCTCGCTGAAGGCGATGGGGGACATGTCCTGGCAGAAGATGAGCGCGCGTAATGAAAAGGACTGGCAGTCCTTGCCGGGGACGGGAGAGGAGAAAGCGCGGCAAATCGTTAACTGGATGCACGCGCCTCAGGTAGATGTGCTGGCAAAGTGGCTAGCGGAGCAGCACATCAAGGGATTTTGACATTAATGAGCACTGTGTTTGTAGTGAAAAACAGGCAGTCCAAGCTTCAGCCGCAGCGCCAGCATGCGCGCTGTAAAGCCGAACAGCAGCGTGGAGATGACCACCACATCATGGTTCGACACGTAATGTTGCAGGGCGATATACAGCACTGCTGCTGCGAAGGATATGCCGGCATACAGCTCTTTTTGAAAGACCAGAGGAATGCGTTTGCAGAACATATCGCGCAGTACACCTCCGAATACGCCCGTGATCACCGCGGCAATGGTGGCAATAACAGGCCCTTCACCCATATCGAGCGCGATTTGTGCTCCGATGATCGAAAAGACGATCAGCCCCAGTGCATCAAGCACCAGGAACAAGCGGCGTAGATGAGGCATAACGGGCGCCACAATGGTGGTGAGTACGGCAGCCGTCGCCACGATAATCACGTACTCAGGGTGTTTAACCCAACCGAGTGGGTAATGACCAAGCAGGATATCGCGTACAGAACCGCCGCCCAATGCGGTAGCAGTGGCGATAATGATCACACCGAAGGTGTCCATCCGGCGACGTCCGGCGGCGAGTGCGCCAGTCATGGCCTCTGCGGTGATACCAATAATATAGAGAATGTGAAGCAACATATAACCTCCGGAGTGAACGTGGGGAGGTTAGCGATTTGTGCGCAAGATCACGATTGAGATTTTCTAAGGCGATTCAGTTTGCCATATAAAATATTATCAAGCCTTACCGTAAATGGCTTATGAATGGTGGTGAGATGAGAAATCCCGGCATGTAACGGATTAGAAATAATAATGGATGGCGCCATCCGACGCCATCCGGAAGGTGTTACTCGATATTCTGGATCTGCTCGCGCATTTGCTCAATCAGAACCTTAAGTTCAATCGCTGAGTTGGTTACTTCGGCATTGATCGACTTAGACGCCAGGGTGTTCGACTCGCGGTTGAACTCCTGCATCATAAAGTCCAGACGGCGGCCCACAGCTTCCTTCTTCTTCAGGATGTTGTAGGTCTCTTTAACGTGCGCTTCCAGACGATCCAGCTCTTCAGCTACGTCAACGCGCTGCGCCATCAGCACCAGCTCTTGTTCCAGACGGTTATTTTCCAGCTGAACTTCGGCTTCTTCCAGTTTGGCGACCAGGCGCTCGCGCTGCCATTGCAGCACTTCCGGCATATGGGTGCGCACTTTCGCTACTTCAGTGCTAACGCCTTCAAGACGCTGCTCAATCATCGCCTTCAGTGCCTGACCTTCGGTTTCGCGGGCAACGATAAAGTCATCCAGGGTGCTGTCAAGGGCACTGAGAATTTCAGCGGCAATGGCATCCAGGTCCTGCTCACCGGCGGCCATGACGCCTGGCCAGCGCAGAATATCAACCGGGTTGATTTCGCCTTCATCGCTCTGCATTTTGACCCAGTTCGCTGCATTAACGAGCTGTTTTGCCAGTTTTTCGTTGAGGATCAGTTCGCCCTGCGCGCTGGCATCAGGCTCAAAACGCAGGTTACATTCCACTTTACCGCGCGTCAGACGCGTACGGATTCGCTCACGTACGACGGGCTCAAGGCTGCGGAACTGCTCCGGCATACGGAAATAGGTTTCCAGATAGCGCTGGTTTACCGAGCGCATTTCCCAGGTAGCGCTACCCCAGCTACCCTTGATTTCACGCCGGGCGTAGGCGGTCATACTGCGGATCATAGATATTCCCGTTTTTAAAGGAGAGATGGGGGGATTATAGCTTTCGGGGGCTTCTCAGGATAGGAATAAGCGTCCTTTATCCGTATAATGCGCAGCCACATTCGTTTCAAGCCGGAGAATTCATCATGCGTCCAGCAGGTCGTAGCGCCAATCAGGTGCGTCCCGTCACCCTGACCCGTAACTATACAAAACACGCTGAAGGCTCCGTGCTGGTTGAGTTTGGTGACACCAAAGTACTGTGTACTGCATCTATTGAAGAAGGTGTTCCGCGCTTTCTGAAAGGTCAGGGCCAGGGCTGGATCACGGCTGAATACGGCATGCTGCCGCGTGCGACCCATACCCGTAATGCCCGCGAAGCGGCAAAGGGTAAACAGGGTGGACGTACCATGGAGATTCAGCGTCTGATCGCGCGTGCGCTGCGCGCTGCCGTTGACCTGAAAACCCTCGGTGAATACACCATTACCCTTGACTGTGACGTGATTCAGGCAGACGGCGGTACGCGTACGGCGTCGATTACTGGCGCGTGTGTTGCGCTGGCCGATGCCCTGAATAAACTGGTTGCAGCCGGTAAGCTGAAAACCAATCCAATGAAAGGGATGGTTGCAGCCGTTTCCGTGGGTATCGTTAACGGTGAAGCGCTTTGCGATCTGGAATACGTGGAAGATTCCGCTGCCGAGACGGACATGAACGTGGTGATGACCGAAGACGGTCGCATCATTGAGGTGCAGGGCACTGCAGAAGGTGAGCCATTCACCCATGAAGAACTTCTTACCTTGCTGGCTCTGGCCCGAGGGGGAATCGAATCTATCGTAACGACGCAGAAGGCGGCGTTAGAAAATTGATTTTAAAGGCGACCAATGAGTCGCCTTTTTTTTGCCTGTAAGACAGAAAAACCAAAGGAGCAAATCCATGAAATCGTATCAGCGCCAGTTTATTGAGTTTGCGCTTAACAAGCAGGTACTTAAGTTTGGCGAATTTACGCTGAAATCCGGGCGTAAGAGCCCCTATTTCTTCAACGCCGGGCTGTTTAATACCGGGCGCGATCTGGCATTGTTAGGCCGTTTCTATGCCGAAGCGCTGGTGGATTCCGGGATTGATTTTGACCTGCTGTTTGGCCCGGCCTATAAAGGCATTCCGATTGCGACCACCACAGCGGTGGCGCTGGCAGAACATCACGACCGCGACGTGCCATACTGCTTTAACCGTAAAGAGGCCAAAACCCACGGTGAAGGTGGGAATCTGGTCGGCAGCGCGTTGCAGGGTCGCGTCATGCTGGTCGATGATGTGATCACTGCAGGCACAGCAATTCGTGAATCTATGGAAATTATCCAGGCCAATGGCGCGACGCTTGCAGGCGTGCTGATTTCTCTGGATCGTCAGGAACGTGGTCGCGGAGAGATCTCTGCCATTCAGGAGGTGGAGCGCGATTACAACTGTAAAGTGACGTCGATTATCACCCTGAAAGATCTGATTGCGTATCTGGAAGAGAAGCCTGAGATGGCGGACCATCTTGCAGCGGTACGCGCATATCGAGAAGAGTTTGGCGTGTAATGTTATTGCCCGGAAGCGCTACGCTTACCGGGCCTACGGCGTTACTGCAATTGGGCAGCCACTAACGGCCAGCGGGCGTCAAAATCGTCCGTTGGACGGTATTTGAATTCGCTACGCACAAAGCGGGAGAGCATCCCTTCACAAAATGCCAGAATCTGGCTTGCCAGCAGCGTCTCATCCGTGTTGTACCCTTCCCCTTCACGCATTTTCTTCTCACGCAGAACCTGGCGCAGTTGCGCTTCAATACGCTCGAAAAGCTGGTTAATGCGGCCCTGCAGTCTGTCCTGCTCAAACATCAGTGCGTGACCGGTCAGGATACGGGTTAAGCCCGGATTGCGTTCACCAAAGCCCAGGATTAACAGCACAATCAGACGCAGACGCGCGGTGGTGTCTTTTTCGTCTTTCAGAATCAGGTTGATGCGCGTGATCAGGCTGTCTTCGATAAACTCGATCAGGCTGTCGAACATCCGGGTTTTGCTGGGAAAATGACGATACAGCGCCGCCTCAGACACGCCTACAGAAGCGGCCAGTTTCGCGGTGGTGATGCGTTGACTGCCATCGCTGGATTCAAGCATCAGAGCCAGAGATTGAAGTATTTCTTCGCGACGATTCCTTTTCGCGGTTTGTTTTTCTGCCATGTTACAAAATACCCCTGAAAATAAGCACTTGCCAGGCTGGCATCCACACAGCGACCGCAAACTGAGGCTTGCGGTTTGTTATTGCATTATGGCGCTGTGGGACGCGTATTTATTGGGCGATTATTTACGCCCGGAATGGCCGAAGCCGCCTTCGCCACGGTCGGTGGCGTCAAAGTCTGCCACCAGGTTAAATTCTGCCTGTACCACCGGTACGAAGACCATCTGCGCAATACGCTCGCCAGGTTCAATGGTGAAGCTGTCCTGACCACGGTTCCAGACGGAGACCATCAGTTGACCCTGGTAGTCGGAGTCGATCAGGCCAACCAGGTTACCCAGCACAACGCCATGCTTATGGCCCAGGCCAGAACGTGGCAGGATCACTGCGGCGAGTGATGGGTCAGCAATGTGGATCGCCAGACCCGTCGGGATCAGAGTAGTGGCACCCGGAGCCAGTTCTACGGCGTCATCGAGACAGGCTCGCAGGTCAAGTCCGGCAGAGCCGGAGGTGGCATAGGTTGGCAGCGGAAATTGCTCGCCAACACGCGGGTCCAGAATCTTAACGTCGATTTTTTTCATCATAACGGGTAACGATCTCGTCCAGTAATTGTTGGCCCAGGAGTTCCTTGCGCTCAAGCGGTAAGACTTTATCTCCATCCTGCCAGAAAAGGTGCAGTGCGTTGCTGTCGCTGTTAAATCCTTGCGTGGCCAGCGATACGTCGTTCGCGCAAATCAAATCGAGGTTTTTGCGGGTACGTTTTTGCCGGGCATATTCTTCCACATTATTTGTTTCTGCGGCAAACCCAACAACGTAAGGTCGATGGCTTTTTAGTGCGGCGACACCGGCAACTATATCCGGGTTTTTCACCATTTTTATTGTTAATTCATCACCTTGCTTTTTGATTTTAGCCTCGGCGATGGTCTCGGCGCGATAATCTGCGACGGCCGCACAGCCGATAAAAATCTGTTGGTTTTGCGCATGTGCTTGTACTGCGGCTTCCATTTCCAGCGCGGTAGTCACATCAATGCGCTGAACAAACGGCGGTGTAGGTAATGAGACCGGGCCGCTCACCAGCGTAACGTTTGCACCGCGCTTTGCTGCCGCTGCCGCAATCGCAAAGCCCATTTTACCGGAGCTGTGGTTAGTGATGTAACGCACCGGATCCAGCGGTTCACGCGTTGGGCCCGCGGTAATCATGATATTGAGATGTTGCAGATCGTTGACAGGGGAAAAATGGGCTGCAGCCATATCAACGATAGTCAGCGGGTCGAGCATACGTCCTGGGCCGATATCACCACAGGCCTGACTGCCGCTATCCGGTCCCCAAATTAACAGGCCACGAGCGGCCAGCGTCTCCAGATTATGCTGGGTGGCGGCATTGCGATACATCTGCTGGTTCATCGCGGGTACGACGGCGACGGGGGCAGGCGTGGCCAGGCAAATGGTTGAGACCAGGTCATTTGCCATGCCGGCCGCCACACGAGCGATTAAATCTGCCGTGGCAGGGGCAAGAATAACCAGGTCAGCCCATTTCCCAAGCTCAATATGGCCCATCGCAGCTTCGGCTGCCGGATCAAGCAGGCTGTCAGATACCGGGTATCCTGAAACGGCCTGCAGGCTCAATGGAGTGATAAAGGCTTTACCGCCTTCGGTGATCGCGACCCGCACATCGGCTCCACGCTCACGCAGACGACGCACCAGTTCCGGCGCTTTATAAGCAGCAATACCGCCGCTCACACCAAGAACGATTTTTTTACCGGCCAGGCTCATCATGATTCTTTCCTGTTGGGGTTCACCAGAGAGCTGGCATTTTATCACAATCCCTAATATGGGGTGATTTTGTCCTTCGGACACTTTGCGAGGCGTTACGCAAGATTGCAACGTCGCCGTCGAGCGCCTGTCTGGCTTGTGGCAGCATGAGAGGAAAAGGGAGAAAGAGCATGGAAGAAGAGGATGAGCAGTTGCTGCCGCGCGAAAAACTGCTGCGTTATGGAGTAACCCTGTTAAAAGACGATGAGCTCCTGGCGCTCTTTTTACGTACCGGCACACCCGGAAAAACGGTATTTACGCTGGCAAAAGAGCTGATAGGGCATTTTGGTTCACTGTATGGCTTGTTAACTGCCGACCTGGCTCAGTTTAAGCACGTCGAGGGGATCGGCGTGGCGAAATATGCTCAATTGAGGGGCATTGCCGAACTTGCACGGCGTTTTTACAATGTCCGTCTGGAAGAAGAGGATCCAGTTCTGACCCCAGAAGGCGCGCGTGAATTCCTGCAAAGCCAGCTGGCGGATGCGGAGCGCGAGATCTTTATGGTGATCTTTCTCGACAACAGAAACCGGATACTAAAACATAGCCACCTCTTTTCGGGCACATTGAGCCACGTTGAGGTACATCCGCGTGAAATTGTGCGCGAAGCGATAAAAGTGAATGCAGCCGGCGTGATCCTCGCGCATAATCACCCCTCTGGCTGTGCACAACCGAGCAGAGCTGACAAAGAAATTACCGAACGCATTATCAAATGCTGTCAATTCATGGACATTCGTGTGCTGGACCATCTGATAATTGGCCGCGGAGAGTACATTTCTTTTGCAGAACATGGCTGGATTTAGGCTATTTCTCGCGATCCATCGGGATCTTTGTCTGTTCGGGACTTGAGCACACCGCCGAGTCAGCGTATACTACGCCACCTTTGAGAATCTCGGGTTTGGCATTTGGGCCTGGCAATCGAGAGTTCACTTAGAACTATGCGATGACCGGGCTGTAAAGCCTGACGAGGCGCCGATACCCCATACGAAGCTCGAGCTAATTTGATTTTTGGAGAATAGACATGTCCCGAGTCTGCCAAGTTACTGGCAAGCGTCCGGTGACCGGTAACAACCGTTCCCACGCACTGAACGCGACTAAACGCCGTTTCCTGCCGAACCTGCACTCTCACCGTTTCTGGGTTGAGAGCGAGAAGCGTTTTGTCACCCTGCGTGTATCTGCTAAAGGTATGCGTGTAATTGATAAGAAAGGCATCGATACAGTTCTGTCTGAACTGCGTGCCCGTGGCGAAAAGTACTAAGTACTTAAAGAGGAAATAAATCATGGCTAAAGGTATTCGCGAGAAAATCAAGCTGGTTTCTTCTGCTGGTACAGGTCACTTCTACACCACCACGAAGAACAAACGTACTAAGCCGGAAAAACTGGAACTGAAAAAATTCGATCCAGTTGTACGCCAGCACGTACTGTACAAAGAAGCTAAAATCAAATAATTTTAGTCTCCTTGTATTGAAAAACCCCGCAACTGCGGGGTTTTTTGCATTCTGTATCTCAACGGAGGAACCATGCCAGAATTACCAGAGGTAGAGACTAGCCGCCGCGGTATTGAGCCGCATCTGGTCGGTGCGACTATTCTTCATGCGGTTGTCCGTAATGGGCGTCTTCGCTGGCCGGTTTCCGATGAGATCCATGCGTTAAGCGACAAACCGATCCTCAGCGTTCAGCGCCGCGCCAAGTATCTGCTGCTGGAGCTGCCCGACGGCTGGATTATTATCCATCTGGGGATGTCCGGGAGCCTGCGTATCCTCACTGAAGAACTGCCAGCGGAAAAGCACGACCACGTCGATCTGGTCATGAGTAACGGCAAAGTGCTGCGTTACACCGACCCAAGACGCTTTGGTGCATGGTTATGGACTAAAGAGCTTGAAGGTCACAGCGTGCTGGCGCATTTGGGGCCAGAGCCGCTCTCAGAGGCGTTTAATGCGGAATACCTGAAAGAGAAGTGTGCGAAGAAGAAAAGCCCGATTAAGCCCTGGCTGATGGATAACAAGCTGGTGGTCGGCGTGGGGAATATCTATGCCAGTGAATCACTGTTTGCTGCCGGGATCCATCCCGATCGGCTGGCCTCTTCGCTGTCTGCGCAAGAGTGCGAGCTGCTGGTGAGGGTGATTAAAGCGGTGCTGCTGCGTTCCATTGAGCAGGGCGGAACAACGCTGAAGGACTTCCTGCAGAGTGACGGTAAGCCCGGTTATTTTGCTCAGGAGCTACAGGTATATGGCCGTAAAGGTGAGCCATGCCGCGTGTGCGGAACGCCGATTATCGCAACGAAGCATGCCCAGCGCGCCACGTTTTATTGCCGTCAGTGCCAGAAATAGGGCTACTTTAACTTTTCCATCAACGCCTGATGGACGTTAACCGGCAGGAAATGGGTCACATCGCCGTGATGCCGTGCAACTTCTTTCACCAGCGTGGAAGAGATAAATGACCACTCTTTGGAAGGCATCAGAAACACGCTCTCCAGCTCCGGCATCAGGTGGCGGTTCATGTGCGCCAATTGCATCTCGTACTCAAAATCTGCCACTGCGCGTAAGCCGCGGATCAGGATATTAGCCTGCTGGGCGCGGGCGAAATTAGCCATCAGGTCACTGAAGCCCACCACCTCAACGTTCGACAGATGTGAGATCGCATCGCTGGCGAGCTGTACGCGCTCGGGCAGATCGAACATCGGTTTCTTACTGGGGCTGGCGGCTATCGCCAGAATCACCTTGTCAAACATACTCGCCGCACGGGTGATAATATCAAGATGACCGTTAGTGATGGGATCGAAGGTACCCGGATAAATCGCTTTTGTGCTCATGGCTCACGTTTTCTCTGAGTAGCCGCGGCTAAGCGCCCACAGCTCGGTGTATTTGTTGAAAGTATACTGGGCATTCACCACCGCCAGTAACCAGCCCTGTTTACCATCCAGAACGCCGCCACGTAGCAGCAGCGTTTTCAGAAACGCGCCCAGCGTGTGGGTGAAGATACCGGTCAACGTGGCCTTCTTGCCGCGCTGATGACGTTCCTGCGCCCATGCGGTGGCATAGTTGAGCTGTTTACGCTGGAAGCTGGCGAAATCGCGGCAGGTCAGGTGCAGTAAATCACCGTTTAAGGCGACTACCGGGGCGGTATCGCAGGCCAGGGACTCATGCACCAGGTTATCGTTGTACTGATAACGCTCGCGCTCGTACAGGCGCATCACGCGGTCAGGATACCAGCCGCTGTGGCGCATAAACCGGCCGAGAAAGTAGTTACGACGCGCGATGCTGTACACCGCACCTGGCTGCGGCGCAGAGAGCACACTCTGAATCGCCTGCTGGAGTTCTGGCGTGATGCGCTCGTCGGTATCGAGCATCAGGACATAATCACCAGTGGCGTGTCCCTGCGCGCGCTGGCGCTGGATGCCATAGCCTTGCCAGTCTGTGTCGATAAAGACCTTTGCGCCCGCAGCACGGGCAACATCCACCGTGTTGTCCGTGCTGCCGGAATCAAGCACGATAATTTCGTCGGCCCAGGCGACAGAGGCCAGGCAATCGGGAAGCAGGTCGGCGGCGTTTTTGGCGATCATTACGACCGACAGACGCTGAGACATTAGTGGCTCCGCTGAGGCAGATAAGGTTGCAGAAGCTGCAGCAGACGGGTCAGTGCGCCCTGGTTCTGATGCAGCACTTCGACGGCATGGCGACCGTACCACAGACGGTAATCTTCGTCGGTCAGTAAGGTCGAAACCTCTTTGACCATTGAGTCCGCATCGGTCACGGTAATTAAACCATCGGCTTGCTGCAATTTAGCGCAGATATCTTTGAAATTAAATGTATGCGGCCCCATCAGCACCGGAATCGCATGCGCCGCTGGCTCCAGCGGGTTATGACCACCGCGCTCGACCAGGCTGCCGCCGACAAAGGCGAGGTCGGCAATGCCGTACAGCAGCATCAGTTCGCCCATCGTATCGCCAATCACCACCTGGGTGCTGCTGGACGGGATCTCGCCGCTGCTACGCAGGGTGAAACTGAAACCGCCTTTTTGCACCATCTCGCGGGCGTCTTTGAAACGTTCCGGGTGACGAGGCACCAGAATGAGCAATAAATCCGGGAATTTTTCCAGCAGCTTACGGTGTGCTTGCAGGATGATCGCTTCTTCGCCGTCGTGGGTACTGGTCGCAATCCAGACCTGACGACGCGGCGCCCACTGGCGGCGCAGTGTCACCGCTCGGGCAGCGAGTTCAGGTGTGACCGAAATATCGAATTTCAGACTGCCGGTTACCGCGAGCTGATTGCGCTTAAGACCAAGAGAGACAAAGCGTGCGGCATCTTCTTCATTTTGCGCGGCAATCAGCGTGATCTGGCTCAGCAGGCGGCGCATAAATTTGCCCAGCTTGCCGTACCCTTTCGCCGAGCGTTCTGACAGGCGCGCGTTGGCAATCACCAGCGGAATTTTACGGGCGTGCAGGGCGGAAATCATGTTTGGCCACAGCTCGGTTTCCATCACGATCACAAGCTTTGGGCGAACAGTTTCGAGGAAACGGTTCATGGCGCAGGGCAGGTCGTAGGGCAGATAGACGTGATGCACGTCTTTACCAAATGCGGACATCACGCGCTCAGAGCCGGTTGGGGTCATGGTGGTGACGGTGATCGGCAAAGAGGGATAACGATGGCGCAGGGCGCGTACCAGCGGAATAGCCGCCAGCGTTTCGCCAACGGAAACGGAATGCAGCAAAATACCGTCCGGCGCGACTTTATTGCGGCAAAAGCCATAGCGCTCAGCCCAGCGTTTACGATACGCAGGTGCTTTACGGCTACGAAGCAACAGTCTCAGCCACACCAGTGGCTGAATGATGTAGAGCAGGGCGGTATACAACAATTCCAAGCGATTATCCGTTTTTTTAGTTTCGGCGGGCAAATTCTAAGCATTTAAGCCAGGTAAAGCTATCTCTTATGCCAGATACCGCTTTAAACGGAAATAACGGCGACCCAGTCGCCAGTGCTGGCGAAGCCCACGGGCGTTTTTCCAGATAAGCGTCCAGATCCCGCGATCGAACAGTTCCTGAATAATTTCACGCTTTTTGGTGGCATCACCAATGTTGTTAATCGCGTGCAGAATACCCAGACCCTCTTTGGCGATTTGCCACTGGCAGGCGGGCACGCGGCGTACGGCATCCGGGTAGCGCTGGTTGATAACGTCCAGCATCTCAAGGATTTTCATATAGTGACGCGCGTTACGCATCCGCGTGTCATCCGTGCCTGGCGTGTGTGATACCGAGGCGGAATGGATGAGATAGTCGTAGAACGTTTCGTCGGTGTACTGAACGCGTTTTGCGGTAAGCAGCACTTCGGTCGTCCACGGGATATCCTGATGACGTAGTCCATGCTCAAACGTGAACCCCTGCGCTTTAATAAAGGCGTGGCGGTAAATATTCAGCCAGGTCACATGCAGGAATTTACGCGAAGCCAGCGCGCGCTGAAGCCAGGTTGGGCCGTCCAGCACGTCGGTAGATTGCAGTTTGTCGGACGGGAAGATTTTTTTCGACGGTCTGCCGTCATCGTAAATATAGGTGCCGTTACAGGTGGCAACGTCGAGATCGTTTTTCTTCGCCATCTCAAGCAGGCGTGGGTACATGCCCGGGTAGATCACATCGTCGATGTCCGGAAACGCGACATATTCGCCAGTTGCCTCTGCCAGACCGGTGTTACGGGCGGCAGAGACGCCCTGGTTGGCCTGTTCGATAACCTTGTAATACGGAAATTCACTGGCATATTGCGCAATGATGGCCGCAGAGTTATCACTTGACCCATCGTCCACAACGACCAGTTCCAGACTGTCCAGATGTTGAGCTTTGATGCTGTCGAAAAATGCACTCAGGAATTTTTCACCGTTATAGACGGCGACTACAAGGCTCAATAAAGGTGTGTCGGACATGCTTTCTCCGTTGTGTTCAGGGCAGGCCACCCATGTTGGTGGTACCATTCGTGCTGTATTATATCCGGTGGATACTAAAAACATATGCCTGGAGGGACAAAGATCCCCTCAGGCGGCAAATTAGCGTCATGCTGGCGAGATTCTTAACAGGAAATGTATGCATATTGTTCACACTGAAGCAGACGGCGGCAAAGGCGGACAGCCTCTGCGCATTATTAACGAATCGCTCGGGATGATTCAGCGTGGCCATCAGGTGACCCTTCTTTGCCCGGAAACTGCACCGCTGCATACGCTGGCGCGTGATGCTGGGTTGACGGTTGTCACGATGCCGTTGAAACGTAAGAACCTTAAAAACCTGCAGTTGCTGCGCCGCTGGCTGAAGGATAACCGCCAGTCTATTGATGTCATCAATAGCCATAACTCGGCGGATACCTGGCTGGTGGCACTGGCGAATCTGACGCTCTCTAATCCTGTGCCACTGGTCCGTACCCGCCATGCTTCAGGTGTACCGCGTAACAACTGGACGACGCGCTGGCTGTTCCGTAAAGCCTGTGCGCATATCGTCACGACCGGCGAAGCGCTGCGTCATCAGGTGGCGAATATTGGTGTCCCGATGTCCCAGAGTACGTCGGTGCCGAGCGGTGTGGATACGCAGCGTTTCCGCCCGGGAGATAAGCACGAAGCCCGTGCGCATTGTGGTTTGTCGCAGGAGGATTTCTGGCTGGGTGTGGTGTCGCATCTGCGTCCGAACAAAGGCCATAGCGTACTGCTGCGCGCCCTGGCGAAAATCGACAATCCGCAGATTAAGCTGGCGATCGTCGGTGAAGGTCCGCATAAAGCGACGCTGGAACAGGAAATTGTCGCGTTGGGATTACAGCAGCGTGTAGTGATGGCGGGGCATCAAAGCGATCCGGAGAGCTGGTTCCCGGCGTTTGATATTGCGCTGAGCCCTTCGCACGATATGGAAGGTGTACCCCAGGGCGTCCTGCAATCGCTGGCCTCTCGCATTGCCACTATCGCGACCGATGCCGGCGGGACGGGTGATGCGGTGATTGATGGCCAGACGGGGATTCTGGTCGCGCAGCGTGATGAAAATGCGCTGCACGATGCCATCGTTAAGCTGTATGACGACGCATCCCTTCGCGAGAAGCTGGCGCAGCAGGGTTATGATTACCTGAGCACCCACTTTACTCGCGAATGTATGCTGGACGCGATGGAGAAAGTCTTCTCTGAAGCGGCTCAGCGCAGCAGATCGCGATAAAGCGCCTGTAGCTCTTTTGCCATTCTGTCCAGGGTGTAGGGTTCAGCTGTTGCGCGCGCTGCCGCTGAATAATCAACGCCCTGGTCACGGCCTTTCAGCCACTGGGCGATAGCCTGCTGGTAGCCTTCACTGTCCAGCGCATCACGCACCCAGCCGTTCTGTCCTTCAGTTATCCACTCTGCCGCGCCGCAGCCGTGGCTGGTGAGCAGCGGCAGACCGCAGGCCAGCGCTTCCACGCAGACATTCGGGAACGGATCGTAGAGCGTCGGCAGAATAAGTGCGTCCGCCGTACCGTAAACTTCCCGCACATCCGCAACCGGCCCCAGGAAACGCACGCGTGATGCCACGCCGAGCGTCTGCGCCAGCTTTTCAAATTTGCGTGCGTGTTTATCGCGACCGGCAACCAGCAGCCAGACGTCAGAATGCGGGACAATGGCCCGTAGCGCGGTGGCCACGCCTTTACGGCTAAAGCCAGACCCGACATACGCCAGCACTGGCGCATCCTCTGGGATGCCGAGCGCAGTACGCTGCGATAACGAGCGGACATTCGGGCTGAAATGCGCCGTATCCACGCCGTTGTAGATAACGGTCAGTTTGTCATCCGTCAGCGCGAAGCGGCGGGCGATGTCATCGCGTACCATCTTTGAGTTACAGATCACCTTGCGCAGTTGCGGATGGGTAAACATCTGCGCTTCAGCCTGCAAAATATAGCGGTGGTAACGGCTGAATGACTGCGCCCAGCGCGCCAGCGGCGACAGAATGCGGCCATACTGCTCAAGCCAGGTGGCGTGTACGCCGTCGCCTGCGCGGAAAATAGTTGCCCCGGGAATACGCTCATGGCTTTGCACAATATCGAACTGAGCAAAATGCGAGGCCGCTTCCACCGCAAACCCGGATTCACGGGCGATACGGTTACGAAACGGCGGATTTACCGTCAGCGTTTTCCAGCCTGACGCATCTTCCCACTGGCGGGCAATCAACGTGACATCCAGGGTGGTGTCCTGGGCCAGCACGTTTAAGGCGCGGGAAACGAAACGCTCCGCACCGCCGTTGGGGTTGTAGGTCTGTCGGACGATCGCCAGCTTCATGCAGGATATTCCAGCAGCAGGGTATCAATGGCGCTCAGCACCTGTTGCGGGGTAATAGCGGTGATGCAGTCGGAAACGCCACCGTCACCGCAACCCGCTTTGCCGCAAGGCTGACAGGTAAATCCGGCGGTGATCACACGATAATTCACCCCCCACGGTGCCCACTTGATTGCCCCGGTTGGGCCAAAGATAGCCACAGTAGGGGTTCCCACGGCACTGGCGAGGTGCATTGGCATGGAGTCAACGCCGAAATAAATACGCGCGTGTTTCATCAGGGCGCCCAGCTCTTTCAGGTTCAGCTGACCGCTTAAATCAAACACCGGCTGGGTAAGCGCAGCGCGCAGCTCATCCATATACGCGGTTTCTTCTTTCGACGGCGCGGCTGAGAGGATAATCGGCAGGCCGCGAGCCGCCAGGTTATCGATGGTTGCCGCCAGCTTTTTGATATCCCAGGCTTTAAACATCCAGCGCGACGTCGGGTGCACCAGAATGTAGGATTTGCTCTCCAGGCCAAACCCGGCCAGTTTCTCAGCGACGGAGGTTTCCGCCGCATCGCCTGGTACAAACAGGGTATGTTTGTCTTCAGCAGACTGCGGGTGGATCCCGATCCGGCGCAGGGCGTCCAGGTTTACTTCCACCATATGACGGCTGTTGTCCTGAATTGCCGGGTAGAGCGTGGTGAAGGATTTCACCCAACGACGACGTGCCAGCCCACCGCGTTTATCCGGCTTAAAGCCGACGGAGACGCGTGGCTTCAGTCGACGCGCCAGACGCGCGCCGTGCCAGTGTTCGGTCAGGTTAATCAGCACATCGTACTGACGCCCTTTCAGCGTATTGATCAGGGCGCGATACAGACGGAATTGCTCGAACCAGCCCTTTTTGCGCCAGTTGCGACCAATGGTATGTACCTGATCGATATGCGGATGGCTGGTCAACATCGCCTGCGTGTCGTCGTAGACCAGCGCGTCGACTTCAACGTTTGGCCAGTTCTTTTTCAGTACGGTAAAGACCGGTGAGGTAAGCAGCACGTCACCGTGGTGACGCAGCTTAATGATCAGCACGCGCTTCGGTGGGCGCTCCGCTGAGAAAAAATCAGACATAGGCTCTCTCTGCTGCCAGCAAAGGCTCTAATTGTGCAAATACCGCAGCGGCACTAAGGTCGCTCAGCTGCGATGAATGTTCCGGGCGGCAGATATGTTGATTTTTTCCGTAGCCGCCGATAAGACCCGGGTCCGTTGGGCCGTAAAGCGTAATATTAGGTCTATCCAGCGCGGCCGTCAGGTGGCTCAGGCCAGTATCAACCGATACCACTGCCGTAGCACCCGCCAGCTCTTGTGCCACGCCGTCGAGCTTCATGCGTGGCAAGACGTCCACATAATCAAATCCTTCCGCCAGGCGTCTGGCGCGCGCTTCTTCATGCGGTGCCCCCCACGGCAGTTTGATGCGCAAACCTGCTGTGCCCAGTAAACCAATCAGCTCACGCCAGTGGGTTTCCGGCCAGTGTTTGTCATCCCAGGTAGTGGCATGGAGGAAAATGAGATAAGGGGAGCTATTTTGCCGTGAATTGTGAAGAAAATGCTGTGAAATGGCGTAATCACCCTGCACTTCAGGTTTTGTATAGCCCAGGCTTTTGGCAAACAGTTCACGGGTGCGTTCCACCGCGTGCTGCTGCTTAGCGATAGCGTGGCGACGGTTATAGAACAGGCTCGCCAGCGGTTCACGGGCGCTGTGCCAGTCCATGCCGTGCTTTACGCCGTGTGCCAGTCGTGTTACCAGCGCAGCGCTTTTGACCAGCCCTTGCGCGTCGATAATGGCATCGTACTGCTGAGCCTGCACCGCATCACGAAACGCTTTGCGTTCGGCTTTAATCGGTGCCGAGAACCACGCCTTACGCCAGCGGCGGATAGCCACCGGGATCACACGGTCGACCGCTTCATGCCAGGTGGGGATCTGCGCGAAGCCTTCTTCCACCACCCAGTCAAAACGAATGCCGGGAATGGCCTGCATGGCATCCGTCAGCGACGGCAGCGTATGCAGAACATCGCCCATCGAAGAGGTTTTAACGATCAATACCCGCATCCGTTATCCTTCTTCGCTCAACAGCAGTTCGTTGAGCTCTTCCAGCACGCGCTCTGGCGTAATGTCGATCAGGCTCTGGTGATAGCCTTCCGCCGCATCGCCTTTACGCACTTTGTGGTAGCCGGTGATCAGGCGAATAACACGCGCTTTGTGGGACAGCGGCGGGGTAAAGTCCGGGCTGCTTGGGCCATACAGCGCAACCAATGGGCGGTTTAGCGCCGCGGCGACGTGCATCAGACCGGAATCATTAGTGACCACGGCTTTACAGGCGGCAATCAGAATAACCGCTTGCTCCAGCTGGGTTTCCCCGGCCAGGTTGCGGCACCAGGCCTGCTGTTCTGTGCTCAGCGTGGCAAGGATTTCGTTACCGGCGTCGTGATCTTTTGCCGAACCGAACAGGACAATCTGATAGCCTTCGTCAATCAGCTGTTTTGCCAGCTCCGCATAGTGATAGTGCGGCCAGCGTTTTGCCGGGCCGAACTCTGCGCCAGGGCAGAAGCCGATCATCGGACGTTCGGCCGAAATGCCAAATGCGTTGCAGGTCTGGGATTTTTCGCCATCGTTAACCTGCAACTGCGGCCACAGCAGCGGCTGCGGCAGATCTTTCGCGCTGCGCATCACGCCTTTGTCGTAGGCCAGCGCGACATAGCGCTCTACCATCAGCGGCCAGGCCTCTTTATCCAGCACGCGGGCGTCGTTCAGCAGACCGTAACGCATTTCACCGCGCCAGCCTGTACGATGAGGCACGCCTGCAAAGAAAGGCACCAGGGCAGATTTGAAGGAGTTGGGCAGCACGTAAGCGCGATCGTAACGCTTCTCGCGCAGGCTGTGGCCGAGCTTGCGGCGTTCGCCGATTTCCAGCGCCCCGTGGCCGAGCGGCATTGGGATCGCCTCGTTAACTTCCGGCATACGCGATAACAACGGACGGCACCATGCAGGTGCCATCACGTCGATTATCGCCTGGGGATAGCGCGCCTTGAGCGTGCGATAGAGACTTTGCGACATCATCATGTCGCCCACCCATGACGGGCCGATCACCAGTATCTTCATGCTTGTTTCTTACGCGTCGCGGTTCAGCCAGGCCATATATTCCGTTACGCCTTCCGCAACGGTCTTGAACGGCTTGTCATAACCTGCTGCGCGCAGGTTGGTCAGATCAGCCTGAGTGAACGCCTGATAGCGGCCTTTCAGTTTATCCGGGAACGGAATGTACTCAATGCTGCCTTTTTTGTGGTACGCCAGGGTCGCGTCTGCAACAGCCTGGAAGGATTCCGCGCGGCCCGTACCCAGGTTAAAGATGCCAGACACGCCGTTTTCCCAGAACCACAGATTCACTGCGGCAACGTCGCCTACGTAGACGAAGTCACGCTTAAAGCCGTCGCTGCCTTCGAACAATTTCGGACTTTCACCATTATTCAGTTGGGTGTTCAGATGAAACGCGACGCTTGCCATGCTGCCTTTGTGCCCTTCGCGCGGCCCGTACACGTTGAAATAGCGGAAGCCCACAATCTGGGAATTCGCTTCAGGCAGAACCTGACGGACGTATTCGTCGAACAGGAACTTAGAGTAACCGTAGACGTTCAGCGGCTGCTCATATTCGCGGGATTCGATGAAGTCTGACGTACGACCGCCATAGGTTGCTGCTGAAGAGGCATACAGGAACGGAATTTCACGCTCCAGGCAGTAGTGAAGGATCTCTTTAGAGTACTGATAGTTGTTGTCCATCATGTACTTGCCGTCCCACTCGGTGGTGGAAGAGCATGCACCTTCGTGGAAGATTGCTTCGATTTCGCCGAACTCTTCACCTGCCATAATCTGGATAAGGAAGTCTTCTTTATCCATATAGTCAGCGATGTTCAGATCCACCAGGTTGACGAACTTGGTGCCATCTTTCAGGTTGTCAACCACCAGGATGTCGGTGATGCCTTTGTCGTTGAGAGCCTTAACAATATTGCTGCCGATAAAGCCTGCGCCGCCGGTAACGATGATCATAACTGTACCTTTGAAGTGTGGGGGCCGGGGACAATCCCGGACGCTTATGTGCTTATCATATCATTAGTATGGCTGCCCTTCAGCCATTCACCGACATAGCACAAGGGTACACGTGGTTTATGCTGCAAAAACGAGAAGAGATAATGTGTCATCTCGTCATGAACTATAGGTTTGGGTAATATGTCCCGAAATTTGCCGAGTCTGGAGAATTGCAATGCGTGGTGATTTTTACAAACAGTTAAATAGCGACCTCGAAACTGCACGTGCAGAAGGGTTGTTCAAGGAAGAGCGTATTATCACGTCTGCTCAGCAGGCGGACATCACCGTTGCCGATGGCAGCCATGTGATCAACTTTTGTGCGAACAACTACTTAGGTCTTGCGAATCACCCTGAGCTGATTGCCGCTGCGAAAAACGGCATGGACACCCACGGTTTCGGCATGGCTTCCGTCCGCTTTATCTGCGGTACCCAGGACAGCCATAAGCAGCTTGAGAAAAAGCTGGCGAGTTTCCTCGGAATGGAAGACGCCATTCTGTACTCCTCATGCTTCGACGCCAACGGCGGTCTGTTCGAGACCCTGCTCGGCGCAGAAGATGCGATTATCTCCGACGCACTGAACCATGCTTCCATTATTGACGGCGTTCGTCTGTGCAAAGCGAAGCGTTTCCGTTACGCCAACAACGACATGGTTGAGCTGGAAGCGCGCCTGAAAGAAGCGCGTGAAGCGGGCGCTCGCCACGTGCTGATCGCCACCGACGGCGTGTTCTCCATGGACGGCGTGATTGCCAACCTGAAAGGCGTGTGCGATCTGGCGGATAAATATGATGCGCTGGTGATGGTTGATGACTCTCACGCGGTCGGTTTTGTCGGCGAGAATGGTCGTGGTTCCCACGAATACTGTGACGTGATGGGGCGTGTGGACATCATCACCGGTACGCTCGGTAAAGCACTGGGCGGTGCGTCTGGTGGCTATACCGCTGCGCGTAAAGAGGTGGTTGAGTGGCTGCGTCAACGCTCCCGTCCGTATCTGTTCTCCAACTCCCTGGCACCAGCCATTGTTTCTGCCTCTATCAAGGTACTGGAGATGGTGGAGTCTGGGGCGGCGCTGCGTGACCGTCTGTGGTCCAACGCCCGTCTGTTCCGTGAAAAAATGAGTGCCGCAGGCTTTACCCTAGCCGGTGCTGACCACGCCATCATCCCGGTCATGCTGGGTGATGCGGTAGTCGCACAAAACTTTGCCCGCGAACTGCAAAAAGAAGGGATTTACGTCACCGGGTTCTTCTTCCCGGTGGTGCCAAAAGGTCAGGCGCGTATCCGCACCCAGATGTCTGCGGCGCATACGCCTGAACAAATTGAACGTGCGGTGGAAGCCTTTACCCGCATCGGAAAACAGCTGGGCGTAATTGCCTGAGGACGTGTGATGAAAGCGTTATCCAAACTGAAAGCGGAAGAAGGGATTTGGATGACCGACGTGCCGGAGCCGGAAGTCGGTCATAACGATCTGCTGATCAAAATTCGTAAAACGGCTATCTGCGGTACTGACGTTCACATCTACAACTGGGACCAGTGGTCGCAGAAAACCATTCCGGTACCGATGGTGGTGGGTCACGAATATGTCGGCGAAGTGGTGGGTATCGGCCAGGAAGTAAAAGGCTTCAAAATTGGCGACCGCGTCTCCGGTGAAGGCCATATTACCTGCGGTCACTGCCGTAACTGCCGCGGTGGGCGTACGCACCTGTGTCGTAATACCATTGGCGTGGGCGTAAACCGTCCGGGCTGCTTCGCGGAATACCTGGTGATCCCGGCGTTTAACGCGTTCAAAATCCCGGATAATATCTCTGACGATCTGGCCTCCATCTTCGACCCGTTCGGCAACGCGGTGCACACGGCGCTCTCCTTCGACCTGGTCGGTGAAGATGTGCTGGTTTCCGGCGCAGGCCCAATCGGGATTATGGCGGCAGCGGTGGCGAAGCACGTTGGTGCGCGAAATGTCGTGATTACCGACGTGAATGAATACCGTCTGTCACTGGCACGCAAAATGGGCGTGACCCGCGCGGTAGATGTCTCTAAAGAGAGCCTGAGCGACGTAATGGAAGAGCTGGGCATGACCGAAGGCTTCGACGTAGGCCTGGAGATGTCCGGCGCGCCACCGGCGTTTCGCACCATGCTGGATACCATGAACCACGGTGGTCGTATTGCCATGCTGGGTATTCCACCGTCAGACATGTCTATCGACTGGAACAAGGTTATCTTCAAAGGACTGTTCATCAAAGGCATCTATGGCCGTGAGATGTTTGAGACCTGGTACAAGATGGCTGCACTGATCCAGTCTGGCCTGGATCTGTCGCCAATTATCACTCATCGTTTCTCCATTGATGAATTCCAGCAGGGCTTTGACGCAATGCGTTCAGGCCAGTCCGGGAAAGTTATCCTGAGCTGGGATTAACCTGCTCTCAGGCACCCGTTTTTACGGGTGCCCTTACACTTTTTAGCGGTTTGACTTTCCAGGGGTTACTTGTTAACTTCTGGCGAATTTTTCTCCACAGAGTCTTCTCCGCGCGTTCATTCTTGCAGTCATAATGATTACGTCAGGAAAGATTTTGCCAGGCTAATCAGGCTATTATGTCCACATTGTTTTCGCAGAAGTTGGTTAACACCCCTCCACGGCTTGCCGCTTTTTTAACGGTGGTAATTTCGCTGCTAATAGTCATTGGCGTTAATATTATCCATGCCAAATATAATGCGGTGATTAACCGTACGCTGGTTTTTGCACTGATATTGCTGACACTGAAATGTATAAACAATAAATTAATCAGAAATGTACTGGCGATAATTTTATTAATTCCGGTTGCGGCAGATATTACTTTACAGTTATACGCATGGAATAATTTCAATTCAGCGTTTAGCTATGGGTTTGCGCTGAGCGTACTCAACACGACACCAGGTGAAGCAAGTTCGATGCTCGGCTTGTACTGGCGCGATTGTCTGACCTTTATTGCCCTGTCTGCATTATTTATTTATGCCGCCAATACCGGCATGTGGCCTGTCGCACCGCGTTTTCGTCGCTGGCCAGCCATCGTGCTTGTCGTCACGCTGCTGTCTTTTTATGGTCAGGCGTTACAGCACCAGCTCCGGAAAAGCAGTGTTGAAAGTCTGGCGCAGCGTGTGGTTCAGGCGACGCCTGTTAGCACGGCAAAAGTTTTCATGCAGGCGATTGAAGATAATGCAGTAGTCGCCAACATCGGTAACAACATCCCTGATTATAAGATCGCGCTAACCGAAACCGGCATCGAAAATTATGTGCTGATCATCGGCGAGTCCGAGCGTACGGCAAATATGGGTATCTATGGTTATCAACGAGATACTACACCGGAGCTGCAGAAGCAAAAATCGCAGCTTTTACTGTTCCGTAATGCTGTGACGCCAGCACCGGTTACAATTATGGCCGTGCCACTGGCGTTGACCGCTGATGCCGTGAATGCGCGCGATCCGAAAAAATATGGCGATAACGTCATCAATATCGCGAATAAGGCGGGATATGATACTTACTGGTTTAGTCGTCAGGGCAAGGGTGGGGCGCATAACAACGTCATCACCGGAATTGCCATGAACACCAGACAGCATGAATGGATTGACGGCGGCTACGATGAAGACCTCCTGCCTCTGTTGCAGAATGCGCTTAAAACACCGGGCAAAAAACTGGTCGTCCTGCATTTATATGGGAGCCACGAGCCTTCCTGTCGACGTTTCCCGGCCAGTGAGGCGGTGTTACACGGTGATAATGAAGCCGATGATTGTTATGACAACTCGGTGCGCTATACGGATAAGTTGATGGGCAAGGTGTTTAGCTTGCTGGAAAACTCGCGCTCTTCGGTCATGTATTTCTCCGATCATGGCCTGATACGCGATCCGAAGCGCGCTGTGGCTTACTCTCACGGCAACGTTAATCCTCCGCGAGAAGCTCTGCATATCCCGGCGTTTATCTGGTATGGACAACAGGTTGATTCGGATAAAAAGTATACCGGAGATTACAATACTGTTTGGTCTGCTGATGACGTTAATACGCTTGCTGAAATGTGGCTTGGGATCCACCGTCAGGGAGAGCCTGTTCAGACGGTACAGTCCTGGCTTGCGGGTTACAATAAGGATGTTACCGTGCTGGACACAACCGGGAAGTCCTATGACTGGCGTAATATTCGTTAACACTGGTGCGATAAACTTGTTTTTAGCGGTGTGCTAGCCTGCTTTACTTTTAGTAAATGGAATGATGATGATTAATGTAGAACGAGATAAGGTCCAGTTTGCATTGTTGCAATTACTCTTCGGACTGTGCGCGCTTGCTTTTGGTTGCGTCGTGGTTTCACCTAATTTATCCGCGAAAATTTTGGGGCTGGCGGGTATAACCGCATTAGTGATTTTCTTGTTGGATATTAAAAACTTCAGAAAGAATGATGCATTCTGGCTTTGTCTGGTTCTGCTGATCATCGGGGTTTGCGATCTGATCTGGTACCGGATGTATAAGGTTGATAGCGAAGCGATCAACTCGTATCGCGCTTACCTGGAAGTCGGGAAAATCTGCCTGTTTGGGGCTTTCTCCATTTTTGTGTTTGTAAACCGTAATCAGCTCAAAGTAGGCTGCAATAAGATCCATATGTTACTGGTCATCGCATTGCAATTGATGATCGTTGCCTACGCCGGGTACCAACATCTGTTTCTTGAAAACCAAAGGGTAACGCTCTCCCTTGCTGGTGGTGCGGATGCGACAGGGGCTGCTTATACCATTGCATTTATCTCGTTCTACACGATTCTGGTGCTACAACACAGTTCAAGCAGATGGAAAGAGCTGTTTATCCTTGGGCACTTTTTTATTACCTTCCTGGTACTGGTGGCGACAGAAACGCGTGCCGCCATTCTGACCTATCCGATTATTTTCTTCGGTTTGCTGGTGGTGAAGCTGTACAAGGAAAAGCATATCCCGTGGAAAGGGGTTTCTGTTTTCCTGATTGCATTGTTGGCTGGCGCATTTATGATGAAGGACAGCCTGATTCAGCGTTATCATGACTTTAATAGCGACATCGTTTCCTATGATAAAGCGAACAGTGCCACGTCTGTTGGTGCACGTTTCGCTATGTGGAAGGTGGGATTAGCGGCGTCTAAAAATAATTATTTATGGCAGTCTACTGATGAGCGAAACGTAAAGATTGTCGAAGAAGTTAATAAAGATCCAAGCCTGTCAGGCGCGCTGGATCACATCCGTGGTCATCTTCATAATGAAATCGTTGAAACACTCTCTGTAAAAGGCCCTTCTGGCGTTATTCTTTATATCCTGTTTGTAATATCGCTTGGCTGGTATGCACTGTGTAAACGTAAAAGTATTATTCTTTTCGCTTTCCTCGTTTCGATAGTTATGTTTGGAGTGGGCGGCGTAATGTTCTATTCTAAAACAACACCTGTAGCCTGGATGCTGACACTTATAATGTCGATCGTTTTCCTGGAACAAAACAAACATCGAACGGTCATTAAGTAATCATTTTGATTCTCCATCGGGAAAAAGGTATTCTCCCGATGGAGAAATATCTTTTACCAGACGAGCCCGCCATGAACGAACTGATTTCAGTAATCATCACTACTTACAACAGAGAGGAGTTGCTGGAACGCGCAATTCGTTCAGTTATTGCTCAGACATATCCTGCGGTAGAACTGGTTATTGTTGATGACTGTTCTAATGAAAAAACCGCGCAACTTATTGAGCGTATGCGCGCGGAGTGTGAGGCGCGCTTCGTGCATTTCACCTACGAACGTAATGAGAAGAACAGCGGTTCCAATTTCAGCCGCAACCGGGGTTACGCACTCTCGCACGGCGTGTTTGTCACCGGTCTGGATGACGACGACTATTTCCTCCCTGAGCGTTTATCAAAGCTGGTTTCGCGCTACGATGAAAACTATGCCTTTGTCACGGATACGCCTGCCCGACTGGACAAAACTCACCGCACCTATCCAGATACCAACGATAAAAGAATAATTGGTTTACAGGATATCCTCTGTGAAAACGTGGTGGGTAATCAGGTACTAACAACAAAAGAGAAACTGTCTGGTGTGGGTGGTTTTTCCCCTGAGATTAAACAACAGCAGGATCGCGATGTCTGGATTAAATTAATCCTGAAATATGGTCCTGGTATTAAATACAGTTTTAGCACTGCCATGGTGGATGCTGAGCACGGCAGTAACCGAATTACCTCGCAAATTAAAAAATATAATGCTTACCGGAAGCTCTATTTTAAATATCGTGAGCATATGTCCGATGAAACCAAAAGCAACAACCTGTTCCAGCTGATGTCTTTCCGTGGCTTTAAATCTTCTCGCATGAACTGTTTATTACGCGGGCGTAAAAAAGATGCCAAGCTGAGAATGAAACTGCTGCGCCGGACATTAAAAGAGATGTTCAGGGGCGCATAAGGGCGGAATGATGAATCTCAATCTAATCAATAAACTCATCAAAAAAACACGGCGCTGGCAGAAGAAAACCGGTTTATCTCTTTTCCAGCGTGCGGCTGAGCACTTTGAGCAGAAGAAGAAAGAAACGCTGTTTGACGTTATTGATGCGCTAAAAATTCAGCCGGAATCCGCGAGTAACACTGAACCTGAACAGTCGCGCATCATCTGGGTCTGCTGGTTTCAGGGGCTGGAAAGCGCGCCAGATCTGGTTAAACGTTGCATCGAATCCGTGCAACGTAATACGCCAGATGCTCAGGTTGTCATCCTGACGGATGACAATATTCCTGACTACCTCTCATTACCGGATCACATTAAAGTCAAATATCAGGCCGGGCTAATCAGCAAAGCGCAGTATTCCGATATTGTTCGCTGCTCTTTACTGTATCAGTATGGTGGGATCTGGATGGATGCCACCGTCTTTATGACGAAAGCCGTGCCTGAGTCTTTCTATGAAAATAGCTTCTCATCGCTGCGTTTTGACTCGGGTGAAAATGCGACAAGCCAGGGATTCTGGACGGCTTATTTTCTTGCCTCACAAAAGGGCAATACCCTGGTGAAACTGGTCAGGGATATCCTTTATCACTACTGGCAACATCACGATATCCTGCTCGAATATTTCTTAATTGATTACAGCTTCTTGTATGCACGCGAACGTTATCCTCAGTTTCGCGAGCTCATGAACGCACAGCCGGTGACGGGAAATAATCGCTTTTTGATTCGCCAGTTTATCTCTGCCGCACCTGATGCTGCGGCAGTAGAGATACTGAATCTCGATTCTGTGGGTATCTATAAACTCTCCCACAAGGAACAGTATCGTACTGCGGATAACGGTAAGCCGACGCTGTACAGCCAGATCCTCGACGATACCTTCCGTCTGTAATGACAAAAAGCCACCCTTACAGGTGGCTTTTTGTTATCAGGATTTCTTACCCCATCCCTGCCATTGCTGCTGAACGTATTTCACCAGCGTGCTTTCTCCAATGCTTTCGCCAATCACCGAGAAGAAGCGGGTCGCGTAGACCGGCGCTGGCGGCTGTTTTGGTTTGCAACTCTTCACGCCACGGAACGGATTACGTGGAGCTGTCGGAGCGGGCTGGGCCGAATTCGGTGTAGAGGTGTCCACCTGCGGTTCATTCAGCAGGTCGCTCGGGCGTACCAGCGTGATGTCAGACGGTAATGTCGGCAGCATCTGTTGCAGAACACGGACGGTAGACGGATGCGGGTGACCAATAGCAATAGCTGAACCATTGCGTCTGGCCAACTGTACGGCACGATTGAACTGCACGCGAATGTCCGCTTCGTTTTGCGTATCATCCAGGAATACCTTGCGCTTAATCACCTTCACACCCGTTCCCTGAGCGGCGCGCATCGCCTGGCTGTTACCAATCGTCATGCTATCGAGGAAGTAGAGGTTGTAGCGCTCCAGCGCCTGCATCACCTTGAGCATCCCATACAGGCTCGATGTCATCGCGCTGCCCATGTGGTTGTTCAGCCCTACGGCATACGGCACTTTGTTGTATGCGTCGCGGATGATGCGCTCGATCTCATCGCTGCTCATATCCGGGCGCAGGGTATCTTTTTCCAGTGGCTGCTTGCTGAGCGGTGCCATCGGCAGATGGATGAGAACCTGATGTCCACTGTTATGGGCTTTGGTCGCCATTTCGCGCGCGTGCGGCGCATTGGGCAGGACGGCAACAGAGATGGCTGACGGCATGGCCAGCACCTGGTTTTCAGTTTGCGGACGATAACCGAAGTCATCAATCACAATGGCGAGTTTACCGGCGTATACCGGTGCAGCCAGCGCCAGTACGCTGGCGACGGAGAAAACAATTCGACGAAATTGAAGCAAAACTTATCTTCCCAACCACGGCTGTGGATTGACCGCCTGACCCTGGCGACGAATTTCGAAATAGAGTGACGGGCGGCCCTGACCGCCACTGCTGCCCACAAGGGCGATGGGTTGGCCGGCGCGCACCTGCGTGCCGACGCTGACCAGTGCGCTCTGGTTGTAGCCGTAAAGACTCATATCACCTTTACCGTGTTCGACCACCACCACCAGCCCGTAACCCTGCAGCCAGTCGGCCAGAATCACGCGGCCATCGGCAATAGCTTTCACTTCGCTACCTTCAGACGCACCGATAACTATCCCTTTCCAACGTAGCTCACCCTGCAGCTGTTCGCCATAACGATGCAGAATTGAACCACGTACGGGCCAGTACGCCTGGCCGCGAGGAGAGCCCAAACCACCGGTTCGCGACATCAGGGAACGTTCGCTTTCGCTTGGTTTGTAGGTTGTCCCTTTGCGGGATGCTTCCTGCTGTTTGTCGCGAACGGCCTGCGCCTCGCGGGCCTCTTTGTCGGCGCGTGCTTTCGCTGCGGCTTCCGCACGGGCGATGCTGTTGCGCAGTTTTGATTCGTTGGCACGCATTTCGCTCAACTGGCTCTGCCCTTCCTGAATGGAGGACTCAAGGCCAGAAAGCGTTTTCTTACGCTCGTTACGTGCCTGCTCGAGTTTTGCCTGCTGGGCCTGCTGATCGTAGAGCAGCGTCTGCTGCTGGCTCTGCTTTTCTTCCAGCTCGGCTTTTTGCGTGGTGACCTCTTCGCGCGTCTGTTTCAGCTGCGCGATAGTCTCCTGACGCGCCTGGTTCAGGTAGCCAAAGTAAGCCTGCAGGCGCTGACCGCGCTGGCTCTCTTCGCCGCTGAGGATCAGCTGAAGGCCGGTGTGCTCACCCTGGCGGAATGCGGCATCAAGCTGCGCTGCAAGGTTGCGTTCCTGCGCATCACGCTGACGTTCCAGTTTGGCAATCGACGCGTTCATCTCGTCGATCTGTTTATTCAACTGGGCGAGGGTGTTTTGTGTTTCACGGAGTTTACGCGTGGCGGCGGAGATAGCCTCTTCCTGCTGTTTAAGCTGGGCGAGCAGTGCGGAGCGTTGCTGTTGTTGCTGACGTACCGCACGCTCTTTGGCGGCGATATCGGCCTGAATAGATTTGAGCTGGTCGCGGTCATCCGCGTGGGCGGATGCGGCGCACAGCAATACGCCAGCGCTGAGTGCGCTGGCGTAAAACAGAGGTCTGACTGATAACCTAAGCGGCTTCACGACCCATGTGATTGAAAAAATCGCCTTTCCCCTCATGGGGAGCGATTATTCCACGATGAACAGCGGCTTACCAGTCATCTCTTCAGGGATCGGCATACCCATCAGCGACAACATGGTTGGCGCGATGTCAGAAAGCTTGCCGCCTTCCACTGCTTTCAGGGCTTTATCACCGACATAAATCAGTGGAACAGGCAGGTTGGTATGGGCGGTGTGTGCCTGGCCGGTTGCCGGGTCACGCATCTGTTCAGCGTTACCGTGGTCAGCGGTGATCAGGAGCTGACCGCCAACAGATTCAACGGCTTTCGCGACCTGATCAACACAGTGATCCAGCGCTTCAACTGCTTTTACCGCCGCTTCCATGACCCCGGTATGGCCAACCATATCGCCATTTGGGTAGTTACAGATGATGGTGTCGTACTTGCCGCTTTCGATGGCCGCAACCAGTTTTTCGGTCAGTTCCGCAGAGCTCATTTCTGGCTGCAGATCGTAGGTGGCCACTTTCGGCGAGTTGATCAGAATACGGTCTTCGCCTTTGAACGGTTCTTCCACACCGCCGTTGAAGAAGAAGGTCACGTGTGCGTATTTTTCAGTTTCGGAAATACGCAGCTGCGTTTTATCGTTCTTCGCCATCCACTCACCAAAAGTATTGGCCAGCGAGGCTGGTGGATATGCACATGGGGCTTTGATGTCTGCCGCGTATTCAGTCAGCTGGATGAAATCGAGGTTGACCACTTTCTTACGGGCAAAACCGTCGAAATCGCTGTTAACGAACGCACGGGTGATTTCACGCGCGCGGTCAGCACGGAAGTTCATGAAGATCAGCGCGTCGCCATCTTCCATGGCGGCATCAGCCTGGCCTTCAGCACGAATGACGGTCGCTTTCACGAATTCGTCGTTTTCATCACGTGCATAAGCCGCTTCCAGGGCTTCAACGGCGGTGGCGAACTGGAATTCACCTTTTGCCAGGGTCATCAGGTCATAGGCCTGTTCAACGCGATCCCAGCGATTGTCGCGGTCCATCGCGTAGTAACGACCAATAATGGACGCCACACGGCCTTTGCCTAATGCGGCAAATTTGTCTTCGAAGGCTTTCAGCGAACCTTCAGCGCTGCGTGGTGGCGTATCGCGACCGTCCAGGAAGGCGTGCAGATAGATTTTTTCCGCACCGCGCTCAGCGGCCAGTTCAACCATCGCCATGATGTGATCTTCGTGGCTGTGAACGCCGCCAGCAGAGAGCAGGCCCATGACGTGAACGGCTTTGCCTGCAGCCACGGCTTTATCTACCGCGCCAGACAGAACAGGGTTGGAGAAGAAGGTACGTTCTTTGATTTCAACGTCCAGGCGGGTCAGATCCTGATACACGATACGGCCCGCGCCCAGGTTCACGTGACCCACTTCGGAGTTACCCATCTGGCGATCCGGCAGACCGACTTCCAGGCCGGATGCGTCAATCAGGGTATGGGGACGTTTTGCCCACAGTGCATCCATGACCGGGGTTTTGGCGTTGAAAATGGCGTTATCCTGTTGATCTTCACGGTAGCCATAGCCATCCAGAATCACCAGTACCATAGGTTTTTTAGAAACCGACATTGCGACAACCTCATGCTCAAGAGACGAAAAATTTGCGTAATTTTACTACAGCTGAATCGATCAAATAGCCGCAGAAGATCAAAGAATGCGTAGGGGTAAGGCGCTTCTCTGGTCATTTTGAGGCTTTTTTTTCGTGGCATGCCGCAGAAAATGGATTAGCTTAATGTCGCTGGCTGTATTTGCCACAACGCACAGGTATACTCCTGTCCTGGTTTTTTTAATCACTTAGTCGGGAGTTGTTACCCCCCATGCAAGAAATTATGCAATTTGTTAGCCGCCACCCGGTTCTGAGCATCGCGTGGATTGGCCTGCTGGCCGCTGTGCTGTTCACTACCTTTAAAGGGCTGACGTCTAAAATTAAGGTGATCACCCGTGGTGAAGCCACGCGCCTGATCAACAAAGAAGACGCTGTGGTTGTCGATCTCCGTCAGCGTGATGATTTCCGCAAAGGCCACATCGCAGGTTCTATCAACCTGCTGCCTGCTGAAATCAAAGCGAACAACGTTGGTGAGCTGGAAAAGCATAAAGCCCAGCCAATTATCGTCGTGGATGGTACTGGCATGCAGGCGCAGGAATCGGCTAACGCACTGCACAAAGCAGGTTTCGAAAACGTAACGGTACTGAAAGAAGGTATTTCCGGCTGGAGCGGGGAAAATCTTCCTTTGGTTCGCGGTAAATAAGGAGTTCAGTGATGGCCAATATTGAGATCTACACCAAAGCAACCTGTCCGTTCTGCCATCGTGCGAAAGCACTGCTTAACAGCAAAGGCGTCACGTTCCAGGAATTGCCAATCGATGGTGACGCGACAAAACGCGAAGAGATGATTCAACGTAGTGGTCGCACGACGGTTCCGCAGATTTTTATTGATGCGCAGCACATTGGCGGCTGTGATGACTTGTATGCGCTCGACGCACGTGGTGGACTCGATCCCCTGCTGCGCTAAGAGACTTTAGGACAATTAAAAAGGGTTTTTCCATGTCAGAACAAAACAACACCGAAATGACTTTCCAGATCCAGCGCATCTACACCAAGGATGTCTCTTTCGAAGCGCCAAATGCGCCACACGTTTTCCAGAAAGATTGGCAGCCAGAGGTTAAACTTGATCTGGATACTGCATCCACCCAACTGGCGGATGATGTGTATGAAGTCGTACTGCGTGTGACTGTTACCGCTTCTCTGGGCGAAGAAACGGCTTTCCTGTGTGAAGTACAGCAGGGCGGCATCTTCTCCATCGGCGGCATTGAAGGCAACCAGATGGCGCATTGCCTGGGTGCATACTGCCCGAACATCCTGTTCCCGTATGCGCGTGAATGCATCACCAGCCTGGTTTCTCGCGGTACATTCCCGCAACTGAACCTTGCGCCAGTAAACTTTGATGCGCTGTTCATGAACTATCTGCAGCAGCAAGCTGGCGAAGGTGCTGAACAACATCAGGATGCCTGATGAGCACTGTTAATGCGTCAATGACTGTGATCGGTGCCGGCTCATACGGCACCGCTCTTGCCATCACACTGGCAAGAAATGGTCACGATGTGGTCCTGTGGGGCCACGATCCAAAACATATCGCGACGTTGCAACATGACCGCTGCAACGTGGCGTTTCTCCCTGACGTTCCGTTCCCAGACACCCTGCACCTGGAAAGCGATCTTGCGACTGCACTGGCAGCCAGCCGCAACATTCTGATTGTGGTGCCAAGCCATGTCTTTGGCGAAGTGCTGCGCCAGATCAAGCCGCTGATGCGTCCGGATGCACGTATTGTATGGGCGACGAAAGGACTGGAAGCCGAAACCGGGCGTCTGCTGCAGGACGTTGCCCGCGAAGCGCTGGGTGATACTATCCCGCTGGCCGTCATCTCCGGGCCGACGTTTGCTAAAGAGCTGGCTGCTGGCCTGCCAACAGCGATTTCGCTGGCTTCAACCGATCAGGCCTTCTCCGACGATCTTCAACAGCTGCTGCACTGCGGCAAGAGCTTCCGCGTCTACAGCAACCCCGATTTTATCGGCGTGCAGCTGGGCGGTGCGGTGAAGAACGTGATTGCGATTGGTGCCGGGATGTCAGACGGCATTGGTTTTGGTGCCAACGCACGTACGGCGTTGATCACCCGTGGTTTGACAGAAATGTCCCGTCTGGGAGCGGCACTGGGTGCCGATCCGGAGACCTTTATGGGGATGGCAGGTCTGGGCGACCTGGTGCTGACCTGTACCGACAACCAGTCTCGTAACCGCCGCTTTGGCATGATGCTCGGACAGGGCAGCGATGTAAAAGGCGCGCAGGAGAAGATTGGTCAGGTGGTTGAAGGTTACCGCAATACCAAAGAAGTTCGCGAACTTGCCCATCGGTTTGGCGTTGAAATGCCAATAACCGAGGAAATTTATCAGGTATTGTATTGCGGAAAAAATGCGCGCGAGGCAGCATTGACCTTATTAGGTCGTGCGCGCAAGGACGAGCGCAGCAGCAACTAGTCGCAGGGAACCGTTGTCACCCAACGATACGGCCAGCAGAGACTGGCCGATCGTACTATTACGTCTGGAGTAAGCAATGCCGTGTGAAGAACTGGATATCGTCTGGAACAATATTAAAGCCGAAGCCCGGGCGTTGGCCGACTGCGAGCCTATGCTGGCCAGTTTCTACCACGCGACGCTACTCAAGCACGAAAACCTCGGCAGCGCCCTGAGCTATATGCTTGCCAACAAACTGGCCTCCTCAATTATGCCTGCCATCGCCATTCGCGAAGTGGTAGAAGAGGCCTACGCCGCAGATCCGGAAATGATCGCCTCTGCCGCCTGTGATATCCAGGCTGTGCGCACGCGTGACCCGGCTGTCGATAAATACTCTACACCGCTGCTGTACCTGAAAGGCTTCCATGCGCTTCAGGCCTACCGCATTGGTCACTGGCTGTGGAACGAAGGCCGCCGCGCGCTGGCCATCTTCCTGCAAAACCAGGTGTCTGTAACCTTTCAGGTTGATATCCACCCGGCGGCGAAAATTGGCCGTGGGATTATGCTCGACCATGCCACCGGCATTGTTGTCGGTGAAACGGCGGTAATTGAAGATGACGTCTCTATTCTGCAATCGGTCACGCTGGGCGGTACGGGCAAAACCAGCGGCGATCGTCACCCGAAGATCCGTGAAGGGGTGATGATTGGCGCAGGTGCCAAGATCCTCGGGAATATCGAAGTAGGGCGCGGGGCGAAGATTGGTGCGGGTTCAGTCGTGCTTCAGCCAGTTCCGCCGCACACCACCGCCGCTGGCGTACCGGCACGTATTGTCGGCAAGCCAGACAGCGATAAACCGTCGATGGATATGGATCAGCACTTCAACGGTATCCACCATACTTTCGAGTATGGGGACGGTATTTAACTTCTGAGAATGGCGCCCGGGTATCCCAACTGGCGCCATGCTTCATACACAACCACTGACACTGCATTTGACAGGTTCATGCTGCGACTGTCCGGCATCATTGGAATACGGATTTTTTGCTCTGCGGGCAGGGCGTCCAGGATGATTGCGGGCAGGCCACGGGTTTCCGGGCCAAACATCAGATAATCCCCTTCCTGATAGCTCACCGCGCTGTGTGCAGGCGTCCCTTTCGTGGTCAGGGCGAACATACGCTGTGGCTTTTCGCTTTCCAGAAACGCGGCGTAATCATGATGACGCACCACGGCAGTAAATTCATGATAATCCAGCCCCGCGCGCCGCAGACGTTTGTCGTCCCACGTAAAACCCATTGGTTCAATGATATGCAGGCGAAAACCGGTGTTCGCACACAAGCGGATGATGTTGCCGGTATTCGGCGGGATTTCTGGTTCGAATAAAACGATGTTAAGCATGCTGCCCCCTTAATTGCGGGGGCAGAATAGCAGAAAAGAGAGGAACTACGCGACGCCGGGTTCCTGCGAGCGGCTATACAGCATTTTGTAGACGGTTGCCGCAGCGGCCACCAGGGCGGGTACGCTGAGGATCATTAAAATACTGTCTGCCTGCCACTGCATGGAAAGAAGCTGGGCGCTGGTCATGGTTCCCGCCACGCCGCCAAAGCGGCCGATGCCCTGCATCCAGGCGATACCTGTCGCGCGGCACTCGGTAGGGTAAAAGGTAGCGGCCAGGGTCTGCATGCCCGATTGCGCACCGTTCATTGCGATCCCCATCAGGAAAATCAGTCCGCCAAACAGGGCGATATGGTTTTGCTCAAGGCCGAGTAACAGGATCAGTACCATTGTCAGGACAAATCCCCCTGCGACCACCTTGTGCGCTTCCCAGCGGTCCATCATCCAGCCCGCGAGCAGAATGCCTGCGGTACCGCCGAAGGTGAACAGCGAGGTGAGCCAGGCGGATTCCGCCAGAGCATAACCCATCCCCTGCATCAGCGTCGGCATCCAGCTCAGCAGGACGTAGTAAATGACCAGCCCCATAAAATAGGTCACCCACAGCATCAGGGTACCGGGCAGCCAGGGCATAGAAAACAACTGCGCCACGCTCCCTTTTTTAGACACGACTTTCTCCTCCGCCAGGAAAAAGCCCGTGGCACTCTCCAGCGTGCTGCGGGCGAACCGGCTGGCGATACGGCGGATCTGCATGACGTCTTTCCCGCGCTGTACCAGAAACTTCACTGACTCCGGTAAAAGCAGCGCCAGCAGCAGCGTTAAAATCAGCGGAGCAATCGCGCCGGTCAGTAGCACGCTTCGCCAGCCGTGGTGGGGGATAAGCCAGGAAGAGATCGCGCCGCCGCCTGCCGCACCCAGAGGGAAGCCGCAGTACATGGTGTTAATCGCCATGGCGCGGCAGCGCTGGGGGGCAAACTCGGAGATCAGCGTGATGGCGTTGGGCATTGCAGCGCCGAGGCCCAGACCCGTCAGAAAGCGCCACAGCGTGAGCGTATTCAGACTTTGCGCCCAGGCCGTTCCCAGGCTCGCGAGGCCGAAGAACAGACACGAAAAGACCAGTACGCGCTTGCGTCCCATCCGGTCCGATACCGGACCGGCGATAAGTGCCCCCAACGACAGCCCCAGCAGCGCTGCGCTCAGCACCGGCCCTAGATCCTGTTTGTGTATCCCCCATTCTGCCGACAGCGTAGGCGCGATGTAACCCATCGCCGCCGTATCAAAACCATCGATCGCCAGAACCAGAAAGCCCAGCACGATAAGAAGCCAGTGAAACCCTGAAAAGGGACTCTCATCGATCACCTGCTGAATATCCACCTTACCTGAATATGTCATACGCTCCCCTCTGATGTGATGTTGTTTTTGTGTTCTTGTATTTGCTTGTCTATACAATTGCGCGCGGCAGGTTGATGTCAAATTTTCTTATCCAATATGTTATCTGGATGTTATTTTTGGCATAAAAAAGCGCCCGAGGGGGAATCGGGCGCGTGAAAAAGAGGTGTTAATGGGGAAGACTCAGGCTGCGTTTCCCTGAGCAAGCGGAGCCAGCGCCGCCGGTAATTTGCTTAACTCCTGCACCAGGGAATCCTTGCTGATCTCACTAATCGTTTTCGCGCCAGTTAACGTCATCGCCACCTTCATCTCTTTTTCGATCAGGTTCAGCAGGTTTGCCACACCCGCCTGGCCCGCCGTCGCCAGCGCATACAGATACGCACGCCCCAGCAGTACGCTGTCAGCGCCCAGCGCGATCATACGCACCACGTCGAGCCCGCTGCGGATGCCGCTGTCGGCCAGGATAGCGATGTCGCCTTTCACTGCATCGGCAATGGCAGGCAGGGCTCGTGCGGAAGAGAGCACACCGTCAAGCTGGCGTCCGCCGTGGTTAGAAACCACAATCCCGTCAGCGCCAAAGCGTACTGCGTCGCGGGCGTCTTCCGGGTCGAGGATCCCTTTGATCACCATCGGGCCGTCCCAGAAATCGCGGATCCACTCCAGGTCTTTCCAGGAGATGGACGGGTCGAAGTTATTTGCCAGCCAGCCGATGTAATCTTCCAGTCCGGTAGGTTTACCAAGGTAAGCCGAGATGTTGCCCAGATCGTGTGGACGGCCGTTCAGACCGACATCCCAGGCCCATTGCGGATGCGTCACCGCCTGCCAGTAACGGCGCAGGGCGGCATTCGGGCCGCTCATGCCTGAGTGAGCATCACGGTAGCGTGCGCCGGGGGTTGGCATATCGACGGTAAAGACCAGCGTTGAGCAGCCCGCCGCTTTGGCACGCTCCAGCGCATTACGCATAAACCCGCGATCGCGCAGAACGTACAGCTGGAACCACATCGGGCGCTTGATGGTTGGAGCGACTTCTTCAATCGGGCAGACGGAAACGGTGGAGAGGGTAAACGGAATGCCTTTGGCATCTGCAGCCGCGGCCGCCTGTACTTCGCCACGACGGGCGTACATGCCGCACAGGCCTACGGGGGCGAGGGCGACCGGCATGGAGAGCGTTTCATTGAACAATTTCGTCTCAAGGCTCAGGTCAGACATATTCTTCAGCACGCGCTGGCGCAGAGCCACTTCCGACAGGTCTTCCACGTTGCGACGCAGGGTGTGCTCGGCATAGGCCCCGCCGTCGATATAGTGAAACAGGAAAGGTGGCAAAATGCGCTGCGCCGCGGCGCGATAGTCACTGGCTGCTGAAATAATCATGCTTTGTTCTCCCTGGAAATATCACTGTCGCCAGGCAGACGGGTAATACGCGCCTGTCGGGCCTGATCTTCATCGAATCGTTTAATGGTGGTGTGTACGAAGCCCAGATGCGCCATCATCGCTTTGCGCGCGGCCTCGGCATCACCGGCCAGAATGGCGTTGAGCACCGCCTCGTGTTGTTCGGTCAGCTGGGCAAACACCGGCGGAACCAGATACATACGCTGGCGGCTCTGCTTCACGGAGGATTGCAGCAAGTCGAAGAAACCGCGCATGGTCTGCAGCAGAACCACGTTGTGTGATGCCTCGGCAATCGCCAGGTGAAAGCGCACGTCCGCCTGGGAGGCGATATCCGGGTCACTGCTTTGCGTGGCCTCAAAACAGGCTCTTAGCTTCTCTTTATCGGCCTCGGTTGCCCGCATGGCTGCATGCCAGGCGGTACTGGTTTCGATGGCGTGACGCGCTTCAAGGATGTCGAAGCTGTAGTCCGGGTCGTTCTCCATCAGCGTTTTCAGTGGCTGAACGATGTTTTGCTCAGACCAGTCATCATGCTGCCAGCGGACAAACGTGCCACCACCGCGGCGGCTTACCAGTACCCCTTCGCTGACCAGTGTTGCCAGTGCCTCACGCAGCGAATTACGTGATACACCAAGCTGGGCGGCGAGCTGGCGTTCGGCGGGCAATTTCATGCCCGCTTCCAGCTGTTGTTCTTCAATCAGCGCCCGCACGCGAGAGGCTATCTCGTCGGACAGGCGTCTGGGCATCACTATCATGGAATCATCCAGGTTAAGACATAGGCCTGCAGGGTGGTGATCACCCCGACCATGCAGGTGAATATCAGGCTGTGTTTCACGGTAAAGCGGAACAGGTCCGACTCTCTACCCACCAGTCCCACCGCAGCACAGGCAATGGCGATAGATTGCGGGGAGATCATTTTCCCGGTCACGCCGCCAGTGGTGTTAGCTGCCACCAGAAGGACATCTGACACACCAATCTGTTGGGCCGCCGTTGCCTGCAGAGCAGCAAACAGGGCGTTAGACGAGGTATCTGAACCGGTCAGGAACACCCCCAGCCAGCCGAGGAACGGCGAGAAGAAGGTGAAGGCGTGGCTGGTATGGGCCAGCGCCAGCGCCAGCGTCGATGACAGGCCGGAGTAGTTCGAGATAAACGCGAACGCCAGCACCATGCCGATGGAGTAAATCGGCAGCATCAGCTCTTTAATGGTCGCCGCAAAGGTCTGTACTGCAGCGACAGGCTTCATGCGCAGCCAGACAACAGAAAGGATAGCGGCGAACAGAATCGCCGTACCGGTCGCGGAGAACCAGTCGAATTTGTATACCGCGGCATACGGCGTTGCGGTGTGGACCACTGGCGGCATACGGGCGACCATCTTGTCGAGGAACGGCACGGAGATGTTAATCACCATGTCGTACAGTGCGCCACCCGGTGCGAAGAGGGCTTTAAACGGTGGGATGCTCCACAGCGTCACCGTTGCGGTCAGGAACAGGAACGGCGACCAGGCACGGATCACCTGTCCTGCCGTATAGCCTGTACGCGCCAGGGTTTGATCGACCTGAGAGGCGCCCATATCGGCAAAACGGAAAATACGTACCGGCTGCCAGCGCTTCAGGAACAGCGTCAGACAAACCAGCGAAACCAGCGAAGAGATAATGTCCGGCAGTTCAGGGCCGAGGAAGTTGGAGCTGAGATACTGGGCGATGGCGAACGAACCACCTGCCACCATCACCGCAGGCCAGGTCTCCTTCACGCCGCGCCAGCCGTCCATAATCGCCATGATCCAGAACAGCACGATAATGGTCAGGAACGGCAGTTGGCGGCCCACCATCTGGCCAATCTCGAAGCTGTCCAGCCCGGTGACCTGTCCGGCCACCAGAATTGGAATGCCCATCGCACCAAACGCGACGGGGGCGGTGTTCACAATCAGGCACAGACCCGCGGCATACAGCGGGTTAAAGCCCAGACCGACCAGCAGCGCGGCGGTGATCGCCACCGGTGCGCCAAAACCTGCTGCCCCTTCCAGGAACGCCCCAAAGGAGAAGCCGACAATCAGCATCTGCAGGCGCTGGTCCGGCGTGATGGAGAGGATTGACGAGCGAATGATGTCGAACTGCCCGGTTTTCACCGAGATTTTATAGACAAAGACCGCGGCGATGATGATCCACGCAATCGGCCACAAGCCGTAGAAGAAACCGTAGACGACAGAGGCCAGTGCGCGATCGACCGGCATTTTATAGAAGAACAGCGCCACCATCAGCGCGATAGCAACGGTATACGTCGCGGCGAGGTAGCCCTTCAGCTTGAGCTTAATCAGCGCAAAGAAGAAGAACAGGATCGGAAGCGATGCGATCAGGCTCGACAGCCAGATATTTCCGGCCGGGTCGTAGTTTTGTTGCCAGAGGCTCATGCAGGTCTCCTGGGGACCAGACAGCCTGCGCTGCGGGTGAGTCTCCGCTCAACTCTGCGTCACAGGTTGTGTAAAAGTGGTCCTGCCAATGTTGTGTTGTAGGGTTAATGACAATGAATGGTTAACCAGATGTTATGAGCTGGCAATGGTTTTGTGAGCAGAAATGATGGATTTGTGAAGCGGGGAAGAAAGAAACAGGGGATTGGTTGGGCCAATTTGAAGCGGGGTGGAGCCTGATGCCCTCACCCCGAAGCTCTCCCACAGGGAGAGGGGGAATGATCAGAACGCGGTCTTACAAAAACCCGTCATCTCTTTCAGGCCCATTTCACGGCCCAGCTCGGTCATCGGGTGCACCACCACCAGACCACGAACGCTTTTCTTCAGCTTGCCCATGTCGGCCTGCTCTTTTTTGGTGATCGCACGGCGGTGCGGCATGTTCATCAGCTTCTGCGCTTCTTTGCTCAGCTTCTGACCTTTGACTTCGCGCAGGCGCTCGATTTCGGTTTCCAGCGTGGCGACCTCTTTTTCCAGCTCAGCGTACTTCTCGGCGGAATCGACCAGTGACAGGCCAGCCATCTGGTGGCGGATCAGATCCAGACGGTCGCTCAGGCGTTTAATTTCGTTCTTTTCGACTTCTTTCATGACAAATAACTCTGAAAACGGGGAATTTACAGGGAAGGATACACCAATGTGAGCAGGCTTACTTCTGAAACGCTTTTTTTAAGCTGATTCGGGAAATCAGCTCAGTCAGGGAGAGGACCATTGTGGAGCGAACAACCTGTTGATAACGCAGCTTTTGCATCGCGTATAGCTCAGGATCGCTGTTATCAAACTGAGGTGCCGGGGGAAGGGCGGTGACGCAATGCAACTCGCCGAAAGGTCCAAGGATCTCATCATCGGTAAAGGTGTACTCATTACCGTCATGATTTAACTCTTCGCGCAGCGCCATCAACAGCTCAGCGTCTTCATACTCTGGCCTGCTCAGCACACCAAGGCCATAAATCAGCTTCAGACGCACTGAGAGATCGCCCAGCGGGCCGTCTCCGTCCAGTAACGGTTCTACAGCATATTTTACCGCGTAGTCGTCTTTGCGAAACACCTGAAGCACCAGGATATTCACCGCCTCGGTTAGCAACTCGACGGCGGCAATCAGGAAACTTCGTACGGTTTTGCCAGCATTCAGACGCTCAAGCACACGATTTTCAAAGGCCTGGGTTTGTTCCATTATTGCCTGCATATCTGACAATCTGTAATCAGGGCGCAGGATTACCTGCGCCACACTCTGCATCATTTGGTTGCGTTATATGCGTTAACCGCCTCCACAACCACGTCGCTGTTGGCGTCCAGACCTGAAATCTGCGCCAGCGCAGCCTGCGCGCCTTTATCATTAATCAATTGAGCCAGTTCCTGCGCCTGAGGATCCTGCTCGCTGCGGTAGTGCATTGCGGCGGCAATCCCTTTCACCAGGTTGGCGTGCGGCAGACCGTATTCCAGCGTGCCCAGCAGCGGTTTAATCAGGCGATCGCCCGCGCTCAGCTTGCGCAGGGGCTGACGGCCAACGCGCTCAACGTCATCTTTCAGATACGGGTTTTCAAAACGACCGAGGATTTTCTGGATGTATGCTGCGTGTTTATCAGCATCAAAACCGTAGCGTTTGATCAGCACCGCGCCGCTCTCTTCCATTGCCCCTTTTACCACAGCGCGAATGTTCTCATCGAGAATCGCGTCACGGATGGTCTGATGACCGGCCAATTTTCCGAGGTACGCGGTTATAGCATGCCCGGTGTTCAGCGTGAAGAGTTTGCGTTCGACAAATGCCATCAGGTTATCAGTTAATTCCATCCCCGGGATGGTTGGCAGCGCGCCTTTAAACTGCGTTTTATCGACGATCCACTCGCTGAAGGTTTCAACGGTCACTTCCAGCGGGTCGTGGGTGGCGGATTCAGACGGTGGGACGATACGGTCAACGGCAGAATCAACAAACCCCACGTGCGCTTCAACCCAGGCTTTATCTTCGTCGGCAACAGCGGCGAGCACATGGCCTTTCAACTGCGTGGTGCCACGCACCATGTTTTCACAGGCGATGATGTTCAGCGGGGTATCAATGTTCTGCGCTTTACGTTTTGCGAGGCCTTTCGCCACTGCAGGAGCGATACGCTCAAGCACGACCGGACCCACGGCGGTGGTCACCAGGTCAACGCTGGCAATAAGGTCGATAACGTCGTCGCCAATGCTGCTTACGGCATTCACACCTGAAACCGTTTCAACCTGCTCGTTTTCTCCAACCACGTGTACCTGGTAGCTATGACGGGCATTCAGGGCGTCTAGCACCACCTGGTTCACATCGGCGAATGTCAGTGTAATGCCCGCGTCTGCCAGCAGTTTGCCGATAAAGCCACGACCGATATTACCTGCGCCAAAATGTAATGCTTTCATAGTGTTAACCTTCATCAATGTTTTTTACCCGAGAGGGCTGGGGTGAGGAACCGCATAACTTTCCCCTCACCCTAGCCCTCTCCCCAGTGGGGAGAGGGCGGAAATGGGCTTACTTGTTCAGCAGCGCCAGTACTTCTTCCACGCTGGTGGTGCTGGCCAGACGCTCAATGACAGACTCATCATCCAGGGCGTTAGTCAGGCTGGTAATCACCTGAATGTGCTCGTTATTGCGAGCGGCGATACCAATCACCAGACGGGCGATGTCGTCTTCTTCTTCACCGAAGCGCACACCCTGCGGATACTGACAGAATACGACGCCGGTTTTCAGCACGCGATCTTTCGCTTCAACCGTACCGTGCGGAACCGCGATAGATTCACCCAAGTATGTTGGCGTCAGTTTTTCACGTTCCAGCATCGCATCAACGTATTCAGGTTGAACGTAGCCACCTTTCACCAGTTGCTCACCGGCAAAGCGAATCGCCTCTTCTTTGGTAGCAGCAGTACGACCGAGGAAGATGTTCTCCGCACCCAGTTTGAACAGGTGGGCGTTGCTCTCGTCGAAACTGTCCTGCAGGCTGGAGCGCACTTTCACTTCGTTGTCTTCGTGACGCTGCGCGGCAACCAGACGCTCGGTCAGGCTGGTGTACAGGCCGCTGTCGAGGAAGTTGGTCAGCGAAATATGCTGTGCCTGCGGAACCTGACGCATGGCGCGTTCGGTCAGATCGCGGTGCGTGATAACCAGGTCCACATCCGGTGGCAGACTGTTGATGGCGCTGTTGGTCACAGAGATGTTAGTCAGACCCGCATCCTGCACTTTTTTACGCAGCACACCTGCACCCATTGCGCTGGAACCCATACCGGCGTCACAGGCAACGATGATTTTACGCACGTGGCTCAGGTCGTTAGAGACATCACCAGCCGCCAGCGGTGTAGCACCTTTGGATTCCGCTTTCATGTCGTGCATACGACGGGTAGCCGCTTCGATATCATCATCTTCTTTCACTTTGCTGGTTTTCAGCAGGATAGAAGAGACCACGAAGGAGACCGCCATTGCTGCACAGATAGCCGCGATGTTTGCGAAGTAAGCCCCTTTTGGCGTCATCGCCAGTACCGCCAGGATAGAACCCGGAGACGCCGGAGAAACCAGACCACCGCCCAGCACGCTCAGTGTGAACACACCGGTCATACCGCCGAGGATAACGGCCAGGATCAGACGCGGATTCATCAGCACGTACGGGAAGTAAATTTCGTGGATACCACCCAGGAAGTGAATGATAGCCGCACCGCCCGCAGACTGCTTCGCGCTACCGCGACCAAAGAACATGTACGCCAGCAGAACACCCATACCCGGGCCCGGGTTCGCTTCAATCAGGAAGAAGATGGATTTGCCAAGCTCATGAGACTGCTGAATACCCAGCGGTGAGAAGATACCGTGGTTGATGGCGTTGTTAAGGAACAGGATTTTCGCCGGCTCAACAAAGATAGACGCCAGCGGCAGCATGTCGTGAGCAACCATGAAGTTAACGCCTGCTGCCAGAATTTTGGACAGTACTTCAACCGCAGGGCCAATGCCGAGGAACGCCAGAATCGCCAGGATCATACCAATGATGCCTGCGGAGAAGTTGTTCACCAGCATTTCGAAGCCAGAGCGAATCTTACCGTCTACCCAGGAGTCAAAGTGTTTGATTGCCCAGCCGCCCAGAGGACCCGCAATCATTGCGCCCAGGAACATTGGCATATCCGCACCGACAATCACACCCATTGTGGTGATTGCACCCACTACACCGCCACGGTCACCGCCCACCAGACGACCACCGGTGAAACCGATGAGCAGCGGCAGCAGATAAGTAATCATTGGGCCAACAAGTTTCGCCAGCGTTTCGTTAGGCAACCACCCTGTCGGAATGAACAATGCGGTGATGATACCCCACGCGATAAACGCGCCGATATTTGGCATCACCATGTTGCTGAGGAAACGACCAAAGCTTTGTACTTTGATCTTGAAATCGGATGACATAAAACACCCCTTCTTCTGTTTACGCTTAGGCTTGCGGCCCGAGGTTTATTGTTAATGTGAGGCGGCAGAGGTAGCCGGGCCCTGTTCATGCTGTGAAATCTGGCACTGAATCGTTCAACTGTCCAGATGACGAAAATTTGTGTGATTTATGTCACGTAAATGTAGGGGGTGTGGATATCAATGTGGTGATCTGAATCACAAATTAAGTGGGCAAAAAAAATACGATGACGAAAAATAGAGCAGAAATGACCCTTTTTTGTGATTTTTGTCACATTTGATCCTGGCGGATTTGTCTCTGTATTGTGACTTATTTCACAAAATATTTTTATGCAGAATTCTCCGGCTGTGATCCTTAACAAATTCTGTCTTGCGATTTAGCGTCAGGATGGCATGGGGCGACACAGAAAGCTAAAAAACCACTTTTCAGATGTGGTATGGCGAAAAGTGTAAACGTGGATTACGCTCATATTGTAAGGTTAAGTCTATTATTATTCAGGTTATATTTTGACACGTTTATAAACTTGCATGGAGATATTATAAAAATCCATACTCCCCGGCTGCTGAAATAGCAAGTGATTACTGTTCCTATAAAAAATTAATTAGGTTGCGTACCGTTTTATTAATTTAATGAGTTGACGTTGTTTAAGTGAGGAGAATATGTTTCTCAACTATTTTGCGCTGGGCGTATTGATTTTCGTATTCCTGGTCCTTTTTTACGGCGTCATAGCCATTCATGACATCCCGTATAATATGGCCAAAAAACGTAACCATCCCCATGCCGATGCGATTCATACGGCAGGATGGATTAGCCTGTTTACGCTCCATGCTATATGGCCGTTCCTGTGGATCTGGGCCACGCTTTACCGTGAAGATCGCGGCTGGGGGATGCAGAACCACATCTCGAAGCCTGATGAGGTACCGGGCATGGATGCACTGACCAAACGCGTGGCGGAGCTTGAACAAAAGCTGGCAGCGGCACAACCCACAGCTGATAAGAACACGCTGGAGCGCTAATCATGGATCTGTTGATTGTTCTGACCTATGTGGCATTTGCCTGGGCCATCTTTAAAATATTCCGTATTCCCGTTAACCAGTGGACGCTCGCCACCGCGACATTAGGCGGGATATTTATTGTTGCCGGACTTATCCTGTTAATGAACTATAACCACCCGTATACCTTTACGGCTCAAAAGGCGGTTATTTCTATTCCGATTACGCCGCAGGTCACCGGGGTGGTCAGTGAAGTGACTGATAAAAATAATCAGCTCATTAAAAAAGGTGAAGTGTTATTTAAACTTGATCCAGGCCGTTACCAGGCGCGTGTAGACAGACTCCAGGCTGACCTGGTCACTGCGACGCACAACATCGACAACCTCAAGGCACAACTGTCAGAAGCGGTAGCCAACACCACGCGGGTGTCTGCGGAACGCGATCGTCTGTATAAAGATTATCAGCGCTACCTGAAAGGCAGTCAGGCAAAGGTTAACCCGTTCTCTGAAAGCGATATCGACAATGCGCGCCAGAACTATCTGGCACAAGACGCGCTGGTTAAAGGCTCTGTAGCCGAACAGACGCAAATTCAGACTCAGTTAGACAGCATGGTTAACGGTGAGCAATCTCAGGTTGCCTCTTTGCGCGCCCAGCTTGCCGAAGCCAAATACAACCTGGAACAGACCGTAGTGCGTGCGCCAAGCAATGGCTATATCACCCAGGTACTGATTCGTCCGGGGACGTATGCCGCCGCGCTGCCTCTGCGCCCGGTGATGGTCTTTATCCCGGAACAGAAACGTCAGATTGTGGCGCAGTTCCGTCAGAACTCGCTGCTGCGTCTGAAACCGGGCGATGAAGCTGAAGTGGTGTTCAACGCGCTGCCGGGTCAGGTCTTCTCCGGTAAGCTCACCAGCATTCTGCCGGTGGTGCCGGGTGGATCATATCAGGCTCAGGGTGCGCTGCAGTCTCTGACGGTGGTTCCGGGTACGGATGGCGTGCTGGGTACTATCGAGCTTGACCCGAATGCCGATGTCGATGCACTGCCAGACGGTATTTATGCTCAGGTGGCGGTTTATTCGGACCATTTCGCCCATGTTTCGGTGATGCGTAAGGTACTGCTGCGTATGACCAGCTGGATGCACTACCTCTACCTCGATCACTAATCCTTTCAGGGCAGGAATGCGACATGCAGACCTGCCCTTTTTTCGTCGCTTGATCCATACTGATTTTTTTCCGGCATCAAGGATCAGGCAATGAAACTCATCGGTAGCTACACCAGTCCCTTCGTGCGAAAAATCTCTATTCTCCTGCTGGAGAAAGGGATTGAATTTGAATTCGTCAATGAACAGCCTTACAACGCCGAAAACGGCGTCGCGCAGTACAACCCGCTAGGTAAAGTCCCGGCACTGGTGACGAACGAGGGTGAATACTGGTTTGATTCCCCGATTATTGCGGAGTACATCGAGCTGCTGGGCGTCGCCCCGGCAATGCTACCGGCTGACCCAAAAGCCGCGCTGGTTGTGAAGCAAATTGAAGCCCTGGCCGATGGCATTATGGATGCGGCGTTAACTTCCGTACGCGAGCAGGCAAGACCCGCCGCCCAACAGTCGGAAACAGAACTGCTACGCCAGCGTGAAAAAATCAGCCGCAGCCTGGATATGTGTGAGCAGCTCATCCAGGAGGGAAAAATCCAGCCTGACAGAGTGGATCTGGCGACAATAGCGATCGCCTGCGCCATCGGTTATCTCAACTTCCGTCATGTTTCCCCTGGCTGGTGTGTCGATCGCCCGTTGCTGGTAAAACTTGCCGAAACGCTGTTTAGCCGCGAGAGTTTTGCCCGCACCGAACCGCCAAAGGCTTGATGCGGGTTATAACACTTCGCTGCCGGAGGCGGTACAATCCCTCCACATGTTAACTCCCTCTCCCGTCGGGAGGGGGGATGATATTTACTCGCCAGGCGCTTTCATGACTACTCATCATTCGCTGTACAGCCAAATTCCCGCTACCGACCGTCTTCTTCGCGAGCCTCGCATTCATGCTGCTGTTGAGCGTTTCGGCCATACCGCGACGGTTGAGATGTTACGGTTGCTTCAGGATGAAGCCCGACACCACATTCAGGCAGAAAACACACTACCCGACTGGTGCACGGCGTGGGAGCAGGAAGTTGAAAAGCGGCTGGACGAGAAAACGCAAAGTGCACTTCGTCCGGTGATTAACCTGACGGGTACGGTACTGCACACCAACCTGGGGCGCGCGCAACAGGCGGAAGAGGCGGTTGCTGCGGTCGTGCAGGCCATGCGAATGCCTGTGACGCTGGAGTACGATCTGGACGGTGCAGGGCGCGGACATCGTGACCGGGCACTGGCGGACCTTCTCTGCCAGCTGACCGGCGCGGAAGATGCCTGCGTTGTGAATAACAACGCCGCCGCGGTGCTGCTGATGCTGGCGGCCACCGCTAGCGGCAGAGAGGTGGTGGTTTCCCGCGGTGAGCTGGTTGAGATTGGCGGCGCGTTTCGCATTCCGGACGTGATGCGTCAGGCGGGCTGTTCGCTGCATGAAGTGGGCACCACTAACCGCACTCATGCGAAAGATTATCGCGCGGCGGTGAATGAAAATACCGCCCTGCTGATGAAGGTTCATACCAGCAATTACCATATTGAAGGTTTCACCAAAACCGTTGAAGAAGCTGAGCTGGCAGCGATTGGGCGCGAGCTGAATATACCGGTGATTGCCGATCTCGGTAGTGGTTCCCTGGTCGATCTCAGCCAGTACGGTTTGCCAAAAGAGCCGATGCCACAAGAGATGATTGCGGCGGGTGTTAGCCTGGTGAGCTTTTCCGGCGACAAACTGCTGGGGGGGCCGCAGGCGGGGATAATAGTGGGTAAGCGTGAGCTGATTGCGCAGTTGCAGCAGCATCCGCTCAAGCGAGCCCTGCGCGCGGATAAAATGACGCTCGCGGCACTGGAAGCGACATTGCGGCTCTATCTGCATCCGGAGAAACTGGCTGACCGCCTGCCCACGCTGCGTTTGCTAACCCGGGATGCCGCTTCAATTCGTGCACAGGGTGAATTGCTGCTACCCCGAGTTGCCCCTCATTACCCTGATTTTGACGTTCGCATTGAACCCTGCCAGTCGCAGATTGGCAGCGGTTCACTGCCAGTGGACAGACTGCCGAGTGAAGCGCTCACGTTCACGCCGCGTGACGGGCGCGGTAGCCACCTTGAAACCCTGTCGTCGCGCTGGCGCGCGTTGCCGACGCCGGTTATCGGGCGGATTTACGACGGCAGAATGTGGCTGGATCTACGCTGCCTTGAAGATGAAGAGCGATTTCTGGAGATGTTGTTGAAATGATTATTGCCACCGCCGGTCATGTCGACCACGGAAAAACCACGTTATTGCAGGCGATTACGGGCGTAAATGCCGATCGTCTTCCGGAAGAGAAAAAGCGCGGCATGACCATCGATCTGGGCTATGCCTACTGGCCACAGCCTGATGGTCGCGTGCTGGGCTTTATTGATGTTCCGGGGCATGAAAAGTTTCTGTCCAACATGCTGGCGGGCGTGGGGGGGATCGATCATGCCCTGCTGGTGGTGGCCTGCGATGACGGCGTGATGGCGCAAACGCGCGAGCATCTGGCGATCCTGCAGCTGACGGGCAACCCGCAGCTAACCGTTGCGCTGACCAAAGCCGATCGCGTGGATGAGGCGCGCATCAGTGAGGTGCGCGAAACGGTACAGGCGACCTTACGTGAATATGGTTTTGCCGATGCGCCGCTTTTTGTCACCGTAGCGACTGAAGGTCGCGGTATCGACGCAATTCGCCACCACTTACAGCATCTCTCTTCGCGCGAGCACGCCAGCCATCATCGTTTCCGTCTGGCGATTGATCGGGCGTTTACCGTTAAAGGTGCGGGTCTGGTCGTCACGGGTACGGCGCTAAGCGGCGAAGTGAGAGTGGGTGACAGTTTATGGCTGACGGGCGTTAACAAACCGATGCGCGTGCGCGGTTTACATGCGCAAAACCAGCCCGTAGAGCATGCTCATGCCGGGCAGCGAATCGCACTCAATATTGCCGGTGATGCGGAAAAAGACCAGCTTAACCGTGGTGACTGGCTGTTGGCTGATACCCCTCCAGAACCGTCTGAGCGCGTGATCGTCTCCCTGCAGACGCACATGCCGCTGACTCAATGGCAACCGCTGCATATTCATCACGCGGCCAGCCATATTACCGGACGCATCTCGCTGCTGGAAAACGACCTTGCCGAGCTGGTTTTTGATTCACCACTCTGGCTTGCGGATAATGACCGTCTTGTTCTGCGCGATATTTCAGCGCGGGAAACGCTGGCCGGGGCGCGAGTGGTGACACTTCACTCACCGCGACGTGGCAAGCGTAAACCTGAGTATCTGCAATGGCTGTCTGCTCTGGCGCAGGCGACGGATGATAAAACAGCGCTGCTGGTTCATCTCGAGCGCGGTGCGGTGAATCTTGCTGACTTTGCATGGGCTCGCCAGTTGAGTGAGGAAGGTTTACGTCAGCTGACCCAGGAGCCGGGCTTTATTCAGGCTGGCAACAGCCTGCTGAATGCCCCGGTGGCGGCGCACTGGCAGCGTAAAATATTGAACACGCTTGCGACTTACCATGAACAGCATCAGGATGAACCGGGCCCCGGCCGCGAGCGTCTGCGCCGCATGGCGCTGCCGATGGAAGACGATGCTCTGGTGCTGCTGTTGATTGAAAATATGCGCGAAACGGGGGCGATTAAAAGTCACCACGGTTGGCTGCATCTGCCGGATCACAAAGCCGGGTTTACCGCTGAGCAAGAGGCAGTATGGCAAAAAGTGGCATCACTGTTTGGCGATGAGCCATGGTGGGTTCGCGATCTGGCCCGCCAAACGAATACTGACGAGCAAGTGATGCGCCAGGTATTGCGCCATGCGGCGCAGCAGGGGCTTATCGTCGCGATCGTGAAAGATCGTTATTACCGTAACGATCGCATTGTTGCGTTTGCCAACCTGATCCGTGAGCTGGATCAGGAACGAGGCTCTACCTGTGCAGCCGATTTCCGCGACCGTTTGAATGTTGGCCGCAAGCTGGCGATCCAGATCCTGGAATATTTCAACCGTATCGGGTTTACCCGCCGTCGCGGAAATGATCATTTATTACGCGATTCACTATTATTTCCGCAAACATAAAACAGGAATTAATACAAAAATAGAATAGATAGAAAGAGATTTAAATATTAATTCACACCTTCGCAGGGTTAAATTTATTCAACCTGCGAAGGTCTTCGCAAAATCATATTTTTGATCATGTTTTTTGAGTAATCTTTACCTTATGCTGCAGACAATTTTTATCTCTTTGAGGAAATATCATGGCTGCATCTGTATTTTATATTCCTTCCGTGAATATTATTGGTTCTGATTCATTAAACACCGCAATGGATACCATGCGCGACTACGGCTGGCGCCGCGCGCTGATTGTCACCGATACCATGCTGAGCAAGCTGGGTATGGTCTCCAGTATTCAACATGCTCTGAAAGAACGTGATATTTCCAGCGTTGTGTATGACGGCACGCACCCTAATCCGACGACAGCAAATGTGGCGGCAGGTCTGGAAATATTAAAAGCAAATCAGTGTGACTGTATTATTTCACTGGGTGGTGGTTCACCTCACGATTGTGCAAAAGGTATTGCGCTGGTGGCAGTGAACGGCGGTGATATTCGTGATTATGAAGGTGTCGATCGCTCTGCAAAGCCCCAATTGCCGATGATTGCGATTAATACTACCGCGGGTACGGCTTCGGAAATGACGCGTTTCTGTATTATTACTGATGAGACGCGTCATATTAAAATGGCGATAGTGGATAAGCACGTTACGCCAGTACTGTCCGTTAACGATTCCTCGCTCATGTCAGGAATGCCACCCTCACTGACAGCGGCAACCGGTATGGATGCCCTGACGCATGCGATTGAAGCGTATGTGTCTGTGGCGGCCACACCTATTACCGATGCCTGCGCGCTGAAAGCGGTGACGATGATTAGTGAAAACCTGGTACATGCCGTTGAAGATGGCAGTAACGCTCAGGCGCGTGAAGCGATGGCCTATGCACAATTCCTCGCTGGAATGGCGTTTAACAATGCTTCACTAGGCTATGTACACGCGATGGCGCATCAGTTGGGTGGCTTCTACGATCTGCCGCATGGCGTCTGTAATGCTGTACTGCTTCCACACGTTCAGGTGTTTAACAGCAAGGCTGCGGCGGGGCGTCTGCGCGACTGTGCAAAAGCCATGGGCGTGAATGTGAGTGAGATGACCGACATGCAGGGAGCCCAGGCCTGCATCGTTGAGATCCGTGCGCTGGCCCGCAAGGTCAATATCCCGGCGGGCCTTCGCGAACTGAACGTCAAAGAGGAAGATATTCCGGTCCTGGCAACCAATGCGCTGAAGGATGCCTGTGGGTTCACCAACCCGGTTCAGGCGACCCATGAAGAGATAATGGAAATTTACCGCGCCGCGATGTGACCCTTGTCGTAAACCCGTCACCGGCTGGCGAGAAAATCGTCAGTCGGGACTACCCTTGTTGTACACCAACAGCAAGGAGACGGTCATGACAAACAATCCTCCCTCATCGCGTATCCAGCCTGGCGAGTATGGTTTTCCCCTCAAGCTGAAACCCCGTTATGACAACTTTATTGGCGGTGCCTGGGTGGCTCCCGTCGACGGCGAATACTATTCCAACCTGACCCCCGTCACCGGTCAGCCGCTTTGTGAGATAGCCAGCTCCGGCAAGCGTGATATCGATCTGGCGCTGGATGCGGCGCATAAAGCGAAAGATAAATGGGGCCATACTTCCGTCCAGGACCGTGCGGCCATATTGTTCAAGATTGCCGACCGGATGGAGCAAAATCTGGAGCTGCTGGCGACGGCGGAAACCTGGGATAACGGCAAGCCTATCCGGGAAACAATGGCGGCAGATGTGCCGCTGGCCATTGACCACTTCCGCTATTTTGCTTCCTGTATTCGTGCTCAGGAAGGCGGAATCAGTGAGGTCGACAGCGATACCGTGGCGTATCACTTCCACGAACCTTTGGGCGTGGTGGGGCAAATCATTCCGTGGAACTTCCCGCTGCTGATGGCGAGCTGGAAAATGGCACCTGCGCTGGCAGCAGGGAACTGTATTGTCCTCAAACCGGCGCGCCTGACCCCGCTGTCGGTCCTGTTGTTGATGGAAGTGATTGGCGATCTGCTGCCACCGGGGGTGGTCAACGTGGTGAACGGTGCCGGAGGTGAAATTGGTGAATATCTGGCGACCTCAAAACGTATCGCCAAGGTGGCATTTACCGGGTCGACGGAAGTGGGTCAGCAGATCATGCAGTACGCGACGCAGAACATCATTCCGGTAACGCTGGAACTGGGCGGTAAGTCTCCGAATATTTTCTTTGCCGATGTGATGGATGAAGAAGATGCCTTCTTCGATAAAGCCCTGGAAGGGTTTGCTCTGTTTGCCTTCAATCAGGGGGAAGTGTGCACTTGCCCGAGCCGGGCGCTGGTTCAGGAGTCAATTTACGAGCGCTTTATGGAGCGCGCGATCCGTCGTGTGGAGTCTATCCGCAGCGGTAACCCGCTTGATAGTGTCACCCAGATGGGGGCGCAGGTTTCTCATGGACAACTGGAAACGATCCTCAACTATATTGATATCGGCAAGAAAGAAGGGGCAGATATCCTGACCGGTGGCCGCCGTAAAGTGCTCGGTGGGGATCTGCAGGAAGGGTATTATCTTGAGCCGACGATCCTGTTCGGTAAGAACAATATGCGAGTCTTCCAGGAGGAAATTTTCGGACCGGTGCTGGCAGTGACGACCTTCAAAACGATGGAGGAGGCACTGGAAATTGCGAATGACACACCGTATGGCCTGGGGGCGGGTGTCTGGAGCCGCAACGGTAATCTGGCTTATAAGATGGGAAGAGGCATTCAGGCCGGTCGTGTATGGACTAACTGTTACCATGCCTATCCGGCGCATGCGGCATTTGGTGGTTATAAGCAATCGGGCATCGGGCGTGAAACGCACAAGATGATGCTGGAGCATTACCAGCAGACAAAATGTCTACTGGTCAGTTATTCCGATAAACCTCTGGGACTGTTCTAATCACTCCGCTCAGGCCGTCCATTGACGGCCTGAGCAATTTGCTGGCGCAGGCAGTTTAGTACGCCATCCAGGACGTATTGCACACGCCAGGGTTGATATTCGCGCTTGCGGAATATGGTCGTCAGGTCGAGCCACCACTCCTCCTGATGCGGGAAGCAAGGGACCAACATTCCCTGAGTTAATTCTTTTTTCAGGCTCTCTTTGGGAGCAAAAACAATTCCAAGGTTATTTCTTGCCAGTTCCAGGGCCGTCTGCGTATTGTCGCAAATATAGTTCCCGGTCACTCTATAATCATGGATCTCATCGCTGCCATGCACGCGGAAACGCCAGATGTTTGCATCATCAACCAGCATGGAGTCTATAAGAATACAGGAGTGGTTAATTAAATCTTCAGGTCCCGTTAAGGGGTGTTTATTTAAATACTCTTTGGTTGCAAATGCTGTGACCGAATATTTTGTTAAAACACTCGCAACCAGACTTTCGTCTTTCGGTTGCGCATAGGTGATTAAAATATCGCAGTCATCAGGAAAGGAAACACCTTCTGAATATTCATTCCGATCCAGGTTGTACGTTTTCAGGGAGATGCGGATATCACCGATGTCCTCTATCTTGTGGATCACGTGTCGCGCGAGGTAGGTCACAATGCCCGTAGGGGCATAGATTGTCACTTTTCCACGTTTTTCGTGCTTATAATCAGCAATGAAATTAACAAGTTGGCTGTTTTTGTCCAGCGAGGCGTTAATGTAAGGGAGTAATGCTTCACCGAACTGGGTCAGGGCCAGCTGGCGCGTGGTGCGCTCAAAAACCTTAAGTCCAACCCGTGTTTCAAAATCAGAGAGATATTTACTGACGTTGGCCTGCGCCATGCTCAGCAGGGCGGCGGCATCGCCAATACTGTGGGTTGCTGCGATGACGGATATAATTTTTAATTCGCGTGGCTTTAGTTGTAATTTACTCATCATGCACACCAATCTATATGATTTTATATATAATATTATATAAAGCGCAGCGTTGCATTGACAAATTTGTAACCATTATTATTCGCCTCGCTTGTTTGGCGTTTAAATGGATTACATGTAATGACTATTAAATACAATTTACTCATCGCTGCCACGTTATTTGCAACATCATCTGCAATGGCCGGTGACTTTTCACTTGGAGCGGGGGCTGTATTTAATGAGTCTCCTTACAAAGGATATAATGAAAATACAACGGCAGTACCGTTAATTAGCTACGAAGGCGATCGTTTCTATGTGCGCCAGACCACAGGAGGGTGGATCCTGTGGAAAGATGCCAAAAATGAATTCAGCCTGACCGCATCCTGGATGCCGCTCCATTTTGATCCTGATGACAACGACGACCATCAGATGAAAAAGCTTGATGAGCGAAAAGCCTCTGCCTTCCTCGGTGGCGCATACTACCGCCATGAAAACTGGGGTTCGCTGAAAGTGGCGGTCTCTGGTGATGCCACGGATGAAAGCGGCGGTGTGATCGGTGAGGTATCCTACTTCCATCCAATCCGTATGGAACGCCTGACTCTGACGCCATCTGTCGGTATTTTCTATAGCGATGAGAGCTATAACGACTACTACTACGGTGTATCCGGCAGTGAGTCTCGTCGCTCAGGCCTGGACGAATACACCGCAGGTGACAGCTGGACGCCATACGTTGGTCTGGCGGCTAAATATCAGTTAACCCAGAAACTGTTCCTTAACGCCAGTGCGGTTTATACCGTGTTACCTGATGACGTGAAGAACAGCCCGATGATCGACCGTGACGACAGCTTCGCGCTGATGACCGGCCTGACCTGGCGTTTCTGATGCGGTAAAGCCGGGTGGCGGCTTCGCCTTACCCGGCTTACGATAGCCCCTGCATTTTTATCTGCAATCGACTGTAATCCCCTTTTCTTTTCCCGATACTTCTTCCCGTTCCGACAAAAGCGGCTGCACTGGTGTTTCTCAATACGCTAATGTGATTCGACCCGGTAGTGATGGTGTGTGTCATGTGTATAATCATGGAAGGATTGGGATGTGAAAAGTGCGGATGTGATTACTGTTCTGATCGGTCATGGCTGGAAATGTGTCAGAACGAAAGGAAGCCATCATCAGTTTCGCCATCCCGAACAGAAAGGGCTTGTTACTGTCCCACATCCTAAGAAGGATATTAAACCGGGCACTCTCGCGCAGATCTGGCGGCAGGCGGGGATTAAACACTGATATCAGGAGTAGTTATGTTTTATCCGGCTTACATTCATTCTGACTCAGACGGAAGTGCCAGCGGTTTTTTCCCTGACGTTCCAGGTTGTTTTTTTGCAGGTGTTTCCCTGGATGAGGCTTTTCAGGATGCTCGTGATGCTCTCACTGCACACTTCGAAGCGCTGTTTGAAGTAGAGGAAACATTGCCTCTTCCGGGTAATGTTGAAACACATCTGGAAAGTCGTCCTGATGACTTCATTGGTGGGCAATGGCTGCTGGTGGACATTGATATGAAACAGTTTGATGGCAGGGCAGAGCGTATCAACATCACCATGCCCCGTCGTTTACTGGTAAAGATTGATTCCTTTGTCAGTGAGCATCCTCAGTTTAGCAACCGAAGCGCATTTCTGGCTGAGGCAGCACGTCGCGTGCTGCCCCGGTAAAAATTAATTATACAGAGCTGCTGTTGCTTTCAGGATATCTGCAAAGGAATAGATATCATCGACTGTCGTTATTGGGTGACGCGTTTCGTTTTTTTCTATGTCGAAAAGTCCGATGTATTTTTGCGTGCGATTAAAATGCAATCGGCAAAGGGGTTTGCGGTTGTTATCATCCACAAGGATACCAAAGTAGCTTTTGGTATCTCTGTGAGTGATACGAGGTGCCTCCAGTACCGCTCTGGTGATTGCTTTAACAATATGATATCCCTCGAGCTCCTCTAGCGTTGTTACCACATCGCTTTCGTCTTTATGTTCGTCTTCCTCAATATGCGATGACTCATTTGGAGTTTCGATGATCGCTGGGGTTATGCCTGTAATGGCTGACTTGAGGCGCTCATTTACCTGATCATTTATGTACTGGCTTGCAGCTTTTTTAGTCAAATTTAAAAAAGACTCTCTGACTTTTTGGGTGAGAATCCCATCATAAACTCGGGATGCAAAAAATTTCACAAAGTCATCTTCAGGGTTATTTAGCTGAGAATGCAGGATTTTTTTGATTTGGCTGACATATTTTAATTCACCAGCAGCATTGATAATTGATTCCAAATCAAACGAAGATTTAGTTAATTTTTTTTAACTCAGGTATTATATTTTCGTCAATATCAAGAAGATCTACCTCCAAAAAAGGTTTTTCATCCATTTTATTAGGAGCATCCAGATCGGTAAAGAATTTATAATTTTGTCCATTGGTGAGGATTGAGATTCTGGCATTTGTTACATGAAAATACCTGAATAACTGCGAGGTATGATTTATATTCAATGGTTCGCCAATTTTTTTACATTCAATAAGTATCTGTACATCATTGTTTTTCATTATAGCATAATCGATTTTCTCACCTTTTTTTGTACCGATGTCACAGACAAACTCAGGTGTCACCTCTGAAGGATCAAAAACATCATAGCCCAGGACATTATGAATGAACGGCATTACAAATGCAGTTTTTGTTGCTTCTTCAGTATTAATTACATCAAGTTGTTGTTTTATTTTATTTGATAAGGCATTTAACCTTTCAGTGAATTCCATGGGATATCCTTATTTTGAGCTGTGTGTCTTTATGGAATAACACTAAAATGCATGTCAGACAATGGTATGTCTGAGTTGAACGGCTGCAAAAAAACAATACCGAGGGTTAGATCACATTGTCTTTCAATCTATGATAATCAGTGAGCTCGGCATCACCGAGCTCGATAAAAATATTATATATTAATAAAGGTGATATTATTCTTGTTTATGCTTCATCCACCCAAATCCGCATTTCTCCTTCTCCCCGGTTAGCCCAACTAAACCAGGGAATAAAGGTCAGCGTCTGGGGCTGACGTTGTACCGGCGAGCGGTCATACTGCCACAGCGCATCCTTGTCCTTCACGTGACAGCCAATCCCCTCTGCCTGTATCAGCATCTTGTGCGCGAAAATCCCTTTCCCTTCAAAGACCCGGAACTCGCTGTCTTGCGGCAAGGAAAGGTTATGCAGATTGGCACCGTTATCCGCTTCTTCCAGGCAGTAAACCAGCGGTCCGCGCTGTAGCGCGACTTTCCCTGCCTGCTGGCGTACCTGCGGGTTTCCATACACCCGGCGAACGGGCATCGGTAGCGTCAGCGTGACGACATCTCCTTCTTGCCAGTTTCGGGTCAGGTAGAGATATCCCCGTGAAATTTCTCCTGTAGTGTCTTCACCGTTCAACGATACGCCAGGCGCCGCGCACCAGTCCGGCAGCCGCAGGGCTAGCGTATTCGTGACGGGAACAGGTGAGGTAATTTCGATTTTCACCTGTTCATGCCACGGGTAGTTACCGCTAATCCGCAGCGTCAGAGTTTCATCGCCAACCGGAATGACGACATCGTTGCCGACGTAGAGATTAATAAAAAGCGCATCGTGGCGAACGGTATAAATGTAATGCCCCAGCGACGTCAGCACGCGGGCGATATTCGGCGGGCAACAGGCGCAGCCAAACCAGCGCTGGCGGACGGGTTTCACGTGATCGTAGATATGGTTGAACGTCAGGGTTTTCGGATGTACTTCCAGCGGGTTTACATAGAAGAAGTGCTTACCGTCCAGCGCCATGCCGCCGAGTACCGTGTTATATAGCGCGCGCTCCATCACGTCGGCGTAGTGACCGTCGGCCTCCATTTCCAGCATCCGGCGGGCAAACATCATCAGACCGATGGAGGCGCAGCTTTCGGCATATACCGTATCGTTGGGCAGATCGTAATCGCTGCTAAAGGCTTCCCCGCTGCTTTGCGACCCAATCCCGCCGGTAATGTACAGCTGGCGCTGGACCATGTTGTTCCACAGCCGCAGGCAGTCCTGGCGTTTTCCTTCGTCATGACTCAGGCGCGCCAGATGCGCCATGCCCGCCATCAGGTAGACAAAACGCACCGCGTGGCCGATGGCCGTTTGTTGTTCAGCAAGTGGCTGATGTGCCTGGCTGTAGGCTTTGTCCTTGACCATCCAGGCGGGCCCGTAGGTGTTCCAGTATGATGTTCTGCCGCGCTTCTCGTATTCGATATCATAGAAGTGAGGCTGGACACCGCGTTGTTCGATGAAATATTTCACCAGTGCCAGGTAGCGTGGCTCCTGCGTGATGTCGTACAACCGCATCAGCGCCAGCTCTATTTCCGGGTGACCCGGATAACCGTGTAGCTGGTTCTCGCCGGGGCCAAACACGCTGTCGATGTGATCGGCCAGTTTGCACACCACCTCCAGCAGACGGCGTTTTCCGGTTCCCTGAAAATATGCCACGCCAGCCTCAATCATGTGTCCGGCACAATACAGCTCGTGGCATTCAGCCAGATTCGTCCAGCGCGCTTCAGGGGCTTTCACCGTGAAATAGGTGTTGAGATAACCGTCTTCGCATTGTGCCGCCGCAACCAGCTCAATTACCTCATCAGCAGTTTTTTCCAGGTCTGAGTCAGGTTTCTGACACAGGGACCACGCTACGGCTTCCAGCCATTTTGCTACGTCACTGTCCTGAAACACCATGCCGTAGAATTCGCCTTTCTCCAGACCCGCCGCAATACGGAAGTTGGTGATGGCGTGGCTGGGTTCGGCTTCCGTCACGCGATCGTTCAGCGCATCCCACTGGTAGGGGATCACCACATCGCGTACCAGCCGTTGATATTGCCCGAGAAACGGGTCGTTAATTTTCAGTTTATGCAGGTCGGCTTCCATTATGGACATCTTGTTCTCCTCAGGACTGTACGTGACGCTGGCGCAGGTCGGTGGCAATGCGCGACATCATTGGATTGTTGAGTCTGCACCAGCGAATTGAGACAGCCAGCAGCAGGTGGAAAAGAGCAGGGAGTAATGTCTCCATGGCGGTGATACCTTGCAGAGATGCCGGCGTCTGGTTACCGGCACCAGGTTGATAGGCTACGGCGATAAACACCAGGCTGATGATCCCGGCGCTGGAAGCCCATGCGAGCTTGATGAAAAACAGGTTAAAGGCGAAGTTCATGCCCGACGAGCGCACGCCGTTTTTCCATTCGCCGTAGTCGTCGGCGAAGGCCATCAACGAGAAGTGCAGCGGCAGCGTAAAACCCAGGATGACGCCGTTGCTCAGGATTACAATCAGCCAGAGCGTCTGGTAATTTGGTCCGCCGGGCAGGAACCACATTCCCGCCGCGAGCACGGCCAGCACCAGGTTGGTGTAATAGTAAAGTTTGACCGTATCAAAACGGCGGGACAGCGGGTTAACGATCACCGCCCCAAGAATGGCCGCAAAGGTCACCATGGTAAAAAACAGTGAGGTGTAGGCGGTGCTGCCCTGAAGCACGTAGGTGATGAAATACATGTACCCGCTGCCGCGGATGTTAAAAACGTTGATCAGCAGGAAGGACATCACCAGCATTAACAGCAGTTGGTCGTTTTTACGCAGGCCAGCCAGGTGCTCGCGCAGAGTGAATTTACCCATCAGTGCCAGCGGGACACGCTCACGTACCCAGAAAAAGCAGCACAGGAACATCACCACGGCGACGGCGCACAGCACGCCCACGCCAAGCTGATAACCCTTCGCGGCATTACCCTGGCCTAATACGGATACCAGCCACGGCAGACCAACAGACACTAAAAATCCGGCAACGCCGCACAGCACAAAACGCCATGACTGGCAGGAGATCACCTCGTTGTGTCGGGTTGTCATGGTGTTGATCAGCGCGCAGTAGGGCACGTTGATGGCGGTATAGCCTACGGATAACAGTAAATAGGTACCGAACGCCCAGGTAATTTTTACTCCCATGCTGGCTTCCGGGACGGTGAAGGTCAGTACGCCGATGATCCCAATCGGGAACGCGACCCACAGCTGCCAGGGGCGAAAACGTCCCCACCGGCTTTGCGTGCGGTCAGCAATCACGCCCATTACCGGGTCGGAGATGGCATCAAACACGCGTAATGCAATAAACAGCGTGCCGACAAGGGCGGGCGTCAGACCAAAGATATCGGTATAGAAAAAGGTGAGAAAGTTCATGATAAGACAGGTAATGACCGTGCCGCCCGCGTCACCCAGGCCGTAGCCTATTTTTTCGCGAACTGACAGGCGGTCATCTATTGCCGGTTGTGCAACGTCAGATTCTGTAATCGGTGTGGAAGTCATGAGGTAACTCCTCGGTAATCGATTTTTATCGTATTTATGCAAGGTACTCCATTTATTCTGCACCGAACGACAGGGCCAACAAGGGAAGGGAAAAGTATAAAAAGATGACAATTCCGACCTGATGCTAAAAATGTGAGTTGGATCGGGAAGGGATATTAATATTTATTAATAATCAATGAATAAACTCAATTTCCATGACGATAAAAGCGGGATGGTGAATACCGATGCTTGAATTATCCATAGCGCTTCCGATTAAGGTACAAAATGGCGGGTTATTTATTTCCCGAGGTGTGGGTCGTCATCCGGCGCGAAAGCTGGCGTCGTGGGAAATAATTTTTGTCGAAAAAGGGACGTTAACGATCTTGGAGGAAAACACCCTTTTTGAGGTGAAGACTGGAGAAAGTTTATTGCTTTGGCCGGATCGGCGGCACGTTGGTGTGGAGGATTTCCCGGCAGATCTCAAATTCTACTGGCTGCACTTCGAAGTGGAAAACACAGGGCAGGGCTCCCCCTCTCTGGCAATAGAACAGCATTGCAGCGTCAGGGATGCGCAATATGTCATTTCTCTGTTCCGTCAGTTTCTGAGTGAGCAGGAAAAATTACAGCGTAGTATGGCGCTGGAGCTCCTTTTACTCCTGATTTTGCAGCAAGTTTCGCTCTCTTCGGGGTATGAGGACAAAATGGATGAGGCTGGAGCCGCAATGGCGTGGAAGGCGAAACAGCTTATTCGCACACAATTTCATTTACCCCTCTCTACTTCGAAGCTCGCCAGAGAGTTGCACTGTAATGCCGATTATCTGGGGCGCGTGTTTCGTCGCACTTTTCATTTAACCCTGACGGAGGCGATACATCGCCAGCGCGTCAGGGCGGCGGAAAAGCTGTTGCTGGATGGCTCTGCATCGCTCACCGAAGTGGCAACCCGCTGCGGGTTTAATGACGTGGGCTATTTCCGGCAGATATTTACCAAACACACGGGCTTAACACCCGCAGTCTGGAAACGGCGGTACTGTAAGGAGCACATCAATTCCGGGTGATTACTGCCCGTAATAGGCATTCGCTCCGTGCTTGCGCAGATAGTGCTTATCCAGTAACTCCTGTTGCATCACCGGTAGCTGCGGTGCCAGCTGACGTGAAAACAGGCCCATACAGGCGCACTCTTCCAGCACCACCGCGTTGTGTACTGCATCGGCCGCATTTTTTCCCCAGGCGAACGGACCGTGAGAATGGACCAGCACTGCCGGAATTTGCATCGGGTTTAAGTCGCGCTCCTCGAAGGTTTTGATGATCACTTCCCCCGTCTGATATTCGTATTCCCCGGCTATTTCAGCCGTGGTCATCAGCCGTGTGCAGGGGATCGCGCCATAAAAGTAGTCGGCATGCGTGGTGCCCCAGGCAGGTAAATCCAGCCCCGCTTGCGACCAGATAGTGGCGTGGCGGGAATGCGTATGGACGATGCCGCCAATCTCAGGGTAACGGCGATACAATGCAAGATGCGTTGGCGTGTCGGAGGAGGGCTTTTTGCTGCCTTCGACTACCGCACCCGTGGCAAGATCAACCACCACCATGTCGTTTGCGGTCATCACGTCATACTCTACGCCGGAGGGTTTGATCACCATTAGCCCGCTTTCGCGATCGACCGCGCTGACGTTGCCCCAGGTAAATGTCACCAGCTGGTGGGCGGGAAGCGCCAGGTTTGCTGCCAGCACTTCAGCTTTGAGTTGTTCTAACATGTCATGCCTCCTTCCTGCATACGTGCTTCAATCCAGCGACGTGCCTGGATGATTTCCAGTACGGGCTCTTTTGCTTTTTCAGTCCACATTTCAATCAGAAACGCGCCGCGATAGTTCAGTTGGTTCAGCGTGTTAAACACGCCGACAAAATCAACACAGCCTTCGCCAAACGGCACATCGCGGAACTGTCCCGGGCTGTTTTCAGTGACGGGTTGGGTATCTTTCAGGTGGATTGCGGCAATACGGTCAATGCCCAACGTCAGCTCGGCGGTGACATCGTTGCCCCACGCGCTCAGGTTTCCGACATCCGGGTAAACGCTAAACCACGGTGAAGCGAGCATGTCGTCCCACTTTTTCCATTTGCTGATCGAGTTCATAAAGGCGGTGTCCATGATCTCCACTGCCAGCATCACCTGTGCCGCAGCGGCTTGTTCCACCGCCCACGCCAGCCCTTCTGCGAAGCGCTGCTGGGTGCCCTCGTCGTGTTCTTCGTAGTAAACGTCATAGCCAGCAAGCTGAATGGTGCGGATACCTAAATCACGCGCCAGCCTGATGGCTTTGGTCATGATTTCGCGGGCGCGCTCGCGCACGGCTTCATCGCGGCTACCAAACGGGAAACGACGGTGGGCAGATAAGCACATGGATGGAATCGACACGCCGGTTTCCAGCATGGCTTCAACCAGCGATGCACGCTGCGTGGTGCTCCACTCAAGACGTGACAGACGTTCGTCAGTTTCATCAACCGACATTTCGACAAAATCAAACCCGCAGCTTTTCGCCAGCACCAGACGTTCCGGCCAGGTGAGATCTTTCGACAGCGCTTTTTCGTAAATACCTAACGGATGCTGACGCATGGTTACTCTCCCCAGATGTCGCGGATTTGTGAATGGAATGCCTGTGCCACCTGCGGTGGCTTTTCAGCACCAGCCAGCGCGCGGCCGGCAATAAAGGCTTTGACGTTTATCTGCTTAAACAGCGGCAGGTCGGCAGGAGTGATCCCGCCGGTAATCGAAAGCTGTAAACCGATGTCGGAGAGCGCTTTCATTTTCGCGAGATCCGCTTCGCCCCACTGCTGACCACTCGCCTGCGCGTCGCGCCCGCGGTGATAGATGGCCTGTTTCACCCCGATGTGGTGCCATGCGCGTGCATCTTCCAGCGTCCAGTTACCAAACAGCTCCATCTGGATTTCGCCGCCGCAGCGTTGAGCGACTTCATGGCCTTTTTTAACGGTCGCCAGCGGTGCCGCGCAGATGATGGTCATCCAGTTCGCGCCTGCACCGAACGCCTGTTCTGCCAGCGTTTCTCCAGCGTCGGCCACTTTCCAGTCCGCCACGATGATTTTGTCCGGGCACTGCTCGCGAAGGGCACGCACGGCCTGTAAACCTTCGGTCAGGCACAGAATGGTGCCCGCCTCGACGATATCAACGTGATCCGCAAGCAAAGCGACATCGCGCTGTGCGGCCTGAAGTGAGGTATGGTCGAGCGCCAGTTGAAGTAATGGACGGCTCATAGGTCGAACTCCTTAACACGGGCGTGATAGCCCTGTAGTGCGGTAATCAGTAACTGGTAGCGGTGATATTTGCGCTGGTAGGCAGCATGGGCGCGCATATCGGGTTCAATGACCCTGGTGTCGTGTCGCAGGGCACGCTGAGCGGCGTGGAAATCGGTATAGATGCCCGTACCGACAAGTGCTGCCAGCGCCGCACCGGAGCAACCGGTCTCTTCCACCTGCGGTAGTTCTATTGCCAGACCGCTGACATCTGCCAGCATTTGCATCCACACGTCTGAATGTGTGGGGCCACCCGTGACGCGCAGCGACGTCACGTGTGTAAAGCGTTCCAGCATGCGGTTCAGGTGGGTCATGTGGCTAAAGACCACGCCCTCATAAACCGCCTGCAACAGATGGGCCCGGGAGTGGAGTGCCTGCATTCCGTAAAAGCCGCTGGTCATCTCCAGACCAGCGTTGCTCCCATAGAGGAACGGCAGGAAAAACACATCGCTTTCTGCCTTCGGTAAGCTGGCAACGGCATCGTTAATCTCACTGAACGAGACGTCACCCCATTGCGCTGTCAGCCACTCCAGGTTGCCGGATGAGGTCGGGCTGGCTTCGTGCACGATGTACTGCTGCGGGTGCACATAGCGGCCATACACATAAGGAAAGGGTTCGTTATCGCGAATGCCGTTGGCGATCCCGCTGGTCACGGCCCAGGTTCCCATCACCGCGTTAAGCGTGTTGTCATCATGGAGTCCGGCGCAGATCGCGGTGGAAACCACATCAAACAGCCCGCCAACGACGGGAGTACCCGCCGCCAGACCGGTAAGCGAGGCTGCCTGAGCGGTGATTTCCCCGCAAATTTCTGCGGAGCCGACAATCGGCGGTAGTGCACCGTCAATTTCGCTGATATCAAGCCAGCGTGTGAGCTGTGGATCGTACTGAGCAGTGCTCATGTTGTAGAGATTGGACTCCGAGATATTGCTCTCTTCGCAGCCTTTTTCCCCCGTCAGACACCAGCGCAGGTAGTCGTGCGCCATCATCACGCAGCCAATCTGCTGATACCGCTGTGGTTCGTTCTCTTTAACCCAGCGCAGGAGCGAAGTCGGATGCCCGGTCCATAGCGTCTGGCGAGTATGCGGGTACAGTTTTTCGGGAATGCCGTCCTGCTGCCAGCGCTGCACAATCTCCAGTGCCCGACGGTCAGAAGAGAGCATGGCGTTTCCCAGCGGTTGATCCTGTTTATCAAGCAGAAACAGCCCTTTGCCCTGAGCCGAAATACCGACACCTTTGATCTGCTCGCCATCGACCCTGGCATTTTTGAGCAGCAGTGCGACGGTCGTGTGGCAGTGCTGCCAGAGCTGGTGCATATCCCGCTCAGCATAGCCAGGACGTGGGCTGAGAGTGGCAACCGAACGGCGCTCAATACAGACCTCTTTTCCCTGACGGGTGTATAAACCGGCTTTCAGATAAGTACCGCCACAATCGATACCCAGCCAGAAGGGCTCTTTTTCACTCATCTTTGATTCTCTTGTGTTGCTCCCTCTCCCGGTGGGAGAGGGCTGGGGTGAGGACATCAGGCCGCACGTTTATGTGGATTCACCGTGGGATTCGGCTCAGAGCCGGCATCGCATTTCGCCGGTAACAGCAGGGCCAGCAGCGAGGCCAGCGCCAGAGAGACCGCCAGGCAGTAAACCCCTGCGTCTTTGCTGTACAGTGTGATAAGCACGCCAACCGCATAAGGGCCGCAGAAGCCACCGAGATTACCCAGGGCGTTAATCACGCCGCGCGCACCGCCCGCCATTTCGGCGCTAAACAGACGCGCCGGAATAGTCCAGAACACACCCGCAGCGGATTGCAGGAAGAAGCCGCAGCCCACCAGCGCGGCATAGGCCAACCAGGTGTTCTCTTTTAGCGCCACAGAAAGGAACATGCAGAGCGCGAAACCTATCAAGGGCAGGGAGACAAACAACTTGCGCTTGCCGGTACGGTCAGAAAGAGACGAGAACAGGAACATGCCCGCAATCGCGCCGATGTAAGGCAGAATGGCGAGCATCCCTACCTGGCCGATACTGGTATGCGTCAGCTCTTTCAGGATGGTTGGCAGCCAGAGGGTGTAACCATAAATTCCGGTCTGGTAGAAGAAGTTCAGGGCGATCAGCTGCCACATGGTTTTGTCGGACAGCACTGCGCTGAGCGAGGCATTTTTCACCTCTTTACCGGCAATCGCCAGCTGTTCCGCCGCCAGCGTTTTCACCAGGTAGTTTTTTTCGGCTTCCGATATCCAGCGGGCTTCTTGTGGACGGTCATACACGGTGAATGCCCAGAGCACCAGCACCACAACGGACATCAGCCCTTCAATAATGAACAGCCAGCGCCAGTCGAGCGCGGTGATGATCCAACCCGACAACGGTGCTGTGATGATCCCTGCAATGGGCACAAACATAATCACAATCGCGTTGGCGCGACCGCGCTCGGCATCCGGGAACCAGTTACTGATCATGGTGAGCACAACGGGCAGCATCCCGCCCTCCGCCACGCCGAGTAAGAATCGCAGCACCAGAAGCTGATACTGATTCGTCACGAGACCCGTGAGTACCGAGATCACCGCCCAGGCGACCAGCGACCAGCCGATAAACTTCTTACCACTACCATGAACAGCAATTTTGCCACCGGGAACCTGCAGGAACAGATAGCCGATAAAGAAGATACCGCCCGCCAGGCCAGCCATTGTGGCGGATATACCTAATTCTTCATCCATACCACCTGGCATCGCAAATGCAATGTTCACCCGGTCCATATAAGAAATAATGCAGGCGATAAGAATAGGGGGGATGATTCTTAGCCAACGCTGGCGCGGAATATCCGCATGTAGAGCTTGAGAAGTCGTGTTCATATTTAATGTCTCAGTAAATGTAACCGGAATAAGATTTTTATTTTTATTGTGTCGCTTTTTTCATGGCGCTAATGCCGTCGCGCAAAATGGCAATGCGATGGCTGACGTCAGCATTAGCATTTATTTCCAGCAATTTAATACCGGAGAATTTCAATGTTGCGGCGCTCGCCGCAGTAAAGAGTGTTTTTGCGTGTTCAGTGGTCAGTAAACTGTCGGCGCAGAATGAAGAAAATGGTGCATGGAGATCCTGCCAGTCACCGTATTCACCGGTTGCTGTTGTCCCGGAAAACATCAGCGCGCCAAGTTTTCCGGCGTTGCGGGCGGTCTGAACATGCTCAAGCGGAAGGGCGGTGTTACGACCTTCGATGGCCGAACGTGCCCAGTTGATGCAGACGCTGATATCCGTATCTTTCACCACCTCCAGTACCTGCTCCAGGGGTAAAAACCCCTTACGCGGAGCGAGTCCGGTCATAGCATCGCAGTGCTCAAGAACCAGATCGCATGACCAGTCCCAGTCTGCTATTTCATGAATGGAGCGAGAGAATGCCTCGGTGGCTTGTTCGACAGAGGCATTACCTGCATGCGGTGCTGCCTGCATCTCCAGGGCGATCACTTTCCCGGGGTAACGGGCATTCACGGCGTCAATTTTCTGGTGCAGATGGCGATAGAATTCGACGCAGGCCTTACGCTGTTGCTCGTCGGCGGAGGCCAGACCGAACGCGCCGTTGGTGCCGCGGCGGCGCATGGTTTCCATTACTGCCGTCACGACGATTTGCCAGTCCCCTGGCGTATGACGGAACAGCCATTCATCACCAAACGGATGCAGGTTTTCCAGGCAAGGTTGTTCCAGCCCGCGGATGTTGGGCGTGTCGGAAAGTTCCCGCCAGAAGGTTTGTTCTTCTTGTTCACCTTTCTGGTGAAACGAAGGTGCGCAGGGGTACGCACCAATAATAAAACCGGTGTTGGTCATTTCGCATTCCTGTATTTATCAGAAAATTAATTCAATTCACTGATTGCCACTTTCACCACAATTTTACGAATTGTGGATTCTTTGCTCTTAATACAGGCAGGACGGTGGACGTCCTGCGGGAAAAATATGGCATAACTGCCGGGTATCATTTCAATAAATGATTCATTTTCGCTGGCGTGATAAAAAATAATATCCCGCTGTTCCAGTAATGATTCGCTTATTTTGTTAGTACCGGTATCTATAGCGATACCAATTTTCTCTTCACCCCAAGCCAGAAACTGGATATCCAGATAACGTCGGTGTACTTCCGGGCGGTTCTCATGCCACGCTTTGGTGGTGAGATCGAGTACCTGGGCAAAGATGTTGCGTCCCTCAATTTCAACAACGCCCGGCTCCAGTGCCGTGAAGTCCGTGGTGCGCAGAAAATCGAGCGCCTTTTCAATCGCCTGTGGGAGACGGCACAGATTTGGCTGTGAAATATGTCCGAATATCATCGTCCACTCCTTACAGGGCCTGGATTTTCGCCCACACGCTGTCATCAACCGTGATGCCGTTACGGCGGTTCTCTTCCTGCAGGCGGGTGAATTCATGCCCCGGCAGACGGATGGCGACGTTTTCGTCTGAGCGCTCAGCGTTGGTGATGAAATCCATAATGCGCTGAAGTTTGGCATCGCGGGTTGGGCCGTCGATCAGTTTATCGACCTCAATGGCGATAAAGATCTGCGATACACCGTACTCGTCGCTGTTGTCCTGAGTGACTTCCGCCACGGAAGAACCGTTGGAAAGCAGTGTCGCGATCATATCCAGTACGATAGACAGGCCGGACCCTTTCCAGTAGCCCATTGGCAAAATGCGACGGTTTTTCTCAATGACGCCGGGTTCACGGGTGAGATTACCCTCGTCGTCAAACCCGCCATCAACCGGCAACTCGCGCCCGGCCAGGCGATTTACTTCCAGCATGCCGTAGGAGAACATCGACATCGACATGTCGACCATAGTGATTGGGTTGGAGGGAATCGCAACGATTAGCGGGTTGGTGCCGATGCAGCATTCTTTTGATCCCCACGCGGGCATCACGGCAATGGAGTTGGTCCAGCAAATTCCAATATAACCCTTCTCCGCCGCCTGCCAGCCGTAGCTGCCGCCGCGCATCCAGTGGTTTGCGTTACGCAGAGCCACCAGGCCGATCCCATGATCGGATGCCAGCTCCGTGGCGCGATCCATCATTTTCTTCGCTGTCAGGTTGCCGATGGCGCGCTGAGCATCCCACTGCTCAATGGCACCTAATGACGTTATCCGTTTTGGCAGAGCGTCAGGAATGATGTCGCCAGCGTCAAGTTGCTGAATAAAACGCGGGAAACGGTTCACGCCGTGTGAATAGACGCCGGATTCTGTAGTGCGGGCAAACATCTCCGCACAGGCATCTGCGGTGTCAGCTTTTACGCCGCGGTCGATCAGGACCCGATTAAACGCCGCTTTCAACTCTTCAAAGGTCACTTTCATCCCTGTTCTCCTGTTCATTTTAGGTGTCAGTGCGAGTGCTTTTTTATCGTTAAATTTCACTATGCGAAATCTGATTTCAAATATAACGATCAAAATTTGTCAGATCAACGACATTCATGTTTTTCAAAAATCATTAAAATCAACTGGTTGTGTTTTTTCTGTTGAGATCGTGAACTAAACCACACTTTGCGCTACCATCAGGAGCGCGATAAAAAGGAGCCATTTAATGAGCATGAAAGAGAGCGAAATGACGCAAGAAAAAGAGAGGCCAGCAGGTAGCCAGAGCTTGTTTCGCGGCCTGATGCTGATTGAGATCCTCAGCAATTATCCGAACGGGTGCCCGCTCGCGCATTTATCGGAACTGGCTGGTTTGAATAAGAGCACCGTGCACCGGTTACTCCAGGGATTACAGTCGTGCGGGTACGTTACCCCGGCGCCTGCGGCGGGCAGTTACCGTCTGACCACCAAATTTATCGCCGTCGGGCAAAAGGCGCTGTCGTCGCTCAATATCATCCACGTGGCGGCGCCACACCTTGAAACGCTGAATATTGCGACGGGTGAAACGGTGAACTTTTCCAGCCGGGAAGACGACCACGCGATCCTGATTTATAAACTCGAGCCGACAACCGGTATGCTGCGCACGCGTGCTTATATCGGTCAGCATATGCCGCTTTACTGCTCAGCGATGGGCAAGATCTACATGGCGTTTGGTCACCAGGACTATGTGGCGAGCTACTGGGAAAGCCATCAGGAACAGATCCAACCTTTGACCCGCAACACCATCACAGAATTGAGTGCCATGTATGATGAGCTGGCGGAAATTCGCGATCGCAGCATGGCGATGGACAAAGAAGAGAACGAGCTGGGTGTCTCCTGTATCGCCGTGCCGGTGTTTGATATTCATGGCCGCGTGCCGTATGCGATCTCCATATCGCTATCGACATCGCGCATGAAGCAGGTGGGCGAGAAAAACTTGCTTAAACCACTGCGTGAAACGGCAGAGGCTATTTCAAAAGAACTGGGTTTTAACGTACGCGAGGCGTAATAGATGAACCGATTTATCATGGCGGATGCGGAAAAATGCATCGGGTGCCGCACATGCGAAGCGGCCTGTGCGGTCTCGCATCAGGATTCCGTATCCGCACATGCCTTTACGCCACGCATTCGTGTGGTTAAAGGGGGGTCATATACCACGGCGGTTGGCTGTCACCAGTGCGAAGACGCACCCTGCGCCAATGTCTGCCCAACCCATGCCATTCGCCGCTCGGCGGGAGCGTGGCTCGTTGATCAGACGCGCTGCATTGGTTGCAAAAGCTGTATGCTGGCGTGCCCGTTTGGGGCGATGCAGGTTCGGCTGGAGGGAAATAAGGCGCACGCGCTGAAGTGTGATTTGTGCGTGCACCGCGAAGGCGGACCTGCCTGTGTGGAGGCCTGTCCAACCCACGCGTTGCGCTGTGTTGATACCGCCAGATTACGTACGGAACGACAGCATCATCTGGCGTAAAACCTTAACCCTCTTCGAGCCAGGCTTTTTCGATTTCTTCGGCCAGAATTTTGACACCCGCTTCGATTTTTTCCGGATCGGGCACGTAGTTCATACGCATGCACTGGTGCGTATGCGGCCACGGTTTATCCAGGCCTGGGAAGAAGTAATCGCCCGGTACCATCAACACGCCGCGCTTCTTCAGGCGCTGATAGAGCAGTTCGGTGGTGATGGGTAGATCCTTAAACCACAGCCACAGGAAAATCGCCCCTTCAGGTTTGTGGATCAGGCAGCGTTCTTCCGGTAAATAGCGGCGAAGTGTCGCAATTGTCTCCTGAACACGCTGGTAATAGAACGGCTTAATCACCTCATTGGACAGACGCAGCAGGTCGTTGCGCTTAATCATTTCGCACATCATCGCCGGGCCGATACCGCCCGGCGAAAGGCTGATAATGCCGTTCATGTTGGTAATGGCGGTGATGATTTTTTCATTCGCGATGATAATGCCGCAGCGGCTACCCGGCAGGCCCAGCTTAGAGAGGCTCATGCACAGGACAATGTTCGGGTTCCACAGCGGACGTGCTTCGCTGAAGATAATGCCCGGGAACGGTACGCCATAGGCGTTATCGATCACCAGCGGAATGCCGTGCTGATTCGCCAGCGCATCCAGTTTCATCAGTTCGTCATCGGTGATCACGTTGCCCGTTGGGTTCGTCGGACGTGATACGCAGATCATGCCCGTCTCTTCACCAATATGCAGGTGTTCAAAATCGACGTGATATTTAAACTGGCCTTCCGGCAACAGCTCGATATTCGGGCGCGCGGAGACGAACAGATCCTCTTCCAGGCCGGAATCGGCGTAGCCGATATACTCTGGTGCCAGCGGGAACAACACCTTTTTGGTGGTGCCGTCGGCGCGACGCCCTGCGAACAGGTTAAACAAGTAGAAAAACGCGCTCTGGCTGCCGTTTGTCAGTGCAATATTCTGTGGTTCGATATCCCAGCCCAGCTCGTCACGCAGCATTTCGGCGAGGAGTGCCAGCAGTTCGGTTTTACCCTGCGGGCCGTCGTAATTGCAAAGCGCATCGGTTGCTTTGCCGCTTTCCAGCATCTGAGCGAGCAGCGTCTGGAAATAGGTATTCATCTCCGGGATTTGAGCCGGGTTTCCGCCGCCGAGCATGATTGCGCCCGGTGTGCGCAGCCCGTCGTTGAGGTCCTCCATCAGGCGAGTAATGCCTGAATGGCGGGTGAATTTGTCGCCGAAAAGTGAAAACGTCATAGCAGGTGATCTATCGAGCTTATTTTGAAAGTGGGTAACCATAACGCTAGCACCGTGCTGGTGCAAATCGGGTGGTGTGGTCGGATTTGTTGTTTTATGTGGCAGGAATGGATTTGTGAAGTGAATAGTTCTGTTGATTTTTCCCTCACCGTAACCCTCTCCCAACGGGAGAGGGTACTGGAGTGAGCCGTTATTAATTACCTGCCCATACTACCATCACCTTATCGCCATTATGCTCGCGCACGAAGCCATATCCCTCTTTCAGCGACAGCGTGGTTTGTTTGCCTTCACCAATCGCCGGATGGCGTGCGCGGAACTGACCCAGCGTTTGCCAGTGGGCGACGGTTAAGGACTGTTTGCCCGTGACGTCCTGCCAGTTCATATCCGAACGGGTACCTTGTAACGGGTCTGAACCTGTTGGCCCAAATGGACGTTCAGATTCATCTCCGTAATAGATTTGTACACTACCCGGTGCTAACAAGAGCAGTTCAGCTGCGCGTTGACCCCCTTCACGGAACAGGCGCGTGTCATGCGAAGAGAGATAGCTCAGGACGTTGAAACTTTGCAGTTTTTCCGCCATCTGCTGCCAGGTGAGGTCGATATCCGCCAGACAGTTCACCGCTTTTGCCGCCTGCTCCTGATAATCAAAGTTAATCATCGCATCGAAACCGTGGCGGTAATAATCGCTCTGCATGACGCCGTGGCCCCAGGATTCCCCGGTCATCCAGAATGGTGCATTGTCGAGCTTTTTGTCCGGGTGAGCACCTTTCCAGGCCGCCAGCGCCTGGCTGGCCTGGTCTTTCAGCTGTTGCCAGGCCGCAAGCTCAACGTGTTTGGCCGTATCAACCCGGAAACCATCAATACCGTAGTCACGCACCCACTGGCTGAGCCAGTGGGTCAGGTAATCGCGCGGGGTATACCCGGGGATGGCTTTCGCATGGGTATCAGGCTTGTGTTGATAGAAGTTTGGCAACCCGGAAGGTGTGGTGGATTCCGTTTTCAGGTCGGGTAAAAATGCCAGCGACATGGTTAAATTATCAAAGCCGGGGTTGTCGTAATCACCGATATCAGTGCGGATCCACTTTTTCCCCCACCATTTATCCCATGCGGCTTTGTCGCTAAAGTTGATGTAGTCGTTAAAGCTGTGCCAGCTTTGGCCTGCGCCCGGCTTCCAGTCCGTCCAGCGTTCTCCCAACGTCTTTTTCAGCTCATCACCCTGCAGATACAAGGCGCCAAACTGATACTCCTGCATGTCCGCAAGCGTCGCGTAACCCGTGTGGTTCATGACGATATCGAACAGGATACGAATGCCACGTTTATGCGCGTCATCGACCAGATGACGTAAATCATCTTCGGTGCCCATGTTGGCGTCGAGCTTCGTCCAGTCCTGAGTGTAATAGCCATGATAGGCGTAGTGTGGGAAGTCACCTTTGGTGCCACCGCCGACCCAGCCGTGGATCTGCTCCAGCGGCGAGCTAATCCACAGCGCGTTCACCCCCAGCTGTTGTAAATAGTCGAGCTTGCTGGCGAGCCCCTTGAGATCTCCACCGTGGAAGGTACCAATCTCCTGCATGCCGTCTTTGTGACGGCCATAGCTGTTGTCGTTGCTCGGGTCACCATTCACAAAACGGTCGGTCAGCACAAAATAGACAGTGGCGTTCTGCCAGCTAAACGGCGCAGGCTTGTCGGTTTCGGCGCGCTCAAGCAGCAGCAGGCCGTTGCTGTTGGCGGCCGGCTGCAGAGTGATTTTTCCATTCTGCACTGTCACCGTCTGCTTACTGTAGTAGTCGCGTACGACGGAGCCTTCCGGGAAGGTATGGCTGACGTCCAGCGTCAGCGGTTTACCGTCCCATTTCGGGCACTGGTGGATAACGTTGGTAACCGGCTGTTCTGCGGCACTCTGGATGGTCAGCATCAGGGTGGGTGTGCCGGATCGGGTATCAATCCGCATCTGGTATTCACCGTCGCGGAAAAGACGCCACTGCGGCGGCGTGCCGTCACAGGGTTTGAGCGACAGCATCTCGTTGAGTTTTATCGCATCTGTTGGCTGCCAGCACGTCTTGTCAAAACTTAGTGTAAGAGGACGCGTACCCTTCGCGAGCTTTGTCTGGCTGATGAAAATCCCGGTGCCTTCGGTGTTAAATGCATTAAACCCCGGTGATGACCAGCCTGCATGTGCCAGTGCGGGTAACATCAGAAAGGCTATTGCGGTGCGTTTCATTCCATTTTCCTGTCGCGGCATTTTTGACCAGTGTGCCACCAGGCTGAGGGTAAAAACTCATCCCTTATCGCTTTCTGCCAGGAGGACGCGAGAGGATGAGTGATCTCGCGCAAAATTAAGCAGTTATCTGCGATACCGCACACATTTTTTCGGGAATGGTGTTTTTGTGAGCAAGTTTTAGATGACATAGTTTCGGAATTGGACTATTTCTATACGTGCTCTTGAAGTCTATTTTTGATATGATTTGAGATTCCGCTCTCAAATTTGTGAAAAAAATAAGGTGTTAGGATGATTACATCCGACCAGGAGACCTAATGATATCGACTCCCATTCGACGATATGGGGCTGCGATACTCATGTTACTCACCACGGCATTTTCGGGTGAGGTGCTTGCGAAGACGCACACGGATACAACGAGTAAGAAAGCCCACGTTATAAAGACGACAAGTAGTAAGGTTAGCAGTAAACAAGAGTATTCTCGCAATAGTGCAAAGAGTAGTTCACTTCCTGATTTGCGAAAATACCCTTCCGGAACACCAAGGAAAAAAGCGTTTCTCCGGACGGTAATGCCTTACATCACGAGTCAAAATGCCGCGATTACTGCGGATCGTAACTGGCTGATTTCCAAACAGTACGATAGCCGCTGGTCGCCGTCAGAACGCGCGCGTCTGAAAGATATCACGAAGCGCTACAAGCTGAGCTGGAACGGTAACACGCGTCGTGTGCCGTGGAATTCTCTGCTGGAGCGTGTGGATATCATCCCGAATAGCATGGTTGCGACCATGGCGGCAGCCGAAAGCGGCTGGGGCACGTCAAAGCTGGCGCGTAGCAACAACAACCTTTTCGGCATGAAATGTGTGAAGGGTCGTTGTAACAATGCGCCTGGTAAGGTGAAAGGCTATTCGCAGTTTGAATCCGTGAAGGATTCCGTAAGTGCCTACGTGGTGAATCTGAACACGCATCCGGCCTATTCATCGTTCCGTAAATCACGCGCACAGCTGCGTAAAGCGGATCAGGAAGTGACGGCCACGACGATGATCCACAAGCTGAAAGGTTATTCGACGAAGGGACAGAGCTATAACAACTATCTGTTCGCCATGTACCAGGATAACCAGCGCTTAATCGCCGCCCATATGTAATCTCAAAAAAACGCCTTCCACTGGAAGGCGTTTTCTTTTCTATATCAGCACCTCACTGTAGCGATCCCGGTACTCTTTTGGCGTGGTGTCGTACTCTTTGCGAAACACCGAATAGAAATATTGCAGAGATGGGTAGCCGCACATCTGCGAGATTTCGTTAATCGACAGTGACGTGGAGATGAGCAAGCTGCGCGCTTTCTCCAGCTTTTCAGCATGGATGACGGCATGAATGGTTTCGCCCACTTCTTCTTTGAAGCGTTTCTCCAGATTCGAACGCGAAATACCCACCGAATCCAGCACCTGATCGACCTTAATTCCCTTGCAGGCATGGTTGCGAATAAAGTGCATGGCCTGAATGACGGCCGGGTCGCTTAAGGAGCGATAGTCGGTTGAGCGACGTTCAACGACGCGGACAGGAGGCACAAGCAACCGCTGAAGCGACAGGGATTCTTTATCCAGCAGGCGATGCAGTAGCTTCGCTGCCTGATAACCCATCTGACGAGTCCCTTGTGCAACGGAGGAGAGCGCCACGCGAGACAGATAGCGGGTGAGTTCTTCGTTATCAATGCCAATCACGCACAGTTTTTCCGGTACCGGGATGTGCAAATGTTCGCAGACCTGCAAAACGTGGCGTGCGCGGGCGTCCGTGACGGCAATAATCCCGGTTTGCGGTGGCAGCGTTTGCAGCCAGTCAGCCAGACGGTTTTGCGCGTGCTGCCAGTTTTCAGGGGCGGTTTCCAGCCCCTGATACACTACGCCGCGGTACTTCTCCTGCGCGACCAACTGGCAAAACGCGTGTTCACGCTCAACGGCCCAGCGCTTGCCGCTGGTGGCGGGTAAGCCATAAAATGCGAAGCGATGGACGCCTTTCTCTTTTAAATGGAGAAAGGCTGCCTCCACCAGGGCATGGTTATCGGTGGCAATATAGTGAACCGGCGGATAGTGTTCGGGGGAATGGTAAGAGCCGCCGACGCCCACAATCGGGACGTCGACGTCTGTCAGCAGTTGCTCAATGACGGGATCGTCATAGTCGGCGATAACGCCATCACCCAGCCAGTCTTTGATGTTCTCCAGACGGGTACGAAAATCTTCCTCAATAAAGATATCCCATTCGGATTGCGACGCCTGCAAATATTCACCAACCCCTTCAACAACCTGACGGTCATAGGCTTTATTGGCATTGAATAACAACGTAATGCGGTGACGCTTTTCGAACATGGCTCTCTTCCCAATTAAGTCATCATACTGTTATCAGGCCCGTCGTTTGGTGGCCGAGTCCATCCAGACGGCGAGTAAAAGAATGGCCCCCTTGACGATATACTGCCAAAACGTCGGGACGTCCATCATACTCATCCCGTTATCCAACGACGCCATGATAAATGCCCCCATGACCGCGCCCGCCACGCTACCGATACCACCCGCGAGGCTGGTACCACCAATTACGCAGGCGGCGATGGCATCCAGCTCGGCGATGTTACCGGCGGAGGGAGAACCCGCCCCCAGACGTGAGCTGAGGATTAACCCGGCGATAGCCACCATCAGACCGTTAATGGCGAACACCGCGAGTTTGGTACGCTCGACATTGATCCCGGAGAGGCGAGCGGCCTCCAGATTGCCGCCGATGGCGTAAATGCGGCGGCCAAACGCGGTGCGCGTGGCCATAAACATGCCACCCAGCAGTAACAGTGCCAGCAGCAATACAGGCGTCGGGACGCCACGGTAGTCGTTCAGAAGCCAGATTGCGCCTAGCACAATAACAGCCGTAAGGGCCTGACGCCCCACCACGGACGTTGATGCAGGAGAAGCCAGCCCCAGCGCCTGACGGCGCATGCGCCCACGCCACTGCCACGCGACAAACGCCAGCAAACCTACCACGCCAATCGTAAAGCCCACGCTATCGGAGAGGTAACTCTGACCAATCTGCGACATCGCCGCGCTGGTGGGGGAGACGGTGGTGCCGTTGGTAATGCCGATTAAGATCCCGCGGAAGGCCAGCATCCCTGCCAGAGTGACAATGAACGACGGGACTTTACGGTAGGCAACCCACCAGCCGTTCCAGGCACCGAGCACAAGTCCCAGCACCAGCGTCACCGCAACGGTCAACGGCAGCGGCCAGCCAAGCCAGACGTCAAAAATGGCCGCCACGCCACCGAGTAAACCCATCATCGAACCGACTGACAGGTCGATCTCCGCTGAGATAATCACGAACACCATGCCCACAGCCAGAATGCCGGTGATGGCCGTCTGACGCAGCAGGTTAGAGACGTTACGCGCACTTAAGTACGAGCCATCGGTCATCCAGGTAAAGAACAGCATGATGACGATAATCGCCGCGATCATCACGAAAACTTGCAGATTCAGCGCTTTTAGCCCCGCAAATGATCCGGGCGTCGGAACCGCGACTTTGATATCAGACGGATTGCTTTTCGACATGACGTTCGCTCCTTAAAGCGGCTTCCATCACCTGCTCCTGCGTCAGGTTCTGGTTAATCAGGTTGGCTTTCAGTTTTCCCTCGTGCATTACCAGCACGCGGTCACTCAGACCGAGCACTTCGGGTAATTCAGACGATATGACAATGACGGCAATCCCTTGCTGTACAAGCTGATTAATCAGTTTGTAGATTTCATATTTGGCGCCGATATCAATCCCGCGCGTTGGCTCATCAAGGATTAATATGCGTGGATTGAGAAGCAGGCAGCGCGCCAGAATGGCCTTCTGCTGGTTGCCCCCACTCAGTCGGCCAATGGCCAGTTCCGGAGAGGATGTTTTTACCTTCAGTCGGGCGAGCGACTGGAGAATACACTGCTGCTCAGCGGCATCATCCAGGCTGCTCAGGGTGCCGGAGAACTGATCAAGAGCTGCAAGGGTGATGTTTTTACCCACTGCCATGACCGGTACGATGCCGTCTTTTTTGCGGTCTTCCGGCACCATGGCAATGCCGCGGGCAATCGCCTGTTGGCAGTTGTCGATTTTCACCGGCTGACCGTCGATATATATCGTGCCCTCCCAGCGCCCCGGCCACACGCCAAACAGACACTGTACGGCTTCGGTGCGCCCGGCGCCGACTAACCCGGCAATACCGAGAATTTCGCCGCTGTGCAGAGAAAACGAGACGTTATTTACACGCTTGATGTGGCGGTTAACGGGATGCCAAGCGGTCAGGTTTTCCACGCGCAACACTTCATCGCCGGTTGCATGAGGTTCATTCGGGTAGAGCGCCGTCAGCTCGCGGCCTACCATCATAGTGATGATGTCATCTTCACTCATGCCTGCGGCTTCGCGCGTGCCGATGTGTTGCCCATCGCGGATCACGCAGATGGTGTCAGAAATGGCTTTGACCTCATTCAGCTTGTGCGAAATGTAGATACAGGCGATGCCGTGGTTTTGCAGATCGCGGATGATATTGAGCAGTACCGCGGTTTCCTGTTCGGTGAGCGACGCCGTTGGTTCATCAAGGATCAGCAGCCTGACCTGTTTATTAAGCGCTTTCGCAATTTCGACCAGCTGCTGCTGCCCCAGACCAAGATCGCCCACGCGGGTATCCGGTGAAATGCTGAGACTCACCTGCGCCAGCAGCTTTTCACAGCGCAGCGTCATGGTGTCGTAGTCCAGCACGCCGTGGCGGGAAATCTCAGCCCCAAGGAAAATGTTCTCCAGCACGGTGAGATGCTTCACCAGTGCCAGCTCCTGGTGGATGATGGCGATGCCTTTACGTTCGGTATCGCGAATGTGTGTCGCCTGGATGACTTCACCGGCAAAGACGGTTTCGCCTTCGTAGCTGCCGTACGGGTAGATCCCGCACAGCACTTTCATCAATGTTGATTTGCCCGAACCGTTTTCACCACACAGCGAAACTACTTCGCCGGGGTTCAGCCGGAGACTGACGTTGTCGACGGCTTTCACTGTACCGAAGCGCTTAGTGATGCTTTTCATTTCAAGTAAATAAGACATAACTGCTCCACGTAACCCGAGGGAAGAACAGTACAACGTGATGCGCCCCTGCAGAGCAGGGGCTGCGTAAGGTTACAGTTCGCTCTTCTTGTGGAAACCGTCTTTAATGACAGTGGCGTCAATGTTCTCTTTATTGACTTCAATTGGTGTGAGCAGGCGAGCCGGAACATCTTTCAGCCCGTTATTCAGCGTCGCGTCTGCTTTAGGTTGCTTACCATTACCCAGCTCTACGGCGATTTCCGCAGCCGTATTGGCAAGCTGGGTAATGGGTTTGTAGACCGTCATGGTTTGGGTGCCTGCGATAATGCGTTTTACACCGGCCAGATCGGCATCCTGACCCGATATCGCGACTTTACCGGCCAGCCCCTGGGCGCTCAGTGCCTGGATAGCACCGCCTGCGGTGGCATCGTTGGAGGCCACAACCGCATCAATTTTGTTATTGTTGGCGGTCAGTGAGTTTTCCATAATTTTCAGCGCGTTTTCTGGTAGCCAGCCGTCGGCCCATTGATCGCCAACCACTTTAATTTTTCCATCGTCGATGTAAGGTTTAAGGACTTTCATTTGCCCTTCGCGGAACAGTTTGGCGTTGTTATCCACCGGAGAACCGCCCATCAGGAAATAATTACCCTGAGGCACCTTGTCGATCAGGCTTTGCGCTTGTAATTCACCGACTTTTTCATTGTCGAACGAAATATAATAATCAATGTCCGCATTATTAATCATACGGTCATAGGCCAGGACTTTTATGCCTTCTTGTTTAGCTTCTTTCACCACGTTACTTAATACCTGGCCGTTATAGGGGATAATGACCAGGACATCGACGCCACGGTTGATCATATTCTCAATTTGCGACATTTGCGTTTCTTCATTGCCGTTAGCCGACTGAACAAACACGCTTGCGCCGAGTGATTCTGCTTTTTTAACAAAAATATCGCGATCTTTTTGCCAGCGCTCCAGACGCAGATCGTCAATCGCCATACCGATTTTCACCTCCTTCGCATGTCCGGCAAAGCTTGCCAGGAGGAGAGTTGTGCATAGAGTAAGGGTCAGGTTCTTTATCTTCATAATTATTAGGCCTTTTTGTAGGGGTATGTGTTGCTGAGATAAAAGAAACATTCACTACTGAGACGCAGCAAATTCTTAACGGGGAAAGGCGGGCTGGCAATTACAGATTTTTATCTTCTCATTATGATATTTGGTTTATTTCTGAATTTATGACCGCGATCGGATTTTAAAATACGTAACGTCTTAATTGCATTTGATTCTGGAATGCACACCGAAAAATAGTTTGCTTGCACATTATTTTGCGAGCCAGTGCACAGTTGTGCATTCTCTCAATAGCAGTGTGAAATAACGTAATTGAGCAACCCAAAATGTCTATTCACTATTACTCCTGTATCTATGACTCACCGCATACCCCTGATTATGGAGCTCAATATGCAAGCTTATTTCGACCAACTCGATCGTGTTCGTTACGAAGGCCCAAAAACGACCAATCCTTTAGCATTTCGTCACTACAACCCGGATGAGCTGGTGCTGGGTAAGCGCATGGAAGATCATCTGCGCTTTGCCGCCTGTTACTGGCATACCTTCTGCTGGAATGGTGCCGATATGTTCGGTGTGGGTTCCTTTGACCGCCCGTGGCAGCAACCTGGTGAGGCCATCGAGCTGGCGAAGCGTAAAGCCGATGTGGCGTTTGAGTTCTTCCACAAGCTGAACGTGCCGTACTACTGCTTCCATGATGTCGATGTGTCACCGGAAGGCGCGTCGCTGAAAGAGTACCTGAACAATTTTGCGCAGATGGTGGATGTGCTGGCGGCGAAACAGCAGCAAAGCGGCGTGAAGCTGCTGTGGGGCACGGCAAACTGCTTCACCAACCCACGTTACGGTGCGGGCGCGGCAACCAATCCGGATCCGGAAGTGTTTAGCTGGGCGGCTACGCAGGTTGTGACGGCAATGAACGCCACGCATCAGTTGGGTGGTGAGAACTATGTTCTGTGGGGCGGTCGTGAAGGCTATGAAACCCTGCTCAACACCGATCTGCGCCAGGAACGCGAGCAGATTGGCCGCTTTATGCAAATGGTTGTCGAGCATAAGCACAAAATCGGTTTCCGCGGGACGCTGCTGATTGAACCGAAACCGCAGGAACCGACGAAGCATCAGTATGACTACGATGTGGCGACCGTGTACGGCTTCCTGAAGCAGTTCGGCCTGGAAAAAGAGATTAAAGTTAACATTGAAGCCAACCATGCCACCCTGGCGGGTCACTCTTTCCATCACGAGATTGCCTCTGCTATTGCGCTGGGCATCTTCGGCTCTGTTGATGCTAACCGGGGCGATGCACAGCTGGGCTGGGATACAGACCAGTTCCCGAACAGCGTGGAAGAGAATGCGCTGGTGATGTATGAAATCATCAAAGCGGGTGGTTTCACCACGGGGGGCCTGAACTTTGACGCCAAAGTGCGTCGTCAGAGTACCGATAAATACGATCTGTTCTATGGCCACATTGGCGCGATGGACACGATGGCGCTGGCGCTGAAAGTGGCCGCGCGTATGATTGAAGACGGTGAACTGGATAAACGCGTGGCGAAGCGTTACAGCGGCTGGAACAGTGAGCTGGGCCAGCAAATTTTGAAAGGTCAGTTATCACTTGCGGAAATCGCGAAGTACGCTGAACAACATCAACTGGCACCGCAGCACCAGAGCGGGCACCAGGAGTTGCTGGAAAATCTGGTCAATCACTATCTGTTCGATAAATAACAGCATCCAGGCCCGGTCGGCGCAGCGCCACCGGGCATTTCTGTTAAAGGAGTCACCGGAATGTATATCGGGATCGATCTTGGCACATCGGGTGTGAAAGCCATCCTGTTAAGCGAGCAAGGCGATGTGGTAGCAACACAGACAGAAAAGCTGCAGGTTTCACGTCCGCACCCGCTGTGGTCGGAACAGGATCCGGAGCAGTGGTGGCAGGCGACGGATCGTGCAATACAGGCCTTAAGTGAACAACACAGTCTGCGTGACGTGAAAGCGCTGGGGATCGCCGGGCAAATGCACGGCGCTACGCTGCTGGATAGCCAGCAGCGCGTGCTTCGTCCAGCGATCCTCTGGAACGATGGCCGCTGTGCAGAAGAGTGTGCGCTTCTTGAGGCGCGCGTGCCCACATCCCGAGACATCACCGGCAACCTGATGATGCCCGGTTTTACTGCGCCCAAATTACTGTGGGTGCAGCGACACGAGCCGGAGATTTTCCGTCAGGTGGCGAAAGTCCTGCTACCGAAAGACTATCTGCGCTTTCGTATGACGGGCGATTTTGCGTCCGACATGTCTGATGCCGCCGGCACCATGTGGCTCGACGTGGCGAAACGTGACTGGAGCGAGGCGATGCTGGATGCCTGCCATTTGACCCGCGAGCATATGCCCGCACTGTTCGAAGGCAGCGAAATTACCGGTACATTGCTGCCGGCCGTTGCTGAACGCTGGAATATGCCTGCCGTACCGGTGGTGGCCGGTGGCGGTGACAACGCGGCGGGTGCCGTGGGCGTCGGCATGGTTGAGGCGGGACAGGCGATGCTTTCTCTGGGAACGTCTGGCGTCTATTTTGCCGTCAGCGACGGGTATCGCAGCAATCCTGAAAGTGCGGTACACAGCTTCTGCCATGCCCTTCCGGGGAAATGGCATTTGATGTCGGTCATGCTCAGTGCGGCGTCTTGCCTGGACTGGGCGGCGAAGCTGACCGGCATGGCCGACGTTCCGGCGCTCATTTCTGCGGCGCAGCAGGCGGATGACGCTGCGGGTACCGTCTGGTTTTTACCGTATCTTTCCGGCGAGCGTACGCCGCACAACAACCCGGAAGCGAAAGGGGTGTTCTTCGGTTTAACCCATCAGCATGGCCCGGCAGAACTGGCGCGTGCGGTGCTGGAAGGTGTGGGCTATGCGCTGGCCGACGGAATGGACGTGGTGCATGACTGCGGTCTGAAACCGGCAAGCGTCACCCTGGTCGGCGGCGGTGCGCGAAGCCCTTACTGGCGACAGATGCTGGCGGATATCAGTGGATTGCAGCTGGATTTTCGCACCGGTGGCGATGTCGGGCCAGCACTTGGTGCCGCGCGTCTGGCACAGATAGCCATCAACCCTGAAAAGCCGCTTTCGCAGCTGTTGCCGCAGCTTACGCTTGAACAGGCGCATTTACCTGACGCGTCACGCCATGCGCGGTACGCGGAAAGACGCGACGTGTTCCGCAAAATCTATCAGCAGCTGCTGCCGCTGATGTCGTAAATACGCTTGTCCTGGATAGGCACGAGGATGTCCTTTTTTGGTCTGTGCGTGCCTTCCTTTCCTTGTCAGTATGGTGTCACACCCACTGGCGAGGAGATCTCTCATGTCACGCATTGCATTAATCAGCATTGATACGCAGCAGTCGTTCCATCACCGCCATTACTGGCAGGAGGACGACATTCCTGCCTTTCAGCAGGCGATGCTGGGGCTGATTGAGGGCTGCCAGGCACGCAATATTTCGGTCGTTGATATCTTTCATGTCGATGAAGACGGCCCTTTCACCCTACAGAGCGGCTATGTCAAACCGATGGCCTTTTTACGTCATCAACCGGATGTGGTTTTCCAGAAACATGTCCATAATGCTTTCACGGATACCGGGCTGGACCGCTGGTTGCGCGAGCGTGATATCAACCAGCTTATTATCTGCGGCATTCGCACTGAACAATGCTGTGAAACCACTACACGCGTGGCATCCGATCTGGGTTATGCTGTGACCTTTGTTAGCGAGGCAACGCTTACATTTCCAATGACCTACAAGGGCATTACCCTTAGTGCAGCGGAAATTCGCCACCGTACCGAGACGGTGCTGTCCGGGCGTTTTGCCGAGATTAAAACGGTAGCGGAGACGCTGGAGTCATTGTAATGCGCATCGACGTCTGGTTTGTGATGTTGCCCGGGGTGCTGTCATTAGATATGACGGGCCCGGCGGAGACCTTTGTGCTGGCTGGCGACGCGTTTCGTCTGCATTACATTGGCCCGCAACCGGACGTTCCGACGTCGATAGGTCTGACGATGAGCGGCATCCAGCCCTTGCCGGAAAACCTGCCTCCAGGCAGTCTACTGGTCCTGCCGGGAGTGAGCGACTCCCGCTGTCAATTCTCAACGCCACAGGCGCAGCAGATCCAGCACTGGCTGATGCGCCTGCAGCCGCAGATCCAACGGCAGGATATTACCGTGATGTGTGTCTGTTCTGGGGCCTTACTGGCGGCGAAATCAGGCCTGCTGAATCACCGTCAGTGTACAACCCATCATGATGTTATTAACCGTTTACGCACTGCGGCTCCCACGGCGACGATTAAAGAAAACCGGATATTTGTGCAGGATGAGAATATCTGGACCAGCGCAGGGATCACCTCTGGCATCGATCTGGCACTGCATATGATTAACCGCCTGTGCGGCCCGGAAAAGGCGCTGGCCGTGGCACGTGAGATGGTGGTCTGGTTCCGCCGCTCCGGCGATGACCCCCAGTTATCCCCGTGGTTGCGCTACCGTAATCATCTTCATCCGGCCATCCATCGGGCGCAGGATGCGCTCACCGCCGAGCCGCAAAAAACATGGAATTTGCCTGAGATCGCCGCCGTGGCGCATGTCAGCCCACGTCATCTAACCCGGCTTTTTCAGTCGCATTTAGGGATTAGCGTTCGCGATTATCTGGAGCAGTTGCGTCTGGCGGTGGCGGAGCAGTGGTTGTTGCAGGGGCGCGGTGTGGAGCAGTCTTCACTGGCGGCAGGGTTTTCCTCCCCGCGCCAGTATCATCGCGCCCGGCAGCGAAGCGTTAACTGACGAAGCGGCGCGTGTCTATTTTTTGCAGCAGCATCGACAGCAGCAGGCTGACACCCAGCGTGGCGACAAAAATCCAGATAATATCCAGCACCGGCCAGCTTTTCAGCTCAACGCCCCTCGTTCGTAGCGCGTGGATGATCAGCGCGTGAAATCCATAAATCCCCAGAGAATGCCGCGAGATAACGCTCAGCATGGGCAAGGGACGCGTATCCAGGGTATTTTTGGCAAGCGTGAGGAGCGATACGGCACAGATAAAGACCATTGGTCCGCAATACAGATACCAGGTATCGGCAAAATTGCCACGCCACTGCAACTCGTGCAGCGTCCCGCGTGAAATCACCGCCACGCCAGCGATAAACAACGCCCCACACAGCCAGTTCATACCGCGTTTTTGAGTATCCATCATCCCAATGGCGCGCCCCAGCATGCCGTACAGCACGTAGTAAAAAGTATCGCCGCTGATATAGAGGTTGACCGGCAACCACTCAAATCCGTCGATTTTCTGTGAGACTGTATTCGGGTTGGCGATAATGCCAATCACCACCATCAGAGCCAGGAGCATTTTGCCGCTGACGTTTTTCACCTGAATGAGCGGAGAGACCAGATAGATAACGATAATGGCGAAGAAGAACCACAGATGGTAGAACACCGGTTTCTGCAGCACGTATCTCAGCGATAACCCGGCATTAATGGAAGTGAACAGGGTGATATAGAGCAAGGCAACGGCGCTGTAAAATCCCAGGCAGGCGGCGATGCGGATGAAGTGCTTTGGTTGCGCACTACGCTCGCCAAAAAAGAGAAAGCCGGAAATCATAAAGAATAGCGGCACGCTGACGCGCGAAGCCGCGTTGAGAATATTGGCGATATCCCAGTTAACAGGAGTGATGCTGTGCGGATTCGTGACATACCATGTCGTCGTGTGGATCATCACCACCATCAGACACGCTATTCCTCGCAGGTTATCAATCCAGTTAATTTTTGACTGCATCAGTTCCTCGTATTCCCTGTAAATTGAGTATGACTGTCATTTTCCAGAAGTCTTCTTCTGGAAAAATCTGAGTTTTATTCAGAAGGCTTGTAGGGAGGCCGCGAGATTCGCAGAATGCCGGACCGTAATCTATAAAAGCTTTGATACTAAAAATAACAGCCACTGACCAGGGCGGTGATAAAAATGATGATGAAGCGTGTGGCGTCACTCTTTCTGCTGTTCATGCTGGCAGGGTGCAGTGCCCCACAAGAAGCCCCCGTGCAAAAAGCGCAGCAGGGGAAAATAAGCCCGGAACGTTCGCTGAATATGGAACAGCTCTGTAAGGGGCAGGCGGCCCGACGCTATAACTCGGACGTGCAGAAAATTGATGTCACCGGGTTTGAGCGCTTTCAGGGAAGTTATGAGCTGAGGGGTTATACATCCCGTAAAGAGGGCTTTATCTGCTCGTTTGATGCGGATGGCCAGTTTTTACACCTCTCCATGCGTTAGCCTGCTCGTATAATCTACAGCCAGACGCCATCAGCGCTCTGGCTTGACGGCTTATTTCCCAATTTTCCCTAAACAAACCCGTTTCATACTGTATATCTTGCAGCCAGCGGGTATACTGGTCCCTTCCATTTAAAACCACACGTATCCAGCACGAAATACTATGCAAAAGTTTGATACCAAGACCTTCCAGGGCCTGATCCTGACCTTACAGGATTACTGGGCTCGTCAGGGCTGTACCATTGTTCAACCTTTGGACATGGAAGTCGGCGCAGGCACTTCACACCCGATGACCAGCTTACGCGCGTTGGGGCCGGAGCCAATGGCGACCGCGTATGTGCAGCCTTCCCGTCGTCCGACCGATGGTCGCTACGGTGAGAACCCGAACCGTCTGCAGCATTACTATCAGTTCCAGGTGGTGATTAAGCCATCACCAGACAATATTCAGGAACTGTACCTCGGGTCACTGAAAGAGCTGGGTATGGATCCAACCATTCACGACATTCGTTTCGTGGAAGACAACTGGGAAAACCCAACGCTGGGTGCCTGGGGTCTGGGTTGGGAAGTGTGGCTGAACGGTATGGAAGTGACCCAGTTCACCTACTTCCAGCAGGTTGGTGGTCTGGAATGTAAACCGATTACCGGTGAAATCACTTACGGTCTGGAACGTCTGGCCATGTATATTCAGGGCGTAGACAGCGTTTACGACCTGGTCTGGAGCGACGGCCCGCTGGGTAAAACCACCTACGGCGACGTGTTCCATCAGAACGAAGTGGAGCAATCCACCTATAACTTCGAATACGCAGACGTGGACTTCCTGTTCACCTGCTTCGAGCAGTACGAGAAAGAAGCGCAGCAGTTGCTGGCGCTGGAGACTCCGCTGCCGCTGCCTGCTTACGAGCGTATTCTGAAGGCCGCCCACAGCTTCAACCTGCTGGACGCCCGCAAAGCCATCTCCGTGACTGAACGTCAGCGCTACATTCTGCGTATTCGTACCCTGACCAAAGCCGTTGCAGAAGCTTACTATGCGTCCCGTGAAGCCCTTGGCTTCCCGATGTGCAATCGAAACAAATAAGAGGCGGCCATGTCTGAGAAAACTTTCCTGGTGGAAATCGGCACTGAAGAGCTGCCACCAAAAGCCCTGCGCAGCCTGGCTGAATCTTTTGCTGCGAACGTGACTGCCGAGCTGGATAACGCTGGCCTGGCACACGGTAAAATTGAGTGGTTTGCTGCACCGCGTCGTCTGGCGCTGAAAGTGGCAAATCTGGCGGCGTCTCAGCCGGATCGCGAAGTCGAAAAACGTGGCCCGGCCATTGCCCAGGCGTTTGACGCCGAAGGCAAGCCGAGTAAAGCGGCTGAAGGTTGGGCGCGTGGTTGCGGTATTACCGTTGACCAGGCTGAGCGTCTGACCACCGACAAAGGTGAGTGGTTGCTGTACCGTGCGCATGTGAAAGGTGAAAGCGCAGAAGCGCTGCTGCCTGACATGATTGCCACTTCCCTGGCCAAGCTGCCTATTCCAAAACTGATGCGCTGGGGTGCGTCTGACGTGCACTTCGTGCGTCCGGTTCACACCGTGACCCTGCTGTTGGGCGATACCGTTGTTCCTGCCACCATTCTGGGCGTGGCGTCCGATCGCGTGATCCGTGGCCACCGCTTTATGGGCGAGCCTGAGTTCACCATCGACAACGCCGATCAGTACCCAGAGATCCTGCTGGAACGCGGTAAAGTCATTGCTGACTACGAACAGCGTAAAGCCAAAATCAAAGCGGACGCGGAAGACGCGGCGCGCAAGATTGGCGGTAAAGCCGATCTGAGCGACAGCCTGCTGGAAGAAGTGACTTCACTGGTGGAATGGCCGGTTGTACTGACCGCGAAATTCGAAGAGAAATTCCTGGCCGTTCCGGCTGAAGCACTGGTGTACACCATGAAGGGTGACCAGAAGTACTTCCCGGTTTATGCCAACGACGGCAAACTGCTGCCAAACTTCATCTTCGTTGCCAATATCGAATCCAAAGATCCGATCCAGATTATCTCGGGTAACGAGAAAGTGGTTCGTCCACGTCTTGCGGATGCGGAGTTCTTCTTCAACACCGACCGTAAAAAACGTCTGGAAGATCATCTCCCGCGTCTGCAGACCGTGCTGTTCCAACAACAGCTGGGTACGCTGCGTGACAAAACTGACCGTATCGCGGAGCTGTCTGGCTGGATCGCGCGTGAAATTGGTGCGGACGTAAACCACGCCACTCGTGCTGGCCTGCTGTCCAAGTGTGACCTGATGACCAACATGGTGTTCGAGTTTACCGACACCCAGGGTGTGATGGGCATGCACTACGCGCGTCACGATGGCGAAGCGGAAGATGTGGCAGTTGCCCTGAACGAGCAGTATCAGCCGCGCTTTGCGGGTGACGAACTGCCGTCTAACCCGGTGGCTTGCGCCGTCGCGATTGCCGATAAGATGGACACCCTGGCGGGTATCTTTGGCATTGGTCAGCATCCGAAAGGCGATAAAGACCCGTTCGCGCTGCGTCGTGCTGCACTGGGCGTGCTGCGTATCATCGTTGAGAAGAACCTGAACCTGGATCTGCAGACCCTGACTGAAGAAGCGGTGCGTCTGTATGGTGACAAGCTGACCAACGCGAAAGTCGTGGATGACGTGATCGACTTTATGCTCGGTCGTTTCCGCGCGTGGTATCAGGACGAAGGTTACACCGTCGATACCATTCAGGCGGTACTGGCGCGTCGTCCAACTCGTCCGGCCGATTTCGATGCACGTATGAAGGCGGTGTCCCACTTCCGTACGCTGGAAGCGGCATCAGCCCTGGCGGCGGCCAACAAGCGTGTATCCAACATTCTGGCTAAGTCTGATGAAACGTTGAACGAGCGCGTGAACGCCGCGACACTGAAAGAGCCGGAAGAGATCGCTCTGGCAATGCAGGTTGTGGTGCTGCGTGACAAGCTCGAGCCGTTCTTCGCCGAAGGTCGCTATCAGGAAGCGCTGGTAGAACTGGCGGAACTGCGTGACGTTATCGACGCCTTCTTCGAGAAAGTGATGGTGAACGTAGAAGATAAAGAACTGCGTATTAACCGTCTCTCTATGCTCGAAAAACTGCGCGAGCTGTTCCTGCGCGTGGCGGATATTTCGCTGCTGCAGTAATGTGCCCGTTGCTACAAATGCTAAAAACCCGCTTCGGCGGGTTTTTTTATGGGGCTTTTGTAGGCCGGATAAGCGTAGCGTCATCCGGCAGGTTTAGCCGATCGCGATTGTGCCTTCGTCTGTCTGCAGCCAGCGCGGTGCCTTCAGCGTATCGGCAAAGTAGCTGACCAGCTCGCACAGCAAATCTTCCATAACGATTTCAGATTGTCGCGGCAGTGTGCCGTTCATCAGCAACTGCGTAATCTCCTGACAGTAGCGCCCCAGCTGATCGCTCTCGGGTTCGAAAGCTGGAACGCGTGACGGGAGTTCCTTCACGGTCAGGCTGGCTTTTAAAGCGTCCGGAACAGGATCCAGAAGCGTGGGTTGCAGAAGATTCAGGCAGGCATAGAGTCTGCCGTAAAGCGCCATTTTTGGGGTGGGTTCTTCGCAATCTACCAGTGCGTCGGTAAAACGTTCGCAGTTATCCGCCAGTTCGGTGAATTCGGTGGCGTGGTTGAAGGGCAGAGTGATTAAAGAATGAACTTGGGTTGGGGTAGTAGCCATATTGGCAGCCTCCGATAAGTGATAAAGCTTCCACCATCGGAAATGCTAATTTCGCTGGTGGTGGACTGAACAGAGTTAGCATTACCGGCCTTATCGGATACCGGCGCATCTTTCGATGCCCCTGCTCAGCCCACCATTGAGATGTAGCAAAGCATGCTGCACAAAATGTGCCGCCGATAAGATAAGCCAGGATGCTAAACCCGGCACCTGATTTTGCAGGTGCGAAGAGAACTTACTGCTCATCAAAACAGGCGGCAACAGATTTGAGCTATACCACTGAGGATATTACCATTTCTGGAAAGAGACTCGCAAAATTACCGCAATGAAAAGCATACTGCGGGCAGAGGTCTTACAGCGACGCTATGGTCCGGCTGTAAATCGCTGAGGCGTTTCCTGTAGGCCGGGGCGAGGCGCATGGATGCGCCGAGAGGGCGGGCTTTACAGGGATGTTACCTCCGCCCGTCCCCGATAAGCCGGAAGGAATAAGCCGAAGGTACCGCGTAGCGGCGATTTACCGCCGGGAGCCCGGGTAGCCAGGGTGGTGGCGACTGAGCCACCCTGGCACGTTCACGGGTATTGTCGTTACAGAGTAGCAAGGAACATAAAGTGAACGGAATGACCACCAGAGCCATATGCTCCCCCTCACCCTAACCCTCTCCCCAAAGGGGCGAGGGGATTGTTCACTGCTCGCATTAATTTGTGGGGATCCCTCAGCCCAAAGGGAGAGGGAGTATAAGTCGTCCAAAATTTAACCTTGAAATGTTCAACGCATTCCCGCTATCCTTGTCCCCGTTAAATTTCTCCCTCAGGAGCGCCCCCCAAAAATGAACAAACACGACTGATGAATTTCGATCCTTGCTAAACGCCACCGCGTCGGCAGGGGATGTTTTGATTTCATTCAGGAGTGCTTATGGCTCATTTTGCGCAGTCCCCTTCTTTTATTTTGCATCAGGTCACCTGTCAGTTTGCGACGGGCGATACCCTTTTTGGTCCGCTGAATTTTTCTCTGGAACCGTCTTTGTGCGCACTGGTTGGCCGCAACGGCAGCGGGAAAACGCGTCTGCTGCGCTTGCTTGCAGGGCTTGATGAGCCCGCAAGCGGGCATATCGAACGTACAGGAACACGCGTCTATGTGGCTCAACAGCAGGATATTTTGCCGCATACTACGCTGGCTGAGCTGCTCGGATACGAGGCAATCTTCGCGGCGCGATCGCGTATCGACAGCGGGGACTATCAGCCTGAAGATCTGGAAATGCTCGACGGGAACTGGGATTTAGCAGAACGCCTGAGCGAGGCGTTTATCCATGCGAAATTGCCACCGTTTGACCCCGATAAAATAGCCAGCGAATTCAGCGGCGGTGAGCGCATTCGCGCCCTGCTGTGCGGCGCATTCACAGCACAAGCAGATTATCTGTTGCTGGACGAACCCACCAACCATCTTGATCGACAAGGCCGGACGTGGCTCTACGACCGGCTCAGTTGTTTTCAGGGTGGCGTGCTGGTGGCCTCCCATGACCGCGAACTTCTGGAGCAGGTGCCGCGTATCCTTGAACTGAGCGCCTCGGGTCTGCGCAGCTACGGCGGGAATTACGCGGATTATATCCATCAGCGGGATTTAGAACAGCAGGCGGCCCGTGCGGCGCTGGAACATGCGGCGACGGAGCGAAAACGCACCCGAGCGCGAATGCAAAAAGAGCATGACGACAGCCAGCGGCGTTCGGCAAAGACATTGCGCACCGTCGATACCCTGAATATCGCGTCGTTCGAGCGGGTCAAATATAAAGGCGCGGCAAAGGAGCGGATCGGCTCCTGGAAAAAACAGCACAGCGATCAAAATGAAGCCCTGAACACCGCGGTGAACAAGGCTCGCGAACGGGTTGAAGCGGATAATCCGGTGATGTTTACCTTGCCTGGAAGTCAGATTCCCGAAGGGAAACAGGTGCTGGTTCTGGAGGATCTTGTGTTGCCGCATGTGAATATCTCACCGCTCAACTGGCGAATGGCCGGACCGATGCGCGTGGCATTGAAGGGACCGAACGGCTGCGGAAAGTCGACATTGTTAAAAGCGATCCTCGGTGAAAATACCCCTCGTTCCGGTGCCTGTAAGGTATCTGTAAGCTGTGCTTATCTCGACCAGCATCTGTCTCAGCTCGATCTTTCGCAGTCGGTCATGACGCATCTCAATCTGGGGAATACACCGCTGGATGAGGGCGTGATACGAACCCGTTTAGCCCAGCTTCAACTGGGTGCCGACAAGGTCACGCTCCCGCTGGCAGAGTTGAGCGGCGGCGAACGTCTTAAGGCTGCCCTGGCCTGCGTACTGTGGCGCGCGGATGCCACGCAGCTCCTGCTGCTGGATGAACCGACCAACCATCTGGATCTTGCATCAGTCCAGGCGATTGAATCGGCACTGGCTGGCTTCCCCGGTGCGCTGCTGGTGGTGTCACACGATGAGGCATTTTTAAAAGGGTTAATGTTGACGCATGAGCTGGTGTGGGAAGAGGAGGGTTGGCGCTGTGAAAGTCTTTAAACACAAGCCCCCGCAGAGGCGGGGGCATTCGAACGTTATTACGCTATCTGTTTGCTGAATGCAGGGCTGGCCTGAATCAGGCGCATCAGCTTTAACTCGGTTGGCGTGGGTTTTTCACGTTTTGACTCCCACTCCTGTACCATCGCCACGCTGACACCCATTGCTCTGGCGAATTCTTCGGTTTTCAGTCCTGTCCCTTTGCGCAATTGCTCATATTCTGTAAAGGGATTGGACTTTTGTTGCAGGGTAATCGTCTGCGGTACATCTTTAAAAATAATCTGTTCCAGACTGCTCAGCAGCTCAAACTCAGGATCTTTATATTCCATTGAGAACTCCTCTTAAATCACACATCGGGATCAAGAACATCAGAGAGCCAATTAAGGATAGTCTCTAATACAAACGAGGGATCGTCATGGTTGTGATTAATCGTGCGGAAAAGATTGCTTTGCCCGTATCAACGATATGGATAGTTATGCTAATTACCTGATTACTCATATGTCGGCGTCGTCAGGCATTTTTTGTAAAGGCTAAGAAATAAAACGGCAATAGCCGTTTTGATTGAAAAGAGTATCTTGCAAGGCTGACCTGGACTATCCTTGTCAGCGTTGGGCACGCGTGTGCCGGTGTGCGCTTTTTTGGGTGAAAGGAGTAATAAAATGGCGACAGGAAAGTCCTGCTCTCGCTGGTTTGCGCCTATTGCGGCGTTGTTGATGGTTGTTAGCCTGAGTGGGTGTTTTGATAAAGAAGGCGATCAGCGCAAAGCGTTTATCGATTTTCTGCAGAATACAGTGATGCGCAGCGGCGAGCGGTTGCCGACGCTGACTGCGGATCAGAAAAAACAGTTTGGCCCCTTCGTGTCCGATTACGCCATTCTTTACGGTTATTCACAGCAGGTGAGCCAGGCGATGGATTCCGGTATTCGTCCAGTGGTGGATAGCGTGAACGCCATCCGCGTGCCACAGGATTATATGACCCAGCGTGAACCGCTGCGCCAGTCCAACGGTGCACTCGGCGTGCTGAGCCAGCAGCTGCAGAATGCGAAAATGCAGGCTGATGCGTCACGTTCAGCGCTGAAGCAGGGCGACGATCTCAAACCGGTCTTCGACAAAGTGTATGAGAAAGTGGTGACGAAACCTTCTGAAGCGCTGCAGCCGTTGATTCCGGCCGCACAAATTTTCACGCAGCAGTTGGTACAGGTGGGTGACTTCATCTCCCAGCAGAATACGCAGGTGAGCTTTGTCGCTAACGGTATTCAGTTCCCAACCTCGCAGCAGGCAAGTCAGTACAATACGCTGATTGGGCCGCTGGCCTCCCAACATCAGGCCTTTAGTCAGGCGTGGACTGCAGCGGTCACCGCCACAGAATAAACTGAAAAACCCCGCCTCAGGCGGGGTTTTTTTATTCCTGATTAAAATAACGCTTGTCATTCCTCTGGCACATCGGTATAACTATTCCCGTCGGTTTGTTACACAGACCTAAAGCAGTTTAGTAAAGCAGTCCAGATTGTTATCCATAGATACCCTTCGTAGTGACCCTTCCTTCATCGCTTAAAAATCTGTAACGCAATCCATCAAGCCGGAAGGCACAATATATTTGTTAATAAGGTAATTTCTATGTCTGCTAAAATGACTGGTCTGGTAAAATGGTTCAACGCTGATAAAGGTTTCGGCTTCATCACTCCTGACGATGGCTCTAAAGACGTGTTCGTACACTTCTCTGCTATCCAGAACGATGGCTACAAATCTCTGGACGAAGGTCAGAAAGTTTCCTTCACCATCGAAAGCGGCGCTAAAGGCCCAGCAGCTGGTAACGTTGTAAGCCTGTAAGCTTCCAACCCAGTAGCAAAGAATTTAAAAACCCGCCTTCTGGCGGGTTTTTTCGTTTCTACTGTTGTATCTGCGGGTTGACGCAGTTTAGCTCCACTTTTCCGCTAAGTGCGGCGATCAGGTTATCTACCGCCGTAGCCGCCATATTGTAGCGCGTTTCATGAGTGGCTGAGCCGATATGGGGCAGGGCAACCACGTTAGGCAGCGAAAGCAGGGGAGAATCCACCGGCAGCGGCTCCTGTTCAAATACGTCCAGACCTGCGGCATGGATCTCGCCGTTTTGCAGGGCTTCAATCAGCGCCTTCTCATCCACCACCGGGCCACGACCCGCGTTGATGAAAATGGCTGATTTCTTCATCTTCGCGAATTCCTCTTTGCCAATCAGATGATGCGTTTCTTCCGACAGCGGCAGGATCAGGCAAACATAATCGGCCTCCTGCAGCAACGTATCCAGCTCGCAATAGCGCGCGTTAAAGCGCTCTTCAGCTTCACTGTGATGGCGGCGCGCGTTATACAGAATCGGCATGTTAAAACCAAAATGTGCGCGCTGCGCCAGTGCCAGCCCGATACGTCCCATGCCAACAATGCCCAGCGTTTTACCGTGAACGTCCACGCCGAACCAGTCCGGACCAATGCTCTTTGTCCATTCGCCCGCTTTGACGCGTTCAGCCACTTCCACCACGCGACGGGCCGTGGTGAGTACCAGCGCCATCAGCGTGTCGGCCACGGTTTCCGTCAGGGCATGTGGCGTGTGCATCAACAGGATCTTGCGGGTGTTAAGAGCATCCACATCGAAGTTGTCGTAACCCACGGAAACGGTAGAGGTAGCACGAAGCTGCGGCATTTTTTCCAGCAGGGCGATATCCACTTTTTCGCTTGAACCCAGCAGGCCTTCGGCGCTGGCGAACGCTTCGGCGTGCTGTGCCACGGTCTCCGGGCTCAGGTTCTTCACCTGCGTGACGCTGAAGTGTTCTTCAAGACGTTTCTGCAGATCTTCCGGCAGGGCTTTATACAAAATGACGGACGGCTTCATGCTAATCTCCGTTGATTTCTAAGGATTCAGGCGTGGCGTGCGCCGACGGGGTGTTGTTGATTGTTAGCAGGCTTAACAATCAGAGTAAGCCACACGGAGGCGAAAAGCGCTACCCCCATAAAGATGTATGATGCGGATGGACTGCCCGTAGCACCGTTCAGATAACCGACAAACCAGGAGCCGCAGAACGAACCCAGCGCACCCATACTGTTAATCAGCGCCATCGCGCCACCTGCCACGTTACGCGGCAGCATTTCCGGAATGATGGCAAAGAACGGACCGTACGGGGCGTACATGGCTGCACCGGCAATGACCAGCAGAGCGTAAGAGGCCCAGAAGTGATTCGCACCTACGGCCCAGGAGCCAATGAAAGCAAAGGCAGCGATCAGCAGCAGCGGCCAGACAAACAGCTTACGGTTCTGCAGTTTATCCGATGCCCACGATGCGACGATCATGGCGATGGTTGCCGCCAGATACGGCACGGAAGAGAGCCAGCCTACCTCTACCATGCCGAGGTTTTCGCCACCGCTGCGGATAATCGACGGCAGCCACAGCACAAAGCCGTACACGCCAATACTCCAGGTAAAATATTGCGCACAAAGCAGGATCACGTTACGCGAGCGGAAGGCTTCACCATAGTTACGTACGGCCTTCAGACCTTGTTGTTCTTTATCCAGCTGTGCCTGCAGCGCCGCTTTTTCGTCTTCGGAAAGCCATTTCGCCTGAGCCGGCTTATCTTTCACCAGCACCCACCAGCAGAAGGCCCAGATAACCGCGGGTACCCCTTCGATGATAAACATTTCGCGCCAGCCGAAGGACTGGATCAGGTAGCCGGAAACTACCGACATCCACAGTACCGTGACCGGGTTACCGAGGATCAGGAAGGTATTCGCGCGGGAGCGTTCAGATTTAGTAAACCAGTTGCTGATGTAGATCAGCATCGCCGGCATGACGGCCGCCTCAACGACGCCGAGGATAAAGCGAATGGCGGCCAGGGCAGGAATATTGTTCACCACGCCGGTCAGTGATGCGCAGGCACCCCACAGGATCAGACAGATGAAGATCAGCTTACGCACGCTGCGGCGTTCGGCGTAGATAGCGCCGGGGATCTGGAAGAAGAAATAACCCAGGAAGAAAAGGGCACCCAGCAGGGAGGAGATACCTTTGGTGATCCCAAGGTCTTCGGTGATCCCCGCCGCGGACGCGAAACTGAAGTTGGCACGATCAAGGTACGCCAGGCTGTACGTGATAAACACAATTGGCATGATGTACCACCAGCGTTTCACTGCATTGGTCGAACTGTTCATAGGCTTGCCTCTGTTGTTGAGGTTGTTACCGCCGTTGTCTGTAGGGTACACGGTGGTTTGTTTTGTTGAGTGAGGGGAATGTTTATTCGTTAAGCTCTGCTCGGGTTGGTAATCCTTCGCTATCGCCTTGTACCTGAATAGCCAGCGAGCCTATCCTGTTGCCCCGCGCGACGGCTTGCTGCAGTGGTTTACCTTCCAGCAGAGCGCTAATGACTCCCACGGCAAAGCCATCGCCCGCGCCGACGGTGTCGACCACGTTTTCAACTTTTACCGCAGCGACCGCACCTTGTTCACCTTCGGCGGTTTTAAACCATGCGCCATCGGCACCGGTTTTCAGCACCACGGCTTTTACCCCTTTATTCAGGTAGAAGTCGGCAATGCCTTCTGGCGTGCTTTCACCGGTAAGGATCATCCCTTCTTTCACTCCCGGCAGAACCCAGTCAGCCTGGAATGCCAGATGGTTAAGTTTCTCAACCATTTCCGCTTCGCTTTTCCACAGCACCGGCCGCAGGTTAGGATCGAAAGAGATCGTTTTGCCCTGTGCCTTCATGGTAGATGCAGCATGATCCAGCAATGCGTATGAGCTGGCTGAGAGCGCTGCCGCCACGCCGCTCAGGTGCAAATGGCGTGCAGAGGCAAAATAGTCGGCGTGGTAATCTTCCACTGAGAGATGGCTTGCCGCCGACCCTTTACGGAAATACTCCACAATGGGATCGGTTCCATTTTCGACCTTAGATTTAAGCTGAAAGCCGGTCGCGAAGCGTCCGTCGAGCGTCACGCCTGCCGAATCAATCCCTTCTTTTTTCAACGAGTCGAGAACGAAATGACCAAAGCTATCGTCCCCTACGCGGCTGACCCAGCCCACGTTCAGGCCGAGACGCGCCAGGCCGGTCGCGACGTTCAGCTCTGCGCCAGCCACGCGTTTGATGAAATGCTCTACCGCGCTCAGCTCGCCGGTTTCGGTAGCGACAAACATCGCCATGGCCTCGCCGATCGTAATGACATCCAGCGTCTTGTGCATGGTTTACTCCTCGCGCAGCAGGTTGACGTAATGGCGGGTAACGGCGGTTAAATCCGTCCCTTCCAGCGGAAACTCGATACCTCGCGGGGCATCGGCGGGTAACTGGCAGAGCAGATCCAGCCAGCGCGCATCAGCACGATCCGGTGCCACGGCGCGGAAATTATCCTTATGCGGAACGGCGGCTTTAACGTGGATATAGCTCACAGCAGGGGCCAGATGACGGGCGGCTTCTTCAGGGGAGTCGCCGACCCATAGCCAGTTACCCATATCGAAGGTTAGCGTAACGGGCAGTGCCCTCTCCCGGCAGGCAGCTTTAAAGCGCTGCATTGGCGCAAGCTGGCCGCAGTCGGTCTGGTCGTTTTCCACCACCAGTGCCATGCCGCTTTTATTCAGCAGGTTCCGCAGGGCTTCAAGCGGCTGGGTGTCGCTGAAATACCCGAGTGAAACTTTCAGCCACAGCGCATTCAGGGTGCTGGCCTCGGAGAGATAGCGGGGCAGATCCGGGTTGAGGGTACCGTCAGGCATAAACAGGGCGGCGGGGGCGGAGTAACACGCCAGCAGGCCCAACAGTTCAATAGATTCACCCAGCGCAGGCAGTGCCAGTAACTCTTCGCTGTTGAACAGCTCGCGGCGGATCTCCACGCCGTCGGCACCTGCGCCCGCAATCACGGGAAGCATTGCCCGTTGACCGCCTGCCTGTCGCACCTGTTCCGCGCCGTACGCGGCGGTGACCACCATGATTTTCCTGCCCATCTTCGGACTCCATCGCAACATATCAATGTTATTACGCTAGATGGAACCGGTTCCAAAGGAAAGTTCAGGATGTCGAAATTATGATCGGTATCACAAGGGAAAATTAACGCGCGGTGGAGCCGCGAACGATCAGCTCGCCGGAGAAGACCTGCTCGCGTACGGCATCACTGGTGCCTTCAATACGACGAACCACTTGTTCTACAGCAGCATAGCCAATCTGCCAGGTGGGCTGTTTGAGGGTGGTGATACCGACGCCCGCCAGTTCTGCCCACTCCAGTTCATCGAACCCCAGCAGACCAATATCGCTGCCCCAGTGCAGGCCAATCCGCTTGAGCGAGCGGGCGACTTGCAGCGTCAGTGCCCCGTTGGCGGAGATGACGGCTTTGCGCATCCCACGATGCCGGGTGTGGAACTGGCGCAGGGTGTTGTCGAGTTGATCGGCTTCGTGTAATGGGGTTTCGGCATTTTCGGCGATCACGCCGGGATAACGCTCCAGAGTGGCGCGAAATGCGCTCAGACGCTCGCGACGCGTGTTAACCATTCCCAGTGGTTCGCTTAGAAACAGAATAGCTTCAAAACCCTGTTCGATCAGATGCTCGGTGGCGGTAGTGGCGGCCTGGGTGTTATCCAGCCCGACGACATCGCAGGCAAATTCAGGGATTTTACGGTCGATAAGAACCATGGGAAGAGACGATTGCTGCAGGCGGTTTAACCCCTCTTCACGCATGCCCACGGCGTTAACCACAATTCCTTCCACCTGGTAGCTACGCAGCAGATCGAGATAATGCAGTTCCTGGTCGACTTCGTTGTTGGTATTACAGACCAGCGGCGTAAAACCTTTCTCGCGACAGGCGGCTTCAATACCGCTCAGCACGTTTACGGAGTAGGGGTTGGTGATATCGGCGATGATAAGCCCGATAAGGCGGGTACGCCCCCGCTTGAGCCCGCGCGCCATGATGCTGGGGCGGTAATCGAGATCGGCAATGGCCTGTTCAATTCGAGCCAGCAGCGCATCGGACAACAGGTGTTTTTCGCCGTTGAGATAGCGCGAAATGCTGGTTTTACCGGTTTTGGCTGCTTTCGCCACGTCGCTGATGGTGGCCCGGGCTGGTTTGCTCATCGCTGATTTCCCTGAATTTAGTGAGAATACCTTAGCGGGAAAATCAACGATGGCAAGTGGTTCATACCCTCTCCTGCGGGGAGAGGGGGAAATGCGATTACTGCACAGGGCTTAACGTAATCTCAACGCGGCGGTTCTGCGCTTTGCCTTCCGCCGTGCTATTGCTGGCGATCGGGTTGGCAGGACCCATTCCGCTGGTGCGGATGCGGTTCGCTTCAACGCCCTGAGTGATCAGCGAGCTGGCCACGGAATCGGCGCGCTGTTGAGACAGACGCATGTTCAGATCCTGGCTACCGGTGCTGTCGGTGTAGCCAATCACGTTTACGGCGGTTTTGTTATACTCTTTCAGCACCATTGCCACACCAGTCAGGGTGTTCGCACCCGCAGGTTTCAGCGTTGCGCTGCTGCTGTCGAAGGTAACATTGTTCGGCATGTTCAGAATGATGTTGTCGCCACTACGCGTCACACTCACGCCGGTTCCCTTCATTTTGTCGCGGAGTTTCGCTTCCTGCACGTCCATGTAATAGCCGACGCCACCGCCCAATGCTGCTCCCGCCGCTGCACCAATCAGTGCGCCTTTACCACGGTCTTTCTTGGAGGAGGAGAGCGCGCCAACGCCAGCACCTACCAGCGAGCCTATCCCCGCGCCGATGCCGGATTTACCCGCCTGGCTTTCACCGGTGTAAGGGTTAGTTGTGCAGCCAGAAACAGCCAGTGCACCGCTCACCAGAGCGGCAATAACGAGTACGCGTTTTTTCATCTTCTTTCCTTAATCCTTTTTATTCTTTGCCACGGCGAGCGTGGCAGTTGATTATGACGTCCAGATACGGAGAAAATTCCGGGTATTACTCTGAAATTTGTGACAAACCATAAACTGCCTCAACAAGAAGGCGGTAAACCTGCACGCAACTAGGAGCGCACGCTTGAGCACCTCAACGAAAACCATTCTGACCGCCGCCCACTGGGGGCCGATGCTGGTCGAAATCGATGGCGAAAATGTTCTGTCGTCCCGCGGGGCATTGCCAACCCAACATCCCAACTCGTTACAGACCGCCGTTCGCGATCAGGTGCATAGCAAAACGCGCGTGCGCTGGCCGATGGTGCGTAAAGGTTTTCTGGCCTCGCCGGACAAACCGCAGGGAATCCGTGGTCAGGATGAGTTTGTTCGCGTGAGCTGGGATGAGGCGCTGGCGTTGATTCACGCCCAGCATAAGCGCATTCGCGATACCTGGGGGCCGTCGTCCATTTTTGCCGGGTCTTACGGCTGGCGTTCTAACGGCGTGCTGCACAAGGCCTCGACGCTGCTGCAGCGCTATATGAGCCTGGCGGGGGGCTACACAGGTCATCTGGGGGATTACTCCACCGGCGCGGCGCAGGCGATCATGCCGTACGTGGTGGGGGGAAACGAAGTTTATCAGCAACAGACCAGCTGGCCGCTGGTGCTGGAGCATACCGACGTGGTGGTGCTGTGGAGCGCTAACCCCCTAAATACGCTGAAAATTGCCTGGAATGCCAGCGACGAACAGGGTATTGGGTATTTCGACGCGCTGCGCAAAAGCGGCAAGCGCATCATCTGCATTGACCCGATGCGCTCTGAAACCATGGATTTCTTCGGCGACAGTGCCGAGTGGATTGCCCCGCATATGGGCACCGACGTGGCAATGATGCTGGGTATCGCCCATACGCTGGTCGAAAACGGCTGGCACGATGGCGAATTCCTGAGGCGTTGTACCACTGGCTTCGATAAATTCGCTGAATACCTGACGGGCCAATCCGATGGGGTAGCGAAAACGGCAGAGTGGGCGGCAAATATTTGCGGCGTTACTGCGGATAAAATCCGCGAACTGGCGGTGTTATTCCATAAAAACACCACGATGTTAATGTCCGGCTGGGGAATGCAGCGCCAGCAGTTTGGCGAGCAGAAGCACTGGATGCTGGTGACGCTTGCCGCAATGCTTGGGCAGATCGGCACGCCGGGCGGGGGTTTTGGTCTCTCTTATCACTTCGCCAATGGTGGTAACCCTACTCGCAAAGCTGCCGTGCTGGCCTCTCTGCAAGGCTCAGTGCAGGGCGGTGTGGATGCCGTGGATAAAATCCCGGTGGCGCGGATTGTTGAAGCCCTGGAAAACCCCGGTGGGTTTTATCAGCACAATGGGCTGGACCGTCACTTCCCGGATATTAAATTTGTCTGGTGGGCGGGCGGGTCGAACTTCACGCACCATCAGGATACCAATCGCCTGATCCGTGCCTGGCAGAAACCAGAGCTGGTGGTGATCTCAGAGTGCTTCTGGACAGGTTCGGCTAAGCATGCCGACATCGTGCTGCCAGCGACAACCTCGTTTGAGCGTAACGATCTCACCATGACCGGTGACTACAGCAACCAGCATATGGTGCCAATGAAGCGCGTTGTGGTCCCACGCGATGAAGCGCGGGATGATTTCGAGGTGTTTGCTGAACTGAGCGAGCTGTGGGAAGCAGGTGGCCGCGAGCGTTTTACCGAAGGTAAAACCGATCTGCAGTGGCTTGAGACGTTCTACCAGATAGCCAGCCAGCGCGGTGCCGCCCAGGGTGTGACACTCCCACCGTTTACTGAATTCTGGGAAGCAAACCAGATATTCGAGATGCCCGAGAGTGAACAGAACGCGCAGTTTGTTCGTTTCGGAGACTTCCGCCGCGACCCGGAGAGCCACCCGCTGAAAACCGAGAGCGGGAAGATCGTGATCTACAGCGAGCGCATAGCCAGCTTCGGGTATGCCGACTGCCCGCCGCACCCTATGTGGCTCGAGCCGGACGAATGGCACGGCAATGCCAAGCCGGAGCAGCTCCAGGTGTTGTCTGCCCACCCTGCGCACCGCCTGCACAGCCAGCTTAACTATACCTCGCTGCGCGAACAGTATGCGGTTGCCGGGCGAGAACCGATCACGTTGAATACCCTCGATGCCAAAGCCCGTGGGATTGTAGACGGTGACGTGGTGCGCGTCTGGAACCAGCGGGGACAGGTCCTGGCCGGTGCGGTGGTCAGTGACGGGATTAAACCGGGTGTGCTGTGCATTCACCAGGGGGCATGGCCAGATCTTGAGCCAGCCGAAGGCGGTATCTGTAAAAACGGGGCGGTTAACGTGCTGACCAAAGATCTCCCCAGCTCGAAGCTGGGGAATGGTTGTGCAGGGAATACAGCACTGGCATGGGTCGAAAAGTATGAGGGACCCGAGCTTATCTTAACGGCGTTTGATCCGCCTGCCAGCTCATGATCCAGGTCGGATGTTGGGTGTCATCCTGCCAGGCGCTGTCTTCGATGCGAAAGCCCTGAGCATGGTAGAAATTCACCGCCCGGACATTTTTCTGGTACACCTCCAGGCTTAAATACGGGAAGTGCTGTTGAACATGGTTCAGCAGCGCTTGCCCGATGCCTTTCCCGATGTATGCCGGTGCGACAAACAGTGCCCCAACAAACTTAGACTGCATCACGCTGATAAATCCGCAAGGTTCGCCATCCTTTTCCCAGACCCAGGTTTCAGCCGAAGGCAGGTAAACGTCCCGCACCATCGCCTCGTTCTCTTTCCAGTAACTCGCCTCGATAAACGGATGCGCTTCTGTGGTGCTTTCAAGCCATAGGCTCAGAAGTGGCGCGGTATTCTCATTTTGCCATTTGCGGATCATGATGGCCTCCCGGATGACAGAAGCAGCCGGTAACGTGGTCGTTGACCAGGCCACAGGCCTGCATAAAGGCGTAGCAGATGGTGGAACCGACAAATTTAAAACCGCGTTTTTTCAGGGCCTTAGAGAGCGCATCTGATTCAGGCGTCGATGCCGGGATCTCTGCCAGCGTGGCGGCGTGGGTGATTTGCGGAGCGTTATTCACAAACGACCAGACAAAGTCTGAGAATGATTCGCCGTTTTGTTCCATCGCAAGCCAGGCGCGTGCATTGCCGATGATGGCCTGAATTTTACCGCGATGGCGGATGATGCCGGCATCCAGCACCAGTCTTTCGACGTCCTCATCGGTCATGGCGGCGACGGCGACAGGATCAAACTGATGGAAGGCATTGCGGTAGTTTTCACGTTTCTTGAGCACAGTAATCCACGACAAACCCGCCTGCTGACCCTCCAGGCAGATCATCTCAAAGAGTTTTTTACCATCTTTCTCCGGCACGCCCCATTCCTGGTCGTGATAGTCGATATACAGCTGATCCTGGCTTACCCAACCGCAACGTTCCATCCGTCATCTCCCTTATTGATACTGATTTTGCAAATATTTCGTTCTGACTGGCTTGACGTGTTTACTATAAAGACAATAGTTAATACAGGGCCATATGCTCTATAAGCTCTTCCTGAATAACGACAAATATCGCCGAATTCGGCTCTCTCTGGGGTCGCGTTGATGATGATAAAAAAAATCAGTGGTCGCCATGCTGCTTCTGGCCTGGTGGGAATTTCAGCCTGCCTGTTTTTTTGTAATACAGCGTCTGCCTGGCAACAGGAATATATCGTTTCAGACGCCCAAAATAATACGGCGGAACGCTATACATGGGACGCGGATCACCAACCGCGTTATGAGGATATTCTTGCTGAGCGTATTCAGACTTCACAAAATGCGCCAGGTCTTGCCCTGAATGTACCGTCTGGCAGTACGACAGAGGGGGCAATGAGCGTGGGCTGGAATTTTCCCGTTTCAGCGCATATCACTACCGGCCCTGTCGTGGCGTGGCGGTACGACGGCACGGCTCCCATGATGATCAACGAATTTGGTGATAGCGCGTCGACACAGTCAGTCACTGACCCGCTCTGGCATGCCAGTGTTAGCACGCTGGGCTGGCGCGTGAATACCCAGTACGGCGATCTTCGTCCGTGGGCACAGATCAGCTATAACCAGCAGTTTGGTGAAAACCAGTGGAAATCTCAGTTTGGCATGCCGCAAACGCCAGCCCCGGCACAAAACGGGAGCTGGATGGATGTGACGGTCGGTACGGATATTCCGTTTAACACGCATGTAGCGGCCTATGCGTCGCTCGCTCAAGGGGAACGCGCCACCACAGGTGAGGAATTTATGTACACCCTGGGCGTGAGTGCGAATTTCTAGAGTTGTTACTTTTTTAAACGTTACGGTAACATCTCAAATACAATAGCCATAGGGGTTGTAGCGATAGCAGGTACTAACACGCTATCGCTTCATTCCCCCACAAGGTCATTCATTCCTGATTCCAGGCATTTCATTCCATTCTTCCTGCATTTCATGCCGTTTTACCCCAGGTCTTTTAAGGTTTTGTTTATCGTTGTCCTCAGCGAACTTCCTTAATTTCTCTTGCAGGACAACTGCCATGAACACATCAACTTATAACCGTACGCGCTGGCTAACGCTCTTTGGTACCATCGTCACCCAGTTTGCGTTGGGTTCGGTCTATACCTGGAGCCTGTTTAACAGCGCACTTTCCGATAAGCTCGGCGCACCGGTCAGCCAGGTTGCATTCTCCTTTGGGCTACTGAGTCTCGGGTTGGCGCTCTCGTCTTCCGTCGCGGGCAAGCTGCAGGAGCGTTTTGGTGTGAAGCGTGTGACCATGGCGTCCGGCATTCTGCTGGGCGTGGGTTTTTTCCTGACGGCACACTCCAGCAACCTGATGATGCTGTGGTTGAGCGCTGGGGTACTGGTGGGGCTGGCAGATGGTGCAGGTTACCTGTTGACACTCTCGAACTGCGTGAAGTGGTTCCCGGAACGTAAAGGCCTTATCTCTGCGTTTGCCATCGGTTCTTATGGCCTGGGCAGCCTCGGTTTTAAATTTATCGATTCTCATCTGCTGGCTTCCGTTGGTCTCGAAAAAACCTTCATGATCTGGGGGGTTATCGTTCTGGTCATGATCCTCTTTGGTGCTACGCTGATGAAAGATGCGCCTCAGCAGGAGGTTAAATCCGTGAACGGTGTGGTGGAGAACGATTTCACCCTGGCGCAATCTATGCGTAAACCGCAGTACTGGATGCTGGCGGTGATGTTCCTGACGGCCTGCATGAGTGGTTTGTACGTCATCGGTGTGGCGAAAGATATCGCTCAGGGAATGGTGAAACTGGATGCGGCAACGGCTGCGAATGCGGTGACCGTGATCTCCATTGCCAACCTTTCCGGGCGTCTGGTGCTGGGTATTCTGTCTGACAAAATCGCCCGTATCCGTGTGATTACGATTGGCCAGGTTGTTTCGCTGGTGGGCATGGCGGCGCTGCTTTTCGCACCTCTGAATGAAGCGACCTTCTTCGCGGCGATTGCCTGCGTTGCGTTCAACTTCGGTGGCACCATTACGGTCTTCCCGTCACTGGTGAGCGAATTCTTTGGTCTTAACAATCTCGCGAAAAACTACGGTGTTATTTATCTTGGCTTCGGGATCGGCAGTATCTGCGGTTCGCTGATTGCCTCACTGTTCGGTGGGTTCTATGTGACCTTCTGCGTGATCTTCGCCTTGCTGATCATTTCGCTGGCGCTGTCTACGACGATTCGACAGCCGCAGCGGGAAGTCTTTAAAGAAGCGCATGCCTGACAACGAAGAAAAAGGCCGGTCATCCGGCCTTTTTCTTATCGAACAATACTGCCTTTAGACGCATTTGTCGGATTCTGGGTCTGCTTTTTTGTAAATAACTGTACCGATCACACTCTCTGCTGCCACTTTTTCCCTTCCCTGTGGTCTACTTACCACGCTTGTAGTCGTTTCATTGAACGATCCCCTGAGCGTATGTCTAATCTGTCCACTTTTTATATTGAGGTGGGCGGCTGTACTGTCCCTTTTTCCGGGTAGATTGCATGAAATACATTAAATCGATGGCGCAACAAAAGCTGTGCTTTTTGCTGGCGTTGTACATCGGCCTGTTTATGAATGGCGCAGTGTTTTTCCGTCGGTTCGACGGTTACGCGCAAGATTTTACCGTCTGGAAAGGAATTGCAGCGGTTGTCGAATTGGTCGCTGCTGTACTGGTCACCTTCTTTTTATTCCGTATTCTTACGCTGTTTGGCCGTCGCGTCTGGCGAGTGCTGGCGACGTTTATCGTGCTGTGCTCGGCAGGGGCCAGCTATTACATGACCTTTATGAACGTTGTCATTGGCTACGGCATTATCGCCTCGGTGATGACCACGGACATCGATCTCTCTAAAGAAGTGGTTGGGCTGCATTTTGTACTCTGGCTGGTGGCCGTGAGTGCCCTGCCGCTGCTCCTTATCTGGAGCAACCGTTGCCGGTATACGCTGGTTCACCAGATCCGCACGCCGGGAAAACGTTTCAGAAGCGTGGCGATAGTTCTGCTGGCCGGTCTGATGGTCTGGGGGCCTATTCGTCTGCTGGAAGTAAAACAGAAATATGATGAGCGTACCTCTGGCGTGGATCTGCCAAGCTACGGTGGTGTGGTCGCCAACTCTTATTTACCGTCTAACTGGATCTCCGCGCTGGGGTTATACGCGTGGGCGCAGGTGGATGAGTCTTCTGATAATAAATCGTTGATTAACCCGGCGAAGAAATTCACTTATGTCGCGCCAAAAGATATCGATGATACCTATGTCGTCTTTATTATCGGGGAAACTACGCGCTGGGATCATATGGGTATTCTCGGCTATGACCGCGATACCACACCAAAAATGGCACAGGAGAAAAACCTGATTGCCTATCGCGGTTATTCCTGCGACACCGCCACCAAGCTCTCCTTACGCTGCATGTTCGTACGTGAGGGTGGTGCGAGCGATAACCCACAACGTACCCTGAAAGAGCAAAACGTCTTCTCGGTGCTGCATCAGCTTGGGTTTACGTCTGACCTCTATGCGATGCAGAGCGAGATGTGGTTCTACAGCAACACCATGGCCCAGAACATTTCTTATCGCGAGCAGATTGGTGCGGAGGCGCGTAACCGTGGCAAGCCTGTCGATGACATGCTGCTGATTGACGAGATGAAACTGTCTCTGAACGGAAATCCTGATGGTAAGCATATGATCATTCTGCATACTAAAGGGTCGCACTTTAACTACACCCAGCGTTACCCGCGTAGCTTTGCCAAATGGACGCCGGAGTGCGTTGGTGTGGATAAAGACTGTTCTAAAGCGCAGCTGATTAACTCCTACGACAACTCAGTGATGTATGTGGATCACTTTATTGATACGGTGATTGACCAGGTCCGCGATAAGAAAGCGATTGTTTTCTATGCTGCGGACCACGGTGAATCCATCAATGAGTTCGAGCACCTGCACGGTACGCCACGTAAGATGGCTCCGCCGGAGCAGTTCCGCGTGCCAATGATTGTGTGGATGTCTGACAAGTATCTGGAAGATCCGGAGAAAGCGAAGATGTTTGCTCAACTGAAGAAAGAAGCTGATATGAAGGTACCGCGTCGTCATGTTGAGCTGTACGACACCATTTTAGGTTGCCTGGGTTACACCTCACCAGATGGCGGTATTAACGAAAATAACAACTGGTGCAAACTCCCTGACCGCACCTCCAAAGCCGCGCAGTAGCTCGCCTGGCGAGAATATCGCCAGTTGAATGGCTTTTTGAAAATAAGGGATTGACGGGGGCGCACCTCAGCAGTAAGATGCGCTCCGCATTCGGCGAGTAGCGCAGCTTGGTAGCGCAACTGGTTTGGGACCAGTGGGTCGGAGGTTCGAATCCTCTCTCGCCGACCACATTCTAAAAAAGGGCTAACCGTAAGGTTAGCCCTTTTTGCATTAGAGCCTTAACCCGTCAGATTACCCAAAACGCCTCTTATCCCTGCTTCTCCCTGCCTGTTAACGATTTTGTGACATAATCCATTGTATTTTTTTATATATAGATTGATCTTTTTTCGCGTTGCTTATAGATAACCTCAGCATTTTTCGCTGTGCGTTTTAACGTTCGTGGAATTTAGTGCTCAGATAATCACCATTCTGTAAGAAAATTTACCCATTCTGAATAAAAGTTAATCACTGATTGTTGCGAAATATGAAGATATTTGTGCTGCAAGATAGCGAGTAGCATAAATTTCCCTGCTGAAAACTGGCATGCATAGTTTTTTTAATCTTTGTTTGCGGTTTCTCACACTCAGCGTAAATCCCCGCCACCTGTATTGACGTTTTCACATTCTGTTGACAGATTGTAGGGCATGAGGGGCATTTCAGGGACGATCTGCGCTGCAACTCAAACGCTCTTCTGAAAGGATTCTCCATCCCTTTAACGCCTTAGGGCATCACCGACCGGACCGGGTAAAAAATAAATAAAGGTCAGGCGGCGTAACACAACAAAGCAAAACATCACATTGGAGCAGAATAATGAGTATTTCCTTGAAGAAGTCAGGGATGCTGAAGCTTGGTTTGAGCCTGGTGGCGATGACCGTGGCAGCAAGCGTACAGGCAAAAACCCTGGTTTACTGTTCTGAAGGCTCGCCGGAAGGCTTTAACCCACAGCTCTTTACCTCTGGTACGACGTACGACGCAAGCTCTGTACCGATCTATAACCGTCTGGTTGAATTCAAAACCGGTACCACGGAAGTTATTCCTGGTCTGGCTGAGAAGTGGGACGTCAGCGAAGACGGTAAAACCTATACCTTCCACCTGCGCCAGGGCGTGAAGTGGCAGGACAGCAAAGAATTCAAACCCACGCGCGACTTCAACGCCGATGACGTGGTGTTCTCCTTCGACCGTCAGAAAAACGCTCAGAACCCGTACCACAAAGTGTCTGGCGGCAGCTATGAATACTTCGAAGGGATGGGGCTGCCAGATCTGATCTCTGAAGTGAAAAAAGTTGACGATAAAACCGTGCAGTTCGTGCTGACTCGCCCGGAAGCGCCATTCCTGGCTGACCTGGCGATGGACTTCGCGTCTATTCTGTCTAAAGAATATGCAGATAACATGCTGAAAGCCGGTACGCCGGAAAAAGTGGACCTGGATCCAATCGGTACCGGCCCATTCCAGCTGCTGCAGTACCAGAAAGATTCTCGCATTCTGTATAAAGCGTTCCCGGGCTACTGGGGTACGAAACCTCAGATCGACCGTCTGGTGTTCTCCATCACGCCTGATGCGTCTGTGCGTTATGCAAAACTGCAGAAAAACGAATGCCAGGTTATGCCATACCCGAACCCGGCTGATATCGCTCGCATGAAGCAGGATAAGAATATCAACCTGCTGGAGCAGGCTGGCCTGAACGTGGGCTATCTCTCCTTTAACACCGAGAAGAAACCGTTTGATGATGTAAAAGTGCGTCAGGCGCTGACTTACGCGGTGAACAAAGAAGCGATCATCAAAGCCGTTTACCAGGGCGCAGGCGTAGCCGCTAAGAACCTGATCCCACCAACAATGTGGGGCTACAACGACGACGTTAAAGACTACAGCTACGATCCTGAGAAAGCGAAAGCACTGCTGAAAGAAGCAGGCCAGGATAAAGGCTTTACCGTTGAACTGTGGGCGATGCCGGTACAGCGTCCGTATAACCCGAACGCACGCCGTATGGCGGAAATGGTTCAGGCTGACTGGGCGAAGATTGGCGTACAGGCCAAGATTGTGACCTACGAGTGGGGCGAGTACCTGAAGCGCGCCAAAGCGGGTGAGCACCAGGCGGTAATGATGGGCTGGACCGGTGATAACGGGGATCCGGACAACTTCTTCGCCACCCTGTTCAGCTGTGCTGCTGCGAAAGACGGTTCCAACTACTCTCGCTGGTGCTACAAGCCGTTTGAAGACCTGATCCAGCCGGCGCGTGCGACCGACGATCACAACAAACGTATTGAACTGTACAAGCAGGCTCAGGTTGTTATGCACGATCAGGCTCCGGCGCTGATTGTTGCTCACTCCACCGTTTACGAGCCAGTGCGTAAAGAAGTGAAGGGCTACGTGGTTGATCCACTGGGCAAACACCACTTCGAAAACGTATCGGTTGAATAATAAGTAGGGTGTTCTCCCTCTCCCCCGGGAGAGGGCAGGGGTGAGGGACGTGCATGCATCCCCTCACCCTAACCCTCTCCCGACGGGAGAGGGAATTTACATTTGTGAGCAATACAGACGTCACGCCATTGGTCGTGCGTCATCAGAGAGAATCCGGGTTATGTTGCAGTTCATCCTCCGACGTCTGGGACTTGTTATCCCCACGTTTATCGGTATCACCCTTCTCACTTTTGCCTTCGTCCATATGATCCCCGGCGACCCGGTAATGATTATGGCGGGCGAGCGTGGTATTTCCCCTGAGCGCCATGCACAGCTGCTGGCTGAGCTTGGTCTGAACAAGCCGCTGTGGCAGCAGTACCTCAACTATATCTGGGGCGTGTTGCACGGTGATTTGGGTATTTCGCTGAAAAGCCGTCTTCCGGTGTGGGATGAGTTCGTGCCGCGTTTCAAAGCGACACTCGAACTTGGTGTCTGCGCCATGATTTTCGCCACTGCGGTGGGTATTCCTGTTGGAGTCCTGGCTGCGGTTAAACGTGGCTCTATTTTTGACCATACTGCCGTGGGCCTGGCGCTGACCGGCTATTCCATGCCTATCTTCTGGTGGGGCATGATGCTGATTATGCTGGTATCGGTGCAGCTTAACCTGACGCCGGTCTCCGGGCGCGTCAGCGATATGGTCTTCCTCGATGATTCCAACCCGTTGACCGGCTTTATGCTGATTGATACGGCTATCTGGGGCGAAGAGGGCAACTTCATTGATGCTGTCGCGCACATGATCCTGCCTGCAATGGTGCTCGGTACGATTCCTCTGGCGGTGATTGTGCGTATGACCCGTTCATCCATGCTGGAAGTACTGGGTGAGGATTATATCCGCACCGCGCGCGCCAAAGGCCTGACGCGTATGCGTGTCATCATCGTTCATGCGCTGCGTAACGCCATGCTGCCGGTGGTGACCGTTATCGGTCTGCAGGTGGGTACGTTGCTGGCAGGTGCGATCCTGACCGAAACCATCTTCTCCTGGCCGGGCCTGGGACGTTGGCTGATTGACGCGCTGCAACGCCGTGACTATCCGGTCGTGCAGGGCGGTGTGCTGCTGGTTGCGACGATGATTATCCTCGTTAACCTGCTGGTCGATTTGCTGTACGGCGTGGTGAACCCGCGTATTCGTCATAAGAAGTAAGGGGCCATCATGTCACACGTTTCTGAAAATAAAGTGGTTGCTGCACCGGTTCCAATGACGCCGCTGCAGGAATTCTGGCACTACTTCAAGCGCAACAAAGGCGCGGTAGTGGGGCTGGTCTATGTCTCTATCATGATCCTGATTGCGGTGTTTGCGAACGTCCTGGCACCGTATAACCCGGCGGATCAATTCCGTGATGCCCTGCTGGCACCTCCTGCGTGGCAGGACGGTGGTAGCCTGGCACACCTGTTAGGTACCGATGATGTGGGTCGTGACGTGTTGTCGCGTCTGATGTACGGTGCACGTCTGTCGCTGCTGGTCGGCTGCCTGGTGGTGGTGCTTTCCCTGATCATGGGGATTGTACTGGGTCTGGTTGCCGGTTACTTCGGCGGTATCGTTGATAACATCATCATGCGTATCGTCGATATTATGCTGGCTCTGCCAAGCCTGTTGCTGGCACTGGTGCTGGTGGCGATCTTCGGCCCGTCGATTGGTAACGCTGCGCTTGCATTGACCTTCGTGGCGCTTCCTCACTACGTACGTTTAACGCGTGCGGCGGTGCTGGTGGAAGTGAACCGGGATTACGTCACGGCGTCTCGCGTGGCGGGTGCAGGCGCTATGCGTCAGATGTTCGTCAATATCTTCCCTAACTGCCTTGCGCCGCTGATTGTTCAGGCGTCGCTCGGTTTCTCTAACGCCATTCTTGATATGGCCGCTCTTGGCTTCCTGGGCATGGGTGCGCAGCCGCCAACACCGGAGTGGGGCACTATGCTCTCCGACGTGTTGCAGTTCGCACAAAGCGCCTGGTGGGTCGTCACCTTCCCGGGTCTGGCGATTCTGCTGACGGTGCTGGCATTTAACCTGATGGGTGATGGTCTGCGTGATGCACTTGATCCCAAACTGAAGCAGTAAGAGGCACGAGATGGCGTTATTAAATGTAGATAAATTATCAGTGCACTTCGGCGACGAAGGCACCCCGTTTCGCGCCGTGGACCGCATCAGCTACAGCGTAAATCAGGGCGAAGTGGTTGGCATCGTAGGGGAGTCAGGTTCCGGTAAGTCAGTAAGCTCGCTGGCGATTATGGGGCTGATTGATTATCCGGGCCGCGTGATGGCGGAAAACCTGCAGTTCAACGGTCAGGATCTGAAGCGCATTTCCGAAAAACAGCGCCGCCAGCTGGTGGGCGCGGAAGTGGCGATGATTTTCCAGGACCCAATGACCAGCCTGAACCCGTGCTACACCGTCGGTTTCCAGATTATGGAAGCGATTAAGGTGCATCAGGGCGGGAATAAGAAAACCCGTCGTCAGCGCGCGATCGATCTGCTGAACCAGGTGGGGATTCCTGACCCGGCATCGCGTCTGGACGTTTACCCGCACCAGCTTTCAGGCGGGATGAGCCAGCGCGTGATGATTGCGATGGCCATTGCCTGTCGGCCAAAACTGCTGATTGCGGATGAACCGACGACGGCGCTGGATGTGACCATTCAGGCGCAAATTATCGAGCTGCTGCTGGAACTGCAGCAGAAAGAGAATATGGCGCTGGTGCTGATTACGCACGACCTGGCGCTGGTGGCCGAAGCGGCGCACAAAATCATCGTGATGTATGCAGGCCAGGTGGTGGAGACCGGAAGTTCCCACGATATCTTCCGCGCGCCGCGTCATCCGTATACTCAGGCTCTGCTACGTGCGCTGCCGGAGTTTGCCCAGGACAAAGCGCGGCTGGCGTCACTGCCTGGCGTGGTGCCGGGTAAATACGACCGACCACAGGGCTGTCTGCTGAATCCGCGTTGTCCGTATGCGACGGACAAATGCCGGGCAGAAGAGCCAGAGCTGAACCAGCTTGCTGACGGTCGTCAGTCGAAATGCCACTACCCACTCGATGATGCCGGGAGGCCAACACTATGAGTACGCAACAGGCCACCACGCAACAACCGCTGTTGCAGGCTATCGACCTGAAAAAACACTACCCGGTGAAGAAGGGGATTTTTGCCCCTGAGCGACTGGTGAAAGCGCTGGATGGCGTCTCCTTTACCCTCGAACGCGGTAAAACGCTGGCGGTGGTCGGGGAGTCGGGCTGCGGTAAATCGACGCTGGGCCGTCTGCTGACGATGATTGAAACGCCAACCGGTGGTGAGCTTTACTATCAGGGGCAAGATCTGCTCAAGCATGATCCGCAGGCACAGAAACTGCGTCGCCAGAAAATCCAGATTGTGTTCCAGAACCCGTATGGTTCTTTGAACCCGCGTAAAAAAGTGGGACAGATCCTGGAAGAGCCGTTGCTGATTAACAGCAATCTGAGCAAAGAGCAGCGTCGGGAAAAAGCGCTGGCGATGATGGCGAAAGTTGGCCTGAAAACTGAACATTACGACCGCTACCCGCATATGTTCTCCGGTGGACAGCGTCAGCGTATCGCTATTGCACGTGGTCTGATGCTCGACCCGGATGTGGTGATTGCCGATGAACCGGTTTCGGCACTCGATGTTTCCGTCCGCGCGCAGGTGCTGAACCTGATGATGGACTTGCAGCAGGAACTTGGGCTCTCTTACGTGTTCATCTCGCACGACCTTTCAGTGGTGGAGCACATTGCTGATGAAGTGATGGTGATGTATCTGGGGCGTTGCGTGGAGAAGGGGACGAAAGATCAGATCTTTAATAATCCTCGTCACCCGTATACCCAGGCACTGCTTTCCGCGACGCCACGTCTGAACCCGGACGATCGTCGTGAGCGTATTAAGCTGACGGGCGAGTTGCCAAGCCCGCTGAATCCGCCTCCGGGGTGTGCATTCAACGCCCGCTGCAGTCGTCGCTTCGGTCCTTGCACCCAGCTCCAGCCACAGCTGAAGGATTATGGTGGTCAACTGGTCGCCTGCTTTGCAGTCGATCAGGATGAAAATGGCGAAAAGCCACATGCTTAAAACAAAAAAACCGGCGTTAAGCCGGTTTTTTTATCTCTGCGCTATTATTTCCGCAAGCGAATCTGGTCGACAGCGTGCTTCTCGCTCTTGGTGAGAATTAAGCTCGCACGCTCGCGCGTTGGCAGGATGTTCTCTTTCAGGTTCACGTAGTTGATCTCGTTCCACAGCCCTCTTGCCACATTAACCGCTTCTTCTTCAGAAAGCTGGGCGTAGTGATGGAAATAGGAGTCCGGATCAGTGAATGCCCCCTCACGGAACTTCAGGAAGCGGTTGATATACCAGTTCTGGAGTAAATCTTCCGGCGCATCGACATAAATAGAGAAATCGACAAAATCGGAGACAAACACATGATGCGGATCGTGAGGATAGTCCATTCCGCTTTGCAGAACGTTCAGCCCTTCCAGAATCAGGATATCCGGCTGGACCACCGTTTTATCTCCGTCCGGGATGCGATCGTAGATCAGGTGTGAATACACCGGCGCAGTCACGTGAGGCACGCCCGATTTCAGGTCAGAAACAAATTTCACCAGACGGTGCATATCATAAGAGAGCGGGAAGCCTTTCTTCTTCATCAGCCCGCGTTCTTTTAGTACTTCGTTTGGATGCAGGAAGCCATCGGTGGTGATCAGCTCCACGCTGCGGTGCTCCGGCCAGCGGCTCAGCAGCGCCTGCAGGACACGCGCAGTCGTGCTTTTACCTACGGCCACGCTACCCGCAATACTAATGATATAAGGAATGCGTTGACCATTCGTCCCGAGGAACTGTTCCAGCACCGCCTGACGGCGCAGGTTGGAACTTATATAGAAGTTAAGCAAGCGAGAGAGGGGGAGATATATTTCTGCGACCTCTTCCAGGGACAGGTCTTCGTTTATCCCTTTTAACCGTGCGATTTCACCTTCCGTCAGCGTCATAGGGACGGAATCACGCAGGGCAGCCCACTGGCTGCGGTTAAAATGAAGATAAGGTGTCATTAACGATTGCTCTTTTTTGCTCATAAGCATGCTTCAGTGAGCCAGCACAATACTGCCGGATCATGGCTCATCACACAGTTAATTTTGGACAATGGGCAGGAGGTTAACACCAGATGACAGGAATAATAAGAAAAAAGATGGAAAGCGCTGCGTTACGCGTAAGCCGTCACGCTACGGTGTATACCGTGCAAATCAGCGTGATATGTTGAATATTTGACCTCGAATGACTACTTTTACAGCGTTCAGTACGCTGTTCGCATAAAATGTGAGCGAAAGAACGTTTTATGCAAATTTTTAGTTGCATGACTGCGCAGGTATCCATAGAATGCGCGCTACTTGATGCCGACTTAGCTCAGTAGGTAGAGCAACTGACTTGTAATCAGTAGGTCACCAGTTCGATTCCGGTAGTCGGCACCATCAAGTCCGGTGGGGTTCCCGAGCGGCCAAAGGGAGCAGACTGTAAATCTGCCGTCACAGACTTCGAAGGTTCGAATCCTTCCCCCACCACCACTTTCTGGCAGCGTTAATGCCGCCGGAGCTGGTTGGAAAAATTAACCAGCTCAAACTTAAAAAGAGAGAAATCTCTTTTTTTGTTACAGAAAGAACTGGGTAGCCGAGTTTCAGGATGCGGGCATCGTATAATGGCTATTACCTCAGCCTTCCAAGCTGATGATGCGGGTTCGATTCCCGCTGCCCGCTCCAATACGTGCTGATATGGCTCAGTTGGTAGAGCGCACCCTTGGTAAGGGTGAGGTCCCCAGTTCGATTCTGGGTATCAGCACCACTTCACTTCTCCTTCCCGTTTCTCTCTGTTTCAATTTTACTGTATTCAACAATTCAGGCATTTCGCCTGGTTGATGTGGTGATATCACCGATTTATCCGTGTCTTAGAGGGACAATCGATGTCTAAAGAAAAGTTTGAACGTACAAAACCGCACGTTAACGTCGGTACTATCGGCCACGTTGACCATGGTAAAACAACGCTGACCGCTGCAATCACTACCGTTCTGGCAAAAACCTACGGTGGTTCTGCTCGCGCATTCGACCAGATCGATAACGCACCAGAAGAAAAAGCTCGTGGTATCACCATCAACACCTCTCACGTTGAGTACGACACCCCGACTCGCCACTACGCACACGTAGACTGCCCAGGCCACGCCGACT